>NZ_CP180537.1:1200000-2400000 GCF_047777955.1 Oleiharenicola sp. Vm1
GGCGAAATACGGCGCCTGGCCGATGCCGTCGAGGTCGACGAGCGCGTCGAACTCCTCCGGCTCCACCTTGAACGTCGCGCCCTCGAGCACGCTGCCGTCGAGCGAGAGCACGAGGAACACCTTGCCCGCGACCTTGTAGACCAGCCCGCCCCACTGGGCGACCACGGTCACGTGCGGCAGGGCGAGGGCGAAGGACTGGAGGCGGTCGAGGAGCACGGCGCGATTGCAGCAAACCCCGGCCGGTCACGCACGGCGGAAAATGAGCCGCGCCGGCCGAAAAGCGGGCAGAGCCAGGCGCACCGGGTCGCGCGCGCCGCTCGCGGGCACAGACGCGGGCGGCGGCCCCGACCGTCAGGACGCGCCGGCCGGGTCGCGTGCGCCGGCGCGCTGGAAGAGCAGGGCGGTCGCGACGAAGAGGAAGGCGAAGAAGCCGTTCGCGCCGAAGACGCGGGCGACCGGGATGACGGGCTCGACGCCCCAGGCGTAGAGCGCCAGCGCGGGCACGAGCAGCTGCGCGCCGGCCATGGCGAGGAAGGTCCGCGCGAGACCGCGCGGGCGGAAATCCGCGGCGAGCGCGCCGAGGACGCCGATGGCGAGCACGCCGAGATACAGGGCGTTCGCCGGATGGTTTTCCCGGCCGACGAGGCCGACGGCGAGGTTGACCCAGACCATGAAGAGCGTGGAGCCCACCGCGGCCGCGGCGGCGAGCCGGCCGACGGGATCGCGGCGGCGGCGCAGGAGGAAGCGCAGCGCCAGGCCGGCGCTGGCCAGCACGACGTAGGCGACAACGAAGTCGGAGCCGGTCCAGTTCACCTCGGCGGTGAAGCGCATCGCGACGAGCGGCACGAGCAGGAGCAGCGCGGGAACGAGGAGGGCGGCGAGCAGCAGGCGGTCTTTGGTCATGGGCGCAGGATGCCGGCGCTGTGTGAAAGGGTGATGAAGCCGGCGTGAAATCGGACGGAAAACCCCGGACCGCGCCGCGCGGGCCGTCTCCCCGCTCGCGCCCGGCCCGGCCGGGGCGCGGCGCGGGCGCGCGAAGCCGCGGGCGGCCGCGGCTCAGAGGCGCAGCAGCCCGCGGAAGCCGCGGCCGCTGTAGTAGGAGTCGGCGCCGTTGTGGCCGATGAAGACGCGGTTGTAGCGGCGGTCGCCGTAGATGGCGCCGCCGAGCGCGCGGATGTCCGGCGGGGTCTTCAGCCAGCTCGAGGTCTTGGTGTCGAACTCGCCGAGCTTCTGCAGGGCGAAATACTGCTCCTCGTCGAGCAGTTCGACGCCGAGGGATTCGGCGAGCTCGGTGACGCAGCCCTGCGGCGGGAATTTCTTGCGGCCGTCCAGCGCCGCGCGGTCGTAGCAGAGGCTCTGGCGCCCGGCCGGGCTCTGCGGCGCGCAGTCGACGACGAGGAACTCGCCCGTCTTCGCGTCCCGGCCGATGACATCGGGTTCGCCGCCGGTGGCCTCCATCCGCTCGAGGACCGCGAGCTTGGCCGGGGCGGCGTCGAGGCGCTTTTGCACGGCGGCCCAGGTCAGGCCGGCGTGGCGGTGCGGGTGCTGCTCGAAACGGGCCTGCAGGGTCGCGAGCAGCGCGGAGCGCGACGGGGCCGGCATGGTTTTCTTCGCCTGCGTGGATTTCATGGCGCGGAGGAGCGGGAGGAAACGCCGTGCGCGGCGCGTTGGCAAACGGGAAGTCTGCCGCCGTCGCGCGGGGCGGACCGGGAACTCGCCCGCGGCCGCGCCCGGCCGCGGCCGTCTCGCGGCTTGTGTCGCGACGGGCCGGGGAGTAGAAGATCGCTGCGGCACCGGCCGGAAGCCCGGGCCCGCGCAGCGGCGGTTGCACCCGGGATTCCCGCGCCGGCGGCACGCGAACTCCGCGAGGAGGAACAGGCCATGAACACGATCAGGATCATCATCACGAATGCGGACGGCATGGTGCTGGACAGCGCGATGCTCTCCACGGCCGACGAGACCAACGCGATCGCCTACCGGGTGATCAAGGGCGAGGTCGACGTGCGCCCCGACGAGGCGGTGCTCGTGCTCGGTCCGTGCCAGCGCAAGTTCCGGGAACACACGCCGGCCGAGAACCCCGTGGGCATGCTCTGCAGCTGAGGCCGGCGATGGCCGGCCCCGTCCGCCGCCGGCACCGCGGGGCGGACGCGGCGGGCGTGCGGCGCGCGGGAGGACGCCCGCGCGGGCGCCGCCGTCCACGCGCGCGGCGCGGGCCTAGCCGCGGCGCGCCGCCTCGATCTTCGCGACGTCGATCTTGCCCATCGTCATCATCGCGGCGAAGGCGCGCTTCGCCTCGTCGCCGCCGGCGGCCATCGCGTCGCTCAGCGCGCGCGGCGTGATCTGCCAGGAAATGCCCCAGCGGTCGCGGCACCAGCCGCATTGGCTTTCCTCGCCGCCGTTGCCGACGATCGCGTTCCAGTAGCGGTCGGTCTCGGCCTGGTCGTCTGTGGCGACCTGGAACGAGAAGGCCTCGCTGTGCTGGAACATCGGGCCGCCGTTCAGGCCGAGACACGGGAGGCCCAGCACGGTGAACTCGACCGTGAGGACGTCGCCGGCCTTGCCCATCGGGTAGTCGCCCGGCGCGCGGTGCACGCCGGTGACGCGGCTGTCGGGAAAGGTCGCGGCGTAGAAACGGGCCGCGGCCTCGGCGTCCTTGTCGAACCAGAGGCAGATGGTGTTCTTGGGTTTCATCGGGGGTCTCCTTCGGTGGGCGGGTGGGCTTCTGGACGAAAATGGGTTCGAAGCGGTTCTCGCGCGCCGCCGCGGGTGGGGCGGGCGTTCAGGCGCGAGCCGGCAACGGTCCGGCGACGCGGTAGGAATTCAAGAGGATGCCCGAGGGAAACGGTTGCGTGCTCACGAGGGCGAGCGTGCGTCCGGGCGTGCCGTCCGCGAAGAGGCGTTTCCCCGTGCCCACCAGAACCGGATAGATACACAGCGCGATTTCGTCCGCCAGTCCGTGGGCGAGCAGGGTCGAGGTCAGCGTCGAGCTCCCCCACAGAATCAGGTCGGGGCCGTCCGACGCCTTGAGATCGCGGACGCTGGCGACGAGGTCCGGTCCAAGCGCCCGGGCCGGGCCCCACGGCAGATCGGCGGGCCGGTGGGTGACGACGAATTTGGTCGCCGCGTTGAAGGGATCCGCGATCGGACCGCCCGGCGCCTGGGGCCAGTAGCCCGACCACAGGTCGTAGGTGCGACGACCCAACAGCAGATCGAAGCGTGAGCCCTGCGCCGCCACGATGGCGTCGCGGCCACCCGGCGTGCGGAACGGCACCGTCCAGTCGGCGTAAGGGAAACCGTCGCCGTCGGCGGAGTGCTGGATCACGCCGTCCAGCGAGATGTGTTCGAGGATTTTGAGAGTGCGCATGATCGGGGGTGGGTCTGACGGGGCGGCGGGCGGCGCGGAGGCGTTCGCGGTTTATGATTCAACGAACGAGGAACGCGATGCCGGACATCCAGCCGGCCTTTCCCGGGGCTCGATCGGCGCCGGCGGGAGGCTCCCCGCGCCCGGTGGGGGCCGCCGCGCCGCCGCGGAGATCGCCGTGGGAGCACGAAACCTCAGTCTGCGGGCTCAAAAGCTCAGCATTTCATTTACAAACCTCGCTCTCCGACTTTCCAGACTGAGGTTTCCATTTACAAAACGGAGTCTGCGACTTTCGAGACAGGGCCTCCGCCTTTACAATAGAGGCTTCCGAAGATGCGAAAGAGGCGATTTCATTTACAAACCCGGCCTTGGCAGCTGTGAGACCGGGCCCGGCGAAGCCCCAAAGTGAGTTTTCGGGCACGAAAACCGGCTCCACGAAGAGCGTGACTGGCTCTTTGCGCAGCGAGACCGGCTCCCCCGAGTCCCAGACCGGCTGCCGAACCTCGCGAGGCCGCTCGCGGAGAAGCGCGGCGCACGGCGAGCGGTCGAGGGTTCGGCCGCGGCTGGCGCGGACATCACGGGCGGGATCGGTGGGTTGGGACATCGAGAGCTGGAGCAGGCTCCCGGGCACTCGGTTTCCTGTGCGAGGCCGGGGAATAGGCTGCGCGCCGGGGACTCGTATCCTGCGATGTCGCTTTCGAGAACATCCGCACCGAACAAGCCCTCTTCCCCGGCCGGGAAAGGATTCCGCTGATGGCTCCGGCGCCCGATCCCTCGCCGGCGGACTCCCCGGGCTGGACGATCCGCCCGTTGCGCGCCGCCGACCACGGCGCGCTGCTCCGCCTCAACGCCGAGTGTCGGCCGGCCGTGGCGGCGCTGGAAGCGGGAGACCTCCCGGCGCTCCTGGACGTCGCCGGCCATCACCTCGCGGCCGTGGATCGGAGCGGAGAGGTGCTCGGCTACCTGCTGGCGTTCCCGCGCGCGTCGGCGTTCGACGACACCGAGATCGCCGCGCTGCGCCGGCTGATCGCCGAGCCGTTCCACTACATCTGTCAGGTCGCGTTGGCGCGCGAGCACCGCGGGCGCGGGATCGGCCGGGCCTTCTACGCCGCGGTGGCGGACGCCGCGCGCCGGCAGGAGCGCGGCGGCTCTGCTGCGACGTCAACCTCGACCCGCCCAACCCGGAGTCGATGGCCTTTCACCGGCGGCTGGGCTTCCGATCACTCGCCACCGGCACCGCCGGCAACGGCTTCGCCATCGCCTATCTCGTCCACGATCTCTGAGCGCGCACCGCGGCCGTCGTCGGGGATCCGAATGCCGCCGTGCGATTTAGCTTCATTTGGAGCGAACTGTCCCGATGGAGAATTTCTCCCCTGTCTCGGTCTCCACGCTCCACGCTTCTCGTCTTTCCATGCGCCTGGCGATTGTCCTCGTTTTTGCCCTGTCGGCCGGCCTGCTGCCGGCGGCCCAGATCATCCAAACTGACAGCTTCACGACCTCGGGCACGTTCTCGGGTGCCGGAAGCCATGATGTGATTCCCAACAATCTGTTCGCGGCTTCATTCCAGCCGTTCGACAGCAACCTGGGCACGCTCGATTCCTTTTCGATCGTCTGGACGCTGAACGTGACCTGGACCTACACGCAGGTCTCGGGCGACAACCATTCGATCAGCGGCAGCGTCACGGCCTACCTGAACAATGTCAGCTACACTGGCACCGGTGGCGGCAGCGGCTACTCCCTTCCCGGCACGGGGACACGGAGCATCAATCCGAACACGTCGGCGACTTATACCGTTTCCTCCATTTCGGGCGGCACGGGAGCCAGCTTGCTCGCGATCGTCACCGGCCAGGATTCCTTTCAGGCGCGCTACGTCGACGGCATCACGGGATCGTTCATCGGCAACCCGTCCATCGACCTGACGGCGACGGCCAATGTGACGCTCACCTACAACTATTCGGCCGTGCCGGAGCCGGCGACTTACGGATTGCTGGCGGGCGTCGGCGCATTCGGGGGAGCATTGGTTCGCCGCCGGCTCAAGCGCCGGACAGCCGGCGTGTGATCCGCGGGCCATCGCGCCCGCGATCTAGCGCCGTGCAGGAGCTGATCGGGGTCCGTGAGGGCCAACGTCACGCCGAGCGCGGGCTGCTTGCTCCAGGCGTCGCCCCGGCGGATGGGGGTGGGGAGTCTTTCGGCACTCGCGGAGGCCGACGGGAAGCCGGCGGGCGCGTCGCATTCTCCCTCGAACGTGGGATTCAAGGCCGCGCGGCCAATCGGTAAGCTGTCGCGTCCGGCATTGCCGTCGCTCCGCCCTCCTGGCGGAGTGCGCGGAGGATCGGACCTCTTCCCCCATGCCCCCGTCCTCACCCCTCCGTTGCCTCGCCCTGCTCGCGCTGACGCTGGCCGGCGCGCTCGGCCCGCTGGCGCTCCCGGTCGCCGCGCTCGATTTCGCCGCCCTCACCCAATCGGTCTCGCCCGAGCGCGCGGCGCGCTACGAGGTCTTCCGCCGCTTTCAGATCCGCGGAGTGTGCGGCACCACGCAGCTCGAACTCGCCGCGGCCCACGGCGCCAACACCCTCCGCACCTACACGCCGCCCACGCGCGCCCAGCTGGACGACTACCAGCGCCTCGGCCTCCGCGTGGTCGTGGGCATCTGGATGCCGCACCCGGGCGAGAACAGCGGCCGCAACGGCAAGTGGACCTACGACTACGCCACGCAGGGCGAGAAGCAGCTGAAGGACCTGGCCGACGTCATCGACCGCATCGGCGACCACCCCGCCATCCTCCTCTGGTGCCTCGGCAACGAGGTGCCGCTCGAGCGTCCCTACCTCGAGACCGTCGAGCGGATGTCGCGGCTCATCCACGCGCGGTATCCGCGGCAGCTCACCAGCCTCACGATGGTCAACGCGCCCAAGGACAAGCTCGCGCTCATCCGGGCCGTCGCGCCCGATCTCGACCTGATCGGCTGCAACAGCTACGGCCAGGGCGCGGTGAGCGGTTCCAGCCGCAACCTCGAGGAGGCGTGGGGCCGCGCCTACTATGTTTCCGAGTTCGGGCCCCCGGGGCCGTGGGGCGGTCGCAAGACCGCGTGGGGCGTCCACTACGAGCCCGCCTACGACGCGAAGATCGCCGACCTGCGCCAGAGCCTGGAGCGGATCGACGCCGCGCCGCACTGCCTCGGCTCGACGATGTTCCTCTGGGGTGCGTGGCAGAAAGGGAAGGAGTTCCCGACCTACTTCAGCGCCTTCCTTCCCCCGCAGTTGGACGGCAAGCACGGGCGCGACGACCCGCTCTACCGCACGCCGATCGCCGACGAGTTCCTGCGCTACTGGTCCGGACGCGAACCGGCCGAGCGCGCGCCCGTCCTGAAAACCATTTCCCTCGCCGGTCGCGAGGGCGCGGGCGACGCCGCCGTGGCCGCGGGGCAGCCGCTGCGGGCGACCGCGACGGCGAGCGATCCCGTGGCGACCGCGCGCCCCCTGCGGTATCGCTGGTGGGTGCTCGATCCCGCGGGCAAGGTGGTGCGCGGTCCCGTGGACACGCCGCAGCCCGCGGTGGAGTTCCCGCCGTTCCCGGCCAAGGGAGAAACCTACGCGCTGCTCGTCTACGTGATCGCCGAGGAACGCTTCGCCTCCGGCTTCTCGCTCCCGTTCCGCGTGGAGTGACGCGCTCCGATCCGCTCCGGACTCGCGCGCGGCTCAGCGCGCGGCGGGTCTCACCGGATGCGGCTCTCGCCCTTGGGCGTGAGGGCGTAGAGCTTTTCCGCGCGACGGTGCTCGATCAGGCCCTCCTTGATCCAGGCGGCCAGCTGCTTCGGGCCCGCGGTGCGCGCATGGCTTTCGGGAATCTCGCCGAGGGAGCCCATGAAGAGTGTCCGTAGTTTGAAGGCGTCGGGAGATTTGGAGAGGGACATGGGCAAGAGCGGCGGCGCGAAGAAATGGGCGGGAGACGGACGCGTCCGTCAATCGCGAAGCCGCGGTCGTTCCGTTCGTCGTTTGCGACGTTGCTTCAATCGACCCGCAGCGGGCGACCGCGTCGGCTGCTCGCTTGCCTGACTTTGCCCACGCCTGCGTCCGCCGCGACGGAGAGATGTGTCTCGCTTGCCGGCTGGTCGCTGCCTAATTCCCCGTCATGTTCTCCCTGCTTCGCCGGCTCGTCGTGGCCGGGTTCTGGTTCTTGTTCTCGTGCTCGTCGGTGTTCGGGGCGCTCGACTATCCGCCGCACTTCGAGGGCGCGCGGGTCGAGATCTACAAGACCGTCGGCCCGACCTCGCTCGCGCTGCACGTGTTCGAGCCCGCGTCAGGTCCGCGCGCCAATCGCCCGGCGATCGTGTTTTTCTTCGGTGGCGGCTGGGCCAACGGCTCGCCGGCGCAGTTCGAGCCGCAGTGCCGCTACCTCGCCTCGCGCGGCATGGTCGCGATCACGGCGGACTATCGCGTCGCTTCGCGTCATCAGGCCAAGGTCGCGGACTGCGTCGCTGACGCCAAGTCCGCGCTGCGCTATGTGCGCGCCCACGCCGACCGCCTCGGCATCGATCCCCACCGCATCGCCGCCGGAGGCGGCTCGGCGGGCGGACACCTTGCCGCCGCGACCGCCACCGTGCCGGGCTTCGACGGGCCCGATGAGGATACCAAAGTCAGCGCGGTGCCGGACGCCTTGGTGCTTTTCAACCCGGTGCTGGTCCTCGCGGAGATGCCGGAGCTGGGCCTCGTGGGTTTTGGCACGCGCCTGTCGGCGGACCGCATCGGCACGGCGCCGAAAAATCTCTCGCCCGCGCATCACGTGCGGAGAGGCCTGCCGCCCACGATTGTGTTTCACGGCAAAGCCGACACCACGGTGCCCTACGCCACCGCCGAGGCGTTCACGCGCCTCATGCGGGACGCCGGCAACCGCTGCGAACTCGTCGGCTACGAGGGGAAGGAGCATGGCTTCTTCAATCATGATCGCGGCGAGGGCTCGGCCTACAAGGACACGCTGGCCCGGGCGGATGCGTTCCTCGTCTCGCTGGGCTGGCTCAAGGCGCTTTGACCGGTAGCGCCGGCTGCCCCGGTTACGAGATCCGCGCTTCGCCCTTGGCGGTGAGGACGTAGAGCTTCTCGGCGCGGCGGTGTTCGAGAAGGCCTCCCTTGATCCACGCGGCGAGCCGCTTCTTGTCGACGGTCCGCGCGTGACTCTCGGGAATCTCGCCGAGCGAGCCCATGAACAGCGTGCGCAGTTTGAAATCGTCGGAAGACTTGGAGAGAGGCATGGCGATGGCAGCGAAGAACCTGACCTGACGCTGGCGGAATCAACGCTTCGCGGCCTTGATCGCGTCCCGCAATTGCTGCTCGGACTCGGCGTTCCAGTAGCCGCACTGCAGCTCGAAAAACACCGAGGTGTAGGGCTTGGTCAGCGGCGTCTTGAAGATCAGCACGCGAAACTTTTTCCCCGCTTCGTCCAGCTTGCCGATGATCTCCTCGTGGGGGAGCGATTGCACCGGCTGGCCGGCGAGGAGCTTCGCCAGCGCCGCGCGATAGGTGTTGATGCCCGGAGCGTTTTTCTCCGCCACGTAGCCGAGCTCCAGATCGGTGTAGATCGTCGGCTGGACGTGAGTGGTGCGAGCGAGCTCGGCGAGCAGGGTTTTCACGACCTCGAGTTGGTCGGCGGCGACGAAAACCGTCTCGATTCCCGGTGCGGTCTGGAGCGGATAAGCGGAGTCGACGACCACGATCCAGTTGCGGTGTCCGAGCAAGGGCAGCTCCGCCCGCAGTTTGTCCGTCCATGTATCGGCGGCCGGAGCCTCACCGGCGCGAGCGGAGGCGACGGCGGCAAGGCACAGAAAAACGAATGCGGCGTGGCGCAGGGTTTGCATATTTGGCGGGGTGTGAGGGGGAGGTGGACGCGTCAGGCGACGCGGGGAAGCATGCTTCTTCGTGTCGCGGGGTGTCAACGAACGCAGTCCGACTCCCACGAAAGAGGGGCGGTGCGTCGCGGGTGCGATACCCGGCGTCTCAGCCGTGGCCCGCTGTGGCCCAGGCAAGAGTCAGGCCTGACCCCGTCGGGTCGGCCGTCGTCGAGATTCAGTGGGCGAAAGCGTTGCGTCCGTTCAGCTGCCCCAACACTTCGTCAGCCAATTGGCTGGGAGTCTTGGTAACCTGCGAACTCCCCGCCTTTACTCGGGCGACGATTCTTTCGACCTCGCCGCTGGCTGTGACAGACAAGCGGCGATCGTCGGGTGTGTAGTAGAGAAGCCGGAGTGCAGTTACATCGCCCTCAATTGCGCCGTCGTAGCGCACTGGTGCGCCGGCCGGAGTCTTGACCTCAATTTCCAAGGCGTAGCCGACATAGGGCGAGCTGGCGTAGTTCAAACCGAGCACTTGCGACCTATGCCCCTGTCCGTAACCGACCGAAAGTTCGCGGGTCTGAGAGGGCAGACCGATGTGATTGACGAGATCTGCATAGCGGAACGGACGGTCCGCAAATTGAATGGCGAGCAGAACGCGATCGATGTCCCTCGGAGAAGCCCAGCCCTTTGAACGGGTCGATTCCGTTTCCGCTGATTTGATCTCTCCTGTAGTGACGTCAAAGCGATACTCGATGCCATCGATGGTCGTGAGCCTGAAATCTCCGTCCCAGCCCAGGCGCGGCACCATCGGATATTCGGCGAGCCATTGATAGTGGCTCGCCGACTTCACCATTCGAGAGTGATCGCGAACAAGGCTGGCGGTCGAGTGGCTCTTCAGCAGCTTCCCGTCTCGGTAGAAGGCGACGGCGAGGTCATCGGGCTTGGGACTGTCGCCCTCATTCCAAGGGCCCATGCGCACGAGATGATGGCCGTCCAAGGACAAGAAAGTCTGAAACGAATACCAGCCTTCCGTGCGCCAGATTTCGCGAAGTTCACCCGTGGACGTGAGTTCGTAGGCGATGCCGCGACTTTTGTCGCCGCGCCAGTCTTCCTCGCCGGGCGTCAGGATGAAGGCAAATCGCCCGTCTTCTGAAGCGGTGATCCTCGGTGTTGGCGCGGCAGGACTGTCGGCGCGCACAACATTCGAGAAAATACCGGCGAATAACACCGCGACGAGATAAGCGTGAGCCGTGTTCATGAGGGGCATTGGAGAACTCATGGATATTCTAGGCGTGATCCATGTCATCCGTGAAATCCGTGGTTCATTCTGCTTCGGACGGCGGAGCGAGTCGGCCTGTCAAGAGTCAAGCCATGACCCCTTCGGTTCGCTTGGGTGCTTCGGAGCGTTGCGCCGCGGGCGGCAGTGCTTTGGACCACGGATTGGACGGATGGGAACGGATTCAGCGGCTCAGGCTATTCCGCATCTATCCGTGAAATCCGTGACCAAGAAACGGCGTCGAAGGTGGCGCGAGTCCGACAGCAAACAACGGCCGGATCCCGCCGGTTTGGGCCCTGCGAGCGCATTGTGCAGGAGCTTGCCGAACCCGACCCCGGCGTGCGAAATTTCAGCGATGACTAGAGCTGATATTGAGCGGATGGATGAGATTTTCTTTCCGAATCTCGCGAGCGCGATGAAGAAGGCGTCGGCAGGCGGCTTTAGGCTCGCCTATTACACCACCGCAGAAACCGCGATGCGCATCCTAGCGAATCAAGAGGTTTGGCTGCGAAACACTGCCGTCATGAACGACTACATGGAAGTGCAGCACGGCATGCGATGCCTTCACGAAGCTTGGCAAAAAAGCGACGGTGCGAAGCGGGTGAAATCTCTTCTCGAAGAGTTGCACGCGGGCGCCGTCGCGCGCTTGGAAAGCACCTACAACAGTTGGCATACTAAAATTCAGTCGGATACATTCATTGCGTGCGTCTCAGAGCATCAAGCATCCGAAAACGATCACGGACGGCTTTCGATGTGGCGGGCATATGGCGGGAAAGCCGGCGTGGCATTCGTTTTCAAGCCAGACTTCCTATCGCAGGAAACGAATGCGATCGGCGCCTACTCACACCCCGTCTCCTATCTCGACGGATCCAATTTCGCCGTCGGATTGAACGCGCTAGCCGATCGAATGGAGCAGGCGAAGCCCTTTCTGAAAAATCGAACAGGAGATGAAATGCACAACATCGCTTTCTCGCTTTTGCTCTGGTCCGCAATCGCGACGAAACACCCCGGTTTTGCCGAAGAGCGTGAATGGCGGGTTGTAGCGGTTCCTTCGATGTGGAAGTCCGAGATCATGCGCCAAACAGTCGAAGTAGTTCGGGGCATCCCGCAACCGGTGCTCAAGCTGCCGTTGCGCAATTTTCCCGCGCACAACATATGGTCATTGGCCATTCCTGAATTGCTCGATCGGATAGTGATCGGCCCGTGCGACAATCCTCGCATCCTTGCGCGGGCTTTTAGCGAGTTGCTGTCACAAGCCGGCGTAAAGGACGTCGCCGAGAAGATTACGTCGTCGGGGATTCCTCTACGGCACTTGGTCTAAGTTGCCGGAGAGTTGAAGGGGACGACCAAATCGGTCACCAACCCCAACTGCGTTTGATGCGCAGTTCGTCGTAGAGGTTGTTCGGGAGTTCGAGGAGGAAGCGTGAGGCTTGCAGCATCATGCCGCCGGGGCCGGCGCGGGTCGCGACTCTGGGGTAGCTGATGTAGAGCTCGTTCTTGGCGCGGGTGACGGCGACGTAGAAGAGGCGGCGCTCTTCTTCGACGTCTCCGTCTTCGATCGAGCGGCGGGTCGGGAATTGGTTGTCGGCGGCGCCGATGACGAAGACGACGTCGTATTCGAGGCCCTTGGCCTGGTGCACCGTCGTCAGGCGGATGGCGTCGTCGGTGGGTTCGACTTCCTTCTCGGCGGTCTCGCCGTTGAGGAGCGCGACTTGCGTGAGCATCTCCTGCATGTCGGTGAACTGCGACGCGAAGCCGACAAAGCCCTTCAATTCCTCGAGGCGGTCGAGGTAGTCGGCGTAGGCGCCGCGCATGTAGTCACCATACCAGCCGTCGATCGCGACGCGCACGGCGTCGGCGGGTTTGCCTTCGTCCATCGCGGCGGCGACCTGCTGGAGCGAGGCGCAGAAGTTGGCCCAGTCGTCCTTGGCGTCCTTCGGGACCTTGGTCTTCACGTCGTCCTCGGCGAGGGCGTCGATGAAGTTCTTCTGCATGAGCTTCGCGTGGTCGAGCGCGGCGCCGTAGATCTTCTGCGCGCCTTTTTCGCCGACCTTGGGGAGGAGGATGGCGAAACGCTGCCACGCGAGCGTGTTGCTCGGATTGTAGACGAACTGGATGAGCGCGATGAGGTCGCGGACGTGCTGGCGCTCGAAGAATTTCACGCCGCTCGTGATGACGTAGGGGATGCCGGCGCGGGAGAGCGCGAGCTGCATCTCGAGCGCGATGAAGTGCGAGCGGTAGAGGATGGCGATTTCCTTGGGGGAGACGCCGTCGTCCTGCACGAGCGACTCGATGCGCTTGAGGACGAAGGCGGCTTGCTCGCGGTCGTCCATCGCCTGGATGACGGACGGCTTCGGGCCGTGCTTGCGGGCGGCGCGGAGTTCCTTTTCGAAGTGCTGGCCCTTGGGCGCGGTGTTGAGGACGCCGTTGGCGAAGGCGAGGATCTCGGGCGTCGAGCGGTAGTTGACCTCGATGCGGTGGATGACGGTGCCCGGGTGGCGGTCGGGGAACGTCATGATGTTCTCGAACTCGGCGCCGCGCCACGAGTAGATGCATTGCGCGTCGTCGCCGACGGCCATGACGCGGTGGTGCGAGGCGAGCTTGTCGACGATCTGCGCCTGGATGGTGTTGGTGTCCTGGTATTCGTCGACGAGGACGTGGCGGAAGCGCTGGTTGAAATACGCGGCGACGTCGGGGGCGTCGGTGAGGAGCTTGAGCCAGAGTTCGAGGAGGTCGTCGTAATCGACGACGGACTGCTCGCGCTTCGCCTTCTCGTAGGCGGCGTTGAATTTCGGGAAGAGGTGCGCGATCTCGCGGTAGTGCGGGAACTGGCGCTCGACGAGGTCGACGACGGAGCACTGCTTGTTGCGCGCGAGGGAGAGGACGCTGAAGAGCGGGCTGGGGCGCGGGTTGGTCTTGTCCTTGAAGAAGAGCTTGTCGACCGACTCGACGCACTGCTTGAGAAGCGACTCGGACTCGTCGGCGTCGAGGATGGAGAAATTTTTCGGGAGCTGGATGGCGTCGCCGAACATGCGCAGCGCGCGGTTGCCGATGGAGTGGAAGGTGCCGCCCCAGAAGCGCGCGGGCTCGGTGCCCGTGAGCTCGTGGACGCGGTGGAGCATCTCCTTCGCGGCCTTGTTGGTGAAGGTGAGGAGGAGGATCTCGCCCGGCTTCACGCCCTGGGAGAGCAGGTAGGCGACGCGGTAGGTGAGCGTGCGGGTCTTGCCCGAGCCGGCGCCGGCGAGGACGAGGAGCGGGCCCGGCTCGGCGGTGACGGCGGCGAACTGCTCGTCGTTGAGGGACGCGCGGAAGTCGATCGCGGGGGCGGAGCCGGCGGACGGGAAAGGGGAGTCGAGTTCGAAATCGGACATTGTGGGTCAGCCCTCGCCAAGGCTACGGCTGATTCGTCCCGCGGCGGAGCCGCAGGCGAAGATGACTGAAGACAGAGGACGGAGGACGGGGAGGGAAGGAAAAAGAAGGTTTCCCATTAAACGCGAAGGCGCGAAGACGCGAAGGGCCGGGACACGCCTCGGGCGCGGGTTTTGTTTACCACGGATGGAACGGATGAGGTCGGATTTCACGGATGATGCTGCGTGGATGGCGCCTTGATCCGTGATCATCCGCGGAATCCGTGGTCGATAGAAGGCCTGCGCCGGTGGCGCGTGATGCGAGCTCGGGCAGATTTCAACACAGAGGACACAGAGTTCACAGAGGAGTGAAAGCGTGGGTTCGTTTCTGTGTTCTCTGTGACCTCTGTGTTGGAAAATTGCCGGTTTGATCCGTGCAACAACGCGAGCGCGAGTGGGCTGGCGCGGGGCGGGGAGCGGACGCCGGTGACGGTGCGGCAGGATGGACGTGCGTGCGACCGCAACGGCGACGCGGTGCAGTCGGGGCCGTGGTCCCAACGGCCTGCGGGGCACCCCGCGTGCGGCACTGCCGATTTTTGGACACAGAAACGGCGTGAACGATGCGCCGCGGTTGGGGCAAAGTCGGCTTTCCACGTCATGATGACTTTCCGCCCGTCTCGTTCCCTGCATCGCCCGGTCCGGGCGCTGCTCCTTGCCACGCTCCTGCCCGGGGCCGCCGGCGCGGCGGTCGCGCCGGACGCCGATGCGCCGGTGGTGAAGCTGCCGGACTTCGACGCCGTGGCCACGCCGCTGGCGGGGCTGCCGTCCGCCGACCGTTTCGCCGGGGCGACCACGACGGTCGGCACGGAGCAGCTGAAGGACCTCGCGCCGCTCGACTTCGCCTCGGCGCTGCGGCGCACGCCCGGCGTGACGATCACGCGCTACAACCAGGTCGGCGCCTTCGGCGGCACGGAGGAGGCGCGGTCTTCCTGCGCGGGCTCGGCGCGAGCCGTCCCGGCGGCGAGATCCGGACCACCTTCGACGGCGTGCCGGTGATGAACGGTCTCTTCAACCACCCGCTGCTCGACCTGCTCTCGCTCGACGCCGCGGCCGCGCTCGAGGTGCACCACCGCGCGGCGCCGCTGGAGTTCGGGAGCACCTTCGGTGCGGTCAACGTCGCCACGCCCCGCGTGGCGGAGACCGGCCGCGTGCTGCGCGCCTCGCTCGCGGGCGGGAGCTTCGGCACCGTGCTCGAGAGCGTGGCGGCGGGCGAGCGCACGGCCGGCGGCACGGATTATTTCTTCAGCCAGGGCTACCGTCGCTCCGACGGCGCGCGGCCGGACGCCGAGGGCAGCCTGGCCAACTGGTTCTTCCGCGCCGGCCAGGCGCTGAACGAGCACTGGTCGGTCAGCTACCGCGTGAACCGTTCCGACAACCGCACGCGCGATCCCGGCGCGCTCGGCGCCACGACCGGCTCGACCCGCGGCGAGATCTACGCGACGCGCGACTGGATCCACCTCGGCGTCGCCGAGTGGAACTACGACGCCACGAGCGGCGCGGTGCGCGTCTACCGCAACGACGGCCACGGCGACTGGGTGCGGCGCGAGCTCTCCGGCGAGGCGGACAACTTCAACACCTGGCGCCTCGAGGGCGTGCGCTGGCGGCAGACGCTGCGCATCGGCGCCGGCGAGGTGCTTATCGGCGCGGATTACGACACGCAGCGCGGCACGTCGGTCTCGCAGCCGCGGAGCGGGCCGGCGGTCGTGTTCCGCTCCGGCACGACGGGGCTGTTCTCGCCCTACGCCGGCGTGAACCACGAGTGGCGGGTGCGCGGCGTGAGCGTCACGCCCTCGCTCGGCGCGCGCTACTACGAACACGACACCTTCGGGTCGCGCTGGTCGCCGCAGGCCGGCCTGGTCGTGGCCGGGCCGGAGACGCAGCTGCGCCTCGGCGCGAGCCGCGCGGTGAATTTCCCCGGCCTGGAAGTGCAGACGCTGTCGGCGTTCATCCCGCCGCTGGGCGACAGCTGGACGCGCCTGCGGCCGGAGGAGGCGGAGCAGGTGGAGGTCGCGGTGCGGCAGGCGCTCGGCGCGCGCGCGGCGGCGACGCTGACCCTGTTCCAGAACGACGTGTCGGACCGCTACGTCATCGCCTTCCCGCCGCCCCCGCCGCCGCGCTACACCAACGTCGGCGCGTATCGCACGCGCGGCGCGGAGCTGGCGGCGGAGCTCTCGCCCCGCGACGACCTGAAGTTGTTCTTTGGCGCGACCTGGCTGAACAACGAGCCGGCGTCGCTGCCGTATGCGCCCCGGCAGACCTACACCGGCGGCGTGAACTGGCGCTTCGCGGCCGGCTGGCAGCTGAGCGTCGACGCGAGCTACGTGTCCGCGATGCACGTGGCGGCGGCGAACCGCGCGGCCGGGGCGGCGAATCCGGTGGCCGTGGGCGCGCAGGCCGCGGTCAACGCCCGCCTGGTGCGGCGTTTCGCGCTCGGGGGCGACGTCATCGAGGTGTTCGTCGCGGGCGAGAACCTGACGGACCGCGATTTTGCCTACGCGCCGGGCTACCCGATTCCCGGCGTGAACGGGTTGGTCGGCGTGCGGTGGGCGCGGTGAATCTCCGCGACGCCGCAAGGCATGCGGCAGGGGCCGTTGCCCTCAACGGCCCTCGGGGATGCAGTTCGCGGCGTGGGCGAGGGCGGTTGAGGGCAACCGCCCCTACCGGCGACGATCCCCTCCAATAAAAAGCCCGCGCAGGGGGCGCGGGCGGGGAGGATTGAAAAGCGGATCGCTTATGGCGGAAGCCCGATTGCGGAAGGGCGGTTGGGACAACCGCCCCTACCGGTGCGTCGCGCGCCGGCTCAGACCGTCATCAGGTCCTTTTCCTTGTGGGCGAGGTGTGTGTCGATGTCCTTGATCGCCTTGTCGGTGGCGGTCTGGACGTCCTTCTCGAGGCGCTTCTCGTCGTCCTCGGAGATCTTGCCGTCCTTCTTGAGCTTCTTGGTCGCCTCCATGGCGTCGCGGCGGACGTGGCGGACGGCGACGCGGCCCTCCTCGGCGAGGCGGTGGGCGGTCTTGACGAATTCCTGGCGGCGCTCCTTGGAGAGCTCGGGGAAGGGGAGGCGGATGACCTGGCCGTCGACGACGGGGTTGACGCCGATGTTGGCCATCTGGAGCGCCTTCTCGATCGCGCGGGTGAGGCCCTTGTCCCACGGCTGGATCTGGATCATGCGCGGGTCGGGCGTGGTGATGGCGGCGCAGCCCTTGAGCGGCATCATGGAGCCGTAGGCTTCGACCATCACGGATTCGACCATGGCCGGCGAGGCCTTGCCGGTGTGGATGGTGGAGAATTCGTGGAGCGTGTGCTCGACGGCCTTCTTCATGCGGGCTTGGGCGTCGGCGAGGGTCTGGGTGGTCATGGAATGGCTGGTTGAGAGTTGAGGGTTGAGAGTTGAGGAACCGGAGTGGGGCGCGCGGTCGAGGGTGGGGCTGAGGCTCGGGAGATTACTTCTCTCAACTCTCAGCTCTCAACTCTCAACTGCGCGCCGCGGGGCGCGCTCAGTTGCTGACCAGCGTGCCGACCTTCTCGCCGCGGACGGCCTTGCGGATGGCGTGCTCGTCGTTGAGGTCGAACACGAGGATCGGGACGTTGTTGTCCATGCAGAGCGAGAACGCGGTGGAATCCATCACGTTGAGGCGCTGCTTGAGGGCGTCGATGAAGGTGAGCGAGTCGTATTTGACCGCGTCGGCGTGCTTCTTCGGGTCCTTGTCGTAGATGCCGTCGACCTTGGTGGCCTTCATGATGATGTCGGCGTGCATCTCGGAGGCGCGGAGGGCGGCGGTGGTGTCGGTCGAGAAATAGGGGTTGCCCGTGCCGGCGACGAAGATGACGACGCGCTTCTTCTCCAGGTGGCGGATGGCGCGGCGGAGGATGAAGGGCTCGGCGATCTGGTTCATGGGGATGGCCGACT
Source organism: Oleiharenicola sp. Vm1 (assembly GCF_047777955.1). GTDB lineage: Bacteria > Verrucomicrobiota > Verrucomicrobiia > Opitutales > Opitutaceae > Didemnitutus. The sequence continues at coordinate 1,217,776 of NZ_CP180537.1, forward strand.
GCACGCGGGTGCTGACGCCCATCTTCTCGAGGCGGTCCATGAGGGCCAGGCCGTTGATGACGGTGGCGAGCATGCCCATGTAGTCGCCGGTGGTGCGGTCGATGCCGCGCTTGGCGCCGTGGAGGCCGCGGAAGATGTTGCCGCCGCCGATGACGATGCAGACCTGCACGCCGAGGTCGTGGATTTCCTTCACCTGCGTGCACATCGCCTCGAGCGTGGTGTCGTCGATCGGCTCGGTGCCGCGACCGCGCAAAACCTCGCCGCTCAGCTTGAGGACGATGCGCTTGAACTTCAGTTCGCTTTGGCCAGTGGTCTTCGCTCCCATTTGGGAGGTCAGGAAACGGGGCGCGAAAAGGGGCGTCAATGGCGGAGATTCCCCGGTGACGCGCACCCGGCGGGACAGGGCCGCTTGGCGGGGTTCAGGCGCGGGGAAGCGTGACGGTCACGCGCAGGCCGGGGCGGTCGGCGCGGTTCTCGGCGCGGATCGAGCCGCCGTGCAGGTCGGCGATGGCGCGGCAGATGGCGAGCCCGAGCCCGTGGCCGCGTTCGGCGGCGGCCGCGCCGCCGGCCGGGAAGCGGACGAAGCGCTCGAAGATGCGCGCGAGCTGCTCCGGCGGCAGGCCGGGGCCCTCGTCGGTGACGGTGAAGGCCCACGCGCCGTCCTCCGGGCGCGAGTCCAGGCGCACCTGGCCGCCGGCGGGCGAGACCGCGACGGCGTTGGTCACGAGGTTGAGCAGCATCTGGCGCACGAGGTCGGCGTCGACGGCCAGCTCGCCCGCGGCGTTGTCGCCGAGGGTGAACTGCGCGCCGCGGTCCTCGGCCAGCACCTGGGCGTCCTCGGCGAACGAGGCGAGCCAGGGCGCCAGCGCCAGCGGCCGGCGGGTGATGGCGAGCGCGCCGCTCTCGGACTTGGCGATGAAGAGCAGGCGCTCGATCACCACGTGCATGCGCGCGACCTCCTCGAGCAGGTCGTCGAGCGCGGCGGTGCCGGCGGGGTCGGCCGCGAGCTGCGGGCGGAGGCGCTCGGCGTTGAGGCGGACGAGGGCGAGCGGGGTCTTGAGCTCGTGCGAGGCGTCGGCGCTGAAGCGGCGGACCTGCTCGAAGGAGGCCTGCAGGCGGTCGAAGGTCTCGTTGAGCAGGCGGGCGAGGGCGGCGAGCTCGTCGTGCCCGCTCACCGGGATGCGTTCGCCGAGATTGTCGGCGCGGATGCGCCGGGCGGTGGCGTCGATGGCGCGGATGGGCGCGAGGGTGGCGCGGCTGAAGGCGTAGCCGAGGCCCACGCTGAGCAGCGCGACGCCGAGGACGAGACCGAGGCTGATCTTCGCGTAGTCGGTGAGCAGGCGTTCCGACGGGCGCAGCGCGCTGCCGAGCACGATCTGCCACGGGCCGCGCTGGTAGGTCGAGAGCCGGACGCGGCCGAGGAAGGGCAGGCGGGTGGTCCAGTGCCGGCCCGCGGGATCGCCGGTCGGCAGCAGGGTGTCGCCGAGGTTGTCCGAGCGGAAGACGATGCGGTCGCCGCGCGAGACCTGGATGAAGAAGAGCGCCGCGTCGCTGTCGGCGTCGTGGGAGATGCGGCGCTCCATGTCCTCGGCGGAGAGCGAGGTGTCGTCGCCGAGCAGCTGCCCGATCTCCTGCGCCTCGACGTCGTGCAGGAGTTCGAGGCCGTGCTCGATCTGGTGGTTGAGCAACAGGCCGCCGGCGAGCAGGACGGCCACGGTGAGCGACGTGACGAGCAGCGCGAGGCGCCGGGTGAGCTGGACGCGGAAGGAGCTCATGCCAGCTGGTAGCCGGTGCCGCGGACGGTCTTGATGAACGGCGGGCCGCCGGGCCGCTCGAACTTGCGGCGCAGGCGGCGCACGTAGACGTCGATCAGGTTGGTCTCGAGGTCGTAGGACGCCTCCCAGACCTTCTCCGCGATCAGGGTGCGGGTGAGCACGCGGCGCGGATTGAGGAGGAAGAGCTCGAGCAGGGCGAACTCGCGCGTGGTCAGCTCGACCGCCTGGCCGCCCACCTCCGCGGTGCGCGAGAGCAGGTCGAGCTTCACGCCGCCGTGCTCGAGCACGGTCGCGCGCGGCCCGGTGGCCTGGCGGCGCAGGAGCGAGCGGATGCGGGCGACGAGTTCGTCGACGCTGAAGGGCTTCGGCAGGTAGTCGTCCGCCCCGAGGTTGAGGCCGCGGATGCGGTCCTCCACGGCGTCGCGCGCGCTGAGGATGAGCACGGGCTCGTTGAAACCCGCGCCGCGCCACTCCTGCAGCAGGTCGAGGCCGTCGCCGTCGGGCAGGCCGAGGTCGAGCACGACGGCGTCGTAGGGCGTCTCGGCCAAGGCGTCGCGCGCGGCGGCGGCGGTATCCACGAGCGTGACCGTGTAGGCCTGCTCGGTGAGCGCGTTCTCCACGAAGCGCCCGACCTTCCGTTCATCTTCGACGACGAGGATCTTCATGCGGTTCTCCCTTCAAGGCTTCTGCCACGAACGGACGACCCGGGCGAGCCCAAGCACGTCGGCGTCGGGCAGGTATTCGTGGCCGGCCATGGGCGAGCCCGGCAGGCCGAACTTCACGATGCGCGCCAGCGCGAGCTCGACGTCGGCCGCGGCCGCCACGTGCCGCCAACCCTGCGCGGGCCAGTCGGGCGGGCGCACGCTCAGCCGGGCGGCGAGCGGGCCGTCGCCGCGGCCGGCCTCGCCGTGGCAGGGCGTGCACAGCTGCTGGAAAAGGCGCCGGGCGCGCACGGGATCGGCGACGGCGTCCGCGGCCGGGCGCCAGGCCGCGACCGCGGTGAGGCGGGCGGGGATCGTGTCCGCGCCGAGCGAGGCGAGGTAGGCGACGAGCGCCTCGCCGTCGGAGGCGTCGGTGCCGTCGAACAGGTGCGCGTAGCCCGGCATGCGCGAGCCGGGCGAGACGGCGCGCGGGGCCGCGAGGTGGAGGCGGTTCCACTCGGCGCTGCGGCGGTTGCCGACGCGGGCGAGGTCGGGGCCCTGCCGGCGGTTGCCGGGCAGCGGCGGCCGCTCGGCGAGCAATTGCCCGAGGTCGCTGGCCGGGCCCCAGCGCTCGACGTCGGCCGCGACGTGCGGCCGGACGTATTGCGAGTGGCAGTGGATGCAGCCCTCGCGGATGTAGACCTCGCGGCCGCGGGCCACGAACGGGTCCGCGTCGTCGGCGCGCGCGGACGGCCGTCCGGCGGCGAGGACGAGGAGCGCGGCGAGGAGGGCGGCGGCTTTCATGCGCGGCGGAAGTCCGCCCACCAACGGACGGAGGCGAGGAGCATGACGGCGCCGGCGGCGAGGCGCAGCCCGAGCAGCGCCTGCGTCCAGGCCTCGCTGCGGAACAGCTCGGCGGCGTGCTCGCGCTCGACCGCGCCGAGCGCGAGGAGGGCGGCGACGTGCAGCGCGCAGCCGAGTTGCCAGGCGGCGAACACCCCGCGCGGTGCCGGGCGGCCGGCGAGCGTCGTGAGCAGGACGGCGTTCACGCTCGTGACGAGTCCGGCCATCGCGAGGTGCGCGTGGCCGACGAGGCCGTGGGTGAACTTCAGCGCCTCGGAGACCCCCGGCAGGAAACTCACCCAGCCGCTGGCGACGAGCAGCGCCCACCACACGAGCGCGGCGCGCACCCACGGCCGCGCGGCGTCGCTCCAGGCGTGGTCGAGCCAGAAGCGCGCGAGCAGCGGAATCCAGAGCAGGAGCGAGCCGAGCGCGGCGATCGCCGAGGCCGCGTGGTGCGAGACGTGGCCGTGGCTGATGACGGCGAAGAGCAGCCAGCTCGCGCCGAGCAGCGCGCCGACGACGCGCGGCCGCAGGCGCGGGTGCGCGGCGCGCACGCCGAGCAGCGCGGGCAGGAGGAGAAAGATCGTGACGATGCCGAGCGTCGAGCCGAGCAGCGCCGCGCCGGTGGCGCCGCCGCTATCGGGATTCACCGCCGGATACACCTCGCGCCCCATCGCCCAGAACAGCGCCTGCGGCACCGGCAGGAGCACCGCGAGCAGCCCGCCGCGGAGCCAGCGCTCGCGCGGGGCGAGCGCGGGCCAGGAGCGGAGCGTCGCCCACGCGAGCACGCCCCAGAGGATGAGCATGGCGGCGGGCAGGAGCGGGCGGGCGAGGCCGGTCCATTCCAGGAAGAGTTTGCCGCTCTCGTGTCCCGTCAGCCAGCTGACGCCGCCGAGAGCGAGCGCGAGCGACCACGCGGCGAGCGCGGCGCGGGCCGCGGCGAGGCCGCGGTCGTCCAGGAAGCGCGCGAGCAGCACGCCGACGACCGGCAGGGCGGTCCAGCCGTAGAGCTGCCAGTCGAGATGCAGCGGCATCCAGCGGCCGTAGGTGAACGGCGCGATCCGGTCGCCGACGGCGGGCCAGAGCAGGACGGTGGCGAGCCAGACGCCGACGAGATTGGCGGCGACGAGCCAGCCGAGGCTGTGCCGCGCCACGGAAACGGCCTGGGCGGCGGAAGTCCGGCCGCCGGCGCCGTTCACGCTGTCACCTCGCTCAACTGCCCGTCGCGCACGCGCACGATGCGGTCGCAGGCCTCGGCGAAACGCCGCTCGTGCGTGGCGAGGACGACGGCGATGCCGTCGCGCGCGGCCAGTTCCTGGAGCAGGCCGAAGACGGCCTCGCCGGTGTGCTCGTCGAGCGAGCCGGTGGGCTCGTCGGCGAGGAGCAGGCGCGGGGAATTCATCAGCGCGCGGCAGATGGCGACGCGCTGGCGTTCGCCGCCGGAGATGTCCTGCACGCGGTGGTCGAGCCGGTGGTCGAGGCCGACGCGGCGCGTGAGCGCGCGGATGCGCTCCTCGGCCGCGGCGCGCGGCGTGCCGACGGCCAGCGCGGGCACGCGGAGGTTTTCGCCGACGGTGAGGTCGGCGATGAGGTTGTGGAGCTGGAAGACGAAGCCGAGGTGGCGGCGGCGGAGCACGAGGCGGTCCTTTTCCACCCGCGGGTCGAGGCCGCAGACGCTCAGCTCGCCGCGGTCGGGCACGTCGAGTCCGCCGAGGAGGTGGAGCAGCGTGCTCTTGCCCGAGCCCGAGGCGCCCCAGAGGGCGACGAGCTCGCCGGCGCGGACCTCGAGGCTGACGTCGCGCAGCACGGCGATGCGGCCGGCGTCGTAGGATTTGCTCACGGCGCGGACGGTGGCGAGGACGGCGCGGGCGTCACTCATAGCGCAGCGCCTCCGCGGGCTGGATTTTCATGGCGAAGCGCGCCGGGTAGATCGCGCCCAGGGCGGCGGTGACGAAGGCGGTGACGACGATGCCGGCGAGCACGAGCGGCTGGAGGGTGGCCTGGATGTAGCCGTTGAACTGCGGCACGCGCTCGAGGAGGGCGAGGAGGGCGAAGCCGAGGGTGAAGCCCGCGGCGACGCCGGCGGCGGCGATGGTCGTCGCCTCGCCGAAGATGAGCCCGGCCACCTGCGCGCCGGAGAAGCCGCAGACGCGCAGGATGGCGATCTCGCGGATGCGGGTGAAGACGGAGAGCAGCATCGTGTTGGCGACGCCGAGGCCGCCGAGGCAGAAGGCGCAGATGCCGACGGCCCAGGCGGTGAAGTTGAGGATCTTGAAGCTGTTGTAGGTCGAGTTGAACTCGCGGTTCTCCAGCGCGATCACGCCCGGCTGCGCGGCCTCGAGCGCGCGCTTGAAGGCGGCGCCCTGCGCCTGGTCGCGGAGCTTGACCGTGACGACCGACGCGGCGCCGGCGCGGTGGAAGAACTCCTGCGCGGCCGCGAGCGGCAGGAAGACGCCGCCGTCCTCGAAGCCGTTCTCGGTCTTGAAAATCCCGCCGACGCGGAAGCGGCCGCGGCCGATCTCGACCTCGTCGCCCGCGCGGGCGGCGAGGAACTCGGCGGCGCGCGAGCCGAGGAAGATCTCGCCCGCGCGGCGGCCGAAGTCCGCCGCGGTGCCGGCGCGCCACTCGGCCTTGGCCAGGCGCGGGTCGGCGGCCTCGACGCCGAAGCAGGTGATGACCGGCCGGCCCGGTGCGGAGACGATGCCAAAGAGGACGGGGTGCGCCTCGGCCACCTCGGGCCGGGCGCGGATGGCGGCGACCTGCTCCGGCGTGACCGAGCTGAAGAAGAGGTCGGAGACGTTGCGCTCGAAGACGAGGTAGTGGCTGTCGCTCGAGAGCAGGCGCTGGAACATGCCGATCGCGCCGGTGACGATGGCGAGGATGGCGAGCATGGCGGCCACGCCGAAGGCGATGCCGGCGGTGCCGATGAGCGCGCGCCAGTGGTGGCGGCGCAGGTTGGTGAAGACGAGGGAGAGGATGTTCATGCGCGCGGGCGCGACGGGTCACGCGGCATGATGCTGGGCCTCCTCCGGGCGGTCGGGCGGGCGCACGAACGCCGCGTGCACCGTCCACAAGTAATCCCAACGCCGTCCGCCGCCAGCCCGGAGTGACTGCAGGGCGCGGCGCGCCTGGCGCTCGAGGCGGATCCAGCGCGCGCGGGCGCGGTCGGCGCCGAGGGCGAGCGCGAGGTTCGGGCGGAGCAGGAGCCGGTCGCGGCCGGTGGTCTTGCCCGCCGCGGCGGAACTGGCGAGGACGTCGCCGAGGTCGTCGGCGATCTGGTAAAGCTGGCCCCAGTAGACCGCGAGCGCGGCCAGGGCGCGACGCTCGGCGCGCGTGGGGCGGGCGAGCGCGGCGGGCAGTTCGAGCGCGAGCGTGAGCAGCGCGCCGGTCTTGCGCGCAGCGATGCGGCTGACGACGGCGGCGGAGCGGTCGGTGTGCGCGAACGCCAGGTCCCAGGCCTGGCCGCCGACCAGGCCCTCGAGACCGAGGCAGCGGTCGAGCGCCGCCGCGGCGCGGCGGCGGACCGCGGCGGGCTGGCGGGCCAGCGCGCGGGCGACGAGCGCGTAGGCGCGGTTGATGAGGGCGAGCGCGGCGAGCAGCGCGGTGGCCTCGCCGTAGACGCGGTGCACGCAGGGCTGGCCGCGGCGCTGCACGGCGTCGTCCATGCACGGCAGGTCGTCGAGGACGAGCGAGGCGGTGTGGAAATACTCGAGGGCGGCCGCGAGCTCGAGCGCGCGCGGGCGGGCGAGGCCGTGGGTGCGGGCGGCGGTGGCGACGAGCCGGCCGCGGATCAGCTTGCCCGGGTGCGCGGCGTTCTGGCGCAGGGCGGCGAGCAGGCGCGGCTCGCTCCGGGCGGCGGCCGGCAATTCGCGCAGGAGCGCCGCGCGCAACGCGCGATCGGACGCGGCAGGCGGGGAGAGGCGGGCGTGGCTCATCGCGGTTGGCGGGACGGGCAGCTGACCGCCGTCGCGGGCCGCGGGTTCCCTCCGGCGATGCGCGGCGGCGGGCGGCAACGGTCAGTCTTCGTCATCGTCGTGGTGGCGGCCCGCGGCGTGGTCGCCGTCGCCGCCGTGGCGGAGGTCGACGGCGGGCAGGCCGAACGGCAGGCGGATCGCACCGGCTTGCGGATCGTAGGCGCGCACGAGCACGCCCGCCCAGAGGCCGAGCAGCAGCATCGTGGTGAGGCCGGCCAGCGCGTAGGGCCGGGCGAGCGCGGCCGCGGGCGGGGCGATCTTCCGGCCGTCGAGCATGGCGGGGGCGAGGTTTTCGCCCGCGCGCAGGCGATGCAGGACAAGGCCGGCCAGGTGCAGGCCGATCGCGCCGGTCAGGACGGCGGCGAGGCCCTCGTGCAGGTCGTCGCCGCTGGCGAAGCCGGTGGCGATGACCGCGCCGGCGACGGCGAGCATCCCGAGCATGACCCAGGCGGCGAGAGGATTGTGGCCGGCGTGGACTTTCGGCGGCCGCCCCGGCCACAGTCCGGCCAGCTGCCGCCGCAGCGCGGCGGGAGCGAGCGGCCAGCGCGTGAAGCGCGCCTGGCCCGGCCCGACAAGTCCCCAGAGCACGCGCAGCACGAGCGCGCCGCCGGCGAACATGCCCGCCAGCACGTGCCAGGCGAACAGCGGGTGCTCCTCCTCCACGGCGAAACCGAGCAGCAGGGCGACGGCGAGTCCGCCCGCGAAGGCGGCGTGGAGCACGCGCACGGGCAGGTCCCAGATGAGCTGGCGCGACTGGACGCGAGAGGTGTTCATGCCGCCCTCGCCTGGAAGTGGAACTTCACGTGCACGACCGGATCGACCTTGAGCATCAGCATCACCTTGATCACGGGCAGGCCGTAGTCGCGCGTGTCGATCGGGGCCTCGCCGTCGATCGCGTAGGTGGCGCCGTCGTGGGTGACGGTGACGGGGAAGCTGAGCTCGTGCGTGACGCCGTGGAAGGTGAACTGGCCGCGCGCGCGCAGGGCGCCGCCGGCGTCGGCGCTGAGCGCGGCGAGCGTGAACTTCGCGTCGGGGAAATCCGCGGTGTGCTGCCAGTCGTGCATCGCGGCGTCGCGCTTCTCCTTGCCCGTGACGACGTCGCGGAAGTGGAACGCCAGCTCGGCCGTCGTGACGTGGCCGGCGTCGTCGACCGCGCCGCTAAACTGGTAGGCCTTGAGCCGGCCGGTGAAGGAGTCGACCGTGGCCTTCACGGCGATGTCGACGGTGGACTGGTCGTAGTCGCACTTCAGCGCGTGGTCGGCGGCGGCGAGCGGCCCGGCGAGCGCGAGGGTGGCGAGCAGGGGCAGGAGACGGGAGTTCATCGCCGCAGTGTCGCGGCGGAAGATGAACGTGCGTTGAACACCGCATGAACGTTTGTTCATGGATCCGCCCGTGGGGAGGGGGCGGCGCGTCCGATGCCCGTCGCCCCGTCCGCCAATTTTGGCTGCCCAAGCTGGACAGAATCACGAACTTTTTGGAGCGAATCAGGGCGTTTTCCGAGACATTTCCCTCTCGCGTGGGCCAGTTGTGTCAATTCGCTGGAGCGAATGGGGCGGCTTTCCGGGCATTTTAGCGCAGTGGATTCGCTCCATTCGCTTCAAAAAGCCTCACCCTAACGGAGTCGAACTATAATCCTAACGAGCATACATTCGAAGTCCATGCGGTGCGAGTGTGGACGATGTTGTGGTGGTATCCTCAAATACTTGTGCCCCAATAGGTGTGCGTAGCGCCAGACTCGTAGCGTAGCGGGATTTTGTCGCGGTGCATGTACCGCAAACGCAGCTTCTGCCGAACGATCACCCGAATTCGGATCTTCACTTTGACTCTGATGGATTCCAGCGATGCGGCCCGAGGTGACCTGCTCCCGAGCCGGGTTGGTTGTGAAGTTGGTTTACTGACACAGGATTCGGGTGCAAGTGCAGGATCGCTCCGGTCCCAGGAGCCCCCACCCGGGGGGCTCGCGCGATTTTTGCCGCAAACTCGCTGGGTGTGAGCCCGCGAGGGCTACGCTAACTATTATGGATGCGCGAGTGGTGCAAAGAGAGCGAGCACCGGCAGCCCAGCGGCGTCTGAGCGTTACCGTCGGGGTCGAGCGGGACCGGGCGTCGCGCAGGTGTGGGAGCGGAGCGAAGGCGACAGGCGGGGAGTGGAGGGAGGAGTCGGCGCCGGCGGGAGCGCGGCAAGGCCGCCGGTATCACGACCGGAGAGCCTGCGACCGGGAGCGATCCTGGCGAATGGTCGTGCTCGGACGACGAATCGCCAGAGGCGGCCGTGAGCGCGGAGGCCAAGCCGTCTCCGCCCGCAACGAGTGGTCGGAGCCGCAGTCGAAGCAGAGCACCGGCGCAGTGGCCGGTCCCGCTCGTGCTATCCAAGCCGGCCTTGGTCGGTGTCAGGACGGCGTTCTTTGCAGCGAACACACGTGAGTCGGCACACCTCCAGTTGCTCTTGTAGCAGTCGGCACTTACGCCGCGACGACGCGACCATGAGCTGTTTCCATTGTCTGATACGCAATAGCTATCAGTTCAAAAACCATAAAGTCTCAGCGGTGCAGGGGAAATCGGGTATGCTCCACGCCATGTCGGCCCTGGTAAGCGATCATCATATTAGGGATTCGTTGTTTGAGCTTTCGCGGACGCAGTCGGCTGCCGAGGAACTCAAATGTCGTGCAATTCTGCGGCTGGTGGACGTGTCTCAGGCGTTCGGTGATGAGTTGCGACGGCAGTTGGGTGCCAGCGGCCTCACCGAGGCTGGGTTTCTTGTCTTGGCGCATTTGATCCATGGCGAGCCTGCGGGCGAATCACCCACTGAAATCGGTCGGACCCTTCCTCTTTCCCGTCAGACGTTCCGCGATGTGCTCGGGCGCTTGGAGGTCTCCCGGCTGATCTCGCGCGAACACGTGGCGGGCAATTGTGAGCATTCAATCATCAGCGCCACGGACGATGGGAGGCAGGCATTCCAAGCCGCCACCGAAAGCGCCTTGAAACTCATCAATCTCATGGCCGCAGATTTGGATGACAGGGAAAGCTCCCTTTTGGACCTGACGTGCATCCGACTTAATCAGCAGCTCAGCAAACTCAAGACCACCTAGACTCCCAAGCGACCTCTATGCATCCCTTGCGCATCATCAAGAAGCTCGGTTCCGTTTCTTGGCTCGCCGCCGCCCTCGCCCTTTTTGCCGCCGGCTGCTCTCGGTCGGCTCCGACTCCGCCGCGCCCCGGACCGGTCGAGGTGGAAGCGGTCGAAGTAACCACGGCCCCCGTGGCGTTCACGCGCGAATTGCCCGGCCGGACGGCAGCACGGCGCATTGCCCAAGTGAGGGCGCGCGTCAGCGGCATCATCCTCAAGCGCCACTTCACCGAGGGGGCGGACGTGAAGGAAGGCGAATTGCTCTACGAGATCGATCCCGCTCCCTATGCGCTGAATCTGGCCCGGGCGCAGGCTGAACTCCAGCGGGCGGAATCCAATCTGGCCGCAGTCAGACTCCAGGCCGAGCGCTTCAAACCCCTCGTCGCCACCAACGCGATCAGCAAGCAGCAATACGACGACGCGGTCGCCTCAGCCGGAGTGGGCGAAGCTGCGGTGGCGGCGGCGAAAGCCGCCGTCATGGCGGCGGAGCTCGACCTGGGTTACGCCAAGGTCACCGCTCCGATCAGCGGTCGCATCGGCTTGGCCGAGGTCACCGAAGGCGCCTACGTGCAAGCGGGGCAGGCGACGTTGTTGGCAACGGTGCAGCAAATCGATCCGATCTACGTCAACCTCGTGCAACCGAGCACGGAGATCGAACGCATGCGCCGGGAATTCGAAAGCGGGCGGATGCGCAAGGACGGCGACGGCCTCCCCGAGGTCACGCTGCTGATGGAGGACGGAACGGAATACCCCGTTCGCGGCCAGTTGGAGTTTGCGGACATCACTGTGGACCGCTCGACGGGCTCAGTGACGCTGCGGGCCCTGTTCCCAAACCCCGACAAACGCATCCTGCCGGGCTCGTTTGTGCGCGCGCGCTATGAGGAGGGCGTCAACCCCGCCGCGTTGCTGGTGCCGCAGCAGGCGGTGTCGCGGAATTATCGCGGCGATCCGACCGTCTATGTGGTCGCGGCCGATGGAACGGCGGAACTCCGCCCGTTGAAAGTCAGCCGCGCCTACCGCGACAACTGGGTGGTCGATTCGGGGCTGAAAGTGGGCGAGAAGGTCATTGTCTCCAATCTCCAGCGGATTCGGCCGGGGGTTCCGGTGAAGCCGGTGCCGCTCGCCGCGACACCCGCAGCGCCGGCCGCCAAGGAACGCCAACCCTGACGAGCGCCCTCCGGCAAGCGTCATCCAAATCTGATTCTCCATGGTAAGATTCTTCATTGATCGCCCTGTCTTTGCGTGGGTGCTATCCATTCTCGTGATGGGTGCCGGCCTGCTGTCGATCCGCTCGCTGCCGGTCGCCCAGTATCCGAACATCGCTCCGCCGCAGGTCGCCATTTCCGCCACCTATCCCGGCGCCTCCGCCGAAACGGTCGAGAACACCATCGCGCAGGTGATCGAGCAGAGCCTGACCGGCATCGACAACGTGCTCTACATGCAGACCACGAGCGATTCGGACGGCAACGCGACCATCACGATCACGTTCCGCTCCGGCACCGATCCGGACATCGCCCAGGTGCAGGTGCAGAATAAGCTGCAGTTGGCGATTCCGCTCCTGCCGCGCGACGTGCAGAACCTCGGTGTCAAGGTCCAGAAGTCGGTCCGCAACTTCTTGGTCGTCTATTCGTTTTATTCGGAGTCCGGCGCCCTGACGCGCGAAGACATCTCCGACTTCCTCAATTCCACGCTCAAGGAACCGATCAGCCGCATCCCCGGCGTCGGCGAGACGGTCGTATTCGGCTCCCAATACGCGATGCGCATCTGGCTGAACGCGGACCAGATGACGAATTACGGCATCACCGTGGCCGACATCACCAATGCGCTGGCTGCGCAGAACGCGCAGGTTTCTGCGGGACAGTTCGGCGGCAGCCCGGCGATCCCCGGGCAGAAGCTTAACGCCACGATCACTGCGCGCAGCCGTCTGCAGAGCCCGGAGGAATTTGCCGAAGTGCTCCTCCGCACCAGGCCGGACGGGAGTGCCGTTCGCTTGGGGGACGTGGCAACCATCGCGTTGGGCGGCGAGAACTATGCCATCGACGCATTCTTCAACGGCCACCCATCTTCGGGCATGGCGATCCGGCCAACGGTCGGCGTCAATGCGCTTGAGACCGTCAAGCAGCTCAACGCCTATCTGGCATCGCAGGAGTCGTTTTTCCCGCCGGGGCTGAAATACACCGCGGCATTCGACACTACGCCGTTCATCCGCCTCTCGATCGAGGAGGTCGTGAAGACGCTCATCGAGGCGATCATCCTCGTGTTCCTAGTGATGTATCTGTTCCTGCAGAATTTCCGGGCGACACTCATCCCCTCGATTGCGGTTCCGGTGGTGCTGCTGGGCACCTTCGGGTGCATGGCGGCTTTCGGATTCACGATCAATACGCTGACCATGTTTGGTTTGGTGCTGGCGATCGGCCTGCTGGTCGACGACGCCATTGTCGTCGTCGAAAACGTCGAGCGCGTGATGGCGGAGGAGGGGCTGTCGCCCAAGGAGGCCACGCGCAAGTCGATGAACCAGATCACCGGGGCCTTGGTCGGCATCGGTCTCGTCCTTTCCGCCGTGTTCATTCCGATGGCGTTCTTCGGCGGAGCGACCGGCATCATCTACCGACAGTTCTCGATCACGATCGTCTCCGCGATGGCCTTGTCGGTTTTCGTGGCGCTGACGCTCACGCCGGCGCTCTGCGCCACGCTGCTCAAGCCCATCCCGAAGGGGCATCACGACGACAAGCGCGGCATCTTCGGATGGTTCAACCGGAGCTTCGGCCGGGCCACCAACGCCTATATTTTCGGTGTGGACGTTTCGCTGCGGCGCTGGGGGCGCTCGCTTGTCGTCTATGCCGGCATCCTCGTGGCGATGGGTGTGGTTTATGTTCGCATCCCGTCGTCTTTTCTCCCGGAAGAGGATCAAGGCGTCCTCATGATGCAGGTGCTGCTCCCGGCTGGCGCCACGCAGGAACAGACCAGCACCGTGCTGAAAAAGGTGACCGACCATTTTCTGACAGCTGAAAAGGACTCCGTCGAATCAGTGTTTTCGGTGGCCGGGTTCAGTTTTGGCGGGCGCGGCCAGAATGCCGGCCTCGGCTTCATCAAGCTGAAGGATTGGGAGCATCGCACTTCCGAAAGTCAGCGGGTTGCCGCAGTGGCTCGCCGGGCGATGGGTTACTTCTCGCAGTTGAAAGACGGTCTGGTCTTTGCCTTTCCGCCGCCGGCGATCATCGAGCTCGGCACAGCGAACGGCTTCGAATACCAGCTCATCGACCGGTCGGCCCAAGGGCATGAAGCGCTGATGAAAGCGCGCGGACAAATGCTCGGGATGGCGGCTTCCGACGCGAGGATCGTCAACGCCCGCCCGACGGGCTTCGATGACGTGCCGCAGTATAAGCTTAAGATTGAGGACGACAAGGCGAGCGCCCTGGGCGTTTCGCTCGGCTTGGTCAACCAGACGCTCGCCGCAACGTGGGGATCGTCTTACATCGGCGATTTCAGCCATCGCGGGCGCGTGAAGCGCATCTACATGCAGGCCGACGCGGCCTACCGTATGAACCCCGAGGATCTGAATCGCTGGCACGTTCCGAACGCGGCGGGTGATCCGGTCCCGCTCGACGCCTTCGTCGGCGGGCAGTGGTCGTTCGGTTCGCCCTTGCTCTCCCGCTTCAACGGCCTGCCGGCGATCACGATCCAAGGGCAGGCTGCACCCGGCCGAAGCTCGGGCGAGGCGATGACGGCGATGGAGGAACTCACGCGCAAATTGCCGCCGGGATTCGACTACGCCTGGACCGGTTTGTCCTACGAGGAAAAGCAGTCCGGCGCGCAGGCTCCGGCGCTCTATGCCATTTCGCTCTTCGTCGTGTTCCTGTGTCTGGCGGCTCTCTACGAAAGCTGGTCGGTGCCGTTCTCGGTGATGCTGGTGGTCCCGATCGGCATTCTCGGCGCGGTGTTGGCCGTGTTCATGCGCGGCTTGTCCAACGACGTCTATTTCCAGGTCGGTTTGCTTACGGTGGTCGGTCTCTCGGCTAAGAACGCGATCCTGATCGTTGAATTCGCCCGCGACGGCTACAACCGCGGCATGAGCCTGATCGACGCGACATTGCTCGCCTGCCGCCAGCGCCTGCGCCCGATTGTGATGACTTCACTGGCCTTCGGGCTCGGCGTCCTGCCTCTGGCCATTGCGCGGGGCGCGGGTTCCGGCAGCCAGAACTCCGTGGGCACCGGCGTGCTCGGGGGCATGGTCACCGCCACGGTTTTCGCGATCTTCCTGATTCCCGTTTTCTATGTGGTCGTGGCCCGGCTCTTCAAGGTGAAGCCCGAACCCGCTTCCGACCAAAACTGAAAATCTTCCGACCATGCGTCCATTTGCGATTCTAGCCTTCGGTTGCGCCCTGCTTGCGGGATGTTCGATGGCACCCAAATACACCCGCCCGGAGGCGCCGGTCGCCGCGCGCTTTCCCACGCACGAGCCGGAGACTGCTTCATCGGTTCCGTCGGCGGCCGAGCTGGCTTGGCAGGATTTCTTCCGCGACGAGCGACTGAAGCGCATCGTGGAGCTCGCGCTCGAAAACAACCGGGACCTGCGCGTGGCCGCTCTCAACGTCGAGCGCGTGCGGGCGGTCTATAACATCCAGCGTTCGATCCTCATCCCGAGCGTTGACGCCACCGGACGCATGAGCCGGGAACGCACACCGGCCGAGTTTAGCGCGTCCGGCCAGCCTGTCACGGGCTCGGTCTACAGCGTGGGGCTCGAGATGCCCTCCTATGAACTGGATTTCTTCGGCCGGGTCGCGAGCCTGCGCGACCAGGTGCTCAACCAATACCTCGCCACGGAAGAGGCCCGACGCAGCGCCCAAATCGCTTTGATTTCGGCCGTGGCCCGCCAGTATCTCGCCGCGTTGGCAGCGAGGGAGCAGCTTGAACTGGCGAAGGAAACACTCGCCGCGGCGGAGCATTCCTACGAGCTGAGCCGGCAGGGATTCGAGGGCGGGGTGCGGTCGGAACTGGACTTTCGCACCGCCGAGGGCCAGCGCGAAACCGTCCGCGCGGCGGTGGTGGCGCAGGAACAGCGACTCGCGCAGATCGAGAACGGCCTGGTGCTGCTGGTCGGCGCGCCGCTGCCGGCGGACTTGCCTCCGGCAGGTTCGCTGGCAACGCAGGCGCTGCTTGAAGACATCCCCGCGGGTGTGCCGGCTGACCTCCTGACCCGTCGTCCCGATGTGCGGGCGGCCGAACATGCGCTGCTTGCCGCCAACGCCAACATCGGCGTGGCGCGCGCCGCCTTTTTCCCGTCGATCAAGCTGACCGCGTTCGCGGGCTCGGCCAGCGCTGAACTCTCGGGACTGTTCGAGGACGGCTCAGGCCGTTGGAGCTTCGCCCCGTCCGTGACCCTGCCGATCTTCGCGGCCGGCCGGAACAAAGCCCGCCTCGACGTGGCTTGGATCGAGCAGCGCATCGAGATCGCCAACTACCAGAAAGCCATTCAATCCGCTTTCCGCGAGGTGGCTGACGCCCTCGCAGTGCGCGGGATCATTGGTCGCGCCATCGCCGCGCAGGAGGCGAGGGTGCAGGCGGCCCAGCGCCGGCACGATCTCACGACGCAGCGATTCGACGCCGGCATCGACCCCTATCTGAGCGTGCTGCTGGCGAAGCAGGAACTCTTCGCGGCGCAGCAGGCGCTCATCGACGCTCAACTTGCCCGCTTGTCCAACCTGACCGCGCTTTACGCTTCGCTCGGCGGCGGATGGAAGGACGAATCCTCCAACGCACCACCGAGAAAATAACCCCGTCAGCCCCCAGCAGGCTGCGCGCCCGATTGTGACCAGCCGTAACATCCCCGCTTCCCCCCGTCAGCCAGATTGGCAGACACTCCTGCCGATCTGCATCCGCAAAGCTGGAGTGGCGCAGGCATCCGATACGAGCGCGGGTGAACTGCTGGCCCGGTTTACCGCTGCGGGCGGGGCGCTGAAGCATGGATTTCACCGCCATTTCGGTCCCTTGGGCTGGACGGACCACAAGTTTATCGCGCTGGTCGTCCTGCTCGCCAACGAACCGAAGCCATCCATCGCCTCCGAGTTGGCCCATTATGCGGGGGTCACCCGCGCTTCAATGACCCAGGTGCTTGATCGGCTCGAAAGCGCCCGCTGGATCACTCGTCAAAGGGACCGTCAGGACCGGCGCTTGATCTTGGTGGAATTGACCGCTAGCGGACGCCGGGCCATTTGCGCGGCACTGGCGCAGTATTTGGAGCTCGCCACCGTCATCGTCGGCGCACTTCCCCCGGGCGACCTGCCGGCCTTTAGCCGAACGATTCGGCATCTCCACGCGCTCGCCGACACGCTGGGCCACACCGCCGCTACACCCGCCAATCCTTCCCCATGAATACCACAGAATTCCTCCAAGACCTGCGCAGGGCTCAGCGCCGTGCAGCGCAGGAACAACAGATCCTGTCGGGCCAGGATTTCATCCTGATGGCTGGTTTGGTTCAGTTGGTCAGTGCCCTCCAACCGTTGTTTCTCCTGGTCAACCAACGGGTGCTGGGCTCCACCACCCGCCCCGGACTCGGCACCGAAACCCAACTTGTTGCAGAGCTGTCCCTCGCCGGTTTGCTCGCCCTGTTGGGCTGGTGGGCGCATTACGCTCCGTTCCGCGCAGCGGCTACCTCAGTGGCGGCCTTTATCCTCGTGCATGGCGGTCTTGGTTTGCTCCAGCCGAGCAGCCTGCTTTCGGGCGCAATCGTCAAATCGCTCATGCTCGTCGGGCTGCTGCACGCCGCCCGGACCGGATACCAACGTCACCGCGCACTCTAATCCTCTTACCCCATGAAGCATCACGATTCATTCAGAACCGATACCGTTGATTCAACCGAGGATTTCGGCCCCCGTTTCCGCGGCGGCCCGTTTGCCTTGTTCATCGCCCTTTTCGGTGCTTTTTCGGCGGGCGGCATCGGCATGATTCTTTGGAATGAGGGATATCGCCTCGCGGCAGGCACGATTGCGCTTTTGCTGGGCGGCGTGGCGTTGTGGGCTTGCTGGATGGTGATCATGCGGCTTCGCGACAGAACTCCTCGCCGCAGTTCTCACGCTGTGCTGGCAGACGTATTGGGTTTCGAAATCCTTTGCACTTGTCGAGATGTCGCCGCCACGACTTTCTTGGCGCCCGACAATCTTCAGCTGGGAGCGCGCACCACTTTGCTGATCTTCGTCGAAAATTACGCGTCGCGCCGGCGGGTGGCCCATTTGGATATTGGCCCGCACCAAGCCCTCGGGCTGGGCGAACGTCAATATGTCAGCTTGGAACTGGCGGCGGGACAAGCTGCCGTCTTCAGCCTCCCCCTGACCGTCACGGCCAATGCCAGTCCCGGAGAACACGATCTTCCCATTACCTTGCAGGTGGAAAGGCCGAATGGAACGGGGTTGCGCCTGCGGGCGTCGCACCGGCATCTCCATGATATTTGGAAAATGCACTTCGCTGTGCCGTTTACACTCGTGCCGCAAACAGGAGCAGCGCCCGATGCTGTCCGATCGACGGGAGAGCCCCGCTTCATTGGCCTCGCTTCGCTGAGCGGAGCAGCCCCGACTCGCGATCAGCTCGGAAAACTGTTGCAGGAGAACCTCGCGCCGACCGTCGGTTAGAGGCTGCAGGCTATCTTTTCCCAGCCGCCGCTTCGCTTGGAATCGCTTTCGCCCGATCCCTGCGCAGCCCTCTTGGATTCTTGGACGCATGCTCCTGGAGGACGCTGATAAAATTCTGCACCAGCTTGGAGCGCGACCGGTTCCACCACACGGCAACAATACTGATGACCAGATCGTCGCCCTCATCCCTGATCGGCCGAAACACGAGGTGATCCGGCGTGTTCGAAGAGGCGAAGGGCAACAGCAACGAAACTCCGTGTCCGCCCGAAGCGAGCGCCACGAGCGGTTCGAATCCATTGACCCGCTTGACCGGCCGGTGCCGAATACCTCGCGCTGCGAGGATGGATTCAGTCACTTCCACATGCTGTTGTTGGCTGCCGGGACCGCACACGCACAAGAGCGTCTCGTCAGCCAGATCAGCGAGGGAGATTTCGCTTGCGCTTGCCAGCCGGTGATCCTGCCCCAAGGCCACCACAATCCGGGATGACATGACTTGGGTCGAAGCCAAGTTTGGAGAACGGTCCAAGCCCTGAGCGGTGGCGAATGCAATTTGAATCACTCCATCCTTCAAGGCCCGGGTTTGTTCGGTAATCGACGCCTCGTGCAGCATGACCTCGACGCGCGGGTAGCGCGCCCGAAATGCCGCGAGGACAACCGGCAGAAAACTGGCGGTCACTGCCCCCAAGCTGCCGATGGTCAGACTGCCGCTCTTCCCTGACGAAGCATCCAGCGCGACCTTCCTGGCCATCTCCACTCGCTCCAGAATATCACGGGCCTCATCGAGGAACATCATGCCGGCGTCCGTGAGGGAAACCCCGCCTGTATTTCGATTCATCAGAAGAACGCCGAGACCATCCTCCAGATCCTTGATCTGCTTGCTCAAGGCCGGCTGCGATACCCGCAGCGAATCGGCCGCGCGCCGGAAGCTCAGGGCATCGGCAACCGCGACAAAATAGCGAAGGTGTCGCAACTCCATGCGCAAACTGATAGCTAGGAATTATCAGATTGAAAGCTAAAAACTCCCACTGAAACCATGACAATACTGTATATTCCGCAGCCATGAATTCCACGTTCACGCGCCCTCCTTCTGTCCTCGCGCATGCCAAACTCCAGTCAAACTGTATCGTGTGCGACGCTCAACGGGCTTCAGGGCAATGAACGCCAGACCACGGACCTGTGGCATCATGCAGGACCTCCCCGCGAGTCAGCCCGGAATCCCTCAACATGATAACCGCAGTGGTGATTCTGATACTGCTGGTGATTGTTGTGTCCATGGATTCGGACGGAGGCCCCAGCGAGAACTCCTGACGCGCTCGATTGTCCTGTGGCCAAGTCGAGTGCGCTTGGCCGTTTTCTTCGTGCCCTTGCTCACCCTCGCCGGCGTGGCATGGGCCGAGGATCCTCTCCCGCGTCCGCTCACGCACGACGCAGCCGTCGCTTATGCTCTCTCCCACAATCCGGAACTAAAGCGAGTGACGCAGCAGGTCGCTGAGCAGGAAGGGGTGCTGCTGGAGGCCTCCGCCCAACGTCAACCCTCTGCGACAGGTGCAGTCGCCTACGGTTACACCGAAAAGAGCCTGTTTGAGAAATTCCCGGGATTTTCGGATTTTCCATTGCCGGATCAGAATGCGTGGCAGGTCAGAATATCGCTGCGGCAGCGCGTTTATTCCGGCGGTGCCGTCGAGGGTCGTGTTCGCAGCGCCAAAGCGCGATTGGAAGCGGCACGCTCCAGCGTGAGCGCCGCCGTGAATCAAACCGTCTTCCTGGTCGAGAGGGAGTATTTCGGGGTTCTGCTGGCGCGTGAGCAGATCGAGGTCCGAAAGCAGGCGCTGCAAGTGCTGGAAGCGGAATTGGCGCAGGCCAAGGTGAGGCGTCAAGCGGGCACCGGTTCTGATTTCGACGTCCTGCGTGCGGAAGTCGCCGTGGCGAATGCGCGGCCGGCCTTGATTCGCGCCGAAAACAGCTATCGCGCGCAACAAGACGCCCTGCGTGCGGAACTCGGTGCGGAAGTGGCATCGACCGAAGGGGATCAAACCGACTTGGACGTGCAAGGAGTCCTGACGATCCCGCCCGTAACGGTGCGTCTGCCCCAAGCGATTGAAGCGGCCCGAGCGCGGAGACCGGAGCTGATGGCCGGTGCGTCGCTCATCGCGGCGGCGCACGAGGACCGGACGGTGGCGGAGGCGGGCCGCAAACCTCAAGTGAGCATCACGGGCGGTTATGAGGTGCGGAAAGCCTCCTATCCCGCGAGTTGGGGCGAAACTCTGAACGGCTTCACGATTGGCGCTCAGGTCGATTATCCGATCTTTGACGGTCACGCGACAGACGCTCGGGTGCGCCAAGCGGCGGCGCGCGAAGCGCAAGCTGTCTCAGCGCGCGAGACGGTGGGGCTGCGCATCGACCTCGAAGTGCGGGATGCTCATCGCGCGCTGACCGAAGCCTCCCAATTGCTTGAATCCGCCGACAAAGTCGTCGTCGAGGCCACGGAGAGCCTGCGGCTGGCTCGGGCGCGATTGGCGGCGGGCACGGCAACGCAGCTCGACGTGCTCTCGGCGCAAGCGGCACTGACCGAGGCCCGCTCCAATCTGGCCCAAGCGCAGCACGACTACGCCTTGGGTGCCGCTCGCCTGCGCCGGGCCGTCGGCACGGCTACTCCGATCGACTAACTTTTCTGCAATGGAATCCTCCCACAAGACCCACAAACCGGCCCGCAAGGGCCTCCGCCGAGTTTTGATGCTTGGCAGTCCTGTCGTCGCGATCTTTGCCGGTCTCGTGATTTACCTGCACGGCGGACGCGTCATCTCCAGCGACAATGCCTACGTCCACGCCGAGAAACTCACGCTCACGACCGAGGTGGCGGGCAGCGTCGTAGAGATCGCGGTGCGCGACAACGAAGTGGTAAAGGCCGGGCAGTTGCTGTGCCGGATCGATGATTCCGTTTACCGGAACGAAGTCGATGGCGCTCGAGCGCAACTCGAGGCCGCGCGCACCGAGATCGCGACCCTGCGAGCCAGCCACCGGCAGAAGCTGGCGCAGATCGCCGAGGCCAAGGAGCTGGTCGCCTACGCAGAGCGTGAATTGACGCGCCAGCAGACGCTCGCTTCCGGCGATGTCGGCACCGAGGCGGAACTCGACAAGGCGCGCCACACCCTGGATGCCGCGCGCAATCGCGTGGAGGTGCTTGAGCACGATGCCGCCACCGTATTGGCGTCTCTGGGCGGCAGCATCGATCAACCCGACGAAAAATACGCGCGGGTGGCGGCGGCCCAGGCGCGTCTTGCCACGGCGGAGCGCAACCTCGGCAAGACCGTGCTGCGCGCCCCTTTCGCGGGTATCACAACCAACGTCAGCAACATCGCCCTCGGGAAATTGCTCGCGGCCGGCCAACCCGCGTTTTCGCTCGTCGGCACGGAGCGAGCCTGGCTGGAGGCCAACCTCAAGGAGACTGAATTGACCTATGTGAAAGTTGGCGATCCGGTCACCGCCGAAATCGACGCCTATCCCCGCCATTTTTGGCACGGTAGAGTCACCGCGATCGGCCCCGCTACGGGCGCAGAGTTCTCACTGATCCCGGCCCAAAACGCCGCTGGCAATTGGGTCAAGGTCGTGCAGCGCGTGCCAGTGCGCATTGAACTCGACACCGTCGACGCCGAGCATCCGCTGCGCGCCGGCATGAGCGCTGAAGTGGAGATCGACACAGGGCATGTCAGACACCTCCGCGATCTCCTCCCGAGCCACGTCGGAGGCTGAACGCAATGGCGTCAGCCGCGTCATCTTCCTCGGGCGCCCCGCATGCCCACCGGGGCACGATCACGGTCTGCGTGATGCTCGCCACCATCATGCAGGCGCTGGACACGACGATCGCCAACGTCGCGCTGCCCTACATGCAGAGCGCCCTCTCTGCTTCGCAGGATCAGATCAACCTGGTCCTCACCTCTTACATCGTCACGGCGGCGATCATGATGCCGGCGACGGGCTGGCTTTCCGAGCGGCTGGGCCGCAAGAACCTGTTTCTGATTTCGGTCTTCGGTTTTACCGTGACTTCTGGTCTGTGCGGCATGGCGCATTCACTCGAAGAAATGGTGCTGTTCCGCCTGCTGCAGGGAATCTTTGGTGCGCCCCTCGTCCCGCTGTCCCAAGCGGTGCTTCTCGACGAATTTCCCCGTGAACAACACGGCTCCGCCATGGCAGTTTGGGGCATAGGAGTAATGGTCGGACCGATTCTGGGACCGACGCTTGGCGGCTGGCTCACGGATCATTACAACTGGCGCTGGGTGTTCTATATCAATTTACCCATCGGCATCCTCACGCTTTTGGGCCTCTCCGCCTACATGCACCGGACCCCGCCGCGGCGCGGGCTCGCGTTCGATTGGAAAGGATTCCTGTTCCTGTCGGTCTGCATCGGGTCAATGCAGATGATGCTGGATCGCGGCGAGCAACTGGAGTGGTTCGACTCGCCTGAGATTGTCATCGAGGCCTCCCTCGCCGCGCTGGCCGGCTACTTGTTCATCGTGCATACGCTCACGACCGAACATCCCTTCCTCGATCTTCGGCTTTTCCGGGACCGGAACTTTGTCACCGGCATGATTTTTATATTCATTGTCGGCGTAATCCTCTTGGCGACGCTCGCGTTACTCACCCCATTCCTGCAACTGCTCATGGCGTATCCCGTCCTGACCGCAGGGATGCTGCTTGCCCCGCGCGGAATCGGAACCATGGCCGCGATGTTCCTCGTCGGCCGGCTCATGCAACGCGTTGACCCTCGTGCGATGGTCGCCCTCGGGCTCGTGCTCACCTCCTATGCGCTTTGGAGCATGAGCCAATTCTCGCTCGATGTGACGCCCACGATTATCGTCCACACGGGCATCATCCAAGGATTGGGCCTGGGCTTCATTTTCATTCCCATGAGCGTGATCACGTTTGCGACGCTCCCGCAGGAACTGCGCACCACCGGCACTGCACTCTTCAGCCTTTCGCGCAATCTTGGCTCCAGCATCGGAATTTCGGTGATGATTTATTTGCTGGGGCAAGGCACCACCCGGGCGCACGCAATTCTTGCAGAATATATCACCCCCTTTCGCGCGCCGATGCAGAGTCTGCCGGCCCTGCTTTCACCCGAGACGGCCGCCGGCCGGGTTTTGCTGGACGGATTGGTCACGAAACAGGCCGCCCTCATCGCCTATTTGAGTGATTTCTACATCATGTTTCTCGTTACCTTGGCGGCTTTGCCGATGGTGTTCTTCATGCGCTATCGCAAACACAAGCCGACCGATAGTGAGTTGACGGCTGCGGTGGAATGAGACTCTTCCGTTACTGCTTTGCCCCCGCGCTGGCCCCAGTGGCCGTGCGCGCTGGGCTGATTGTCTTGGCATGCGCGGGCACGTGATGGCATGCGGCTCGGATCGGATATCTCACCGGATCTTACTCGTTCTAAGCCAGTCTCCGGTCCATGAATCCAAAGAATAAATTCCCGCGGCGGTGGAGCTGGGCGGATTTCCGGCCGGGATGGCACGGCATTATCCCGTTCCAATGGCTTTCGCGGATGCGACCGATCGCGTGTCTGGCGCTGGGGACGCTCGTTGCGACGTGTGGGGCCTGCGCGCCAAGGGAAGGTGACGACGAAGTGGTTCTATCCGTCGGTGCCGCGCGGCTCCTGTCCGGCCGACCCTTGGCGGCTGGCGGCCTCGAGTATCGCTTCGGAAAAAATTGGCGCGGGGTCCATCCCTACCTCGCGGCGCACGGCGTGGAGGATGGTGCTTATTACCTTGGCGGCGGACTGCTCTACCGGTGGGAGCTGCCGCGCCGGTGGCGACTGACACTCAGTTCCGGACCTGGTTACTATGATCGTCAGCATAGTCCACGCGATCTCGGGTCCACCCTGGAATTCTATTCGAATGTGGAATTAGCGAGGCACCTGACGGGCGGATGCCAGATCGGCTTGAGCTTCGGGCATATTTCCAATGGTGGTTTCGGCAACGAGAACCCCGGCTCGGAGACGCTGCGGTTGGTCTTCGTGCAATCTATCGACCGGTGGCGACGGCGGTGACCGCCTTCGTGCCCGGAGAAAAGCAAGCGGCGGCGCCCCGGGTCGATGATCCAGTGACGCCGCCGCGAAGTTGGGTAGCCCGTCTTGCGCCCAGAGTGCGGATCAGTTGATATTCACGCGCGTTTTCTTCCAATCGTCCACCGGGACAGCACCGGCGGTAAACT
Organism: Oleiharenicola sp. Vm1; assembly: GCF_047777955.1. Taxonomy (GTDB): domain Bacteria; phylum Verrucomicrobiota; class Verrucomicrobiia; order Opitutales; family Opitutaceae; genus Didemnitutus. The sequence goes on from NZ_CP180537.1 coordinate 1,241,970, forward strand.
GCTGGGCATCGTGCGACTGGCCCAGTTTCACGTTGAAGTGGAGGCGGCCTTGGGCGTCGGCGCGGGGCCAGTTGGGCCAGACGTCGATACCCAGCTGAGGGGGGGCCGACACCCAATGCAGACTATTGGGGCTGTAGGCGGGCGGGGTCGTCACCGCGACGACGCCACTGCCTTTGAGCGTGAGGCCATCGCGGGAGACATCGGTGAGGTAGAGGAATTCCACGACGTCGCGCTGGGTGGCGATGTTCCAGCCGAATATGTCGAAGCTCGACTCGATCGCCTGGTAGTCGAAGCTCGCGGGGGTGCCCGCGTTGGCGGCGAAGGTTTGTTCCATGACCGGCAGCGCTTGCTTGAACCACTGGAGAAAATAGTAGCCGGAGTGCGTCCCTAGCGGATTCACGTGGAAGGTGTGGGGGATATTGAGCGCGAGCATCTTGAGGTTGAACTCGTAGTTGAGCGCTCCGACCGCGGCTTCCATGGCGCGCGTGGTGGGGTTGTCTCCCGGCATGTCGTTGCCGAGTCCGAGGCCGGTCGCATACCACACCGTTAAGGGCCGGAGATTGTTCATCAGGGTGAACGGATTGCGCCCGTGCCAGAGGACCGCCTGCGAAAGGAACGGCCCCCAGATCTGAGCGGGGTCGATGTCCAGCACCGCCGGCAGGTTGGCATATGCGATGAGGCCGTCGGGAATGGCACCCACCGCGGCCAGCGGGATGTTGTTCACCGCGCCGGAGATCGAGAACACGCCGGCAAAAAGGTCGGGATGCCTCGAGGCATAGGTCGTGCAACCGAAGCCGCCCATTGAGAGGCCGCTGATGGCCCGCCCGCCGCGATCGCGGCGGACCTTGAAGTTCGCTTCGACCCACGGGATGAGTTGCTGGATGTGATAGGTCTCCCAATTGCGCATCGTCCCGCCGGCGTTGGGCTCATACCAGTCGGAATAGAAATCGTTGTCCCCGTCCGGCATCACGAACACGATATTTGCATTACGCGTGCTGGTCTCCAGCGTGTCGTTGAGATCATTGACCGCGTTCATGTTCGACCAGGTGGTCTCGCTGCCGGAGAATCCGTGCAGCAGATAGACGACCGGGTAATTCTGCCCGGCTTCGTAGCCGACGGGCAGAAGCACGCGCACTTTGGTCAACCCATCGCCGACGGCGGCGTTATCGAGCAGGTATTCGGTCGTGCGCGGGATGGTCAGGCCCGGCGCTGCATTATAGGTGACTGAGGTGGCGGACACGGTCTCAAGTGCCGGCACGCTGGCTTGAACCGCGAGGGTGACGAGGAGGCTGGCGGCGAGTGCCAAACCTCGGCGGACGACGGCAAGCGTGTCCACGGAGCGGAGGGGTGCGGAGCACCCGAGGGGTAGCGTTTTCATGGGATAGATCGGTTTCGCGACCCGGCAGCACCAGCACTCGCACTCGCCGGAGCCTCGGAGACGGAGCGGAAAAGATCAGGCGGCGCGGAGCGAATGCCGGCAGCCCTTCAGACCGTAGAACGCGATGTAGGCATAGCAGAGCACGGGGATGAAGAAGGCGTGCTGGATGCCAATCCGGTCGGCGAAGTAGCCCTGCAGGAGCGGCACGAGCGCGCCGCCGACGATTGCCGTGCAAAGGATGCCCGAGCCCTGCCCGGTGTGCCGGCCGAGTCCGTCGATCGCCAAGGTGAATATCGTCGGGAACATGATCGAGTTGAAGAGCCCCACCGCGAGGATAGCCCACATGGCGGCCGCTCCGCCCGCCAGCATCGTGAAGACAACCAGAACGACCGCGACGACGGCATTGAACGCTAGGCAACGGCCCGGAGGGAAGACACGCGTCAGGTAGGATCCTGCGAAGCGGCCGACCATCGCACCGCCCCAATAAAGGGCGACCATCTTTCCGGCACTGGCTTCGCTCAGACCAGCGATCTCCGGCTGGCCGAGGAAATTGACCAAGAATGAGCCGATGGAGACTTCGCCGCCCACGTAGAGGAAAATCGCGACCGCCCCAAGCACCAGATGACGGTGCGACCAGGCGCTCGGCGTCACATCGGCCGCCGAGCCGCGGCCGGCCGCGGCCTCGGCACCCTCGATACGCGGCAGCCTGATGATCGCGAAAACCGCGGCGATCAGCATGAGCACCACCGCCAGGCCGACGTAGGGAACCTGCACCGCGCTCGCCTCGGCCGAGCGGTAGGCGGCGAGTTCCGCCGACGATAGGGCTGCCAGCTCCGCCGGGCTCTTCACCGCGGCGCCGAGGATCAGCATCGAGCCGACCACGGGCGCGACCGTCGTGCCAAGGGAGTTGAAAGCCTGCGTGAGGATCAGGCGGCTGGAGGCGGTCTCCGGGGCGCCGAGGATTGCCACGTAGGGATTGGCGGCGACCTGCAGCAGCGTGATGCCGCACGCGAGGATGAACAGCGCGCCCAGGAACATCGGGTAGGATTGGTAGCCCGCCGCCGGGTAGAAGAGCAGGCAGCCGAGCCCGGCTGTCAGCAGGCCCGTGACCATGCCGCGCTGGTAGCCGACCCGCTCCACCAGCCAGCCCGAGGGTAGCGACGCGACTGCGTAGGCGGTGAAAAAGCTGAACTGAATCAGCATCACCTGCGTATAAGTGAGGGTGAAGACGGACTTCAGGTGCGGAATGAGGATGTCGTTCAGGCAGGTGATGAATCCCCACATGAAAAACAGCGACGTGAGCACGGAGAGGGCAAACGCTTGGTGGGGAATTGGCGCGCGAGGCGTGGCGCCAAGCGACAGCGAGGGGGCGGGGGCAGTGGCCATGAGGATAGTGGGGTCGCGAGAAGGTTTTCGGAGGTGGTTCAGGCGCTTGCCGTCGCCCATTTGGGTCGCTGACCAAGCGTGGGCGTGTTGGCGAATGTCGCAGTCGCCGTCGCTAGGCCGCTCGGCATGCGGCCGAGTTCGTGCCGGGCCCTAGCGAGCCAGATGCGGCGGGGTGGGCTCAATGCGCCTTCGCTCAGCCATTGCTGCTCGCAGGCATCGAGATAGCGGCGCACGCGATCCCACCGGTCCCATTCGGAGGCGGCCACGAACATCTGTTCGAGGGAAAACCCGGCTATCTCGGGTTTGGCCGCTGGAAGGGGCTCCGAAGCGGTGGCGCCACTCGGTGAGACGGTGAACAACGCCGGCCGTCCGATCTTGCCCTCCGGCGGTGGCAGCAGCGGCCGCGGCGGCGGCCGGCCCGCCCGGCGCTTGGCCCAGTAGCCAGGAGGAGGACAGGGAATGTTGCGCCGGCGGCACATGCGGCCGAGCGCCACATCGGAAATGCCGAATTCGCGGGCAAGCTGGAGCAAGGGCACCGACCAGACTCGGGCATACAGCTCCTCGCGCGTGAGGAGGATTTTTCTGACTCCGGGGGAATTCATCCGTTCAACGGGCGAGCAACGGGCGGGCGGCTCGGGCGAGATAGTAGTCGAAGCCAGTGAAGTCGTCCGACGCGGCGAGCTGGCCCAGCTGCGGACGGAGGATTTTCGGGGTTGGCAAACCGGAGCGGTCCAGCGCGTTCAACGCGAACAAACGCAGCTCGCGTTCCTCGGTCTGGACGATGGCATCCTCAATCACCTGCAAGGCGGTCGGATCGCTGCCGCGCCGCAGGATCGCCTCGGCGGCGGCGACGCGCACGGTGGCATCGGCGTCGTGCAGCAGGGGGCGATGTCGGGAGCGGGAGTGTCGAGACGGTCCAGCGCGGCGGCGGCGGCCCAGTAGCGGACGATCGGCAGCGGGTCCTTGGCGGCTGCGGCGCGAAGCGCGAGCGCATCGGGGCCGGCGCCGAGCTGAAGGCCATCGACCAGGGAAATCAGGCGCGCGAGCGGATAGCGCGAATCATCGGCGGCCACTGCGGCCGGAGAGCCGGTTCCGGCCTGCGCGACCATCATCGGCTCGAGCATGAACCCGGTGTCGCGGATGGCGAGCTGGTGCGCATGGAGCGCGGCGCGGAGGCGCGCCAGTCGTTCCGCCTGCGCGGGATCGGCGGCGAGATTGTGGATGTTATCCGGATCGCGCTCCAAGTCGTAGAGTTCCTCCACGGCTTTCGGTTCGAAGAAACGGCGCTGCGCGGCGTTCAGATTGCCCGAGCGGTAGTGGGTTTCCCATTCCTGCATCGACGCCATCTTCCAGAGAAAATCGATGCGCTGGCCCAGCGGTCGGTCGGGATAATAGTTGCGAATGTAGCGGTAGCGTCCGTCAGAAACGGCGCGGATCATGTCGTAGCGCTCGTCCATGCGGTCACGGAACATGAAGGCGAACTCGGGGGCGGGCGCGCGCGCGGGACCGGCGAAGGCGCGGCCCTGGAATTGCGCGGGGGGCTCAATGCCGAGCAGGCTGAAGACCGTCGGACCGAAATCGACAAAGTTGACCAGCTCCCCGTTCCGCCCGCCCGCGGCGGCGGGCGCGAGGTGGGCGTATTTCTTCGGGAGGCGCACGATGAAGGGCACGCGGGTTCCGTTCTCATTGAGGAAGCGTTTGCTGCCGGCGACGACACCGCCGTTGTCCGCTGCGTAGAAAATGATCGTGTCCTCCATCAGGCCGTCCGCCTCGAGCCGAGCGAGCACGGCGCCGGCGGCGGCATCGGCCGACTCGACCAAGTCGTAATACTGGGCCACGTCGGCCCGCACCACGGCGGTGTCGGGTAGATAGCCCGGCACATGCACCTTGGCCGGGTCGGTGTTGAGGGGCTGGCGGGTCTGCAGATACTCCTCGTGGCTCTGCATGAAAGTGAAGATGGCGAAGAACGGCTGCCCCGGCTTGCGACCACGCCAATCGGCCTTGGCGCTCACTTCGTCGAGGGCCGCGGACCAGTCGCTTGAGGTGTTGTAGTCGGTCTTGACGTTGTTGGTGCAGTAGTAGCCCGCCTCGCGGAGATACTGCGTGAACATCTTCACGCCGGCCGGCAGCGGGCGCGTGCTGCGCATGTGCTGGGTGCCCATGCTCGAGGCGTAGCGGCCGGTCGCGAGGGAGTTGCGCGAGGGCGCGCACACCGGCGCGGAGTAGCAGCGGTCGAACACGATGCCGTCCTTTGCCAGCCGGTCGGCCGTCGGCGTGCGCGCGAGCGGATCGCCGTAGGGCCCGACGAAGTTGGGCGAACTGTCCTCGATGAGCAGCCAGAGAATGTTGGGTCGCGGCGCTTTCTCCTGCGCGGAGACGATGGCGGTCGCCAAGACGAACATGATGACGAGCAGGGCGAGGGAGGCGCGGGTGGAACTGGCAACGAACGGGAGGCGGAAGCGGCGAAGGAGAGGAGTCATAACTCGGGGGGAAGTCAGGGTTGGCGCGCGGAAAATTTACCCCGCGCGCAATCCGAAGAACAGCGTCCCCCAGCCCAATCGGCTCCGGAGCGCAAGACAACCGCCGCCCCACTTTTACCGTATTAGTTCCGGGCGGGACGCCGCGTTGGGGTGGGGCTTTCCGTCGGGCTGTTCCTGCAAAAGGCGAGCGAGCCGTCGCTGGTCGAATACGCGGTGGACGACGCCGGCGCGCTTCGGGCCGCGCCGGCCCGCGCCGAGGTGCCACCCCAAATCTCCATCGTGCACGTGGAGGGCGATCTCTTCTTTGGCGCGGCCGATCCGTTCCACGACCAGGTCCGCCAACTGGCGGCGGAAGAGCGCGTGCGGGTCGTGATTTTGCGCCTGAAGAATGCGCGCCTGATCGACGCGAGCACGGTGCTGTCCCTGGTGCAACTGCGGGAATACCTGCATGGCACGGGCCGGCACCTCCTGCTCAGCGGCGTGATGCCGCCGGCGATGCGCGTGCTCCGCGCGAGCGGCGCGCTCGCCGAGCTGGGCGAGGAGAACGTCTTCGTTGCCGAGGAAAATCCCACGGTGAGCACCAAGCGCGCTCTCCAGCGGGCGCAGGCCCTGCTCGGCGCCGGGCAGCCCGAAATCCGGCTCTTCTACGACACTCCGCCCGCGCCCGCCGGGGCGCAATGACGCCGCCGCCGCGCGATGCGGATTGCCGCGCACGCGCGGACGCGCATCGTATCCTCTCACCCATGCCGCCCGATTCCACCCGCGCCGATTCCCGCCCCGCCTTCGGCGTGATGACCAAGCCCATCGGGTCGCTCTGCAACCTCGATTGCGACTACTGCTATTACCTGGAGAAGGCGCGCCTCTACCCGGGCGCGTCCAATCCCCGCATGTCGCCCGCGACCCTCGAACGCTACGTGCGCGACTATATCGCCGCGCAGCCGGGCCCCACCGTCAGCTTTGCCTGGCAGGGCGGCGAGCCCACGCTGCTCGGCGTGGGCTTCTTCCGCGAGGCCGTCGCGCTCCAGCGCCGCTACGCGGGCGGCAAGCGCATCGAGAACGCCCTCCAGACCAACGGCACCCTGCTCGACGACGAATGGGGCGCGTTCCTCGCCGCGGAGAATTTTCTCGTCGGCCTGAGCATCGACGGCCCGCGCCATCTGCACGACGCCTACCGCGTGGACAAGGGCCGCCAGCCCACCTTCGACCGCGTGCTCGCCGGACTCGACGTGCTCCGCCGCCACCGCGTCGAGTTCAACACCCTCACGACCGTTCACCGGAAGAACTCGACGCAACCGCACGAGGTTTACCGTTTTCTCAAGTCGATCGGTTCGCGCTACCTCCAGTTCATCCCCATCGTCGAGCGGCCCGCGGGGAGACCGGCGACGACGGCCTCTGGCTCGCTCCGCCGCCCGACCACGCCGGGGCGGCCGATCTGGACGGACAGGTCACCCCGTGGAGCGTGCGCCCCGCCGACTACGGCGAGTTTCTCGGCGCCATTTTCGACGAATGGGTGCTGCACGATGTCGGCCGGGTCTTCGTGCAGCAGTTCGACGCCGCCCTCGCCAACTGGTGCGGCGAGCCCGCCGGCATCTGCGTGTTCAACGAGAACTGCGGGCACGGCCTGGCCCTTGAGCACAACGGCGACCTCTACAGCTGCGACCACTACGTCTATCCCGCCTACCGTCTTGGCAACCTGCTCAACGACCGGCTGGGCGACCTGGCCGCCTCGGCCCGCCAGCGCGAGTTCGGCCTGGCCAAGTCCGCCACGCTGCCCCGCTACTGCCGCGAGTGCCCCGTGCGCTTTGCCTGCCACGGCGAATGCCCCAAGCACCGCTTCCTCCGCACGCCGCAGGGCGAGCCCGGCCTCAACTACCTCTGCGCCGGCTACAAGAAATTTTTCCACCATATCGACCCTGCGATGACCACCATGGCGGCGCTGCTCCAGTCGGGCCGCGCTCCGGCCGAGATCATGGCGTTGCCCCGCGCGCACTGGCTGCCCGGCCGCGCCCGGGCGGGCAGGGGAAGTAAAGCGTTTCGACTATTTTCCGCTCGAGCGAGCGCGATGCCAGGGCGGTGCTCAGGGCTCGTTTGCCAGCGAGGCCGCGCGGGCGGCGGCGGCGCGGGCGCCTTCGCGGTCGCCGAGGCGCTGGAGCACGCTGGCGAGCGCGTGCGGGTAGTCCGCCGTGCGCGGCTCGGCGCGTTCCGCCTGGCGCAGCGCCTCCGCCGCGTCGAGCTGCCCGGCTTCGGCGTGGGCGAGCGCGGCTTGGAGCGCGAGAGGGCGTCGTCGGGCGCGAGCGCGAACGCGCGGTCGAGTTCCTGCGCGGCGTCGGCGATCTTGCCGTCGGCGGCGAGCACGAGGCCGAGGGATTGGCGGATGCCCGGGGAAAACGGATCCCACTCCGTGGCGCGGCGCAGCTCGGCGGCGGCCTCGGCGAGGCGGCCGCGGTTGGCCCAATCCTGCGCGCGGCGCACGCGGCCGGCGGGCTGGTCGAGCGTGAGCGCGAGGTAGTCATCCAGCTCGCGCCGCGCGGGCGAGGCGGCGGGCAGGGTGGGCGAGAGTGCCCACGCGGCTTCGAGGCGCACGCTGCGGACCGGATCGGTCAGCAGCGGACCGAGCCGCTCGGCCGCGTCGGGGGCACCGAAGAAATAGCGCGCGGCGGCGGCGCGCTCGAGCGGATCGGCGGCGCTGAGCGAGGCGGCGGCCACGTCGCGGCCGAAGGCGGCGTCCCGCGTGCGTGGGAGCAGCGTGAGCAAGGTGGCGCGCCAGGCAGGAATGTCCTCGCGTTGCCAGGCAGCGAGCAGGAGCGCGGCGGCGCCGGGCGCGTCGCTTTGCGCGGCGGCGACGGCGCGAGCCCGGAGCCGCTGGCGCTCGCGGACGCGGGAGCCGAACCACTCATCGGCCTTGGCCACGGCCCAGTCCAGCCCGCGTTCGGCATGGCAGGAGGAGCAGGCGTTGGGGATGCCGAGTTCCCGGGTCAGGAGCGGATCGGGCGAGAGCCAGCCGTGGTCGTGCCGGGGGCGCGCTGCATGTAGTTTTTCGTCGGCATGTGGCAGGCGACGCAGGAATTGCCCGCGCTGCCCGGCTGGTGGCGCGAGTGGGCGGACGGATCGATCGGCACGGCGCGCACGCCGCCCGGGAGCAGGCGGCCTGGCGCGGCATGGCATTGCAGGCAGAGCTGGTTGTCCGCGGCGGGAAGGATTGTGCGCGTGGTGTGCGGGTCGTGGCAGTCCAGACAGGTGACGCCCGCGTGGCCCATGCGGCTGAGCTGGACCGAGGTCCAGTTGAAATCCTCGTCGCGCTGCTGCCCGTCGGGATAAAAAGTGCCGGCGTCCACCGGCAGCGTGAGGCGAAAATGGTCGGCGTAGCGTTCGCCGGGCGTGAAATTTTCGGTCAACGGTTCGTGGCGGCCGTGACAGGTCGCGCAGGCCTCGGCCATGCGCTGGCGGTCGCCGTGGAACGGTGCGGGCGGCGTGGAGGGTTGCGGAGCTCGCGGGTCGCCGTGGGTGGCGGGCATCGCGCCATGGCACTGGATGCAGCCGACGCCGTGCTCGATCCAAGTGGAGGCGTAGCGGTCGGCCGCCGGGTCGTAGTTTTTGCGGTAGCCGGTCATGTGGCAGGGCGCGCACATTGAATTCCAATTCATGCCGCGGCCGGTCCAGTGGCCCCACTCGCCGGGGCGGCGGTGCTCCTCGCCGAAGACGTTGAACCACTCCCGGCGGTGCACATCGTAGGCGAGGTCGGTCGGCTGCCAGCGGCCGCCCGGGGCCGCGATCAGCGGCTGCCAGAGAGGCTTGGCGCCGAGGATGAACTGCGCAGTGTAAGTGACGGACGGCTCGCCGGCGCGCAGTTCGGTCAGGCGTGGACCGCTCTCGGTCCAGGCGAGCGCGAAATCGGAGCCGCCCGCGGTGGCGCGCGGGTGCGCGGCGAAGGCCTCGCGGTCGCGCGCCGGATCGACGGGGCGGTTGGCGAGCGCATGATCGGTGCCCGACCACGTTTGGAATATCTCGGCGTGGCATTCGCGGCAGGACGCGGAGGTCTGGGCCGCGGCGACCGCGGGCGGGCCGGAAGCTGACGTGCCCCGCGGGGCGCAAGCCACGGTGCCGAGCAGGAGCAGCGCACCCGGTGCCGCAAGCGCGAGGAGGGCTCGCAACAAGTGCGCGGTGCGATGTTCGGAGACTGGGACGCGCGGTCCGATCATGGGCGGAGCAGCTCACGCGTGCGCGCAATCGCCCGGCCGGGCAATCTTCTTTCTATCGCGGTTGATTGCGCGGTGACCACGCTGGCGAGTTTCCAGTTGCGGGACCGCGAGGGAAGCGGCGGTATCGCGCCGCACGCGCGGTTGCGCGGTGCGCCCTGCACCCGCCCATGACTCCTCTCGATCTTCTGTTTGCGCTCGCGCCTCTCGGGGCGATGCTCGCGGCGGGATTCATTTTTTCCCGGCGGGGGGGGCGTTCGGTGCAGGATTTCGTGCTGGGCGATCGGAAATTTTCGTGGTGGCAGGCGGGGACGGCAATGGTGGCGGGGGCGTCGAACGCGGACAGTCCGCTGCACCACTCGGGCAAAATCCGCCGCGACGGGCTGACGGGCGCGTGGTATTACTGGTCGCAGATTGTCGGGCAGTTGTTCGGCGCGCTGGTGTTTTCGCGGCTGTGGCGGCGGTCGGGACTGACGACCGTCGTCGAGTTCTACGAGTTGCGCTACGCGGGGCGGGGCGCCGCTGCCGGGCGGGGCTGCGCGATGGTGCTGGGCACGTTTGTGGAAAGCACATTCGGGATCGCGCTCGGGCTGGTGGCGGTGGTGAAGCTGTCGGAGGTATTTCTCGGGCTCCATCAGCCGGTGAGTTTGTGGGGAGTCGATTTCGCCCCGGGCCTGCTGGTCGCGCTCGCCGCGCTGGCGCTGGCGGCTTCGTATTCGGTGGTGGCGGGGTTGTTTGGCGTGGTGGCGGGCGACGTGACGGAGTTTCTGATCACGCTGGCGTGCTCGTATGCGCTGATGTTCTTTGTTTACCGCGCGACGGGCTACCACGCGGGGCTGAGCGAGGGGCTGGAACGGCTGGGGTTGGCGGCGCAGCGGGAGCTGGCACCGGCGTGGGGATTGTCGGCGCTGGTGTTCTTCGTGTTCCAGCCGCTGGCGACGGCGGCGGGGGTGAACAGTATCAACCAGCGTTTCCTCGCGGTGCGCGACGAGCGGCAGAGCGCGCTGGCCGGCGTGTGGCGGATCGTGAACCACTACTTCGTGCGCTGCTGGCCTTGGCATCTGTGCGGGCTGTGCTCGCTGGTGCTGCTCGCCGGCTCCGCGCCGGAGCATGAACTGGCGTATGCGGAGCTGATTCTGCGTTATGTGCCGGAGGGGTTGCGGGGCTTTATGTTCGGCAGCCTCGTCATGGCGTTCATGGGCACGGCGAGCACGGCCATGCACACGAGCGGAGCGGTATTCGTGAACGATTTCTACCGTCCCTACTTCCGCCCGGCGGCGCCGGATCGACATTATCTGTGGATCATCCGCGGGACGATGGTGGTGTTCGCCGCGGCCGGGGTTGCCGTGGCGATGGCAAACGACCACATTCTCAGCCTCGTGCAGCTTTACTACAAGGTCGTGAGCGCGGCGGGTCTGCTGATGCTGTTGCGGTGGTTCTGGTGGCGCGTGAACGGCTGGGCGGAGGCGGCGGCGCAACTGGCGGCGCTGCCGGTCGCGCTGCTGTTCGAGCAGGGGGATCGCATTTTCGGGGAGGGGCGCGACCCGGTGGACTGGCTGGCGGCGCGTTTCGGCGGCGGCACGGCGGACGATCACTTTGCGGTGTCTTTCATTTTGACCATCGCCGCGACGACCGTCATCTGGCTGGTGGTCATGCTGCTCACCCCGCCCGAACCGATGGAGAAGTTGGAGACGTTCTACCGGCGTATCCGGCCCTACGGGTTCTGGGGTCCGGTGGCGGCGCGATGCCCAGAGGTGCGCGTGACGGACCGCTTCGCGCGCGATATGCTGCTTTACGTGCTGGGCCTCGCGGTGTGCGGGTGCGTGCTGCTCGGCGGCGTGGCGCTCACCTGGGGGAAGGTTGCGCAGGGAGTGGGGCTGCTGGCGGCGGGCGGTTGCGGTGGCTGGCTGCTGGTGCGGCGCCTTCAACGGGCCTAGGCATCATGGCCAAGATCCTGCCTGTCACCATGTCGGATGTCGGCCGCGCCGCCGGAGTGAGTCAGGCGGCGGTTTCGTTGGCTTTCCGCCGCGACCCAAGTATCCCGGCGGCGACGCGACAACGGATCTTCACTGTGGCGCGGCGTCTCGGCTATCGCCGGCATGCGGCGATCTCGGCACTCATGGCGCAGGTCCGCGCGCGAAAGCCGATGGCGATCAAGGCGGAGCTGGGGGCGCTCACGTTCTGGTCGGATCGGGCGGCGTTCGAACAAAACCCGACGTGGCAGGAACAGTGGCGCGGCGCGCAGGCGCGGGCGCGCGAGCTGGGATATTCCCTGGAGGAATTCTGGGCCGGCAGCCCCGGCATGAGCCTGCGGCGGCTGACGTCGGTGCTGCAGGCGCGTAACATCGAAGGGGTGCTCGTCTTTCCGCTGCCCACCCCACAGGCGCTCAAGTATCCGTTCGATCGTTTTTCGGCCATCGCTATCGGCTACACGCTCGAGTCGCCGCTGGTGCACCGCGTTGTCACCGCGCATTTCGACTCGGTGCTGATCGCGCTGTCCGAGTTGCGGAGCCGCGGCTACGCCAATATCGGCCTCGTGCTGGACGAGCAGATGAGTCAGCGCGTGCGCCGGAACTGGAAGGCGGCGTTCTACGCCTACGGGCTGGAGCTGGGGCGCGTGGATTCCGCCGCGATTCTGTCGTTGCCCAGCCAAGGGGCGCGGGAACGCTTAGGCAAGTGGCTGCGGCGCTTCCGGCCCGACGCCGTGCTTTGCGGCGGCCCGCAGCCGATCCGCGCCTGGTTGCGCGAACTGGGGTTGTCCGCCCCTGCGGATATCGGCATCGTGCGCTTGGCGAACATCCAGCCGGAGGAACGCTGCGCCTGTATCGACGAAAAGTGGCGGCAGGTCGGCGCCGCGGCGGTCGATCTGCTCGTCGGCCAACTGCACCGCGGCCAGCGCGGCATTCCGGAGCGCCCGATGCTCACGCTGGTGCGGGGCGAGTGGGTGGAGGGTGATTCGGTCCGTCGACCGATAAAGCCGGCGTGACCGCCGTCTCGCGCCCGGCAGACGGCGCTTTTTCGCGACAAGTCCCGTTCCGATTGAACAGCGTGAGGCCATCCGGTTCGCTCCCGTTGTTCGCAACACCGCTCCCCACCGTGGTCGCTGCGGCTCTCAACCTCTTCTCCCATGACGCTCGCTTCGTTTTCCCGTTGGCCGATTCCGCGGTGGCTTGGCCTCTGCGTCGCGCTGTTCTTCGTTGCAACCGCGACTGGCGCTGAACGCTATTCCGCCACGACGGTGGAAGAGGCGGGGGTGACGCTGATCGTGCTCCGCGACGAAGTTGCGGGAATGGAGGCGGCGATCGCGCCGCGACAAGGGGGAGAATTATCGAGTCTGCGCGTCCAACTTCGCGGAGAATGGCTCGAACTGCTCTACCGAGCCAGGGACTATCGCGAAGCGACCGGTTGGAGGGGCAAGGCGCCTTTGCTCTGGCCCGCGGTCGGGCGCAATTTCTCGCGCACCCAGCCGCCCGACCCGAATGCGGAATTGTGTTCCTACGATTTTGCCGGGCGCCGCTACGATCTGCCGATCCACGGCTTTGCGCGGAAGCAGGCATGGCAGGTGATCGGGACACGGGCCGACGCGGACGGCGCTGCGGTCGAGGTTGAGCTGACCGACGACGCCGCGACCCGCCGGCAATACCCGTTCGGTTTCAGTTTCCGCATCGTCTACCGGCTGGCGGAAGGCCGCTTGACGCTCACGCACCGGATCGCGGCGGCACGCGAGAACGATGCGACGATGTTTTTTTCCATCGGTAACCACGTCACGTTCCGCCTGCCGCTGGTGCCTGGCTCCGCGCCAGGCGAGACGACGCTGCAGACGCCTTCGCGGTTCGAATTGCCGAAGGACGCCAATACGCTGCCGACGGGAGAGGCGCGCCCGCTGGACCTGTCGAAGCCCAGCCGGCTGGCCGAACGCTCGTTCCTGCCGCCACTCGGGCTGGCCGGCTACGAGGGCGACCCGTGGGTGCGACTCGCCGACCCGACGGGATTGGCCATCGTGGTGACGCACCAGGCGGAGCGCCTCCCCGCGGGCCAGTGCATTCTTTTCAATCTGTGGGGTTCGCCGGCGAGCGGCTATTTCAGCCCGGAACCGTGGGTCGGTCTCACCGATTCGCTGAACCGCCGCGCCGGCCTGATCGAGTTGCAGCCGGGCGAGCAGTGGGCGTGGAGGATCGATTTCGCAGTCGAGGGGCGCTGATTACTTTTTCGGGATAAGTCACGAGGGGGTTGGATTCGCGCGTCGGCCGCGCAATACGTCCTGTACCGCTCTACCCCCACGCTGGCGGCCAAGCGGCAACCCTATCACCCAAACCCCGCATGAAGATGAGACACATTCGATGCATGTATCCGTTGCTGGCCGCGCTTTGCGCCGCTCGCATCGCCATGGCGCAGGATGTCCCAAGCGCCGCCGATAAACCCACGCAAGAGACCCAGGACGCAAACGACAAGGTCGTCGAGCTTTCGCCCTTCGTAGTCCAAGCATCTGCCACCAACAGCTACATGGCGACGAATTCCGCGTCCGGCACGCGCATCGCGCTGCCGCTCGAGTCCACTCCGCTGACGATCAGCGTCGTCACAGCCGACCTGCTCAAGGACAAGGGCACGCCTTCGGTGAACGAGGCTCTGCGCTTCATGCCCGGCGTGCGCCGCAACGCGAACAACTCTGATCAGTTCAAGATCCGCGGCTTCCAGGCGCGGGCTCCGCGCGTGGACGATTTCTACGATGCCGGCGACCTGAATGAGGGCCGTTCCCGCTATGAGATGGCCGAGATGGAACGCGTTGAGCTGATTAAGGGACCGACCTCGGTGCTCTTCGGCTTCGGCAATCCCGGCGGCGTGCTGAACATGATCACGAAGCGGCCTCAGTCGAAGGAGGCCTATTCGGTGACCGCCACCCTCGGTAGCTGGGACCAGAAGCGCATCGCACTCGATGCCACGGGGCCGATCGCCAAGAAGGGCGATTGGGAACTCCTCTATCGCCTGATCACCGTCAAGGAAAGCGCTGAAGGCTTTCGTGATTTTGAGGACTCCAAGAGCGAATTCGTGAGCGGCCAGCTCCAGCTGAACTATCGCAACACAACGAGCCTCCGCGTGCGTTTCCGCTATCACGACATTTGGGAGCATGAGGCGTTCACGCTCATGCCCTACGACATCGCGGACGGCACCATCATCATTCCCGAAATCAGCTACAACGTGAGCGGGCCGCTCGGCGACTTCGCCCATCTGAAGCAGCTGTCCACGAACTACGAGTTCACCCACAGCTTCTCCTCGCACCTGCACTTCCGCGCCGCCGCCACCGATCACGAGTTCTATTTCAACTCGCTGCGCCGCATCGGCGAAGCCCTGATCCCCGACCACACGGGCGTCAACGTCGTAGGGGCGATGGACGACAACAAGCGGCAGATCAAGGCCTGGCAAATGGACCTCACCGGCAACTGGGATTTCTCCGCCGCCAAGCTCAAGCTCGTGGCTGGCGCCAACGGCACCCACTCGCTCTCCCGCATCGAAGGCAAGAACAACACGAATCTGCCGGTGTTCACGCTCAACCAGGCGACGCGCAACTACACGCTCGGCAACCCGGCCGACTACATTCCCGGAGCGAACGATTTCCGCGATAACAATATGGATCGCGTCTACTACGCGCTCACGACCGTCCAAGCATTCAATGACCGCCTGACCCTGCTCGCGGCGGTCGGTCGAGGTGAAAGCGATACCAACAATACGCTCATCCGCAAGACGCCTCCCACAGTGACCGTCGGGCATTTCAAGGTCACCAAGCCGCAATTCGGCGCCTCTTATGAACTAAGGAAGGGCCTGTTCATGTTCGCGAACATGTCGGAATCCGCCGCGCCGAACGTGCGCTTCCCGGCGACCCCCGAGGAAGGCAAGAGCTACGACATCGGCTTCAAGTTCAATCAGGACAAGTTCGCCGGTAGCGTCGCCTACTTCCATACCACGCGCTCTAACATTCAGGTCCAGATCTTCAACACCACCACCGGTCTGACGAGCTTCGAACTCTCCGGCGAGGAGATGGCCGAAGGCGTCGAATCCGACTTCCAATACTTCCCCACCAAGCAGCTCCAGATTGTCGGCACCTATGCCTGGACAAACTCGCGCGTCGTGTCCGATGCGCAGCGCCCCGGCCGCGTCGGCACCACGCTGCCCGACGTGCCCCGCAACGCCGTGCGCCTGTGGAGCAAATACACGTTCAATGGCGGTGCCTTGGACAAGGTTTGGGTCGGCGCCGGCTATCTCTACACGAGCCAAATGATCGGCAACCGCAACCCCGTGCGCTATAAGGTCCACGTCGATGGCTGGCAGCGTTTCGACGCCAGCCTCGGTTATACGACGAAAATGGGTAAGGCGCGCGTCGATTACGTCCTCAACGCGGAGAATCTCCTCGATAAGGACTACATCGATTACATGTTCGTGCGCGGCCGGCCGTTCAATCTGAAGGCCTCCGCGACGTTCTCGTTCTAGCACGTAATCGGAAAAAATCGGTTCATCCTTGGGGAACGGCCATTGCCGTGGTCCGCACCGGACGGCGCATAGCGTTCGGTGCGGGCTTCCTCCACGAAGCATTGTTCCGCTGCTCTTTCGGCATGAGCCTGCTCTCCAGCGCTATTTTCGGTCTGCTTTTCGCGAGTGTGCCTCCTTCTCCGGCGATGCAGACCGCACCGCCGCCACGGCTGGAAATTTCCGAGGGCGCGGTCGAGGGATCTCTCGTCTCGGACGGCGCCGTTCGGATGTTCCTCGGCATCCCCTACGCGGAGCCGCCTACGGGGTCATGGCGCTGGCGGGAACCCCGCGCCAAGCAGCCTTGGACCGGTGTGCTCAAGGCCAATCGTTTCGGCCCACACGCGATGCAGGGCCAGCCGTATGGCGACATGGGCCTTCGCGACGAGGGGGCGAGTGAAGACTGCCTCTATCTCAATGTCTGGGCTCCGGCGCGGCCCGATGCCCCGAAATTGCCTGTGATGGTTTGGATCCACGGCGGCGGTTTCGTCGCCGGGGCCGGTTCGGAACCGCGGCAGGATGGCCGCTATCTCGCGCAGCGCGGGGTCGTGGTGGTCAGCATGAATTACCGGCTCGGCATCTTCGGGTTCTTCACCCACCCGGAGCTGGCGGCGGAGTCTCCACACGACGCCTCCGGCAACTACGGTCTGATGGATCAGATCGCCGCCCTTGAGTGGGTGCGACGCAACATCGCCGCATTCGGGGGCGACCCCGACAACGTCACGCTCTTCGGCGAATCGGCCGGCTCTTTCTCCGTCTCGGCACTCATGGCCTCGCCCCTCGCGCGCGGCCTGTTTCACAAGGCTATCGGACAAAGCGGAGCCTTTTTTGGCGAAACCTTGCGGGCGTTAAGGCGGGAGGAAGCCGAAAAGCGCGACCTTGCCTTCGCCGACGCCGCGTTCCACACGCACGCGCTCTCGGATCTGCGCACCGTGCCGGCGGACACGCTCCTCAACGCATCGCTCGGTCCGCATGCGAGGTGGTTTTCACCGACGATCGACGGCGCCGTCCTGCCGGAAGATTGTTCCGCAATTTATCGCGCCGGCTCGCAGGCCTCCGTGCCGCTGCTCGCCGGCTGGAATCGGGACGAAGGGGCGCGGCGCGCTTTGCCCGGACTGTCGGTCGCGACCCTCCCTGAACTTACGCGGTATGCCGTCGGCCGTTTCGGGGCGGCAGCACCGGAATTCCTGCGGCTTTTCGGGGCGAACGACGACGCTTCGGCGGCGCTCGCAGCCCACGAACTCTCGGGCGCCGATTTCATCGCGCTGTCCACCTGGAGGTGGATGGAGGCGCATCTGCGCACCGGGCACGCGCCGGTTTACCGCTATCGCTTCGATCAGCCCATGCCCCTGACGCCCGATGCACCCGCCGGCTCGACCGGCCTCGTCCCGCACGCCGCGGACATTCCCTTCGTGTTCGGTGCTCTGGCCGACATCAAGAATAACTGGACCGACGCGCACCGTGCCGTCTCCGCCCTGATGGTGGCTTACTGGACCAATTTCGCGCGTTGCGGTGACCCGGACGGCCCCGGCCTGCCTCACTGGCCGCAATATGTTTCCGAAAGCGGGTTTCCCGTCATGCACCTCGCGAGCCAGGCCCACGCGGAGATCGACGGGGAGCGCGAGCGCTACCAATTCCTCGATCGCGCCGCGGCGAATAGGTGAGTGAGGGCCGGGGCCCGGATACACCCGGCTCCGGTCGCTATTACGATATTAGTATCAGCGGCATTGCTTGGAACTATTTTTACCCAGTCTACTGCGTGTCGTGGTTCACCACGGCGAACTCACCCCATCTCGGCATGAGCCTCACCCCAGCCCTGCAAACTCCGTTTCGGCCGCCTAGCGGATTGGGCGGGAATTCCTCCCGAATTCCTCGCCTGAAATCCGCAATGATCGCCGGCGTGGCGAGCTTGGCCCCGGCTTTGTTCGCGACCGACCCTGCGGTTCCCGCAAAGCAGCCCAACGTCGTAGTGGTTGTCCTCGACGACGCGGGATTTTCCGACCTCGGGTGTTACGGTTCCGAAATCCGCACCCCAAACCTCGACCGGCTCGCCGCCACCGGTCTGCGTTTCACGCGCTTCGACACAAAGGCCATTTGCGCTCCTTCTCGCGCGTCCCTGCTCACAGGCGTCGAGCCCCATGCTCTCGGAATGGCAGACCTGCCTTCCAAAGCGACCACTCGGCCGGCTGGCTTCACCCGACACAGCACCTGCGGTGAACTCCCGGCCAACGTCGATCTGCTTCCGCAGGCGCTCCAGCGCGCGGGTTATTCCACTTGGCTGCTCGGCAAGTGGCATCTGATTCCCAGCTGGGAAGACGGCGCACCCGGTCGCAACTCCTCCTTCCCGCTCCAGCGCGGCTTCGACTACGCGTGCTTTTTCAAGATGGGCTGGACCGACCAATACCACCCCGAACTCTACGAGGGCAACGCCCGGCTGCCGGTCCCGGCTGATCCCGCCTATCACTTCACCACGGATATGGTCGATCGCGGCATTCGGCTCATCGATGCGCAACGTCGCGAGCGCCCCGAGAAACCTTTCTTCCTCTATCTCGGATTGGGTGTTCCCCACGCCCCGATCCAGGTGCCGGCGTCTTACATCAATCGTTATGCCGGTGTTTACGAACGGGGCTGGGATGTGCTTCGCGCCGAACGCTTCGCTCGCCTGCAACGCCTCGGCCTTGTGCCGGCGGATGCACGTCTCCCCGCGCTCGATCCCGGCGACCCCGCGTGGGACGCGCTGAACGAGCAGGAGCGCCGGGTCTATGCGCGGTTCATGGCCACCTTCGCGGGATTTCTCGAGCACGGCGACGAGCAGATCGGCCGCCTCGTCGCGCACCTTGAGCAGACCGGCCTGACGAAAGACACGCTGATCGTCGTGTTGTCCGACAATGGCGCCGCCAGCGAATCCAAACCTGGCCGCTTCCGCCATCCCTATAACGGTGGCCCGACACCGCTGGCGGAAATGGACGCCCACCTGGACGAACTCGGCACCGACAAGACCCTCGCGCTCTATCCACGCGCCTGGGCCACGCTCGGCAGCGCGCCCTATCGCCGCTACAAGCTCTGGCCGCATCTCGGTGGCGTGCGCTGCCCGTTGATCATCGTGCCACCGGGCGGAGCGCGGGACGCGGGCGGGGTGCGCGGTCAATTGGTGGATATCGTCGATCTCGCGCCGACCATCGCCGAGTTCGCCGGCGCCCATTTCGCTGCCGCCGTGGACGGAGAACCGGCCGTTCCCGTCGCCGGCAAGTCAATCGTGCCGCTGCTGGCCTCAGCCGATGCCGCCCCGGTCCGCACGGTGCAGTTCTTCGAGCTGCGCGGCAACCGCGCCATCACCGCCGGCTCCTGGCGCGCCCTCACCATGCACCGCCCGGCAACACCCTTCTCCGACGACCGCTGGGAACTCTACGATCTCGCCACCGATCCTTTCGAGACCCGTGACCTCGCCGCGGCGCGCCCGGAGAAGCTGCAGGAGTTAATTCTCCTCTGGGAAAAGGAGGCCGCCACCCACGGCGCGCTCCCGCTCCAGCAGCCGACCCCGCAGATTCTTTCCGTCAGCGGATTCGAGGACGCCTTTGTCCCAGCCGCATCCGCTCACGGCACCACCGGCACGCCACCGTGAGGCGTGCATTCAAGATCCCGCACCCCCTTTTTGCCGAACGACCCAAGTAACCTACCTCCTGCCCCCATGAAAACCTACCCAAACCGCAACACACGTCTCATCTTTCTCGTCTGCGCGACGTTGCTGACCGCCAGCGTTCGAGCACAAGAATCCGCCCCCGACACCGCAACCCCCGTCCAAGCCAAGGACGGAGGTGTCGCCAGCGACACAGTCTTCGAACTCTCTCCATTCGAGGTGAGCGCCTCGAAAGATAACAAATACATGCCGACCAATGCTGCGAGCGGCACACGTATCGCCCTGCCGCTCGAGTCCACTCCCCTAGCCATCAGCATCATGACCTCCGAGCTGATGAAGGACAAGGGCATGGAAAACATTAACGAGGCGATCCGCTTCATGCCCGGCATTCGTCGCAACGCCAACAACTCCGATCAATTCACGATCCGCGGCTTTCAGGCCCGCGCGGCCCGGCGCAATTATTTCTCCGACGCCGCCGACCTCTCCGAGGGACGCGGCCGCAACGTCTCCGCGGAAATCGAGCGCATCGAAGTCCTCAAAGGTCCGTCCACCGTCCTCTTCGGCTTCGGTAATCCCGGCGGTGTCATCAACATCATCACCAAGAAGCCGCTCAACAAACAGCGCACCTCCGTCAGCCTCGAGGCGGGCGACTTCGACCTCTTCCGCGGCACGATCGATGTCACCGGTCCGCTGGCCAAGCTCGGCGAAGCGCAGCTCCTCTACCGCGTGATCGGCTCCTACGAGGACTCCGGCGGCTTCCGCGACTTCGAATCGCGCGACCAGAAATTCGTCAACGCCCAGTTGCAGCTCAACTTCAAGCGCACCCAGTTGCGCACCGAGGTGCGCTTTCAGGACCTGAAGGAGCACGAAGCCTTCATTCTCATGCCCTTCGAGCCCAACACCGGCACGCTCGCCTTGCCTGAGCGCTCCTACAACACCGCCGGTCCCGACACCTACGCCAACCAAAAGCAGATCACCACCTCGGTCGAACTGACCCACACCTTCAACGAGCATTTTTCCATGCGCGCCGCCGCCGCCCGCGACGAACACTACTACGACGCGGTCCGCCGCGTGGGCGCGCAGATTCCCGCCAACCAGGTGCCCCTGTCCATGGCGTCCACCGTGGTCGTCACCGGCAATATCGATGACGATAAGCGCGCCATCGACTCCTGGCAGGTGGATTTCACCGGCAGCTTCGATCTGCCGTTCGGCAAGCTAAAGACGGTCGTCGGCGCCAGCAGCACGGATGCCGCCGCCCGCATCGCCACCTTCGTGAACAATAATCTTCCGCAGAGAAATTTCCCCATCTTCAACATCGCGGCCCGCAACTACAGCGTCGGCAATCTCAGCGATTACGTGCCGCAGTCCGCAGGCACCACCCGCGAAACGCGACTCGACAAGGTTTACTACGCGCTCGGCACCCTCACCGCTTGGAACGATCGCCTGACGCTGCTCGCCGGCGTCGGCCACGGCACCAGCGAAACCTATATCAAGCAGGTGCTGGCCACCACCCCCGCCGATGTCGGCGATTTCAAGGTGACCAAGCCGCAATTCGGCGCATCCCTCCGCATCCTCCCCAAGACCTTCCTATTCGCCAACACTTCCGAGTCGGCCTCCGCCAATCTGCGTTTCCCCGACACTCCCGAAAAGGGCAAGAGCTACGACGTCGGCATCAAAGTCGCCGCCGAAAAATTCTCCGGTAGCGTCACCTACTTCGACACCACTCGAGAAAATATCCAAGTGCAGGTCTTCAACGGCCTGACCGGCACGACCACATTTGAACTCTCCGGCGAAGAGCAGGCCAAGGGCGTGGAGGTGGAGTTCCAGTATTTTCCCAGCAATCAGTTCCAACTCGTCGGCTCCTATTCCTACATGGACACCGAGGTCATCTCCGACAATCAACGCCCCGCCCGCGTCGGCACCGAATTGCCGGACACCCCGCGAAATTCCTACCGTCTGTGGGCAAAATACACCTTGGACAAGGGTCCGTTCAAACGCGCTTGGATCGGCGTCGGCTACCTCTTCACCGATAAGATGCGTGGCAACCGTAACCCGGCCAATTTCCGCATCTGGACCGACTCCTGGTCGCGCATCGACGCCTCCCTCGGCTACGACATGAAGATCGGCAAGACCAACGTAAACTGGGTTCTCACCATGGAGAATCTCGAGGATAAGGACTACATCGACTATATGCTTATCCGTGGCCGTCCCTTCAACGCCCGCCTGAGCGCCACCTTCACCTTCTGACGCTCCCCGCTTCTAGGCCTGCCGCTGGCGCCACAGTCGAGCGGCAGGCTTTTTTGCCCCCATGTTTTTCTGCTGTCCCAAATTGAAAAAACCATGAAGTTGTTTCGCTCTGGCTCACTCGCTCTCCTTTGCTCCGTCCCGCTGCACGCGTCCGATGCCCCCAGCTCCGTCCCGCCGGACCAGCCATCCGCTCAACTCTTTAGCGCGGACGCCTACGCCGCCGTGAAATCGTTCTACGAATACGACAAGGGGATTCCCCTCGACGCAAAGGTGGTGGATCGAATCGAGACGCCCGCTTTCGTCCGCGAGAAGATCGCCTTTACCGCCCATTCCGGCGAGCGTATCGCCGGCTGGCTTGCCGTGCCGAAAAATACCGCGATCCCGCCCCCGTGCATTCTTGTGCTGCACGGCGTCGGCAGCACCAAGGATTCGTGGTGGCGGCCCGACAATCCCACCGGCCCGCTCGCCCCCCGCTTGATCGAGGCCGGTTATGCGGTCTTCATGCTCGATGCGCGCTTCTTCGGCGAACGCAGCCATCTCGGTGATTTCGCCAATCCTCAGAATTTTGTCGGCAAGAACGGTTGGCTCTTCCGTTTCCGAGACCTGATCGTGCACACCGTGATCGATTACCGCCGCGCGCTCGACTATCTCGCCACCCGGCCTGAGATCGATCCCAAGCGCCGGATGATTTTCGGCTACAGCATGGGCGGCGTCACGGCGATCAACCTGCTTGCGGTCGAGCCGCGCCTCGCTGGCGGCGTCATCTGCGTCGCTCCACCCATGCTCGCCGGCCCAGCCACCGGCCCGCTCGCCGCGGCCCGCCAAAGGCTCGCCTCCGTCGCCCCCGAGAACCACGCCCGCGCGCTCGCTGGCCGGCCCTTGCTGTTCCTCATGGCCAACAAGGACGAATACTACACGCCCGCCGCCGCTGAAGCTATGATTGCGTTGATTCCCGGCGACGCCAAGCAGGTGAGGTTTTTCGACAGCGGGCACATGCTGCCGCACACCTACATCGACGAGGTGATCGGTTGGATGAATACCACAGGTTGGTGAACGAGGACAGGCAGGGGCCTCCTGCTTGCGGTCTCTTACGCCAACACGAAAAGATGGAGAAACACCCTAGGAATTCAGAATTGGCAAAGCAGAGACTTTCGTTAGTTTATTCAGCCATGATGCGAAGCGTCCCTTTGGCAAGGGTGCCAGTCGGAATATAAGATGCCCCGCTATATTCTTCTTCTGCACGCTCAAGGTTCTGCTGGAGATAATTTCGGGACACGGCTCCGTCAGCTGGGTTTCGAAATCCAAGTTGCCCG
Organism: Oleiharenicola sp. Vm1; assembly: GCF_047777955.1. Lineage (GTDB taxonomy): Bacteria > Verrucomicrobiota > Verrucomicrobiia > Opitutales > Opitutaceae > Didemnitutus. The sequence continues at coordinate 1,265,126 of NZ_CP180537.1, forward strand.
ATCCGCTCAGGAAGCCATTGAAATTGCGCAGTTTCAGAGGTTCGACATCTTGATCGCAGACGTCGATGATCCTGACCATATTGAGAGAAGCCTATTGCAGCGCGTGCGCGATCAACAATCTAGCCTGAAGGCAATTGCGCTTTGTGATTTCAACCGCCATGAGCAAAAAAGAGGAATCCGCAAGACGGGCTTCGATAAGTATGCTCAACGAGACAGTTTCGCTTCAGTGAAAGCGGCTATAGAGCAGCTTTTCGAAAGGCGCGCGTGTTGATCTTTTCTCAAGTAGCGGACTAATTCTAGTGCTTTTCGAGCACAATCCCTCGCATCCCGCGACCTTGCAAAATAGTGTAGCCACACCTCGACTGCCCGGCACAGCCGCTCTCCGTTCTGCCCGTCAAGCTGGACCGCAGCGAAGCGAGGAGGAGCTTGACGGGCATAGACACAATCGCGGCCCCGGGCAGTCCTCCATGTTCGCGACATCCATCTTTTGGCGACGGAGGTGGCGTCCATTGATCAAGAACTAGCGTCTACCGAAAACACGGTAGATGAGCGTGGTTGGACCGACGTGGACGTCCGCTCACATTTCACCTCAGCAAGTGCCCGGGCGTGTAGCGGAAGACCGAGAGCAATCCAGGGCAGTAGGCCCGCGGGAGCAAGGGGTTGAAGCTAAACCAAAGGGCGCGAGCGAAAGCAGCATGAGATCGACAAGGTATTCGGGAGATATGGTCAACGACGATCTGTTTTCGACAGCGACGACAATCAGACTTCGACATGTCGTTTGATTGTCGTTGGCGGATGTGCGGCCGGGGATGGAGGTGTGGAGGCAAGGGGCCAGCGCCACACGTAAGTGTGGTGCGATCAGGCCCCTTCCTCCACCTCTTGGTTTAGGACTTCAGCCCGGCGGTAACATTCTTTGGTGAGGCAACGCCCCTCATTTGGGTAACATATCGGGTGAGGCAACAGGGTGAGCTGTTGCCTCACGTAATAGGTTACCAGGCTGCCCCCACGCGGTTCACGATTTGCTCTTGGTCTTGGCGGCCTGTGAGCGGTGGCTGTCGCCGTTAAATTCGAGGATCGTGGCGTGATGCACGAGTCGGTCGATTGCCGCCATCGTGGTCATCGGGTCCTTGAAGATTTGGTCCCACTGGCTGAAGACCAGGTTCGAGGTGATGACCACGGTCTTCTTCTCCTAGCGCTCGGCGAGGAAGGTGAAGAGCACCTCCATCTCCTCGCGTGACTGCTGCACGTAGCCCCCTGCAGCGCACTGGTGAGCTTCTTGCGATTCCCCTGATAGGTTACCGAGATCGCCGTCAGGAGATGTTCCCGCAGCCATTTGGTGAGACGCAGAAGATACTCCGTCGCCTTCTTTTCATAGACCTGTTTTTTGACGCCCGAGGCAATCGAAGCGAGGTCTAGTGCGCCGGCATAGAGACGCAGCGCGTTGATAAACTCCGGCTGCTTGTCGTCGAGGCGGAAGAAAACCTCATCCGCACGCTTTTCGTCAGAATACTTCGGCGGATCAAACGGCTGGATAAAGTAGAGGTAGAAGTCCCGAGTCGGAACGGCGGTGGATCGCTCGTTGGGTGCACCAAAAAAGAGGTAACCCAAACGGCCGGCCTTATGCTCACGCCATTCGATCTCGTGCTGCCAGATTTGGTAACCCGTGACGTGCGTCGGAACGTCGGTGCATTCCAAGACCTGCCGCAGCGCATCGTAGTAGAACCGGTCTAGGGTCCCGTTATCCAGCGTCTCAGCCCGCTTCTCGACGAGAGCGTCGTAGTCGTCGGTCTTTTTCAGATCGAGGAACCACTGCCGATTGTCCGGATTCGATGAGATGAACTGACCGCTGACCGTTTTGTGAATCTCGCGCAGCGTCGTTTCGACAACGGTGAGCAAATCCTCGGCCGGCTCGCCGCCGAGTTCTGCTGCGCCGGAATGGTAGAGGCAGAGGTGGTCACGCATTTCCTCCGGGGTCAGGCCGAGTGACGAGTGAATGTCACCGGTCGTGAGCCTGTGCACGGAAAGTCCCCGCACGATGCGTAGGGCCATCGGCTTGTAGGTTTTCTTGGGGAACGCGCTCTGAATCTTGGTCTCAAGCGTCCCGCTGCACTCCATGATAGCCTTAACATCCGGGTTCGCGCGGTGGGCGGCATTGTCTGTGATCGCATCCCAATAGCTATCGTAGGCGAGAATACCCGGGCGATCATTCGGCACCGGTTGCCCCATGAGTCCCTTGATGGCTTGTGAAATGATTTGCAGGACACCGCGCTTCTCGACAATCGGGATGCGCTGGAACGTATCCACGTAGTCCGGATGGATCGGAAAAAGGGCGCAGAACTCATCCAAGCGTTCGGACATACCGCCGTAAAACTTGGCGTAGGGCTCCAAGTAGGCACGAACCTCGGCCAATTGCTTGTCCGTCTTTTTGAGGAGGCGGTTCGAAACCACGAACTTCACGTCCGTGGTGACGATTTTGACCTGCTGGAAGCGGTCCTTCACCCGGCCGAGGCTATCAGCGACATGGGCGAACCGCTGGCTGTCGAAGATTGCTTCCTGGACACCCGCAACGAAGCGCAGCCGGATGTCCTTGCAGACTTCTCCCACCTCGCGGAGGAAGCCGAGATCGAGAATGAGCGCCTGATCTTTTCGCGACCGCAGATAGTCGAGCAGTTCATCGACCACCAACAGGAGACCTTGATCCGGGAACTTCCTGTGGAAGGCGGCCATCATATCTTCCAGCGCCGTCTTGTTTTCCTTCACCTTGTCTGCGGCAGGGAAACGATAGGGCGTTCCCCATTCGGCGAACTCTTCCTCGATCGAGGTGGTGATGATGTCGCGCAAAGGCATCATCACGGCGCCGATTTCGATACGGATGACCTTGAACCTACCCGCGATGGATTTCGCGGAGTCACGGACCTTGGGGTGGGAAATCAGCGGGGCCAAGGACGCGTTTTCGGCCAGCGCCGACACCACGGACATCAAGTGAGACTTACCCGTGCCATAGTTGCCGACGATCAGAAGCCCTTTGTTGTCCTGAGGGGAGTCGAACTGAAGCTGCGGAATGACCAGGTCAACGAGACGCTGCGCCATTGGGTCCGAAATGACATACGTCGAGACCAAGTCCTGCGCCGCGGCGCTCTTGTTGGCATCGCGCAGCTGAATGACGGATTCAATGGGATGAAATTGGACGAGGTCTTGGTAGTTCATCAGGAATTGTAGAAGGTTGGTGCGCCACGCTCCAAAAAGACCGTGGGGATAGCCGGGATTTCCTCCGAAAAATATTCTGGGTGATCAGGGTAGCCACGCACGAACCGCCGGCCTTCGAGGCGGCCGTTGAGCGCGTATAGGACGACCCTATTTTGACTGACGCTATAGGCGAGGCGGATCGGGTCACAGCGCAGAGCGGGGCTAAATAGAATATCGGTATTGTCGATACAGACACCACTCTGCCCAAGTCCGATGAGTTCCTGCACCGTCGCTTCAATCGCGAGCGGGCGCTTGCGGAGAGGAACCGATAACAGTCTGGCTCCGAGCTGAGGCCCGAGGTTCAGCAGAGGAAGGGAGTGCTTCGACGAGAGTGACGACAGTAGCCCGGTCTTTCCTGCACCAGATTCCCCGATGATTAAGACGAGCTTGTGTCGGCTACCAGAAGCCTGACCAATGATTTCCGAGAAGCGGCTGAGATCAGGCGTGGTCATCTTTGCACTCCTGAGTTTTCCTGACGGAAAGAAGCTGCGTATTCGATTGCCTCAGCGACCGTCACTACACGAACAGCCGGTGCCAACGCCCTGGCCGTGTCCGCGAAGGTTCCAGAAAATGGCACGACTACCAGGACCGTCTCGCAGGCAAACGAATCAAGCAGGAGTTTCGCAATTCCCAGGCTTTTGTCGAAGTCTCGACTGACATTAAACTTACATTCCAAGACCAGATTTTTGCCTCCGGACTCGATGAGGAAGTCGACCGAGGCAATGCCCTTGCAGACGTCCTGCGTGTAGGGAATTGCGCGCTTACCGAGTTCGTGCGCCACTGCCTGCTTAAAGACGATGGCTTGGGTGCGCGCCTCTAGCCATCGCTCCACGCGTTCCCGCTCTTCCGCCGCATTCTGGGCATCGTTGTCGACAGGCTCTTCACGCGCAGGCGCAGAAGTCCCGGTGAAAGCTCGAAGCAACATTTGCTCTTCGTCAGCACCTACGCACAGGCGCTTCATTAAGCGCGTCAGGGTTACCTGTTTGGGCTTGGAATGTCCTGTAAGTATCCGGCTGACCGAAGTTTGGCTAAGTCCTATCTCTTGAGCGAGTTGCGCTCCATTTAGCGCACGGCGATTCATCAAGACACGGATAGATTCGCCGAGGGGGTTCACGCGGCGATGTTTAAGTCTACTTAAAACCAGTTTGCGAGATTTAAGTAGCTGCCCGCGAGCGTGGCGAGGTCTGGCTAGATTACGCCAGCCTCCCGGAACGAATAGTAGCCCCGCCCCGTCGGGTCTGTCCCGGCCCGGCCCACGATAACGTGGTCCAGAAACTCAATATCCACCGCCTTCGCCCCCTCCCTTAGTTGGCGGGTCACCTGAACGTCGGCCGCCGATGGCGCCGGGTCGCCGGATGGATGATTGTGGACGCACACCACCGCGACAGCGCCTTCTCTGATCGCCGCACGAAACACCTCACGCGGATGCGCGAGGCAACTGGTCGCCGTGCCGGAGGTGACCTCGACCAGCTTCTTCAGCCGATTCTTCCGGTTCAGGCACATCACCCAGAATTTCTCGATCTCCAGCCCTTGAACGAAGGGCGTCATGTGGTGTGCGATGAGTTCGGGACGGTTCAACACCGGTTGTTCGGTGGAGGCGGGGCGGATCATTCGCCGGGCAATTTCGTTGAGAGCCGCCAGTTGTCGTGCCTTGACCCGGCCGATGCCTTGATGGCGCTCAAAGTCCACCGGTTGCCAGGTCGCGATCCCCTGGAGCGAACCCGCCTCGGCGACCAGCCGTGATGCGCAGTCGATGATTTCGCGAGTGGCGGCTCCGCCTTGGAGCATCAAGGCGATTAGCTCCGTGTCGCTCAGGGCAGCGACCCCGAATGTGTCCATCCTCTGTTGCGGCTGCTCACCGCAGGCGATTTCTCGCACCGCCGTCGTCGTTTCCAGGCCCAGATCCAACATGACTTGTTTCATGATGCAGGGCGCCGGATGCGCCCCGGCCGGGCGGCATGCCCGGTTCTCGTGGCGCGCTCCGCGCGCTGGGCCTTGCAGGCACGCCCAGCCACCGACGAGGCCGCCGAGCGAGGAGCGCCGCGCTCCTCGCGAGGGGGAAGGCCGCAGGAGGGAAAGGTGGAGCCGCGCGCAGCGCGGACTACCTTGGCGGGCGTGACAAAATCAGGCCCACGAGCGGAAGTAGCCTCACTTCATTCAGTGCAGGTCACTCAGGCCAGTTTTCCCTGTGGCAAGGTCCACCAACAGGATGACCACGGCGCGCTTGCCGGTGCCGTCGAGCCGGACGAAACAATCGCTGAAATCGAGCGGTCGTCTATCGGTCAGGTTCTTCAAGATTTCCCACGCAGCGCGCTCGCCCGATGACGCGCCGGGATGACCGCGCGCCATGCCGCGCAATGTGGACACGGCCTCCACGCACTCGGGACTCATGGCTTCACGCCGGCCATTCGCCGGTGCACGATTCGCCGACGTTCTGCCACAGATGCATAAGCCGGAACAACCGGCCCGGCGAACGGCTGGGTGATCTGGAGACGTGTGCCGACCCATGTCCGCGCCGTCGCCACCTCGGCCAGGGCCGCGCGCACGGCCTCGTGCGCGGGTGTGCCTCGAAGACACTCGAAGTTTGCCGCAACCTTCAGGGCAAATTCCGCCTGACCAAGATGGTCGTCAAGATGACGACGCGTGGAGGGATCGACGCCCATGTCAGCCGCCCGCCATCGCCATGCCTGCCTTCGGGCTCGTGAGGATCTGCCGGTTCTTCCGGTTCATCTCGCGGAGCACTTCGCCGACGAAGGCCTTGTCCTTGTAGTAGGGCTGGACGCCTTCGAGCCGTTGATCGATGCGCGACTTCACCTCGGGCGATTGCGCATCGTAGAACGCTTTCGCCTGGGGCAGCTGCTTCTCGATCAGCCGCATGTCGGCTTCGTGTCGCTGCATGTCCTTGTAGAGGAGCATGTCGACCGCGCGGCCCGGGGCCTCCTGGACGACCCGGGTGTAGTAGGCGGCATCGTTGGCGTTCGCCACCTTGTAGGCGTCGAGTCGCTTCTGGACTTCGGGGTTGTTGCGGAACTGCAACGGGGACTCCTTTTCGGGCGGGAGTGACGCCGTCTCGTTGGGTTTGGGTCTGATAGCCATGGTGATGTTGAGTTGTGCCGACCACTTGGTGGGTGCGGGGCGGCAATGGGCACCGTGGCGGCGAACCGCCAAAGTCACTTACTTCAGGACCGGGTTGAACGGCGGCTCGGACGAACCGCGCACAACGCGCAGTGCGAGGTCGAACTGCGCGCAGACGTCCTCGGCATCGTGGCGCGCGAGCGCGAAAGCCATGAGCGTCTTCGCGTCGATGACCGGCTTCGCTTTGCCCGACGTCGGGTTGATTTCACCGAGTCGTTGATTGAGTTCGTCGGCCGCCTGATAGAATTCGGCCGCCACGGTCTCGGGTATTTGAATGCTGAGGGAGATCATGTGCTGAGGGGGTTGAATTGGAACAAACGAAGGTTGGAACGAACGCCGGCCGCGTGCGGAGGGTCGGGTCGGAACGCAGCGGAGACCGGATCCGGAGCCGGAACCGGGCGGCGCAGCCATCCGGTGGAGGCGGAGGAACGGCGGAGCGAAGGGCCGAGCCCGATCTTCCGCACCGGCTCCGGCTCCGACGCCTCCGGGAGCGGCGCGCCGGCGGGCCGGCGTGTGGCTCCCGGATTTTCCCGCACCACGATTTCGACGCGCTCGATGGTGCGGTGTCTGCGGGTGCCGGCCGATTGGATGGCCAAGGACAGGATCGAGGTGCGTTGCTCGATTCGCTCAACCAACTGGAGGACTTCGGTCCAATTTGGCGGTGGTCCTCCGCTCCGGGTCAGCCGAACCTGCCGCGCCCTGCCGCTATCCACGGGCACCAAGTCGCTGATCCATCCCGGCGGGAGTTCTCCCAGATCTTGGTCGTCGCCGCTCCGAACCTGCGCTGCCGTGGCTCGGAGTTGCCGCACCGTGGCGTCGTCGAAACGCGCAAGGTCGCTTCTTTCTGATTCCAGCCTGGCCAACTCCGCATTGGGACCTGCTGAGAACCAAGGTCGCACCTGCTTGAGCGCAACCATCGCGCCGAAGAGCAACAGACTGAAGGCGAGAACGCCCCATCGCCGATTCGTAACTTGATGGAGCAGGTTCATAGCCAAACCCCCTTGATCGAGAAGTCGGCGGTGGGTATCGCATGCTCCGCCGCGACCAGCTTCCACGGCAGGGCCGGAGTTCGGAACTGATCAATCCATCGGCGCCAGTCCTCGCCCGAAAGCCCGGCGGTGGAGACACCGCCGGACAAGGTGAAGCCAGTCTGATCGGCGCGGATGGACGTCACCACCACCTGGCGAGGCAGAACTTGGCTCAGCGTATTCAGGAGCAACGCGCAGTGCGAGCGTCGCAGGCCGGCCGCGGCGATCTCTGTTTCAAGCTTTGCGACCTCTGCTTGGTTGCGCCGAAGTCCCTCCACCTCCGATTGCAGCCGGCCCACAGCTACTACTGCGTCATCCGCTGCGCGACGATCTGCCCTTGCGTCGAAACCGATCTGAACGGCCATCAAAGCTGACGAAGCGAAGGCAATTGCGGTGACCCCGGTAACCAGCGGGCTGGCTCCAAGGCGCGAGGCCCGGGGCAGCATCTGGTTGGGATGACTGAGGGAGAGGGTTTGGGCGGCACGGGCCACGCTCTCCCAGCCGAGATCAGTCCGCCCGGCTCGCTCGAGTCGAGCGACCTGGGCGGCGAGGCGGTGCCCTGCCTCATCGAATGCCGCGATGTAGAGCGCAGTATCGTCGCGCTCGAAGGCTTGCTGCACGGTGGTTGCGACCAGTTCCGCAGCCGGTTCTCCGCTTGCGGACCGGACCTCCCGCATGCCCGCCGGCGTGTGACGGAAGATCACCGCAAGGCCGGAAGCCACGGCAACGACCGTCAACGCCCCTGTGTCCGGCCAATCGGTGGGAACGAGGTTAAGGGCGGATGCCAGCGGCCATGCGCCCTCCACTAGAACGCCGCCCGCACGAAGCTCCGTCGCCAGCAGCTGCAGAAACGGTTCGGTCTCGTAGTGCAGCAGGGTGTTGCCGCCGAAGATCGGCTCATAGCCCCAGGCATAGTTGCTCTGGGCCAGCAGCGGGTGCTCCTCCTGCAAGGCAGCCTGAAGGGTCGCACGGTTGCCTTGGGGGCATTCCACTGCGACGCTGATCAGGAACGCAGGCTGGTAGAGCACGCGAAGCCGGGAGGGCCGACCGTGTTCCTCGAAGTGATGCAACAGGGCCGCGGCAGCTTCGGCGATTGCGCCGAAGCCAAGTGGCTCGGTGCGACCGGCGATCCACCACCGGTCGCCCCAGAGCAAGGCGATGGTGGCCTTAGATTGCGGTGATGTAGACGTAGACATCGGTGACTCCATTGGCGGGAGCTGCAAAGGCCACGACGCCGGTGTCGCAGGCAGCGCCCTCAACGGGCGCGAGCTGGGCACCGTTCATGGTCACGGCCAGTTCATAGGCATCGCGCGCCGGACATGCCGGAATCACGAGATAAGCGACGACGCTGTTCGCGTTCAGGTTCGACGTGCCGTCGAGCCGGAAGTTCGCCCCAAGGGCGACCGATGGCGCGAGCGCGGGATTGGCCGTGCGGGCCTCGATTCGGGTGACACCCGACCAGTTGCGTTGAGGCACCGAGTCCGGCGTCATCACGAAGGCGAGCAACGCCTGATTCCAGGTGATCTCGTTACCGCTGCCGGCGGAGGCATAGGACTGGGTGCCCATGCGCAGCGAAAGCGGACGTTCAAGGCGGCCGGTGGCGAGGAGCACGGTGTCGAGCCGGGCGGCATTACCCTTCGCCGCGTCCGTGGCGCCGGTGAGCGCCGCACCAGATGTGGGCACGCCCGTGCCCTCAGTGCGCGGCAGACTTCCGTTGCCACCGGCGAGCGCGAGATAGTCGACGATGGCCGTCTTCAGGGCGTCCACCGTCTTGGCGACCTGTTGGACGCGGGCGGTGCGGAGGGCGTCGAAGCCTTTCGGCAGGAGCAGCCCGACCATCACGGCCACGATGGCAATGACGAGGACGAGTTCGAGAAGGGAGTAGCCCTTCGATTGGCGGATCTTGTTGAGATGATTCTTCATTGTGCTGTTGGTTTTGGTTGGGGGCCGCGGCCGCATAGCCCGTTGAAAATCAGAGAACCCGTGCGACCTCCTCGACGGTGGTGAGCCCTGCCGCCGCGGCGTGCAGGCCGCTGCTCCAAAGGGTGGGCAAGCCTTCGCGATCGCGGAGCGCGACCAGGTCCGCCAAGGGCGCGTCGGCGGTAATCAAAGGGATGAACTTCTTCGCTGGGATCACCTCGTGGACGGCCAGCCGGCCCCGGAATCCCCGGCCGTGGCACGCTGCGCAACCGGTCGGCGCGTAGAACACCGCATCCGCCATCGCGTGGCGCTCACGCAGCAGGTCATTCTCCGGATGCATCTGGCGGCAGGCGGGACACAGCCGGCGCACCAAGCGCTGCGCGGCAACCAAACGGAGCGAAGCCGCAATGAGAAAACTCTCCACACCGAGGTCCCGCAGGCGAGGAATCGCCGACAAGGCATCGTTCGTGTGCAGCGTGGAAAGGACGAGGTGCCCGGTGAGCGCGCCACGAATGGCAAGTTGAGCCGTCTCGGCGTCGCGCGTCTCGCCGACCAACATCACATCGGGGTTCTGACGAAGGAGCGCGCGCAACGATGCGGCGAACGTCAGTCCGATCTTCTCTCGGATCTCGGTTTGCCGAATCGCAGTGAATTCGTATTCGACCGGGTCCTCCAACGTGTGGATCACCCGGCCGCGGTGGTCCAAGGCATGCAGGGCCGCATGCAGCGTCGTGGTCTTTCCCGAACCCGTGGGTCCGGTCAGGAGAATCAATCCCGCCGGACCGGTCAGCGCATCCCGCATGGCCTGGGCTTGGACGGACGTGAGGCCCAGCTCATCGAGGGACTGCGCGGGCATCGTCTGGTCGAGAAGCCGGACGACCAGATTTTCGCCATACACGGTGGGCACAGTGCTCAACCGCAGATGATAGCGCCGTCCTCCCTCCTTGAGCGTGGCGCGGCCATCTTGGGGAAGCCGGCGCTCCGTGATGTCCATACCCCCGTAAATTTTCCCGCGAGAAAGCAGCGCATCCCGTTGTGCCAAGGCAACCGTGGTGTGGTCTCGCATTTCGCCATCCAATCGAAACCGCACGAGCAGCCCGCCTTCCTTGGGTTCGAAATGGATGTCGCTGGCTCCCTCGTTGGCGGCGGCTCGGAGAATTGCATCAAGCATGCGGCTCGCCTCGCCCGTGGAGTCGATGTTGGGGAGAACCGGCGCGGACCGGCCCCGAAGGCTCTGGAGGAGTTCGCGCATTACTGGATGAGCCGCGGGGTCAGGAAGATCACGAGTTCCGTGCGGTTCCTGAGTGTCGCCTTCGTGCGGAAGGCATGACCCAAGACGGGCACCGCGCCGAGGACCGGCACGGAGCGGGTCGTCTGGCCGTGGTCCTCTGAGATCAGACCGCCGATAACGGCGGTTTCACCATCCCGTAGGCGAACAATGGTCGAAGCCTGCTTCACCTCCGTGACCGGCGCCGTTTGCTTTCCGTCAGGACTGGTGACGATGGCCTGCAGACGCGTGATCGCGGGCAGGATGTCCAAGGTGATGACGCCATCGTTATCGATCTGCGGCGTCACGGCCAGAATCGTGCCGATGGTGATCGTGGAGATGGAGAACGTCTCCTGCGTCTGATTGTAGGGAACGGTCGTGCCCGTCTGCTGGTAGGTCGTTGCCTGTTGCAAACGGAAGAACGGCCGATCCTCCCCCACCTTGATAAAGGCGGTTTGATTGTTCAGGGCGCGGAGCCGAGGCTGAGCCACGGTGCTGACCTCGCCTTGTTGCTTGAGCGCCTGGATTACCGCCGTGGCCCTACCAAATCCCAGATTCGCACTGAAGGTATCAACAGCGAGAACCGAGCCACCGACTCCGGCGACATTGAGGGGCGCTCCGGCACTGATCCTCACATCACCTGCAGCAGCGGTGGCCATCTCCCAATCGACGCCCAGCTTCTGCTCGTCCCGCAGCGTGACTTCAACCAGCCGAGCCTCGATCTCAACCTGCCGCGAAATCCGCCGATTGACCATTGAGATGAAGTTCCCGACGGCTTCATGGGTGGAGCGTGTCGCCGTGACCTGGGCTACCCCGCTGAAGCGATTGACGACGAGTGACTCTCCATCCTGCAGCATCGCGCGCAGCTCCGCCTCCAGTCCGGTCCAGAACGTGTTCGGGTTCTCCTGTGAGATCGAGACCTGCGTGGCGTCCGCAGCACTGCCGTTCGTCTGATTGAGCTGAGAAATTGCCGACGTGCCCTGGTTCTGATTGCCAATCCCGGTCGAGCCGCCACCGGTGCCGCCGAGCGTAATCGAAGCGCTCCCCGAACCCGACCGCGACAGTTGCGGGTAATCGATGGCGTAGAGGACGGTTTTGCGGCGACGCACCACGACGCCTTCACCTTCCTCCTCGAAATAGTAACCAGTGGGACCGGTCAGCGAGGCCAAGGCGTTGCGCAGCGTGCCTCCGTGGATCTCGACGGTGACATCTCCTTTAACGTCAGGTTCGATGAGGATGGTGGTATGCGTCGCCCGTCCGAGGGATCGCAGCGCCGCAGGCAGCGGAGCCGAATCGAATCGCAAGCGGTCGATGGGCTGGTCGAGGTTCACGGCGGCGACCGCGCAGCTGCCGAGGCAGAGATAGAGAGAGAAGGATGATTTCATGATGTAACGGGTTCAGGGGCGTTCGATGACGTAGGGGGCGCTGCCCGGCGTCGCCTCGGTTTGCAGGAGCAGCCGGGCAAGCGGCCGATACTTCACGGTCGCGGCAGCTACCGCGTTGAATGTCCGGCTGACTCCCGGAGCGGGAAGGTAGATGCCATCGCCGGGTTGCTGGGCCTCCACGACAATCGCCCCGGCCCCCGTAATCATCAGTTGATTGCCGGTGATGTTGGCAGGACCGCTGACGACGGCGTAGGTCACCGGCAGACCTGAAGTCGCCGTGGCGTTCAACGTGACCGGCCCGGCGCCAAGGCTCTGATCTGGGAGCACGGGAAACGAAATCGTCTGGGCCGACTTCGGCACGAAGAGTGCCTGAATGGATCTCGCCCCGGTCATGAGCACCGCGACAGCGCCCGCGGAGCCGCTGGCATCACCGGCCCAGCCGGTGAATCGGAAGTTCGGTGCGGCCGTGGCAGAAACGGTTACCGTCGTGCCGTGCGGATAGTTGCCGCCAGCCGTCACGGAGCCACCGGTGGAGGCGGCAGTGACAAGCGGATAGGATTTGAGAGCGAAGACGGCTTGCACCGACTTGCTCCGATCCATCGTGACCGCGAGGGGATTGGCGGAGCCGGAGGCGTCGCCACTCCACCCGGAAAAATCATGAATCGCATCGGGGGTGGCCGTGACCCATGTAACGGTGCCATTCGCGTAGACGCCGCCACCCGAGACCGTGCCACCGGCACCGGCGGAAGTGCTAAGGGTGTATTGAGCCGGAGGAGCATTTCCGACCGTGACCGTCTGCGAGATGACGGCGGAGACGGCGCCGCTGGCATCGACCGCTTGCGCGGTGAACGTGACCACCTGAGGCCCGGAGTCGCTTGAAGGGTTGCCCGAATCAGCGCTGTAACCGGAGCCACCGCCCCCAAACGCGAAGGGGCTGCCGTTTTTCCATACGTTCACCTGAGTCAGGTTGCCGTCCGCATCTTCACCTCGCGCGGCAACCGAGTAGCTCGCCTGATGCGCGACGCTCCCTGGCGTCGAGATCCAGCTGATCGTTGGAGCCCGGTTCACCGGGGGCGCAGCGGTGACAGTGATCGACACCGAGCCCGAATGAACCCAGCCGCTGCCGTCATTCGCCGCCGCACGGATCGTGTAGACGCCCACGTCGCTGAACGTGAAGGTCGCGGTGCGAGTGGAGTCGGCCGTGCTGCCCACCGGGCCGCCTTGAAACGGCTCTCCAGCCGAAAATCCGCCCTGGAAGTTCCAGTCGCCTGCCGGCCGCTGGATATCGAGGTTGTGATTGGTGAGATTGCCGTCGGCGTCGGTGGCCCGGCTGCTCAGGGTAAGCGTCGTGCCTTGGGTAACCGATTGGGTGCCCGGGACAGTCAGCGCAACCGAGGGGGCCTGATTCGCCGGAGCCTCGATGTTCACGACATGCGTGATTATCGGGGAGGTTGCCCCGGTTGCATCCACCGCTTGGGCCGTGAACACCACCGTCTGCGGGCCGTTGTCGCTCGTGGGGTTTCCCGAATCTTGGTCGCGACCATCGCCGCCACCGGCAAATGCGAAGGGCTGCCCGTTCTTCCAGACATTTACCTGAGTGAGGTCGCCATCGTCATCGTGGCCATGGGCTGTAACCGAATAACCCTGGCCGTGGCCCGCGGAAGCGGGCGCCACCGTCCAGCTGATGGTCGGTGGCGAACTGTTGCTCCAGCCATCACGAAACCATGTCTCCGTCCAGACCGTGGTCGCATAGGTTCCGGTTCGGTCGGTGCGGTATTCATAAAACCGGAGCGTATATTGCCCCGCAGGAACCCCGGAGATGTTCCAATCGCCCCACAAACTGCCGTCCGCCGGACTTCCGTCGACCGCGAAGATGTTGATGAAAGACGACACATTGCTGATCGAACCGATGGTAGCGCTCACATTGGCTCCACCCGTGCGGTAATGCGTCGCGGAAACGCGACCGAGGAGATTGCCTCCGGCGTCGCGCAGTTCGATGCGGCCCGGTGCGCTGGATTGCGGGTAGTCGTCACCGAACCAATCCACCTGAAAGCTGACGGTGTAGCCGCCGGCGGGGATCGTGATGGTCCGATTTGTGACGACGAATACTGTGGTGTAAGGCGCGGCTTCAGCCGTCGCGAAACCGAGCCCGAGAAGGAGAAAGAGGGTGAGAATGAGTCTGTTCATTGGAGCGTGACGGATGCGTTTTCCCGGAGGTGGAAACGCAGGGACTCGACGCCCGGCCAGACAGCGCCGCGATTGAGGGTGATGAGGCGTCCGCCGAGAATCTCGGGCGTGACAGTTGCCCCACTATTTGCCGGTGCCGTGAAAGCCGCCGGGGTGTTGTTGAACGACACGAACGCTTGTTCGGTCGGATGGTTGTTGTTCACCGTGAGCGTGAACTTCGGCAGGACGATGCGACGCACACAGAACCGGCTGGTCTGGGTCAGGCCACCAGGTCCCGTCGTCCACGCCGCCGCTTGGGCCGCCGTCAGGCGAGCAAGCCAGTAGGCCGGCAGCCCGGCACTACGGCTCTCCCAGTCGTGATTCCAAATGGCATCGAACCATGCGGCTCCCGGCTCGTAAGCGGGCAAAGCGAGCTGTTCGGCCCGACCCGCAAGGCTTATGAGCAGAAACCTCTGCCGGCCGTTCTCGGCCGGGGCCGCGAACAGCAGACGAGGGTTGCCGTTGGCATTGAATGCGATCTTCGCAATCTCAGGCTGAACCGCGGCGGTCGGGGCCAACCCGATGGACGGAGTGATTCCCCGCAACCGAGCGACCTTGGCAAACCATGATGAAGCGTCGGTGGTCGCATACGGCAACGTGGTAGAAGTCGAAAACTGGGTTGGTGAATCCGTCGCCCCGATGGTTCCCGGCAACGCGGCGATGTTGTGTGCCGACAGGTCGGTCGCTTCGAACGAACGGGTGATCACCTCGGCGATTTCCGCGAGGGAACGTTTCTCGGCTTCACGTTGAGTGCGCTCGATGATGTCGCGCGCGGAGGGCAACAGGACGGCCGTGAGAACGCCCATGACAAAGAGAACGAGGACGATTTCCAGGAGCGAGAACCCCCGGGTTGCGATTCGGCGTTTGGAGCAAGAGTGAATCATGGTCAGTGGGCGTTGACGCCGCCGAGCAGCGAGACGAGGGGGAGAAAGAACGAGAGAGCGATGGCTCCGACGGCCGCGGCGAGCAGCCCCAGCAGCACCGGTTCCAGCAGCGCGAGCGCAGCGGCAAGGCGCTCCCGTGCCCGGCTGGATGCGTAGTCTTCGACGTGGCGCAGCGCCGCACTCAACTGACCAGTGGTCTCCCCAGCCTTGAGCGCGGGCACGAGAAAGCGTGGAAAGGCACTGTCCTTCGGTAGAGCTGCGTAGAGTGGCCGGCCCAAGGCCACGGACTCCCGAGCGCGCAACAACTGCGCCTCCAGCACGGAATGTCCGGTCAGCTTTGCACCTGTCGAAAGGGCGTCTAACAACGGGATGCCGGCGTCGTGTAAGAGCCGGCAGTGACCCGCAAACCGGGCCGTCGCAAGCAGGCACAACGTCTCTCCCAGAATGGGAACCCGCAGAATGATTCGGTCACGAGCCGCGCGCAGACGCGGATGCCGGCTCGAGAACCAGGCCAGCCCTGCAATATGGGAAACCACGAGCACCAATGCATCCCAGTGATGGCGGGTCAGCTCACTGGTGCGAACGAGGAGGACGGTGATTGCGGGAAGTTCCACCCGCAGCGAGGTGAAGATTTCGGCAAACTTGGGAACGACACCGCCCAGAAGAAACGTGACCAAGCCAGCGGTGGCCGACAGCACGACGACCGGGTAGATCATTGCCCGTCGCGCGGTGCGCCGAAGGTCGTCAGCGCTGGCAACGTGGTGCGCCAGCCCTTGCAACGATTCGGGTAGCTGGGCCGAAACCTCCCCCGCCTCGATAACCGCAGCAAGGTGCGGCGGAAACACCCGAGGGAAATGACGGCACGCCTGATGGATCGGATGACCATGGGAGACTTCCCGGTGGACGTGCTCCAGAACCTGACGAATCGGCCCCGGCGGCGCATCTTCGGCGAGTTGCCGGAATGCCTCGTCAGCCGTCACTCCAGCACGCAGCTGCAGCTCGATCTGATGCAGCACCGGCACCAGGTCGCGCGCGGGAATAGCAAGCCTGGCGGCTTTGCGGTCAGGCTTCGCGACCGTGATTTCAACCGGCCAAAGCGAGCGCGCCCGCAATTCCTCGCGCAACTGGCGCGCATCGCGCGCGTTGAAGCGTCCGTGCTGGCGACGTCCCTGACGATCGATGAAGGTGGCAGCAAAGGCAGTCATCGTTAAAGCGGCAAGCGAACGCGGACTGGTTTGTCGGCGACGGGAACACGGAGGTATCGACCCGCGTGCTGGAACAGCACCGCATCCGGCTCCAGGCGGACCACCGTCAATGACTCGATGGTTTCGCCCGGTTCGACCGAGCGGCCATTGATCAGAGCACAGGGAGCGACACCGTGAATGAGGCCACCGACAGCGAGCGCTATTTCCCGGTTGGTCTCTTCCTCGGGGGCACGAACGGCGAAGGGATTGGCCTCTTCGGCTGGATCGCGGGCGACGACGGAGAGATCGATAACTCCGTCTGCATTGGGCGCGATTGCCGCAATCTCGGGCAAACTGGACCTCACCGGCAAGGATTGCGGCGGCGCAGACGGCTGAACTTGTGCCGCGACCTGCTCTTTCGTGGCTTCCGATGGCTTGTCCGGGATGACCGGCCCGTCCGGTGCGACGGCCACGGCAGTCGGATCGACTGCCAGGTGCGGGTTTGTCGCAACCAACGGTGTAATTGGCCGAAGATCCCAGCGTGATTCCGCCTCCAGCCGCTGAATCGCATGGGCCTCATGGCGGATCAATTCGTTGTCGGGGTCGACGTAAGCACCGAGGGTGTAGTGACCGACCACGGCAGGAATACGTGCGTCGGCTCGTTGGGCTGACTCGGCCAGGGGCAGCGGCCCGGGTGCCGTGACCAGCGGTGGCGAGGACTGACAGCCGACCAACAGGGTAAGAATGAGCGGCAAAAGCGTTTTCATGGTTTGGAATGGATCTCCTGGTTCAGAGCCACCGTGGACGGGCCTCCGTTGATGGTTTCGGTCACGTAAAGGTAGAAGGGCTTGCCGGCGCGGATGCGGAGGTAGAACCCGTCCTTCGCGATGGCCTCTCGAACCTGCTGGGCGTATTCACGCAGCACGGTGCTCACGCCCGCCAAAGAGGCGTTGCGCATGCTCGCAACCGGCAGATTGGACTCACCGATCAGCCCCGCCGTCGTCCGGGTATCTTGCAGCGCGGTGGTGGCCGACGAAAGGAACGTTGCGGTGAAAAGTCTCAGTTCGCGCCAGTCATCCGTGCGAATGACTTCACCGCGAAGACCGGCGGAACCATCGGTCTCGGCATTTGCCAGCGACCGTTCCAAGGCGATCCCGCTCACCCGTAGTTCGCGCGCGGACATCTCCCTCTGTTTGCGACAAATGATCGTCCAGGTGCCTTCGACCGCGAGTCGTTCACGGGCGCGGTCCAAGGCGGCGCGTCCGTGGACTTCAGCTCCCGCTGGAACGACCAAACGGCCGTTTTCCCACACGTCCTCGGTCACGATCCCGATCACCGGTGTCGCCAGCCGGTTCGACTCCAACATGACCACGGTCTCGCAGGGAATCATCCGTCCAAACGGCGCCATGGCGAGAGGGTCCAGCGATGCGGAGTCGCGTGACGCAGCAACCACGCTCAGCGGCAGCACTTTGGGTGCGATGCGTGCCGGCGTCGTTGTGGGAGCCGCCGAAGGTGTCGGGCTGGGAGGAACCGGTGGCTCGAACCGCGCACCGGTCCGCTGAATCACCTTGGGCAGGGGCGCTTGAGCCGTTGCCGCCGGATCTGGCATGCGGGACGCGGGGCGCTGGGTGCGCTGCCACCCAATGACGCCAGCGAGAAGAACGGCCAACACACCGATGACGACCAATTGTCCCGTCGGCGACTGGATGGACTGTGTATCCAGTTTCATTCGCGTGCCGCAGCGGCCGGCAACGCGACCGCAAAGGTGTTCTTTAAGGACAGACGGGCTTGGGAGCCGTCCGGATTCCCGGCTACTACCAAGTGAAAGACTGCCGCACGTCCGGCCGGAATAACCCCGTCCGCATCGGTCAGGCCCACGGGAAAGACGGTCGATCCGATTCTCACGCCGAGATGCGAAGGGGCGTAGCGATAGTCGTGTTCGCCTCGATTCTCGGCCCTGATCCGCAGCACCAACGCATCTTCGTCGGAGAAGCCGAACACCTCTTCGATTGCCGCCGTGAGTTCGCCGTGCACGCCGGAGGTATTCGGCGTGATGCGTTCGACGCGCTGCACCAGCGCCGGGTATTGCTGCGCCAGCACCGCGTAGTTCTTGGCCAGATCGAGCAGGGCCAGCAGGCGATCTGGCCGCGGACGCTGACTTGTCGCAGGCTCACCCGTCGGCTCGTAAAATGTGACGGTGCGATGTGGTTCGCCTTCTGACGTGAAGGCCAAAGCGTAGACCCGGTCTCGGAATACGACATTCGCCGCCGCCGTCGCGCCGGCACGGAGCGCGCGCACGGTGAAGAACCGTGTTCCCGCTTGGTGGGAAAGAAGCACCTGCGGTCTATCCTCGGGGCTCGTCGAGATACCGGCGGCATCAAGGGCAGTCACCGGTCCTGGAAACATCACCGTCGTGGGTGCGTCCGTTCCAATGCGCACCGTGTAGGTCGCGCGATCATCGAGCGGGTAGCGCAGCACCTGGCCGAGCGCCGTTCCGGCTCCGGCCAAGCAAAGGATCAGGGTCAGAAGGACAGTTCGTAGTTCCATACGGCGAGGGGAAAGCGGGCGTTGGCCGCGAGGTTGGGATTGCGCGCGAAGGTGAACCGCGCGGTGAAAGCAGGCGCTTCAGTGAATGATTGCTGCCCGACCGTGCCGGTCCGGATCAGCTGGCCCTCCGCCTGAACGAGCACGACATGCTCGCGAGTTTCGAGGACGGTGAGTTTCAAAACCTCCGCCTTCTGGTGGAGGTTCTTCCTCGAAAACTCCTCCGCGGCACGTGCCCAATCGGATCGGGCATGTTGCAGCGCCTCCGGGAGGAACAGCTTTTCGAGCAGTTCCGGTTGATCGAATCCCGTCGGATTGCGCTGTAGAAGCGCCAGACAGGCGAGCAACGCATGCTGTTCGTGGAGCCGGGTCGCGTCTTCAAAGCCGATCAGCGGACTGACGTGAAAAGAGCCGGCTCCATCAAGGATGACGACCCGCTCCTGAGTCCGATACGCGCGGATGATCAGAAATGGCTGCACGACGGTCAGACCGATGGCGCCAACCGCGACGAGAGACCAGATGCGCGCGGCCAGGGCCGGGTTGACGAATAGATCGAGCGGATGCCAACCCCGTGGCCGGGGCTGAGGCAGTTCGGTCCGATGGCGGGGAACGGTAGTTTCGCGTAAGGGAGATGGATTCATGGGCACGATCAAATCGTGGTTTGGGGAACCGGGAGCTGCGCCGACGGCATGACTGCGATCGGCTCAGGCGGCGGCACGGCAGGTGGTGGCGGCGGTATCGAGGGGACGGCCGGCCCCGACGGCCCGCCGTTCGTCCCGCTCGCCGGACCGCCCTTGCCGATGGCGGCAGGAAGCGCGGCACCTCCGGTCTTCAGGGACTTAACCATCCAAGCGAGTTGCTGGACGGCGTAGAGCTGTTGGAGTCCCGACTGACCTCCACCGGACAAGGGAGACCCCGAGCAAATCAGGGCCTGCATCAAGAACGGCGTCCCGATGGTGCCCAGAATCAGCCACAAAGCGGCCAGCAAGCCGCCGAGCAGACTCGCAAACGATGCGGCGTCGATCTCGCCGGGAGCCAGTCCATAGGCTGTCGCCAAATTTTGCTGGTAGGCGGTGAGAAGATGGTAGGCAACCAGCTCGGTGACGGCGAACCCGACCGGCCATGACAACACGGCGAGGGTTTGTTGCACATACCGCGTGCCCAAGGACGCGAGGGACGGCACGAGCATCAGCGCCAGTGCCACGGGCAGAAACAGGTAGCAAAGCAGCTTCAACAGATACTGGAGCAACAGAAACGGCAGTTGCAGCAGACTCGCGATCAGCACGACCAACTTTGCCGCCGCCCACAGCGTCGCGCGGTAAAGGGACTCGCCGACCCGGCGTAAACTGAACTCGTTGGGATTTTCCGCCACGCTGTCCCGGAGCAGGGTGGCGGCCTGCATCGGATGCTCCGTGTAGCGCTCGTTCACGGCATTCGCGACGTTCAGGAAAATCCGCTCCGTGAAGCTGAACCAGTGCGGCAAAGTCGCAATGAGTCCGATCAACAGCACGCTGCGCACCACCGGACGAATGAGGCTCTCCATGTCCGCGCGGGCCCGCTGCACCTGCAGCATGAGCCCGACGACGGCGACGAAGAAGACGACGAAACGCAGGGCATCGGTCAGTCCGATGATCGCGTCGCGCAGGCCTGGAGCGAAGTTCTCCATCAGTTTCTCCCTTCCTCGGGCCGCTGGCGCTGCTCTTCCATGCGAAGCCGCTCCGGGACCGGCGCTTTTTTGGAACCGGCGCCCGTATAGTCCGTGCGCGGGTCGATCTGGATGGATCGCTGCCAGTCGTTGACCGGTTTTGCCGGATGGTCGTAATCCGGGGGCATGAGCGGAGCCCGGCGCAATTCCCGGAACAGGAACACGCCTCCGACAAGCAACCCAAGCACGACGATGATCAGGATAGGAGTCATTTTCTTCATCGGCGGGTGTAGGTGTCGGGCGTGACGCGCACGCTGCGTTGCCAGACGTTGATGACGCCCAGCGACTGGCGCTCCTCGGCGATCTGCTTTTCCAGCAGGTCCTGCCGCTCCTTGGCGGCCTGATTCTCGTTCTGGATCTGTTGCGCCAGAAGCTTGTCGGCCTCGTCGCGCCGCTGGGCGGCCATCACGGCCAACTGTCCGTTGAGCGCCGCTACCTTGGTGTTGAGTTTGTCGACTTCGGCCTGGGTCGTGGCGGACTTCAGTGCGGACAGGGTCTCCGACAGGTCACGTTGAAGCGCCACCTGCCGCGTGGTCGTCTCATCAAACACGCGGGCCGCTTGATCGGCCTGCTGCTCTACCGTTGCGTAGCGCAAGTAGCTCGAACCCTGACGCTCGAAGGACTGACGTAACGAGGTCCGGTCATCCAGTTGCCCGTAGATGCCTTCGGCGGTTCGGCGTAGGGACGCCGTGGCGTCGGCCAACCTACGCACCACCCGCAGCGTCTCGCCATAGGTTCGCGCCAGTTCGTCCGGAGCCAGTCGATCGAGCACCACCTGCGAACCGGCGAGGCTCGGATTGCCGATGACTTCGCGGATACGACGCTGCTCGGCGAGCTGGTCCTCGAGCTGACGAATCTGGCGATTGAGCCCCTCAAGCTGCGTGGCCCATTGACGGAGCACCTCCAGGTGGCTGGCGGCCTGCGCGGATTGGATGGCACTGTTTACCGCCGTGTTGCCCGGATCGTGAACGATCCATTGTGCAAACAGCGCTGGCGTGAGGAAAAGGAAGGCGAGGAAGCGAGAGATCATGGGGTGCGGGGGATGCGAAGGGTATCGGTGAAGGGTTTCCGGATGACTCCGTCCTCGGTGCTTTCCGAACGGGTCACGGTGATGATTTCGTAATCGCGGTTTGCCGGCGCGGGGCGCTGGGCGTCCTGCAAGGCGCGGTAGCGCTCTCGCGCCGAACGAGCCGTGGCGCGGGCCGCATCCTCGCCGGTGTTATCCACCGGCTGGGGCGTGGCGCAGCCGCTCACGAGGAGGCAAATCAGGCTAGGCAGCAGGCGATATGGCATGGGAGGGAGTCTCCTTTCTGGGTTCAATGTGACGGAGCGTGCCGCACTGCGGCGGCTGCGCCGTGGGAGCGAAGTAGCAAAGCGAGGAGTAACGTCCGGAATCGGGCAGCTGCTCCGGCAGCGGGTAGCGCTGGATCACATCCAGTGCGCTTTCCGGCAGAGCGAGATCTGTGGCGAGATCGGCCAAGTCCGCCCGGTCGGACTGTCGCATCAGGAAAAACTGCTTGGCGTTGCCAATCACCGCCGGCCGCACGCGGGACTGGCGGAACTTGGCATATTGCTGGACGATGCTGACCGCCCAGCAGTTGAACTTGCGGAGCTGGGCGTAACTCTCCGCGACGATCTTCTCGCCACCGGGCACATCAAGGAAACGGGCGACCTCCTCGAACACTATGCGTTTTCGCTGCGCGCGCGGCAGGCCCAGGATTCGTTGTCGCGCAAAGCCGGAGACGAGGAGACCGGCGGCGGCTTTGAGTTCGACCGCCTGCTCGGGCACGTAACCGAGTTCAAAGTGCGCGACGCGACGGTTGAGCGACACATTGGTCACACCATCGAACATCTGCCCGTAGGCCCCGTCGGCACTCCAAGCCCGCAGGAGCGTCGCCAACCGATCGATTTCTTCTTTCGGATGCTCGGGCAGTCGGGCGTAGGCGAGGAGATCGACCAGCGCGCCATGCGTCGGGTGATCCGTCGGCCCAAAAAGGGCGCAGGCGGTTTGAGGGACGAGTCGCGAGGTCGCCGGGTCCTGGGCGAATGCGGTGAGCGTGGCCGGCTCGATCCGTCGCATGAACTCAATCACTTCGGATCGCGCGGAGGCTTCCCCTTCCCGCAACTCTGCAAATGCATCCAGCGGGGTAGCGCCAACCGGCATGCGTTGCCGCCAAAGATGAACTGCGCAGGCGAGGCGGCGAGCTTCCTCCACCCGGTCGGGATTGCGCCGTGCCCAGTCCGCGTAGGCATCATGGTAGAGCTGGTGCAGATACTGGGTGAGTTGAGCCCCGCGGAGGGCGAGTTTCTCCTCGCTGTCCGGAACTCCCACCATGCGTGACAGCAGGGCGACCGCACTCGCCAGATGCAGCTGCGAAAGCGGCAGCCCTTGGGTGTCGAGGTAGTTGATCGTGAATGCCGCATCCGGGTGGACGATGATGGGTTTGTCTCCGAGGGACTCCGTGAACGCCCGATAGGAAAGCCCCTCCTCAATGATGACCGTGTAGCTGAAGAGCGCGCCGGTCTGGAGCAGCAGGTCGTGCATCACGGCCGACTTGCCGGCTCCGGTCATCCCGAGCAAAATGGCGTGCTGCGGCGAACCCCGGAGTTCGGTGCTGACGCCCACCAGATTGTGGTGGCTGCCGTCATAGATCGCCTCGGCCCGATCCAACGCACCGGTGAAGGTCGCGGAGAAAGGCAGCAAATCGGAGAGGTAGTTGTCCTCGGCGTAGTGGTTCCGGTGCCGGTAGGAGGAGTGGGTCCAGCCGGGCCAGGAAGCGAAAAACAGCTTCTTCGCCGTGGTCGGGACGGAGCATTCGAAATACTGCGCGCCGTCCATGGCATGGATGGCCGCCTGCAGGGCGGATACTTTCTCCCGCAGCGCCTCGTGGGTCGGTGCCCACACGCGAATGATATAGCTGGCCTCGAACGGGCGAACAAAGCCCCCAGCGAGATTCTCCACCTTCCGCTCCTTCTTTCGCATGGCCACCACCAGCGAGTGCCGGCGGCGTTCGGTGTATTCACCGGCCAGTCGCTCGATGGCTTTTTCCTCACGATTGATCTCACCGCGTGCCTGCCCCGGGGTCAGGTTAACGGTGATACGATAGTCGAGGAACGGCAGTCCCGTCAGGTGAGTGACGATGCCGGGGTAGGTGCGTTGGGGCCAGCGGTCCAGCGTGAGAATGGCGTGGTAATTACCGTCAAGGTAGAAGCCACCGTCGGGTTGCCCGATACCTTCACCCAACCAGCACTGCTCTTGAATGGTGGCTTGCGGATCACAGGCCGGCAGCGGGCGGTTATCCCATGCGCCAAGCGAGGGATTGAGGAACTCCCGCAGGACGGCGCAGTGGTCCTCGTCGTCCATCGCCCGGACGATGGCCTCGCCATGAAAGAGGGTTCTCAGCGTGTCCGCAAAATCCGTGAACTGCGCGGACATTTCGGCGAGGACGGCTCCGTAGTGGGATCGGAGTCCGCCAACCGTGCGGGTGACGCCGGAGTAGCGGGTGATTTCCACGGACAGGAACACGGCGAGACGCTCCCGACGCAGGCTTCGGGCGTGCATGCGGGACCAGTAGCGGGAGAACCGCTCCGTGCGCAGGGCGCGCACGGCCTCGTCGGTGACCGACTGAGTCGCGTCGCGATAGGCCAGCAACTCCCGTCGATAGTCGGAGTCACATGACCACTGGAATTGAAGGCGGCGTCCAGGCGTGGCCAGTGCCAGCAAGGCCCGAATCTGGTCTTGGAGCACGTTGAGCTTCGCGAAGCTTGCTCCGCGAACGTCCGGCGGTTCGACCCAGAAGCCCTTTGCCGCAATGGCGCCGCGCTCGGGAAACCCATAAAGTATCATCCCGTCGCAGAACACACCGTTAGGGGCTTTGTCGTGGGGCCTCATTCGGTCAGCCCTCCTTGATCTGAGCCAACTCGGGTAAAGTTCCCGCCCCCGAGCCACTGTTCGATCATGTCCCGGTCGTAACCGCGCGGCTTGCCCTGCTTCAGGAGGAGCACCCATGCAACGACCGCAGCCAAGGGTGCTCCGGTTACCGCTGCCGCCAGCACGTAGGGCACGCGAAGCAGGATGCCGAGAACGGCGAAGAGAGCCAACGCACCCAGGACAGCAAGCAGGACCGGAAGGTATAGATTCCCATCGAGACCAAACGCCCGTCCGGACGAATCGTCTGCTGCATTGGTCTCAGTATGCCTTAGTTCCGTCATGCTCAGAACCGGGGGGTGATCACGGCATCCTGGAGGCCGAAGATCGTAAAAAGTGCCGCCATGATGGTCGCGGCCGCCGCGATAATGATTCCGGCAACGATGCCGGCCTTGCCGTCGGGATCGCCCTTGCTGATGGCGTTCGCCCCGGACCAGATCTTGATGACGCCCCAGAAAAACCCGAACATGAAGAGGACCGCCAAGGCCAAACCGAAGCCGTCCTTTAGCTGTTGGATCTGGCCGAATACCGGCTGGGGGAGGACGGCCGAAAGGAAGATGGAGTGGTTTGTCATCTACCCATAAACCCATAAGATAATTACGGCCTTGTCAAATCTTTTCCTATGGGTTTATGGGTATTCAATGACTTCCGAGGCTTCCGCACCGATCAAAGTGAGCTTTTCCTTCTACCCGGCGGACATGACGGCCCTGAATCACCAGACGGTGGAACTTAGGCGTCTGGGGGCGGCGGTGCGGCGCGGCACGGTGCTGCGCGCCTTAATCGAGCTGACGTCCGAAACCGAGATGTTCGCCGCCGCCGTTTTGCTTCACCGTGACTACAGCGCCAAGGGTGGGCCGCGCGAAACCGACAATGTCGCCGGAATACCCACCGTTGACCTGCCCTCTCGGCTGATCGCCAAACTCGACCAAGTCGTAACGGACCTTGCGGCCAAGGACATCTCGGCCAATCGCGCTTATGTGGTCAGGGCAGTGCTCCGAGCAGCTCCCAAACCGGAGGCCTGGGTAGCGGCAGTAAAGAAGTTTCTCGCGGACTTCCCGCGTCGCCCACGCACGGTGGGTAACCGCCCCAAAACGAAATGATCGCCCCGGATCGCCTTACGCTCCTTCGTGACTTGGAAACGCACCTGCGTTCCCGCCTGCGTGGACAGGACCATGTTATCGGGAAAGCCGCAGCGATTTTCACCCGCGGAGAAATGGGGCTTGTTCGACGCGATAAACCTCGGGGGACCCTTCTGGCGGTCGGTCCCACCGGCACCGGAAAAACCGAACTGGTTCTGCTGGCCGCGCAGCATCTGTTTGGCCCCGGTCATGTTTGCCGGCTCGATCTCTCCGAGTTCCAGCGAGACGATGCACTGGAACGGCTATTGGGCACGGGGGCAACCGACGATGGAGCGATTGGCCGCTACATGCCTGTTCCCTCTCCGCGGGTGTGGCTGTTCGACGAGGTGGAAAAGGCCCACCCCAAGGTTTTTGACCTGTTCATCCAGCTCCTTGAGCCGGGCCGGCTAACGCTGGCTAGCGGCAAGGTCGTCTCGTTCGTGGATGACTACGTTGCCTTCACCTCCAACGTCGGAGCCGGTGAGGCGATGCGCATGGCTCGCTCCAATCCGGCCAGCATCGAACAGGCGGTTCTGCGCCGTCTCGCCGAATGTCTTCGCCCCGAAATTCTGGCGAGAATTCCCGACAAGCTCGTGTTCGGCCGCCTTACTCCCGAGATCCAGCGGGAGATTGCTGAACTACACCTCCAGTCGGAGGTCGCCCGGCTTGGGCACGCGGGTTACGATCTACAGATTTCGCGCGATGCTTTGGAATTCCTGATTCGCGAGGGATTTCATCCGCAACTGGGCGCCCGGCCGCTCCGGCAGACCATCGAACGGCATTTACAGGACGCCGTGGTCAGGTCGCTTTTCGCCCATGGAGCCGCGTCAGGACGGATCGAAGTGGACTCCTCGCTAAATTGTCTGGCGTTGCGGCCGCTCTAACCAGAGCGAGCTAGGAATCGGTCATCATCGATAAACAAAAGCAATTCGTGGTTAAATCAAAGCCCCGCGCGGCGGCAGTCGCTATGCTTAACTAGCTCCGCTGAAACGAAGGGCCACGTAACAGCGGCGCGCCGCCGCTGCTATGGTATCTCCACGTGGCAAGAACCCACACAACTTTACCTCCTTCGAATCGCCTCAGCTTCCCGCCTCGATTCTGCCGAATCGCCGCGCCCTCACCCATGGTCCGGGAGTCAGCATCTATTGTGATCGGCAGCGGCCCAAGGATTGGCCGGAGCATGAGGTTACCGCGACCAAGATCCTGATCGCGCTAGAACCTGCGCGCTGTTGCGTGACTTGGTTGGGAGCGACCGGGCAAGAGCACAGCCGGGTGATCGGCCAAGGAGACCTCGTGATTCTCGCTCCAGGTATCCGCCACGCGAAGAGCTGGATGAATGAAGCGGGCATCATCATGCTCTACTTGAGTGAGAGCTGGCTGCGGCAGTTCAGCCATCCGGCCATAGAGGGGGTTATGATCGAATCATTCAGCGAACTAAACCTTCGCGATCCGCTGATCGGCGGCCTGACCAACGAAATCAGACAGACCTGCATCCCGCTGCGTGATGACAATCGGGCTCACGCCGTGGCGCTCGGACTTTGCCTGGCATCGAGAGTCGTGCAATCGGTTACGCGAGCCCGGGGCTCGTCCCGCGCGGTTGTGCGTCGTCTGAGCGGCGAGTCAATGCAGCGGGTTGCGAACTATGTTCAAGCGCATCTGGCGGATCGGATAGCAGCTCCCGGTGACGCACGATGCGGAATGAGCGGGCCACCGGCCCAAGCGATTTCTCCATGGCCTTGAGCTGGGTCACCGCATCGTTGACGGGCTGCCTAAGTTGGTTTTCGAGCTCCTTCCCCAGAATGGCGGGACGATTAGCCATTTCCTGCCGCACTTCGGTGAGCACGGCGTTCACACCCGCTATCGCATCTGCGGCGTCAGCCAGCGCCTCGATGCGGGTATCCAAGGCCGTCTTCAGCTCAACAATGGCCGCTTGGAGTGTGTCCTCGGAAGATTTCACGCGATGCCAGTGCCACGCGATGAGCAGATACACCGGATCCTCCGGATTCAGGCGGTGATGGGTCGCGACCCACTCCAGCTCCGGCGGCAGGTTATCGGCCTGCAACAGTTCCTCGGGAGTCATCCGATGAGTAAAGCCCGCGCTTTGGTAAATTCTCCCGCCATGCGCTCGTGGAAGCGAACACAGCGGGAGCGGTCGAGTAGATGAAGGCTGTCGGCGGTTCGCCCGCGACCGACCGTCAGGTTTGCCTGTTGCAGCCGGTTGCGGGTCACTTCGAAGAGACATGGCACATCGATCTCCACGGCCCCCAGTTCGGCCAGTCGGCGCCGGGAGTTACTCTGTCCATAAAGCGGCAGTGACTCGCTGTCGCGGAGGTTGCGGGCGACGAGCCATTGCACCCGCCCGGCATAACCGTCGATCAGCTCTGCGATCTGTGAGTTGGCGTCTTTATCGTCGGTCGCGATCAGCACGAACACCAACGCGCAGTTCAATTCGCTCTGTAGGTGTGGCAGCTGCGCCTCGTCAAGATAGGCCAACACCTTACTGCCGCCCGTCGCCCGGTTGTCGACCAGCACCACGTCGGCTTCATCGAGAGCATGGACAATCCGGTCGAGCACACCGAGTTTGTCGATGTCCACGTCGGTGTCGATAAACTCGGCCTCCGGCACGAGCCGGTTGAACGTGGAATTCGCGTGGTCGAGGTCGAAGGCCCTCACGCGGACCCTTTCTTCGGTGAGGTAGTCGTGGAGCAACGCGGCGACGAAGCTCTTTCCGATGCCGCCTTTGTCTTGGGGAAAAAGGATGATGCGTTTATCTGGAGTCTCCATGGTTCAGTAGTTGTCGCGCGCGATCTTCGGCCCGCGCTTGCCGTTGCCGGTTGCCGCCGGTCCGGGAGCGGAAGCCCCAAGAGCTGGAGCGACCTTGGCCGGCGCACCCGGCGGTCGCCCCGGGGCAGGCCTGGACGCCTGACCTTGGCGGGCTCGCTCGATCTCAGCCTTGGTGTAATGCCGGCGACAAAACACCCCGACAGCGGCGGGTGAGACCTTCAGCCCGTGCCGCGCGAAGGTCGCGGAAATCTGTTCGTAGCTCATGAACTTCGCCCGCTGCAGAAGGATGACGTCGCGAAACGGCCCGAGCAGACCACGGGTGTGAGCGGCGGGATCGTAGCGTCGGGCGTCGTCCATTAGGCGGCTGTGCAGATCAGGAGCATCCATCAATCCCGACAGTGTCACCTTATGGGTTTAAGTAAAACAAAAAGCTTATGGGTTATTCGCGCATCGAGTGGCAAAGTAGTGGTGAGCGAGTGGTGAAGTAGTGGCGGCTCTCGCCGCCTCCGCCTAACGACCGTTAGGGGTGGCGTGTCACGCATCTCAGAGGTAATAGGGTCAAGGCGGATGCTCACCATCGAGATTCCGTCATTGCTCCTTTCGCATCCAAACTAGGCAGTAAATATGAGGCTCCCGTAGCCTCTCCCAGTGCCTTCCTTATGGGTTTATGCTCGCTTTTCTTATGGGTTTAGCTAGCGATTGAGGCATGGTGAGATTCGACAAACCCTGCATTCGGGTGGACGGTGCTGTGAACTACTTCCGGCAACATCTACGCGTCGGCGACTACCTCTCGGAGGAAGGTCAGGCCGAAATGACGTGGTTTGGTGAAGGGGCCGCTCGCTTGGGTCTTGAAGGAGGGTGTCAATTGGAAGCCTTGGCGCGGCTCTGTGCAGGCCAGCATCCGACCACGGGCGCGAAGCTGGGGGCTCGCGACAAGGGCGGTAGCCGACGGGTCTGTTTTTTTGGACAAATCTCTGCCCCGAAGGATGTCTCCATCGCTCTGTTGGTCGGCGGCGATCAGCGCATCGCGGGATGGTGGCAAGAGGCCGTCCGAGAAACCTTGCAAGAGATCGAGGCCGCGACGGCCACGCGCGTCCGCCGCAACGGCGTGAATGCCGATCGCACGACCGGCAACATGGTCGCCGCCGTCGTCACCCATGACACCAGCCGGGCACTCGATCCCCAGCTGCACACCCATGTCTGTGTCCTCAACGTGACCTTCGATCCGGTCGAGAATCGCTGGAAAGGCGTCCAGCCTTACCAGTATTTCCGGCATCAGGGGTATTTTCGGGAGGTCTGCTACAACCGCCTCGCCCAGCTCATGCGCGAAGGTGGTTACACCTTGGACGCTCAATCCGGGATCGGCTTTGCCATCCGGGGGTTTCCGGAAGGGCTACGCGGTGAATTTAGCGAACGACGGGCGATGATTCTGGCGACCGCCCGGGCGCGCGGCGTCTCCGGCCAAGACGAACTGCAGAGCATCACCGGAGAAACCCGGGCCGCGAAGACTCACGCCACCGCCGCCGATCTACGCGCGAAGTGGGAAGCCCGGGCCGGCGACGAGCTGGCGGTGATCCGCAGCGTCATCGACGCCACCCGCTCGGGTTCCCCGGTGATACCAGCCATGACTCCGGATGAATGCCTTACAGCCGTGGAGGAGCACGTTTTTGAACGCAAATCCGTCGTAGCGTCACGGGACTTGTTGCGGGAAGCCCTGGTGTATTCCCGGGGAGCACTGCCTTTGTCCGCCCTACGACAGCGCTTACGGCAACGGATCGAGGCTGGTAAACTCCGGGAATCCGGAGACGAAGTGGCGTCCACCCGTGCGCTCCAGGCGGAGAACGAGTTCATCGCGTGGGCGGAAGCCGGGCGCACCGCGTGCCCAACGCTTGGTAGCAATCAACCCGCACCCAATCTCTCGCGCGAACAACGTGAGGCGGTGAATGGACTCCTCGCATCTACGTCCCGGATCAGCATCCTTGCCGGCGACGCCGGGACAGGGAAAACGACCTGCCTCAAAGCGGTGGTGGCAGGGATCGAAGCTGCCGGCGGTCAGGTCTTCGGCTGCGCACCGTCCTCGGGTGCAGTGGAGGTGCTCCGGCAGGAACTGACGCCCCATGCGGATACCGTGCAACAATTGTTGGTCAACCCCGCGCTCCAGCGGGCGACGCGAGACCGGGTGATTCTCGTGGACGAGGCCGGCCTCGTCTCGGTGAATCAGATGCGGGACCTGTGCCGACTCGCAGGGGCCAACGGCAATCGAGTCATTCTGATTGGGGACACGAAGCAGCATGCGTCGGTCGAAGCCGGAGATGCGCTACGCTGTCTGCACAAGTTTGCCCAGGTGCCGGTCGTGCGACTGACGCAGATTCGGCGCCAGCAGTCCCCGGAATATCGCCGGGCGGTGTCACGGCTCGCGAAGGGTGACGCCTTCGGCGCGTTCAATCACTTCGCGCGGCTGGGGGCCGTGCGGGAAATCGCCCAGTCCGAGGCCTTGCTGCGCACCGCGGCCGCCGACTACGCCGAACGCCTGCGCCGGGCGGAGAGCTGTCTCGCGATCTCCCCGGTATGGAAGGAAATTCACCTGTTCACCGACCGGGTTCGTTCCGAATTGCGTCGGACCGCCCACCTGCAGGGCGACGAGCGTCCAATTTCAACGGTGTTTTCGCTTCAGTGGACGAAGTCCCAGAAACGCGATGTTCGTAACTACCAACCCGGACAGGTAATCTTTTTTCACCGTTCCGTTGGCTCCTATGCCAAGGGCGAGCGGTTGACCGTCCAGGCCCGCGAGGGCGAGGCGCTGCGGGTTGCGTTCGAAGATGGGGGCACGGCTTGGTTCAGTCCTCGGGCCGGGGTCGGTTTCGACGTCGGTATTGCCCGAGAAATCGGCGTCACCGTCGGGGACCGGCTGCTGATCCGCGCCAATTGCAAGCCAGCGCGGCTCCGCAATGGCGACATCGTCGAGGTCACGGGATTCGAACCCAACGGCAGTATTAAACTGCGAGACGGCAGGACAATTCCGACACTGTTCAGGGAATTCTCTCATGGCTATGCCACCACTTCCCATGCTGCCCAGGGCAAAACAGTCGATCACGGCATTCTGATCATGGCGGAGGCAGGTATTGCCGCCGGTAATCTGAAACAGGCTTACGTCTCGAACTCCCGCTTCCGCCTCAGCCAAACGATCTACACCACGGATCGTCACGAAGCACGTGCGGCGATGATGTCGTCGGGAGACCGGACGCTGGCCCGTGAGTTAGGCGAATCGCCTATGCCGCCAGCCGTGCGGACGCCGGCGCTGCGGCCAACGGTCAGGAGCGGTGCGCTCGGGCCAGGAGGAGGCGCATGAGCATCGACGCCCATCCCGGTAAGGCACCGCTCGCTCCGCCGGCGCCCCGTGCTTGGGGCGCACTCGTGTCGGATCGTCAAACCAGCCAGGTGCTGCGGCTGGTGTTGGCCGACCGTTCCGTGTCGTTCCCGATTGGTGAACTGAAACGCTGGGAGCATATCGCCGGCGGACAGGAGTCGCTCATCATTCAGACGAGTCGGGAGATCGTCACGGTCGAGGGACAGCACCTGACGGAAGTGCGGCAGGCTCTCGATGACCTGCGGCTGCGCGAACTGCGCATCCCTGCAACCAAGGCTACGGCACGCACCGGTCCGGTGGTCCGCCGGATAACCATTGAACCGGCATGAGGCATGGCGTTAAGGAACAGCCACACCAACCAGCTCGATTTTTTCTCCGAGCTTACGCATGAGCGGACTCCTAGCATACGGACGGATGGCGGAAGCGCACTGGCGGGAACACCTCCCGCGGATGGTGCGCGACCTGGAGGCACAGGGCCGACTCCAACAGGCGCTGATCGAAGCGCAGGAACAGGCGGCAGCCGAAATGGATCGCCTGATCCGGGATCTGTCCCGGCAGGGTCTCAACCCGCAACAAGCTCACGATCGGGCTTGGGAGCTGGTGAGAGAGAAATACCTCCTGCTGCCGCCGGAGCAGACCTGATTCCCCTTCACAACGGCCGCAACTATCGTCCGACGGACGCCGACCAAGTCGGCGAGGGCTCACTTAAGGAGAAGTTCCGACAGAACATCACGGCCATCGAGTTGCTGCGCCAGATTGAGGCGGAGCACCGCGCCGCTACTGCGCTCGAAAAGGCCGTGCTGGTCCGCTACGTCGGCTGGGGCGGCCTGCCGCAGGCCTTCGCCGAACCGAAGGAGGCCCCGGCCTGGCAGGCGGAGCAACGCGAGCTGCGGCAGCTGCTCACGCCTGATGAATTCTCCGCCGCGCGCGCATCGACGCTCAACGCACACTATACGTCGCCGACCGTGATTCGCGCGATGTATGCCGGGCTTGAGCGATTGGGGTTTCGCGGCGGCCGGATCTTGGAGCCTGCGTGCGGGCTCGGACACTTCTTCGGATTCATACCCGCACCCATGCACGGGCAGTCTCGGCTCACCGGGGTCGAACTCGATTCCCTCACGGCCCGGCTCGCTCGAACCCTCTACCCGGACGTAGACCTGCGGGCTGAAGGTTTCGAATCCGCGACCCTCGCCACAAACGCCTACGATCTCGCCGTCTCGAACATCCCTTTTGGCGACTACCGGCCGCATGATCCACGCTTCAATGCACGACGGTTTCGCATCCACGACTATTTCTTCGTCGCTGCCCTCGCGCGTGTCCGCCCAGGAGGCATCCTCGCCTTTATCACCTCGCGCGGGACGCTCGACAAGAGGGACGGCAGCTTGCGTCAGCTCCTCGCGGCGGAAGCCGATTTGATCGGTGCGATTCGGCTCCCCAATACGGCGTTTCAGCACAATGCCAACACGCGGGTAACCACTGACATTGTGTTTCTCCGCAAGCGCCTGCCCGGCGAGAAGCCGTCCGGAAATCTCTGGGCCAAATGCCGTCCTTTGCTTGTTCCCGCGGGAGAACCGATCCCGGTGAACGAATACTTTCACGCCCACCCGGAGAATCTTTTGGGCCGGATGCAGCGGCGTGAGCATGGCATGTATGGGCGTGATGAGGTGGAATTGGCTGACGACGGGCGGGATTTGGCCGCCGCGCTAGCCTCCGTGATGTCATCCCTCCCTGCAGGCATCTACCGGGCCGCCACCGGCGTCGTCGCACGTCAATCCCTCCCAGCGCCTGCCGGCCTGAAACCCGGCGCCTACGTTGCGCTGGAGGACGGCAACCTGGGCCGCCGCGAAGGCGATGAACTGGCCCTGCTCACCGACATCCCCACCACGACGGTGCGCCGCATCCGCGGCCTGATCCGCATCCGCGATGCGGCGCGAGCCTGCCTTTCGGCCCAGGTGGAAAACCGAGACGATGCGGCGGTCAGTTTAGAACGGGAGCGGCTCAACGAAGCCTATGACCGCTTTGTCGGTCAATTCGGCCCGGTTTCCTCGTCTGCCAACGTCCGCTCCTTTACGGGTGATCCGGACCTACCGCTGTTGCTCTCCCTGGAGCACTACAACGCCGATCAGGATACCGCGACCAAGACAGCGATCTTCCGCGAACGCACGGTCGAGCAGCGGCGCCCGGTCGAGCAGGTCGCAAGCGCCCGGGAAGCACTGGTGGTCACGCTCAATGAGCGGAGCCGGGTGGACCTCGACCATATCGCGAAGCTGGTGGGACGCACCCCCGAGGAATTTCTCCCTGAACTACAAGGGCTCGTTTTCCAGAATCCGACGACGCGGCGGTGGGAACCCGAAGATGAATATCTCTCCGGCAACGTCAGGGAGAAGCTCACGGTGGCGGAGCAATCCGCCCGCCGTGATCCGCGCTACCGCGCCAACGTCGAGGCCCTCCGTGCCGTGCAACCGGACGCCCTGGCTGCCAACGAAATTGATGCACGTCTGGGTTCGGTCTGGATTCCGCCTTCCGACATTGCCGATTTCGCCCGTGACTTGCTGAGAACAGGACAACGAGATGGCCGGGCGGTCCGGGTCGGCCACGCAGAACAACTTGGTTTGTGGACCGTCGAGGTCGATCCGCTCTACCGCCGCAATGCCGCCAACCTATCCGAATGGGGCACCGACCGCGCGCCGGCCCACGAGCTTCTTGAGCACGCGTTGAATCTCCGCACCCCCACCGTCTATGACCGCGATGCCAACGGCAATCCGGTGGTCAACGCAGTGGCTTCGGAGGCTGCGCGAGAGAAACAGCAAAAAATCAAAGATCGGTTCGGCGAATGGATTTGGTCTTACGATGCCCGCCGGGAGCGGCTGGTCGCGCTCTACAACCGCGAGTTCAACTGCTATCGCCTCCGCACCTTCAACGGCGACCACCTCACGTTGCCGGGGGCCAGTCCAGCCATTGCGCTACACGCACACCAAAAAGCCGCGGTGTGGCGCGTGCTGCAAACGCCGAACACGTTGCTCGCTCACGTGGTCGGCGCCGGGAAAACCTATACGATGGTGGCGGCGGCGATGGAGTTGAAACGGCTGGGCTTGGCCAAAAAACCGCTGTTCGTGGTGCCGAACCACATGCTCGGGCAGTTTTCCTCGGAACTGCTGACGTTGTATCCTGCGGCCAACATTCTCGCCGCGGGAAAAGCCGATTTTGAGAGCGCAAAACGGCGCGAGCTGATGAGCCGAATCGCCACCAACAACTGGGACGCGGTCATTGTCACGCATTCGGGCTTTGAGCGCCTCGCCATGTCGGCCCGCGCGCAGAAACGATTCATCGAAGACCAACTCGTGGAACTCGAAGCCTGCATTCGCGAACAGAAGGGCAGCGATGCGGGCACACGTATCGTCAAGCAGCTGGAGGCTTCCAAGAAACGGTTGGAAGCGCGTTTGAAGTCGATGGCAGCCGTGCACCGGAAAGATGACACCCTGACCTTCGAGGAACTTGGTGTTGATCGACTCTTCGTCGATGAGGCGCACGCCTATAAAAATCTGTTCTACGTCACCAAAATGACCCGGGTCGCAGGTTTGCCTCAATCGGCTTCCGAGCGCGCCTTCGATATGTTCCTGAAGGTGCAGCACATTCAGCGCCTGAACGGCGGCGGCGGGGTGGTCTTTGCCACAGGCACCCCGGTAACCAATACGATGGCCGAGATGTTCACGCTGCAGCGGTTCCTGCAGATGGACGTTCTGACGCAACGC
Source organism: Oleiharenicola sp. Vm1 (assembly GCF_047777955.1). Lineage (GTDB taxonomy): Bacteria > Verrucomicrobiota > Verrucomicrobiia > Opitutales > Opitutaceae > Didemnitutus. The sequence continues at coordinate 1,300,599 of NZ_CP180537.1, forward strand.
CGCTTGCGGCACTTCGACTCTTGGGCCGCCACCTTCGGTGAATCAGTCACCGCCCTCGAACTCGCCCCCGATGGAGCGGGCTATCGGGTCAACACGCGTTTCGCACGTTTCGTGAACGTTCCGGAGCTGATGCACTTGTTCCGGCAGGTCGCGGACATTCAGACGGCAGACATGCTGAAGCTACCCGTGCCCTCAATTGAGGGCGGTAAACCGCGCATCGTCCGTGCCCCAGCCACGCCGCAACTCAAAGCGTTGGTCGCCTCACTCGCGGTCCGTGCGGAAAAGCTCAAAACCAACCATGTGCCGCCTTGGGAGGACAACATGCTCAAAATCACCGGCGAGGGCCGGAAAGCTGCGCTCGATGTCCGCCTCGTCTTGGGGGACATGCCGGACAATGGCGCGTTCAAGGTCAACCAAGCCGCCCGCGAGGTATTCAGTATCTGGGAGCAGACTCGTGACCAGCGCCTGACCCAATTGGTGTTTTGCGATCTCTCTACGCCGAAAGCGGAGGGTCAGGGATTTTCCGTTTACGACGATTTGAAGGCGAAGCTCATCCGTCAGGGGGTGCCCGCCGCGGAAATCGCGTTCATCCAAGACTACGACAGCGACGCCTCGAAATTGACGGTCTTCAAAGATGTCCGTGCCGGCAAGGTGCGGATTCTCATGGGCTCCACCCAGAAAATGGGTGCAGGAACCAATGTTCAGGCCAAACTTGTCGCACTCCATCACCTAGATGCACCTTGGCGTCCCGCGGACATCGAGCAACGGGAGGGGCGCATTCTTCGGCAGGGGAATAGTAACCCAACGGTGCATATCGTCCGCTATGTCACCGAGGGCAGTTTCGACGCCTACATGTGGCAGACGCTCGAAACGAAGGCGAAGTTCATCGCTCAGATCATGACGGGGGAATGCTCGGCGCGCCGAATCGAAGACCTCGACTCCCCCGCACTGACCTACGCCGAGGTGAAGGCCATCGCTTCCGGCAATCCGCTCGTGATCGAAAAAGCCAAGGTGGATGCTGAGGTCATGCGCCTCGGCCGACTCCGTGGACAGCACAGCGAGGATCAGTATCACACCCGTCGTCGCATTCGCATGTTGGAGGAGGACATCGTGCGCATCGAAAAAGCGATCCTGGGCCACGAATCCGATCTCGGTCGTCGCATGGATACGCACGGTGGCAAGTTCAGCATCAAGCTCGTGGGCCGAACCTATGAGCAGCGCACCGATGCAGGGGCCATCCTGATTGGGTTGGTCGATCGCCATCGGCAGGCGCGGGGTCCGGTAGAACTGGGACAGTTCGCCGGCTTCCGCTTGGAATTCAGGCCGATGGTAGGCGATAAACTAACCCTGCACGGGGCGATGTCCTACGACGCCAACGTCTCGGATAGTCCCGCCGGCATCATCGGCTCGCTGGAACACGCCGCGCGCTCCATTGAGGAGCGGATCGGTCGGTGCCGCGAACAACTCGCCCAGTCACGCAAGGCTTTCGCGGACTACACCGCGTTGACCGACCGTCCTTTCGAGCACGAGACGAGGTATCACGAGGTCGTCGCCCGCCAGGCGGAGTTGGTCCAAGCGCTGGATCTCACCAAAAGCCAGAAGGCAGAAGGGCTGTCGGCTGATGCTCCGGTCGTCGCTCCCACCGAGGGAGAGCCGGCCATCACGATAGAAGCTCCCTCGCATGTATCGAGCGTGGCCTCCAAGCCGGGACGCAAGTTGCGGGTCGCCGTTTGAAATGGAGGCCCAGCCGAACATGTCCGTCACGATAGACAGTCCACGGAGGCGACGCCGAATCGCGGAGCTACTCCACAAGGCCATCGTCGAAGTTGAGTCCACGCTACCGTCGCCTGAGCACGAAGCATCAGTGGCAGCACATGCCGACGCCCCGGTCTCACTGCAGACAGATCTTCCCGACAGCGAACGCGTCATCCGCTTCTTGCGCGTCACTGGGCAATCTTCGCCCGCGAACATTCGTGACACACTTGGGTTGTCTCGGTCGGGGACGTTCAGGGTGTTGCAGGCGCTGATCCACGCTCGGCGAATCGTGAGCCACGGTCAGACCCGCACCTTGGTCTATCGCCTGAATGAGCGCGAGCCGCCACTGGGCCGTATCGATCTGAACTGACCATGCCACGCAGAGAGCAGTCCGAAAACTCTGGTTCAGCGCGGGTGCCCGTCGCGATCTACGCCCGCGTCTCAACGGACAACCAAGTCGGGGGTCGCTTCGATTCCTGCGAGAGCCAAGCCGCCGTTTGTAGGGACCATATCCGCAAACAATCTGCCGAGGGGTGGTATGAGGTCGCATCCTTCACGGACGCCGCCTACTCCGGCGGAACCATGGACCGGCCGGGGATTCAGGCACTCAAGCGAATGATCGCCGCCGGGGAGGTAAAGGTCGTGCTGATCTTCAAATTGGAGCGCGTCTCCCGCAATATGGACGAATGGGGACCATTCCGCGCGTTTCTCCAGAAGCACGGCTGCCGGCTCGAGAGCGCGACGGAAAACATCTCCGAACTGGAGCCTGAAGGACGGCTCAAGAACAACATCATGATGAGCGTCGCAGAGTTCGAGCGCTTGAACACCGCCAAGAAGACCCGTCTCAAGATGAGGGAGCAGGCCAAGCGGGGTTACTGGAACGGGGGACCAGTGCCCTACGGTTACGCCTACGACAAAAATACCCAGGCGCTGCTACCGCACCCGACCGAGGCCGCGATTCTAAAACGGATCTTCTCCGAGGCCGCCAAGCTGACATCACTCACGGATCTCGCCAACGCCCTGAACGCCGAGGGTCATCGAACGAAACAGCGAATCATGCAACGTCGCGACGGAACAACCGAGAATGTCGGGGGGCGTCTCTTTCGCTCCGACGGGATTCGCTTGCTGATCCGCAATCCCATCTACCGCGGTGCGGTGAAGTTTGAAGGTCAGGAATTCAGCGGCAAGCACGAGCCGCTGGTGGATGCCGACCTATGGGAAAGGGCCAACGCCGCGGTTGCGGAAACCAAGGAACGGCCGGGCCAGTCCGTTGATCATCCATCGTTCCAAGCTCGTGATGCTCACAATCACTTGCTCAAAGGAATTGCGTGGTGTGCGGCCTGTAACCGGGCGCTGGTGCCAAGCGATAGCGGTAAGAAAAGTATCAGCGGAAGGAAGTATCGATACTACACGTGCAGTCTGGTCCTCAAAGAAGCGAAGTCGCCGTGTTCGGTTGGGCGGTTGCCAGCCGATGCGCTGGAGAAAGCCATTGCGTCGGTATTGGGCGAGGCCGCTAGGCATCCAGCGATCATCAAGGAGATCGTCGAAGTTTCACGATCCACCCATCGACGCGATGTCGAGGATGTGCGGGTAGAACTGACCCAAAAAAAGCAATCACTAGCCACGGTCGAAAAACAGCTCGGCAACTGTGCTGATGCAATTGCCAAGGGAGGAGTCGATGTCTTAGGCGACGCAATATTGCGCCGTGCCACAGACCTGCGCGATGAGCGGCGTCGGCTCCTCGTGGAGCAGGAAAGACTCCGCCAAGAGCTGGCGACGGCAGACACGATGGTCTTGGAAGAGAAGCGTGTCCGGAGGAATCTTGAGCGATTCGATCACCTTCTGGCCACGCTTTCTCCGTCGGAGCAAAAGGAGCTGGTGCGAAGTTTTGTCGAGCGCATCGACGTGCAGCGGATACCGGATCATCAACGTCGGCGGTTGGCTTCCACCGTTGATGATGGTGCCGGTGATCGCCTGATGAAAATACGGATTAAGCTGCACGACGCTGAACTGGCGGAAGGCGTGGGTAACGGCGCTTCTGTCGGTAGCTCGCCTCGGCCAACGCCGCATATCCGTGGGCTGAGTTTTGACGCCGTTGTGGATTTCACGCACGCAAACAGAGGGGAAATCAGCCTGATTACCCCATTCCGGCAAGCAGTCCGCCTGGAGGAGCGCGTGCGGAAAATTCCCTCGGCTCAGCCGACCATCGAGCACCCCATACTCAAAGCGCAGCGTTGGCATCGGTTGCTTCAAAGTGGTGCAATCTCAACTCGCGTATCCTTGGCCAAGAGAGAAGGCCTCACGCCGGGTGCAATCACGCGAATCATGCAGTTGCTCGATCTGGCCCCGGAGATTCAACAGCACCTCGCAGCAATCAAAGACCCCGGTGCGATCTGGTATTTCGGCTACCGACCAATGGGCGAATTGGCGCGCCTGCCATTTGAGCAACAGCGTGTTCAGTTTGCAGCGATGGTCTCACAATTCGAATCACGGCGGCGCGAACGCGCCGGGGTGCGAGTTGTGCCCTTTTCGGACATTAGGAACGGCGTTCAGCAGAAGCTCAACAGAGGCCTGGGTCCGCGTCTTGGATGAGGTAGATTCGGGTTCTTGGATTTTGACTTACTTTGCAGAGGTGCAGCCAAGAACGGTGAAAAACGGAAAGTTCTAAGAACAAATTAAGAACTTCGCCAAAGTAAGTCAAAATGGCCAATTTCGCTTCCCTCCGGCCCACTGCTACTTAACGCCAGTTTTGCCACATCTCAGAAAAAGTTCGGATTTTTCTCGAGATGGCTGCCCGGCATGGATTCGAACCATGACTAGGCGAGTCAAAGTCGCCTGTGCTACCATTACACCACCAGGCAGTGAGTGAGTGGAACGGCCGAAGGAAGAGCGCGCCTCGGGACGGGTCAAGGGCGGAAATCGCCCGGGCGGGGCGCGGGCCGGCGATTGACTCGGCGCCGCCCGCGCGGATTCTCGGCCGCGTGCTTTTCTTCAACAAACTGCTGCCGGCGTTCGTGCTGCCGATCGGAGTCGTGACGCTCCTGATCTTGCTGGCCGGGTGGAAGAAATGGCGCTGGGCGGCGTGGCTGGCGGCGGCAACGCTGCTCGCCTCCTCGACCGGCGTGGTCGGCAACGCGCTCCTGCGCTCCCTGGAAAACGCCTATCCCGCGCGCAGCATCGCAAGCCTGCCGGAGGCGGACGCGGTGCTCGTCCTCGGCGGCGTCCTTTCGCCGGGCAAGGCGACGGGCCTCGTGACCGAGTGGTCGGAGGCGGTGGAGCGATTCGAGGCCGGGGTCGAGATCGTGCAGCGCGGCAAGGCGCGCCTGGTGCTCTTCACCGGCGATCCGCGCGGCTCCGAGGGCTCGGCGCTGCAGCGCGAGGCGATCGAGCGCGGCGTGCCGCGCGAGCGCACCGCGGTGATCGGCGCGGTCGGCAACACCGCCGACGAGGCGGCGCAGCTGAAGCGCTACGCGCAGCAGCACGGCCTGAAGCGCGTGGTGCTGGTGACCTCGGCCTGGCACCTGCCGCGGGCGATGCGGCTGTTCCAGGGGGCGGGCGTGGAACTCACGCCGTTCCCGGTCGACTACCGCGCGCTGCCCAACGCCGGGCTGCCGTATCTCGACTGGATCCCGAACGCGGGCGCGCTGGGCAAAACCGAGACGGCGCTGCGCGAGTGCTACGGCATCGCGTTCTACGCGGTGTTCGGCCACTGAGCGCGCGGCGCGCGTTTCACTGGGCGGGCGGGACGCCGCGGCGGAGCAGCGGCTTCACCGGCGTGCCGTCGGACCATTGGCCCATGGCGAGCTGGGTCGGGCCGCCGCCGAGGGCGACGTCGCGGAGCCGGTTCTCGAACGCGGCGGCGCGAAGCGCGTCGAAGAGCCGCCAGGTGCCGTAGTAGTCGAGCGCGTCGGTGACCGGCGTCTCGTGCGACGAATCGTCGAGGTTGAGCCCGCGCTCGGCGAGGCGCTCCTTGGCCTTTTCGGCGAGGCGCTTGCGGATGAAGCCCTTGGGCTCCTCGCGTTGCGGCGGCTGGTAGCCCGGCAACGGCGCGGCGGGGGCGCGGTGCGTGGCGACGAGCGCGGGTGCGCCGTGGTCGTCGGAGCGCAGCTCGAGCCAGTCCTTTTGCGCGGCGGGGACGGCGGTCGTGGCCTCGTAGATCCGGCGCGCGCCGGTGTCGCCGACGAGCGTGTCGCGGTCGCCCGAGAGCGTGAGCAGCAGGGTGGCCGCCGGCACCTGGGCGAGGTCGGCGAGCGGCACGAGCGGACCCTGGTCGCGCTCGAGCACGGCAGGCTCGACGCACATCACGGCCTTCGGCGCGGGCAGGCCGGCGGCGGGGAGCGCGACGGCGAGGTTGGCGGCGAGGACGCCGCCGGCGGAGTGGCCGACGGTGGCGAGCCGTGCGAGGTCGGCGCGGGGCAGGTCCTTTTGCCGGGCGAGCCAGTCGAGGCCGCGCTTCACGCCGGCGACGGCGTTGGGCGTGAACTCGGCGGGCGGGGTGCGGAGATTTTTCTGGTAGCGCGGGTAGAGCACGATGGCGCCGTGGCGCACGAGGTGGTGGATCCACGCGAGGTAGTGCTCGGGCTTGGTTGCGCCCCAGCCGTGGGCGAAGACGATCACGGGCAGCGGTTGCGCGGCCGCGGGCTGCTCCGGCCAGAAGACGGTGACGTCATCGCCGTCGTCGCCGCTGGCGTGGCTGGCGACGCGCGCGTAGGCGTAGTCGGCGCCGCCGGGGCCGGTGGCGGGCTGGGCGGGTGGAATTGGCGCGGCGTTCGCGGCGGCGAAACCGAGGCAGAGCAGGAAGGCGAGCGGTGGAGCGAGGCGCATGGCGCGGCGGATTGCTCCGGTAGACGGAGCGCGTGCCGCGGCGGTTACCGTGAAGCGCGCAGGCCTGCGCCCGCGTGACGGTCCTCAGCGGGCGCGGGCGGCAGCGGGCCGGGCGGGCTTCCTTTTCGGCGCGGTGGGCGCGGGGGCGAGGAAGGGCTCGAAGAGCGCGCGCTGCTTCAGCGGGAAACGGCCGCGGATGAACACGCCGTCGTCGCGCGTGTCCTGCTCCGCCACCGTGCCGAGCTGGTGGAGCTTGGCCACCAGGTCGTAGCGGTCGTGGGGAAGGAGGAGCTCGGCGGACATCTGGTCGTCGATCGCGAGCTCGGCGCAGCGGGCGAGGAGGCGGTCGAGGCCCTCGCCGGTGTGGACGCTGATGAAGAGCGCCTCGGGGTGGCGCGCGCGCAGGACGGCGAGCGTCTGCGGGTCGGCGGCGTCGACCTTGTTGAAGGCGATGATCATCGGCTTCTCGGCGGCGCCGAGTTCGCCCAGCACTTCCATCGTGGTGGCGAAGTGGTGTTCGACGTTCGGGTTGGCGACGTCGAGCACGTGGATGATGAAGTCCGAGACGACGACCTCCTCGAGCGTGGCCTTGAAGGCCTCGACGAGCCGGTGCGGCAGGCGGCGGATGAAGCCGACGGTGTCGGTCATGAGCAGCGTGCGGCCGTCGGGCAGGGCGAGCTGGCGCGTGGTCGGGTCGAGCGTGGCGAAGAGTTTGTCGGCGGCGAGGACCTGCGCGCCGGTGAGCTTGTTGAGCAGCGAGGATTTGCCGGCGTTGGTGTAGCCGACGATGGCGGCGCCGGGGACGGGCTTGCGCATGCGGCGGCGGCGCTGGACCTCGCGCTGGAGGAGAACTTGTTCGAGCTCGCGCTTGAGGTGCGCGATGCGGTCGCGCACGAGACGGCGGTCCTGCTCGAGCTGCGTCTCGCCTTCGCCGCCCATGGCGCCTTTGCCGCGCTGGCGGGAGAGGTGGGTCCAGGCACGGGTGAGGCGCGGCAGCGAATACTCCATGCGCGCGAGCGCGACCTGGAGGACGGCTTCGCGGGTCTGGGCGCGGTCGGCGAAGATCTCGAGGATGACCTCCTGGCGGTCGATGACGGCGAGGCCGGACTCCTCCTCCCAGTTGCGCTGCTGCGCGGGCGAGAGCTCCTTGTCGAACACGATCAGGTCGCACTCGTCCTCCTTCGCCAGGGCGATGAGCTCGGCGGTCTTGCCGGTGCCGATGAGGAACTTCGGCTGCTCGCCGGCGCGCATGGTCACGAGCACGGTGCGGGCGACGACGATGCCGAGGTTCTCGACGAGTTCCTTGAGCTCACCGAGGAGTTCGGCGCCCTCGCCGGACGCCATGTCGAACGTCTGCACGCCCACGAGGAGCGCGCGCGAAGTCTTTTTCTGGTCGGTGAGGAAGTCTGCCATGTGCGGCAGAGCGTGCGCCGGAGCGGGCGCGAGTCAAACGACCTTGCGCGGCCCGGCGGCGGGGCGCGCGGCGCGCTACCGGTCCCAGAACAGCAGCGAGTGCACGTAGTTGGCGCGCTCGTAGGCCTCGGGGTTGCGGCTGTTGGCGAGGTTGAGCTGGCCGCGCAGCTCGCTCAGCGAGCGGAAGCGGTGCTCCTCCAGATAGGAGGTCAGGCCGTTGACGAGGGAGCGGAGGTGCTGCGGGCCGTAGCGGAGGAGGGCGGAGACGACCTGGACGGTGTCGGCGCCGGCGAGGAGGGACTTGATGACGTCGTTGGGCGTGTGGACGCCGCCGGTGACGGCGAGGTCGACCGGCACGCGGCCGCTGAGGATGGCGAGCCAGCGCAGGCGCAGGAGCAGTTCGGAGGAGTCGGAGAGCTCGAGCTTCGGCGCGACCTCGCGGAAGCGGACGTTGATGTCGGGCTGGTAGAACCGGTTGAAAAGCACGGCGCTCTTCACCCCGGCGCGCGCGAGGCGGTCGACGAAATGGGGCAGCGAGGAGAAGAACGGCGAGAGCTTCACCGCGAGCGGCAGGCTGGAATTCTCGCGCACGGAGGTGACGATCTCGATCATGCGGTCCTCGATCGCGGCGGCGGAGGTGTCGGGATCGGTGGGCAGGAAGTAGAGGTTGAGCTCGATGGCGTCGGCCCCCGCCTGCTGCACGCTGCGGGCGAAGTCGACCCAGGTCGTGGGCGTGCGGGCGTTGAGCGAGGCGATGATCGGGATGTCGACCGCGACCTTGGCGCGGTAGATGTGCTCGAGGTATTCCTCCGGGCCGAAGGCGTAGGCGTCGCTGCCCTCGAAGAAGGCGTCGCCGGCGGCGTCGGTCTCGGAGAGGCGGTTCTCGAGCTTGAGGCGCTCGGTCTGGGTGAGGCGGACCTGCTCCTCGAAGAGCGAGGCGAGCACGATGGCCGAGGCGCCGGCGTCCTCGAGTTCGCGGATGCTGGCGAGGCGGTTCGTGAGCGGCGACGCTCCCGGCATGATGGGATGCTTCAATTGCAGCCCAAGGTAGTTCGTCGTGAGATTCATCGGCGCGGGAGCGAAGCGGGGCGGGGAGGCTGACCGCGCGAGTATGCCCGCCGGTGCCGCCGGCGACTGCGCCGAGGTTGGCCAACGCTGCGCGCGGCTTGGCCGGGCCGGGGCTCGCTGCGGGACGGAGATTTGGTTTGCACGGAGGCCCGCGGCGGCAACCTTGGCGGCGTCTGGCGCGAACTCGTGCGCGACCGGACGCCCGCAACTCCCACTCCCGTCCTCGGACAACCAGGCCTGATCGCCATGCGACAAGCACTCCCGTCCCTCCTGCTCCCGCGCTCGCGGGTTTTCCGGCGTCGGAAAACCACCGCAGCGCCTTGAAGAGCATCCTCGAATTTTCCGCGGCCCACGCCGCGCGCCGGCCGATCGTGATGACGACGGCCTATGACGCCCTCCTGGCGCGCCACGCCGCCCGCGCCGGCATCGACGCCGTGCTGGTCGGCGACAGCGTCGCGATGGTCGTGCACGGTTTCCCGTCCACCGTCCACGCCACGATGGAAATGATGGTCGCGCACACCGCGGCCGTCCGCCGCGGCGCCCCCGACCTGGTGGTCGTGGCCGACCTGCCGTTCCTCGCCCACCGCCGCGGCCGCGAGGCCGCGGTCGCCGCCGCCGGCGCGCTCGTGCAGGCCGGCGCCACCGCGGTGAAGCTGGAGGGCGTGGCCGGGCACGAGGACGTGATCGCGCACCTCGTCGGCAGCGGCATCCCGGTCATGGGCCACCTCGGCCTCACGCCGCAGTCCGTCCACCAGCTTGGCGGCTACCGGCTGCAGGGCCGCTCGGCCGACGAGGCGGAGGCCATCCGCGCCGACGCGCGCCGCGCCGCGGCGCTGGGCGTGTTCGCGCTCGTGCTCGAGTGCGTGCCTGCCGCGCTCGCCGCCGCGATCACGGCCGAGCTGCCGGTGCCGGCGATCGGCATCGGCGCGGGCGCGGAGACGGCGGGGCAGGTGCTGGTGATCTCCGACCTGCTCGGGCTCGACCCGGATTTCCGCCCGCGCTTCGTGCGGCGCTACGCCGACGGCGCGGGCGTGGTGCAGGAGGCGCTCGAGCGCTACGCCCGCGACGTGCGCGCGGCGCATTTCCCCGCCGCCGCGGAGGTGCTGGCATGAGCGCGCCGCGGCTGCATGAATCGATCGCCGCCTGGCGCGCCGAGCGCGCGGGGCCGCGCTTCGCGGGGTGCACGGTGGGCTTCGTGCCGACGATGGGCGCGCTGCACGCCGGCCATCGCGCGCTGCTCGAGCGCGCACGGGCGGAGAACGACCGCGTGGTGTTGAGCGTCTTCGTCAACCCCACGCAGTTCAACGACCCGACCGACCTGGAGAAATACCCGCGCACGCTCGCCGAGGATGTCGCGCTTGCGCGCGGGCTGGTCACGGACGTGATCGTGCCGACGGCGGAGGAGATGTATCCCGACGGCTACCGCTACCGCGTGAGCGAGGGCGAATTCAGCCGCGAGCTCGAGGGCGCGCACCGGCCGGGGCACTTCGACGGCGTGCTCACGGTCGTGCTGAAGCTGCTCCAGCTCGTGCAGCCGACGCGCTCCTATTTTGGCGAGAAGGACTGGCAGCAGCTCGCGCTCGTGCGCGGGATGGCGACGGCGTTCTTCCTGCCCGGCGAGATCGTGGCCTGTCCGACCGTGCGCGATGCGGACGGCCTCGCGCTCAGCTCGCGCAACCGCCGGCTGGCGCCGGCCGACCGGGCGCGTGCGGCGGCGTTCCCGAAGCTCCTGCGCGCCGGCACGCCCGAGGCGGCGGCGCAGGCCCTGCGCGGCGCGGGCTTCGAAGTCGACTACGTGGCCGAGCGCGACGGCGTGCGCCTCGGTGCGGTCCGGATCGGAGGCGTGAGGTTGATCGACAATGTCCGCGTCTAACCTGCTCGTCATCGTCACCGGCTCGATCGCGGCGGCCAAGGCCTGCGACGTGATCTCGCGGCTCGTGCAGCGCGGCCACCGCGTGCGCTGCGTCGCGACGGAGGCGGCGCTGCGCTTCGTCGGCCCCGCGACGCTCGAGGGGCTCACCGGCGCGGTGCCGCTGACGGATCTGTTCGCGCCCGGCGCCGCGCTCGAGCACATCGAGCTCACGCGCTGGGCCGACGCCGTGCTCGTCTGCCCGGCGACGGCGAACACCCTCAACCGCCTCGCCGCCGGGCTTGCGGACGATCTGCCGGGCGCGCTGTTCCTGGCGCACGACCGGCGCAAGCCGTGGCTCGTGGCGCCGGCGATGAATCCCGCGATGTGGGCGCACCCGGCGACGGTGGCGGCGGTGGAAAAGCTTCGCGGCTGGGACGTGCGCGTGCTGCCGGTGGCGGAGGGGCGCACCGCGTGCGGCGAGGTGGGCGAGGGGCGCCTGATCGAGCCGCCGCAGATCGTGGCCGCGGTCGAGGCCGCGCTCGCGCGCCCGGCGCGGCGCCTGCGCGTGCTCATCACCAGCGGCGGCACGCAGGAGCCGGTGGACGGCGTGCGCGTGCTCACGAACACGAGCACGGGCGCGACCGGGGCGCGGCTGGCGGAGCATTTCGCGCGCTGCGGCCATGCCGTGACGCTGCTGCGCGCGCGCGGCAGCGTGGCCGCGGAGGCCGCAGGCGCGGAGGAGCTCTTCACGACCTCGGCGGAACTCGATGCCGCGCTCACGCGCCTGCTCGGCGCGGGGTGCTTCGATGCGGTGATCCATGCCGCGGCGGTGAGCGATTACGGCGTCGAGCTCGTCGGCGCCGACGGCGCGCCCCGGCCGGCCGGCGTGGGCAAGCTCGACTCCGCGGAGCCGCCATGGCTGCGGCTCCGGCCCTTGCCCAAGCTCCTCGACACGCTGCGCGCCCGCGCCGCGGCGCCGTTGCGCGTCGTGGCTTTCAAGCTCACGCACGGCGCCGGCGGCGCCGAGGCGCACGCGGAGGTCGCGCGGCTCTTCGCCCGCGCGCAGCCGGACGCGGTCGTGCACAACGACCTGACGGCGCGCGGGGCCGGCCCGGACGATTTTCCCGCGACCCTGCACCTCGCCGACGGCCGCGCCCAGCCGTGCGCGACACGCAGCGAACTCGCCGCCGCGCTCGAGCGCTGGCTCGTCGCCGCGGCGCTCCCAGCCGCCAATTTTCCCACCGCAACCCCTAGTCCCATGCTCCTCTGTCTCGATGTCGGTAACACCCAGATCCACGGCGGCGTCTTCGCCGGCGACGCGCTGAAATTCCAGTTCCGCAAGTCGACGCACCCGCTCGGCTCGTCGGACGAGCTCGGCGTCTTCTTCCTCGCCGTGCTGCGCGAGAACGGCGTCGACCCGGCGGCGGTGACGCAGGTGGCCGTGTGCTCGGTCGTGCCGCCCGCCGCCTATGCGCTGCGCGGCGCGAGCGTGAAGTATTTCCGCACCGAGCCGTTCGTGCTGCAGGCGGGCGTGAAGACCGGACTCAAGATCCGTTACCGCAATCCCGCGGAGGTCGGCGCCGACCGCGTGGCCAACGCCATCGCGGCGACGCAGCGCCATCCGGGGCGCGACGTGATCGTGGTCGACTGCGGCACGGCGACGACCTTCGACGTCGTCACCGCGACCGGCGACTACCTGGGCGGGGCGATCATGCCCGGCGTGGGGCTGTCGGCGGAGATGCTGTCGGCGCGCACGGCGAAGCTGCCCGCGGTCGAGATCCAGCGGCCGGAGTCGGTGCTCGGCCGGACCTCGGTCGAGAGCATCCAGTCCGGCCTGTATCACGGCCATGTCGGCGCCGTGCGAAACCTGCTGAGCGCGCTCGCGATCGAGGCGTTCGCGGGCCAGCCGCCGCTCGTGCTCGGCACCGGCGGCTTCGCACGGATGTTCGAGGCGGAGGGGATTTTCAACGAGATCGTGCCGGAGCTGGTGCTGCTGGGACTGCGCCAGGCCGTGCGGATGAATGCCGAGTCCAAGTGAGCCCCTCATGCGCCTGACCCTGCTGAAATCGAAGCTCCACCGCGCCCGCGTGACCGCGGCCGACCTGAACTACGAGGGCTCGATCGCGATCGCGCCCGAGCTGCGCCGCGCCGCCGGGTTCCTGCTGCACGAGCGGGTGGAGATCTACAACGTGACCAACGGCCAGCGTTTCGCCACCTACGTCATCGGCGGCACGCGGCGCGGCGAGATCATGGTCAACGGCGCCGCCGCCCGGCTGGTGCAGCCGGGCGACGAGGTGATCATCGCGGCCTACGCGGAGTTCGAGCCCGCCGAGGCCGCGGCGCACGAGCCGGTGGTGGTGCTGCTCGACGCCCGGAACCGGCCGAAGCGGCAGCGCTGAGCGCCGGGCGCTTTGGCGCGCGGTGAGACGGCCGGCGGCGCATTGTGGCACAGCCGGCGCGGCGCGGGAGTGGCGTTTCATTCGGGAACGGCTATCCTGCGCTTGGAACGGACTGTGCAAAGGAGGACGCCATGGACCCGCAAAAGATGACCGTCATGTCCCGCCAAGCCGTGCAGGAGGCGCAGAACGTCGCGCGCCGCCGCTCGCACAACGAGGTGGACACGTGGCACCTGCTCGTCGCGCTGCTCGCGCAGGAAGGCGGCATCGTGCCCGCACTGGTCGAGAAGCTCGGCCTCACCGTCAGCGCCATGCAGCTCGCCGCGGAGCGCGAGCTCGACCGCCTGCCGAAGGTCAGCGGCGCGGTGGACGTCTCCAAGATCTATGTCACGCAGGCGCTCAACGCGGTGCTGACCCGCGCCGAGGAGGAGCGCGACGCGCTGAAGGACGAGTTCATGAGCGTCGAGCACCTGTTCCTCGCGCTCATCCACGTGGCGAAGCCCGAGGGGCTGAAGAAGTATTTCCAGAGCTTCGATCTCGCCCGGCCGCGCGTGCTCAAGGAGCTCGCCGCCCTGCGCGGCAGCCAGCGCGTGACCTCCGACAACCCCGAGACGACCTACAACGCCCTGGAAAAATACGGCGTCGACCTCGTGGCGCAGGCGCGCAAGGGCAAGCTTGACCCCGTGATCGGCCGCGACGCGGAGATCCGCCGCGCCATCCGCATCCTTTCCCGCAAGACCAAGAACAACCCCGTGCTCATCGGCGAGCCCGGCGTGGGCAAGACCGCCATCGTCGAGGGCCTCGCGCAGCGCATCCTGCGCGGCGACGTGCCCGAGGGCCTGAAGGACAAGACCGTCTTCGCCCTCGACATGGGCGCGCTCATCGCGGGCGCGAAATACCGCGGCGAGTTCGAGGAGCGCCTCAAGGCCGTGCTCAACGAGGTCAAGCAGGCCGAGGGCCGCATCGTCCTCTTCATCGACGAGCTCCACACCATCGTCGGCGCGGGCAAGACCGAGGGCGCGATGGACGCCGGCAACCTGCTCAAGCCGATGCTCGCCCGCGGCGAGCTGCACTGCATCGGCGCCACCACGCTCGACGAATACCGCCAGCACATCGAGAAGGACCCGGCGCTCGAGCGGCGCTTCCAGCCCATCCTCGTGGAGGAGCCGACGGTCGAGGACGCGGTCTCGATCCTGCGCGGCCTGCGCGAGCGTTTCGAGCTGCACCACGGCGTGCGCATTCAGGACAACGCCCTCGTGTCCGCCGCCGTGCTCTCGCATCGCTACATCTCCGACCGCTTCCTGCCCGACAAGGCCATCGACCTCGTCGACGAGGCCTGCGCCATGATCCGCACCGAGATCGACTCGCTGCCGACCGAGTTGGACGAGCTCCAGCGCCGCGTCATGCAGCTCGAGATCGAGGAGACCGCGCTGCAGAAGGAGAAGGACGACGCCTCCAAGCGCCGCCTCGAGGCGCTGCGCAAGGAGCTAGCCGACGCCAAGGAGCAGGCCACCGCCCTCCGCGCCACCTGGCAGAAGGAGAAGGAGTCGCTCGGTCGCGTGCAGAAGGTCCGCGAGGAGCTCGAAGCCGCGCGCCTCGAGATGGCGAAGGCCGAGCGCGCCTACGATTTGAACAAGATCGCCGAGCTGAAGCACGGCCGCATCCCGCAGCTCGAGAAGGAGCTCGCCAAGGCCGAGAAGTCGCCGACGGCGAAGACCACCCTGGTGAAGGAGGAGGTTTCCGCCGAGGAGATCGCCGAGATCATCTCGAAGTGGACGCACATCCCCGTGACCAAGCTCATGGAGGGCGAAAAGGAGAAGCTGCTCCGCCTCGAGGACGAGCTGCACCGCCGCGTCATCGGCCAGGACGAGGGCGTGCGCCTCGTCAGCGAGGCGATCCTGCGCGCGCGCGCCGGCATCAAGGACCCGCGGCGGCCGATCGGCAGCTTTCTGTTCCTCGGCCCGACCGGCGTCGGCAAGACCGAGCTCGCGAAGACGCTCGCGGAGCAGCTCTTCGATTCGGAGGACAATCTCATCCGCCTCGACATGTCCGAATACATGGAGAAGCACAGCGTCGCGCGCATGATCGGCGCGCCTCCGGGCTACGTCGGCTACGACGAGGGCGGCCAGCTCACCGAGGCCGTGCGGCGGAAGCCGTATGCCGTCGTGCTCTTCGACGAGGTCGAGAAGGCGCATCCGGACGTGTTCAACGTCCTGCTCCAGGTCCTCGACGACGGCCGCATCACCGATTCGCAGGGCCGCACCGTGGACTTCAAGAACACCGTCATCATCATGACCTCGAACATCGGCAGCCGCCACCTGCTCGAGGGCGTCGAGGGCGGCGAGATCAAGGAGAGCGTGCGCGAGAGCGTCATGGCGGATCTGCGCGCGACGTTCCGTCCGGAATTCCTCAACCGCATCGACGAGACGATTCTCTTCAAGCCGCTCGCGCTCGAGGAAATCGAGCAGATCGTCGACCTGCTCATCGCCGACATCAACCGGCGCCTTGCCGAGCGCCGCGTCACCGTCGTGCTCGACGCCAAGGCGAAGGCGTGGGTCGCCGAGAAGGGCTACGACCCGGTCTTCGGCGCGCGGCCGCTGAAGCGTTTCCTGCAACGGCACCTCGAAACGCGCCTCGCGCGCGGCCTCATCGCCGGCGAGGTGGAGGAGGGGGCGAAGGTGACCTTCAAGGTGCGGGACGACGAACTCGTCCTCGCCTGAGCAAAGCCGGTTTGTCTTCGCGGGCGCGCCGCCCCACGATCGCGCCCGTATGAAGACGCTCTGGGGCTGCGCGCTGGTCGCGCTCGCGTCGGCTGCCGTGGCAGCCGAGCCGTTCTATGTCGGGGCCGACCTTTCGGCCCTGCCGATCTACGAGCAGCGCGGCGCGAAATTTTCCAAGGGCGGGCAGGCGGGCGACGCGCTCGCGCTGTTCCGCGCCGAGGGCATGAACGGCGTGCGCCTGCGGCTCTTCGTCGCGCCGAAGCCCGAGGGCATCGTCGACAACTCGCTCGACTACACCGTGGCGCTGGCGCGGCGCGTGAAGGCGTCCGGCGCGGCCTTCATGCTCGATCTCCATTACTCGGACACGTGGGCCGATCCGCAGAAGCAGGCCAAGCCGGCGGCGTGGGAGGCGCTCGCATTCGACGATCTCGTGGCGCGCGTCGGCGCCTACACGCGCGACGTGCTGGCGCGTTTCGAGCGCGAGGGCCTGCGGCCGGACTTCGTGCAGATCGGCAACGAGATCACCAACGGCCTGCTCTGGCCGGAGGGCCGCGTGAAGTTCGGCGCCCCGGCGGACGAGGACGCCGCCGCCTGGTCGCGGCTCGCGCGCCTGCTCCGCGCCGGCATCGACGCGGTGCCGCGCGGGCCGGGTCAGCCGAAGATCATCCTGCACATCGAAAGCGGCGGAAATCTCGACAAGTCACTCTGGTGGTTCCGGCACGTGCGCGCGGCCGGGCTCGGCTACGATATCATCGGCCTGAGCTACTATCCCGACTGGCACGGCGGACTGGCGAACTACCGCCGCACGCTGGCGGCGCTCGCGGAGGAGTTCCGCCAGCCGATCATGGTGGTCGAGGCCGGCTATCCGTGGAAGACGGCGAAGAAGTGGACCGAGAAGGCCCACATGGACTGGCCGCTCACGCCGGCCGGCCAGGCGCAGTTCCTCCGCGACGTCGTGCAGGCGGTGCGCGAGATCCCGCACGGTCTCGGCGCCGGCGTGTGGTATTGGCACCCCGAGTCGATCCCGCTGCGCGGGCACTACGCGTGGGAAGGCGGCACCTGCGCGCTGTTCGACGAGGAGGGGCGGATGCTCCCGGGCGCAACGGCCCTCTTCGGCGCCGGCGCCTCGCCGCGCTGACGGACCCGATCGGAGCCGCGGCCGCGGAAGTGCCGGATTGAAATCGGCGCGTTCCCCCGCTTGTCTGGCTCCGTGCCCCCTGTGCGGAGAATTGCCTGGCTGGCGCTGTTTTTGTCGGCCTGCCTCGGCGCGCGCGCCGACATCGCCGTGGTGCCGCCCGCGAAGCGCGTCGGCATGCTGGAAGACAATTACCCGTTTTCGTTCCGCGCGGCCGACGGCACGATGCAGGGCTTCGCGGTCGAGCTGACGCAGGCCATCGAGCAGGTCATGGGCCTGCGCTTCGAGCGCGTCACCGGCCCGACGCGCGAGGTGCACGCCAAGTTCGCCGCGCGCGAGCTCGACTTCCTGCAATCCTACGCGCGTTTCCCGGAGCGCGAGCACGACGTCGATTTTTCCGTGCCTTACGTGACGATGACCGGCGCGCTTTTCGTGCGCGAGGGCGACCGGCGCCTCCAGTCGCTGGAGGATTGTCGCGGCCGGCGCGTGGCCGTGCATCACGGCAGCCTCGGCGAGACGATCCTGCGCCGCGCGCAGCTCGAGGGCTCGATCTACCGCGTCGACTCCGTCGAGAAGTCCCTGCTGGCCGTGGCGCACGGCGAGGCCGACGCGACGCTGGTCAGCCGTCTCAGCGGCCTGGCGCTCGCGCACCACCTCGGGCTGAAGAACCTGCGGGTGCTCGAGGGCGAAGTGCCCGGTTACGAGGTGCGGTATTGCTATGCGGTGCAGGCGGGCGACCGCGAGCTGCTCGCGAAGCTCAACGAGGGCCTGGCCATCCTCGTGCGCACCGGGCGCTTCGAGGAGATCTACCGCAAGTGGTTCGGGCATCTCGAGCCCGCGGGCTACACCGCGCTCGAGGTGACGATGGCGGTGGCGGTCGGGCTCGTGATCGCGCTGCTCGTGGCGCTGTGGGCGGTGTGGCGGCTGCGTCGGCTGCAGGCGCGGCTGGTGCGGCAGTCGGAGGAGATCCGCGCGGTCTTCGACGGAGCGCACGACGGGTTGCTGGTGCTCGATCCGGCCGGGGCGGGGATTTCCGGCTGCGGCGCATCAACCCCGCCGGCGTGCGCCTGCTCGGCCTGGCGGAGCCCCCGGCGGCGGGCGCGCCGCTCGCGTCGCTGCTCGGGCGCGAGACGGATTTCGCCAACCGGCTGGCGGCGGCGATCGCGCCCGGGGGCGGGCGCAGCTTCGAATACGAGAAGGCCGATGCCGCCGGGTGGTGGCGCGTCACGGTCGGGCCGCTCGGCCGCTCCGTGCTGGTCTCGCTGGGCGACATCAGCGAGCAGGTGCGCGCCCGCCAGCAGCTGCAGCAGCAGGAGCAGCGCCTGATGCAGGCGCAGAAGCTCGAGGCGATCGGCACGCTGGCCGGCGGCATCGCCCACGATTTCAACAACGTGCTCACCGCCATCCTCGGACACACGGAGCTCAGCCTCCTCTCGCTGCCGGAATCGCGGCCGGAGACGGAGTCGCTCCAGCACGTGATGCGGGCGGGCCGCCGCGCCCGGCAGCTCGTGCAGCAGATCCTGGCGTTCTCGCGCCGCGCCGAGCCGTCGCGCCAGGCGGTCGAGGTCGTGCCGTTGCTCCGGGAGACCACGGAACTCCTGCGGGTGCTCGGGCGCGGCGCCGTGGCCTTCGAATTGCGGGCGGCGGAGGGGATCCCGCCGGTCTTCGCCGACCCGGCGCAGGCGCACCAGGTGTTCCTGAACATCGGCACGAACGCGGTGCAGGCGCTCCGCGGCGTCGGCGGGCAGGTGAGCTTCCTCGTCGACACCGTCGACGTCACCGCGACCAACGGCCTCGCCGCCGTGCCGCTGGCGCCCGGCCGCTACGTGCGCGTCGGCATCCAGGACGACGGTCCCGGCATGTCGGCGGAGGTCGTGGCGCGCGTCTTCGAGCCGTTCTTCACCACGAAGGCGCCCGGGGAGGGCACGGGCCTCGGCCTGTCGGTCGTGCACGGCATCGTGCAGCAGCACGGCGGCGCGGTCACGGTCTACAGCCAGCCGGGCCGCGGCACGCTCTTCCACGTCTACCTGCCGGCGGCGACGAGCGACCTGCGCACGGGTCCCGCCACGCCGTCCGCGCTGCCGCGCGGCCGCGGGCAGGAGATCCTGGTGGTGGACGACGACGAGGTCGTGTTGAGCACCGGGCGCGAGATCCTCGCGCAGCTCGGCTACCGTCCGTGCGCCTTCGAGCGCGCGGACGCCGCGCTGGCGGAGTTCGAGGCCCGCCCGGCGGATTTCGCGGCGGTTTTCACCGACCTGACGATGCCGGGCATGAGCGGCCTGCAACTGACGGCGCGGATCAAGGCCCTGCAACCGGCGCAGCCGGTGCTGCTCGCCAGCGGCTTCTTCACCGAGACCGAGGAGCAGGAGGCCGTGAAGCTGCGCGTCACGCGCCTCGTGCCGAAGCCGTTCTCGGTGGCGAGCCTCGCGGAAGCGGTCGCCGCCTGCGTGGCGAAGCGCGGGTGAGCGCGGGCCCGTTCCGGGTGCCTCAGGCGGCGGCGCGGAGGATCTGCTCGACCTTGGCCGGCGTGATCAGGCCGCGGTCGCCGAAGGCGGTCAGGCCGCGGGCGGCGAGACGGCGCGCCACCTCGGCGGCGGTCGCGGCGGGCACCTGGTAGTCGGCGAGGCGGGTCTTGATGCCGAGCGATTCGTAGAACGCGCGGGTCCGGGCGATCGCGGCGTCGATGCGCGCGTCCTCGCTGCCGTCGCGGAGGTCCCAGACGCGTTCGGCGTATTGGAGGAGCTTGGCGCGCTTGGCCGTGCGCTCGACCTGGAGCAGCGACGGCAGCACGACGGCGAGGGTGCGGGCGTGATCGATGCCGTGCAGCGCGGTGAGCTCGTGGCCGATGACGTGCGTGGCCCAGTCCTGGGGCACGCCGACGGAGATCCAGCCGTTGAGCGCGGTGGTCGCGGCCCAGACGAAATTGGCGCGCGTGTCGTAGTCGGTGGGATGAGCCAGCGTGCGGGGCGCGATCTCGACGAGGGTGCGCAGGATGCCCTCGGCGAAACGGTCCTGCACCGCGGCGTGCGCGGGGAAGGTCAGGTATTGCTCGATGACGTGGCAGAAGGCGTCGCCGATGCCGTTGGCGACCTGGCGCGCGGGCAGCGAGAACGTCGTCTCCGGGTCGAGCACGGAGAATTTCGGGAAGACGTGCGGCGAGATGAACGCGAGCTTCTCCTGGATCGAGCGGCGCGAGATGACGGCGGCGCCGTTGGCCTCGGAGCCGGTCGCGGGCAGGGTGAGGACGGCGCCGATGGGCAGCGCGGCGGTCACGCGCGCGGCGCGTTCGGTGAGGATGGTCCACGGGTCGTGGGGGTAAAGCGCGGCGGCGGCGACGAACTTCGCGCCGTCGAGCACCGAGCCGCCGCCGACGGGCAGGATCCAGTCGAGCTTCTCCGCCTGCACCAGCGCCACGGCGCGCATGAGCGTGTCGTAGTCCGGGTTGGCCTCGACGCCCCAGAATTCCTTCACGACGCGGGTGCCGAGTGCCTGCATCACCTGCGCGTGGACGCCGTTCTCCTTGATGCTGCCGCCGCCGGCGAGGAGGAGCACGCGGGCCTGGGCGGGGAGCTCGGTGGCGAGGGCGGCGATCTGGCCGCGGCCGAAAAGGATGCGGGTGGGGTTCTGGTAGGCGAAATTTTCCATGTCGCCGAGCTTAGGCGGGAGTGCCGGCGATGCAAACGGGGAACGGGTCAAACCGTTGACAGGGTGCGACACTGAAGCCGCTTGAAACGCCGCGCGCCGCGGGCTCAATGGGGCGATGCAATCCACGCTCGACGACAGCTCGGGACTGAGTGCCGGGGAGGTGAAGCGCCGCCACATCGTCGGCAAGGCCGTGCTGGTAGGCGTGATCGCCGGCGTGCTGGCGTCGGCGTTCCGGGTGGCGCTGGAGCGCGGCGAGCACCTGCGCGCGCTCGCCGTCGCGCGGGCGGGGTCGTGGGGCCTGCCGGTCTCGATCGCCCTGAGCATGGCGGCGGGGGCGCTCGGGGTCTGGCTGGTGCGGCGGTTCGCGCCGCACGCGGCGGGCAGCGGCATCCCGCAGCTGAAGTCGATCCTGCTCCGCGAGTCGGCGCCGGAATGGCGGCGGTTGCTGCCGGTGAAATTCTTCGGCGGGCTGCTGACGACCGGCGGCGGGTTCGCGCTCGGGCGCGAGGGCCCGACGGTCCAGATGGGCAGCGGCGTGGGGCACATGGTGTCCGAGGTGTTCAAGGTGCGCGAGGGCGAGGGGAGCGCCGCGCGCTGATGAGCGCGGGGGCGGGCGCGGGCCTGGGCGCGGCGTTCAACGCCCCGCTGTCGGGCGTGGTCTTCGTGCTGGAGGAGCTGCACGGCAACTTCACCCCGGTGATGTTCGTGGCGGCGTTCCTCGCCTCGGTGTCGGGCGACGTGGTGGCGCGCCTGCTGACGAACGAGCTGCCGGTGTTTCACCTGACCGGCATGATCGCCCCCGGCGTGGCCACGGTGCCGTGGGCCGCGCTGCTCGGCGTGCTTGCGGGGGCGGGCGGCGTGTTCTTCAACCGGGCGCTGCTCCTGACGCTCGATTTCCGCGACCGCGCGGTGCGCTGGCCCGGGTGGGCGCTCGGCGGCGCGGTGGGCGCTATCGTGGGCCTGGCGGCGTGGCTGGTGCCGGGCCTGGCCGGTTCGGGCGGCCCGCTGGTGCAGAGCGCGCTGGCGGGGCAGATCGCGCTGGGGGCGCTGCCGCTGTTCATCGTGGCGCGGTTCTGCCTGACCATGGTGAGCTACTGCTCGGGCGCGGCCGGCGGCATCTTCGCGCCGCTGCTGGGCCTCGGGGCGCTGGGCGGACTGCTCTTCGGCGCGGGCGTGCACGCGCTGGTGCCGCACGGCGCGGCGGAGCTGACGCCGGCGGTGTTTTGCGTGCTCGGCATGGGCGCGATGTTCACCGCGATCGTGCGCGCGCCGCTGACCGGCATCGTGCTGATGATCGAGCTGACCGGCGTCTACGGCTTCATGCTGCCGCTGCTGGTGGCGTGCCTGACCGCCTACGGCGTCGCCGAGGTGCTGGGCAACACGCCGATCTACGAGGCGCTGCGCCTGCGCAGCCGGCCGGCGGTCCCGGCGGCGGCCGCGGGTTGAGCGCTCAGCGATCGCGCCCGATCCGGCCGAGGTGGGTGAAGCGGAAGCCCGCGGGCGACTTCAGCCCGTAGCCGAGCGCGCGGTCGAAGCCGATGTGCGCCGCGGCGATCAGTCCGGCGGCGAGCAGGGCGGCCGCGGCCGGGCCGTCCCGCGGCGCGAGCAATCCGGCAGCGACCAGAAGGCCGGCGCCCGCGTAGGAATGCGCGAGGTTGTAGCTCCAGGCGCCGGCGCGCGGGCCGGCGAGGTAGCCGAGCAGGGACAGGTCCGGTGCCAGGAAGAACACGGCGAACCAGAGCCACGGCAGATCAAAATGCCGGTAGAGCAGCGCCGCCAGCAGCAGCACGGTGAGCCCTTCGAGGCGGAGCCAGACGCGCGCGAACGAGGTGTCCATGCGCGCAAGCCAGCAGAACGGCGCGCGGCCGTCAGCGGCAAATCACGCCGCGGCGCCGCAGCACTTCTTGTATTTCTTGCCGCTGCCGCAGGGGCAGGGTCGTTGCGGCCGACCTTGGGCTGCTCGCGGCGGTAGGTCGTGCCCGGGCCGTTGACCTGGCCGGTGTAGACCCAGCGGCCCTCCTCGCGGCCGAAGAGCGCGATCTCGAAATGCTCGTGCTCCTCGCCCTCAAGCTTGAACTTGGCGGTGAACTCGACGGCGCCGATCGTGTCGTCCGCGCCGCCCTGCTCGGTGCGCGAGATGGTCAGGCCGAGCCACTCGGACTGCTCGGACCATTTCTTCGCCGCGGCGGCATCGAAGGTCTTGCGCTGGTCGGCGCTGAGCGAGCGCTCGAGGTGGGCGAGGTCGTGCTTCACGTGCGCGGTGTAGCGCGAGCGCATCAGCGCCTCCGCGGTGGGCGCGGGCGCGCCGGCGAGGATCGGGCCGCAGCAGGCGTCGAAGTTCAGACCGGAACCACAAGGGCAGAGACTCATGCCGGGAGGTTCCCGCGGGCCGCGGGCCTTTGGCAACTTCCAAAAGCCGCCGGGCCGGCGGCTGGCACTTTCTTCCTTTGCCTCGCGGCCCGATTGGGTGAACGTGGCGGCGCATGCCGTCGCCGTCGTCCGAGCCCATCCGCTACTTCCACCGCGAAAAACGCGTCGTCGAGACCGAGACGGTCTACGGCGAGGACTGGCTGCGCTGGACCTACGAGAGCGCGCTCGGCCGCGCCTCGCTCCACGCCCTCGTGCGCCGCGCCTGGCTCTCGCGCTACTACGGCTGGCGCATGTCGCGCGGCGACAGCGTCCGGCGCATCCTGCCCTTCATCGTCGACTATCAGCTCAACGTCGACGAGTTCGCGAAGAGCCCGTTCGTCTTCAAGTCGTTCAACGAGTTCTTCTACCGCGCACTGAAGGAAGGCGCGCGCCCGATCGCGGCGCCGGCGGACGACCGGGTCGCCGTGCTCCCGGCGGACGGACGCCACCTGGCGTTTCAAAACGTCGACGGCGCGGCCGGTTTCTACGCCAAGGGCCAGCGCTTCGACCTCGCGTCGTTCCTCGGCGACGCCGAGCTGGCGCGCGCGTTCGCCGGCGGCGCGATGCTGATCTCGCGGCTCTGCCCGGTCGACTACCACCGCTTCCACTTCCCGGTCGCCGGCACGCCCGCAGCGGCGCGCCTGATCAACGGCTGGCTCTACTCCGTCTCGCCGATCGCGCTGCGCCGCAACCTCGGCTACCTCTGGGAAAACAAGCGCATGGTCACGCTCGTCGACTCACCGGTGTTCGGCCGCGTCGCCGTCTGCGAGATCGGCGCCACGATGGTGGGCACGATCTTCCAGTCCTACGTGCCGGACCGCGCGGTGAAGAAGGGCGACGAGAAGGGCCTGTTCCGCTTCGGCGGCTCGTGCGTCGTGACGCTCTTCGAGCCGGGACGGATCACGCTCGACCGCGACCTCGTCGAGCAAAGCGCGAACCAGCTCGAGGTCTACGCCCGCATGGGCGAGCGACTCGGCGTCGCGGCCCGCTGATCCCCCATGAAAGGCCTTCTGCTCGTCCTCCTCGCCTCGGCCACCGTGCTGCGAGCCGAATTTCGCTGGGCGGAAAAATCCCTCGCCGAGCTCCAGGCGGAGATGACCGCCGGCCGCGTGACCGCCGAGCAGCTGACGCAGGACTACCTCGCGCGCATCGCCGCGCTCGACCGCGCCGGTCCGCAGCTGCACGCCGTGCTCGAGGTCAATCCCGACGCGCTCGCCCTCGCCCGCGCCCTCGACGCCGAGCGTCGCGCCGGCCGGGTCCGCGGGCCGCTGCACGGCATCCCCATTTTGGTGAAGGACAACCTCGACACGGCCGACGCCCTGCAGACGACCGCCGGCTCGCTCGCGCTCGTCGGGCAGAAAGTCCCGCGCGACGCGCAGGTGGTCGCCCGGTTGCGCGCCGCCGGTGCGGTGCTGCTCGGCAAGGCGAACATGACCGAGTGGGCGAACTTCCGCGGCAGCAACTCCAGCAGCGGCTGGAGCGCGCGCGGCGGCCAGACGCGCAACCCCTACGCGCTCGACCGCAATCCCTCCGGCTCCAGCTCCGGCTCGGCCGTCGCGGTCTCGGCCAATCTGTGCGCCGCCGCCATCGGCACGGAGACGAACGGTTCGATCGTCTCTCCCGCCTCGGCCAACGGCGTCGTCGGTTTCAAGCCCACCGTCGGGCTCGTCAGCCGCAGCGGCATCATCCCGATCGCGGCGTCGCAGGACACCGCCGGGCCGCTGACGCGCACCGTGGCCGACGCCGCGCTCGTGCTCGCCGCCATTGCCGGCGCCGACGAGCGCGACGCGGCGACGCAGGCGATCCCGGCCGGCCTGCTGACGCAACTCGCCGCGCCCTTGCCGGCCCAGGCGCTGCGCGGGGCGCGCCTTGGCGTCGTGCGCGGGCCGTTCGGGCTGCCCGGCCGGCTCGACCCCGCGCTCGACCGCCTGGTGGCGCAGCTGCGCGCGGCCGGCGCCGACGTGACGGACGAAGTCAAGATCGCGTCGCTGGGAAAATTCGGCGGCGCGACCTACGAGGTGCTTTCCTACGAGTTCAAGGACGGCCTGAACCGCTACCTGGCCGAGCCCGGCCGCCAGACCCCGATGAAGTCGCTCGCGGACCTGATCGCCTTCAACGAGGCCCACGCCGCGGAGGAGATGGCGTTCTTCGGCCAGCAGGATTTTCTTGCCGCGCGGCAGCGCGGTCCGCTGACCGAGCAAGCGTATCGCGACGCGCTCGCGACCTGCCGCCGCCTCGCGCGCACGGAGGGACTCGACGCGGCGTTCGATGCCGGGAAGTTCGACGCGCTGGTCATGCTCACGCGCGGGCCGGCGGCGCTGACGGACCACGTGCTCGGCGAGGGCAGCGCCGGCAGCAGCTCGACACTGGCCGCGGTGGCCGGTTATCCGAGCGTGACCGTGCCGGCGACGGAGATGGCCGGCCTGCCGGTCGGCGTGTCGTTCGTCGGTCGCGCCTGGAGCGACGCGCGGCTGCTGGCACTCGCGGCGGATTTCGAGGCGCACACCCGCGCGCGCCGCGCCCCGGAGTTCCGGCCGACGGCCGCCGTGCCCTGAGCGCGGGGAGGAAACGGCTCTTGCGTTTCCCCACCCAAAATCCGAAATCCCGGAGCGAAAATCCGATCACGCTCGGGTGATGGAATGGCAGACATGCGGGTCTTAGAAGCCCGTGACGCAAGTCGTGTGGGTTCGAGTCCCACCCCGAGCAAATTTCGAGGGCCGGAAACGGAGCGCGGCGGCGGGGCGGGCTAATGATTCCGCGGAGCCGGGCTGCTAGAACAGGCGCGTTTCTTGACTCGGAGGCCGAGGTCGCGGCTAGTGGGCGCGCATGAGTCCACGCCCGACCCGCGCCGCTGCCGGCGTGTCCAGCCCGCCCGACGCCCACGCGACGGTGATGAACATCCTGTTCGCGCTGAGCCTCGCGCACCTGCTGAACGACACGTTCCAGGCCATGCTGCCGGCGATCTACCCGCTGCTGAAGAGCTCGTATCACCTGACGTTCACGCAGATCGGGCTCATCACGCTGACCTACCAGCTGACCGGCTCGCTGCTGCAGCCGGTGGTGGGTTACTACACGGACCGCCGGCCGCAGCCGTATTCGCTGCCGGTGGGCATGGGGTTCACGCTCGGCGGCATGGCGCTGCTGTCGCAGGCGCACACGTTTCCGCTCATGGCGCTGGCGGCGGGGCTGATGGGCGTGGGCTCGTCGGTGTTCCACCCGGAGGCCTCGCGCGTGGCGCGCATGGCGTCGGGCGGGCGGCACGGTTTCGCGCAGTCGCTGTTCCAGGTCGGCGGCAACTTCGGCACCTCGCTCGGGCCGTTGCTGGCCGCGGCGATCATCATCCCGCGCGGGCAGGCGCACATCCTGTGGTTCACGCTGCTCGCGCTCGGCGGCATCTTCCTGCTCACCCGGATCGGCGCGTGGTATCAGGCGAACCTCCACCGGCTGCGGCTGAAGGCGGCGGCGCACGGCGACTTCGTGCCGGTGCGCCTGAGCCGGGGCAAGGTCGCGTGGGCGCTGACGGTGCTCGTGGCGCTGATCTTCTCGAAATATTTCTACCTGATCAGCCTGACGAACTACTACACGTTCTACCTCATCGGGAAATTCGGCGTCTCGGTGCAGGCGTCGCAGGTCTACCTGTTCGTGTTCCTGTTCGCGGTGGCGGCGGGCACGATCATCGGCGGCCCGGTAGGCGACCGCATCGGGCGGAAGCGCGTGATCTGGATCTCGATCCTCGGCGTGGCGCCGTTCTCGCTCGTGCTGCCGCACGTCGGGCTCGCGGGCACGATCGCCCTGACGGTCGTCATCGGGCTGATCCTGGCCTCGGCGTTCTCGGCCATCCTCGTCTACGCGCAGGAACTCGTGCCGGGCAACGTGGGCCTGGTGGCCGGGCTGTTCTTCGGCCTGGCGTTCGGCGCGGCCGGCATCGGCTCGGCGCTGCTCGGGCGGCTGGCGGACCACACCAGCATCGCGACGGTGTTCGACGTCGCGGCGTGGTTCCCGCTCATCGGCCTGCTGACCGCCTTCCTGCCGGAGGTCGAGGTGCGCCGGAAGGCCTAGGGCGGGCGCGCGGCCGCGGGATTTCGTGAGGCGGACAGTCCGCCGGCGCCGCTTTGCGATGGCGCCGGGCGGCGCGGTGCGGACAATCGCCGGCGACCCCGCTTACCCCATGAAGACTCGCACCTGCTTGTTGCTGGCGCTCGCGACGCTGTTCGGCGTCGCGCAGGCGAAAATCGGCGATCGTTTTCCGTCGGAGAAGAAAGTCGTGATCGATCCGGTCACGGGCGTGCCGCTGACGTTCCTGACCAGCACGCCCGCGGGCGACTCGAAGATCTACCCGACCCACCGGCAGTGGACGGCCGACGGCAAGTGGGTCGTCTTCCGCTCGAATCGCGTGCGCGGCGAGGCGATGGCGGTGAACGAGGAGAGCGGTGTCATCGTCCAGGTCACCGAGGGCGGCTACATCGGCATGCTCTGCCTCGCGTCGCACGCGATGAAGATGTATTTCTTCCGTCCCGAGGGCGGCCTGCCGGCGCCCGCCGCGCCCCGCACCGGCGCCGAGGCGCGCCCGGGGGCGCCCCGGCCGTCGCAGCTCGTCGAGGTGGACCTCGGAAAGTTGTTTGCCGACAGCGAGGCCGGGCGCGTGACGCGGGCGGCGGACTACGAACGCGTGTGCGGCACGATCCCGCTCGACTGGGGCGCGGGCGGCGACCTCGCGATCGATGCCGACGAGCAGGCGGCGTATTTCCGGGTGGCGAAGGAGGAGGCGGCCAAGCACCTGCCGGCGGACGCGAAGATCGAGGCGAATTTCGGTCCGCGCCACCTGGGCGCGGGTCCGACCGGGCTCGGCCGCATGGACCTGAAGACCGGTGCGCTTGGGTTCATCGTCGCGGTGCCGTTCCAGATCGGTCACGTGCAGACGAATCCCTGGGTGCCGGGCGAGATCGTCTTCTGCTGGGAAACCGGCGGCAAATCCCGCAGCGCACGTGGACGGTGCGCGCCGACGGCACGGGCCTGCGGCCGCTGTTCCCCGAGGCGCCGTGGGACTGGGTGACGCACGAGGCCGTGATCTCGAAGGACGAGGTGGCGCTGGCCATCCTCGGTCATCGCGCGCCGGGCACGAACGACGCGTGGGGACCGTGCGGCACGCGCGAGCACCCGACCGGGCTCGCGATCGTGAACCTCCGCACCCGTGAGATGCGCATCGCCGGCCAGACCAAGCGCGGCAGCGGTCTCTGGCATGTGCACGGCTCGCCCGACGGGCGCTGGGCCGTCGGCGACGATTTCGGACGCAACCTCTACCTGATCGATCGCACCAACGACGAGATGATCCTCCTCTCCGCCGGCCACAAGGCCACGGCGGCCGACCACGTGCACCCGACGTTCAGCCCCGACGGCACGCGCATCGAAATCCAGTCCGCCATGCTCTCGGCCGACGGACGCTCGATGAACATCTGCATCGTGCCCGTGCCCGCGGCGCTGCGGCAGCGGACCTACCCGAAGCCGGCGCCGATCGGGCAGGAAAACCCCTGACGGCGGCGCGAGCGCCGGCCGGGCGTCACGAGGAAGCGAGCAGGCGGCGAACCGCGGCCTGCAGCGCGCCGATGTCGAAGGGCTTGGCGAGGCACGGCGAGCGCGTCTCGCCGGCGGGCAGCAGGTGCCGGCCGTAGCCGGTGGCGTAGATCACGCGCAGGTCGGGCTTGTCCTGGCGGAGGCGGTTGGCGAGCTCGCGGCCGTCGAGCGAGCCGGGCATGACGATGTCGGTCAGGAGCAGGTCGATCCGGTCGCGGTGCTGCTGCCAGAGCGCGAGCGCTTCGTCGCCGTTGGCGGCGGCGAGCACGCGATAGCCGTCGTGCTCGAGGCAGAGCTGGACCAGTTCGCGCACGGGCGGCTCGTCCTCCGCGAGGAGGATCGTGGCGGGTGAACGTTCTCCCGCCGTCGCGGCGGCCGCGGGCAAGGTTGCGGTGGCCGGGATCGGGGCGGAGCCGGCGGCGGGGAGGTAGACGTCGAACGTCGTGCCGACGCCGACGGTGCTGCTGACCTCGATCCAGCCCTGGTGTTGCTGGACGATGCCGTAGACCGTGGCGAGGCCGAGTCCGGTGCCGCGCCCGACCTCCTTGGTGGTGAAGAAGGGCTCGAAGAGGCGCGCGAGGTGCGCGGGCGCGATGCCGGTGCCGGTGTCGCGGACGGTGATGACGACGAAGCGCCCGGCGCGGGCGCCAGCGGGGCGGCGCTCGAGTCCGGCCGCGTCGACCTCCGCCGTGCGTGTGGCCAGCGTGAGCGTGCCGGACTTCGGCATGGCATCGCGGGCGTTCACGGAGAGGTTGAGCACGATCTGCTCGAGCATGCTGGGGTCGGCGCGGACGACCGGCAGGGCCGGGTCGCAGTGCAGCTCGATCGCGATCTGCTCGCCGAGCAGGCGCGCGAGCAGCTGCTGCATGGCGCGGAGCGTGTCGTTCACGTCGAGCAGGGTGGGCTGCATCGCCTGCTGGCGGCTGAAGGTGAGGAGCTGGCGCGTGAGCGCGGCGCCGCGGCGGGCGACGTCCTCGATTTGCTGGAGGGGGTTGCGCAGGTCGGACGGCAGGCGCGGCTCGCGGAGCAGGATCTGAGCGTGGCCGAGCACGACGGTAAGCAGGTTGTTGAAGTCGTGGGCGACGCCGCCGGCGAGCTGGCCGACAGCCTCCATTTTCTGGGACTGGCGGAGCTTCTGCTCCATGCGAATGCGGTCGGTGAGATCCTCGAAGACCGCGAGCGTCTTGTCGCCGATAATGCTGGTGACGACGAGCACGAGGCGTTCCGAGCCGTCGGCGCAGGCGATGGCGACCTCGGTGCTGTGGGCGGACTCCCCGCTGGCGGCGAGCTGGGCGACGCCCGCGCGCCAGCGGGCGGCGACCTCGCGGCGCTTGGCGGCGTCGGGGTAGGCGCGGCGGAACCAGTCGTCGAGCGTCGGGATGTCGCTCCGCTGGTAGCCGAAGAGGGCCGTGAACTTGCGATTCACGAACTCGACGCGGTTGCGCTCGTCGGTCCAGGCGGCGGCGATCGGCAGGTCCTCGAGGAGGCGGCGGAACTGCTGTTCGCTGGCCGCCAGCTCGCGCGTGCGCCGGGCGACCTGGCGGCGGAGCAGGTAGGTCCACGTGACGAACGCGACGAGCAGCGCGCTCAGGCCGGCGATGCCGCGCCAGACCCAGGCGGGCACCTGCCAGCGCGGCTTGGCCGGATCCTCGCCGGTCCAGCGGGCGAAGACGCGCAGGCGCTGCTCGGTCGGCACGCGGGCCAGGCCGCGGGCGAGGATGTCGCGCAGGCGCTCGTCGCCGCGGCGCACGGCGAAATGCTGGGGCACGGTGAACACGATCTCGGGCAGCGGCCGGAGATTGGTGAAGCCCTGCTCGGCGATCACGAAGGCGCCGACGGGCAGCGTCTCGAGCATCGCGTCGATCTCGCCGAGGAAAGCTGGCGGAAGCCCTCGGCGGTGTTGGCCACGGGCACCGCGACGACTTCGGGGTGGTGCTGGAGCAGCCAGGCGTGGGCGCCCGCGCTGCGCACGACGCCGACGCGCCGGCCGGCAAGCTCGGCGAAACCGGTCTTCCACGGCGAGGCGGCGGTGACGTAGAGGACGTTCGGCACCGAGAGGTAGGCCTCGGTGAAGGAGAGGAAGGCCTCGCGTTCCGGCGTGCGCGTCAGGGTGCCGAGCAGGTCGACCTCGCCCCGGCGCACGCCCTCGAGCACGGCGTCCCAGGTCGGATAGTGCACGGCCTCGATCTTCACGTTCAGCTCGGCGGCGACGAGGTCGAGGATCTCCGGGGTGATGCCGGCGACACGGCCGTCCGCGCGAAAGAACTCGAACGGCGGAAACGCCGGGTCGGGCGCGTAGCGCAGCGCGCCGCGCTGTTGGAGGAAGCGCCGTTCCTCCGGCGTGAGCGGATCCGGCGCCGCGGCGAGACGGGGAAGGTCAACCAGACTGCGCCGACCAGGAAGATAAACCGAAGCATCGCGACGCGGGGCATCACCGGCGGACTGTGACGCGCGGGTTGTCCGCGGTCGAGCAAATGCCCGGGAGTCGCGCCCGGGCGCGCACCGCCGCCCTCCGGCCGTGCACCCGGCCGGAGGGGCGAGGGCGCCTCCGCTCAGGCGGCGGAGGCGCGGGCGAACATCCGGAGGATGACCTCGCCGCCGGGCAGTTGGGCGAAGAAGGCGTCGCGCCGCTGTCGGGCCTCGTGGAGATT
This sequence comes from Oleiharenicola sp. Vm1, assembly GCF_047777955.1. Lineage (GTDB taxonomy): Bacteria > Verrucomicrobiota > Verrucomicrobiia > Opitutales > Opitutaceae > Didemnitutus. The sequence continues at coordinate 1,332,038 of NZ_CP180537.1, forward strand.
CGAGGTCTTGAGCGAGGCGCGGATGCGCTGCTTCGTGAACGGATCCGGGAAAAGGGTGTAGTGGATGAACCACGTCCCGTTGTTGTTGAACAGGTGGTGATTCGGCCCGCCCGAGTTCGCCTGCGGGCGAGTCGAGAGGCGGGGGAAACCCGCCTGCGCGCGCGGAGCGGCCGGCTGGGCTTCAGCGTTCAGGGTAACGACGGGAGCGGTGGCGGTGTTCATGGGAGAAAAACAAAAAGGCCGCCCGGGATCGGGCGGCCTGTGATTTGGAAAGGGGATTTAGGGTTGAGACTAAATTGGCTGTTACAGGGCGCCCGGGAGTGTTCGCGTAATAGCTTTCGACGTGGCATACCACGGCGTAAGGTTCAGCGAGACTTTGACGGAGACCTGAATCATTTAAGGTGCACGAGGACTACGGGAGCGGCGCGGCACGTCAACACCGGGTTTCCGGCTATGACAGGAAGCCGAAGGCGCGGTGCCGCTCAGGCGTGGAGCGGCCAGCCCTCGGCGGCGGCGCGCAGGGCGGCGACGCGCCGGACGAGCGGATGGCCAAGCTCTTCGGCGGTGAGCTTTTCGAAACGCCGGCGGCCGAGGCGGCGGTCGGCCAGCGCCAGGGCGCGCACCAGCGGCTCGGGGGAGGCCAGCAGTTCGACGAACGGGGTGCGCAGGTGATCGTGCAGGGCGCCCAGCAGGTCCCGCGCGCTGTCGTAGAACTCGGCGTTGGGATCGAACGGGGCCGCGAGTTTCTCCCACGACGGCATGTCGGCGCGGCTGAAAAGCTCCTCCTTGTCCCATGTCAGCCAGGCGCGGCCGTCGCCTTCAGTGAGGTTACGGTAGACGGTGTAGTGGATCTGCAGCCGGCCGCCGAGAGCGGGGGCGAACTGTTCCTCCAGGCGGTGTTTGAGCTGGCTCCATTGCATGCGGGGAAGGGTGGACAAGGAAGACGCGCCAGCGGATGCGTTCTTAGCCAGAAAGCGGCGCGGGCTCACCAGCCGTTCACGCGCGGCCACTCGGCGACGAGGTCGCGCGTGCCGTTGACCACGAAGTAGCGGTCGTGCGCGGCGGCGGTGGGACAGGCGTGGTTGGGCAGGATGCGCACGCGGCTGCCGATGGGGAAGGCGTCGGGCGCGAGCGGCTCGGCGCTGACGACGAGGCCGTGTTCCTGCCACGTCCGCGCGACACGCAGGCCGGGCAGCCGCCGGCCGTCGAGGTCGCAGACGAAGCCGTAGCCGGCGTTCTTCTCCGGGGCAGCGCGGCGGTGGCGGTGTCCTTCGAGAGCGCGAACGAGCCGGCGTCGATCAGGAACTCGTGCGGCCGGTGCGCCGGGCGGCCGATGACCTCGGCGAGCACGCTGAGCGCGATGTCGTCGTAGCCGCAGGCGCCGATCCCGGCCTGGTAGCAATCCCAGAACATGTAGACGCCCGCGCGAAGCTCGGTGATGCCGGCGAGGTCCGCCGCGGCGACGGCGGTCGGACTCGAACCGAGGCTGAGCAGCGCGCAGGGAAGCCGGCGGCGTGCAGCCGCGCGGCGGCGGTGCGCAGCGCGCTGGCCTCGAGCGCGGCGACGCGGGCGAATCCGGCGGCGTCGCGCTCCGCGTAGGAAAATCCGCCGTGCGTCGCGACGCCCGCGAAGAGCGGCCCGAGTTCCTGCGCCACGGGGATGAGCTCGGGGCTGTCGGGCGGCAGTCCGCCGCGGCGGTCGCCGCTGTCGATCTCGATCAGGGCGCGGAAGCGCACGCGCTCGGCGCGTGCGTGCGTGCGCAGGGCGCGCGCGGCGGCGGCGTGATCGACCATGACGGCGAGGTCGACGCCGGCGCGGGCGAGCGCGGTGCAGCGCGGGAGCTTTCCGGGGCCGAGGCCGACGGCGTAGAAGATGTCGCGCCAGCCGTGGTGCGCGAAATACTCGGCCTCGCGCAGGGTCGAGACCGTGATCGCGCCCTCGGGCGGCGGGGCGGCGAGGTGGGCGATGTCGGCGCTCTTGGCCGTCTTCAGGTGCGGCCGGAACCGCACGCCCTTGATCGCGGCGGTCGCGGCCAGGCGCGCGAGGTTGTGGGCGAGTTTGCCGCGCTCGAGCACGAGGCAGGGCGTGGGCAGCTGCTCGAGCGTGGGCGCGGGGCGCGAGGGAAATTCGGAGCTCACGGTTTCAGCCAGGGAAGATGGTCGAGGTCGACGTTGCCGCCGGTGAGGATGATGCCCACGCGCCGGCCGCGGACGCCGAGCGCGCCGGACTGGATCGCGGCGAACGCCACGGCGGCGGAGGGCTCGACGACGAGCTTGAGATTCTCCCACAGCGCGCGCATGGCGGCGACGATGGCGTCCTCGGGGACGGTCACGACGTCGTCGACGTGCTGGAGGATGAGCGGGAGGTTGCGCTGGCCGGTGACGTTGGTGCGCAGGCCGTCGGCGATGGTGTCGGCGTGGGCGATGTGGACCGGCTTTTTCGCGCGGAAGGATTGCGCGACGTCGTCGGCTGCGGCGGGCTCGACGCCGACGACGCGGAGGCCTGGCTGCGCGCCCTTGGCGGCGACGGCGGTGCCGCAGAGGAGTCCGCCGCCGCCCACCGGGCAAAGCACGAGGTCGAGCGGGCCGGCCTGCTCGAGCAGCTCGAGCGTGGCGGTGCCCTGGCCGGCCATGACGGCGTAGTCGTCGAACGGGTGCACGAGCGCCGCGCCGGTCTCGGCGGCGATGCGCGCGCACGCGGCCTCGCGGGCGGTGAGGTTGGGCTCGCAGAAGACGATGCGGCCGCCGTAGCGCTCGACGTTGCGGATCTTCGTCTGCGGCGCGTTGTGCGGCATGACGACGAAGCCCGGGATGCCGCGTCGCTGCGCCGCGCGGGCGACGGCTGCGCCGTGGTTGCCGGAGCTGTGGGTAACGACCCCGGGCGCGGCGGCGTCGTCGCCGAGCGCGAAGACGGCGTTGGCGGCGCCGCGGGCCTTGAACGCGCCCATCGCCTGGAGGTTTTCGCACTTGAAGAAGAGCGCCGCGCCGCACGCGGCGTCGAGGGCGTCGTTGGTCAGGACCGGCGTGCGCTGGACGTGCGGCGCGATGCGGACGGCGGCGGCGCGGATGGCGGCGAGGTCGAGGGACATGACGACCGGGGGAGTTGGCCAGAAAGCGGCGCAAAGAGACACAAAAAACGGCGGCACGGGCGGCGTGCCTCCGCGTTTGCGTTTGGCCGCTTCGCGCCTACGGTCGCGGGCGCCATGGCAGTCCAAAAGCTCCTCCACACCCGGATGCGCGTGAACGACATCGAGCGCTCCGTGAAATTCTACCAAGACGCGCTCGGCCTGAAGGCCACGCGCCGCCACACCTCGCCCCGCGGCGCGCAGCTGGTGTTTCTCGCCACGCCGAACAGCGACGAGGAGATCGAGCTCTGCCAGATGCCGCCCGGCGCGCCGGCCGTCCAGGTGCAGCCCGACCTCATGCATCTCGCGTTCGAGGTGGATGATCTCGCGGCCTTCGCGGCGGAGCTGAAAAAGAAGGGTTACGCGCTGAGCGACGGTCCGACGCAGACCGGCAGCGGCTCGGTCATCGCCTTCATCGACGCGCCCGAGGGCTACGAGGTCGAACTCATCCAACGGGCGAAGTGACGCGTAAGGAATAAGGCGCGGCTCCCGCGTCTCTTCCTTCCGGCAATGAAAACCTTTTCCACGCTCCTCCTGGCCGCGGTCGCGGCCGTTTCTCTCATGACCACGAATTCCTCCTCCGCCGCCACCTCCGGCGGCCCGACCGAAACCGCCGTCTTCGCCTCCGGTTGCTTCTGGTGCACCGAGGCGGTGTTTGAACACGTGCCCGGCGTCAAGAAGGTCACCAGCGGCTACACGGGCGGCCACGTTGCGAATCCGACCTACAAACAGGTTTGCGAAGGCGACACGGGCCACGCCGAGGCGACGCGCATCGAGTTCGATCCGACGGTCGTCAGCTACGCGCACCTGCTGGAGATCTTCTTCGAGTCCCACGACCCGACCACGCTGAACCGCCAGGGCGCGGACGAGGGCACGCAGTATCGCTCGGCGATCTTCTACGCCAACGACGCCCAGAAGGCCGCCGCCGAGGCCGGCAAGAAGGCCGCGCAGAAGAACTGGGACGATCCCATCGTCACCGAGATCGCCCCGCTGGGGAAATTCTACGAGGCCGAGGATTACCACCAGGACTACTTCAAGAACAACCCGCACGCCGGCTACTGCTCCTTCGTGATCAAGCCGAAGGTGAAGAAGCTCCAGTCCAAGGGCGTGATCTCGTCCGAGCGGACGGTGCCGTAAGGGGAACGCAGCCGCGGGCGGGCGCGCCACGCGGGCCCGCCGTTGCCCGCGCGCCCGGGCGAGTCCGCCGCCCGGAGCCTGCCGCGCGCGCGTTTCCTTCTTTCGGCCTACCGACGAAAGCTGGCGCTCGGCCCGGCAAGTTCTCTAGGGTCGCGCCATGCCCCTCGTCTCCGTCGTGATGCCCGCCCGCAACGCCGCCGCCACGGTCGCGCGCGCCGTGACGAGCATCCAGGGCCAGACTTTCCGCGACTGGGAACTCGTCGCCCTCGACGACGGCTCGAAGGACGCCACGCGCTTCATCCTGATCGAGATGGCGCAGCTCGACCCGCGCATCCGCGTGCTGCGGACGAAGAGCGGCATCGCCGGCGCGCTCAACGCCGGCATCGCGGCCGCCGCGGGCGAATTCATCGCGCGCATGGACGCGGACGACGAGATGATGCCCGAACGCCTGGCGAAGCAGGTCGCCTTCCTCCAGGCCAACCCGGACATCGGCGTCGTCGGCTCGCGCGTCGAGTTCGGCGGCGATCCGGCGAAGGCGGCCGGTTACGCGCTCCACGTCGAGTGGGTGAACTCGCTGCTCACGAGCGAGGAGATCATGCTGAACCGCTTCGTCGAGTCGCCCTTCGCGCACCCGAGCGTGATGTTCCGCCGGCACCTGGTCGACGACCACGGCAACTACCGCGACGGCGATTTCCCGGAGGACTACGAGCTCTGGCTGCGCTGGATGGACGTGAACGTGAAGATGGCGAAGCTGCCCGACCCGCTGCTGACCTGGCACGATCTGCCCGGGCGCGCCTCGCGCACGGACCCGCGCTACGCGCCGGAGGCCTTCTACCGGCTGAAGGCGTTCTGGCTCGCCGAGTGGCTGAAGCGCGAGATCGAGCCGCCGCGCAGCATCTGGGTCTGGGGCGCGGGCCGGCCGACGCGCCAGCGCGCCGCGCACCTGGCCGCGCACGGCGTGCCGATCGCCGGCTATGTCGACATCGACGCGAAGAAGACCGGCCGGAAGGTCGGCGGCGTGCCGGTGGTCGCGCCCGCGGACCTGCCGCCGCGCGAGCAGAACTTCGTGCTCGGCTACGTCGGCACGCGCGGCGCGCGCGACCTGATCCGCGCGCACCTGCTCGGCACCGGCCGGGCGGAGGGGCGCGATTTCTTGATGTGCGCCTGAAGGCGCGCTGCTGGGCGAACCCCGATCCTTGCCACGCCGGAGCGCGGCGTGTTTGGTCGGGGGCGCACAACTGATGAAGCGAATCCTGATTGCCCTCGTGGCGGTCGTCGGCGCGTGGGGCAGCGCGCAGGCCGTCGAAAAGAAAAGCGGACCGGTGCCGGCGGAGCTGTTGTTCCGGCGGTATCAGCAGAACGAGATGAAGATCTCGCCCGACGGGCGCTATCTCGCGAGCATCATCCCCTACGAGCACGACAAGCGCGACAACCGCACCATCCTCGGCGTCTTCGATCTCGAGACGAAGAAGACGCAGGTGCTGGTGAATGATCCCTCGGCCTGGATGCTGGGCTTCGACTGGGTCGGCGACCGGCGCCTGCTCGTGCGCTACTGGGACGGCGGCGGCGCCCTCATGGCGCTCAACGCCGACGGCTCGGATCGCGTGCAGGTCCAGGCCCCGCCCGGGCGACTGGGACAGCGTGAGCCGGCCTGGCTGCTGGTCCCGGCGCGCACCGTGCACCCGCTCATCGATCAACCCGACGAAGTGCTGATGGGGCACGTGCCGAACTTCGAGGTGAATTCCCGCACGCTCTCCTATTGGCGCAAGGACCGGCATCTCGACGTTGGCCTCTATCGCGTCAACACGCGCACCGGCCAGGTGACGACCGTCGTCAAGGATCCGGAGCTGACCATCGATTGGCTCTGCGATCCGCGCGGCCGGCCGCGGGTGGCGCTGAGCCTCGACCGCGGGGCGTTCGACGAGTCGTTCTACTGGAAGAACCGCGCCGTGCTGCCCGACCTGCACGTTTATTGGATCAACGACGATGGCAGCGCCGAGCTGTTGCCGGACATCAAGGCCCGCGTCGGCGAGGAGTTCGCCCTGGTGGGAGTGGAGCGCGATGGCGGCTCGTTCCTCTTCCGCGCCCGCCGCGACCGGGACCGCGCCGCGGTGTGGCGCTACACCCGCGCCACGCGCGCGATCACGGGGCCGGTGCTGGAAAACGCCCGGGTGGACGTGGGCGACGCGTTCAATTCGCCGCTGGATACGAGCCTGCACGGCCTCACCGTGGCGGAAGGGCGGGGCCGGGCGCACTACTTCGACGAGGGATTCGCCAAGCTCCAGCCGGTGATCGACGAGGCGCTGCCCGAGTTCGTGAACCTGTTCTCCTCGTGGGATCGGAGCCGGCAACGAATCCTGATCGACAGCCGTTCGGCGCGCGAGCCGGGCCGCACTTACCTGTTCGACCAGAAGACCGGCGATCTCACCGCGGTCTTCTACCGCGGCCCCTGGCTCAACGAGTGGCGCCTGGCGGAAACCGAGCCGGTCACGCTCACCGCGCGTGACGGCGTGAAGCTCGACGGCTACCTGACGCGCCCGCCCGGCGCCGATCCGAAGCGCAAACTCCCGCTCTTCCTCCTCGTGCACGGCGGACCGTGGACGATCCGCGACAGCTACGAGTTCGACCCCGAGGTGCAGTTCCTCGCCACGCGCGGCTACGCGGTGCTGCAGGTCAACTACCGCGGCTCCGGCGGCTACGGTGCGGCGTTCGAGGCGCTCGCGACGCGCGAGTTCGGCTACCGGATGCAGGACGATCTCACCGACGCCGCGCAATGGGCGGTGGCGCAGGGCATCGCCGATCCGGCGCGACTCGGCATCATGGGCGCCAGCTACGGCGGCTATGCCGTGCTGCGCGCGCTCACGCGCGAGCCCGATCTATTCAAGGTCGGCGTCTCGATGTTCGCCCCTCGGACCTGCCGCGGCAGCTGGAGCACTATCGCGCCGATCCCGAACACGCCGCCGCCTACGCCTACTGGTCGCAGCGCGTCGGCGACGCGGAAAAGGACCGGGCCTGGCTCGAGGCGGCCTCGCCGGTGCACGCGGTGGCGAAGATCCGCGCGCCGCTCTTCATCGTCTACGGCGACAACGACCCGCGCATCCCTTACGCGCAGTCGGCCGACTTCGTGCGCGCGCTGCGGGCGGCGAAGAAGGATTTCGTCCGCTACGCCCCCGAGGGCGAGGGCCACGGCATCGCGGACGAGCAGGCGCGCATCAAGATCTACCAGGCGCTCGACGCCTTCCTCGCCGCGCGTTTTCCGGCGAACTGAGCGGCCCGCCGCCGGCGAATCGGCTTCCCGCGCGCGGGCGCGGCGGCTACACCGGCGCCATGTCCCAGGGGAAACGCCGTCCCACGCCCGGCTGAAGACGCTCGCGCTCGCGTGGGCGCGGGCGCACGGCTGCACCCTGGCGGCGCCCGAGGTCCGCGTGCCGCGCAGCGGCTTCCGGGCCGACGTCGCGGCGCTGGACCCGCGCGACGGCGGCGTGGCGGTGTTCGAATGCAAGCAGTCGCGCGCGGACCTGTTGAAGGATGCGCATGACGAGACGCACACCCGCGCCGCGGCCGCCGCGCTCGGCGAGCGCCGGGCCGCGCTCGAAGCGCTGCTCGCCACCCACCGGCCGGAGTGCCGGCAGGGCGACGCGCTCTGGCCGGAGTTCGACACCTGCGACTTCAGCCGCATCGAGCACCGCACCTACGCCCGGGTGCGCCGCGAGCTCGGGACCCTGCAGCGCCGGGTGCGCGCGGGCACGAAGTTCTCGCGGATGACCCGCTATCGCTGCGCCGACTTTCTCTGGCTGGTGGTCGAGCCGGATCTCCTCGCCCCGGCCGAGCTGCCGGCGGGCTGGGGGCTGCTGGTGCGCGCCGGGGACGCGCTGGCGCTGCACTGCCCGGCGGAGCGGCTCGCGCCGGCGCCCGCGCAGCGCGACGCACTGCGCCGCAACCTCGAGGTCGCGGCCGGTCTCCGCGCCCGCGAGCCGCGCGGCGGGCCCGACTTGCTTTTCGCCGAAACGGCATAGACTCCCCGCCATGCCTGAATCCACTCCCGAGCCGGTCAACGGCGCTGAAATCGTCACCGAGTTCGTGCGGCATCGCAACGTGATGCTCGTGCGCGGCGACCTGGGCCCGCTGTTCGTGGATTACTACCTGCACCTGGCCGACCACCAGCTGAAGCCCGCGCCGGAGCACGACCGCCGGTTCAAGCAGGCGCTGGCGGCCTTCGCCCTGCATTGCGCGTCGCGCCCGCGCTTCGAGCACCTGGCGTGGACCATCAGCCTGCAGGACCCGCGCCTGAACCTCTTCCTCGCCGGCGACAACGAGGACTGCACCGTCGCCGGCCGCATCTTCACCGAGAACGTGCGCGAGGCGCCGCAGAACGTGTTCTACGCGGACCTGATGCCGCGGCGCGGCGCGGAGAAGCGGCGCAGCGTGGTGAACTTCGACGGCCCCGACCTCTTCCGCGCGGTGGAGCACTACTACGCCACGAGCGAGCAGCGGCCCGCGCGCTACTTCGACCTCGGGGACGACCGCTTTGCCATGCTGGTGTCGCACCCGGACTGCGACGAGCGCTGGCTGCGCGAGGTCGACCTCGCCGGGGTGAAGGCGGTGGCGGAGCACGAGACCGTCGCGCACATCGAGCGCCGCGCCTACCGCTGGAACTGCGGCTGCACGCAGCAGAAGATCCTCGGCGCGCTCGCGCCGGCGGCGCGCCAAGACCTCGGCGGGCTCTTCGGCGGCGAGGAGTCGATCCACGTCCAGTGCCCGCGCTGCGCCGCGGCGCACATCCTCACCCGCGAGGCGATGGAGGCGTTCCTCGCCGCGACGAAGAAATAGCCGCGCCCCGGGCGGCGTGGCGTGCCGGGGCGGCCCGCCCCGCGGGCGCGCACTCGACAACCATTTCCCCGCCCGCTCCACTTCGCGCCATGCACGCCGTCTGGCAGAACATCTGGACCGGGCTGACGACCGCCACGCCGCTCGATCAGCTCAACCTCGCGCTCGGCCTGGTGGGCGTGGTGCTGATGGTGCGGCAGAGCCTCTGGGCCTTTCCCGTCGGCCTGGCGGCGGTGAGCGTGCAGGGCGTGCTGTTCTACCGGAGCCATTTTCCCGCCGACGCGGCGCTGCAGGTCTTCTACTTCGTGACGCTCGCCTGGGGCTGGTGGCATTGGGTCAAGGGCCGGGGCGCCGCCGCCGAGTTGCCGGTCACGCGGCTGGGCGCGCGCGGCTGGGTGGTCACGCTCGGCGCGGCCGGCGCGGCCACGGTCGGATGGGCGCTGATGATCGGGCCGGCGATGCAGGCGATCATGCCCTGGCGCGACGCGTTCATCGCCGCCTTCAGCGTCGCCGCGCAGGTGCTGCAGGTGCGCAAGAACATCGAGAACTGGCCGCTGTGGGTCGTCGTCAACGTCGTCGCCGTCGCCTCCTACTGGAGCGCGGAGCTGGCCTACACGGCGTTCCTCTACGCCATCTATCTCGGGCTGGCGCTGGTCGGCTGGCGGGCGTGGCGGCGTTCGCTCCGGGAGGCGCGCGCGTGAACGCGCCGCTGCGCATCGCCGTCTACGGCCCGGAATCGACCGGCAAGACCGAGCTCGCCGCGGCGCTCGGCGCGCATTTCCGCGCCCCGGTGGTGGCGGAGTATGCGCGCGAACGCTGCGACGCGCAGGGCGGCGTGCTCGGGCTCGAGGACATGGTCCCGATCGCGCGCGAGCAATGGCGGCGCGAGGACGAGGCCGCGGCGCGGGCGCAGGGGCTGGTCATCTGCGACACCGACGCGCTGACGACGATGCTGTGGAGCGACCTGCTCTACGGCACCACGCCCGACGAGGTGCGGCGCGGCGCGGAGAAACGCTGCCGCAACTACGCGCTTTACCTGCTGCTCGACATCGACGTGCCGTTCGCCCCGGACCCGCAGCGCTGCTTCCCCGATCCCGCGGACCGCGAGAAATGCCGCCGCGTCTGGCACGGCGCGCTCGAGCGGCGGCACCTGCCCTACGTCTGGATCCGCGGCGACTGGGCGGAACGGGAGCGGGCGGCGGTGGCGGCGGTGGAGCGGCTTGGGCGCGGCTGAGCGCGCGGCTACGCCGTCGCGGCGGCGATGCGCTCCCCCAGCAAGGCGGCGAAGCGCTCCGGTTGCTCCAAGTCGGGAAAATGGCCGCTGTCGGCGCAGCGCAGGATTTCCGCGCCGGGCACCAGGTCGCGCAGCGAGGCGGGATCGGTGTGGCGGTGCGAACGATCCCTGGCTCCCCAGAGCAGCGTGCACGGCGTGGTGATGCCGCGGAGCGAGTGAACGTCCGCGCGCGCGAGTCCCTGGGTGACGCTGGCGAGGCACCAACAGGCGCCCTGGGAGAAAGCCTGCTGGGCGAGGCGGCGGAACGGCTGGCGCGGCCGGTTGTGAGGGAGCGCATGGTCATACCAGCCATGCGCGGATTTTTCGCGGGCGAGCCAGACGGCGGCTTGACCGACGATCGGCACCGTCATCGGCCAGGGAATCACGCGGCGTTTCCACGCGTGCATGGCGGTCATGGACGGAGTCTGCGACAGGACCAGGGCCATGATGCGGTGCGGCGCGAGTTGCGCGGCGCGCAGGGCGTAGAAGCCGTTGGCGCAGCTGAAGGCCAGCGCCGCGCGCGCGATGCCGAGCGCATCGAGCACGGCGAGGACGGCGCGCGCGCCTTCGTCGAGCGAGTGCGTGTAAGTCGGCGCGGGGAGCGAGTGGCCGAAGCCGGGCAGGTCGCAACACACGACGCGATGGACGGGGGCGAGTCGGTGAATCAGGGCCTCATAGTGTTCGATGACATTGGGCCCGTCGGGCGCGATCACGACGCAGGGCTTCGCCGAGCCGGAGTCGAACACGCGCACGCGGCCGGCCGGCGTCGCGATGCGGCGCGTGGGCAGCGATCCATCGCGCGGCGGGCCGAGGCGCCAGGCGGAAAACCGCGTCAGCAGATGGTCGAGGCGCGAACTCAGCACGGGAAGCCGGAGGCGCGGCGCGCGGGGCGATCAGTCGGCCCGGAGGGCGGCGATGGCGTCGACACGGCTGGCACGGCGCGAGGGAAGCCAGCAGGCGAACAGGGCGACCGCGATGAGGATGAGCGTCGTGGCGGCGAGGATGAGCGGGCTGTTGGCGCGGACGCCGCGGAACGCGGACGAGAGCGCCGAGGTGACGGCGTAGGCGCCGGCGAGTCCGAGGAGCGAGCCGAGCAGGGCCTGGCGCACGCCCGAGCCGAGAACGAGCCGGGTGATGTCGCGCGGCGAGGCGCCGAGGGCGAGCCGGATGGCGAACTCGCCGGCGCGTTGCGCGGTCGTGCGGGTGATGACGCCGTAGATGCCGAGCGAGGCGAGCGCGAGGCCGAGCACACCGAAGAGGGTGAGCATGTCGCGGAGGAAGCGGAGCTGGTAGAAGGAGCGGGCGATGGAGGCGTCGGCCGTGGTCAGGCGCTTGATCGGCAGGTCGGCGTCGAGCTCGGCCATGGCGGTGCGAATCGAGTCCACCAGGGCGGCCGGAGCCACGCCGGCGGCGCGCACGGCGATTTCCACCGCGGGGATCGGTTCCTGGGCGAGCGCGGGGTAGACGCGCAGCGTGACGGTGTTCGGCTCGGGGTCGGCGCTTTGGATGTCGCCCACGACACCGATGACCTCGCCCCACGCGGGCGTGCCGGAACCGGCGACGGCGATGCGACGGCCGATGGGGTCGCTGGCGCCGAAGAGCGTGCGCGCGGTGGATTGACTGACGAGGTAGACGCGCGGCGAGGCGGCGGTGTCGCGCGAGTCGAACGCGCGGCCGGCGAGGAGGCGGGTGCCATAGGTGGCGAAATACTGCGGGCTGACGGCGTTGAACATCGCGGCCGGTTCCTGGCCCGGGGCGGGGAGCGGCTGGCCTTCGACGAGGATCTTGCGCACGTCGGTCCAGTCGAAGAACGGCGTCGCGGCGGACAGGCTCACGGATTCCGCGCCCGGCAGCGCGGCGAGGCGTTCGAGGGTCAGGCGGTGGAAGGCGGCGATCTTGGCCGGGTCGCCGTAGTGGCCCGCGGGCAGGACGACGGAGCCGGTGGCGAGCGGGGCGGACTCCCAGCCGGCGCGGCGATTCTGCGCGGCGTCGAGGCCGACGAGGAACTGCGCGGCGCCGGCGAGCAGCACCATCGCGAGCGTGAATTGGGCGACGATGAGGAACTGGCGGAAGCGCTGGTGGCCGCGGCCGCCGGTGGTGCCGCGCCCGCCGCTCTTGAGGGTTTCGTTCAGGTCGAGACGGAGGGCGAACAGGGCCGGGCCGACGGAAAACACGAGCGCGGTGACGAGCGAGGCGGCGAAGGCCCAGGCCATGACATGCCCGTCGACGGCGAAGACGACCTGTTCGCCATTGTCGCCGGTGGAGCGTTGCGCCGCCCAGTTGCGGAACCAGTGGGCGACGAAAAGGGCCAGGCCGCCGCCGACCAGCGAGAGGAGCAGCGCTTCGGCAAAGAGCGGGCGGAGCAGTTGCAGGCGCGAGGCGCCGAGGGCGGCGCGGACGGCGAACTCGCGCGCGCGGGCCATGGTGCGGGCGAGGAGGAAATTGGCGAGATTGGAGCAGGCGATGAGCAGGACGGCGGCGGAAAGGCTGACGAGCATCGGCAGGACGATCAGGCCGCTCGAGCCGGCGGCGTCCCGTTGCAGGGCGACGGTGTGCCAGGCGCTGCCGCGGTTGGCTTCGGGGAACTCGCGCGCCAGGTGCTCGCCGAAGGCGGCGATGAAGGCGGCGGACTCGGCGGGAGTGGCCGCGGCGGCGCGGCGGCCGATCACGCGGAGGCGCGGGTTCTGGCGGTCGGCGGCTTCGGCGGGCGTGAGGGCGAGCGGGCGGAAGAAGTCCACGACGCCGAGGTAGCGCCAGTCGTTGAAGGATTCGGGCAGCACGCCGATGATTTCATGCGGCTCGCCGTCGATGCGCACGGTGCGGCCGACGATGTCCGGTGCGGAGAGGAAGCGGCCGCGCCAGGTGCGCTGGCTGAGCATGACGACGCGGTCGCGGCCGGGCTGGCCCTCCTCGGGGCGGAAGGCGCGGCCGAGCTGCGGGGTGACGCCGAGGGCGGCGAAGAGGTCGGTCGAGGCGCGGGCGGCGTAGCCGAGCTCGGCCGGGCGCCCGGGCTCGGAGAGGCTGGCGCTGCCGGGGGTGTAGGCGATCACGGCGCGGTAGGGCGACGGCGAGTCGCGCAGGGCGAGGAAGTCGGCGGCGGACAGATTGCCCTCGGGGTTTTGCGCGGTGCCGCGATAGATGCGCTCCAGTTGATCGACGCGCTCGTAGGGCAGGGGCTTGAGGAGGATGCCGTTGACGAGGCTGAACATCGAGGTGTTCGCGCCGATGCCGAGGCCGAGGGTGAGGATCGCGAGCAGGCTGAAGCCGGGCGAGCGCCGCAGCTGGCGCGCCGCGAAGGCGAGGTCCTTGCCGAAGCGCTCCAGGGCGCCCCAGCCGAAGGAGTCGCGCGCGCGCTCCTGGAGCGCGGCGGTGTTGCCGAATTTGCGCTGGGCGGCGAGGTGGGCGTCGGTGGGTGGAAGGCCGTCGGCGGCGAAGTCCGCCGCGCGCTGCTCAAGATGGAAGCGCATTTCCTCGGCCATCTCGGCTTCGAGATCGCGGCGGCGGAAGAGGGTGCGCAGACGGCGGCGGAGGTTCATGGCGCGGCGGGGCGGCGTGCTCAGGCGGACTGCAGCACGAGGTTGATGATCGCGCTCATGCGGCCCCAGAGCTCCTGCTCCTTCTCGAGCTGCTTCCGGCCGGCGCGGGTGAGGGCGTAGTATTTGGCGCGGCGGTTGTTCTCGGTCAGCCGCCACTCGGCCTCGATCCAGCCCTTGTCCTCCATGCGGTAGAGCGAGGGGTAGAGGGACCCCTCGTCGACCTGCAGGGCGCTTTTCGAGAGCTGCTCGAGGCGCTGGGTGATGCCCCAGCCGTGGAGCTCGCCGCGGCTGAGCACGCGGAGGATGAGCAGGTCGAGCGTGCCGGGGAGGAGTTCGTTTTTGTCGGCCATGCCCGCTTACCTAGATAATCTAATGCAGCGGCGGCAAGGCTTTCCTTAGATTATCTAAGCCAGGAGCTGGCGCGGAACGGGATGCGCGGAAAAACGCCGCGCCCGCTTCCGGCGGCGGCGACGAAAAAGGGCGGCCGCGGCCGGCCGCCCCGTGGGGGAATCACAACACACTTAACGAAAGCGTCAGACGTAGCTCGGGTAGTGCGGGTCGAACATCGCCTCCTTCACGTGCGCCTCGAGGTTGGCGGGCCGGAGCATGTTCGTGAGGTTCCGCTGGAAGGCGACCTCGGCCACCTGGACGGCGATCTTCGCGGAGACTTCGCGGATGCGCTTCAGGTCGGGGTAGATGCGGCCGACCATCAGGTCCTCCTCCGTGACCATCGTGGCGAGCTGGCGGGCGGCGACGTAGAACATCTCGTCGGTGACGCGGCGCGCCTCGCTGGCGATGACGCCGAGGCCGACGCCCGGGAAGATGTAGCTGTTGTTGCCCTGGCCGGGCTGGTGGGTGACGCCGAGGTAGTTGACCGGGCTGAACGGGCTGCCGCTGGCGAAGATGCCGCGGCCCTCGGTCCAGGTGTAGCACTGCACGGCGGTGCACTCGGCCTTCGAGGTGGGATTCGAGAGCGCGAAGATCACGGGGCGCCGGTTGAGCCTGGCCATGGCCTTGACGACGTCCTCGGTGAACGTCTGCGGCATGCCGGAGACGCCGATGAGGGCGGTGGGCTTGAGCGCCTCGACGGCTTCGAGGAGCGAGGCGACGGGCTTGTGGTCGTGGGCGAAGCGCCGCTTGTGCTCGACGAGGTCGGAGCGGCTCTTGACCACGAGGCCCTTCGAGTCGACGAACCAGCATTGCTCGCGCGCCTTTTTCTCCGGCACGCCGCTGAGCTTGAGCGCCTCGACGATGAGGTCGCCGATGCCGATGCCGGCCTCGCCGGCGCCGAGGAAGAGGAATTTCTGCTGCGTGAGCGGCAGGCCGGTGAGGCGCTCGGACGAGATCAGGCCGGCGAGCGTGACGCCCGCGGTGCCCTGGATATCGTCGTTGAACGTGCAGGCCCGGTCGCGGTAGTGGTGGAGCAGGCGGAAGGCGTTGGCGTTGCCGAAATCCTCGAACTGGATGCAGGCCTTCGGGAAGACCTGCTGGGCGGCGCTGACGAACTCGGCGACGAGCGCGTCGTATTCCGGTCCGCGCAGGCGCGGCTCGGGCAGGCCGAGGTAGAGCGGGTCGGCGAGCAGGGCGGAGTTGTTGGTGCCGACGTCGAGCATGATCGGCAGGCACTGCGACGGGTCGATGCCGGCGCAGGCGGTGTAGAGCGAGAGCTTGCCGACGGGGATGCCCATGCCGTTGGCGCCGAGGTCGCCGAGGCCGAGGATGCGCTCGCCGTCGGTGATGACGATGATGCGCACGTCCGCCTGCGGCCAGTTCTGCAGGATGCCCTTCACGCGGCCCTGGTCGTTCTTGCTGATGTAGAGGCCGCGCGGGCGGCGGAAGATGTGGCCGTATTTCTGGCAGGCGAGGCCCACGGTCGGCGTGTAGATGATCGGCATCATCTCGCTGAGGTGCTCCATCACCAGGCGGTAGAAGAGGGCCTCGTTGCGCTCCTGGAGCGAGATGAGGTAGATGTATTTCTCGAGGTCGTTTTCCTTGCGGCGGTAATTTTCCAGCACGCGCTCGAGCTGTTGCTCCTGCGTGGCGATGCGCGGCGGCAGCAGGCCGCGCAGGCCGAGCAGGTCGCGTTCGGATTCGCCGAAGGCGGTGCCTTTGTTGAGCAGGGGGTCGTGCAAGAGCTCGACGCCGCGTTTCCCGTGCAGGTGAAGCGTTGTGGTCATTTGGGATTCCTCCATGCGGCCGGAAAGCATCGGCCGACGGCAGGCAGCTTAGCGCGGTCGGGGGCGGAGGGCAGACGTTTCCGGGGCGGGCGCACGGGAATCACGCGATGATTTCGAGAAAATCCCGAACGCTAATAGGCCGCGCGTGCGAAGCTTTGCGCAAAAAATGGGTGGCGGCGCGTCCGGTGCCGGCTACGGGTGTTCGCTCCATGAACGACGACTACGTCTCCCGCTTCGGCGCCCTCGGCCGCCTCTACGGCGCCGCCGCGCTGCCGCGCCTGCACGCGGCGCACGTGGCGGTGGTGGGCGTCGGCGGCGTGGGCTCCTGGGTGGTGGAGGCGCTGGCGCGCTCCGGCCTCGGCGCGCTGACGCTGGTCGACCTCGACGACGTCTGCGTGACCAACACCAACCGCCAGTCGCACGCGCTGGCCGACACCGTCGGCCGGCCGAAGGTCGCGGTGCTCGCCGAGCGCGTCGCGGCGATCAATCCCGGCTGCCGGGTGACGGCGCACACGGAGTTCTTCACCGCCCAGAGCGCGGAGCGGCTGCTGGCGGCGCGGTTCGACTGGCTGGTCGACGCGATCGACGGCATGTCGAACAAGGCCCTGCTCATCGCGACGTGCACGCAGCGCGGCCAGCCGGTGCTCACGATCGGCGGCGCGGGCGGCAAGCGCGACGCCACGCGCATCCGGGTGGGCGACCTCGGCGAATCGCAGGGCGACGACCTGCTGCGCCTCGTGCGCAAGAAGCTGCGCCGCGACCACGGCTTCGCGCGCGGCGAGCACCAGATCTACGGCATCCCCTGCGTCTACTCGAACGAGAAGCCGGTCTTCCCGTGGGCCGACGGCACCTGCTCGACCGAGCCGGAGCCGGGCACCAGCCTGAAGCTCGATTGCGCGAGCGGCTTCGGCACCGGCGTGTTCGTCACCGGCGCCTTCGGCTTCGCCGCGGCGGGCGAGGTGGTGCGCCGGATCGCGTCGGCCGGGCCCGAGGCGCCGTGATCCGGACGCAGACGAGCCGGGCAACCGAGGCGGTTACCCGGCGCGGACGGCGGAGCGCGCGGCTCAGGCCTCGACTTCGAACTTCAGCGGGACGCTGACCTTGGCGCGGACGGCCTTGCCGGCGACCTTCGCGGGCTCGAACGTCCAGGAGCGGACGGCCTCGAGGGCGGGATGGGCGAAGGCGTCGTTGGAGGCCTTGGCGACCTCGCAGGCGATGACCTTGCCGGAGTCGTCGATGACCATCGCGACCACGACCACGCCGGAGACGCCCTGGGCGCGCATGTTCTGCGGGTAGGTCGGCGGCTTGGTCTTCAGCGGCCGCGGCGGCGTGTCGAACTTGGTGACGACGTCCGGCACATCGGCCACGGACTCGGCGAACACGGGCGTGACACCGGCAACGAGCGCCAGCGTGGCAAGGCAGAGGAGGGAACGGATGGGTTTCATCATGAAAAATGCGCGCAAGGCGCTCCTGCCTCAGGTTTCGGCTCGGCGGGGGCGCGGCTTGATGCCGGCACGTGTCATTGCACGCCGATTGCTAGGCGCCAGCAGCGGGCCTTATCGGCGCGCGGCGGCGGAAATCTCCCGGGCGGGGGAGGCGGGTGCCTACGGACCGAAGAGGCGGAGGAAGTTCTCCTCCACCTGGGCGGCGAGGGTGGCAAGCGGCACGCCGCGCAGCTCGGCGAGGGCGGCGTAGGCGGCGGCGAGATTGGCCGGATGGTTGACCGGCGAGCCGTCGGGGGCCGGCGGCAGCGTGAACGCCGCGCGGTCGGCCGGCAGTGGCATCGCGGGCGCGTCGGTCTCGACCAGCAGGCGGTCGGCGGGAACGCGCTTGAAGACCTCGCGCTTCGCCGCGTGACGCGGCTCGAGGAACGCCCCGTTGAAGGAAAAATAGGCGCCGTAGTCCGCGAACTTGCCGAGCAGCTCGAGCGGACCGCCGTAGGCGTGGAGGAGGAAGCCGCGGGCCGGCGTGTTCACGTGCCGCAGCAGGCCCTCGAGCGCGCCGAAGGCCTGGAGGCAGTGGACGGTCGCCGGGCGGTTCTCGGCGGCGGCGAGGCTAAGCTGCTTGATGAACACCTCGCCCTGCTCCTCGAGCGGGGCGCGGCGCAGGCCGGCGAGGCGCGGATCGTCGGGCCGCGCGCGATCGAGGATCCAGCGGTCGAGGCCGATCTCGCCCACGGCGGCGTGCGGCGCGGCGGCGAGGCGCTCCTTCAGGCGATCGAACCAGCCCTCGGCGCGGTTGCCGGCGTCCCACGGGTGCAGGCCGTAGCTCGGATAAACCCAGGGGAAGCGCGCCGCCAGCTCCGCCACCGCCGGCCAGTCGGCCTCGCAGGTGCCGTTGACCACGGCGCGGCGCAAGCCGGCGGCGCGCAGGTCGGCGTCGAGGCGCTCCCGGTGGGGCGCGAGCCAGTCGTCGTGGGCGTGATTGTGGGCGTCGTAAAGCGGCGGCACGCCGACACGATAGCCGGCGGCGAGCGGGAAAACAGAGCAAATGCGCGCGCCGGGCTAAAGCCTCCGCGCCTTGGTGCCGTTACTGCGGTGAAACCACGGAAGGAACCGCGTCCATGACGGACAACCTCATCATCGATCTGCCCGAACTCAAACTGCCGCGCGACCTGGCGTGGCGGGTGAAGTTCATCGATGCGGTCGAGGAGCACGCGCGCCGGCTGGGGATCGTCGGGCGCTACGAGCCGACGCGGTTCATCGGTTACTATTTCGCCGGGGTTCACCCGGTGGTTGTCTCGGGGCATTGGACGGTGACGCTCGACGACGTGCCCCTGCTGCGCCGCGTGCGCGACCTGATCGAGCGGATCACGGAGGCGCGGTTCAACATCCGCAGCCCGTCCGAGGACGCCGCGCCGGAATTCATGCTGCTGCACGACCGCCACGACGGCTCGTGCTGGCTGTGGGAATACGCGCACGGCCGGCGTTTCCTCGAGGCGCGCGCGCCGGTGTCGTCGTCCTGGGGCAGCCTCGACGAGCTGCCGGACGGCGGCGAGGGCCCGCGCCTGCTCGGACCGTAGGCGCCCGCGCCGTCAGCGCGGGGCCAGCTGCGCGGCCGCGAAATCGCGGATGCGCGCACGGACGCTGCGCAGGCCGTTGAGGCGCGTGGGCGACAAGGTGCGCGTCAGGCCGAGCGCTTCGACCAGCGCGGGTTCGGTCGCGACGATGTCGGCCGGCTGGCCGCCGCTGTAGAGGTCGCACAGCAGCGCCACGACGCCGCGGACGAGCGGCGACTCGGCGTCGCTGCGGAACCAGCACCGGCCGTCGCGCAGCTCGCCCACCAGCCAGACGGCGGACACGCAGCCGCGCACGCGGTGGGCGTCGACGTGTTCCCCGCGGTCGGCCGCCAGCCGGGAGCGCGCGCGATCGACGATCGCGCCGAGGCGTTCCTGCGGGTCCTCGATCAGGAGCAGGTCGGCGAGCATCTGGCTCTGGTTTTCGGCGACGGTCACGCGGGCAACGTGCGGCGCCGGCGCGCGGCTGGCAAGCCGGGGCGCGCCGGAGGCGGGTCCGGGAGCCCGCCGGCGCCGCGCGGGGATGCCCCGGCTTGCCAGCGGCGGGGCCGGGCGCTTTGGTCGCGGGGTGAACATTTTCGTCGCGAACTGGTTTTGGCGCGGGTTGCGCGGGCATAGCGTGACGTTCTCGCTGCTGTTCGCGTCGTTCGTGCTCGGGCTGTCGATCAGCGGCGGCGTGAAGCACCTGCTCGCGGCGCTCGGCGTGCACTGGCTCTACGTCCTGATCGTGCCGGTGGTGTTCTTCACCTGGATGAACGGCCAGGAGCCGAAGTGGCTGCCGGACGAGAAGCGCCGCCGCGTGATCGCGCGCGCGCTGCTCTTCGGCTCGATCGTGCTCGCGATCGTGATCAACCAGATTCGGCACTGACATGAGCGCGGGTGCAACCGGACGCGGGTGGGCGGAGCGGCTGAATCGTTTCCTCGATGCGCGTGCGATGAACTGGGTTTTGCTGGGGGGGCTCGCGACGCTTTACTCGGTAGCGTATTTCGGCCACGAGCTTAATCCCGGTGCGACCATGCCGATCGAGCGGCACGGCTGGTGGAGCTGGGCCGACCAGACGAAATACGTCGAGGCGGCCGTCGCCCTGGCGCAGGGTAAGATCGACGCAACGAGCTACTATTTCCCGCTGGGCTACTCGGCGCTGGCGGCGCCGTTCGTGCGTGTGCTGCCGACCCAGCCGTTCTTCTGGCCGGACCTGGCGTGCGTGCTTCTCAGCGCCACGTTTGCGTGGCAGCTCGCGCGGCGGTGGTTGTCACCGCTCGCGAGCCTCATCTTGGCCGGCGTGTTCATCGCAACGCACGCCGCGCTGCTGCGCCTGACGATGGTTGTGCCCTGGAATACGTTGCCGACACAGGCGGCATTCCTCGGCGGAATGCTGCTAGTGCTCACGCGGCGCGACGGTGCGGCGGTGGTTTGGTTGGCGCTGGTGGCCGCAGTCACCTATTGGATCCGGCCGGCGGATGCAGCGTGCCTGGCGCCCTTGCTTGTGTTCGCGACGCTGAGATTACCAGCTTGGCGCGCGCGGGTTGGTTGGGGCGCAGTGGGGGTGGCGATAATCGCGGGGAGCGTCGGTGCGATGGCGTGGCTGAATCTGCGGACGTTCGGCCATTGGCGGACGCCCTATGAGCAGGGGACGTTCGAGAACATCGGGTTCTTCTCCTATCCGGTGCTGCACAAGGCCTATTGGTTGCTCGTCGACGGGGAATCGTTCTTCGGTGAATCCGGCTCGGCGTTGCTCTGGCGATATCCGTGGCTGTTCCTTGCCGTGCCGGGTGCTGTCTGGTGGATACGGCGCGACGGTGGCGCGGGCGCGACATGCGTTGCGGCGATTGCGCTGAACTGGGGGCTTTATTTCAACTACAACGATTTTGTTCCCTCGGCGGTGTTCCGGTTTAGTCTGATCCATTACCTCACATGGTCGTTTGCACCGCTGGCGATCGCGGCCACGGCCGCGATCGTGTCCGGCTGGCGTGAGCATGCGGTGCGATGGGCGGGCGTGGTCGCGGTCGGGCTGTTCGCGTTGGCGATCGGGATCAAATTGAAGGAAAGGAGGCTTCCGGCCGTGGTCGCTCCTGGGGAAGTGTGCGAGTTGCCGACCACGCGTCCGTTATGGTTAGTGTTGCCCGACGAAAAACCCGCGCAAATGGGGGCGCTTCGACTCGACGGGCGCGTGCTGCGCGAGGCGGCGGATTTTCAGCTTCCCTATGCACCGGTGGCTGAGGCGCGCGTGATGCTCAGCCAGAGTGCGCAAGGCCGCCGGCTCGTGATGGCAGGCGAGAAAATCGTCAGCGTGGTGCCCCAAGTGGGAGATTACGAGTGGCGCTGGTGGCCGCGCTGGCGCCGGCTGATGCCGCCGCGCGAGTGAGAGTCAGGCGGCCAGAACCGGGACGGGGCAGTCGAGCGCGGCGGCGGTGGCGCGGTAAAGATCGGCTTCGCGCGGCGTGACCACGCCGTCGGCGCCCATGACCTGCGCGGCGGCGGCGAGCACGCGCTGCTTGATCGGCAGTGCCGCGCCGGCCAGGCGATCGAGCGCGGCGTCGAGCCGCTCGAGCGTGCAGGCGTCGGGACCGGCGAGAGCGAGGCGGTCGGCCACGAGCGGCAGCTGGCCCACGCCGGCGGCGAAGGCCAGCGAGACGCGCGCCGGCTCGGTGGCGCCGGCGCGGGCGAGCGTGGAGAGGACGACGGCGATGTCGCCCGCGAGCGGCTGGAAAGAGCTGAACTGGACCGGGGCGCGCGCGGCGCGGCCGACCGCGAGCTGGCGGAGCAGCATCTTTTGCAGCGCGAACTCGAAGGGGCTCACCTCGGCGTCGGAGTGGACGAGCTCGTCGAGCGTGGCGACGAAGCGGTCGAGGGCCGCGGGATCGAGCGTGCGCAGCGCGGGCAGGCAGAGCTGGAAGAGCGGGAGCTGCACCGCCGCGTCGAGATCGGCGAGGAGCGGGAGCAGCGTCTGCGTCGCGGTGCGGTGCGCGGCGCCGGAATGCTGCGCGATGAGCGCGAGCTGGCGCTCGCGGTTGGCGGGTGCGCCCTGGCAGAGGAGGCCGTAGACGAGCGGGATGGCGGTGGCCGGCGTGCGCGTGGCGTTGCGCAGGCCCGCGGGCACGGCGTCGAGGAGCGCGCGGGCGTGGCGGAAGTGGTCCTCGGTCAGCGCGCCGATGCTGGCGGTGACGGCCGCGGGCGTGAACGGGACGCGGGCGGGCGCGGCAGGTTCACCTTCGCGGACGACCTCGCGCACGAGCGGCGGCGGCGTGGCGCCGCCCGCGAGGCCGGCGGACGCGAAGGATTCGTTCGCGACGTCGACGACCTCGGGCGGCGCGAACAGCTTCCCGTCCCAGTGCGGATCGATGGCGCGGAGGCGTTCGTCGAGCGGCGGGTGCGTCGCCCAGAGCCCGCCGAAGAACGAGCGGAAACCCTGCGCGAAGAAGAAGTGGCCGATCTCGGAAGCGTGCGCGTCGGTGAGAGTGGAGCCGAGGGCGTAGCCGCCGATTTTCTGGAGCGCGCCGGAGAGGCCGGCGGGGTTGCGGGTGAATTGCACGGCGGAGGCGTCGGCGAGGAACTCGCGCTGGCGCGACACCGCGGCCTGGATGAGGCGGCCGAAGAAGTAGCCGACGTAGCCGATGATCAGCAGCGCGACGCCGATCGCCAGGACCACGGCGAGGCCGCCGCCCTTCTTCCCGCCGCCGCCGCGCACGCGGCCGCGGCCGAGCCCCTCGAGGATGCCGCGGCCGAGCAGGCCGATGACGAGGATGCCGAAGACGATGGCGGCGAGCTTCACGTTCAGCCGCATGTCGCCGTTGAGGATGTGGCTGAACTCGTGGCCGACGACGCCCTGCAGCTCGTCGCGCGTGAGTTTCTCCAGGGTGCCGCGGGTGACGGCGACGACGGCGTCGGACGTGGTGAGGCCGGCGGCGAAGGCGTTGATGGCCGGCTCCTGGTCGAGGACGTAGACGGCGGGGACGGGGACGCCGGAGGCGATGGCCATCTCCTCGACGACGTTGAGCAGGCGGCGCTCGTGGAGATTGGTCGTGTGCGGATCGACGCGGCGGCCGCCGACGAGTTCGGCGACGGCGGAGCCGCCCGCGCGCATCTGCGACCACTTGTAGAGCGAGGCGAGGCCGACGATGGCGACGGTGGCGAGCGCGACGGCGGCGAGGATGGTCGGGTCCCAGTAGAGCAGCGGCGCGGGTTCGGCGTAGGCGGAGTGCTGGCCGCGGCCGGCGGCCTGGCCGACGATGAGGATGGCGGCGAGGTAGCTGGCGGCGATGGTGCCGAGCACGGCGAGCACGAACAGCACGACGAGCCGGTTGGTGCGGCGCTTCGCGCGGTCCTGGGCTTCGAAGAAGTCCATCGCGGGCTAGCCGGGCGGCGTGATCCGGCCGGAGTAGCCGCCGTCGGCCTGGCCGTCGGAGCGGTCGACCGCGTCGACGATGTCGGCGAGTTCGCGCGGACTGATCACGCCCTTGGCGACGAGCAGGCGCGTGACGGCGGCGAGGTAGAGCTTGAGCTCGGCGTTTTCGCGGGCGAGTGCGCCGACCGAGTGCGCGGCCCGGTCGCCCGCGCGCGCGGCGCGCTCGGCCTCGGCGGCGAGGTCGCGCAGCGCGCGCTGCGTGTCCTGGATGTCGAGTTGCTGGCCGAGATTGCCCAGCAGAAGCATGCGTCCCCAGCCCATGTCAGTGCCGGAAGGCCGGCGGCGTGGACTGGCTGCCGCGCGGCAGTTTGCGGACGAAGAAATAGAGCGGGGCGCCGATGACGCCGACGAGCAGGATCACCAGCAGCCAGGCGATCTTGTTGGTCGGGTCGGGCTCCAGCGTGATGCAGTCGACGATCATCCAGATCCAGAAGGCGAAGCCGGCGAGGATCAGGGCGACCAGCAGGAGTTCGGGCAGGCCGAAACCGAAGACGGCGAGGAGCGCGTTCATGGCGGGGCGTCAGGTGAACTTGACTTGCGGGGCGGCGCGCTCGGCGGCGTTGTCGACCTGGAAGAGCTGCGCTTCGGCGAAGTTGAACAGGCCGGCGAGGACGTTGGTCGGGAAGCTCTCCCGGCGCGTGTTGTAGGTGGTAACGGCGTCGTTGTAGGCCTGGCGGGCGAAGGAGATCTTGTTCTCGGTCGAGGTCAGCTCCTCGGTCAGCTGCATCATGTTCTGGTTGGCCTTGAGGTCGGGGTATTGCTCGGAGACGACCATGAGGCGGGAGAGCGCGCCGCCGAGTCCGGCTTCGGCGCCGAGGAGGTTTTTCATCGCGCCGGCGTCGGCGGGATTGGCGGCGGCCGCCTTGGAGGCGGCGTAGGCGGTGTTGCGCGCGGCGATGACCGCTTCCAGCGTCTCGCGCTCGTGCTTCAGGTAGCCCTTGGCCGTCTCGACGAGGTTGGGGATGAGGTCGTAGCGGCGCTTCAACTGGACGTCGATTTGGGCGAACGCGTTCTTGAAGCGGTTGCGGAGCGTGACGAGCGAGTTGTAGGAACCCGCGACCCAGAAGAGCAGCACGGCAGCGAGGCCGGCGAGGACGAGAAGGGCGATGATCATGGTGGGAACAGGAAGGACGGACGCCACATGCTTGTCCGAACCGGAGCGCCGGTGCGAGTGGATTCCCGCTACAGGAAAAGGGCTTGATTAGACGGCGGCGGAGCGCGCGCTCAGGCGGCGCGGCGCGCGAGCGCGCGGGCGAGGACGTCGAGCTTGACCGGTTTGACCAGCTGTTCGTCCGCGCCGGCGGCGAGGCTGGCGGCGCGCGCGTCGGCGCCGGCGTGGCCGGTGAGCATGAGGATCGCGGGGCGGCGGGGGCCGGATTCGCGCCGGATGGCGGCGGCGACCTCGTGGCCGGACAGGCCGGGCATCTCGACGTCGAGCAACACGACGTCGTGCGCGCCGACGCGCCAGCGCGCGAGGGCATCGGCGCCGTCGGCGGCGAACTCGGGGGCGTAGCCGAGGCGCTGGAGCTGTTGCAGCACGACGCGCTGGTTCACGGGGTTGTCGTCGGCGACGAGGATGCGGGCGGGGTGGCGCTGGGCGAAGGAGGTGTCGAAGGGCGCGTGGGTGCCGTCGCCCTCGACGGCGCGCACGCGCACGGTGACGGTGAACGTCGAGCCCCGGCCGGGAAGGCTGTCGACGGTGATGCCGCCGCCGTGCATGACGGCGAGGCGCTGGCTGATGACGAGCCCGAGGCCGGTGCCGCCGAAGCGGCGCGTCGTGGACGGATCGGCCTGGGAAAACTCCTGGAAGAGGCGCGAGATCTCCTCGGCGGTGAGACCGATGCCGGTGTCGGCGATGGCGAAGGTGAGCTCGAGCTGCCGTTCGTCGAGCGCGCGGGCGCCGGCGCGCAGGGTGACACCCCCGCGCGCGGTGAACTTCACCGCGTTGGCGAGGAGGTTGAGGAGGATCTGCGTGAGGCGGGTTACGTCGCCGCGGACGCGGGCCGGCAGGTCGGGGGCGAACTCGACGGCGAGCGCCAGCTGCTTGGCGTCGGCGGCGGGGCGCACGAGGCGCACGGCGTGGTCGACGCACTCGCGCAGGGCGAAGGGCGCCTCCTCCAGCTCGAACCGGCCGGACTCGAGCTTGGCGAGGTCGAGCAGGTCGTTGACGAGGCGGAGGAGGAGCTGTCCGCTGGCCCGGATGGTCTCGACCGCTTCCTGCTGCCGGGCGTCGAGCGTCGAGCGCTGGAGGAGATCAGCCATGCCGACGACGGCGTTCATCGGCGTGCGGATCTCGTGGCTCATGGTGGCGAGGAAGCGGCCCTTGGCCCGGGCGGACTCCACCGCCTCGGCGCGGGCAGCCTCGAGCGCGCGCTGGCTGGCGTGGAGCTCGGCGATGGTGGCCTCGTGGCGATGCACGGCCCGCCGCAGCTCGAGCGCGTTGACCACGTGGCGTCGCAGCACGCGCAGGGCGCGCTCCTGCGCGGGCGTGAGCTCGCGCGGCTGGCGGTCGAGCACGCAGAGCGTGCCGAGCGCGGCGCCGTCCGGCGTGACGAGCGGCGCGCCGGCGTAGAAGCGGATGTGCGGGGCGCCGGTGACGTTGGCGTAGGTGGAGAAGCGCGGGTCGCGGGTGGCGTCGGGCAC
Source organism: Oleiharenicola sp. Vm1 (assembly GCF_047777955.1). GTDB lineage: Bacteria > Verrucomicrobiota > Verrucomicrobiia > Opitutales > Opitutaceae > Didemnitutus. The sequence continues at coordinate 1,358,177 of NZ_CP180537.1, forward strand.
GACGAACAGCTCCTCTCCGCGTGGCGCGGCGATGGCGTGGGCGCAGAAGGAGATGTCGCGCGGGGTTTCCGCCTCGGCGAAGCCGAGGCGCGCCTTGAACCACTGCCGCGCCTCGTCGATGAAGGTGATGGAGGCGAGCGGTGCGCCGCAGATTTCCGCGGCGAGGGCGACGAGATCGTCGTATTCGCGCTCGGGCGGAGTATCGAGGATGGCGTAGGAACGAAGGGCGGCGAGGCGTTGGGATTCGTGGGCGGGTGGAGAGGGAACCATGGCAAAGACGCGCCTGGTGGCGCAGCGAGGAAAGCTCCGTTGCGGGCGGGCGCAAATACGCAGTCACCCTAGGACGCTCCGGGCGGTTGTGCGGTTGCGCCAGTGCCGAAGCGACCGGGGCGCGGCTGGGCGGCCGACGGAGGCTTGCCAGCCCCGGGGGCCGGACGCACGATGCCCCGCCCATGAGAAAAACCGTGTGCCTCGCCGCTGTCGTGCTGCTGTCGATCGCGTCGGCGCGCGCGCAGACCGCGAGCCCGAGCCCGCTCGCGAGCGAGCGGGCCAACGCCGCGGCGGCGCCCGGCGCCTGGATCGTGGCCGAGGGGCGCGCCACCAGCGCGCTGCAAAGCGGCTTCCCCGCGACCGCGGCGCTGCTCTATCGCGACGTGCTCGCGGATCCCGCGCTGGCGGCCGCGGCACGCCCGCGCGTGACGCTGGAGCTGGTCACGGCGCTGCTCGACGCGGGCGACGTCGCGGCGGCCGAGGCGGAGCTGAAGACCTACAACGGGCCGAGCGACAGCTCGTATCGGCTGCGCGCGGGCCTGCTGGCGGCGCACGCGCGCCGGCGCGACGCGGCGAAGGCGGAGCTCGGCGAGGTGAACGCCGACCACCTCGCGCCGGGCGAGCGCGGCTGGTGGCTGTTTCTCCAGGCGCAGATCGCCGATCTCGACAACGACATCGCGCGAGCAAACTCACTCTACGACCAGGCGGTGCAGGCGGCGGTGTCGGAGCAGCAGCGCGCGCGCTTCGCCCTCGGCCAGGCCCAGGCGCAGCTGCGCATCGCGCCGCCCGACGAGACGCGCCTCGCCGCGATGCGGACCAACGTCGAGCAGTTCCAGGGCACGCGCCAGGGCTACGTGTGGGTCCGCACCTACGCGACCGCGCTCCACGCGCTCCGGCGCGACGCGGAGGCGAAGGCCGCGCTGCAGCGCCAGCTGGCGGTCCTGCCCGCGACCGAGCGCGAGACCGCGGACCAGTTGCGCCTGATGCTCGGCCTGATCGCGGGCGAGGGCACGCCCGAGGGCCGGCGGGCGCTCGCGCAGCTCGTGCGCAGCGGCGTCAAGCCCGAGACGCAGCGCACCGCGCTCTACCTGCTGGCGCGCGGCGCGCGCACCCCGGCGGACCGCGAGGAACTGCGGCGCACGCTCAGCGAGCTGATCGGCGCGCCGACGCTGCACCCGATCATCGAGGACCTGCGGCTGGTGCGCGCGCAGATGGCGCTGCTGGACAAGCAATACAACGCCGCGGAGGAGGACGCGCGCCTGCTGCTGGAGTTTTCCCCGGTTCGCCGCTCAAGCCGGCGGCGCTCGGCGTGCGGCTGGCGGTGGCGTGGGACCTGCGGCTGTATCGCTCGGCGGCGGACCTGGCCTCGCAGCTGCGCATCCTGGTGCCGGCCGGGCGCGAGCGCTCCGAGCTCGGCGTGCTGGTGGCCGAGGCCTATTTCCGCGCCAAGGATTTCAAGAATGCCGCCGACGCCTACGAGGCGCTGCTGCGCGACGTGCACGCGGCGCCGCAGGTCGTGCCGACCGGCGGGCTGATCTTCATGCGCGTGCTCTCCGACATCCAGGCGGAGCGGATCGACGCCGCGGCGGCCCTGCTCGACGAGATGGCGGCGAACCCGGCGTTCGACGTCGAGAGCCGCTGGCAGGCGGAGTGGAACCTGATCCGCGCGATGCAGGCGCGCAACCAGACCGGGCCGGCGCAGGCGCGGGTGGAGAAGCTGCTCGCGGCCGGCACCGCCAGCGTGCCCGCGGAGCTGCGCGTGCGGCTGCTGTGGCTGCGCGCCAAGCTGTCGTTCGACAACGGCGCGCCGCAGGCGGCGGTCGCGCAGGTCGACGAGCTGCTGGCGGCCGCGGTCGCGGCGCCGCTCGAGCCGGCGTTGAAGAGCGAGGTCACGAGCACGGCGCAGCTGCTGAAGGCGCAGGCCCTGCTCGAGCTGGGGCGCGACACCGACGGCGCGGCGCTGCTCGACCAGCTGCGGGCGGAATTCAAGGAGTCGAAGGCGGCGCTGTATTCCTACCTGGTGCAGGCGGCGCGGCAGGCGAAGCGCGGCGATCTCGCCGGCGCCCAGAAAACGCTCTCGGACATGGTCGAGAACCACCCGAAGAGCGAGTTCGCGCCGTTCGCGCTCTACCAGGCCGGGCTCTACGCCGAGCAGCAGGGGCTCGACCGCAACTTGCAGGACGCGCACAAGTTCATGGAGACCCTGGCCAAGAACTATCCCGGCAACGAGCTGGTCTTCTACGCGCGGCTGAAGCAGGGCGACCTGCTGCGGAAGCTGAACGACTTCGGCTCGGCGCGCCTCGTCTACGAGGACCTGATCAACAATTTCGGCCAGCATCCCGACGTGCTGCTCGCGCAGCTCGCGCTCGCCGACAGCCTGTTCGCGCAGGGCGCGAACAACGTCACGAACTACGAGAGCGCCGCCGCGCTCTACGAGCGGTTGCGCGACCTGCCGTCCGCGCCGGTCGACCTGCGCGTGGAGGCGGGCTACAAGTGGGGCTTCGCGCTGGCGCGGCGCGGCCGCGCGCCCGAGGCCCACGCGGCGCTGTGGGGCGTGGTGGACGCGTTCCTCATCGACCCGGCGCAGGCGGCGAAGCTCGGCCCCAAGGGCCGCTGGTGGATGTCGCGCACGCTGCTCGAGCTCGGGCAGCAGCTGGAGGACGGCGGCAAGCTGGACGAGGCGCAGCGCGCCTACCAGCTGATCGTGGACAACAAGCTCGGCGGCGTGGCGGAGGCGACGGCGAAGCTGGCGCGCTTCCGGGCCGCGCCGGCGGGAGGGGCGAAGCCGTGAGCGAGGTTTCGCATTTACGGAGCGGAGGCGCGGCGCATGATGCGCGCGGAATTTCATGACGGCATTCAGCTACAGCATTTTTGCGCAGGGCGGCCCGGTGATGTGGCTGCTCGTGGTGCTCGGCCTCGCGGCACTGGTGATCTTCATCGAGCGCGCGCTGTTCCTGCACCGCGGGCAGATCCGCTCGACCGAGTTTCTCAACGGCATCAAGAACCTGCTCCAGAAGGGGCGCCTGATGGAGGCGCTGACGCTGTGCGAGGAGACGCCCGGGCCGGTCGCCGCGCTGGTGAAGGCCGGGCTGCGCCACGCCGGCGACGACGAGCAGGGCATGCGCTTCGCGGTGCAGGAGGCGGCGCTGACGGAGATTCCCGCGCTCGAGCGGCGCATCGGCACGCTCGGCGCGATCGCGCAGGTGGCGCCGCTGCTCGGCCTGCTCGGCACGCTGCTGGGGATGATCAAGACGTTCTGGCTCTTCAACCACGGCGGCAACTACGCGACTCCGTCGGTGCTCTCGGGCGGCATGAGCGAGGCGTTGCTGACCGCGGCGGCCGGCCTCGCGATCGCGATCCCGGTGCACCTGGCGCGGCACTTCCTGAGCGGGCGCGTGCGTGCGCTCGCGCACGACATGGAGTGGGTGGGGAACGAGCTGATGCGCTACCTGCTGCGCGAGCACCGCCACGGCGGCGCGGCCGCCAGCGAGCCGGGGACCGAGCCGCGATGATCACGCAGCCGCTCGGACTCGTCGCGAAACTGCGCCCGCCGCCGCGGGACTTCGACGTGTTCTTCTGGGCCAACGCGGCGCTGATCGTGCTGTTTTTCCTCCTGCTCGGCTCGCGCTTCGTGCTCGCGCCTGGCATGCCGGTGAAGGTCGGCGAGCCGGCGGCGCTGGAGTTGCCGCAGGTCAATGCCGCGATGCAGGGCGTGGCCTCGGTGGTGGTGAGCTACCGGCGCGACGAGATGATCCTCTTCGAGGGGGCATCTACAACATCCGGGAATTCCGCCCCGAGCTGGAGAAGTATGTGAAGAAGCACCCCGGCGCGGTGCTGCTCGTGCGGGTGGACCGGCAGGTGTCGATGCAGGGCTTCCTCGAGCTGTGCGACCTCGCCCGGGCGGCGGGCTTCGTCAACGTGCTCGTCGCGGCCGAGCCGGTCGCGGGCGAAGCGACCAAGTTCGTGCCGGCGGGGCGCTGAGATGAACGCGAGCTCGAACGCGAGGCGGGTGCTCGGGGCGATCCTGGTGATCGCGCTCGCCGGCGCGGGGTGGTGGACGTGGTCGGAGCGCACGCTCGCTCGGCCGGACGGCGCGACGACAAAGGTGGCCGAGCCTTTCGTGCGGCTGACCGGCGCGAACTCGGCGGCGGACGACCGCGTGCTGCAGGAGCGGGCGGAGTATCTGGACCCGGCGCCGATGTTCCTGCCGACCGCGCGCAACGCGGGGCAGGGGGCTGCCGGCGCGGCTCGTGGCCCAGCCCGGCCAGATTTTCCTCGATTTTCCGGCCAATCTGCGGGTTGCCGAGGCCAATCTCCCGAGCTACGGCAGCGACGCGCTGACCGCGCCGGAGGGGCTGGTCGACGTGATGACGCGGGCCAACGAAGCGCCCTTTGCGGGTCTCGGCGAAGTCGCAATCCCAGCGCGGCGCGTGGAGCCTCGTGCGGCGTTTATCGAGGTTAAGTCGATGCAGGGGAATGTTTTGATTGCGAAGGCTCTCGGGGCGCTGACCTTGCCGCGGGAGGATTTTGCGCCGCTGGAATTTCTCGCCACGGTGAGTGCGTCCGGGCTGGTCGGTGAACCGCTGCTGGTCGCGGGCTCCGGCGCGGACGACGTCGATAATTTCTTCCGCGACTATCTTGCCAAGGGCATCCGGCTGGGTGAAAAGTTGGCCCCGGGTGCCTACCGGGTCGTGATCGGTCCGTAGAAATCTCCAAGAAAGCGCAAGAATCTAGTTGACGGTTAATTTTGGGAACCATTCCCTAGCCGTTCTCTTTGTTTTTTGCCTCCGCTTTGGTCTGCCCAGATAGCTCAGTTGGCAGAGCACGTCCTTGGTAAGGACGAGGTCGCCGGTTCGAATCCGGTTCTGGGCTCCATGGCGAACGTCGGGGGATTGCCGACGTTAATAAAGGTCAACAACTTCAACCACCCAAACATCCCTCCACATGGCTAAAGGAACATTCGAACGCAAGAAGCCGCACGTCAACGTTGGCACGATCGGCCACATCGACCACGGCAAGACGACCACGACGGCCGCTATTTTGGCCGTGCAGGCCCGCAAGGGTCTGGCCGAGGTCAAGGCTTACTCCGACATCGCGAAGGGCGGCACCGTCCGCGACGCGACGAAGACCGTCACGATTTCCGTGGCCCACGTGGAATACGAGACCGCGAAGCGCCACTACGCGCACGTCGACTGCCCGGGACACGCGGACTTCGTCAAGAACATGATCACCGGCGCCGCCCAGATGGACGGCGCGATCCTCGTCGTCAGCGCCGCTGACGGTCCGATGCCGCAGACCAAGGAGCACGTCCTCCTCGCCCGCCAGGTCGGTGTGCCGAAGATCGTCGTCTTCCTGAACAAGGTCGACCTCATCGAAGACCCGGACCTCCTCGAGCTCGTCGAAGAGGAAATCCGCGACCTCCTCACCAAGTATCAGTTCGACGGCAAGAACACCAAGATCGTCCGTGGCTCCGCCACCGCCGGTCTGGCTGGCACGCCCGAGGGCGAAAAGGCCTTCGCCGAGCTGATGGACGCGATCGACACCGAGATCGCCGAGCCGGTCCGCGAGATGGACAAGCCCTTCCTGATGTCCGTTGAAGACGTCTTCTCGATCACCGGCCGCGGCACCGTCGCGACGGGCCGTATCGAGCGCGGCATCGTCAAGCTCAACGAAAACGTCGAGATCGTCGGCCTCAAGGACACCGTCACCACGGTCGTCACCGGCATCGAAATGTTCCGCAAGCTCCTCGACCAGGGCCAGGCCGGCGACAACGTCGGTATCCTCCTCCGTGGTATCGACAAGGACGGCATCGAGCGCGGCCAGGTCATCGCCGCCCCGAAGTCCATCACCCCGCACAAGAAGGCGAAGGCCGAGATCTACGTCCTCTCGAAGGACGAGGGTGGCCGCCACACGCCGTTCTTCGACGGTTACCGCCCGCAGTTCTACTTCCGCACGACGGACGTGACCGGCGTTGCGCACCTCCCGAAGGGCGTCGAGATGGTCATGCCGGGCGACAACATCACGATCGACATCGAGCTCATCGCTCCGATCGCGATGGAGAAGTTCCAGCGCTTCGCGATCCGCGAGGGTGGCCGCACCATCGGTGCCGGCCGCGTGACCGAGATCGTCGAGTAATCGCCTCCACTCATTCCGACTTCACGCGCCGGGGCTCCTTTACGGGGCTCCGGCTGCGTCGTCTAAAAGAAATAACCACAGGCGCGTAGCTCAATTGGTAGAGTAGCGGTCTCCAAAACCGTTGGTTGGGGGTTCGATTCCCTCCGCGCCTGCCACTTTCGCCCGAAACAGCGACCCACATGGCCAATCCGTTCCGCAGTGCCCGTATTTTCTTCAGCGAGCTCGTCGCTGAATTGCAGAAGGCCAGCTGGCCGACTCGCGAAGAGCTGAAGGACTCGACGATCGTCGTGATCGTCGCGTGCGTGCTCCTCGGCCTGTTCACCAGCATCAGCGACTTCGCCCTCTACCAAGTCGTCGACCTGTTCACCCGCTGGGTGAGCTGATCGCCGCGCCGTTCTTCCATGTCCCAGACTTCAACGCCCACCGGCGCCCAGTGGTTCGCGGTTCACACCCTCTCCGGCCAGGAGCAGAAGGTGAAAACCTACATCGAGAAGTTCAAGAAGGCCGAGGAACTCGACGACTTCGTCCATGAGGTCCTCCTGCCCACGGAAGTCGTCTCCGAGGTGAAGGGCGGCAAGAAGTCCGTGAAGACGCGCAAGCTCTACCCGGGCTACGTCTTCGTGAACATGAAGCTCTACGAAGAGGGCAAGGTCATCATCAAGCCCTTCTACTTCGTGAAGGACGCGGCCGGCGTCATCGGCTTCGTCGGTGGCGAGCATCCCGCCCCGCTGCGCCAGACCGAGATCGACGAGATCAAGGCCCGCGTCGAGGCCGCCACCGGCAAGGAAATCCCGAAGGTCTCCTTCGAGGTCGGCGAGGAAGTGAAGATCACCGACGGTGCCTTCGCCAACCTCACCGGCCGGGTCGACGAGATCGATCCCGCGCGCGGCAAGCTCAAGGTTTCCGTTTCCATTTTCGGACGGTTTACGCCCGTCGAACTCGAATACTGGCAGGTCCAGCGCGCCTCTGAAAGCTGATCCGCCGCCCACCATAAACCCGCCACTACTCAGCATCCCTTAACATGGCCAAAAAGATCCAAGGCTACGTTCGTCTCCAGCTCCCCGCTGGCGCTGCCAACCCGGCTCCGCCGGTCGGCCCCGCGCTCGGCGCCCAGGGCGTCAACATCATGGCGTTCTGCAAGGAGTTTAACGCCAAAACCAAGGACCAGAACGGCATGATCATCCCCGTGGTGATCACCGTCTTCTCGGACAAGTCCTTCACGTTCATCTGCAAGTCGCCGCCGGCTTCCGTCCTCCTCAAGAAGGCCGCGGGCATCGCGTCCGGCTCGGCCAAGCCCAACCAGGACAAGGTCGGCAAGGTCACGAAGAAGCAGATCCTCGAGATCATCAAAATCAAGAAGGCCGACCTCAACGCCGGTTCTGACGAGGCCGCGATCCGCATGATCGCCGGCACCGCGAAGAACATGGGCATCGAAGTCGTCGACTAACTTTCACCCAACACGCTCACCGCGGGAGCCCCGACTCGTCGGGGCGTTCGCACCGCAAGGAGTCGCAAATGGAAAAACACAGCAAACGATACAACAGCGCCGTCAAGGTCGCTGACCTCACGAAGGAATATCCGCTCAACGAAGCCGTTGAGATTCTTTCGAAGTTCCCGAAGGCCAAGTTCGACGAGACGGTCGAGCTGTCCTTCCGCCTCGGCGTCGATCCGGCGCAGGGCGACCAGATGGTGCGCGGCACCACGCCGCTCCCGAACGGCTCCGGCAAGAAGATCCGTGTGATCGTCTTCACCGACGACCCGGAGAAGGCGCTCGCCGCCGGTGCCGATCACGCCGGCCTCGCCGAGCTGATGGCCAAGGTCAGCTCCGGCTGGCTCGACTTCGACGTCGCCATCGCGACCACCGAGGCGATGAAGCAGGTCCGCACGCTCGCCCGCGTGCTCGGCCCCAAGGGCCTCATGCCGAACCCGAAGTCCGGCACCGTTACCGATGACGTCGCCGCGGGCATCAAGGCCGTCAAGGCCGGCCGCGTCGAGTTCAAGGTCGACAAGACCGCGAACATCGGCGTCGGCGTCGGCAAGCGCTCGTTCACCCCGGCGCAGATCGCCGAGAACGTCGCCGCCGTCCTCGAAGCCGTGGGCAAGGCCAAGCCGGCCGCGTTCAAGGGCCACTACATCAAGTCCGTCACCCTGTCGTCCTCGATGTCGCCCGGCGTGAAGATCGCCTCGACCGAGTTCAGCAAATTCTAAGGAGCATCGTAACCATGAGAGCCGAAAAGAAATTCCTCATCGACGAGGTCACGACGCACCTGAAGAAGTCTGACTACGTCATCCTCACCAACTTCACCAAGCTGACCGTCGCCGAGACCGCCGAGCTGCGCAAGCGCCTCGCTCCCGAGAAGGCCGAGTTCCACGTCGTGAAGAACAGCTCGTTCCGCGTCGCGGCCAAGGCCTTCGGCCTGCCCGAGGTGGACAAAGCCCTCACCGGCCAGACGGCCGTCGTCGTCGGCGGCAAGAATCCCGCCGGCGTCGCGAAGGTCCTCAAGAAGTTCGTCGAGGAAAAGCAGAAGCTCGAGGTCAAGGTCGGCGTGCTGGACAAGAAAGTCTTCACGACCGCCGAACTCGCCAAGCTCGCCGACCTCCCGTCGTTCGAAGCGCTGCGTTCGATGCTCCTGGGTCTGTTCACCCAGCAGGGAGCCGCGTTCGTCCGCGTCCTCAACGAGAAGGTCAAGAAGGAGCAACCCGCCGCCTAAACCCTTTTCGCGTTGCGCCGCCCCTCCTTCGGTGGCGCGCGCGGAAGACCAAAAACTCCCAACGGAGTTCAGCTAGGAGATACGTCTCTTAAACGCGCGGCATTCCCGCCGCCGCTAGCACTCCCCGGAAGACTACCATGAGCAACATCACCAAAGACCAAGTCATCGAGTGGCTGTCCGCGCAGCCGATCCTCGAGCTCGCGCAGCTCGTCAAAGACCTCGAGGCCAAGTGGGGCGTTTCCGCCGCCGCTGCCGTCGCTGCCGCTCCCGCCGCTGGCGGTGGCGCTGCCGCCCCGGCCGCCGAAGAGAAGACCGAGTTCAACGTCGTCCTCACGGACGCCGGCGCGAACAAGATCGGTGTCATTAAGGAAGTCCGTGCGATCACGGGCCTCGGCCTCAAGGAGGCCAAGGACCTCGTCGAGGGCGCTCCGAAGCCGGTCAAGGAAGGCGTCGCCAAGGCCGAAGCCGAAGAGATCAAGAAGAAGCTCGAGGCCGCTGGCGCGAAGGTCGAACTCAAGTAACCACTTGGTTCGCACCCACGCATTCAGTTCCAATTCCCGGGCACAGGCCGCGCACGTCGCGGCCTGTGCTTCGGCATTTTTCCCGTTCTTTCCCGACGTGACGAGGTCCTCGCATCCGCACGTCCCCACTGCCACTCGCACGGGCGAGTGAGTTTTGTCCCTTTCTTCAATCCATCCACCGGGAGCACCCATGGCCGACCGCACTCAACACGAACGCGTCAACTTCGGAAAACTTCGCGAAGTCATCCAGCCGCCGAACCTCATCGAGCTGCAGATCAGCTCGTATCTCGAGTATCTCCAGAAGGACGTGCCCGAGAAGCAGCGCAAGCCCGTCGGCCTCGAGGCCGTCTTCAAGGAGGTCTTCCCGATCACCTCGTATGACGAGCGCCTCACGCTCGAATACGTTTCCTACACCATCGGCGAGCCCAAGAGCTCCGAGATCGAGTGCCTCCGCGAAGGCACCACCTACGCCGTCCCGCTCTACGTGAAGCTCCGCCTCCGCGAGGAGGACTTCATCAAGGACGAGGAAATCTTCATGGGCGACATCCCGATGGTGACCGAGCGCGGCTCGTTCATCATCAACGGCGCCGAGCGCGTCGTCGTCTCCCAGCTCCACCGTTCGCCCGGCATCTGCTTCGAGGTCGCCACGCACCCGAACGGCAAGCTGCTCCACTCCTTCCGCATCATCCCGGACCGCGGCACCTGGCTCGAAGTGCAGTTCGACAACAACGACCTGCTCTACGTCTACCTCGACCGCCGCCGCCGCCGCCGGAAATTCCTCATCACGACGCTGCTCCGCGCGATCGGCTACAGCAACGACCTCGACATCCTGAACCTCTTCTACGAAGTCCAGGACCTGAAGGTGAACAAGGCCCTCGACATGGAAAACGTGTCGACCCTCGTGCTCGTCGAAGACGTCATCGATGCCCAGAAGGGCGTCGTCCTCGCCCGCGCGTTCGAGCCGCTCACGAAGCAGATCGTCCGCACCTTCGAGAAGCACGACATCAAGTCGATGCGCGTCATCGACACGACGGCCGACGAAGGCGCCATCATCCGCGCGCTCAAGAAGGACCCGACCCGCAACGAAGAGGAAGCGCTCAAGGAAATCTACAAGAAGCTGCGCCCGGGCGAGCCGCCGACCACGGCGAACGCCAAGGCCCTGCTCAAGCGCCTGTTCTTCGATCCGAAGCGCTACGACCTCGGCCGCGTCGGCCGCTACAAGATCAACCAGAAGCTCGACCTGAAGGTCGACCTTGAGGTCCGCATCCTCGAGAGCGCCGACGTCGTCGCCGCCACGAAGTATCTCGTCCGCCTCAAGAAGAACGACGGCGTCGTTGACGACATCGACCACCTCGGTTCGCGCCGCGTGCGCACCGTCGGTGAGCTCCTCGCCAACCAGTGCCGCGTCGGTCTCAGCCGCACCGAGCGCTTGGTGCGCGAGCGCATGACGCTCTACGACCAATCCGTCGACTCGATCACGCCGCAGAAGCTGATCAACCCGAAGGCGCTGACGACCGTCATCCGCGATTTCTTCGCGCGCAGCCAGCTGTCGCAGTTCATGGATCAGATCAACCCGCTCGCCGAGCTGACGCACAAGCGCCGCTTGTCCGCGCTCGGGCCCGGCGGTCTGAACCGTGAGCGTGCCGGCTTCGAAGTCCGCGACGTTCATCCGTCGCACTACGGCCGCATTTGCCCGATCGAAACGCCCGAAGGTCCGAACATCGGTCTGATCAACTCGCTCTCGACCTACGCGCGCGTCAACGAATTCGGCTTCATCGAGGCCCCGTATCGCGTCGCCGACAAGGAAAAAGGCCGCGTCACCGACAAGGTGGTCTATCTCACCGCCGACCAGGAAGAGGGCAAGGTCATCGCCCAGGCCAACGCCGAGGTCGACGAGAAGGGCAACTTCATCGGCAAGGTCACCGCGCGTCGTGACGGCGAGTTCCTCGAAGTCACCGCGGACGAAGTCGACCTGATGGACGTCTCGCCGAAGCAGGTCGTCTCCGTCGCCGCCGGTCTGATCCCCTTCCTCGAGCACGACGACGCCAACCGCGCGCTCATGGGCTCGAACATGCAACGCCAGGGCGTGCCGCTGCTGCAGACCGAAGCGCCGTTCGTCGGCACCGGTCTCGAAGGCCGCCTCGCCTCGGACTCCAAGACCGTCGTGGTCGCGGAAGCCGCCGGCATCGTCGCCTCCGTGGACGCGAAGCGCATCATCGTCACCGAGTCCGGTGAGCTGCCGCGCAACCCGAAGACGGACCCGAAGAACGGCACCTACGTTTACGAGCTGCGCAAATTCATGCGCTCGAACGCCGGCACCTGCTTCACCCAGAAGCCCATCGTCAAGAAGGGCCAGAAAGTGAAGAAGGGCCAGTGCATCGCCGACGGTCCCTCGACCGACCACGGCGAGCTCGCCCTCGGCCGCAACGTGCTCGTCGCGTTCATGCCGTGGAACGGCTACAACTTCGAAGACGCCATCCTCATCTCCGAAAAGGTGCTGAAGGAAGACATCTTCACCTCGATCCACGTCCAGGAATTCGAAGTCACCGCGCGTGACACGAAGCTCGGGCCCGAGGAAATCACCCGCGATATCCCGAACGTCGGCGAAGAAGCCCTCAAGAACCTCGATCACAACGGCGTCATCCGCGTCGGTGCCGAGGTCAAGCCGGGCGACATCCTCGTCGGCAAGATCACGCCGAAGTCCGAAACCGAACTCGCGCCGGAAGAGAAGCTCCTCCGCGCCATCTTCGGTGAAAAGGCCGCGGACGTGAAGGACACCTCGCTCATCGTCCCGTCGGGCGTGAACGGCATCATCATGGACGTGAAGATCAACACTTCGCGCCTCGATGCCGAGGGTTCGAAACTCTCGCCTTCCGATCGCCGCCGCCAGGTGAAGCAGATCCAGGAAGACTACAAGACGCAGATGGACAAGCTGCGCGAGCAGCTCACCGAGGCGCTGTCCAACATCCTCCTCGGCGAAAAGATCCCGCTCGACGTCATCAACGGCCAGACCGGCGAAATCATCATCCCGGCCAACCGCAAGATCACCAAGACCCTCCTCCGCAAGCTCGCCGCCGTCGCGAAGCACATCGAGATCGATCCGTCCCCGGTTCGCATCAAGATCATGGAGATCATCGGCTCGTTCCAGTCGAAGTTCGACGAGCTCGAGGGCGACCGTGAGCGCAAGATCGCGTCGATCGAACAGGGCGACGCGGAAGGCGCCGGCGTCATCAAGCAGGTTAAGGTCTACATCGCCACGAAGCAGAAGCTCGAGGTCGGTGACAAGATGGCCGGCCGCCACGGTAACAAGGGCGTCGTCGCCAAGATCGTCCCCGAAGAAGACATGCCGTTCCTGCCGGACGGCACTCCGGTGCAGATCTGCCTGAACCCCCTCGGCGTGCCTTCGCGCATGAACGTCGGCCAGGTTCTCGAGACGCACCTCGGTTGGGCCTGCTCGAAGCTCGGCCTCAAGGTCGCCACGCCCGTGTTCGACGGTATCTCGGAAAAGAAAGTCCGCGAATACCTCAAGCAGGCGAACGACGTTGAGAAGAACCAGAGCGGCGTCGTCACCGTCACCACCTCCGGCAAGGCCACGCTGTTCGACGGCCGCACCGGTGAGAAGATCGATCAGCAAGTCGTCGTGGGCTTCATCTACATGATGAAGCTGAATCACCTTGTCTCGCACAAGATTCACGCGCGCGCGGTCGGTCCTTACTCGCTCGTCACGCAGCAGCCGTTGGGCGGCAAAGCCCAATACGGCGGCCAGCGCTTCGGCGAAATGGAAGTGTGGGCGCTCGAAGCCTACGGCGCGGCGCACACGCTCCAGGAAATCCTCACCGTCAAGTCCGACGACGTGAACGGCCGCACCAAGATCTACGAGTCGCTCGTCAAGGGCGACAACACCCTGCAGGCCGGCACGCCGGAATCCTTCAACGTCCTCGTGAAGGAAATGCAGGCCCTCGGCCTCGACATCAAACTCGGCAAGCGCACCACGCTGTCCGAAGCCCTCGGTGGCAACCGCTAACACTTAAATACTGGGAGCATCACGCAACATGAGCACCGAACAAGCTCGCGAAGAAGTCCGTCAGGTCCTCGGTTCCGACGAGAACCCGTTCGACAGCGTCTCCATCACCGTCGCCGCGCCGGAGACCATCCGCGCCTGGTCGAAGGGTGAGGTCAAGAACCCCGAGACGATCAACTACCGCACGTTCAAGCCCGAGCCGGGTGGTCTTTTCTGCCAAAAGATCTTCGGCCCCGTGCGCGACTACGAGTGCGCCTGCGGAAAATACAAGCGCATCAAATACAAGGACGTCATCTGCGACCGTTGCGGCGTCGAGGTCACCATCGCCCGCGTCCGCCGCGAGCGCATGGGCCACATCGAACTCGCCGTTCCGGTGGCGCACATCTGGTTCCTCAAGAGCATGCCGAGCCGCCTCGGCCTGCTCCTCGACATGACGGCCCGCTCGCTCGAGCGCGTCATCTACTACGAGAACTACATGGTCACCAACCCGGGCAAGACGCCGCTTGAACTCAAGCAGCTCCTGACCGAGACGGAATACCAGCAGGCCGTCGACGAATACGGCGCCGATGCCTTCGTCGCCAAGATGGGCGCCGAGGCCGTCCGCGACGTCCTCACGCAGATCGACATGGAGGCCGTCGTCGCCGAACTGCACGAGACGATGCGCGCCACGCGCTCGAAGCAGATCAAGAAGAAGCTCTCGAAGCGCCTCAAGGTCATCGGCGGCTTCATCTCCTCGAAGTCCCGGCCCGAGTGGATGGTCCTCGAAGTTCTCCCCGTCATCCCGCCGGACCTCCGCCCGCTCGTCCCGCTCGAAGGCGGCCGCTTCGCGACGTCCGACCTCAACGACCTCTACCGCCGCGTCATCAACCGCAATAATCGCCTGCGGAACCTGATGCAGCTGAAGACGCCCGACGTCATCATTCACAACGAAAAGCGCATGCTCCAGGAAGCCGTCGACGCGCTCTTCGACAACGGCCGCCACGGCCGCCCCGTCACGGGCGCCGGCAACCGTGCGTTGAAGTCGCTCTCCGACATGCTCAAGGGCAAGCAGGGCCGCTTCCGCCAGAACCTCCTCGGCAAGCGCGTCGACTACTCCGGCCGCTCCGTCATCGTCATCGGTCCCGAGCTCAAGCTCAACCAGTGCGGTCTGCCGAAGAAGATGGCGCTCGTCCTCTTCGAGCCGTTCATCATCCGCCGCCTCAAGGAACTCGGCTTCGTGCACACCGTCCGCGGTGCGCGCAAGATGATCGAGAAGAAGTCGCCGGAAGTCTGGGACATCCTCGAGGAAGTCACGAAGGGCCACCCGGTGCTGCTCAACCGCGCGCCGACGCTCCACCGCCTCTCCATCCAGGCGTTCGAGCCGGTCCTCATCGAAGGTTCCGCCATCCGCGTCCACCCGCTCGTCTGCACCGCCTACAACGCGGACTTCGACGGCGACCAGATGGCCGTGCACGTGCCGCTTTCCCTCGAGGCCATCCTCGAGTGCAAGCTGCTCATGATGTCCTCGGGCAACATCTTCTCGCCCTCGAGCGGCAAGCCGATCCTCACGCCGTCGCAGGACATCGTCCTCGGCGCGTATTACCTCTCGATCGAGCCGCGCGTGAAGCCCGCCAAGGGCCAGCGCGTCCCGCTCATGTCCGGCCTCCAGGAAGTTCAATACGCCAAGGCCGATGGCGCGCTCAAGGTCCACGATTGGGTCGACATCCCGAACCCGGATTTCGGCAAGGACACCGTCTTCGGCAACAAGGAGCGCAAGACGCTCCGCACCACCGTGGGCCGCGTGATCTTCAACCAGATCTGGCCCGCCGGTCTCGGCTTCATCAACTTCCCCGTGCCGAAGGGCAAGCTGGGCGACCTCATTCTCAACACCTACAAGGTCGCGGGTCCCACCGTCACCGTCGAGACGCTCGACAAGCTGAAGGAGCTCGGTTTCACGACCGCCTTCAACGCCGGCATCTCGATCGGCATCGACGACATGATCATTCCGGAAAACAAGAAGGAGATCGTGTCCGACGCCCGCAAGAAGGTCGACGAGGTCGAGTCCCAATACAAGAAGGGCATCATCACCTCCGGCGAGCGCTACAACAAGATCATCGACATCTGGACCGGCGCTACCGACCGCATCGCGAAGTCCGTCTTCTCGAAGCTCGAGGGCAACGACGGCCGCCCCGAGGTCAACCCGGTCTACATCATGATGGACTCGGGCGCCCGCGGTAACAAACAGCAGGTGCGCCAGCTCTGCGGTCTCCGCGGCCTCATGGCCAAGCCCTCCGGCGAGATCATCGAGCGCCCGATTCTGTCTTCGTTCCGCGAAGGCCTCACCGTTCTCGAATACTTCATCTCGACGCACGGCGCCCGCAAGGGTCTCGCCGACACCGCGCTCAAGACGGCCGACGCCGGCTACATGACCCGCAAGCTTTGCGACGTGGCCATGGACTGCGTCATCACCGAGGAAGATTGCGGTTCGCGCGACGGCATCTGGAAGAAGGCGATCTTCGAAGGCGACACGATGCTCGTGTCCCTCGCGGAACGCATCACCGGCCGCTGCTCCGCCGACGACATCTACAATCCGCTCGACCCGACGAAGATTCTCGTTGGCGCCGGCGAGCTCATCACGGAAGAACTCGGTCGCCAGATCGAGGACTCCGGCATCGAGCGCGTGAAGGTCATGTCGCCGCTCACCTCGACGAGCGAGCACGGCATCGACGCGAAGTCCTACGGCATCAACCCGGCCTCCAACAAGGTCGCGAAGATCGGCGACTCCGTCGGCATCATCGCCGCGCAGTCGATCGGCGAGCCCGGCACGCAGCTCACCATGCGCACGTTCCACATCGGTGGCGTCGCCTCGGCCGGTTCCAAGAACCCCGAGATCAAGGTGCGCAACACCGGTATCCTCAAGTATCGCGGCCTCCGCCTCGTGCAGATGGAAGGTGCGGCCATCGTCCTCAACAAGACGGGCTCCATCCAGATCCTCGACGACAACGACCGCGAACTCGAAGCCTATCCGATCGTGGTCGGCACCGTCCTTTCCGTCGGCGACGGCGAGAAGGTGACGAAGGGCCAGACCATCGCGCAGTGGGACCCGTATAACATCCCGGTCCTCTCCGAGCGCACCGGCACGCTGGCGTTCAAGGACATGATCCCGGGCGTCACGGTGAAGCGCGAGCTCGACGAATCCACCGGCCGCATCGCGACCGTCGTCATCGAGCACAAGGAAGACCTCAACCCGCAGATCGAAATCCGCGACGAAGCCGGCAAGCCGCTCGCTTCCTACGCGATTCCGACCGGCGCGCAGGTCGTCGTCAACGAAGGCGACATCATCCAGGCCGGCGCGCTCCTCGCGAAGACGCCGCGCCAGGCGTCCACGACCAAGGACATCACCGGCGGTCTTCCGCGCGTCGCCGAGCTCTTCGAAGCTCGTCGTCCGAAGGAAGCCGCCGAGATGGCCCGCATCGACGGCGTCGTCTCCTTCGAGGGCTCGATCCGCGGCAAGCGCAAGCTCGTTGTCCGCAACGAGGAGGCCGGTGCCGAGGAAGAGCACCTCATCCCGCACGGCAAGCACATCATCGTGCAGGCCGGCGACGTCGTCCACAAGGGCCAGCACCTCACCGAAGGCTCCGCCGATCCGCACGAGATCCTCGACATCCTCGGGCCGACCGCGCTCTACGAGTTCCTCATCGGCCAGGTGCAGGAAGTCTACCGTCTCCAGGGCGTGTCGATTAACGACAAGCACATCGAGGTCATCATCCGCCAGATGCTCCGCAAGGTCCGCATCACGGATCCGGGTGACAGCGAGTTCTTCTGGGGCGAGCAGATCGATCGCTCGACGTTCCTCCGCGAGAACAAGCGCCTCGACGCCGCCGGCGGCAAACCCGCCGAGGCCGAGCCGATCCTCCTGGGCATCACCAAGGCCTCGCTCGAGACCGAGTCGTTCATCTCTGCCGCCTCGTTCCAAGAGACGACGCGCGTCCTCACCGACGCCTCGACGCTCGGCAAGGTCGACGGCCTGAAGGGCTTCAAGGAAAACGTCATCATGGGTCACCTCATCCCCGCGGGCACCGGCCTCCCGGCTTACAAGAAGCTGAAGGTCACGCTCCCGCTCGGCGGCGAAATCCCGATGGACGAAGCCCCGCGCGCCGCCGCGCCGGCGACGGCCGAGGCGAGCTAAGCTCGAGCCCGTTCACTCTCAAAGCCGCGGAGCGATCCGCGGCTTTTTCTTTGCCTTCGGGGCTAACTTGCCGCGCTGCAGGCTTACAAACTGCGGGGCAGGGGAGGGCTGACTTTTGCCTTGTTTTTCACTCCGAAATTCGGACCCTCAAAGTCCCTCCCGCCAAAACTCGGAGGTAGAGCCTAGCTCCTTCCGAGTTACACCCGGCCCTCACCGGCCGGGTGTTTTTTTGTCCGACAATTTCCTCTTCGCCGCAGTCGCCGGAGCACACACAATCGAGGGGCGGATGCGTGGTGTCAGTCGCTCATTTCCGGTAGCCGAACTGATGCTGTGAATAACTTGGGGAGAAATCAGGTATTTCGCGCTTGAAGTGCGTCATGCTGGCGTGGTTCGCTGATCCTCCATTTTCGTCACAAAACAGCATTCGCAGCAAAACTGTGGGTGCACCTGACGCCCGCGGTTTCGGGGTTTCCGCTCTGAAATCCGCGTTTTTCAGCACAACGCGAAAAAGTGCTTGCCGGGGCTTTTCGTCCCGGTAGGTTCCGCGCCTTTTCCTCTTTATCCAAGCAACTCTCTTCACATGCCCACCATCAACCAACTCGTGAGAAAAGGACGTCGCAAGGTCCGTGCGAAGTCCAAGGCCCCGGCCCTGCAGGGTAACCCCTTCCGCCGCGGCGTCTGCGTGCAAGTCATGACCCGCACGCCGAAGAAGCCGAACTCGGCCATCCGTAAGGTCGCCAAGGTCCGCCTCACGAACGGCACGGAAGTGATTTCCTACATTCCCGACGAGGGCCACTCCCTCCAGGAGCACTCGATCGTGCTCGTGCGCGGCGGCCGTGTGAAGGACCTTCCTGGCGTCCGCTACCACATCGTCCGCGGCACCCTCGACGCCACCGGCGTCGAGAAGCGCCGTCGTTCCCGTTCCAAATACGGCGTCAAGCGCCCGAAGGCCGCCAAGTAATCACGTTCTTTCCTTTTCACCATGTCTCGTCGTCGCAGAGCTACTCACCGCCCCACCGTTCCGGACGTCCGCTACAACAGCGCTCTCGTCACCCACCTGATCAACGTGATCATGAAGAGCGGCAAGAAGACCGTCGCGGAGCGCATCGTTTACGGCGCCTTTGAGCGCGTGAGCGAGAAGCTGCAGAAGGGCGACCCGGTCGACCTTCTCATGGGCGCGATGGAAAACGCCCGCCCGAAGCTCGAGGTCAAGAGCCGCCGCGTCGGTGGTGCCACCTACCAGGTGCCGGTCGAGATCTCGTTCGAGCGCCAGGAGTCGCTCGCGCTCCGCTGGATCGTCGACGCCGCCACCTCCCGCAAGGGCACGGCGATGCGCGAGGCCCTCGCGGCCGAGATCATCGATGCCTACAACAACACGGGCACCGTGGTGAAGAAGAAGGAAGACACCCACAAGATGGCCCAGGCCAACCGCGCCTTCGCCCACCTCCGCTGGTAATCTCTCCACGCAATGTCTTCTCCGATCAACATCACCGTCGTCACCGACAAGGCCAAGGTCGCCGCCGCCAACGCCAAGGACCGTCCGTTCCCGCTCGAGTGGACGCGCAACATCGGCATCGCCGCGCACATCGACGCCGGCAAGACCACGACGACCGAGCGCATTCTTTTCTACTCCGGCGCCGTCCACAAGATGGGCGAAGTCCACGAAGGCACCACGGTGACCGACTGGATGGAGCAGGAGCGCGAGCGCGGCATCACGATCACCGCCGCCGCCATTTCCTGCGCTTGGAACGCCTCCTTCGGTCCCTGGAAGGGGATCAAGCAGCGCATTAACATCATCGACACGCCCGGACACGTCGACTTCACCGCCGAAGTCGAGCGCTCCATGCGCGTGCTCGACGGCGCCGTCGCGGTGTTCTGCGCGGTCGCCGGCGTGCAGCCGCAGTCCGAGACCGTCTGGCGTCAGGCCAACAAATACGGCGTTCCGCGCGTCGCGTTCGTCAACAAGATGGACCGCACCGGCGCCAACTTCTTCCGCGCCGTCGACGAGATGCGCGAGAAGCTCAAGGCCAACGCGCACCCGCTCTACATTCCGATCGGCCAGGAAGAGAACTTCAACGGCCTGATCGACCTCGTCCAGAACGTCGCCTACATCTTCGACGAGACGAAGGATCCGCTCGGCATGAATCCGGTCACCGCGCCGATTCCCGCCGAATACGCCGCGCAGGCGAAGGAATACCGCGAGAAGCTCATCGAAGCCGTCTCCGACTTCGACGACGTCATCGCGAACAAGTATCTCGAAGGCCAGGAAATCACCACCGACGAATTCATCCTCGCCGTCCGCAAGGCCACGGTCTCGATGAAGTTCACCGGCGTGATCCCGGGCTCCGCGTTCAAGAAGAAGGGCGTGCAGCGCCTCCTTGACTGCGTCGTCAACTATCTCCCGAACCCCATCGACGTTCCGCCGATGAAGGGCCAAGACAGCTCCGGCAACGTCGTTGAGGCCATCGTCGACGACAAGGCGAAGCTCGCCGGTCTCGCGTTCAAGCTCTGGACCGACCCGTTCGTCGGCAAGCTCGTGTTCTACCGCGTCTACACCGGCGTGGTGAAGCGCGGCATGTCCCTCTACAATCCCCGCACGCGCCGCTCCGAGCGCGTCTCCCGTCTCGTGCTCATGCGCGCGATGGACCGCGAGGAAATCGAACTGGCCTACGCGGGCGACATCTGCGCGCTCGTCGGCGTCAAGGACGTCATCACCGGTGACACGCTGTGCGATGAGGACTTCGACATCCGCCTCGAGCCGCCGTCCTTCCCCGAGCCCGTCATCGCGATGTCGATCGAGCCGAACTCGAAGGGCGACCAGGAAAAACTCGGCGTCGCGCTCCAGCGCCTCGTCGCCGAGGACCCGACCCTCCGCGTCAAGACCGACCAGGACACCGGCCAGACGATTCTCGCCGGCATGGGCGAGCTGCACCTCGAAATCATCGTCGACCGCATGAAGCGCGAGTTCAAGGTCGAGGCGACCGTGGGCAAGCCGCAGATCGCTTACCGCGAGACAGTCACGGCCTCCGCGGACGGCGTCGGCAAGTTCATCCGCCAGTCCGGTGGTAAGGGCCAATACGGCCACGTCGTCGTCAAGATCGAGCCGAACGAGAAGGGCAAGGGCATCGAAGTCATCAACGAAATCGTTGGCGGCGTCATCCCGAAGGAATTCATCAAGCCCGCGACGGACGGCATCCTCGAAGGCGCCAACAACGGCGTCGTCGCCGGTTACCCGGTCGTCGATGCGAAGATCCGCATCATCGACGGTTCCTTCCACGAAGTCGACTCGTCGGAACTCGCGTTCAAGATGGCCGGCATCTTCGCCTTCAAGGAAGCGATGAAGGTCGCCAAGCCGATCCTCCTCGAGCCGATCATGGGCGTCGAAGTCACCACGCCGGAAGACTATCAGGGCGACCTGATGGGCGACATCAACCGCCGCCGCGGCCAGATCCAGGGCATGGAGAACAAGAACGGTGCGTGCATCATCTCCGCGCACGTCCCGCTCGAAATGCTGTTCGGTTACGTGACGGATATCCGCTCGCTCTCGAAGGGCCGCGCGTCCGCCTCGATCACGCCGTCGCACTTCGCGCAGGTCCCGAACAACCTCCTCGCCAAGATCGTCGAGACCTCTTCCAAGGCCCCGGCCCGCACCTAAACCCACGTTCTTTATCCGCCATGAAAGGCCAACGCATTCGCATCAAACTCCAGGGCTTCGATTACCGTGTGATCGACCAGTCCGCCCTGGAAATCGTCGAAACCGCCAAGCGCTCCGGCGCGCGCGTCTCGGGCCCGATCCCGCTGCCCACCCGCATCGAGAAACTGTCCGTCAACCGCTCGCCGCACGTTGACAAGAAGTCGATGGAGCAGTTCGAGAGCCGCACCCACAAGCGTCTCATCGACATCCTCGAGCCGACCGCGCAGACGGTCGACGAACTCAAGAAACTCAACCTGCCGTCCGGCGTCGACATCACGATCAACGTCTAACGCTCAACTTTCAGACAGTCACTTTAGCAGCCACCGGTGGCTCCAATCGCCGGATTGCTAATGTAGGTCTAAACCAAACGGAAACCCTCCACCTACCACTTAGCCTATGATCACTACTCTATTAGGCAAAAAACTCGGGATGACCCAGGTCTACGATGCACAGAACGTGCTCGTGCCGGTCACCGTCGTGGAAGCCGGCCCCTGCCCGGTTGTCCAAGTCAAGACCGTCGAGACCGACGGTTACAACGCCGTCCAGCTCGGCTTCGGCGCCCAAAAGGCGAAGAACGCGAGCAAGGCCGAAGCCGCCCACGCCAAGAAGGCCGGCCTCGAAAACACGCCGCGTCTTCTCAACGAAGTCCGCCTCGCCGCCGCTCCCACGGTGAAGCCGGGTGACGTCGTCACCGTCGCCGCCTTCACCGAAGGCCAGACGATCGACGTCATCGGCATCACGAAGGGCAAGGGCTTCGCCGGCGTCGTGAAGCGCTTCCGTGTCGCGGGCGGTCCCGCCTCGCACGGCTCGATGTTCCACCGCCGCATCGGCTCGATCGGCATGCGCCAGACGCCCGGTCGCTCGTGGAAGAACCAGGCGATGCCCGGCCACATGGGCTCGGAGCAGCGCACGGTGCAGAACCTCAGCGTCGTCAAGATCATCGCCGACAAGAATCTCATCCTCGTGAAGGGTGCGATCCCGGGCGCCAACGGTGACGACGTCATCATCCGCGCCGGCAAGAAGGCCAAGAAAGCCTAAGGAGACTGAACCACAATGAAGCTCAAAGTTTACAGCTCCGACGCCAGCAAGACCTCCGAAAAGGAGTTCAACGTCCCGACCTTCGAAGGCGACAAGGGCGTGCAGGCCGTCAAGGAAGTCGTCGTCGCACACCGCGCCAACGCCCGCCAGGGCACCCGCTCCACCAAGACTCGCGGCGAAGTCCGCGGCGGTGGCAAGAAGCCGTGGAACCAGAAGGGTTCCGGTCGCGCCCGCGCCGGCTCGTCCCGCTCGCCGCTCTGGAGCGGTGGTGGCGTCGTGTTCGGCCCGAAGCCCCGCGACTTCTCGAAGAAGATCAACAACAAGGTCAAGGCCCTCGCGTTCGCCCGCGCGCTCTTCGATCGCGCCTCCGCCGGTGAGGTCGAGGTCATCGAGGCGTTCGTTCCCGCCCAGCCGAAGACCAAGCTCATGAACAAGGTCGTCCGCACGATCGCCCCCAAGGGCTCCGTGCTCCTCGTCGACGCCCCGTTCACCGCCGAGGCCTCGCGCGCCGCGCGCAACCTCGCCCGCGTCTCCCTCACGGAAGCCGCCAAGCTCAACACTCTCGATCTCGTCCAATACTCGAAGATCGTCGTCTCCACCAAAGCGATCGAGGCCATCATCGCCCGCGCCAACGGAGGTCAGTCATGATCAGCGCCGATAAAGTTCTCAAAAACATGCGCCTGACGGAGAAGGCTTCCAAGCTCTCCTCCAACTACGGCCAATACACGTTCGAGGTCTATCCCTCGGCCACGAAGCACACCGTGCGCGAAGCCGTCGAGGCGACCTTCAAGGTCACCGTCACGCGCGTGAACATCCAAAACATCAAGGGCAAGCCGAAGCGTTCCCGCACGGGCCGCCCGACGCAGAAGTCCGACAGCAAGCGCGCCATCGTCACCCTCAAGCAGGGCGACAAGATCGAGCTCGTCTGAGGAAACACCCGCCATGGCTATCAAAACTTTCCGTCCTCTCACCGCCGCGCTTCGCTTCACCGAGCTGAACCGCCCGGAGGAGATCTCCACGAAGCGCCCCGAGCGCTCCCTGGTCGAGTCCAAGAACAAGACCGGCGGTCGCAACACCTACGGCCGCATCACGTCGCGCCGTCGCGGCGGCGGCCACAAGAAGCTCTACCGCGTCGTCGACTTCAAGCGCGCCAAGCTCGACATCCCGGCGAAGGTCCAGGCGATCGAATACGATCCCAACCGCTCCGCCCTCCTCGCGCTCCTCGCCTACGTCGACGGCTCCAAGACCTACATCATCGCCCCGAAGGGCCTGAAGGTCGGTGACACGATCTACAGCGCGCTGAAGACCGACACCAACGACTACCGTCCGGGCAACAGCTTCCCGCTGGGCGTCATTCCCGCGGCCACGAAAGTGCACGCGGTCGAACTGCTCCCCGGTCGCGGCGCCCAGCTCGCCCGCTCCGCCGGCACGTCCGTCGAACTCGTCGCCGTCGAGAACGGCATGGCGCAGCTCAAGCTGGCCTCCGGCGAGACCCGCCTGGTGAACGCCAACTGCCGCGCCACCATCGGCGAGGTCGGCAACGAAGACCACAGCAAGCGCAAGCTCGGCAAGGCCGGCCGCAACCGCTGGCTCGGTCGCCGCCCGCGCGTCCGCGGTATGGCTATGAACCCGGTCGACCACCCCAACGGTGGCGGTCAGGGCAAGTCCAAGGGTGGTGGCGGTCGCCAGCACCTCGTGTCGCCGTGGGGCCAGCTCGCGAAGGGTTTCCCGACGCGCCGCCGCTCCAAGCCGTCCAACTCCCTCATCCTTACCCGCAAGAACGGCCGTCCGCCGCGCGGCAAGAAGTAAACCAACTTAACGACTACCCAACATGGCTCGTTCCATCAAAAAAGGTTTCTTCGTCGACTACCACCTGCTCGAGAAAATCGAGAAGGCGGCCAAGTCCAGCGGTGCGCGCAAGCCCATCCAGACCTGGAGCCGGCGCTCGACCATCACGCCCGACTTCGTCGGCCACACCTTCAACGTTCACAACGGCAAGGCCTTCATCGCGGTGTATGTCACCGAGAACATGGTCGGCCACAAGCTCGGCGAGTTCGCCCCCACGCGCATCTTCAAGGCGCACGGCGGCATGACCCGCAAGGAAATCTAACCTGCGCGCGTAGCCGAAACCCGAACCCGAACCGAAAATGGAAATCCAAGCTCTCACCAAATACGCGCGCATGTCGCCGAAGAAGGTGCGCGAGGTCGCCAACGAGATCCAGGGCCGCTCCGTGCCCGAGGCCACCGACCTCCTCTCCCTCATTCCGCGCAAGTCCGCCCGCCTCCTCGCCAAGACGCTCAAGAGCGCCGTCGCGAACGCGGAAAACAACCACAACCTCTCGGCCGACAAGCTCGTCGTCCACCGCGCCCTCGTCGAGTGCGGCCCGGTCCTGAAGCGCTTCAAGGCCGGCGCCCGCGGCTCGGCCAAGCCGCGCGTCAAGCGCATGTCGCACCTCCGCATCGTCCTCTCGGACAGCAAAGCCTAACCACTCACTGTTATGGGACAAAAAACCAACCCTACCGGTTTCCGCCTCGCCGTCCGCCGCAACTGGCAATCCCGCTGGTTCGCCCGCAAGAAGGACTTCGCCAAGCTCCTCCACGAAGACCAGGTCATCCGTGACACGCTCATGGAGAAGCTCAAGCAGGCGTCCGTGCCGCGCATCTTCATCGAGCGCGCCGGCAACCGCGTCCGCGTCAAGATCTTCACCGCCCGCCCCGGCATCGTCATCGGCAAGAAGGGCCAGGAGGTCGAGAACATGAAGGTCGCCCTCGGCAAGCTCACCGGCAAGGAAGTCCTCCTCGACATCCAGGAAGTGAAGAAGCCCGAGATCGAGGCGCAGCTCGTCGCCGAGAACGTCGCGCTCCAGCTCGAGCGCCGCGTCGCCTTCCGCCGCGCGATCAAGAAGTCGGTCCAGATGGCCATGAGCCTCGGCGCCGACGGCATCAAGATCCAGTGCTCGGGCCGCCTTGGCGGCGCCGACATCGCGCGCCGCGAATGGCAGCGCCAGGGCCGCATCCCGCTCCACACCCTCCGCGAGAACATCGATTACGGATTCGCCGAAGCCCGCACCGTCTGGGGCAAGATCGGCGTGAAGTGCTGGATCTGCAAAAAGGACGAATCCAACTAAACCGCGCTGCGCGCTCCGCTCGCAGCACCTAGCTACTCAAAGCCATGGCTCTCCAACCTTCCCGCACCAAATATCGCAAATCGATGAAGGGCTCCCGCGCTGGCAATGCCAAGCGCGGCAACACGCTCGCCTTCGGTGAATTTGGCCTGCAGTCCCTCTCCCGCGGTCCCATGACCGGCCGTCAGATCGAGGCCGCCCGCGTCACCATCGCCCGCCACCTCAAGCGCAAGGGCAAGCTCTGGATCCGCGTGTTCCCGCACAAGCCGGTCACGAAGAAGCCCGCCGAAGTGCGCATGGGCCAGGGCAAGGGCCCGGTCGAATACTACACCGCGACGATCAAGCCCGGCGCGGTCCTCTTCGAACTCGCCGGCGTTCCCGCCACCGTCGCCAAGGAGGCCTTCCGCCTCGCCGACGCCAAGCTGCCCTTCCGCTGCCGCTTCATCGCGCGCGAAGGCGTGGCCGTCTAACCTCAGGAGACCGTCCATCATGACTTCCAAGGAAATCCGCGAACTCTCGCCCGCCGAGATCACCACCAAGCTCCGCAGCACCCGCGACGAGCTCCTCCAGCTCCGCCTGCGCAAGCACACCGGCCAGGTCGAGAAGCCGCACACGATCCGCGCTCTCCGCAAGGACATCGCGCGCCTCGAGACCATCCTCACCGAGAAGAAATCCAAGAAGACCGCCGCTGCCTAAGGCGCGCGTAACCGCTCAAGACCATGTCTACTCACGCACGTCACGCCGCCCGCAAGACCGAAGTCGGTTTTGTCACCTCCAAGATGGGCGACAAATCCGTCAAGGTCACCGTCCCCTACAAGACGCCGCACCCGCTCTACGGGAAGGTCATCAATCGCAAGACCGTCCTCCACGTCCACGACGAGAAGAACGAGTCCAAGGTCGGCGACAAGGTCGAGGTCATGGAGACCCGCCCGATCAGCCGCCTGAAGCGCTGGCGCGTCGTCCGCGTCGTCGAAGCCGCCGTGCAGCCGATCGGCGCCGCCGTCTCCGAGACCGACGTTGCCGCCGTCGTCCCCACCAAGACCACCAAGGCCAACGCGTCCGCCGCCGCGGCCCCGAAAGCCTAACCGCACCAGGAGAACACCACCATGATCCAGATGCGTTCCATTCTCGACATCGCCGATAACACCGGCGCGCGCCGCGCGTCCATGATCGGTCGTATCGGCCAGAACACCCGCTACGCCCACGTCGGCGACATCATCACCGTCAACATCAAGGAGAGCAGCACCGACGCCACGGTGAAGAAGGGTGAGGTCCACAAGGCCGTCATCGTTCGCACCAAGGCGCCCCTCCGTCGCGCCGACGGCAGCTACCTCCGCTTCGACAGCAACGCGATCGTCATCATCGGCGAAGACGGCAACCCGAAGGGCACCCGCATCTTCGGCCCCGTCGCCCGCGAGCTCCGCGCGAAGAACTACATGAAGATCATCTCCCTCGCCCCGGAGGTCCTCTGACCATGCAAAAATTCCACATCAAGAAGAACGACCAGGTCGTCGTCATCTCCGGCTCCCACAAGGGCAAGTCCGGCAAGGTCCTCGAGGTCCTCGCGGCCAAGAACCGCGCGGTCGTCGAAGGCGTCGCGATGATCAAGAAGCACCTGAAGAAGTCGCAGGAAAATCCTCAGGGCAAGATCGCCGAGCGCGAAGGTTCGATCCACGTCTCGAACCTCATGCTCCAAACCCGCTTCGACGCCTCGAAGAAGCGCGCCAAGAAAACCGAAGCCAAGAAGGCCTAACGCCTCTCACTAATTCGCCCGCTTGGAAACCGGGCACCCGAAAATGAGCAAAGATAACGTCCCGCCTCTCAAGAAAGTCTATTTCGAGCAAGTCGTGCCCGCCCTCATGGCGTCGCGCAGTTACAAGAACAAGCACCAGGTTCCGAAGCTCGAGAAGATCGTGCTGAACACCGGCATCGGCGCCGATGCCGACAAGAACATGATCGCCGACACCGCGCGCGACATGGCCCTGATCGCCGGCCAGAAGCCGCTCCTCAACAAGTCCCGCAAGGCCATCGCCAACTTCAAGCTGAAGCAGGGCCAGGTCGTCGGCTGCAGCGTCACGCTCCGCGGCGACAACATGTGGCACTTCCTCATGCGCCTCCTCGCGGTCGCGCTGCCCACCATCCGCGACTTCCGCGGCGTGCCGAACAAGCTCGACGGCCAGGGCAACTACAACATCGGCATCGCCGACTTCACCATCTTCCCCGAGATCTCCGTCGAGAGCGCCAAGCGCCACATGGGTCTCGACATCACCCTC
Source organism: Oleiharenicola sp. Vm1 (assembly GCF_047777955.1). GTDB lineage: Bacteria > Verrucomicrobiota > Verrucomicrobiia > Opitutales > Opitutaceae > Didemnitutus. The sequence continues at coordinate 1,386,133 of NZ_CP180537.1, forward strand.
GTCACCTCGGCCACGACCGACGACGAGGCCCGCGAGCTCCTCAAGCTCCTCGGCATGCCGTTCCGCCGCACCGAGCAGGCCGCCGCCAAAACCGCCTAACCTTTCCGCACCATGCCGAAGACCTCCGCCATCGAGCGCAACAAGAAGCGCATCAAGCTCGCCGACAAGTTCGCCGCCAAGCGCGCCGAGCTGAAGGCCATCCTCGCCAATCCCGCCACCACCGACGAGGAGTTCTACGCCGCGCAGAAGAAGCTCCAGAAGCTTCCCCGCAACTCCGCCAAGGAGCGCATCCGCAACCGTTGCTCGCTCAGCGGCCGCCCGCGCGGCTTCAAGCGCAAGTATGGCGTCTCCCGTCTGACCTTCCGCGAGCTCGCGCTCGCCGGCAAGATCCCCGGCGTCACCAAGTCCTCCTGGTAAACCCTTTGGCCCACGGGGGTCGGATATGACCCGCGCGGCCCATTCCAACCGCATCCATCCATGACCGATCCGATCAGTGATTTCCTGACCCGCCTTCGCAACGCGTCGAAGGCCGGCCAGTCCCAGTGCGTCGCCCCGCACTCCAAGATGAAGGAGAGTCTCGCGACGATCCTCAAAGCCGAAGGCTTCGTCCGCGACGTCACCACCGGCACCGACGAGCGCGGCCACAAGACCCTCGTCGTCGCCCTCAAATACGTCGACAACACCCCGGTCATCACCGGCCTCAAGCGTGAGTCGACCCCGGGCCGCCGCGTCTACTTCAGCTACACCGACCTCCCGCGCGTCCTCAACGGCCTCGGCATGGCCATCGTCTCGACGTCCAAGGGCCTCATGAAGGACCAGGACGCCCGCCGCAACAAGCTCGGTGGCGAGCTCGTCTGCACCGTCTGGTAAGGAGCACCCGCACCATGAGCAGAATTGGCAAACAACCCGTTCAGATCCCCGACAAGGTCAAGATCGACATCAAGGGCACCACGGTGTCCGTCGACGGCCCCAAGGGCAAAGTTTCCAAGACCTTCGCGCCCGTCGTGAAGATCGAGAAGAAGGACAACACCATCGTTGTCGCCCCCACCGAGGAGACCCGTTTCTCCAAGGCCATGTATGGCACCGCTCGCTCGGTCATCGCCGGCATGGTCAAGGGCGCCGCGGTCGGCTACGCGAAGGAGCTCGAGATCCAGGGCGTCGGCTTCAAGGCCGCGCTCAAGGGCAAGCAGCTCGATCTCTCGCTCGGCTACTCGCACCAGATCCTCCACGACATCCCCGAGGGCATCAAGGTCACCGTCACCGACGGCACCAAGCTCAAGGTCGAAGGCGCCGACAAACAGCTCGTCGGCCAGGTCACGTCCGAAATCCGCGCCTACTACCCGCCCGAGCCTTACAAGGGCAAGGGTGTCCGCCTCGTCGGCGAGTTCGCCGAGCGCGTCCGCCGCAAGGAAGGCAAGACCGTCGCCTAACGCCACCACCCGAAAGGCCGCATAACCATGTCCAATACGATTCAGAAAGCCATTCTGCTGCAGAAGCGCAAATGGCGCATCCGCAAGACCGTCGTCGGCACCGCCGCTCGTCCGCGTCTCTCCGTCAAGTTCTCCGGCAAGCACATCTACGCGCAGGCCATCGACGACGCCGCCGGCAAGACCCTCGTGTTCCTCTCCACGCTCGACGCCGACGTGAAGAAGCAGAACGCCAAGGGCAATGTCTCCGGCGCCAAGCTCGTCGGCAGCGCCTTTGCCGCCAAGGCCAAGGCCGCCGGCATCACCGCCGTGGTGTTCGACCGCAACGGTCGCCGCTTCCACGGCCGCGTCAAAACCTTCGCCGACGCCGCGCGCGAAGGCGGTCTCCAATTCTAAACACCGCCCATGGCTAACAACAACAGGTCCTATTCCGCCAACTCGCCCGCCGACGGCGCCGAGTCCGGCATGATCGAGAAGGTCGTCTACATCAACCGCTGCGCCAAGGTGGTGAAGGGTGGTCGTCGTTTCAGCTTCTCCGCCCTCGCCGTCGTCGGCGACGGCAAGGGCAACGTCGGCATCGGCTACGGCAAGGCGAACGAAGTTCCGGACGCCATCAAGAAGTCGACCGAAGCCGCCAAGAAGCGCCTCTACCCGGTCAAGCTCCGCGGCGACACCATCCCGCACGAGGTCCTCGGCCAATACGACGGCGGCAAGGTGTTCCTCCGCCCGGCCACGCCCGGCACCGGCCTCATCGCCGGTGGCGGCGTCCGCGCCGTCCTCGAAGCGGCCGGCGTGAAGAACGTCCTTACGAAGTCGATGGGTTCCAAGAACCACATCGCCGTCGTGCACGCCACGTTCAACGGCCTCCGCAAGCTCCGCATGGCGGAAGACTTCAAGGCCGCGCGCGCCTGATCGAAAAACTAATCCGAGTCGCCCTTCGCCGGAGTAGGCGAGGGGCGGCGACCCAAACTTAGGAATCCAAGAAAATGCGTCTCCACTCTCTCAAGAACGTCAAAGGTGCGGTGCACCGCAAGAAGCGCGTCGGCTGCGGCGAAGGCGGCGGCCACGGCAAGACCTCCGGCAAGGGCGGCAAGGGCCAGACCGCCCGTTCGGGCGGCTCGATCCGCCCCGGCTTCGAAGGCGGCCAGATGCCCCTTTACCGCAAGCTCCCGCACCGCGGATTCAACAACTACAACTTCCGCACGAGCTACGCCGTCGTCAACGTCGGCGACCTCGCGAAGCTCGACGCCTCGGTCACCGAGGTGAACGTGGACGCGCTCGTCAAGGCCGGCCTCATCCGCGCCGACGGCGCGCTGCTCAAGGTCCTCGGCGACGGTGAAATCACCCGCGCGCTGAAGGTCACCGCGACCAAGTTCACCGGCTCCGCCAAGGAAAAGATCGAGAAAGCCGGCGGCCAGGCGATCGTCGCCTGAGCGCTCTATCGGATCTCAAGATGGCGGACCGCGGAACTCCCCGAGCTTCCCGGTCCGCTTTCTGCGTCTAGCCCGTAGCCCCAGTTTTTCCCACCAGACATGTTTTCCGCCTTCACGAACTCGATGAAGATTCCCGAGCTTCGCTCGCGAATCCTCTACACGCTGTCGCTGCTCTTCATTGCGCGCGTCGGCGCCCACATCCCGCTGCCCGGCCTCGACCCGCAGCCGCTCCTCAAGTTCTTCGAGGAGCAGACCGCCAGCGGCGGCGGCGCCCTCGTGGGGCTCTACAACATGTTCACCGGCGGCGCGCTCCTCAAGGGCGCCGTCTGCGCGCTCGGCATCATGCCCTACATCAGCGCGTCCATCATCTTCCAGCTGATGACCGCGGTCGTCCCGCAGCTCAGCCGCCTCCAGCAGGAGGGCGACGTCGGTCGCCAGAAGCTTACGCAATACACCCGCTACCTCACCGTCATCATCTGTCTCGTCCAGGGCGTGCTGCTGATCCTCGCCCTCGAGAACCCGGCCCGCCTGTTCCAGGGCTACGACATCAACCACTACGGTTCGATCGTCCTCGTGAACAAGGGCTGGTTCCTCATCACGTCCACGGTCTTCATGACCGCCGGCACGCTGCTCATGATGTGGCTCGGCGAGCAGATCACCCAGCGCGGCATCGGCAACGGCGTCTCGCTGCTCATCACGGTCGGCATCCTCGCCGACATCCCGGGCGCCGCGATGTCCACCTACCAGCTTTTCTTCGCTCCGGTCGGCACCAAGAGCCTCGGCCTGCCGCAGGCCGTGATGATGCTCGCGCTGTTCCTCATCGTCACGATGGGCATCATTGCCGTCACGCAGGGCCAGCGTAAGATCCCGGTGCAATACGCCAAGCGCGTCGTCGGCCAGAAAGTCTACGGCGGCCAGAGCTCCTTCCTCCCGCTCAAGGTCAACTACTCGGGCGTCATGCCGGTCATCTTCGCGAGCGCGATCCTGCTCTTCCCGCAGCAGATCTTCTCCCAGGTCGGCGCGGCCTTCGACATCAAGTTCCTCGTCGAATTCTCGAACAACCTGCTCCGCGGACACTGGACCTACTACGCGGGCATGACGCTGCTCATCCTCTTCTTCAGCTACTTCTGGGTCTCGGTCATGTTCAAGCCGATCCAGGTGGCCGACGACCTGAAGAAATACGGCGGCTACATCCCCGGCGTCCGCCCCGGCGAGCCGACGGCGAGCTTCCTCGATTTCGTCATGACCCGCCTCACGCTGGCCGGTGCGATCTTCCTCACGGTCATCGCCATCATCCCCGACGTGCTGCTGTTCAACCTGCAGGTTCCGCCCCGCGTCGCCTACTTCTTCGGCGGCACCGGCATGCTCATCACCGTCGGCGTCATCCTCGACACGATGCGCCAGATCGAGACCTTCCTCCTGCAGCGCCACTACGACGGCTTCCTCAAGAAGGGCCGCATCCGCGGCCGCAGCACCTCGGCGCAGATGGCGCTGGGCGAGGCCGCCTCGGACAAGACGGTGATGCAGCTCGTTGCCGTCATGGTGGTTATCCTGCTCGTCGGCCTCGGCGCGTGGGCGATCCGCCACTTCGCTCTTTAATCGCTTTACTTCGGTGAAAAGGGCTGAACACTCCAGCGCCTTTTCCGCCCTCGCATCCGCGAAGGCGAAGGTAGTTCTCCTTGGTCCGGTCGGTCCGCTTCACGCGGATCTCCTCCACCAGGCCCGTTCTTTCTCAATTGAGCACGTCTCTCCTGCTTCTCTCGTGCAACAGGAGATTTCGCGACGCACGCCGCTCGGCCAGAAGGCCGCTTCGGCGCTCGAGCGCTCCGGCTCCGGCCTGAGCGCCGACCTCACCCTCGCGGTCCTCCGCAAGTGGTTTTGGGCGCGCAAACCCGATGCGGGATTCCTTCTCGAAGGCTTCCCGGCTACGCTGCTCCAAGCAAAAGTGTTCGACGAGTGGGTCGAAGCGCGCGGTGAGACCCTCACCGCGGTCCTCGACTCCGCTTCGGCTTCGGCCGACGTCGTGACACATTACCGCACGCAAGGGCTCCTCACGGGAGCCGCTCGCATCGCTGCCTGATGTCCATCCCCATTAAAAACGCGGAGGGCATCCGTCGGATGCGCGAAGCCTGCAGCATCGCCGCCACCGTTCTGGCGAAGATGAAGGAGCAGGTCCGGCCCGGTATCACCACCTACGACTTGGATCAAATCGGTCGCGAACTCATCGCGTCGTTCGGCGCCCGCAGCGCCTGCTACGGCTACCAGTTGCACGCGAGCCGCTATCCCGCCTACACCTGCCTTTCGGTCAACGAAGAGGTCGTCCACGGTATCGGTTCGCTCAAGCGCATCCTGCGCCAGGGCGACATCATCTCGCTCGACGTCGTGGTCGAATACAACGGCTACATCGGCGACAACGCCGTCACCGTTCCGGTCGGCCCCGTCGCCCCGCGCGTGGCCGAGCTCCTGAAGGTCACCGAAGAGGCCCTCGCGATCGGCATCGCGCAGGCCCAGGTCGGCAACCGCATCGGCGACATCTCGCACGCCGTGCAGACCTACGTCGAGGCCGCCGGCTTCAGCGTCGTCCGCGAAATGGTCGGCCACGGGGTGGGGCAGTCGATGCACGAAGAGCCGCAGATTCCGAACTTCGGCCGGAAAAACTCCGGCGAGAAGATCAAGCCCGGCATGACGCTCGCGATCGAACCCATGGTGAACCTGGGCCGTTACGCGGTCCGCACGCTGAGCGATCACTGGACGGTCGTCACCGCCGACGGCCAGCCCTCCGCGCACTTCGAACACACCGTGCTCACGACCGACTCCGGCCCCGAGATCCTCACGATCCCGCGCGCCTCCTGAATTTTCCGTCCAACTCTCAACAACTAACTCTCAACTAAAACCAACATGCCTCGTCTCCTCGGCGTTGAACTCCCCGCCAAAAAGAAGATCGGATTCTCCCTCCGATACATCTACGGCATTGGCCCTGCCCGTGCCGACCTGATCATCGAGACCGCCGGTCTCGACGCCAACATGCGCGCCTCGGATCTCACCGAGGAGCAGCTGAACAAGATCCTCCACATCATCACCGACAACAAGTGGGTGGTGGAAGGCGATCTCCGCCGCGAAATCGCGGGCAATCTCAAGCGCCTCCAGGCGATCAACTGCTACCGTGGCATCCGCCACCGTCGCGGCCTCCCGGTCCGCGGCCAGCGCACCAGCACCAACGCCCGCACCCGCAAGGGCCCGCGCAAGACCGTTGGCGTCACCAAGGCCAAGGAAGCTTAATCTTAAAAACACATCTCCATGTCCGAAGAGAAATCCGCTCCGAAGAAGGAAAAGGCCCCGAAGAAGGACGCCGTCGCTGGCGCCGCTCCGGCCGCTGAGAAGCCCGCGAAGGCTCCCAAGGCCCCGAAGGCCGACGCTCCCGCCGCCGAAGGCGCGGCTCCCGCCGCCCCGGCCGAGCCCGCGAAGCCCGTCGAACTCGTCGGCGGCGTTCCGAAGGCCCCGACCGCCGAAGACCTCCTCAAGGAGGAGCTCGGCGCCATCAAGGTCCGCAAGGCCAAGGGCTCGAAGAACGTCACCTCCGGCATCGCCAACGTCACCGCGACGTTCAACAACACGATCGTCTCGATCACCGACGCCAAGGGCAACGTGATCTCCTGGTCGTCCGCCGGTAAGTGCAATTTCCGCGGCTCCCGCAAGTCCACCGCCTACGCTGCGCAGGTCGTCGCCCAGGACGCCGCCCGCAACGCCATGGCGCACGGCCTCAAGGAAGTCCAGATCCGCGTCAGCGGTCCCGGCCTCGGCCGCGACTCCGCCATCCGCGGTCTCCAGGCCATCGGTCTGGAAATCTCCTCCATCATCGACGTCACCCCGGTGCCGCACAACGGCTGCCGCCCGCGCAAGCGCCGTCGCGTCTAACCTCAACTTCTAAGGAACTCCTACCATGGCCCGTTACACCGGACCCACCACTCGCGTCAGCCGCCGCTTCGGCACCTACGTCCTCGGTTCCGCCAAGGTTCTCGAGCGCCGCAACTTCCCGCCCGGCCAGCACGGCCCGAAGTCCCGCCGCAAGCTCTCCGAATACGCCGTCGGCCTCGCCGAGAAGCAGAAGCTCCGCTTCATCTACGGCCTGCTCGAGCGCCAGTTCCGCCGCGTCTTTGCCGCCGCCAAGAAGGAGCGCGGCGTCACCGGCGAGCGCTTCCTCCAGCTCCTCGAGACCCGCCTCGACAGCGTCGTCTACCTGCTCGGCTTCGCCAAGAGCCGCGCCCAGGCCCGCCAGCTCGTCAACCACGGGCACGTCAAGGTCAACGGCCGCAAGGTCGACATCGCCAGCTACACGCTCAAGGCCGGCGACACGATCGAGATCAAGGCCTCGAACAACTCCCGCCAGATCGTCACCCGCTCCGTCGAAGAGAGCCGCGCCCGCGTGGTTCCCGGCTGGCTGACGCGCAACGACGAGGCGCTTTCCGCGGTTGTCAACCGCCTCCCGACGCGCGATGAGATGGACCCGTCCATCAACGAGCAGCTCATCGTCGAGTTCTACTCGCGCTTCTAATCCGTCTGTTTTGCCGGTCGCTCCCACCTAACTTCTCCACTCAGAGATAAATCACATGCCCAAGCGTCTCGGAAAATTCGAACTCCCCTCCAAGCTCACCAAGGTCGAGGAGGGCGCCACCAACACCTACGCCAAGTTCATCGCCGAGCCCTTCGAGGCCGGCTATGGCCACACCGTCGGCAATTCGCTCCGCCGCGTGCTCCTCTCGTCCATCGAGGGCAGCGCCATCAGCTCGATCAAGATCGATGGCGTGAACCATGAGTTCCAGTCCATCGACGGCGTCGTCGAGGACGTCACCGACATCGTCCTCAACCTGAAGAAAATCCTCATCGTCTCCGAAAAGCGCGAGCCGATGAAGCTGCTCCTCAAGGTCAACAAGGAAGGCGCCGTCACCGCCGCCGACATCCAGCTCGACGCCGGCGTCAAGATCATCAACCCCGACCAGGTCATCTGCACCCTCGACACGAAGCGCTCCTTCGAGGCCGAGATCGAGATCAAGACCGGTCGCGGCTACTGCCCCGGCGACGAGAACAAGAAGGAAGACCAGGCCATCGGCGTCATCCCGATCGACTCGCTCTTCTCGCCCGTCCGCCTCGTCCGCTACGCGGTCGAGAACACCCGCGTCGGCCAGATCACCGATTACGACAAGCTCGTCCTCGAAGTCTGGACCGACGGCCGCATCACGCCGGACGACGCCCTCAAGCAGTCCGCCTCGATCCTCAAGCACCACCTCGACGTGTTCGATCGCGTCTCGCAGGAGAGCTACGAGTTCGAATCGCAGGCCGCCGAGGTCTCCGAGGAGCAGAACAAGCTCCGCAAGCTGCTCAACATGTCCGTCAACGAGATCGAGCTCTCGGTCCGTGCGGCGAACTGCCTGAACAACGCGAACATCACCACGGTCGGCGAACTCGCCATGAAGACCGAGCAGGAGATGCTCAAGTATCGCAACTTCGGCAAGAAGTCGCTCAACGAGATCAAGGAGAAGCTCGAAGCCCTCGGCCTGTCGCTGGGCATGAAGTTCGACGAGCGCCTCCTCGAGACCAAGAAGGACCTCTAAGCCCTTCCGCTTTCCGCCGAAGACTCGCGGCCCACCGCCGCGAGTCTTTGTGTCGAAGGCGAGCCCACTTTAATCCCGGCTCTCGCGCCGTCCGCTGCCGCCCAACGCTGCGACCGGATTGCCGATCGGGAGCCGATAACCCAACCCGACAATGCGTCACAATAAACACCACGCCTCCCTCGGCGTCACCCGCGAGCACCGTTCCGCGATGCTCTCCAACATGGGTGCCTCCCTCATCAAGCACGGTCGCATCGAGACCACCCTCACGAAGGCCAAGGCCCTGCGCCCCTTCATCGAGAAGGTGATCACGAAGGCCAAGAAGGCCGCCGCGCTCCCGAAGGAAAACGGCAAGCTCTCCGCCTCTGCCATCCACCTGCGCCGCCTCGCGCTGAAGGACATTCGCGATGAAAGCGCCGTCACGGCGCTCTTCAACGAGAAGGTCGCCCAGTTCGAGAAGCGCTCCGGCGGCTACACCCGCATCTACAAGCTCGCTCCCCGCCGCGTCGGCGACGCCGCCGAGATGGCGCTGATCGAGTTCGTCGGTGCCGACGACCAGGGCTACAAGAAGTCCAAGGGCGCCAAGAAGGCGAAGAAGACCAAGGCCGCCGCTCCGGCTGCCGCGGCCGCTCCCGCCGCCGAGGCCCCCAAGGCCGAGTAAGGTAGGGCGGGACCGCTGGGCCCGCCGCTCCGAACCACTCTCAACGCGCCGCGCTCCCCGAGCCGGCGCGTTTTTATTTCGATTTCCAAATAGACCTAAATTTAGGTGCTTTAGGGGCTTCGGATTTCCAAATGACTTTGTCAGGCCTCTGTGATGGCCTCTTTCGGTGTTCGATCTGCTCTTGGGATAATTCTTCTCTTCCTTGCGGCTACACTCCCTTCATTTGCACAGATCACGGTGCAACTTTCTCCAGGCACAAACGGCACAACCTCTCCTATTGCACCAGCGGTTGTTGGCCAGGGAACGTCATTTACAACGACAGTCTCTTTTCGGGTTACCAACAACACACAGACCCAGCAAGTTGTCCGGGTTGAGACGCTCATCCAAAATGCCCAAACCGGCGCAATGATCGCATCTGGAATTTCGAACGAGAAAGTTATTCCAGCCGGACAAACTCAAACGGTGGAGGTCACCGTGGTTGCTGCACCTGCCGGTAACGAAGCGGCAACCGGTCGGAAAGATGCGACGACTCGAGCCAATGTCCGTCAAGGCGCGACAATTATCCATCCCGAGAGCTGGGGTTTCACTTACGACGTTGCTTCCAGCGAAAACGGGGGCGGCAACTACTACCAACAGTAATCTTGGCATTTAATCTCATGAAAATCGCTGCTCTAATTCTATCCACGGTTGGACTGACACTCGCTCACGCAAAGCCGCTAGACCCCGTCTATACACAAGACGAATACCTCACACCGGCGAAGCAATTCTTGCGAGCCGCCCGTCTGGGTTCAGATGAATTTGCGCTTGTGTTGGTGAGCTTGGTCGATCGCGAGCCGCCCCAGATCCACACTCTCAAAAAATGGCGCATCGACGAATTGCGTCGGGGAGTGACGTTCGATGCCTCCAGCGAGGGTGTCACCTTTGTCGGGAATTTTCGGGCCAACGCGGAACAGAACGGAGACAAAGACGTGGTTCGCGTTGCTGGCTACGTGTTACTCGACGTATTGGCAAAACTCTCTCCGGATGGCTCCTCCAGCGACGGGATTCGTGCCGAAGCGCGATTGGATCACCCGTTCGCCAAGCGCCAGATCAGGATTGGGGGAGGGGGCGCGGTGAGGGTCGATGGCGGCTTCCGCACCGGCGTGCAACTCTACTTCGTGCGCGGCGGTTGAGGAATCACGCCGAACGCGCCCAACGTTCCTCACTCGCGCCGCGCTCTCCCTAGCCGGCGCGTTTTTCTTTCCCCTTGGCTGCGCGCCGACTCTGCGCGAACCTCGCGTCGTGCTTGCTGAACTCGTTGCACCTTCATTCACGTTCGACGTCCTTGTCTACGGGCTGTGCGTTATCGGCCTCTTTTTGGCCCTCTGGTTCTATTACGATCGGCGCGACCGTGCGCTCTACGACACCGGCCGGCGCAAGATCTCGTTCCACTGCATCCGCTGCGAGCACCTCTACACGCGGTCCGCCGGGACCGAAACCGCCCCGTGCCCGAAATGCGGCCATGTGAACGTGCGCCTGAAGTTTTGAGTTCCCCGTGCTGCGCCGCCTGCTTTCGCCCGCCTTTCTGATTCCGTTCGGGCTCGCCCTACTTGTCGGCGGGACGAAACTCGGACTGATTCACTATTGGTCAAGCGACCAGCCCTTCAGCGACCAGTGGGCGGCCGAGGGGGGAGGCGTTTTCCGGTGGCGTTTGGGCGGGGCATGGGAGTTCAGCCACTACTTTTTCCCTCATGGTGAGCATACGCCCGCGCTTACCCGCGTGATCGCCACGGGTTGCGCCCTGGCGAATTCTGAACAATGGGACTCGCGGCTGGAGATGCTGGTGAGCGTCGCCGCGCATATGCTGTCGGCGTTGCTGGTCTGGCAATTTGCAGGCTTGGTGCTGCGCGGGCGGTGGAAGGTAACCGTCGCGGCTTTCGCCGCCCTCGTGCTCGCCCTGCCGTCGAGCTACGAAAACTTTCTTTGGGGGTTTCAGACGCAGTTTGTGTTCCTGATCATGTTCGGACTCGCGCACGTTCTGGGCACGCTGCGGGAAGAGCGGCTGGGGGCTTCGTGGTGGCTGGCGCAAGTGGCGGGGCTATTCGTGCTTTTCTCGATCGCATCCGGTGTCATTTCCGCGGCCGTGCTCGCAGGATTGGCGACGTTGCGCGCGATGCAGTCCCCGCGTTCACCTTGGGCTTGGGCGACGCTGGTGATCAACCTCCTGCTGGTCGCACTGGGGACGTGGTTATTGCACCGCGCGTTCTTTGCGGTCGAGCGCACGACCGGTCTGTCGCTGGCTTTCTTCAGTGCCTTGGGTTATCTGTTGTCCTGGCCGCTGCCCGGACCATGGCTGGCCCTGGTGACACAGGCTCCCGTCGGGGTGCTGCTGTGGCAAACGCGCGGTCGCTGGCTGGAGCTGCCTACCCGTGTGTTGGTCGGCCTAGCGTTTTGGGCGTTCGGTTTGGCGGCGGCATTTGCTTACGGGCGTGGCACTGGCGCCGGGGAGATCGCGGTGCGCTACATGGATCCTCTTGGCTTGGGTTTGGTGGCGAACGCGCTCGGTCTCGCCTTCCTGCTCGCGCGCCCTGCGCGTCCGGTTTTCGCTTCCTGGCTCGGTGGGGCGTGGGTGTTGGCGATTGGCGCTGCGCTAGCGGTCGAAAACGAACCGGCGAAGTTACGTGGTAACTTCGAAGGGCAGCAGGAATTCTTTCGGCGGCAGCAAGCGGCGGTTTCCGCCTACTTGGTGCGTAACGACGTCGCAGAACTCGAGCGTGATCCGCTGGTGCGGCAGTATTTTCCCCATTTTGAGCAGACTCGAGACATTCTCGGCGATCCACTCACGCGACTCGCCTTGCCGGAAAGTCTGGCGCCGTCGCTCGCCCTCCAGTGTGACCCGATCCTATCCTCGCCGGACGCGACGTTTCGGCTCCTGCCGGCATCTGGTGCTAACCGCCGCCTGCTTACGCTCCGAGGCGGCGTTGCGGGAGCGATATTCGTCAGCCGGCCGATAGCGGATGATTTCCGCCCGGTCTGGCGTCTGCGAGTGTCGGGCCGAATTGGCCCCGGAGCGGCGGAGATTGGGTTGGCAAGCGAGGACGGAACACTGCACTTGCCGCTGGATCGAACCTTCGATGCCACCGGCTCATGGAAGACAGTAAATCTTCTCCGCGGTGCGGGGCCGGTGCGGCTGGTGGTGCGCGTGCCGGCGGGTGAGGAACTGCAGGTGACCGAGCCGGTGGAACTTGGGCGCCTTACGTGGCTCGCGCCGAAGTTTACCGCCGCCTGGTTGGCGATCATGCTGATGGGTGGGATAGCCTTTCTCGTCGGCGCCGGGCGGGCCGACCGGCACAGCCCGGAGGCGTGACACGCGCGGACTGATTTTTTCGTTTCTTTCGCCGGAAAACTTTCCCAGCTTCCCGCATGGCGCAGACAATTGCCGTCCTCGATTTCGGTTCCCAGCTCACGCAGGTCATCGCCCGCCGCATCCGCGAGTGCGAGGTCTACTCGAAGATCTACCACTTCAGCACGCCGGCCGCCAAACTCCGCGAGGAGGGTGTGATCGGCATCATCCTCTCGGGTGGCCCGCAGAGTGTCTACGCCAAGGGCGCGCCGCATCCCGACCCGGAGATCTTCCGCCTCGGCGTGCCCGTCCTCGGCATCTGCTACGGCGTGCAGCTCATGGGGCACTTCCTCGACGGCAAGGTCGAGCACAGCAAGGCCCGCGAATACGGCCACGGCCACCTCACGATCAAGAAGCCGGGCAAGCTCTTCGCCGGGCTCCCCCGCAAGCTGCGCATCTGGAATTCCCACGGCGACAAGCTCATCAAGCTTCCGCCGGGCTTCGTCGCCATCGGCACCTCGGACAACTCGCCGTTCTCGGCCATCGAGGACGCGAAACGCCGCTTCTACGGCATCCAGTTCCACCCCGAGGTCTTCCACACCGAGCGCGGCGTGGACATGATCCGCAACTTCCTCATCGGCGTCTGCGGCGCCAAGCAGGATTGGACGACCAAGGAATTCGTCGCCCATGCCGTCGCCGACATCCGCGCCAAGGTCGGCAAGGGCCGCGTCCTGCTCGGTCTCTCCGGCGGCGTCGACTCGTCCGTCGCCGCCGCGCTCCTGCACAAGGCGATCGGCAAGCAGCTGACCTGTGTCTTTGTCGACAACGGCCTCCTCCGCAAGGGCGAGCGCGACTACGTCCGCGAGCTCTACGGGAAGCATTTCCACATCGACCTGCGCGTGGTCGACGCCTCGAAGCTCTTCCTCAAACGCCTCAAGGGCGTCTCCGACCCCGAAACCAAGCGCAAGATCATCGGCCGCACCTTTGTCGAGGTCTTCGAGAAGACGCTCAAGTCGATCAAGGGCAGCGCGGAGTTCCTCGGCCAGGGCACGCTCTATCCCGACGTCATCGAGTCGGTCTCGATCCAGGGCAACCCGGCCTCGCTGATCAAGACGCACCACAACGTCGGCGGCCTGCCCGAGCGCATGAAGCTCAAGCTCATCGAGCCGCTCCGCGAACTCTTCAAGGACGAGGTCCGCCAGGTCGGCGCCGCCCTCGGCCTGCCGCGCGAGGTCGTCTGGCGCCAGCCGTTCCCCGGCCCCGGCCTGGGCGTGCGGGTGATGGGCGACATCACCGCCGAGAAGCTCGAGATCCTGCGCAACGCCGACGCCGTCCTCCACGAGGAGATGATGGCCTCCGGCTACTACTGGAAGGTCTGGCAATCCTTCGCCGTCTTCCTGCCGGTGAAGACCGTCGGCGTCTTCGGCGACGAGCGCACCTACGACTACGTCATCGCGCTCCGCATCGTCGAAAGCACCGATGCGATGACGGCCGACTGGGTCAAGCTCCCGCACGAGCTCATCCAGAAAATCTCCAGCCGCATCACCAACGAGGTGCGTGGCGTCAGCCGCGTCGTCCTCGACATCAGCTCCAAGCCGCCGGCGACGATCGAGTGGGAGTGAGTCGCCCGGCTCCTCCGCGGGGTCCGGGTCTCGCCGGCCGCCGCCCGGCCGGCCCCCGCTGTCGCGCCGGGGGAATCCCCTTGCGAAGCATGGCACCGTTGCCCACCTTTCGGGTCAACTAGCCCCATGAAATCCCGCCTCTTCGCGACGCTCGCTGTCCTCGTGTTCACGGTGAATTCGGCCCTGGCCGATCCGCGGGCCGACCAGTGGATCGCCAAGGCGCGCGCCGCCGTTGGCCCCGAAGGCGTGCTCGAGGCCGTCAACAGCATCCATTTCAGCGGCACGTTCACCACCACGGAGAAGGTGCCGGTCAACGGCGACCCGAAGAACACGAAGGACGAAAACGTCGTCCTGGCCATCGACATCGTCTTTCAGAAGCCCTACCAGCAGCGCATCATCCGCCGCTCGAACGAGGTCATCGAGACCACCGCGCTCGACGGCTACGACGCCTGGGTGCGCCGCGCCGACGCCAAGGACGCCACCAAGTGGCAGCTCTCGCTCCTCGACGTGCAGCAAGTGAAGCGCCTCCGCGCCAACACCTGGGAAAATCTCTTCTTTTACCGCGGCATCGACAAGCGCGGCGGCAAGATCGAGTTCGGCGGCGATGCGACCGTCGACGGCAAGGAGTGCGTGAAGCTGGTCTTCACCCACGCCGAGAACATCGTCTTCACCCGCTTCTTCGACAAGGCCACCGGCCGACTGGTGAAGACCGAGACCGAGTCGGGCGGCGAGATTCGCGAGGACGGCGAGATCCGCGCCGGCGGCCTCCGCTTCCCGCGCACCCTGATCAACAAGGCGCCCAACGGCCAGGTCGCCACCATCACCTTCGACAGCGTGAAGATCAACGAGCCCTTCCCGGCCGACGCGTTCGCCGTGCCGATGCTCATGCCGCAGTAGGCGCGGCCGAAAACTTGAACGCTTTCTCCCGTCCGCCGGCCCTCGCGCCGGCGTTTCACTTTTTCTAACGGGAAACGGCATCGCCCTTATTCATTCCGCGGCGTGTGTCACTCGCGAGGCTTTGCTTTGCCACGGCCCGGGTTTTCGGCACGGTGCTTCTTGCCCTATGCAAGCACCCACCGCCCAGATCAAGGTCGACGGCAAAGAACTCACGCTTCCGGTGATGATCGGCTCCGAAGGTGAGAAGGCCATCGACGCCCGCAACCTCCGCAAAGACTCCGGCTACATCTTCTACGACCAGGGCTACGGCAACACCGGTTCCTGCGAGAGCGCGATCACCTATCTCGACGGCGACAACGGCATCCTCCGCCACCGCGGCTACCCGATCGAGCAGCTCGCGACCTACTCCGACTACGTCGAGACCGCCTACCTCATCATCTACGGCGAGCTCCCGAACGCGAAACAGCGTCAGCAATTCAGCCGCCGCCTCCGCGACAACGCGGCCATCGGCACGCAGATGCAGCGCATCTTCGAGGGCTTCCCCGAATCCGCGCCGCCGATGGGCATGCTCACCTCGATCGTGAGCTCGCTCGCCGCCTACTATCCGGAACTCGCGACGAACAATTTCGAGAAGGACCTGCAGAACTTCGACCTCGCGGCCGCCATGGCCATCTCGAAGATCCGCTCGATCGTGGCGATGATCTATCGCTACCGCCACGGCCTGCCGTTCATCCACCCGCGCGACCTGCCGTTTGCGGACAACTTCCTGCACATGATGTTCTCGGATCCGTATGTGGCCTATCAGCCCATCCCCGAGGTCACCCGCGCGCTGAACCTGCTGCTCCTCCTCCACGCCGACCACGAGCAGAACTGCTCCACCTCCACCGTGCGCATGGTCGCCTCGAGCGGCGCCAATCTCTTCACCTCCATCGCCGCCGGCGTCTGCGCCCTCTCCGGCCCGCTCCACGGCGGCGCCAACGTCGCCGTCATGCAGATGCTCCAGTCGATCCATGACGAGGGCGACGACGGCACCCGCTTCATCCAGGCCGCCAAGGGCGGCTCGAAGAGCAACCGCCTCATGGGCTTCGGCCACGCGGTCTACCGCAACTTCGACCCGCGCGCCCGCATCATCGGCAAGGCCTGCGACGAGGTCCTCACCCGCCTCGGCAAGTCCGACCCGCTGCTCGACATCGCCAAGAACCTCGAGCAGGCCGCGCTCAAGGACGACTATTTCGTCTCGCGCAAGCTCTACCCGAACGTCGACTTCTACTCCGGCATCATCATGCGCGCCCTCGGCATCCCGACGGACATGTTCACCGTCATGTTCGCCATCGGCCGCGCCCCGGGCTGGATCGCCAACTGGAAGGAAGTCGCGTCCAACACCAAGGGCCGCATCTACCGCCCGCGCCAGGTCTACGTCGGCACGCCGAAGCGCGACTACACGTCGATGGACCAGCGCGCCTGACGCGCCGCCCCTCCGCCGCACTCCAGCCCGCCGTTCCGGCGGGCTTTTTCATTGCCCGCGGCCTTCAGGCCTCGCGTGGCGGTTCGACCGGCGCGTCGTTTCCCGCCTTCGTCGGCTCGGCCGGAGCGGCGCTGGCGTCCTTCCGGTCCTCCGGCGCCTGCAGGATCTCGTCGAGCTTGAGCCCGGTCATGCGCTCCACGCCCTTCACCAGCCGCCACAGGGCGAACAGCATCACCGCCATGCTCGGCACCACGATCACCGGCCAGCTCCACCCGAGCATGCGGCCGTATTGCGCGTTGAACTCCGGCGTGTCCGGCGCCGCCGTGATCAGGTAGCGCGCGAGCGAGAAATTCAGGAAGGCGCTGAGGAAGAACGAGCCCGCCAGCAGCACGCTCGAGGCCCGCAGCAGCGCGTCGAACGCCGGCCGCATGCCGTGCTCGTCGAGCGCCGCGTTCACGCGCGGCAGGTTGATCACCTGGTCGTTGAGGAGGAACTGCCGCACCAGCGGGCGCTTCGTCCATTGCGAGATGATCACCGCGACGCCGATCAGCGCCGGCACGCACGCCTCCTTCACCGCGAACCAGAACGGCGCGAGCTTGAGCAGGCCGAGCCCGCCGGTCGCCAGCGTGCTGGCGAAGCCCAGCCCGGAAACGAAGTTCACGCTCCGCCGCTGCCAGAAGTCGTAGGCGCCGTAGCCGAGCGGGAACGCCAGCGCCAGCAGCAGCGCCGGCATGGCGCCGAGGCGGTCGCTCAGCTTGGAGAGGATCAGCATCGGCGCGGCGATGTTGAAGGCCAGGTTGAGCAGGAGGTTCTCGCGCTTCGGCGCCGGGGCGGTGGACATGGACGGGGACGTTCCGCCGAGGAACTCAGGCCCGCGCCAAAGCGGCAAGCACAGGATTTTCCGGGTTTCCTGCGCCGGGCAGACCTGCTTGGCTGCCGCCGCCATGATCCTTCTCGGTGTCAACATCGACCACTGCGCGACCCTCCGCCAGGCCCGCTACCGCCAGGCCGGCGCCACCGTCGGCGGCAACGTCGAACCCGACCCGGTCGCGCTCGCCCAGCTCTGCGAGCGCGCCGGCGCCGACGGCATCACCATCCACCTCCGCGAGGACCGCCGCCACATCCAGGACCGCGACCTCGAGCGCCTGTGCGAAGCCGCCGCCACCCGCGTCAACCTCGAGATGGCCTGCACGCCGGAGATGACCGCCCTCGCGCTCCGCCTGAAGCCGCATTCCGTCTGCCTCGTGCCCGAGAGCCGCGAGGAGGTCACCACCGAGGGCGGCCTGGATGTCGTGAAGTTCCGCGACAAGGTCGCGCGCGTCACCGACGCCATGAACGCCGCCGGCATCAAGACCAGCCTCTTCATCGACGCCGACGAGCACCAGATCGACTTGGCGAAGAAGCTCCACGCCCCGTGGATCGAGCTCCACACCGGCGCCTACGCCAACGCCTACCACGGCCCCGCGCGCGCCGACGAATTCAAGCGCCTCTGCGTCGGCGCCACCCAGGCCCACGCCCTCGGCCTCGTCGTCAACGCCGGCCACGGCATCAACTACGTCAATGTCGCCGAGGTCCGCACCATCCCGCACCTCCACGAGCTGAACATCGGCCACAGCATCATCTCCCGCGCCCTCTTCACCGGCATCGAGGAGGCCGTCCGCGAGATGAAGACCCGGATGAATTCGTGAGGAATTGCCCACGGAACCCACCGAATACACGGAAGCGATCTCACCTTTGGTTTCGACATTCCCTGTCTCGCCGTAGTCCGCACATCGCGTCGCGCCGATCGGACTTCACTGTTTAGCGGTTTTCTTTCCGTGTGTTCCGTGTATTCCGTGGGCGCTCCTCCGATGAATATCACACTCCCTCCCGGCGGCATCCTCATCGGCCTCGGCTGCGACCTCATCGAGACCGAGCGCATTCGCAAGGTGCTCGAGAAGCACGGCGAACGCTTCCTCAAGCGGGTGTTCACCGACGAGGAACGCGCCTACTGCGACAGCCTCGGCCACCCGCACAAGCACTACGCCGCCCGCTGGGCCGCGAAGGAGGCCGTCTCGAAGTGCTTCACCACCGGCATCGGTCCGCACCTCGACTGGACCTCGATCTCGGTTTACCACGGCGCGCGCAAGGAGCCGCTCGTCCGTCTCGATGCCAAGGCCACCGCGCTCCTCCACCAGGTCGGCGCCACCCACGTCTGGCTCAGCCTCTCCCACATCGAGAGTCACGCCATGGCCGTCGCCGCGCTGGTGAAGCACGCTCCGCCGCTGTAGGGCGGCGTCTCCCGACGCCGCCGCTTCCGCTCCCTGACCATGTCAGCCTCCGACAAATCCAGAATCCCCGTCGGCAAATTCGGCTGGCTGATCCTCGTTGCCGTGGTGGCGGCGCCGACGGCGTTTTTCCTGCTCGTGACTCCGCAAGAGCCCGACGCGCCGCCGGCGTCCCCGGTGGCGAAACGCCCGCTGACGAAGCTCGAAGCCGTCGGCCTGCGCGATTACCGCGATTGGGATGGCTTGCCGGAAATCTTTGCGGTGTGGGCGGACAAGGCGCACTGGGAAAAAGATCGCACGCGCTTCGCCTACTGGAATCCGGCCAACCGCAGCTACAGCTACTTCTTCGAGGCGCGCCGCACGGCCAAGGGGTATCGCTTCCGAGAAATCCCGGAGCCGCGGGACGAGACCTTCACTTGGTATCCCGAGGCGTCGGAGGACGTCCCGCTGCGTCTGTTCGTGCCCAAGTCCGGGGCCCTCGCGGTTTCCCTCTCGCGACCGGACGGAGGGACGCTCAGCCGTCCGCCGCCGCAGAAAGTCGACGTCCAGCTCGACGCCCCGAAGCTCGAACCCGCCGCGCCGAAACGGCCCTAGTGCGCGATGCGTGCCCAGTCCAGTTCGCCGGCGCCGCTCTGGCTCACCCTCGGTATCGCCGCCGGGCTCGGGTTTGGCGGGATGGCGTTTCGCGACGCCACCCCGCCTCCTTCCGCCGCGAAGGCTCCCGCCACTCCGGCCGCGCCTGACCGGAGCGAGATTCCCGTCAACGCCGGCACGCTGCGCGCCGTCGAGCAGACCTTCGAACGCTGGGGCGGTTACGCCGTCTGGGAAAACGACCTGACCGAGATCGCCGCCTGGGACGCCCGCCGCAAGCGGCACGCGGATTTCTACGAGGTCCGTCGGCACGACGGGAAATTCTACTTCCGTTCCCTGCGCGCGCTCACCCGTCCGATCCTGGACCACGAGGTCCGGGCGACGCTGCCGTTCGCGTTCACCGAGCCGCAGTGGCGGCGCGACCAGTTCTACCGGGAGCATCCCGACTACGACCCGGCGACCGCGCCGCACGTCGATCTTCCGCCGCGCCCGCCGGAGCGGTTTGCGACCGACCGATCGCGGAACCAGCCGCCCGACACGTCCCTCCCCAGGCAGGCGGACCACTCCTCGAACGCGCCACTCACCCCCGGCGCCGGAGGTTGAGCTTTCGCGTTCCTGTCGTATTGTCGTGCCATGCCCGCGACCAACTCGCATCCGATCCTCAGCTGCGCCGAGGCGAAGGCGTGGGAGGCGCGCCTGCTGCGCGACGAGGCGGCCGAGTGGAATGCCATGCAGCGCGCCGGGCGCGCCATCGCGAATGCGATCCTCGACGACGCCCGGGAGATCGGCGGCCTCGATGCGGGCGCGCGCTTGCTCGTGCTGGCGGGCAAGGGCCACAACGGCGGCGATGCCCTGCTCGCCGCCGCGATGCTGCTGGCGGAGCTTCCCGGAGCGACGGCGGACGTGGTGCTCGTCTTCGGCCTGGCCGCCCTGCGCCCGCTGGCGCGGCGCGCGCTCGACACCCTGCGCACGACCGGCGGGGCGCGCGTGCGCGAACTCGACGCGCCGACCCTGCGGCGCGAACTCGCATCCTACGACGCCTGCCTCGACGGTGTCTTCGGTTTCCAGTTCCGTCCGCCGGTCGACGAGGCCGTCGCCGAACTGCTGGCGTGGGTGAACACGCACCCGCGCCTCCGGGTGCGCGCCGCGGTGGACCTGCCGAGCGGGCTGGGCGCGGAGGCGAACGGCGGGACCGTGTTCCGCGCCGACTTCACCTACTGCACCGGCATCGTGAAGGCGCCGGTCGTCGCGCCGGCCAACGCCGCCTTCGTCGGCCGGCTGCGCTACCTCGACCTGGGCTTCTTCGCCTCGCACGTGCCGGAGTCCGCGGACCGGGTCCTGCTGCCCTCGCTCCTCCGGCCGCTCGGGGCGTTGCGGCCGGCCCAGTCGGACAAGCGCACCTTCGGCCATCTCGTGGTCGTCGGCGGCTCGCGCAGCTATCCCGGGGCGGTGCTGATGACCGTGCAGGCGGCGCTGCGCAGCGGCGTGGGCCTGCTCACGGCCTGCGTGCCGGCGTCGCTCGTGCCGGAATACGCCGCGAAATTCCCCGAGGCGATGTGGGTCGGCTTCCCGGAGAGCGCGAGCGGCGGCCTCGCTCCGTCCGCCGTCGATCTCGTCCTCGAAAAGGCCGCGCGCGCCTCGGCGCTCGTGCTCGGTCCCGGCCTCGGCGCCGCGCCCGACACGCTCGGCGCGGCGGAGGAGATTGGCCGCCGTGTGGCGGATTCGCTCCCGCTGCTCCTCGATGCCGACGCGCTCCGGCCCGAGGTCGTGCGGGCCGCGGCCGGTCGGCGCCTCGTCGCCACGCCCCACGCGGGCGAGTGGCCGCGCATCGCCGCGGCCTGGCCGGCGGAGGGCGTGCTGGTGGCGAAGGGATCGCCGACGCGCGTGGTGGCGGGCGGCGCCGCTTTCTTCAGTTTCCTGGGCGGTCCCGTGCTCGCGCGCGGCGGGAGCGGCGACCTGCTCGCCGGCGTGATCGGGGGACTGATGGCGCAGGGACCGGACGATTTGCGGCTCGCCGCGACGCGCGGTGTGGTGTGGCATGGGCTCGCTGCGGATTTGCTCGCCCGCGACAAGGGCCAGGTGGCCGTGCAGACGACGCAGCTGCTGGATTACCTCCAGCCGGCGCTCCACTGCACGGACCATGAAGACACCTGAACTCACCGAGCGGCAGGCGTTCATGATCTTGAACGACCTGCCCAACATCGGCCCGATCACGCTCAACCGGCTGCTCGCGGAGTTCGGCGGCGATCCGGTCGCCATCCTGCGCGCCGGACGCCGCGAGCTCGAGCGCGTGCGCGGCGTCGGTCCCGAGACGAGCGCCGCGCTCGCCGGCTGGACGGCGCACTTCGACCTCGCGCGCGAGGAGGAACGCCTGGCGCAGGCCGGCGCCACGTTCATCACGACCCGCGATGACGGCTATCCGCGCCTGTTGAAGGAAATCCACGACCCGCCCATTGGCCTCTACCGCAAGGGCGCCTACGATTTCGACGCGCCGTGCGTCGCCATCGTCGGCAGCCGGCGCACGACGCTCTACGGCCAGGCCACGGCGAAGAAGCTCGGTGCCGAGCTCGCGCGGCTCGGCTTCTGCGTCGTCAGCGGCCTGGCGCGCGGCATCGACACCGCGGCGCACGAGGGCGCGCTGTCCGTCGGCGGCCGCACCGCCGCCGTCATCGGCACCGGCATCGACATCATCTACCCGTCGGAAAACCTCGGGCTCTACCGCCGCATCGCCGAGAGCGGCGCGGTGCTCTCGGAGTTTCCTTCGGCCGCAAGGCCGACCGCCAGAGCTTCGCCATGCGCAACCGCATCGTCTCCGGCATGAGCGCGGCGGTCGTCGTGGTGGAGAGCGACGTCGACGGCGGCGCGATGATCACCGCGAAGTTCGCCGGCGAGCAGGGCGCCTCCTCTTCGCCGTGCCCGGCCGCATCGACCAGCCCAGCAGCGCCGGCTGCCACCAGCTCATCCGCGACGGCGCCACGCTGCTGACCGGCGTAGACGACCTGCTCAGCGAGCTGAACTACCTGCAGGGCTTCGCGCCGGGGAAGATCCCCGCCGTCCCCGATGCGCCCAGCGTGCTCGAGCAGCTCACGTCCGTCGCGCTCGGCGAGCCGGAGCGCAGGGTGCTCGAGTGCTTCCGCGGCGGCGCGATGCCCGGCATCGACACCCTGGCCGCGCAGACCGGCCTCGCGGCGGCGGAGGTGTCCGCGTCGCTCATGCTGCTGGAGTTGAAAAAGCTCGTCACGAAACGCGCCGACGGCACGTTCGAGGCCAAAACGGTTCTCTGATTACCCTATGAAATTGCACCGAGTATTCGTGCTCGCCGCGGCGGCGTTTTGCCTGGCGGCTTCCTCCCTTATCGCGGCCGAAGCCGCCAAGCGGCGCCCCATCACCCACGAGGACGTGTGGTTGATGAAGCGCCTCGGCGGACCGGTCGCCAGCCCCGACGGAAAGTGGATCGTCTTCTCCGTCACCGAGCCGGCTTACGACGCCAAGGAGCAGTCCACCGATCTCTGGCTGAAATCCCTGGCGGACGACACGCCCGCGCGCCGCCTCACCCACACCAAGGCGCCCGAGGGCGGCGTGAGCTGGTCGCCCGACTCCGCGAGCATCGTCTTCACCACGCGCCGCGAGGGCGACGAGGCCTCGCAGATCTATCGCCTCAACCTCAAGGACGGCGGCGAGGCCGAGCGCCTCACCAGCCTCACGCTCGGCGCCCGCTCGCCGAAGTTCAGCCCCGACGGCAAACAGCTGCTGTTCGTCAGCGAGGTATTCCCCGGCGCCAACGACGAGGACGCGATCAAGAAGGCGGCGAAGGAGCGCAAGGACCGCAAATACAACGCCCGCGCCTACGAGCAGTTTCCCCCGCGCTTCTGGATGACGTGGCTCGACGACAAGAAGGCGCACCTCTTCGTCATGGACGCCAGGGCCGGCGCGAAGGCGCGCGACCTGCTCGCCGGCACGAAGCTCGCGGAGCTGCCCGGCTTCGGCGGCGGCCAGGGCGACGACGGCCAGAACCTCGAAGCCGAGTGGGCGCCCGACGGCAGCGGCGCGGTGCTCAGCGTCGCGACGAACCGCGACGCCGCGGCGCGCGAGCCGGTCTACACCCAGCTTTATTTCGTCGCCGTGGCCGGCGGCGAGCCGACGCGCCTGACGAACGACAAGTGCAGCTACGGCAACCTCCAGTTTTCGCCCGACGGCAAGACACTCTTCTGCCTCACCGACCCGAACACGATCGACAAGGTCTATGACCTCAGCCGCCTCGCCAGCTTCCCGTGGCCGTTCGACGCCGCGAAGAAAAACATCCTCACCGCGAACCTCGATCGCGCCGTGGGTCGCTACGCGCTGCCGGAAGGCACGGACCGCGTCTACTTCACCTTCGAGCACGCCGGCATCGAGCAGCTGCACTCCGTCAGCTACGCCGGCGGCGACGTGCGCGACGAGCCGTCGATGAGCTACGGCACGACCGGCGGCCTCAACGCCGGCGGCCGGGCGCTCGTCGGCACCTGGGACAGCGTGGCGAACCCGGCGGAAATCTACGCCTTCAACGGCGCGCCGAAGCGCCTGACGGCGTTCAACGTCGACAAGGCCGCCGCGCTCGACCTGCCCGCGGTGGAGCACTTCGACTTCAAGGCCAGCGACGGCCTGACGGTGCACAACATGATCGTGCGGCCGGCCGGCTTCGATCCGGCGAAGAAGTATCCGCTCTTCGTCGTCATCCACGGCGGCGCCGCGAACATGTGGCACGACACCTTCGTGCTGCGCTGGAACTACCACCTGCTCGCCGGCACGGAATACGTCATCCTGCTCACCGACTACAAGGGCTCGACCGGCTACGGCGAGGCGTTCGCGCGCGCGATCCAGCTCGATCCGCTGCGCGGCCCGGGCAACCACGTCAACGAAGCCGCCGACGAGGCGGTGAAGCGTTTCCCCTTCATCGACGGCACGCGCCTGGCCGCGGGCGGCGCCAGCTACGGCGGCCACCTCGCCAACTGGCTGCAGGCGACGACCACGCGCTACAAGTGCATCATCTCCCACGCCGGCGAGGCCGACCTCATCATGCAGTGGGGCACGAGCGACAGCATCTGGGGCCGCGAGGTCAACAGCGGCGGCCCGATCTGGGGCGACAGCAAGGTCTGGCGCGACCAGAGCCCCGTGCTGCAGGCGGGCAACCACGAGAAGGGCACCGGCTTCAAGACGCCGATCCTCATCACCGTCGGCGAACTCGATTTCCGCGTGCCGATGAACAACGCCTACATGTGGTTCGCGCTCAACCAGCGCCTCAACGTCCCGAGCAAGCTGCTCGTCTTCCCCGAGGCCGGCCACTGGATCCTGCGCGGCGAGGACAGCCGCTACTGGTATGGCGAGGTGCGCGGCTGGCTGGCGAAATACCTGAAGTGAGCGGTTGATTCAGCTCCCGCAGCCCCCAGGCGCGCCATCGGGCGCGCCTTTTTTTCAGCGGCGGAGGCCTATTTGCCGTCGGCGTGCCTTTGCACGGCCTCGTCGTCGAGCACGTAGCGCTGCCGGTCGGTGACGATCTTCTTCAGGCTCGGCTCGTCGTTGTCGGCGTCCGTCTCGTCCTGGTCGATGTGCTGCACGAAGTGCTCGTAGCTGTCCGGCTTGTGGGTGTCGCGCCTGACTTCGTCGGCGAGCAGGGCCTGGTAGCGTTTCGCGATCTCGCCCACCCGGTCCCAGGCCAGCCAGCGCTGCGCGACGTCGTGCAGATAGCCGAGGTAGCGCCAGCGCAGCCCGGGAGCGTCGAAGAGTTTGTTCAACAGCGCCCGGCGCGGGTCGTCCATGCCGGCGAGCACCTCGAGTTGCTCGCGCTGGGTCACGAGCGTGCGGCCGCCGCCGCTGCCGCCCTCGCTGCGGCGGCGAAAGCTGTCGGTGCCGAGGCGGAGTCCGGGAATGGGCAGGCCGACGCTGAGGCCGCTGCCGCCGCCCGCGCCGCGGCCGCCTCCCCGCTCGTCGCGCCCCGCTTCGTCGCCGGAGCGGCCCGCATCGCGCGGGTCGTCGTTGACGATGAACTTGTCCCGCTTGGCGATCTCGACCGGGTCGGCGGTGAAGACGTGATCGGCAATCAGCTTTTCCAGGCCGGCCTGGATCTGTCCCTGCGCCAGCCGATGGGTCCGGGCGTCGCCCCAGCGGTCGAACCAGCGTGCGAAGGCTCCGGCGAACTCCTCGCGGGCGACGTTGCCGTCGCGATCCTGGTCCATCTCGGCGAAAAATTCGTCGCCGATGATCTCCGCCGGGTCGTCCTTGCCGTAGGTCTGCCGGCTCTTGCCGTCGCGCATCGAGGGCGGCGTGACGAACCAGCGGAACTTCTCGATGAACTGCGCGCGGGTGACCTGGCCGGCGTAGTTCTCGTCCATGACCGTGAACCAGCCGCGCGCGAAATCGAGCCACTCGTCGCGTGTGACCGACTGGTCGTCGTCGCGGTCGGCCTTCAGGACGAGGCTGTAGCTGAGCATCATCGCCAGGTCCGTGCTCGCCGGTCGCGGCGCGGCGGACGGGGTTTGGCGCGCCGGTGGCCCGGATGTCTTCGCGGCGACGTTGGCCGTCGCGCCCGGACTGCCGGCGGCGGGGCGCGGCCGGTCGCGCGACTCGCCGGCGCCCGGCCGGCGGCGGAAGCCGGTGGCGACGACCTGGGTCTCGACGAGGCGGAAGCTCGCCGCGCCCGCCAGCGGCACGAGGTGGAAGCGACCGGACGGATCGAGGTAAAGGCCGTAGCCGCCGCCCGTGGCGCGATAGCCGCCCTGGTTCAGCAGCGCGTTCTCGAGGGCGAGGAAACGCAGCGTGCCGTTCACGTCGAGGATCGGGGGAGCTTCTTGTTGAGGTATTCGGGCGGAGTTTCGGCGATGGTCTTGCACAGCGCGATGAGCGCGCGCCAGGCCTCGGGCGACTCGGGCGTCTGCAAGCGGTAGATCGCGCGGTAGGGCTGCGGGTCGTCGCCGAGGTAGGTGAGGCCGCCGCCGGCGGGCACGATCCAGCGCGCGCCGGCGGCGGTGCCGAAGTTCTCGCGCAGGAGCGCGTCGTCGAAGGGCTGGACGTTGGTGTAGACGCCCCAGTTCTCGCCGTTGATCGCCAGGGTGACGAAAGCGGTGCGCGGCGC
The DNA here is from genome assembly GCF_047777955.1 of Oleiharenicola sp. Vm1. GTDB lineage: Bacteria > Verrucomicrobiota > Verrucomicrobiia > Opitutales > Opitutaceae > Didemnitutus. Next base: position 1,412,532 of record NZ_CP180537.1, read on the forward strand.
GGGACCGCCGTCGCGGGCCGCCTCGAAATAGAGCGCGGTGCGCAGGTTGGTGGGGTCGTCGTGGGCGTCCACGAGGTGCAGCGTGCGTTCGCCGGCGATGCGCTGGCCGGGGTCGGTGAAATCCAGCCGGACGTCGAGGCTGCGGTGATAGCCTGGCTCGCGCGTCGCGCCGGTGGGCAGGGGGCGAAGCGGACTCCGACGCCGGCGTAGGTCCGGCCGTCGACCGTCAGCGTGGCGGGAACCCAGACGTCGGTGGGAGCGAAGAGCGCGAGCTGGCGTTCCCAGTCGGCGTCCTCGAATTGCAGCGTGATCGTGCGCAACGTTGTCGGGTCGTAGAGCGGACGGTCGGGAAAGGAGCGGGCGCGGGCGGGGTCGGCTTTTTCGCCGGCGCGCACCGGCTCGAGCACGCGGGCGGGAGCGATGGGAGCGGTGGCGGTGTGCCGCGGCGCCGCCGGGGAGGCCGGCGGGGTCGATGCGGCGAGGTGGTCGCGCGCGGCGGCGCGTTCGGCCGAATCGAGTCGGCCGTCGCCGTCGCGGTCGAACTTGGCCACGAGCTCGAGCGTGGGCGCGAAGACCGGGTCGGCGGCCGGGCCGGCCGGTGCCGTTTCCGGCTCCGAGTCGGACCCTGCGGCCCGGCGGGAGGCGCGCTCGCCATGGGACGCGCGTCCGCCGTCGCGGGCCGGTTGCGCGGGAAGGTCGAGGATGCCAGCCAGACCGGCGGCGAGGGCAAGGAGGGCGAGGGGGCGGGTTTCATGCAGCGGCACCGGAAGCGACCGGCTCACTCGGGATGTGCGGGCCGGGCTTCCCGCCTCTAAGACGACGCTGCGGCAGCGCGGTTCCGCGGTGCCGGGAGATGACACTCAACCCGGGGGCCAGGCGAGCGGGCGGCCGCCGAGGAGGTGGACGTGCAGGTGCGGGACGGTCTCGCCGCCGTCACGGCCGTTGTTGATCACGATGCGGAAGCCGTTCGCCTCGAGGCCGAGCTTCCTGGCCACGGTCGCGGCGCTGAGCAGGAGGTGGCCGAGGACAGCCTGATCCGACGCCTGGGCCTCGGCGACGCGGGCGATGTGACGCTTCGGGATGACGAGCACGTGCACCGGCGCCTGCGGGTTGATGTCGTGGATGGCGATGCAGTGCTCGTCCTCGTGGGCGAGCTTGGCCGGGATCTCGCGGTCGATGATTTTTTGGAAGATCGTCTTGGGCATGGGTCGGATTAAGCGCAAAGGCGCGAAGACGCCAAGAATGCCGTTGCCGCTTCTCCGCGCCTTCGCGTTTAAAGAAACAGCAGGTTCACGTTCGCGCCGCGGCGGGTGCGGGCGGCGGTGAGGTGCCGGAGGAGGTCGAGCGTCTCGTCGTATTCGCGCTGGCGGCGGGCGGCGCCGCGGCGGGCGGCGGGGCAGAGGGCCGGGCGGAGATTGGTCACGAGCACGGTGGCCTCGCGGCAGGTGGCGAGCTGCTTCAGGCCGGCCATGAGGTGGGCGCGGGCGAAGAGCGGCGAGGCGGCGTTGGCCTCGGCGGCCGCGTCCCAGTGGAAGAAGCCGTGCGATTCGCGGGTCTGGCAGAGGCGGGCGAAGAGCTGCGCGGCCGCGTTGACGAAGGCCGGGTCGTTCGGCGTGATCTCCTCGGCGGCGCCGGCGCGGGCGCGCTCGGCGTCGAGGCTGGTGACGATGGCGGCGTCGATCTGCTGGGCGAGGTAGAGGTCGTGCCCGGTGAGCGGCGCGAAGAGCGCGTTGAGAAAGTGCAGGCGGCGCAGTTGGGCAGGACGCGTCATTTCTTCGGCTTCGGTGTAGTCCCTTCCGGGAACGGCGCAAGGCTCGTGATCTCGTCGACGAACTCGCCGACGTCGCGGAATTCCTTGTAGACGCTCGCGAAGCGCACGTAGGCGACCTGGTCGAGCTTGCGCAGGCGCAGCATGACCTGTTCGCCGATGGCCTTGGTCGGCACCTGGCTCTCGAAGCCGGCCTCGACCGCGTCGATCACGTCCTCGACGAGCATGTAGATCTGCTCGCCGTCGATCGGACGCTTGTGGCAGGCGGCGCGGACGGCGGCGACGAGCTTGTCGCGCATGAACGGCTCGGTGCGGCCGTCGCGCTTGACGACGATGAGGCTGTCGCGCACGAGCGACTCGTTGGTGGTGAAGCGGTGACCGCACTCGAGGCACTCGCGGCGGCGGCGGATGGTGTTGCCGTCGCGCGCGATGCGCGAGTCGATGACCTTATCCTCGATGGAGGTGCACTTCGGGCAGCGCATCAGTTCAGGGAGAGAAAATTCTGGAGCATCTTCATGCCGTGCTGGGTGGCGATGGATTCGGGGTGGAATTGGACACCCCAGATCGGCATTTGTTTGTGGCGCAGTCCCATGATTTCTCCCTCGGCGGTTTCGGCCGTGATCTCGAGGCAGTCGGGCAAGCTGGCGCGCTCGACGAGCAGCGAGTGGTAGCGGGTGGCCTGGAAAGGCGAGGGTAGTCCGCCGAAGATGTCGGTGTTCTTGTGCAGGATCGGGGACATTTTGCCGTGCATAAGCCGGCCGGCGCGGATGACCTTGCCGCCGAAGTATTGGCCCATGGCCTGGTGGCCGAGGCAGACGCCGAAAATGGGCTTCCGGCCGCCGAAGACGCGGAACATGTCGAGGCTGATGCCGGCCTCGGTCGGCGTGCAGGGGCCGGGCGAGATGAGCACGCGGTCGGGATTCAGCGCCGCGGCCTGCTCGGGGGTGATCTCGTCGTTGCGGAAGATGCGCATGCTCACGCCCAGTTGGCCGAAATATTGGACCAGGTTGAACGTGAACGAGTCGTAATTGTCGATGACGAGCAGCACGGGCGCACTATTGGGTTGCCGCGCGGGCGGTCAAGTGCCGGGGCTTGCGTGTCCCGGCATACGGACGGAGGATGGCCGCTCCATGTCCGAGCCCTCCACCGCGCCGCTTCCCGCCTGGCACAGCCCGCATGGCCGAGCCTTGCCGGCGCCCGGCGGACGGACGCTGATCATGGGCATCCTGAACGTGACGCCCGACTCGTTCTCCGACGGCAATCAGCTGTCGACGACCGGGGCGGTGGTGGAACGCGCGGCGCGGATGATCGCCGAGGGCGCCGATGTGCTGGACATCGGCGGCGAGTCGACCCGTCCGGGCGCGGTGAGCGTCCCGGTGGAGGAGGAACTGGCGCGCGTCCTTCCGGCGGTCGCCGCGGTGCGCGCGGCCTTCCCGGCCATCCCGCTTTCGATCGACACCTCCAAGGCCGAGGTCGCCACCGCGGCGATCCGCGCCGGGGCCGACATCGTCAACGACGTCTGGGGATTCACCCACGGTCTCGAGGCCGGCGCCCGCGCGCGCGGGCTGGCGGTGCTGCGCCAGGGCGGCGATCCCGCGCTGGCGCCCACGCCGATGGCGGCGGCGGTCGCGGCGCTGCGCTGCCCGGCGATCCTCATGCACAACCGGACCGATCGCGCCTATGGCGACTTCTGGGCGGACCTCCGGCTCGATCTCCGGCTCAGCCTCGCCCTGGCTGCGGCCGCGGGGGTGCCGCGTGCGCAGATCTGGCTCGATCCGGGTTTCGGTTTTGCGAAGGACGTGCCGCAGAATCTCGCCGTGCTGCGCGATCTCGGCCGCATCGTCGCGCTGGGCTGCCCGGTGCTGCTCGGCACGTCGCGCAAGTCCACGATCGGCGCCGTGCTCAACGCGGCTGTGGATGATCGGCGGGACGGCACGGGCGCGACGCTCGTGTGGGGCATCCAGCAGGGGTGCGCGATGGTCCGCGTGCACGACGTCGCCGCGATGCGGCGCTACGTGCGCATGGCCGACGCGATCCGCCAGGGGCTCGAATTTCGCTCATGAAATCTCCCGACCGACTCATCCTCACCGACCTGACCTTCCACGCCTGCCACGGCGTCCTGCCGGAGGAGCGGACCCGCCGCCAGGAATTCCGCGTCAGCGTGGAGATCGAGACCGACCTGCGCCGGGCCGGGCGGAGCGACGAGCTGGCCCACGCGATCGACTACTGTGCGGTGCAGGCGGTGGTGGGGGAGATCGTCGAGGGCGCCCACCGCTACCTGATCGAGGCGCTGGCCGAGGACATCGCGGCCCGCCTGCTCGCGCGCTTCAAGGCCGCGCGGGCCGTCGTCGTCGAAGTCGTGAAACCCACCCCGCCGGTGACGTTCAAGTTCGCCGGCGTGCAGGTGCGCATCCGGCGGGAACGCGCGCGGCGCTGAGCGATGGACGTCGCGCGGCAGGCCTTTGTGGGCGTCGGCGCCAACCTCGGCGACCGCTGGGGCACGATCGTTGCCGCGCTGGAGCGGTTGCGCCGCACGGCCGGCGTGGGAGCGGTGGCGCTGTCCCCGGTGTTCGAATCCGAGCCGGTGGGCGTCCTCGAGCAGCCGCTTTTCCTCAACCTGGTCGCCGGGCTCGAGACCACCCTGTCGCCGGAGGAGCTGTTGCGCCGCCTGCAGGCGATCGAGCTGGCGCTGGGCCGCGAGCGGCGGGTGCGCTGGGGACCGCGGACGATCGACCTCGACCTGCTCGCCTACGAGGGCGAGACGCGCACCACGCCGGAGATCGAGCTGCCGCACCCGCGGCTGTGGGAGCGGACCTTTGTGGTGGAACCGCTGCGCGCGCTGCTGACGCAGCCGCGCTTCGCCGGCCCGCGCTGGATGGAACTGCGGCGCCGCCTGCCCGCGGCGCCGGACGAGCGCGGCCTGCGGCGGTGGCGGCCGCCGGACGGGCCGGCCGCGCCCTAAAACCGGTTGCGTTCGCCGGGGGCTTCGCGAAGTTCGCGCCCGCATGCCCGCCCACTTCGACCTCCTGAAAACCGACACCGGCACAGCCGCGCGCCGCGGGCGTTTGCGGACGCGCCACGGCATGATCGAGACGCCGATCTTCATGCCGGTCGGCACCCAGGGCACGGTGAAGGCGCTCACGCCGGCGCAACTGCACGAGATCGGCGCCCAGATCATCCTCGGCAACACCTATCACCTCAGCCTGCGCCCCGGCTCGGAGCTGATTCGCGAGCTCGGCGGGCTGCACGCGTTCATGGGCTGGAACGGTCCGATCCTGACGGACAGCGGCGGGTTCCAGGCGTTTTCGTTGGCGAAGCTCCGCGACATCCGGGAGGACGGCATCGCGTTCTCGTCGCACATCGACGGTGCGAAGCACTTCCTCGGGCCGCGCGAGGTGATGCAGATTCAGTCGGACCTCGGCTCCGACATCGCGATGGTGATCGACGAGTGCCCGCCGTGGCCGTGCACGCGCGACGAGTGCCAGCGCGCCGTCGATCGCAGCCTGCGCTGGGCGAAGGAGTGCCGGCAGATCGCCACCGACAACGGCTTCCTCGCCGCGGGGCACCACGTCTTCGCCATCGCGCAGGGCTCGACCTTCGACGACCTGCGCCGCGAGGCTGCCGAGTCGCTCGCCGCGCTCGACCTGCCCGGCTACGCTGTCGGCGGCGTGAGCGTGGGCGAGCCCGAGCCGGAGATGCTGAAGCAGGTCGGCGCCACGACGCCGTTCCTGCCGGCCGACAAGCCGCGCTACACCATGGGGCTCGGGACGCCGCCGCAGATCCTGAAGATGATCGCGCTCGGCGTGGACATGTTCGACTGCGTGCACCCGACGCGCGTGGCGCGCAATGGCGCGGCCTTCACGCCCGACGGCCTGATCAACGTCCGCAACGAGCGCTACCGCACCGACCGCGCGCCGCTGGTCGAGGGTTTGGACAACTACACCTGCCGCCACTTTTCGCGCGCGTATCTGCGCCACCTCGTCATGGCCAACGAGATCCTCGCCAGCACGCTGCTCTCGCTGCACAACCTGCATTTCTACCTCGATCTCGTCGCGCAGGCGCGCGCCCACATCGAAGCCGGCGACTTTGCCAGCTGGAGCCGCGCATGGATCGAGCGCTACGAGGCGGGCGAGGCGGCGGGCGTGTGATCGGTCCCGCGCCCGCCGGCTATCGCAGGCACGCGAACGCGATCGCCGCGGCCACGGCCGCGAGGGCCGCTGCGATCACGACCGTCTTCTCGGCGCGCGTGATGTAGTGCGGGCGGACGAACACGCCGTAGTGCCCGAGCTCGCCGAACATGTAGCCGAACGCCAGGACGATGGCCGCGGCCACACCCGCGCCGCACATCCGGTCCCAGCGACCGGCGCCTATCAGCCGATGGAGCGGCAGGAGCACGCCGAACAGGGCGAGCGCGGCCATCGACGCGAAAATGAGCCAATAGCAGAGTTTGAAGTGTCGTTCCTCGGGTTTGAATTTCACTTCGCGGTTGAGGATCCACCAGAAGCCAGCAAACAGGAAACCCAGCAGGATTCCCGAGACGGTGAGAAGGTTCGCCGAAGGGTTCATGCGCACGGGGGACGAGATGGATTTACCAAACGCAGAGAGCCCAGGCAACGCCTTTGGGGTGGAATGCGGATTGAATCCCATGGGCGCGCTCGCTTAACTCCGGCACTCTTTTCACTTTCTCCATGCGCATCCTCGTCACCGGCGGCGCCGGTTTCCTCGGTTCCCACCTCTGCGACCGTCTCCTCAAGGACGGCCATGAGGTCATCTGCCTCGACAACTTCTTCACCGGCGCGAAGGCCAACATCGCCCACCATCTCGGCAACCCGGCCTTCGAACTCGTCCGCCACGACGTGATCGACCCGTTCAAGTTCGAGGTCGACCAGATCTACAACCTCGCCTGCCCGGCTTCGCCGCCGCACTACCAATACAATCCCATCAAGACGACGAAGACCTCCGTGATGGGCGCGATCAACTGCCTCGGCCTGGCCAAGCGCGTCAAGGCCCGCGCCTTCCAGGCCAGCACCTCCGAGGTCTACGGCGACCCGAGCGTCCACCCGCAGCCCGAGAGCTACTGGGGCAACGTCAACCCCATCGGCCGCCGCTCCTGTTACGACGAGGGCAAGCGCGTCGCCGAGACGCTGTTCTTCGACTACCACCGCGAGAACAAGGTCGATATCCGCATCGTCCGCATCTTCAACACCTACGGCCCGCGCATGCACCCGAACGACGGCCGCGTCGTCTCGAACTTCATCGTCCAGGCGCTGAAAGGCGAGGACCTCACCATTTACGGCGACGGCAAACAGACGCGCTCCTTCTGCTACGTCGACGACCTGATCGAGGGCTTCGTGCGCCTGATGAACCAGACCGAGACCGTCGGCCCGGTGAACATCGGCAACCCGGGCGAATTCACCATGCTCGAGCTGGCCGAGCAGGTGCTGCAGCTCACGAAGAGCAAGTCCAAGATCGTTCACAAGCCGCTCCCGGCCGACGACCCGAAGCAGCGCCGCCCGGACATCACGCTGGCGAAGAAGCACCTCAAGTGGGAGCCCACCATCCCGCTCGCCGAGGGCCTGCAGAAGACCATCGCCTACTTCAAGACCAAGGTCTGAGCGCCCGTTCCCGATTATTCCTGCGCCGGCCGGCTTCTTGCCGCCGGCGTTTTTTTGTGCGGTTCTCGCGCCAGCGGCTGTAAGCCCATGAACCCGCCGATGGATGACGATGCCGAACTCCTGCGCGATTACGCGACGACCCACTCCGACCGGGCCTTCGCCCGGCTCGTCGAGCGGCACATCGATCTCGTCTACTCGGCCGCCCTGCGCCGCGTCGGCGGCGATCCGCACCGCGCGGCCGAGGTGACGCAGATGGTCTTCATCGATCTCGCCCGCAAGGCCGCCGCGCTCGCGCGCCACCCGCTGCTCACCGGCTGGCTGCACCAGAGCACCCGCTGGGCGGCGGCCAACCTGCGCCGCGCCGAGCAGCGTCGCGCGACGCGCGAGCGTGCCGCCGCGGCGGAGTGGCCGACGGGCGACGACGCGCCGCCGCCGGTGGAGTGGGAGGAGCTGCGCCCGCTGCTCGACGAGGCGCTCGACGAGCTGCGCGCCGCCGATCGCGAGGCCGTGCTCCTGCGCTTTTTCAGCAACTGCAGCTTCGCCGAGGTCGGCCGCCAGCTCGGCACCGGCGAGAATGCCGCCCGCATGCGCGTGGACCGCGCGCTCGACAAGCTGCACGGCATCCTCCGCCGCAAGGGCCTCGCCGGCGGCACGGTGGCGCTGGGCGCGGCGATGGCGAAGCACGCCGTGGCCGCGGCGCCGACGGGACTCGCCGCCAGCGTGACCCCGGCCGCGACGGCCGCGGGCGCCGCCGCGGTGGCGGCGACGGCGGGCGGCGCGGCCATCTTTATGAGCAAAGTCGCGGTGGCGCTGGTCGGCGCGGGCGTGGTGACGCTCGCGGTGTTGTGCTTGCAGGAGCGGCAAACCCTCGTCGTGGCGCGCGACACCCTCGCGAACGCTCGCGAACAGCACGCCCGGCTGGAACAGGAAGTGTCCCGTGCCGCCGCGCAGGCGCAGCGGCTCCAGGCCGATCTCGCCGCGCTGCCGGCCCTCGCCGAGTTGCCCGTGCCGAACCCGAACGAGATCGAGCGCAAGCGCCTCGATTTGATCATCCGCAAGGGCGAGATGGATTCCTATGCGCCGCTCTTTCGCCGGCTGAAACTGTCGGCACAACAGGTCGACGCCTTCAAAACCCTGCTCGTCGAACGCGCACAGGCGATCTACGACGCCAACAAGCTCGCGGAGGAGGAGGGCCTGCAGTTCGCGACACTCGCCGAAAAAGAGGCCTTCGAGCGCGAGGCGGCGCGGGCGACCGATTTGCGGATTGCGGGTTTGCTCGGCGCAGAAAAGGCGCAGCAGTTCAGCGACTACCTGGAGCCGTGGGGGAGTTTTGCGATGCGCCCGCGATGGTCGCCGGACGACAAGGAGGACCCGGCGGATTGGGACCGGGCGAAAAAGATGGCTGAGTTGTGGGAGCGCACAGGCCGCGCCTCGGCGGAGCAGGCCTACGCGCAGAACACGGTGCTGCCTTACCCCCAGGCGTTCATCGACGGGGCGAAGGCAATCCTGACGGACGCGCAATATCGCGAACTGCTGGCCGAGCAGGAAAGCGCTCGCGTGCGGTCGCGCATGATCGAGATCGAGCGCGCGGCGGCCTACGCGGGCAAGTTGAAGCTGGGGAAAAACTCGGCGCGCGACTACGGCGTGCCGGCCGCGGCCAGTCCTCCGACGGAGATTCGCCTGCCATGAAAACGCGGCTGATGATCATCGGCTGCGGCCTGATCGCGGGCTTGGTGCTCGCGTTGACGTGGGTGAGCCTGCGCGCCGAGATGCGCGCGCTGGTGAGCGAGAGGGAGAATTTCGCGCAGTCGGATCGCGCTTTGGTCAAGGAGCACGCGTCTTTCCAGCGCCGGGTCGTGGAAGTGCAGGGTGACCTGGCGGAACGGAAGCGGGTGATGCTTGCCACCCAGAGCGCGGCCGACCGCGCTCGCGCCAACATCGGTTCTTACGTTGCGCGGCTCAAGGCGGAGCACGCCGGTCGCGCGCCGGTCGTCCGCCCTCCGCCGCCGCCCACGGTGACGGGCGGTGGTGCGTATTTTCCGGAGCTGATGAGCGACCCCGAATACAACGCGCTCTACGCGCAGAGCGTGCGCTTATCGCTGAAATCGTATCAGGGCGGCGCATTGCGCAAACTGGGATTGCCGGACGACGTGATGGAAAAGGCCATCGACTTGCTCGCGGAGGAGCAGGCGTCCTTGATGGATTTGCACAATCTCGCCGGCAGCAATCCGCTGCAGCCGTCGAACTCGAAAGAGATTCAGCAAATGCGGAAGCAGCTCGCGCAGGAGACCCAGGCGCAGCTCAAGACCCTGCTGGGCGAAGAAGGCTACGCGCGCTACAAAGACGAGACCGAGGGATCCGCGGCGCAGCGTCAATACGCGACGCAGCCGCTCGAGCGTCGGTTGAGCTATTCGGAGGAGCCGTTGTCCGCGGAGCAAAAGGCGCGCTTGGACGCCTACGAGGCGGCGCAGGACTACGGCAGCCGGGCGTTCTTTCAAAAGCAGGCGCAGATCTATCGCGAGGCCCGCCGGACCGGCACGATCCCGGTGGACGAAGCGAGGGTCGCGTTTTACCGCTCGGTGCTCACGCCGGCGCAAATGGCCGCGGTCGAAGAACTGCACCGGGAGGCGGAGGCGAGTTTGAAGCGCTCGCTGTTGCCGCGGTCCGAGGGAAAATAGCGCTGCGCGCTCAGAGATAGCTGAGCCAGCGCGAGCGCCGGCTGGCCTTCAGCCGCGAGAACCAGCGGCACGCCGGATAGACCGCGAGCACCACCGCGATCCAGACCGCGTAGACGGCGCCGAGCCCGAGGCCGGCTCCGGGCGGCGGAGGCGGCGCGCCCAGGCTGCCGAGGTCGGGACGCGACCAGAGCCAACCGTTGATCGCCGCGCCCGTGGCATGCGCGACCAGCATGTGGAGCAGGAAGTAGAGGAACGGCACGCTCCCAATCACCGCCACCGGGCGGGCCCACGCCGGCGCGCGTTCCGGGAGCAGCCCGAGCAGCGCGATCGCGGGTCCGAGCGTCATCAGCGCGAAGTCGAGCGAGGGCGGCGTCTTCGTGACGTTCAGGAAAGAGAGCAGCGTGCCGGTGGCGGTCGCCTGGTGCGACCACGCCCGCGGATCGCCGTAGGCATTGAGGCCGCGGAGCACGAGGAAAAGCGCGGTCAGCCCCGCGCCGAGCCAGACGAGGCGGTGGGGGCGGGCGGGCTTCTGCGCGGTGAAGAACGCGCCGAACGCGTAACCGGTCGCCATGATGCCGAGCCACGGCAGCAGCGGGTAGCCGATGATCAGGAGGTAGTCTCCGCCGATCGGGATCGGCCCCGGCACGTGGAGGAAACGCCACAGCCACGCCAGGGCGCCCCAGCTTTCCGGGGCGACGCGATCGGCGAGGTTGTGCAATGCGACGAGAGCGATGCCGAGCGCGCCGACGGCGCGCACCGGCAAGTGGATCAGCGCCGCCATCGCGATCATCGACCAGCCGAGTTGCCAGAACACGATGGCGAGATTCAGCTGCGTCGGCAGCGTGAAGGTGATGATCCAGAAGCTCAGCGTGAGCTCGATGAGGATGAGCCATCCGCCGCGGACGACGAGATGCCCCGCCATCGCGGCAGGCGTCGCGCGCCGGCGCGCGGCGAGGAAGATCGACGTGCCGGCGAGAAACGAGAAGGTCGGCGCGCAGAAGTGGGTGATCCAGCGGGTGAGGAAAAGCGCCGGCGTGGTCTTCCCGAGGTCGGTGGGGTCGAATCCGTGCAGGGCGCCGAAGTGCGTGAAGTCGCGGACGTGGTCCAAGGCCATGACGATCATCACCAGCCCGCGCAGGAGATCGATCGACACGAGCCGCGCGGGGCCCGTTTCGCTTGCGGAGGGGGTCGCCGGGGTCGGGGGCATGCGGGTTGTTAGGGGGCTCTCCGGCCGGGAACAAGGCTTCAGCGACCAATCCGGCGCTGGCGGGGAGGGCGCGATCGCGGCTGCGGACGGGAACGCCCGGCAACCGGCCGGGGCGATCCGCTGGCCCAACAGCATTGGAATCGAGGCACTTGCCCTCCACCGCGGCCGGACCATTTGCCAGTTGCGCTGTCAGTCCGGCGCGCTAATCGTTTTCGCCTTTCATGTTCGAATTCCTCTTCAAAAGTTTCGCCGGCCGCCACCACCGCAAATACGTGGAGAAGTGCCGCCCCATCGTCGCGCGCATCAACGAGATTGAAAAGGGCTACCAGTCGCTGACCGACGAGCAGCTCCGCGCCAAGACCGACGAGTTCCGCGGCCGCCTGAAGAACGGCGAGACGCTCGACCAGATTTTGCCCGAAGCTTTCGCCGCGGTGAAGAACGCCGCCCGCCGCCTCTGCGGCCAGAAGGTCATCGTGTGCGACCACGAGCTGACGTGGGACATGGTGCACTTCGACGTGCAGCTGATCGGCGGCATCACGCTGCACGAGGGCCGCATTGCGGAAATGGCCACCGGCGAAGGCAAGACCCTCGTCGCCACGCTGCCGCTCTACCTGAACGCCCTCGTGGGCAAGAACGCCCAGCTCGTCACGGTCAACGACTACCTCGCCCGCCGCGACTCCGAGTGGATGGGGCACCTCTACAATTTCCTCGGCCTCACCGTCGGCTGCATCCAGCAGCAGATGCCGTCGGACCTGCGGCGCGAGATGTATCAGCGCGACATCACCTACGGCACCGCGTCGGAGTTCGGCTTCGACTACCTGCGCGACAACGGCATGGCCACGCGCAAGGACGACCAGGTGCAGCGCGACCACTGGTATTGCATCGTCGACGAAATCGACTCGATCCTCGTCGACGAGGCGCGCACGCCGCTGATCATCTCCGGCCCGGCCCCGATCGAGCGCGAGCAGCCGTTCACGCGCCTCAAGCCGCCCGTGGCCACGCTGGTCAACGACCAGCTCCGCATGGTCAACCGCTTCGTCAAGGAGGCGACCGACCTGCTCGAGAAGAAGGACGCGACCAACGACGACCGCCAGGCCGCCGCGCTCAAGATGCTCCAGGTCAAGCTCGGCATGCCGAAGAACAAGCAGCTGCTGCGCCTCATGGAGAACCCGGAGTGGCGCAAGCTCCTCGACAAGACCGACGTCGAGATGCACTCCGATTTCCAGAAGGAGGAGCTCTACAAGCTCAAGGAGGAGCTGCTCTACGTCATCGACGAGAAGAATCACCAGGCCGACCTGACCGAGATCGGCCGCCGCAAGCTCCGCCCCGACGATCCCGACGCCTTCGTGCTGCCGGACCTCGCCACGCATTTCAGCGAGATCGAAAAGGAAGCGGCCAAATCGCCCGAGGAGAAGGAAGCCGCCAAGCGCGAGCTGCAGTCGCGCTACGAAGTCGTTTCCGAGGACATCCACGCCATCTCCCAGCTCCTCCGCGCCTACTCGCTCTACGAGCGCGACGTCGAATACGTCATTCAGGACGGCAAGGTCCTGATCGTCGACGAGAACACCGGTCGCGTCATGCCGGGCCGCCGCTGGTCCGACGGCCTGCACCAGGCGGTCGAGGCCAAGGAAGGCGTCACGATCGAGCGCGAGACGCGCACCTACGCCACGGTCACGATCCAGAATTACTTCCGCATGTATGAGAAGCTCGCGGGCATGACCGGCACCGCCGAGACCGAGGCGACCGAGTTCCACGAGATCTACAAGCTCGCCGTCACGCAGATCCCGACCAACAAGCCCTGCATCCGCGTCGACAAGAACGACTCCATCTTCAAGACGCGCCGCGACAAATACAACGCGGTGGTGAAGACGATCCAGGAGGCCAATCAGCGCGGCCAGCCCGTGCTCGTCGGCACCGTCACGGTCGAGCAGTCCGAGGTCCTCTCGCGCATGCTCAAGCGCGCCGGCGTCATCCACACGGTGCTGAACGCCAAGTTCCACCAGCAGGAAGCCGAGATCGTTTCCCGCGCCGGCCAGCGCGGCGCCGTCACCATCGCCACCAACATGGCGGGCCGCGGCACCGACATCAAACTGGGCGAGGGCGTCCGCGAGCTCGGCGGCCTCTTCGTCGTCGGCACCGAGCGCCACGAGTCGCGCCGCATCGACCGCCAGCTCCGCGGCCGCTGCTCGCGCCAAGGCGACCCGGGCATGACCAAGTTCTTCCTCTCGCTCGAGGACGACCTGATGCGCCTCTTCCTCCAGGGCAACCTGGCCTCGAAGATCATGGAGGGCTCCATGCAGGAGGGCGAGGAGCTCGAGCACCCCTGGCTCAACCGCTCCATCGAGTCCGCGCAGAAGAAGGTCGAGCAGCAGAACTTCGCCATCCGCAAGCGCCTGCTCCAATACGACGACGTCCTCAACAAGCAGCGCGAGGTCATCTACGGCATTCGCAACGGCGCCCTCCACGCCGAGCGCGCCAAGGACACCATCTTCGAGATGATCGAGGAGGAGTTGGCCGTCCGCCTCGAGACCGCCGGCTTCGGCCACAAGGGCGGCCCGACCTCCGCCAACATCGAGAGCCTCGTCGGCTGGCTGAATTCGCATTTCCCCATCAGCGCCAAGATCGCCGAGTTCGAGGGCAAGACCGACGCCGAGTCCCTGCTCAAGGAGCTCGTCGAGCGCATCCAGCAGGCCTACGCCCTCAAGGAGTCCGTCGAGGATCCCGAGGCGCTGGGCGGGCTCGAGCGCTACATCGTCATAAACGCCATCGACCACCACTGGCAGGAGCACCTGACCGAGATGGAGGAGCTCCGCCGCTCCATCGGCCTGCGTTCCTACGGCCAGAAGGATCCGCTCTCGGAATACAAGAGCGAGGCGTTCCGCTTCTTCGAGGAGCTGATGAACAACGTGCGCCTGCAGATCTGCACGTCGCTCTTCCGCTCGGCCACGAACCGCGAGGCCTTCGAGAACCTCTTCGCGATCCTCGCGCGCTCCGCCCGCATGCAGGGCCCGGCCGCCGCGCCGACCGCGCTCACCGCCGCCACGCAGACGACGGTGACGAGCTCCGGTCCGAGCGAGGCCCCCGCCGCGCCGGCCGAGGAGGAGGTGAAGCTTCCCGCCATCACCATCCGCCGCGAGACGCCGAAGGTCGGCCGCAACGACCCGTGCCCTTGCGGCTCGGGCAAGAAGTTCAAGAACTGCCACGGCGCCTGACGCGCCGGACTGGTCGTCCTTTCCCTGCGAGCGCGCCGCGAGGCGCGCTCTTTTCTTTTCCGCTCAGAAGATCCGGTAGATGAAGGGCGCGGCCGCGCTGCCGCCGAGGATGATCAGCGCGCCGAGCACGAGCAGCAGCACGAGGATCGGCAGCATCCACCACTTCTTGTTGTGCCGCAGCAGCAGCCACAGCTCGCGCAGCAATCCGCCGCGCGCGGCGGGCGCGGCGACATCGCGGAGGGTCTTCGGGCGTTCGTCGTTCACGGTCAGAATTGGCGGAAATAGCGGCTGGGTTCGGGCGCGGGCTCGGCGTCGCGCCAGTAGCTTTTCGCCGCGCGATCCCAAGTCTTCCGGAAAGCCCGGCGTCCCGCAAGCCGCAGCCCGAGCGCGACGGGTGTGAGGACGAGCAGATACATCGCCGTGAGCAGCCCGGTCGTCACGACGGCGTCGATGCAGGCCACGAGGCAATGCCACGCCAAGTAGAACGGCCGCGCCGCCGCCGGCACCGCCCACAGGAACAAGCCGAGCCCCGCGCCGGCCGCCGCGACGGCGACCGGCACCAGCCCGATCCACTCCCCGCTCGCGAGCCGCACGAGGACGAACCACCCCGCGGCCGACAGCGGCGCGCCGCTGGCGAGCAGGAGGCCGAACTTGCGGCGCTCGTCGCGGGTGGGGTGCCAGTGAATGTCGCGAAAGCGGCTCATGGGTCAGTCGAGGTCGAAGCTGGCGGCGTGACGTCGCCGCTCGATGTCGGCGAGTGCCGGCAGGTCGGCCTTGCGGACGAGGTGGTCGCCGAGCACGAGCAGGTCGAGGCCCGTCGCGCGAAAGCAGCGCAGCGCGTCCTCCGGCGTGCAGACGACCGGCTCGCCGCGGACGTTGAAGCTGGTGTTGATCAGCACCGGACAGCCGGTCTGACGCTCGAACTCGACCAACAGGCGGTAAAGCGCCCGTGGCGCTCCGCGTCGACCGTCTGCACGCGGGCGGAGCCGTCGACATGCGTCACCGCTGGGAGGTCCGAGCGCGGCACGGCGACGCGCTGCCGCAGGTCCGGGTCGCGCATCTGCGCGCGTTGCGACTCGGACAGCGTCGTGCGGCGCTCCGGGCGCACCGAGGCGACCAGCAGCATGTAGGGCGAGTCGCGATCGAGCTCGAAGCAGTCGGCGACGCGCTCGCGCCGCACCGCCGGGGCGAAGGGACGGAACGACTCGCGCTGCTTGATCTGGAGGTTGAGCCGGCTCTGCATCTGCGGATCGCGCGGGTCGGCCAGGATGCTGCGGGCGCCGAGGGCGCGCGGGCCGTATTCCATGCGCCCATGGAACCAGCCCACCGCCGCGCCGCGCGCGATCTCGTCGGCGACCTCCTGCAGCAGCTCCGCCTCATCCGCCGGCGTCCGGTGCGGCACCCCGCGCGCGCGCAGCAGCGCCCCGATCTCGTCGGGCGGAAACTCCGGTCCGAGCAGCGCGCCGCGCATGGAGTCGCGTCCGTCGGGGCGCCGCTCGCTGCCGAGCAGGTGGTAATGCGTGAACAGCGCCGCGCCGAGCGCGCCGCCGGCGTCACCCGCGGCCGGCTGGATCCAGAGGTCGTCGAAGACGCCCGCGCGGAGCAGCTTGCCGTTCGCCACGCAGTTCAGCGCGACGCCGCCGGCGAGGCAGAGGTAGCGCTGGCCGGTCAGCGCGCGGGCGTGCCGCGCCATGCGCAGGACGATTTCCTCGGTCACGACCTGCACCGAGGCGGCGAGGTCCATGTCGCGCTGCGTGAGGACCGCCTCCGGCGCGCGGCGCGGGCCGCCCACGAGGCGCGCGAATGCGTCGCTCGTCATCGTGAGGCCCTGGCAATAGTTGAAATACTCCATGTTCAGCGCGAACGAGCCGTCCTCCTTCAGGTCGACGACCTTCTCCAGCAGGACGTCCGCGAAGCGCGGCTCGCCGTAGGGGGCGAGGCCCATGACCTTGTATTCGCCGCTGTTGACCTTGAAGCCGGTGAAATACGTCACCGCGCTGTAGAGCAGGCCGAGCGAATGCGGAAAGTGCAGGGTGCGGAGCAGCTCGAGGCGGTTGCCGCGCCCGATGCCGATCGTCGCGGTGTCCCACTCGCCGACGCCGTCGAGTGTGAGCACGGCGGCCTCGGCGAACGGGCTGGGAAAGAACGCGCTGGCGGCGTGCGCCTCGTGGTGGCGGGTGAAGAGGAGCTGGCCGCGAAACTCCGGGCCCAGCGCGCGGCGGATCTCGCGCGGGTGATGGAGCTTCTGCTTCAACCACGACGGCAGGGCGGCGAGGAACGACGGGAGCCCGCGCGGGGCGTAGGCGAGGTAGGTTTCGAGCAGGCGGTCGAACTTCAGCAGCGGCTTCTCGTAGAACGCCACGTAGTCGAGGTCGCGGGCCGCGAGGCCGCCGGCGCGCAGGCAGTAGTCGAGCGCGGAGCGCGGGAAGCGCTCGTCGTGCTTCACGCGGGAGAAGCGCTCCTCCTGGGCCGCGGCGACGATGTCGCCGTGCACCAGGGCCGCCGCACTGTCGTGATAGAACGCCGACAGGCCGAGGATGCGGGCGGACGCGGTCATTGGGCGAGCTGGGCGTGGAGCGCCGCGGCGGCGCGCTGCACCTCGGAGTTCCTCGGCCGCCGCCAGCGCGCCGGCCGAGTGCGCGTAGACGAGCGCGTCCTCGCGCCGGCCCAGCTGCGCGAGCAGGCGGGCGACCGTCAGGTGCAGCGGCGAGTCGACGGGGCCGCTCTCGATCAGCGCGCACAGGGCGGCGGCCTCGCCGGCGTAGTCGTGCCGCTCCGCGCAGGCCTGGGCGAGACGGGCGTTGTTGGCGTAATTGCGCGGCTGGGCGCGCGCGCCCTCGTGCAGCAGGTCGAACAGGGCGGCGGAGTCGCCGCGTTGCTCGAGCAGCTGGGTGAGCTGCTCGAGGGCGTTGGGATTGGAGGGGTCGAGGCGCAGCACGTCGCGCCACGCCGCCTCGCTCGCGACGGTGTCGCCGCGCTGGGCGAGAAGCCGCGCGAGGGTGGAGCGGGCGTGGACGTTGGCGGGACGCGCGGCGATCTCCCGCTCGAGGAAGGCGCGCCCGCGCGCGAGGTCGTCCGGCGTGGTCCAGCCGAGGAGCAGCAGCGGCCACGTCGGGGCGTAGAACGCGTCCTCGCGCACGGCGGCGAGGAGCAGCGTCTCGGCCTCGGCGAAGCGGCGCTGCTGCTGGAGCAGATTGGCCTTCTGCGCAAGGAGGACGGCGGAGGGCGGCTGCAGCGCGATGGCGCGGTCGATCCAGGCGAGGGCGCCGGGGAGATCGTGGCGCTCGAGGGCGACGAAGCTGGACTGGACCGCGAGGTAGGGATTGTCCGGGTCGAGGCGGAAGGCGCGGTCGAGCGCGACCGTGCTGTCGGTGAGCGAGGTGGCACGGCGCGCCGCCAGCGCCTCGGCGCGGAGACGCTCCTGCGTCTCACGGTAGACGAGCTGGCCGGTGAAAGGCGCCTTGCCGGTGAGGAGGAGCATCTTCTCCGCCGCGGTGGTGCGCCAGTGGGCGGTGTAGCCGAGGGCGGCGGCGACCTGGTCGGCGGCGAGCCACGCGTTGGCGTCGGGCGCGCAGGCGGTGGCGAGCAGGCGGGCGAGGGCGAAGTTGCCGTTCCAGTTGAGGTGGACGTGCTCGAAGAGCAGGCTGCGGCCGGAAATTTCGCCGGGGAATCCGGATCCGAGCCGAGCTGCCGGGCGGCATCGACCAGCTGGACGCGGGGAGCGGCCGCGGCCGCCGCGGCGCGAATGAGCGCGTTGATCCGCGGCACCGGGCGGAAGCGCAGGGCGTCGTCCTCCAGTGCGGCGGTGAAGAAGCGGCGCGCGGCGTCGCCGTCCGGTTCGCGCCGCTGCAGCGCCAGCCGGCCGAGCAGATACGCGGTGTCGGCGTAGTGCGGATCGAGTGCGAG
This sequence comes from Oleiharenicola sp. Vm1, assembly GCF_047777955.1. Lineage (GTDB taxonomy): Bacteria > Verrucomicrobiota > Verrucomicrobiia > Opitutales > Opitutaceae > Didemnitutus. The sequence goes on from NZ_CP180537.1 coordinate 1,430,918, forward strand.
CGCGCGCTGCAGCGCGGCCTCCGCGCGGTCGACGTCGCCGGTCAACCACGCGCGCCGGCCCTCGTCGAACGCCGCCGTCCAGGCCGCGAGTTCGGCGCCGGCGAGGTCGCGGCGGTGCACGGAGACGAAGGGCGAGCAGTCCCGCAGGTTGGCGACGACGGTGGAGACGACGACGCGGGCGCCGCCGCCCGCCGCGGCGTCGATGATGTCGCGGAGGTTGGCGGCGAAGTGGGCGTAGACCGCCTCGAGCCGTGGGTCGTCAGCGGCGACGCGGCTCGCGGCGAAGGTCTCCATGCCTTTCCACGTCAGGTCGCGCGCGGGGTTCTGACCGAGGTGTCGGGCGGCGCGGAGCAGGAGCTGGCCGAGGCGGAGCTGGCGCGCGCGGATGCCGGCGCGGATGAGCCAGCGCGGCGGCACGGTGGGCAGGTTGACCGAGCCGGGGCCGTAGGGGCCGATGACCTCGTTGTTGCCGAGGTAGATCACCACGGCGTCGGGCGCGAAGTCCGGCAGCTGGCGCGCGATTTCCAGGACGACGTGTGAGTTGATGGCGGTGATGCCGCAGTTAAGCACCTCGACGTGGCGGTCGGGCAGGGCGTGGGCGAGCTGCGCGCGCAGCTGCTGGGCGAAACCGAGGCCGGGCTCGGGCGTGCCTTGCGCGGCGGATTCGCCGAGGACGAAGACGCGGTAGGTGCTCGCCGGCTTCGCGCGCGCGAGGCGGAAGTTCAGCGGGCGCAGGCTGAAGTTTCCCGGGAAGAACTGGGCCGTGAACGCGGGGTTGGTGCGGTAGTAGCCCGGGATCGCGTCGGGGATGAGGAAGTCGGTCTCCTGCCCGAGATCGAGCAGCCGCAGTGCGCCCTCGGCCAGCAGCAGAAAGAGCAAGGGGGCGCCGAGCAGCAGCAGGAGACGCTGCCAGGGGAGGCGGTCGGGGTCGGGGGCGGAGGCGCGGCGGGGGGACGGGCCATGCGGACGTGGCGGAGCATGGGCGCCGCGTCCGGGCGGACAATCCCGAACGCGCCGGGCCGTGGGCGGGCTTGCCAAGCGCGGCCCGGGCGGCCTGATTGCTCCTTCACCGCATGAGCGAACCCGCCGCCGCCACCGTCGATCCCTACGAGCCGAAGCCCACCTTCTGGCAGGAGAACCCGCATCTCGGGTGGGGCCTGTGGATCTTCGCGCTCACGGTCGTGCTGACCTACGTGGCGTTCCCGCCGGTCGGCGCGGGCGAGGCGGGTTACGTGCTGGCGGCGCCGGCGCTGCTCTGGGCGTATCGCACGCCGCGGTTCAAGCCCTACGCCCTCACGCTGCTCGGCGCCAATGTCGTGGCGTGGACCTGGCTGCTGTCGTGGCTGGGCAACGCCTACTGGCTCGCGCCGTTCCTGCTCGGGCCGTTCATCGGCGCACTGGCGACGCTGTGGTATCTCGCCGCGTGGTGGTTCGTGCCGCGGCTGCGCGGGCACCGCGCGATGGTGCGGCTGATCGGCGTGGCCGGGCTCGCCAGCCTGTGGGTGATGAACGAGGCGCTGCGCAGCTGGCTGTTCGGCGGCTTCCCGTGGCTGCCGCTGGCGGCGTCGCAATGGCAGCGGCCGCTGGTGCTGCAGAGCGCGTCGTATGGCGGCGCGTGGGTGGTGTCGTTCGTGCTCGTGTTCTTCAGCTGCGGCGTGGCGGCCTACGCGCACCGTATCTTCTTCGAGGGGCGACCGGCCTGCGCAAGCGCAGCCCGGAGTTCATGGCGGCGCTGATGCTGCTGGTGTTCTCGTCGTTCCCCTTCCTGGCCGAGATGATGGGGCAGCAGCGGCACAAGGTCGCGCGCATCGCCCTCGTGCAGCCGAACATACCGCAGGGCGAGAAGTGGGACCCGGCGCGCGCGCGCGACGTGCTGCGCACGATCGAGAAAGTGACCTTCGACGCCAACGAGGCCGGCGTGCCGGACGCGATTTTCTGGCCCGAGGCGGTCGTGCCGTGGCCGGTGCACCGCGACCCGGCGGTGCAGCAGTGGATCGAGTCGGTGGCCCGGCGCACGGGCAAGCCGATCGTGCTCGGCAGCGTGTTCACCCGCGGCAGCGGCCCGACGGAGGAGTGGTTCAACGGCGCCTTCGTCGCCGACCCCGTCACCGGCCTGCAGGAGCCGGGCTACGCCAAGCGCAAGCTCGTGCCCTTCGGCGAATACATCCCGTTCCGTCCCGCGCTGGGCTGGCTGACGAAGTTCGTGCCGCTCGGCGACGGGGACTTCTCCCGCGGCGACGACGCGCGGCCGCTGACGCTGACGGCGGGGCGCAACGTGACCGCGCTGGGCCTGCTGATCTGCTACGAGGACATCTTCCCCGGCCTGGCGCGCCAGAGCGTGCGCGACGGCGCGGAGGTGCTCACGGTCGTGACGAACAACGGCTGGTTCGGCACCGGCGGCGCGGCCTACCAGCACGCGACGCACTCGGTGCTGCGCGCGGTGGAGAACCGCCGGCCGCTCGTGCGCGTGGGCAACGCCGGCTGGTCGGGCTGGATCGACGAGTTCGGCAACATCCGCGCCAACCTGCGCGACGAGGACGGCAGCGTGTATTTCCGCGGCTACGAGTCGGTGAACGTCACGCGCGACCTGCGCTGGCTGAACCGCCAGAGCTTCTACACGGAGCACGGCGACTGGTTTTTGGTCGTCGCGGCCGTGCTGGCCACGGTGGCCTACTACCTCCTGCTGACGCTGCGTCCGCCGACGCCGAAGCTGGGCGAGACGGTGTTCTGAGCAGGGCCGGCTTCAGCCGGCCCGCTCGAGGGTCGCTCGCCGACATGATTTGCGAGCGACTATTCCTGGGGCCCGGCTGAAGCCGGTCCTACTCGGCGAAGAGCACGCAGACGGCCTGCGGCACGGTGGCGACGTGGCCGGTCGGGGTAAGGCGGCCGGTGGCGGCGTCGACGGCGAAGCTGACGAGGTTGTCGCTGTCGCGGTTGGCGCAGACGAGCCAGCGGCCGTCGGGCGAGAGGGCGAAGTTGCGCGGGTGCTTGCCGCCGCAGGGAAGGATCTGCACGAGCGCGAGCGTGCCGCGCTCGGGGTCGCGGGCGAAGACGGCGAGGCTGTCGTGCCCGCGGTTGGAGCCGTAGGCGAAGCGGCCGTTCGGGTGCAGGCGGATCTCGGCGCAGATGCTCTCGCCCTTGAAATCGGCGGGCAGGGTGGAGATTTCCTGGAGCGCGCGGAGGGCGCCGCTGGCGGCGTCGCGGGCGAAGACGGTCACGGTGCTGCCGAGCTCGTCGATGACGTAGAGGAAGCGGCCGTCGGCGGAAATCTTGCTGTGGCGCGGGCCGGCGCCGTGCGCGGTGGCGCAGGCGCCGGCGGGCGTCAGGGTGGCGTGCGCCGGATCGACGGCGTAGATGAAGACGCGGTCGAGCCCGAGGTCGCAGACGTAGGCAAAGCGGTTGTCGGGCGAGAAGGTGACGGAGTGCGGGTGCGGCTTGTCCTGGCGCGCGGTCTTCGGGCCGAGGACGCCGGTCGTTGGAAGCAGTCCGGTGCGCTCGCCGAGCTTCAGGTCGGCGCCGACGGGGAAGGTGGCGAGGAAGCCGCCGTGGTAGCTGGCCGTGACGAGCAGCCGGCCGGTGGCGTCGACGGCGACGTGGGCCATGAGCGAGCTGCCGGCGCCGCGGGCGTTGAGCGGCGAGAGCTGCCGGGTGGTCGCGTCGTAGGCGAAGGCGACGGCCCCGCCGGTGCTCTGGCCGGTGGCGTCCGGGCCGACGCCGAGCGCGTAGAGCGCGCGGTGCGACGGGTGCCAGGCGAGGAAGGTCGGGTTGGGCGTCGCGGCGGCGAGCCTCGGGGCGCCGAAGGCGCCGGTGGCCGGGTCGAGCTCCACGGCGTAGATGCCGCGGCTGGCGCCGTCCTGGGGCGTGTAGGTTCCGACGAAGATCGTGAGCGCGGCGGCCATGGGCGTGAGGAGGGACATTGCGGGGTGGCAGGCCAAGCGGACGCGGCCGGCGGCGCCTTGGCAAGCGCGCGCCGCGTGCTACGCCAGCTGCGTGCCCTCGAGGAAGGGCACGCCGGAGGCGGCGCGGCGGAGATTCTCCAGCGTCACGCGCGCGATCTCGCTCAGGGCCTCGCGGGTGAGGAAGGCCTGGTGGGCGGTGATGAGGACGTTGGGGAAGGTCAGCAGGCGCGCGAGTTCGTCGTCGGCCAGGACGCGGTCGGAGTGGTCCTCGAAGAACACGCCTTCCTCCTCCTCGTAGACGTCGAGCGCGACGCCGCCGACGCGGCCGGACTTCAGCGCCTCGATCAGCGCGGCGGTGTCGATGAGCTTGCCGCGGCTGGTGTTCACGATGAAGGCGCCGCGCTTCATCGCGGCAAGCGTCGGTTCGTTGACCAGGTGGTGCGTCTCGGGCGTGAGCGGCGAGTGCAGCGAGATGACGTCGCTCTGGGCGAAGAGTTCGGTCTTCGAAACGTAGCTGATGCGGTGTTGCGCGGCCCAGACGGCGTCGGGGAACGGGTCGCAGGCGAGCACGCGCATGCCGAAGCCGCGGAGAATTTCGGCGACGATGCGGCCGATCTTGCCGGTGCCGACGATGCCGGCGGTCTTGCCGTGGAGGTCGAAGCCGACGAGGCCGGCGAGGGAGAAGTTCTGCTCGCGCACGCGATTGTGGGCGCGGTGGATCTTGCGGTTGAGGGTGAGCAGGAGCGCGAGCGTGTGCTCGGCCACGGCGTGCGGCGAGTAGGCCGGGACGCGGGTGACGGCGAGGCCGAGCTCCTTGGCGGCGGCGAGGTCGGCGTTGTTGAAGCCGGCGCAGCGCAGGGCGACGTGGCGCACGCCGGCGTCGCGCAGCTGCGCGAGCAGCGGGCGGTCGAGCCGGTCGTTGACGAAGCAGCAGACCGCGGCCGCGCCCTGGGCGGTGCTGACGGTGGCTGCGGTCAGGCGGTGCTCGAGGAAGCGCAGGTCGAGACCGGCGGTGTCCGCGGCGCTGAAGTAGTCGCGGTCGTAGGGCTTGGTGTCGAAGAAGGCGACGGTGAGCGGCATGGCGTGGAGAAGGCCGGGGCGGCGGCGCCGGCTAGGGAAGCGGAACGGCGGGAAGGGTCAAACCTCGGCGAAGTGGAAATGCCGGAGGCGGTTGGCGGCGCGGCGCAGCTCGGGGCGGAAGTCCGGGTGCGCGATGGAAATCAGGGCCTCGGCGCGCTCGCGCAGGGTGAGGCCCTGGAGGTTGACTGCGCCGTATTCGGTGACGACCCAGTGCACGTGGCCGCGGGTGGTGACGACGCCAGCGCCGGGCTTGAGCTCGGCGGTGATGCGCGAGACGGCGCCGCTCTTGGCGGTGGCGGGGAGGGCGATGATGGGCTTGCCGCCGGGCGAGAGGGCGGCGCCGCGGATGAAGTCCATCTGGCCGCCGATGCCGGAGTAGATGGCGTGGCCCATCGAGTCGGCGCAGACCTGGCCGGTGAGGTCGATCTCGATGGCGGAGTTGATCGCGACGACCTTGGGGTTCTTGCGGATGGCGGCGGTGTCGTTGGTGCGGTCGGAGCCGGCGAAGGTGACGAAGGCGTTGTCGTGCACGAAATCGAACGTCCGCTGCGTGCCGACGCAGAAGGCGGTGAGGATGCGGCCGGGGAAGACGGCCTTGAAGCGGTTGGTGACGGCGCCCGCCTCGACGAGCGGGACGAGCCGGTCGGAGAACATCTCGGTGTGGATGCCGAGGTCGCGCTTATGGTGCAGGCGGGTGAGCACGGCGTCGGGGATGGCGCCGATGCCCATCTGGAGCGTCGAGCCGTCCTCGACGAGGTCGGCGATGATCTCGCCGATGCGGCCCTCGACCGGGCCCTCGGGCTCGGGGGCGTGCTGGTGCATCGGGCGGTTGGTGGCGATGAAGGCGTTCACGCGCGCGAACGGCACGAACGACTCGCCGCGCGTGCGCGGCATCTGCTCGTTGATCTCGGCGATGACGATCGGCGCGCTCTCGAAGGCGGCCTGCGCGACGTCGACCGACGTGCCGAGCGTGCACCAGCCGTGCTCGTCCGGGGAGAGTTGCACGATCGCGACGTCGAGCGGGAGGCGGCGCGAGCGGAAGAAGTGCGGGATGTCCGAGAGGAACACCGGCATGAAGTCGGCGCGGCCCTCGGCGATGACCGGCCGGGTGGCCGCGCCGCTGAAGAGGGACACGGAGCGCACGCGGCCCTCGCATTCCTTGTTCACGATCGCGAGGCGGCCCTCGGTGTGGACGTGGTAGACGCGCACGCCCTCGAGGTCGGTGCGGGCGGCCAGCGCGTCGACCAGCGCCGTGGGCGTGGCGGCGCCGCCGTGCAGGAAGCAGCGCGCGCCGTTGGGGATGAGTTTGACCACGTCCGCGGCGGACATCGCCCGGGTCTGGTAGTCGGAGAAGGGGTGTTTCATTTGCCCGTCAGCATAGCGGTTTTGTCATAAGCCCGGCAACGGGAGTCCCTGCGCGTCCCGTGGGGAGGTTTGGCCGGATATTGTCCTGGCGCCGGAGCGGGGGAACTTGGGGGTGGCTTCCGCGGCGGCGGGGATTTTGATCAGGGCCGCCAGCTTTTCAGCGTCAGTCGCAAGAATCGCGTGCGGGGCGCCAAAGGCTGCACAGCGGCTGGCGCGCAAACCTGACAAGGTGAACGCGCCGAACTCGGCGAACTTTTTCCCTCTTCCGAAAGACCCTCATGAACTATCCGTTCCCCACGCTCACGCCGCAGGAAGCTGCGGCCCTGGTGCAGGACAAGGACACGATCGGCTTCGGCGGCTTCACGGCCGCCGGCGCGTGCAAGGTCGTGCCGCTGGCGATCGCCGCGCGCGCGAAGGAGGAGCACGCGGCCGGCCGGCCGTTCAAGCTCGGCGTCATCACCGGCGCCTCCACCGGCAAGTCGCTCGACGGGGCGCTGGCCGCGGCCGAGGCGATCGCGTGGCGCACGCCCTACCAGTCCGACCCGACGCTGCGCAAGTCGATCAACGAGGGCAAAACGCAGTTCTTCGACCTGCACCTCTCCGCCGTGCAGCCGGCCGTGCGCAGCGGCGTGTTCGGCAAGATGAACTGGGCCATCCTCGAGGCCAGCCACGTCACCGCCCAGGGCGAGATCGTGCTCACGACCTCGGTCGGCTGCGCCAACACCTTCGCCCGCCTCGCGGACAAGATCATCATCGAGCTCAACGCCTACCACCCGGGCGACCTGATGGGCTTCCACGACCTCTTCGAGCCGGCCGACCCGCCGTTCCGCCGCGCCATCCCGATCTACGCGCCCACCGACCGCGTCGGCGCGAGCTTCATCAAGGTCAACCCGAAGAAGATCGCCGGCGTGGTGCTCACCCACACGCCGGACGAGTCCGGCGGCTTCGACGCGCCGGACGCGGTGACGAACAAGATCGGCGAGAACGTGGCGCAGTTCCTCGCCGGCGAGATCAAGGTCGGGCGCCTGCCGTCCTCCTTCCTCCCGCTGCAGTCCGGCGTAGGCAACATCGCCAACGCCGTCATCGGCGCGCTCGGCTCCAATCCCGGCATCCCGCCGTTCACGATGTATACGGAGGTGATCCAGGACTCCGTCATCAACCTGCTCAAGAGCGGCAAGTGCACCTTCGCCAGCGGCTGCTCGCTCACCGTCAGCCCGCAGCAGCTCCAGCAGTTCTACGCCGACCTCGAGTTTTTCCGCTCCCGCGTCGTGCTGCGCCCGCAGGAGATCACCAACAGCCCCGAGATCGTGCGCCGCCTCGGCCTGATCACGATCAACACCGCCATCGAGGTCGACCTCTTCGGCAACGTGAACAGCACGCACGTGATGGGCCGCGACCTGATGAACGGCATCGGCGGCTCGGGCGACTTCACGCGCAACGCGCACATCTCGATCTACACCTGCCCGTCGGTGGCGAAGAAGGGCGCGATCAGCACCATCGTGCCGCTCGTCACCCACCTCGACCACAGCGAGCACTCGGTCCAGGTGGTCGTCACCGAGCACGGCGTGGCCGACCTCCGCGGCAAGTCTCCCGGCGAGCGCGCCGCGCTCATGATCGAGAAGTGCGTGCATCCGGAGTATCGCGACCCGCTGCGCGGCTACCTGAAGATCTCGGCCAACGGCCACGTGCCGCAGACGCTGCAGAACGCGTTCAAGATGCACCTCGCCTACCTCGAGCAGGGCGACATGCGGCAGGTGAAGTGGTCGAGCTGACGCGCGGACTCCTTTGCCATCGCGACGCGAGCGACCGGAGACGGCGCTCGCGTTTTTCATGGGCGCGCCCCGGGCGCGCCGGGGCCAGGCCCGGGCGCCGCGGGCGGCGAGGGAGGGGCGCTCAGTGCGTTGCGGCCAGCTCGCGCTTCGGCGCGGCGGCGGTGCGGGCGGCGGCGACGGATGCGGCGGCGGACTCGTGCGCGGCCGCGGCGGTGCGGCGCTCGCCCTCGACCAGGATCTCGAGCTGGGCCACGGCCTCGTCGAGCAGCTGCGCCTGGGCGTTGAGCTCCTCGGCGGCGGCGGCGGACTCCTCGGCGCTGGCGGCGTTGGATTGCGTGACCTTGTCCATCTGCGTGACGGCGGTCAGGACCTGGCCGATGCCCTGGGACTGCTCCTGCGAAGCCTGGGCGATCTCTGCGACGAGGTCGTCGACCTTGCGCGCCTTGCCCACGATCTCGTCGAGCGACTTGGCCAGGCGCTCGGAGATGCCGGCGCCGTGCGCGCTCTTGGAAATGGCGTCCTCGATCTTCTCCGCGGTTTCCTTCGCCGCGGTGGCGGAGCGCTGGGCGAGGTTGCGGACTTCCTCGGCGACGACGGCGAAGCCGGCGCCGGCCTCGCCGGCGCGGGCGGCCTCGACCGCGGCGTTGAGCGCGAGGATGTTGGTCTGGAAGGCGATCTCGTCGATCGCCTTGATGATCTTGGCGATGTTGTCCGAGGAGGCCTTGATCGCGCCCATGGCGTCGTTCATGGCGGTGACGTCGGTGGCGCCGGCCTCGGCGGCGTGGCGCGTGCCGTTGGCGAGCTGCTTGGCCTGGGCGGCGGACTCGGCGTTGCGCTTGGTCATCGAGGAGATCTCCTCGAGCGAGGCGCTGGTCTCCTCGATGGAGGCGGCCTGTTCGCTGGAGCCGGAGGCGAGGTTCTGGGCGGAGCTGCTGACCTGGGTGGCGGCGGTGGCGACCTGGGCGGAGCCGCTGGCGAGCTGCGCGGCGATGTCGCGCAGGGCGCGCGAGGTGAGGCGGATGATCCACCAGGAAATGAGGCCGCCGGCGAGGATGGCGGTGAAGACGCCGATGGCGATGAGGCGGGTGGAGCTGCGCACGGTATCGTCGACCGTGACGCTGGCGCTCTGGCCGAGGGCGGACTTGCGCTGCATGAGCTCGTCGATGGCGGCGAGGTATTCGTCGCGGCGCGGCACGAGCTGCTCGTCCAGGAGACTGCCCATCTGGTCGCCGTTGAGCTCGCGGCTCTTTTTCAGGAGTTCGGTGCGGGTGCCGACGTAGCGGCCGCGGGCGGCGAGGATCTTCTGGTATGACGCCTTGTCCTCCTCGGTGGTGAGCAGCGGCTCGAGTTTCTTGTAGCACTCGGTGATCTCGGCGCTGCCGCGCTTCATCTCCGCCTCGATGACCTCGAAGCGCTTCTGGTTGCCGTTGTCGGTGATGGCGTGCTGGTAGGTGTTGGTGACGTTGGCCTGGACGTTGTTTTGGATCTGGCGCAGGAGGTCGATCGTCGGCAGCGCGTCGCGCGTGACGATGACGGTGACGTCGCGGACCTCGAGCAGGCGCAGGTAGGCGAAGACGCCGCCGCCGGCGGCAGCAGCGAGGAGGATGGCGAAGCCGGCCAGGATCCGCTGAGGAATGGTGAGTTTTCTCATGAACAGAATTAGGAGAGGTGGAACCTCCTCCCGTATCGGTCCAGAGAGGGCCGGACTGAAGGCAGGCGCGCGTCGAGCGGCGTGCATCCGACGTGGGCGGCGAGCCCCACGGAAGACATCAACTCTCCGGAACCGAACGCGGCCAACAGGATGCGCACTCCTGCCGCCCGGCGCCCCACCGAGTCGGCCGGCCTGAATTTTCATTTCCGCGGCGGGCGAATCGCGGCGGATCGGCCGGGCCTCGGGCTGAACGGCCCCGTGCCGCAGTGGGGGTTAGGCTTGGGCGAGCGCGTCCTTGTAGTGGCGGCGGCACATGGCGACGTAGCGCTCGTTGCCGCCGATCTCGACCTGCGCGCCTTCCTTGACCGCGCGGCCGTCGGGGCCAACGCGGAGGTTCATGGTGGCCTTGCGGCCGCAGTGGCAGATGGTTTTGAGCTCGATGAGATTGTCGGCCAGCGCGAGCAGAGCGGCGCTGCCGGTGAAGAGCTGGCCCTGGAAGTCGGTGCGCAGGCCGTAGCAGAGGACGGGAATGCCGAGGCGGTCGGAGACGTCGGTGAGCTGCTCGACCTGGGCGCGGGTGAGGAACTGCGCCTCGTCGATCAGCACGCAGGCGACGGGCTGGGCGGCGTGCGCGGCCTTGACGTGGTCGAAGAGGTTCTCGGTGGGCTGGAGCGCCATCGCCTCGGCGCCGAGGCCGATGCGGGACTGGATGCGGCCGACGCCCGCGCGCGTGTCGATGGCGGGGACGAAGAGCAGGGTGTGCATGCCGCGCTCGCGGTAGTTGTAGCTCGACTGGAGCAGCACGGTGGATTTGCCGGCGTTCATCGCCGAGTAGTAAAAATAGACCTTCGACATGCGCCGGGATTCAAGCGCTCCGGCCCCGGGGGCGCAATCGCGGAAAGCGCGGTCGGCCTTCGTCGAAAAGTTCTGGCCCGCGCGCGGGCGGCGCGGCAAGTTGGCCCGCGAATGAACCGGACCGACCGCCTCGTCGCCATGGTGCTCTACCTGCAGGGCCGGCGCGTCGTGCGCGCGTGCGAGCTGGCGGAACATTTCGAGGTGACGGAGCGCACGGTGTATCGCGACATCTCCGCGCTCAGCGAGGCCGGCGTGCCGATCGCGGGCGAGGCGGGCGTCGGCTACACGCTGATGAAGGGCTACCACCTGCCGCCGGTGATGTTCACGGGCGAGGAGGCGTCGTCGCTCTTCGTCGGCGGCGAGCTGGTGAAGCAGTTCACCGATCCGTCGCTGCACGTGCCGATGACGACGGCGCTGGACAAGCTCCGCGCGGTGCTGCCGCGCGAGTCGCAGGACCACGTCGACAAGCTCGTGCGCGGCACGCTGGTGGTCGGCCGCGGCTTCGGGCCGAACCAGGATCCGGCGACGCAGCCGATGCTGCTGCCGGTGCAGCAGGGCGTGGTGCAGCGGCGCGTGCTGCGCATGACCTACCGCGGCGGCTCGCGCGCGGACGAGACGCAGCGCGACGTCGAGCCGCTCGGCGTGGTGTTCTACGGCGGCTCCTGGTATCTCGTCGCGTGGTGCCGGCTGCGCGTGGACCTGCGGCATTTCCGCATCGACCGGATCAAGCGCCTCGAGTTGCGCAGCGACCGCTTCGAGCCGCGGGCGGATTTCAACCTCGCCGAGCACATGAAGAGCTACGGCCGCGACGCGGAGGCGATCCCGGCGCGCGTGTGGTTCGCCAAAGGCGTGCAGGAAAAGGCGCGGCGCGAGAGCTACGCCACGCTGGTGGAGGAGCTCCGGCGCGACGGCGGCGCGGAATTTTCGATGTTCACCGTCTCGCTCGAGTGGATGGCGCGCTGGCTGTTGTCGTTCGGCACCTGCGCCGAGGCGATCGAGCCGCCGCGGCTGCGCGAACTGGTGCGCTTGGAAGCGGAGAAAATCGTCGCGCAGCACGCGCCGCTGGCCGGGGCGGAACGCTCCTGACATAGGGCTGTCAGGGCGGCGTGCTAGGCTGCGGACATGATGATTCGCGCCACGTTGGGTCTGTTGTGCCTGAGCGCTCTGGTCGCCCGGGCGACGCCGGAAGAAGATGCGGCGGCCGTGGCCGCGCTCGACACCGCCTACCAGGCCGCGGTCGAGCGCAACGATGTCGCCGGCATGGACCGGATCCTCGCCGTCGACTTCACCCTGGTCGTCGGCTCGGGCAAGGCCTACGGCAAGGCCGAGCTGCTCGCGAGCGCGCGCAGCGGCGACTTCCGGTGGGAAATCCAGGCCGAGGAGCCCGGCACGCAGAAAGTGCGCGTGCACGGCGACACGGCGGTGGTGACGGCGCTGCTCCGCCTCAAGGGCACGAACCAGGGACAGCCCTTCGACAAGCGGCTCTGGTTCAGCGACACCTACGTGCGCACGCCGTCGGGCTGGCGGTATTTCTTCGGCCAGGCCTCGCTGGCGCTGCCGGCGGAAACGAAACCCAAGTCCTGACCCGCTGCCGTCATGTTCCAAGGACTTCGCTCTCATCTGCTGGCCGCGCCCGATCTCGCCCGCGCCAAGGACTGGTATGCGCGCGCCCTCGGCCAGGCGCCGTATTTCGACGAGCCGTTCTACGTCGGCTTCAACGTCGGCGGCTTCGAGCTGGGCCTCGTGCCCGATGCACGTCCCGCCACGGGACCGGGCGGCGGCGTGGCCTACTGGGGCGTCGACGATGTGGCGGCGACCCACGCGCGGCTGCTGGCGCTCGGCGCGACCGCGCTCGAGGCTCCGACGGAGGTCGGCGGCGGCATCGTGGTGGCGTCGGTCGTGGACCCGTTCGGCAACACCGTCGGCCTGATCTTCAACCCGCATTTCGTTCCCGCCGGCGCGCGGTGAGCGAAGCGACGAAACCGCGCCTCCTCCCTCCCATGCTCAAAGTCACCGGCATCGCCTTCACGATCTTCAATTTCAAGGACGTCGCCCGCACGCGCGCGTTCTACGGCCAGACGCTCGGCCTGACGCTGTGCGCCGAGATGGAATTCGCGCCCGGCACCTGGTGGCTCGAATACGACACCGGCGAGGGCGCACTCGGGCTCACCAACTACCCGATGCCCGGGCTGAGCGCGGGGCCGAGTCCCGGCGTGGCGCTCGAGGTGACGAACTTCGACGAGGCGCTGGCGGGCCTGCGCGCCGCCGGCGTGCCGCTGGCGTGGGGACCGAACGATTTTCCCGTCTGCCGCAGCCTCGCCATCGTCGATCCCGACGGGAACGCCATCTACCTCCATCAACGCAAGCCGACCGCCTGAAACCATGCTCGCCGTCACTGCCATCGCTTTCACCGGCTATCCGGTCACCGACATCCCGCGCGCCCGCGCCTTCTACGAGCAGGTGCTCGGCTTGCAGTCGACCACCGTGTTCGAGCACGAGGGCCGGCACTGGATCGAATACGACATCGGTCCCGGCACGCTGGCGATCAGCAACATGTCGGCCGACAAATGGAAACCGTCGGCCGACGGTCCCGCCGTCGCACTCGAGGTGGGGGATTTCGAGGCGGCGGTCGCCGCCCTGCGGGCGGCCCGCGTGAGATTCCTGCTCGAGCCGATGGACAGCGGCGTGTGCCGCATGGCGATCGTCGCGGACCCGGACGGCAATTCCCTGTGCATCCACCATCGCTACGCCCCATGAAAACGCTCGTTCCCCTGCGCGCACAGCCCATGCACGTCGCCCTGCCGGTCGCCGCCGCCCCGGCGTTTCGCGCCCTCGCGGACATCGAGAACCTGCCGCGCTGGGCGGGCGAGTTCTGCGACCGGCTCGAAATCTCCGCGCACGGCTGGCGAGGCTGGACCGCCTGCGGCGACCTGTTCCTCGAACTGGTGGCGGACGAGCGCACCGGCGTGGTGGACATCCAGATCGGAACGGAGCACGAGCTGCTGGCCGTGCTGGCGTTGCGCGTCCTCGACGTGCCGCCGGAGGGCTGCGTGGTGACGGCTGTGTTGCTCGGCTCGGCCGCGGCACACGGGCCGATCGAGGACTTGTTGGCGCTGGCCTTGCGCCGGTTGCCGGAGCGCCTGTCGGACGTGAGCACCGTTTCCGTGGCCGCGGCACGGGTGGCCTGAGCGATGCGCCGCGTCATCCTCTACATCGCCGCCTCGCTGGACGGCTACATCGCGCGCCGGGACGACGGGCTCGACTGGCTGCCGTTGCCCACGGAGCAGGAGGACTACGGCTACGCGGCGCTGCTGGCCGGCGTGGACACCGTGGTGATGGGGCGCAAGACCTACGACGTCACTCGCGGCCTCGGTGCCTGGCCGTATCCGGCGCAGCGAACGGTCGTGTTCAGCCGGCGCCTGACCGGAGCGGCCGAGCCGGGAGTGGAGTTTTCGTCGCGCCAACCGGCGGAGCTGGTTGGCGAGCTGCGTCGCACCGCCGGCCGCGCGATCTGGCTGGTCGGCGGCGGCGAAATCGTGCGCGACTGCCTGGAAGGCGGCGCCGTGGACGAGATCATCCTGACGACGATTCCCGTGCTGCTGGGCGACGGCCTGCCGCTGTTCCTGCCGCGGCCCGGCGGCACCAAGCTCGCCCGGCGCACCGTCCGGTCGTATCCGGACGGGCTCGTGCAGTCGCACTACGACGTGCTGGCGTGAGGCGGCCAGGGTCGGCTAATCAAGCTCGGCGAGGAGGCCGCGCAGATCAAGCGGGCGAGTCACCATGGCGAGTTCCCCGTCGGTGTGCGCGGCCATTCGGCGGCCGGGCGGTCGCGGTAGAGCTCAACACCGTTCTCGTCCGGGTCGCGGAGGTAGAGCGCCTCGCTGACGCCGTGATCGGAAGCGCCGTCGAGGGGCCAATCCGCGGCGCTGAGCCTCCGCAGGGCGTCGGCCAAGGCACGGCGAGTCGGGTAGAGGATGGCGGTGTGATAAAGCCCGGTCGTGCCGGCCGCGGGTGGTCGGCCGCCGCGGCTTTCCCAGGTGTTGAGCCCGAGGTGATGATGGTAGCCGCCCGCCGAGACGAAAGCCGCCTGGCTGCCGTAGCGCTGCATCAGCTCGAAGCCCAGCACGCCGCAGTAAAAATCGAGCGCGCGCTCGAGGTCGGCCACCTTCAGGTGCACGTGGCCGATGCGGACGCCGGGATCGATGGGCGGAGACGTTTTCATGGCGTCCACGGAAGACCGGAGGGGCGGGAAAGGCAAAATAATTGTGCATGCAACTAAATCTCGCCTCCCACCCCCTGCGGACCCAGCCGTCCGAGGGGGCAACCGGACCCCACCGTAAAACTCAGGGCACTTCGCGCTCGCTATGCGCAGCCCTCGCTCCCATTGATGGCGACCACGCTAGGCTGGTATGCACGTTCTTGTCTTAGATTTGCTTTAGGCATTGCTTTAGGCGATTCAAGGCACTCAAATCCGCGCACGTGACCTGCTGACCTAGACCTTCCATACAGTTATGAAAACACGCTCACTCCTCCTTGCTTTGGCTGTCTCCTTTTTGACCGCCTTCTCGTTTGCCCAGCAAACTCCGGCTCCGTCCCTTTCCGCCGATCTCACCACCCAGGTGCAGCAAGCGGCTGCCAACGGCGACACGCGCGCGCTGGCCCAGCTCGCCGCGGACAATCCCGCGCTGGCGGCCCAGATTGCCGCTGTCGCCACGACGGCCAATCCGACGGCAGCCGCGACGATTGCGGCGACGGTAGCGGCGGTTGTGCCCACGCAGGCGGCGGCAGTGGCCAGCTCCGTTGCGGCGGCGGCTCCGGCGCAAGCCGCGACGGTGGCTGCCTCGGTGGCGACCGCCGTCCCCGCGCAGGCGGCCTCGGTTGCGGCCTCGGTTGCGGCGGCGGTCCCGGCCCAAGCAGCGGTGGTTACCGCGGCGGTTTCGGCGGCGGCCCCGGCGGCGGCTAGCGAAGTCGTGAATGCGGTGGCCGCGGCGACCAACACCCCGGCGGAAACGGTCCAAGCCCAGGCGACGGCCAGCGCCTCGGCCGGGCAGGCCGCGGCGCAGGCCGCGGCGACGGTCGTGCAGAACGTTGCCGCCGTTGTCGCCACCGTCACCCCGACGATCACCACGCCGACCCAGACCCAGACCCAGACCCCTGCCGACAATACGAATCAGACGCCGTTGGACACGTCGACTCGCAGCGGTGCGAGCTAACAAGTAGATCAGCTTTCCTCTAAAGCGCCGACCTTTGGGGCCGGCGCTTTTTTTGTGCCGGCATGGACCTCCGCCCGCATGCTTGCGCGGCCCACCGCGCGGGCTTTATTCCCGTGCCACCATGCAGAAGCTCCTGAACCTCGATTTCGTCCCGCGCAGCATCGACCTGGCCCTGCTCGTGCTCCGACTCTGGCTCGGACTGGCGATGGCGTGGCTGCACGGCTGGGGCAAGCTGGTGAACCTGATCGCGGGGACGTCGAAGTTCCCCGACATCCTTGGCATCGGCGCCCTGCCGGCGCTGTTGCTGGCGATCATCGCCGAGTTCTTCTGCTCGCTGCTGCTCGTGGTGGGGCTCTGGACCCGGCTCGCGGCGCTGTTGCTCCTGATCACGATGAGCGTGGCCTTCTTCATGGCGCACGGGGCGAAGCTGTCCGGACCGGGCAGCGGCGAGCTGGCGTTCGTCTACCTCGCGGGCTACATGGTGCTGCTGCTCGCCGGCGCGGGGAAGTTCAGCGTCGACAAGAAATAGCGGCGCGCCGCCCGCCGCTCAGGACGCCCCGCGCTCGAAGTGCACGGCGAGCGCGAGCAGCGTCCGCGAGAACACCTCCTCGGGCGTGCCGATCGCGGCCACATGCACCAGCAGCCCCTGCTGGTGATAGTAGGACAGCAGGGGCGCCGTGGATTCGAGGTAGGCCTGCTGCCGGACGTGGACGGCGCCCGGTTGGTCGTCGTCGCGCAGCACCAGCGCGGTCCCGCAGCGGTCGCACAACCCGGCGCGCTTGGGCGGGCGGAGCTGCTCGTGAAACACGGCCTTGCAGGCCGGGCAGGTCCGGCGGCCGCCGATGCGCCGGATGATCTCCGCTTCGGCCAGCTCGTAGCTGACGACCGCATCCAGCCGCACGCCGGCGTGCTGGAACAGCACGTCGAGCGCCGCCGCCTGCGGCACGGTCCGCGGAAAGCCGTCGAGCAGGAAGCCGCCGCGGCAGGTGAGGCAGCCGAGACGCTCACGCACGATCTGGAGCACGGTGGTGTCGGAGACGAGTTCGCCGCGCTTCATGCGGTCGACGGCGACGTGCATGGCGGGCGTGAGCTCGCCCGGCCCGGTGGAGCGGGCGAGGCGGAAAATGTCACCGGTGGAAAGATGGCAGCCGCCGAGGGCGGACGACAGCAGGGCGGCCTGTGTGCCTTTGCCCACGCCGGGCGCGCCGAGCAGGATGAGGCGGTAGGGGCGTCCGATCTGCGTCGACGGTTCCTGACACGGGTGTCCCGGACCATGCAACCAGGCCGAGCGATCGCGCTGCAGGTTCATGACGGAAGGGGATGGCGGGAGTATGCGCCGGATCGGTGGCTTCGGCTGGGCTCGGGTTGCCCAATGCTGGGCACAGGTTGGCGCCCCCGCGCCGCCCGCGAACGCGCGCCCGCGCCGCAACGCGTGCGCCCGGGGCCGAAAAGGAAGAGCCGGCGGTGCTCGCAAGCGGCCGCCGGCTCCTGGGTGTAACTAGAGCAAAGTTTCAGCGCATCTTCGCGAAGGTGCCCTCGAGGAGCTGGAGCGCGGAGGCGCCCTTGGTCTTTTCGCGGGTGCGCGTGACGAGGTCGCGCTCGAGCTGGTTCTTCGTCGGGCGCTTCACCTCGTAGAAGACGCCGAAGTGGCCCGGCCAGGGGGCGAGCGCCAGCTTCATCGCGGCGAACTCGTCGGTCGGGTCGTGGCGCGCGGCGTCCTCGGGCGAACCGTCGTTCTTCTTCAGGTCGATGGTCTGCCACTTGCCGCCCTTGCGCGGGTTGGCGGCGTCGAATGCCCCCTCGTTGAACTCGACGCACTCGGAGAGGATCTCGACGACGGAGAAGCCGTCGTGCAGCGCGGCGCGATGCATCATCTCGATCATGTGGTTGACCTGGGTGGCGTGCGAGCGGGCGACGAAGGTGGCGCCGGCGGTGAGCAGCGTCTTCATCGGGTTGACCGGCTGCTCCATCGCGCCCCACGGGTCGGTCTTCGACTTGAAGCCGATGGGCGAGGTGGGCGAGGTCTGCTTCTTGGTCAGGCCGTAGACGGAGTTGTCCATGATGACGTAGGTCATCTTGGTGTTCTTGCGCGCGGCGTGGAAGAGGTGGTTGCCGCCGATGGAGAAGCCGTCGCCGTCGCCGCCGAAGGCGAAGACGTGCAGGTCGTCGCGGCCGAGCGAGATCGCGGCGGCGAAGGGCAGCGAGCGGCCGTGGATGAAGTGGCCGCCGTGGCTGTTGACGAAGTAGGGGAAGCGCGACGAGCAGCCGATGCCGGCGAACGTGACGATGCTTTCCTGCGGGTAGTTCAGCTTCTCGAGGACCTTGTAGAACGAGGCCAGGACGGCGAAGTCGCCGCAGCCCGGGCACCACGTCGGGTGGTCCGAGACGAGCGTCTTCTTCGCGAGCGGGGCGCGGTCCGGGCCGCCGGAGGCGGGGACTTCGACGAGCGGGGCGGAAGGGGATTCGGAACTCATGGCGTGGCAGGGGTCAGGCGTGGAGGTGCTTCTGGATGCCCGCGACGATCTCGCGGACCTTGAACGTCAGGCCGTCGGTCTTGCAGACGCTGACGATGCCCGGATTGGCGAAGGCGCCGCGGAGGAGCATGGCGAGCTGGCCGTAGCCGTGGAGCCCCTCGTCGTTGATCTCGCACACGACGATCTTCCGGTAGCGGGCGAAAATCTCCGGGAGGCCCGGGGCGAACGGCGCGAGGTGGCGCAGGTGGAGCTGGCCGATCTTGATCGGCTTGTCGCCCGAGCGGAGCTGGTTCACCGCCTCGCGGATCGGGCCGTAGGTCGAGCACCAGCCGACGACGAGGACGTCGCCCTCCGGGTCGCCGTGGATCTCGTGCGACGGCAGCGTCTTGGCGACGGCCTTGATCTTCTCGCGGCGGCGCGCGTTCATCTTGGCGTGCACCACCGGGCTGCCGGACGGGTGGCCCGCTTCGTCGTGTTCGAGACCCGTGACGGTCGGGTATTTGCCCGAGAGCATGCGCGTGCCGGGCGGCACGTGGCGGGGCCACTTGTCGAGCGGGTAGGGCTTGTAGTCGACTGGGGCGGGCGTGAGATCGAGCACGGGCTCCTTCACGAGGGCCTTCAGGTCGGGCTCCTCGAAGGCCTCGATGCGGGTCGCGAGCGCCTGGTCGGTGAGGATGATGACCGGGGTGGAGAACTCCTTTGCGATGCGCGCGGCCTCCATGGCGATGTAGAAGCAGTCCTCGACGTCCTTCGGCGCGAGCACGACGCGCGGCGTGTCGCCGTGCGAGCCGTAGAGCGCCTGGAGGAGGTCGGATTGCTCGACGCTGGTCGGCATACCGGTGGACGGGCCGCCGCGCTGGACGTTGATGCAGATCAGCGGGATCTCCGCCATGCTGCCCCAGCCGAGGGCTTCCATCTTGAGCGAGAGGCCCGGGCCGGAGCTGCCGGTCACGGAGAGGTGGCCGGCGTAGGCGAAGCCGAGGGCGTGCGACACGGCCGCGATCTCGTCCTCGGCCTGCACGAAGAGGCCGCCGTATTTCGGCAGCTCCGTGCGGAGCGTTTCCATGATCGAGGACCAGGGCGTGATGGGATACGCGGCGCCGTAGCGGACGCCGGCGGCGAGCAGGCCGTAAACCATCGCGGTGTTGCCGTCCATCGTGACGGCCGGGCGCGTGGTCTTCACGCCGCCCGAGGTGGTGTGAGCGAAACGGTAAAGGTGGCCGAGCAGGTTCTCGACCGGGTGGGCGTAGCCGGCGTCGAAGGCCAGCATGGCGTTGCGCACGGCCTCGTCGCCGCGGCCGCCGAGGCGCTCCTTGATGAGCGCGCTGAGCTTGGGCACGTCGAGGTCGAAGATGCGCGCGATCAGGCCGAGGACGAAGATGTTCTTGCCCTTGTCCTTGCCCGTGCCGCCGACTGCCTCGACCGTGGCGGAGGTGATCGGGATGCCGACGGGCGTGAAGCGGCGGTCGTCGGGGTTCGGTTTGACGTGGTCGGTGTCGTAGATCAGCACGCCGCCGGGGCGGAGCGCGCCGATGTGCGACTCGTAGCTGTGCTGGTAGAACGCGACGAGGAAGTCGGCCTGATCGCCGGACGACAGGATGTCGCCCGTGCCCATGCGGACCTGGAAGATCGACGGGCCGCCCGAGATCGTGGCGGGGATCGTCATGTAGGTCATCACGTCCTGGTCGCTGCGGCCCGCAAGGCGGGCGAGGAAACCGCCGACGGACTGGATGCCGTCCTGCGAGTTGCCGGCGAGTCGGATGACGACGTCGGGAATGGTGGTGATGGCGGGCGACGAAGCGCTAGCGCTTCCGGGGTTGCCGCCCGGCGTGGACGAATTGGGGCTAACCATACGACCTCCAAGATGCCTTCAACCCGCCCGAGCGTCATCCCAAGACTTGGCCATAGCTGTGCATTATTTGGCCAAATTATGCGCCGCCGGTCGCGTATCAGCAGAAGAATGCCCGCTACTGGTCGGCGCTTTTTCGGTCCGGCCATTAGGTTCAACCCACGTTGGCGCTCGCCGCGCGGCGGACCGGAACCTAGCCACCCTAATCTTTGCGCAGCGCCTCGACGGGGTTCACGCGCGTCGCCCGCAGCGCCGGCAGTAGGCAGGCGAGCAGGCCGATGAGCGCGAGCGCCGCGATGCCGAGCGCAATCACCACCGGGTCGAGCGCGGTGATGCCGACGAGGAAGCTGCTGAGCAGGCGGCTCGTGGCGATCGTCAGGCCGAGGCCGGCGACGAGGCCGCACGCGACGGCGCTGCCGCCGTAGCGCAGAATCCAGCGCAGGATCGCGCCGGTGTCCGCCCCGAGCGCCATGCGCACCCCGATCTCCGGCGTGCGCTGGGTCACGGTGTAGCTCATGACGCCGAAGATGCCGAGGGCGGCGAGCACGATGGCGGTGGCGGCGAAGGCGCTGGTGAGCAGCAGCGTGACGCGCCGCGGCGCGGTCTGGCGCGCAATCTGGTCCTCCAGCGTGGCGGGGTTGTCGAGCGCGAGGCCGGTGTCGACCTTGTGCGTGGCCTGCGTCACGGCGCGCGCCAGCGCGGCGGCGTCGCCGTCGAACTGGAGCACGGCGGCGAGGCGCGCGGCCGGTTGTTGCGCGTAGGGGAAATAGGCGACCGGACGCGCCGTGCTGTCGAAGCCGCGCGGGCGCGTGTCGGCCACCACGCCGACGATTGCGGCGGACGGCGGCGGCTGGCCGGGCGCCGCCGGGCCGCGCGGCACGGTGAGCTGCGCCCCGAGCGTGAGGCCGGCCGGGTAGTATTGCTTCACGAACGACTCGTTCACGAGGGCGACGAGCGGCGCGGCGGGGCCGTCCTGGTCGGTGAACGCGCGGCCGTCCTTCAGCGCGATGCCGGCGGCCTTGAAGAAATCCGGTGTGACGCTTGCGACCGCCATCTCGCGCGGCGCGGCGTTGACCGAGGCGTCGGTGTTGCCGGTGCCGCCCTGGACGCTCGCGGTCAGGACGATCTGGGAATACGGCGCCAGCGGCGGCTGGTCGGTGACGGCGACGGTCTTCACGCCCGGGATGCCGCGCAGGCTCTCCATCCAGCGGCGGACGAAGTCGTTTTTCTGCGCCGGCGTGGCATAGCGGCGCGGAAGCGACAGGTTGGCGGTCATCACGTCGCTGGTGCGGAAGCCCAGGTCCGTGGAGTAAAGCTGGTAGATGCTGCGCCCGAGCAGGCCGGTGTTGATCGCCAGCATGAGCGCCAGCGCGACCTCGAACGCCACCAGCGCCTGTCGCCAGCGATGGCCGCCGGGAGAGGCTTGATGGCCGCCTTCCTTGAGCGTCTCGAGCAGGTCGATGCGTGCGCCCCGCCAGGCGGGAGCGAGGCCGAACGCGAGGCCCGCGAGCAGAGAGAGGCCGAGCCCGAAGCCGAGCACGGTGGCGTTCACCCCGACCGGATTCACGCGCGGCAGGTAGTCCGCCAGCCACGCCTGCAGGCCCTGCGTGCCCCACCAGGCAAGCACGACGCCGGCGAGCCCGCCAAGCAAGGCAAGGAGGAGATTCTCGAGCAGCAACTCCGCGGCGAGCCGCGTCGGCGAGGCCCCGAGCGCGGCGCGCACGGCGATGTCGCGCTGGCGGCCGGCGGCGCGCGCGAGCTGGAGGTTGGCGAGGTTGGCGCAGGCGATGAGGAGCACGAAGCCGACGGCGGCAAGCAGTAGCCAGAGCGTGGCGCGCGATTGCTTCGCCAGCTGCTCCTGCAGGGGCACGAGCTGGACCGGGGCGTCGGCAAAAGGCATGCGCGGCGCGACGGTGAGCGTGCGGGGCCCCGGTCCGGCGCCGGCGGGGGCGCCAGCCTGGGGCGCGGGGGCCGGGCCGTCGGGTCCGCGGCGCTCGCCCGGCGCGCCGCCGGCGGGACCGGCCGGCACGCGTCGTTCGCCGTCTTCCACCGCGCCCGCGGGAACGGCCGTGATCGCGCGGCGCCCGGCTTCGGGTGTGGAGGAGGCGTCGGGGCCGTTGCGCACGACACAGCGCTCGCCGTCGGGCGCGACGCTCGCGGGAGCGGAGGCGTTGCGGGCGCCGCCCGGGCCGCCGTCGGCGAAGCCGGTGCGGAGGTTGTTCCAGAAGCGTTCGGAGATGCCGTCGAGTTCGCGCTGTGCGGCGGCGTGGGACATGCCGGGCAGCAGGCGGCCGAACACGCGCACCATCTGGATGCGCAGCTGGCCGGGGGCGCTGGGCGCGAGCGGAAGCGGACGCCAGAACTGCACCGGGTCGACGAACTCGAACGACGGCGGCAGCACGCCGATGACGGTGTGCGGAACGTCGTCGATCGTGACGACCTCGCCGATGGCGCCGTCGGCGCCGTTGAAGCGCGACTGCCACGCGCTGTAGCTGAGCACGGTCGTCAGGGGCGCGCCGGGCTTGACGTCGGCGGCGTCGAAGAGCCGGCCGCGCCAGGCGTTCACGCCGAGCAGGGGAAGAAGTCCGCGGTGACCGCCGCCGCCGGCACCCGCACGGCGCCGTCGCCGCGCTGGAGCGTCGCGGTGCTGTTGCGGTAGGCGGCGAGCGCGCGGAAGGATTTCGGCACGGCCTCGAGCCAGCCAAGGAACTCGGTGTCGGGCATCAGGTCGCCGCCGCCGGGCACGTTGGCGTTGCCGTCGCGCGGCGGCTTGCGCGCCATGACGAGGTCGCCGGACTCCGGGTAGGGCAGGGGCCGGAGCAGCACGGCGTGGACGACGCCGAAGATCGCGGTGTTCGCGCCGATGCCGAGCGCGAGGAGCCCGATGACGAGGGCGCTGAAGAGCGGGTGGGCGCGGACGGCGCGCAGGGCGGACGCGAGGAGTTCCATGGGGCGACGGGGTGGGGAAGCGGGTGCGTTTACGAGCGGCGCGGCGGGGCGGATTTGTCTAAACCGCGCCTTGAATTGCGGCGGTGGGTCGCGCACCTTGGCCGGCTTCACGCATGCCCGCGCTCCTCAATCTCCTCGACGTCAGCCTCGCTTTCGGCGGCCCCGCTATCCTCGACCACATCAATTTCCAGATCGAGCCGGGCGAGCGCGTGTGCCTTGTCGGCCGCAACGGCGCGGGCAAGTCCACGCTCATGAAGGTCATCATGGGCGAGATGGCGCCGGACACCGGCGACGTCTTCCGCCCGCAGGGCTCGCTCTACGCGCGGCTCACGCAGGAGGTGCCGACCGACGTGACCGGCAGCGTGCACGACATCGTGGCGAGCGGTCTGCGGCCGAACGACGACCATCACGAGGAGGAGTGGCAGCGCGACGTCCGGGTCGAGGACCTGATCCATCACGTCGGCGTGGCGCCGACGCAGGAATTCGCCGCCCTTTCCGGCGGCCTGAAGCGCCGCGTGCTGCTGGCCCGCGCGCTGGCGGGACAGCCGGACCTGCTGTTGCTCGACGAGCCGACCAACCACCTCGATCTCGAATCCATCCTCTGGCTGGAGGAACTGCTGCTGGAGACGAAGCCGACGCTGTTCTTCGTCACCCACGACCGCGCGTTCCTGCGCAAGATCGCCACGCGCATCGTCGAGCTCGACCGCGGCCGGCTGGCCGGCTGGGCGTGCGATTACGACACCTATCTCGTCCGCAAGCAGCAGGTGCTGGAGGAGGAGGAGAAGCAGCGCGCGGCCTTCGACAAGAAGCTGGCGCAGGAGGAGGAATGGATCCGCCGGGGCGTGAAGGCCCAGCGCTCGCGCGCCACCGCGCGCATCAACGCCCTCAAGGCCATGCGCGCCGAGGCCAAGGCGCGCCGCGAGCGGGTCGGCAACGCCAACCTCAAGCTCGCCGAGGCGGAGCGCACCGGCCAGAAGGTCGTCGAGGCCGAGCAGGTCAGCTTCACCTGGGACGGCGGTAAGACCGTGCTGCGCGACTTCTCGATCACCATCAATCGCGGGGAGAAGATCGGCATCCTCGGGCCCAACGGCGCGGGCAAGACGACCCTGATCAAGCTGCTGCTCGGCCAGCTGCCGCCGACGAGCGGCGTGATCAAGCACGGCACGAACCTCGAGGTCGTCTACTTCGACCAGCTTCGCGCGCAGATCGACGACAACAAGACCGTCGCCGACAACATCGCCAACGGCAACCCGACCGTCACGATCGAGGGCCGCACGCGCAACGTGATCAGCTACCTGCAGGACTTCCTCTTCGAGCCGACGCGTGCGCGCACGCCCGCCCGCGTGCTCTCCGGCGGCGAACGCAACCGCCTGCTGCTCGCCAAGCTCTTCACCCAGCCGGCCAACGTGCTCGTGCTCGACGAGCCGACGAACGACCTCGACGCCGAGACGCTCGACCTGCTCGAGGACCTGCTGGTCGAGTTCACCGGCACGCTGCTGCTCGTGTCGCACGACCGCGCCTTCCTCGACGAGGTCGTCACGAGCACGCTCGTGTTCGAGGGCGACGGCCGGATCGGCGACTACGTCGGCGGCTACAGCGACTGGCAGGCCGAGCTGAAGAAGCAGGCCGCGCGCAAGACGAGCGAGCCCGCGCGCACCGCGACGGCGGCGGCTCCGGCGAGCGCCGCGGCGACGCCGGCGAAGAAGCTCAACAACAAGGAGCGCGCCGAGCTCGACGCCCTGCCCGCGCGCATCGAGGCGCTCGAAAAGGAGCAGGCCGACCTGACGGCGAAGCTCGGCGACGCGACCTTCTACAAGACCGCCGGTGCGCGGTTCGCCGAGGTGAAGGCCCGGCTCGAGACGGTCGAGCGCGAGCACGCCGCGGCTTTCGCCCGCTGGGAGGAGTTGGAAGCCCGCAAGGGCTGATCAGCGTGGCGCGAGCGCGAGTTCGACGGTCGCCGGCTGGTTCGCGCGCAGCGACACGTCCGCGACCAGCGGGTGGCATTCCACGGCGGGAAAGGGGCACCAGTAGCGTTCGCGGTCCGCGCCGGCACGCAGGGTCGCCCCGCGCGCCGTGAGCTTCCACGCCGGACCGGCGGGGGCCGGATCTCGGCCGCGGCGGGGGTCGGCAAAGCGAAGGCCGTGCCCGGCTCGTCGACGAACGGCTCCACGAGCCTGATCGCGCAGTCGGTCGCGGCGCGGAGCTCGAAGCGCTTGACCAGCCGGTCGGCGAAGAAGCGGTGCGTGAGGGTGAAGGCGACATCGACATCGCCCGGCCGGCCCGCGGCATCGCGGAGCCGCCCGGTCACGCTGACCGCGACGGCGTCGCCTTCGCGGCGCACGGACATGGTGCCGTCGGCCTCGAACAGGTTCGTGTAGGTCACGCCGTCGATCACGCACTCGATCCGCGGCGTGAGCGCCAGCAGATCGCCCTCGATGGGCATGTGCGCGGGCTCGGGCCGCTGATAGCGTGTGACCGAGGAGGTTTGCGCAAAGCCGCGCCGCCCGAAGCCGTCGATCCAGAGATTGGTCAGGCTGCCGCCGCGGCTGACGAGTTCGCGGCCGTAGCGGGCAATGGCGCCGTAGGCGGAGACGGTGGCCATCAGCCTGGCGGTGCGCACGACCGCGACGTTCACGGTCGGAAAGAAGCGGACCGACGGCCCGAGAGTCGCGGGGGCGACGAGGTCGACCGGCGCCACCGCGGGGGCGAACTCCAGCGCTAGCGCGAGGCTTTGGGCGCGGGTGAACGTGGAATAGAGGCAGGGCGGCGAGGTGGAAGCGTGCCGCGCGGCATGCGGACCGTAGGTGACGAGTCCCGCCGCGAGGTTTTCGCGAACGAGGTAGTCGAGGCAACGCGCGCCGAGCTCGCCGGCGCGCGCCTCGAGGTCGGCGAGGAGCGCGAAGGTGAAATAGACCCCGGGCGCCGTCTTGGTGCCGCTCTCGTAGGTCCACTTGAACGAGCGGGTGCCCCACGAGTTGTCGACGGAGCCGTTCGGGTAGACGAAGGCCGCGTGGGCACGCAGCAGGCCGGCGGCGCGGTGGCGCAGCGCGTCGTCGTGGGTGAGGAGGCCGTAGAGCGCGAGGTAGCCGATGGATTGCGCGAGGTTGTAGCCGAGATCGACACCCTGGCCTTCGCCGACGAGGAGGTGGTCGGGGTTCTCCGCGGCGAGGGTGAGGGCGATGAGTTCGCCGGCGCGCGCGCGCCAGCGGGGCGGCGGATCGGCGATCACGCGCGACGCGAGTTCGAGGGCGACCGCGCCGGTCGGGTGGTAATTGATGTTGGCGATCGGCGGATTGGCGGCGGTGAACGCGGCCGCGGCGCGGATCGCCTGGAGCCAGCGGGCGCGGGCGCGGGCGTCGAGGTGCGGCGCGAGAAGCGGGTAGGCGCCGGCGAGCGAGATGAGCTGGTCGTAGGTGGTGCCGGTCCAGCCGTCGTGTCGCGGCCAGTCCTCACCCCACGCGCCGGACGGCTGCTGTTTCGGGAACAGCCAGGCGGCGAGGCGGAGGGCGGCGTCGCGGTAGCGGGTGTCGCCCGTCTCGCGATAGGCCAGGGCGAGGGGATAGACGGCCTCCGCGGCGCGCGAATGCAGCGGATGCGCCTGCGGATTGCGGCTCGGGCATACGAGGGCGCCGTAGTCCGGCGACCGCGGGTCGGTGACTTGCGCGGCGACGAGCGTGTCGCAGAGCTGGCGCAACACCGCGAGGGGCCGGGCGTCCCGCGCGGCCGCGGTGCCGGACCAGAGGAGCGTCGTCAGGGCAAGGGCCAGCAGCCGGGACGTCATGGGGCGGAGCGGCAGGGTCGTCGGCCGGGGAGGGCGAGTCAACGGCGCAGCCTTGCGCCCGGCGCTCGGCGGTGAAAGCTGGTGTGATGACTCTGCGCGACGTGCCGGCGCTGGTGACAGGGGGCAGTGGATTTATCGGCGGCGCGCTCGCCGGCTGGCTGGCCGGCGAGGGCGCGCGGGTGACGGCGTTGGTGCGCCGGCGCGGCGCGCACCCCGGCCTCGAGGCCCCGAACGTGATGCAGCGGGAAGGGGAATTCACCGACCCGGCGACGGCGCAGCGCGCGTGCGCGGGGCAGGCGTTCGTGCTGCACGCGGCGGCGACGGTGGGTCAGGACCTCGCCGAGGCGCTGGCGGTGAATGCGCGCGGCACGGCCACGCTGGCGGCGGCGGCGCGGGCGGCGGGGTGCCGGCAGTTCGTGCACCTCTCGACGCTCTCGGTCTACGATTTCCAGGCGGAGCGTGAAATGTTCGACGAGGAGGCGCCGCTGCGGGAGCTCGGGCGCGCCTACGCGCATTCGCCGGCGGCGTCGCCGCACTACGGCGTGGCCAAGGCGGAGGCGGAGCGGGCGGTGCAGGCGGAGGCGGCGCACGGGCTGCCGGTGACGATCTTCCGACTCGGTGCGGTGCTCGGCGTGCACCCGACCTCGGTGTGGGTGACGAAGGTGCCGGCAAAGGTGCGCGCGGGCCAGGTGCCGTTGCGGGGCGACGGCGCGGATATCATGCCGATGACGCATGTCGCGAACGTCGTGCGTGCGGTGGCACTCGCGCTGGGCAATCCGGTGGCGGTGGGGCGCGCCTACAACCTCGTCGACGCGGAGGTGGCCTGGCGGGACTTCATCGGCGAGATGCGCTCGTGGTTTCCGGATGCGCGACCGGCGCCGGTCATCCCGCTCGAGAAGGTGACGCGCGCAGACCGGTTCATCGCCCGCTGTCCGGCGGAGCGCGTCCGGCGCGAGCTCGGCTACGCGCCGGTGCGCAGCTACGCGCAAGGAATGGCCGAGGCGCGGGAGTGGTGGCGCTCCCGCTAGCCGGTGCGGCGGGGCTCAGTCGCTCTTCAGCTGGATGTCGGCGACGAGCACGTGGGTCGCGCAGGTGAAGCGGAACACGTGGCGCGTGGTGCCCTTGAGCGCGGCGACGGTGAGGTTGTGGCCGCGCACGATGGTGGGAAGCGTGAGCTTGCAGGGGAAGCCGACGTCGCAGAGCGAGTTCTTGAAGCCGCCGACGGTCATGTTCGTGAGTTCGCCGATGGCGTCCTTCACCACGTCGGGGCCGTGGAACTCGACCTCGGCGCGGCTCATGCCGAGGATGGTGCTGACGGCGTAGAGCGCGAAGTCGTCGCTCATGCAGAGGTAGACCATGCCGTTGGCCTCGCCGGCGAAGCCGACGTTGCCGATGAGCTGGAAGCGGAGCGGGTCGCGCTCGAGCTCGGCGACGACGGCGCGGTCGACGAACGGCGCGTCCTGGCGCAGCAGCGTGCGGCAGACGTTCTGCATGGCGTTCGCGATGGACTCCTGGATGAGGGCGTCGGTGATTTGCTGGGCGGCGGCCATGCGAGGCGGAAGGGAAAAGGAAACCATCCTCCCATCGGCTCACGGCGGGGCCGCTTGAGGATTTTCTGTCGCGAACGGCTCGGCGGGCACGAAAAAGCCCCGGTCGGGCGGACCGGGGCGGAAGCGGAGCGGGGGCTTACTCGCTGCCGGCGGCGGCCTTGGCCGCCGGGACGGGGAGCTTGAACTCCTGCAGCAGGGCCGTGACCTTGCCCTCGATGTCGGCGTCGGGCATGAGCGGGTTCAGGCCGGCGTGGCGGACGACGCCGTTCGGGTCGACGATGGCGACGTAGGGAATGCCGCGGATGCCGTAGTCGGGGTTGAAGACGTTGGCTTCGCTGAAGGCGACCTCCCAGGTCATTTCCTTCTTCTGCATGAAGACGGGCATGAGCTCGTATTCCTTCTGCGCGTTGCCCTGCGTGTTGATCGGCTGGGACTCGATGCCGTGGACGCGGCCCTGGAGGCTGGTGACGCCGAGGAACTTCACCGGCGAGCCCTGGAAGTGGGCGACCTCCTCGCGGACCTTGGGGAAGGAGCGGATGCACGGGCCGCACCACGTGGCCCAGAAGTCGAGGACGACGACCTGCCCCTTGAGCTCGGAGAGTTTCTTGAGCGCGCCCTTCGACGACCAGGTGAAGGTGATTTCCGGCGCGGGCTGGCCGACGAGCGCGGCGACCTTGGCCTCGGCCGCGGCTTCCTCGGCGGCGGCCTTGGCCTTCGCCTCGGGCGACAGGCTGGCGAGGATGCGCGCGACGTTCGTGGCCGTCGGCGTGCCGGGGAAATCCTTGGTCAGGGTCGTGAGCAGCGCCTTGCCGGTCTCCTCGTCGTTGAAGACCTGGAGGTAGAGCATCGCCTTCCAGAAGAGGATCTGGGCGGAGTCGTTGTCCTTGGCCGGATACTTGGCGAGCAGTGCGTCGAAGGCGTCGAGTTCGGCCTTGAGCGCGTCGGCGGTGTGGGCGCCGGTCTGGAGCTTGCCCTTCACCTGGGTGACGAGGGCCTCGAGGTCGGCCTTGGCGCCGGAGGCGGCGGCGGGCTTTTCCTGGGCGGACAGGGAGGCGAAGGAGAACACGCCGAGCACGAGCGCGGCGAGGAGGGAGCGGAATTTCATAGGGGAAGCGTCATGAAAGCCACGGCCGGCGCCCCTCGCAAAAACAAAAGCGCCGGACGCCGTGGGCGTTTGGAACTAGCGGGGTCCGCGGACGGCGCTGGGGTTCCGTCCGTGCACGGCGCGGAACGCGGCGTTGAACGCGCTCAGGCTGCCGAAGCCGACGGCCTGCGCGGCCTCGCTGACGTTGAGCCGGCCGGACTCGAGCAGCTGGAGCGCCCGGGTGAGGCGGAGCGAGCGGAGGTAGCGGCGCCAGTCGCAGCCGAAGGCCGCGTGGAAGTTCCGCCGGAACGTCCGCGGCGGCTGGCCGTGCCGGGCCGCCGCGGCGGGCAGATCGACGTGGGCGAGCTGTTGCAGCACGAAGGCGAGCGTGTCGCGCCACGCGGCGGGCAATTTCTCCGGCACCGGGAGGGCATCGGGGGCGGCTGGCGCCGAGCGTGACGTCCCACAGCGCGGCGAAAAGCGGCGCGCCCGGGGCGTGTCGTGGTCGGCGCCGCGCCAGGCGGCGCAGTGCTCGATCATGGCCGCGACGAGCCCGTCGGTGGCGATGGCGAGCGGCGCGGCGCCGGCGAGCCGGTGGCGGCGGGGTCGAAGAACACGCTGCGGTAGCGGCAGTCCGCCTCCACCCGCGTCTCGTGGCGCACGCCCGCCGGCAGCAGCAGGCCGCACCACGGCGTGAGCGTGACGATGCCCGTCGCCGTCTGGACGTAGGCGAGGCCGTGGGTGACCGTCATCAGCTGGTGCTTGCGGTGGCGGTGCCACGCGAAGGTGGCGGCGCGCGGGTCGCCGAAGAAGGCGAACGCCGCGGCCGTGCCGCGGTCGATGGCGCGATGGCTGAGCGCGTGGCGGGAGCGCGGGAGCTTCATGCCGGTTGGCCGCGGGCAGCAAAAACGCGCGCGCGGGAGCGGTGGCGGGACGGGGAGGAATCGGGCACGCTGGCACGATGGAAAACGTTCCCGCCTCCGACCACCGCAAAGTCACGCTCGCGCAGTTCACCGCCCAGGCCGCGCCGTTCGCGGCGCTGCCGGCGCACGAGCTGGCCGTGGCCTTCGTCATCGAGGCGGCCGGCATCGGCCCCGAGAGCGTCGTGCTCGATGTGGCGTGCGGTCCGGGCATCGTCGCCTGCGAGATCGCGGCGGTGGCGCGGCAGGTCACCGGTCTCGACCTGACGCCGGCGATGCTCGAGGGCGCGCGGCAGCGGCAGGCGGCGAAGGGCCTGCGCAACGTCGCCTGGGTGGCCGGCGAGGCGGAGGCGCTGCCGTTTGCGGACGGGGCGTTCAGCCAGGTGGTCACACGCTACTCGTTTCATCACCTGCTCCGGCCGGCGGCGGCGCTGCGCGAGATGGTGCGCGTGTGTCGGCCCGGCGGCCGCGTGGTCGTGGTCGACGCGGTGGTGCCGGCGGACAAGTCGGCGGGTTACGATGCCTTCGAGCGGCTGCGCGATCCGTCGCACGTCCACGCGCTCGACCCGGACGCGATGCGCGCGCTCTTCCGCGACGCGGGGCTGCACCTCGAACGCGAGGGCGGCTACGAGGTGCCGATCGAGCTCGAGGCGCAGCTGGCGGTGTCGTTTCCCGAGCGGGGTGGCGCGGAGCGGCTGCGGGCGATGCTGCGGGCGGACGTCGGCGTCGATGCGACCGGGCTGGCCCCGCGGCAGGCCGACGGGAAGCTGGTCTACCGTTATCCGATCCGGATCTTCGTCGGGCGGCGCGACGCCTGAGGCGGGGCAAGAAAAAGCCCCGGCGGTGAGGCCGGGGCTCGAGAGGGAGGAGGGCGGTTGAGGGCAACCGCCCCTGCCTGGGCAGCGCTTACTTCTTCGCGGCCTTGAGGTCGGCGATCGCGGCCTGGGCGGCGGCGAGGCGGGCGACCGGCACGCGGTAGGGCGAGCACGAGACGTAGGTGAGGCCGATCTTGTGGCAGAACTTCACCGAGTCCGGATCGCCACCGTGTTCGCCGCAGATGCCGAGCTTGATGCCGGGGCGGGTCTTCGAGCCCTTCTCGATCGCGATCTTCATCAGCTGGCCCGTGCCGTTCTGGTCGACGGAGGCGAACGGGTTCTTCTTGAAGATCTCGGCCTCCTGGTAGGCGCCGAGGAACGAGCCGGAGTCGTCGCGCGACATGCCGAGGCAGGTCTGCGTGAGGTCGTTCGTGCCGAAGCTGAAGAACTCGGCCGTCTGCGCGATCTCGTCGGCGGTGAGCGCGCCGCGCGGGACCTCGATCATGGTGCCGACCGAGTAGTCGACCTTGGTCTCCTGCTCGGCGAACACCTTGGCGGCGACCTCGTGGACGATCGCGACCTGCAGATCGAGCTCCTTCTTGAAGCCGACCAGCGGGATCATGATCTCGGGCTTGGCCTTGATGCCTTCCTTCTTGGCCTGCACGGCGGCTTCGATGACGGCGCGGGCCTGCATGGCGGTGATCTCGGGATACTTGATGCCGAGACGGCAGCCGCGGAAGCCGAGCATCGGGTTGAACTCGTGGAGTTCGTGCACGCGGTGCTCGATCTTCTCGACCGGGATGCCGAGCTTCTTGGCGAGGTCGGCCTGCTGCTCCTTCGAGTTCGGGAGGAACTCGTGCAGCGGCGGGTCGAGGAAGCGGATGGTGGCCGGGAAGCCCTTCAGCGCTTTGAAGATGCCGTAGAAGTCGCCGCGCTGATACGGGAGCAGCTTAGCGAGCGCGGCCTCGCGGCCGGCGAGCGTGTCGGCGAGGATCATCTCGCGCATCGCGTCGATGCGGTCGCCCTCGAAGAACATGTGCTCGGTGCGGGTGAGGCCGATGCCGACGGCGCCGAACGCGACGGCGATGCGCGCCTGTTCGGGCGTATCGGCGTTGGTGCGGACGGACAGCTTGGTGGCCTGGGCGCACCACTTCATGAGCTGGGTGTAGTTCTTGAACTTCTCCGTGGCCTTGGCCGCGGCGTCGTCGTGCACGAGGCCCGCGATGATCTCGGAGGGCGCGGTCTTGATCTGGCCGGCGTAAACCGTGCCCGAGGTGCCGTCGATCGAGAGATAGTCGCCTTCCTTGAAGGTCTGGCCGGCGATGGAGGCGGTCTTCGTGTCGTAGTTGATGTTGACGGCGGAAGCGCCGCACACGCAGACCTTGCCCATCTGGCGGGCGACGAGCGCGGCGTGCGAGGAGACGCCACCGCGGGCGGTGAGGATGCCTTCGGCGGCGATCATGCCGCGGAGGTCCTCGGGCGAGGTCTCGACACGGACGAGGAGGACCTTTTCGCCCTTCTCGGCGGCCTGCACGGCGCGGTCGGCGTTGAAGTAGATCTTGCCGGTGGCGGCGCCGGGGCCGGCGGGGAGGCCGGTGGCGATGACGGAGGCCTTCTTGACCTCGGCGAGGTCGAAGATCGGGGCGAGGAGCTGCTCGAGCTGGTCGGCCGGATTGCGGAGCACGGCGGTCTGCCAGTCGATGAGCTTCTCCTTCACCATGTCGGCGGCGAACTTCAGCGCGGCGGCGGCGGTGCGCTTGCCGTTGCGCGTCTGGAGCATGAACAGCTTGCCGTCCTGGATGGTGAACTCGACGTCCTGCACGTCCTTGAAGTGCGCCTCGAGGGTCTTGCGGACCTTGAGGAGCTCGGCGTAGGCCTGCGGCAGGTGGTCCTTGAGCTGGGCCACCGGCTCGGGCGTGCGGACGCCGGCGACGACGTCCTCACCCTGCGCGTTGATCAGGAACTCGCCGTAGAATTCGTTGGTGCCGTTGGCCGGGTTGCGGGTGAACGCGACGCCGGAGCCGGAGTTTTCGCCGGTGTTGCCGAACACCATGGCCTGGACGTTGACGGCGGTGCCCCACTCGGAGGGGATGTTGTATTTGCGGCGATAGACGATCGCGCGGTCGTTCATCCAGGAGCCGAACACGGCGCCGGCGGCGCCACGGAGCTGGTCCCAGGGGTTGTTGGGGAACTGCTTGCCCGTGCGCTCGGCGACGAGGGCCTTGAAGCGCTTGACGAGTTCCTGCTGGTCCTCGGCGGTGAGCTTCGAGTCCTCGACGTCGGCGTGATACTTCTCGTGCTTGAAGCCGTGGATGACGGTCTCGAACGGTTCGTGGTCTTCGTCGGGGCGCTTCTGCACGCCGAGCACGACGTCGCCATACATCTGGATGAAGCGGCGGTAGCAGTCCCAGGCGAAGCGCGGGTTGTTGGTGGCCTTCTCGAGCGCGACGACGGTCTGGTCGTTGAGGCCGAGGTTGAGGATGGTGTCCATCATGCCCGGCATGGAGTCGCGGGCGCCGGAGCGGACGGCGACGAGGAGCGGCATGCCCTCGGTGGCGCCGAACTTCGTGCCCATGATCTTCTCCATGTTCGCGATGCCGGCCTCCATCTGCGCCTGCAGCGAGGCGGGATAGGTGCGCTTGTTGGCGTAGTAGTAGGTGCAGACCTCGGTCGTGACCGTGAAGCCCGGAGGCACGGGCAGGCCGATGCGGGTCATCTCGGCGAGGTTGGCGCCCTTGCCGCCGAGCAGCGGCTTCATCGAGCCGTCGCCGTCGGCTTTGCCGGCGCCCCACGTGTAGACGTATTTCGGGCCCTTGGCGGATTTCGGAGCCGCTTTCTTCGCGGCGGGTTTCTTGGCAGGAGCCGCCTTCTTGGCGGGCTTCTTGGCGGGAGTTTTCTTAGCCATGTGGTTTAAATTTTCGGGTGATAACGAACCGCTGACACAGGGGGCTATCGCAGTCGGAAGCGCGAAATGTGTCAACGGCGCACGCTTGCGATTTATGTATCATTTCTTGCCCCGAAGCGCCCGTCGCCCCGAGCGGCGGAGGGCCCCGGCCGGGCTCCGGGCGGGCGGGGCGGCGCGGGCCGCCCGGAGCCGGCGGTCCGAAGTCCCGCGCCCGCGCCGCTTTCGGCGACTCCGCCGGCGAAGCCGGGATTGCGCCGGGCCCGAAAACCCCCTCTGTTGAGCCGGCTTGAGTGACACGCTGCCCAATCCTCCCTCCGACGACGAAGGCCACCTCGTGACCGAGGGCGAGCCCGTGCCGACCCCGCGCGAGAAGCCCATGGGTTTTCTCGACCACCTCGAGGAGCTGCGCTGGACGCTGATCAAGTGCGCGATCGTGTTCGCGATCTTCGTGACGGCGATCGCCTACCGCCTCGACGACGCCTCGACGCTGCTGAACTGGCCGCTGGAAAAGGTGCGGCCGGAGTTTCCGCACATGAAGATGGAGATCGTGACGAACAGTCCGATGAGCGTCTTCACGGTCATCATCGATATCTGCCTGATCGGCGGCATCGTGCTGTCGCTGCCGTTCTGGATCTACTTTCTCGGCCGCTTCATCTCGCCGGCGCTGAACGATAAGGAGCTGCGCGTGATCGTGCCGACGGGGTTGTCGGCCTTCGCCCTGTTCCTCGGGGGCGCCGGCTTCGGCTACTACCTGCTCACGCCGAACACCATTCGCGTGGCCTTCGAGCTGAACGAAATGCTCGGCTACACCGTGATGTGGACGGCGGACAAATACTACTCGCTGCTGATGTGGATGGTGCTGGGCATGGGCGCGGCGTTCGAGTTCCCGCTGCTCGTCGTGCTCGCGGTCTACATGGGCCTGATCGAGGTGGCCACGCTGCGCAAATACCGCCGCCATGCCATCGTGGTGATGTTCATCATCGCAGCGGTCGTCACGCCGACGCCCGACCCGTTCAACCAGTGCCTGTTCGCGCTGCCGCTGATCGTGCTCTACGAGATCGCGATCCTGGTCGCCTCGCGCATCACGGCGCGACGGAACGTGCGCGGGTGAGCGGAGTGGAAAGGCGGGCCGGGAGTCCCGCGTGACGCGGGCCCGGCGCCATCGCGGGCGCGTGGAGCCGCCGGCCCGGTGACCGGCGCGCCTACTTCTTCGCCGCGGCGGCCTTCGCCATCACGCTGGGATTCTTTTCCAGGTAACGCGTGAGCGCCTCGATGGCGGCGAAGGTCTCGGGGCTGATGTGGTGCTCCATGCCCTCGACGTCGTCGTAGATCACCTTCTCGTCCGCCACGCCGATGGCGCGGAGGAACTCCGTCAGCAGTTGGTGGCGGTGGGCGATGCGGCGGGCGACCTCGAGGCCCGAGCTAGTCAGCACCATGCCGCGGTATTTCTCGTATTTCACGAAGCCCTCGGCATCGAGCTTCTGCACCATGGCTGTGACGCTGGCCTGCGAGATTTTCAGCTCCGCGGCGATGTCGACCACGCGGGCATAGCCCTTGCGCGAGATCAGCTGCTCGATCTTTTCGAGATAGTCCTCCGCGGCGACGGACGTGCGGGGGCGGGAGGCGGAGGTGGCCACGGGGGCGGGCCGGAGCGCGGCGTTACTTGCGGTTCGCGCGCTGGAAGCGGAACACCGTCTTCAGCATCTGCAGGGCGATCCAGAACACGCCGCTCATGCACGCGGCCGCCATGGTCGACCAGAAGCGGATCATGGTCGGGTCGTTCGACGGCACGTGCGACTGCAGCAGGTAGTAGAAGAAGGTGAAGAACGCGGCGACGAGCACGAGGTCGACGACGAGTGCGACGGGCGAGAAACCTTTTTTCTCCGGCGAGGACATCCCGGCAATCGAAGGAGCGGGCGCGCCTTTGTCGAATAGAATCTTCGGCAGCCGCAGGGGGATGTCGATCTCCACCACGTCGCTGTCGGCGGAGAAATGCAGGCGGGCGCCGTTTTGGATGAACACGTTGAGCATCGCCTTGTTTTCGCGGCGCACCTGCGCGAAGAGACGCGGCAGGCCTCGCCGCCGGCCGAGGACGCGCAGGTATTTCAGGAGCGTCGACGCCATCCCGAGCCGGCGCTGGCGGTCGTGGACGAGGAAGGCGCACTCGGCCGACTGGTTGTCCGGCGCGTGCACGAGGCGGCCCATCGCCCACAGCCGGCCCTCGCGGCCGGACGCGTCCCATTCGAAGATCCCCAGCGGCGCCTCGCGCGCCACATCCACGTCGACCAGCCGGGTCGCGCGCGCCGGCGTCATGTCGTGGATGAGGTAGCCATAGCGTGCGCGGACCGTCTCGCTCGAGAGCGTCGCGAACATCTCGGCCACCCGCGCGGCGTCGCGGGCGGTCAGCGGCCGCAGCCGGTAGTCGCGCCCGTCGCGCAGCCGGACCAGGCGCGGCGGCAGGACGATCGGGGAGGACGGTGACGGCGCAACGTTCACGATGCGCGCCATGCCTTATCGCGGTTCGGCCGGCGGGAAAAGACAATTGGCGCCGGCGTTTGTCCGATCGGGCCCGGTTTCCTTCGGGCCTTTTTTCGTGCAACCCGGGCCGTTTTCTCCTACGCCTCGCGTCGTCCATGCTAAGTCGACTTAAATTCTGGCTGATGATCGGGCTGTTGGTGTCGAACCTCGCTGTCGGTCTTCTCAGCCTCTACGTGTTGCGCAACGTCAACCAGCGCTACACGCATCTGCTCGATCGCAGCGTGCCCACGCTCAATGGCCTGCGCACCCTCTCGCGCGAGCTCAGCGCGGTGCAACGCCTCGCCCGCCGCATCGTCGATCCCGACAACGAACGCGCCTGGTCCGACCTGCTCCCGCAGATGGACGACAGCAGCAACCTCGCCCAGGTCCACGCGCGCGACGTGGCGCGCGCCGAGGCCTTCGCCGATACGCCGCTGCGGGCCGCGATCGAGCGCTATTCGCGCGAATACGACGAGAAGGTGGATGCGTTCCTCGCCCTGGCGCGGGCGAAGAAGCTGGAGGAGGCCAACCGCTACAACACCGACATCCTGCGCCCCTTCCACGACACCTTCCAAAACACGCTCGATGACGCCGCGGACCACGTGCAGCAGCAGGGGCGCGACCTGAGCGACCGCTATGCGGAGGACTCCCGTTTCTTCAGCAGCCTGCTCCTGGCGTTCGCCGGCTGGCCGCTGTTGGCCGGCCTCGCCGCGGTGTTCGTGATGGCCGTGCTCATCGTGGGCCTGCTCGTCTCGGTATTCGCCCCGGGCCTCATGGCGCGCAAGCAGACCGGCGAAGAGCAGGGTGAGCGGACCCCGGCGGCGCCCCCGTTGTCGGCGGCGCCCGCCATCCGCGGTCAAAACGCCTGCGGGATCGCCGCGGTGAGGTTCACCGGCGCGCCCTCGGTCACGAGCATGTTGTCCTCGATGCGGACGCCGCCGACCTGCAGGTGCTGCTCGGCGAGCGACCAGTTCACGCAGTCGCGGTATTTCTCGCGGCGCACCGGATCGTTGAGCAGGGCGGGGATGAAATACAGGCCGGGCTCGACCGTCGCGACGTAGCCGGGGCGCAGGATCAGGTCCATGCGCAGGCTGCGCAGGCACGGGCGCGGGTCCTTGGTGCGGCCGGGCTCGAGGCCGCCGGCGTCGCGCACGCCGAGACCGAGCATGTGGCCGACGCCGTGCGGGAAGAACAGCATGTGGGCCTCCTGCTCCACGAGCGCGGATGGGTTGCCCTTCATCACGCCCATGTCGACCAGGCTGCCCACCAGGTCGATGGCGGCGCCGAAGTGGATGTCCTTCCACTCCGCCCCGGGCACGCACCTGGCGCAGGCGCGGGCGTGGGCGTTCTTCACCGCGGCGTAGAGGTCGCGCTGGAACGCGCTCGGCTTTCCGCCCGCGACGTAGGTGCGCGTCACGTCGATCACGTAGCGGTCGAGCTCGCCGCCGGCGTCGATGAGGATGAAGTCGCCGTCCCGCGCGAGGCGGTCGGGCGAGGGCGAGCCGTGGAAGACGGCGGCCTGCCTGCCGACGCCGACGATGGTGTCGTAGCCGGTCTTGGTCGCGCCGCCGCGGAAGAAACCCGCCTCGAGCTCGATCTGCATGCGGCGCTCGCTCACGCCCGCGCGGAGGAACGGCTGCACGGCGGCATAGCCTTCCGCCGTCGCGGCCGCGCAGCGGCGCAGCAGCTCGATCTCGCCCGCGTCCTTCGGCCGGCGCGCGTGGCGCAAGGCGTCGCGCACGCGCGCGGTGAGGCTCTCGTCCGCCGCGACGCCGTCGATCGGCGCGCCGAGCAGCGCGATGCGCCGGCCCGGGCGCGCGGCCAGCCAGGCGCCGAAGCGGCCCAGGAACTCGCCGGGCAGCTGCACCGCGCCGTCCCAGACGCGCTCCATCTCCGTGACCTCGGGCACGAACGAGGTCCACGCGCCCGCCTGCGGGTCGTAGGCGATGATGCCGCCGTGCGCCTCCGCGTGGCCGGCCAGGTAGTAATACTCCTGGTGCGCGATGAACGGCAGGTGCTGGTCGCTCAGCTCCGGCTTCGGGATCGGCCGGCCGGCGCCGACGAGCAGCAGCTCGTCGGGCTGCAAACCGAGGACGGGGGCGAGACGGGCACGGCGGGCGGCGTAGTCGATGGGCATGGGGCGGAGGGTTGCCCGACTAGAAGGCAGAAAACCGTTCCGAAAGAAAGCGCGGAGCGCCTGCCGTTCGGGCGTCGCCGCGGCGGTCGCTGGTGTGTCCGGGCCGGACGGTTCAGCGGGCCGGCTTGGCCTCCGCCGCCTTGACCGCGGCGTCGAGCGCCTCGAGCGAGACGCGGGCCAGGTCGGAACGCGGCGAGAGGCGCAGGGCGTTCTCGTAGCGCTCGCGCGCGTCGGTCAGGCGCCCGAGGCGCATGAGGATGTGGCCGCACGAGATCTGCGCGTCGACGTTGGTGGGGCCGAGTTCGGTGGCGGCCTCGAAATGCTTGAGCGCCGCGGGCAGGTCGTTGCGGCGCGCGGCGACGGCGCCGAGCTCGAGCTCGCCCTTGAGCGGATCGACCTGGCGCGCGCGCTCGGCGAATTGCTGGGCCTTGCCGAGGTCGCCGCCGCTGGCCGGCGGGGTCGACCAGTAGTAGCGCGACAGGCCGAGGAGCGCGACGAGGTTGCGGGGATCGAGGTCGAGCGCCTTCTCGAAGGCCTTGCGCATCCGGTTGCCCCACGAGCTCTGGTCGATCCGGCTGACCTCGGTCATGTGCTCCATGATCGCCGCGCCGAGCTGGGCGTGGAAGCGCGCCTGCTTCGAGTCGAGCTTGATCGCCTTTTCCGCGAGCCGGATGCCCTCCTCGGTCTGGTGCTGGCCCGTGCGCACGCGGCTGAGTTCCCAGACCGCGACGGGGTCGGGTTTCTTGGCCAGCGCGAGCGATTCGATCAGGCGCTCGGCGGCGAGGAACTCGCCCTGGTCGAGCAGCGCCTCCGCGCGCTCGAGGGGCGACTGGGCGAGGGCGCAGGCGGCGAAACCGAGAAACGCGCAGGCAAGCGCGAGCGGGCGGGCGGAAAGCGAAGTCATGGCGGCGTCCCGTGCGGTGACGAGACGCCCCGAGCAAGACGGCGCGCGCGGCGCGGGTCAACGATGGGCTTGCGGCGCGGGCGCGGCGGGAGTGCCGGCGAGCTCGGCCAGGAGCTTCTTCGCGGCGTCGAAGTCGGGTTTGAGCCGCAGCGCGGTCTCGAGCCGGGTGCGCGCCTCGTCCGGGCGGCCGAGCCGGGCGAGCAGGCGGCCGCAGTTGAATTGCGCGCCGGCGGCGTCGGGCTTGAGCTCGGCCGCGGCGGCGTAGTGCGCCAGCGCGGCGTCGGGCTTCTCGCCGCGCTCGGCGATGCGGCCGAGCTCGCTCTCGCCGAGGAAGGGCTGCACGGCCTTCACGCGCTCGGCGAATTCCGCGGCCTTGGCCAGGCTGCCGCCGGCGATCTCGGGCGCGTTGGCGAAGTAGCGCGCGAGGCCGATCAGGGCGTTCAGGTTCCGCGGGTCGAGCTCGACCGCCTTTTCGAAGGCCTTGCGCATCTTGCCGGCGACCATCGCCTGCTGCATGAACCCGAGCTCCGGCATGCGCGCGCTGAGGGCGAGGCCGAGCTGGGCGTGGTAGTCGGCGTGGTCGGGTGCGAGCTGCGCGGCCTTCTCGGCGAGCGCGGCGGCGTCCTTGGGGTTCTTCTGCGCGAGGCGGACCTGGCTGAGCAGGTGCAGCGCGGCGGGGTCGGGCTGCGCGCCGGCGGCGAGCGGCGTGAGCGCGGCGTCGGCGGCGGCGAGATCGCCGGCCTTGAGCGCGGCGGCGGCGGTGTCGAGGGCGGTCTGCGCCGGGGCAGCGACCGCGAGGAGCAAAGCCGCGAGCGCGGCGAGGAGGAGACGGGAGTTTTTCATGGCAAAAGGAACCGGCGAGGTGCGGACAATTTTGCGTAATACGCAAAATTGCCCGGTCATCTCATTCGTGTTGCAGGGCCTGGACGGGATTGAGGCGGCCGGCGGTGAACGCCGGGTGCGCGCTGGCGGCAAGGGCGACGAGCGGCACGAAGACCAGCAGGCCCGCGAGCACCCACGGGTCGTGCGGCTCGACGCCGTAAAGCAGGCCGCGGAGCAGCTGCGCGAGGGCCACCGCGCCGACCAGGCCCGCCGCCAGGCCGGCGGCGACGAGGCGGCCGGCGCGGCCGAGCGTCTCGGCCAGCACGCGCGCCGGGCTGGCGCCGAGCGCCATGCGCACGCCGATCTCGCGCTGCCGCTGGCTGACGGTGAACGCCATGCTGGCGTAGATGCCGAAGGCCGAGAGCCCGAGCGCGACGGCGCCGAAGAGCGCGAACAGCGCGGTGCGGAGCCGCGGCAGCGTCGCGGTGCGGGCGATGTTGTCCTCGAGCGCGCGGATGGTCATCGAGGCGGTCGGGTCGGCGCGGCGCAGCGCCGCCTGGACCGCGCCGGTGAGCGCGGTGCCGCCCGGGACGCGGACGACGAGCGTGGTGAAGAACCACGGGCTCTGCGCCTGCGGCACGTAGATCTGCGCCGGCGGCGGATCGGAGAGATTGTCCTGCTTCACGTCGGCCACGACGCCGACGATCTCGCGATACTCGCGCGCCAGCCAGGGCAGCGTCTGGAGGCGCTGGCCGAGCGGGTTGGCGTCGCCGAAGAGGCGCTTCGCCAGCGTCTGGTTGACGAGGCAGACCTTGGGCGCGCGGGCGTCGTCGCGTTCCTCGAGGCCGCGGCCCTGCACGACCGGGATGCGCAGCGTGCGCAGGAAATCGCTCGTGACGCTGTTGAACACCGCCTCGTCGGCGTCGCCGTCGGTCTTGGCGCGGCCCTGCACCCAGAACGGGTAGCGTAGCGTGATGCCGCAGAGCGGGGCGCTGGAGCTGATGCCGGCCGACTGCACGCCCGGCACGCGGCGGACCTCGTCGAGCGCGCGGTCGTAGTAGGCGGCCAGTTCCGTGAGGGTCTCCCACTTCGTCGGCGGCGGGGCGAGGCGGACGGTCAGCACGTCGCGCGCGTCGAAGCCCGCGGGCGTGCGCTGCAGGTTGAGCAGGCTCTTCACCAGCAGGGCTGCGCCGGAGAGCACCACGAGCGTCAGCGCCACCTGGCCGGCGATCAGCCCGGCCTGGGCGCGGGCGGCGAAGCGGCTGGTGCCGCCCTTGCTGCCGCCGGACTTGAGGGTCTCGTTGACGTTGGTGCGCAGCACCTGCCAGGCGGGCAGCGCGCCGAAGACGAGGCCGGTGAGCGTGGCGGCGCCGAGCGCGAAGAGCAGCGCGCCGCCGTCGACGGTGAGCAGGTGCGAGCGCGGCACGAGGCCGGCGGGCAGCTGGCGTGCGAGCACCGGCAGGCCGGTCCAGGCCAGTGCCACGCCGGCGCCGCCGCCGAGGAGGGCGAGGAGCAGGCTCTCCGTCAGCACGGCGCGGGCGAGCCGGCCGGGCGTCGCGCCGAGCGCGAGGCGGACGGCGAGTTCCTGCAGGCGGGAGACGCCGCGCGCGAGCATGAGGTTGGCGAGGTTGACGCAGGCGACGAGCAGCACGAGGCCGACGGCGCCGACGAGCAGGAGCAGCGAGCGGCGCATGTCGCCGACCCGCAGCGTGAGCAGCGGCTGGAGCTGGGTGGTCCAGCCCTGGTCGGTGGCGGCGAACTCGCGGGCGAGCGCGGCGGAGACGGTCGCGACCTCGACGCGTGCGGCGTCGAGCGAGACGCCCGGCGCGAGCCGGCCGACGGTGCTCCAGAAGCGCGAGTCGCGCACCAGGTTCTCCGGCGCCTCCGGCGGGAAGGGCAGCCAGACCTCGACGAACTCCGGCTCGCGGAAGCTCTCGGGCATGACGCCGAGGATGGTCGTCGGCACGTCGTTCAGCGTGATCGTCTCGCCGATCACGCCGGCGCGCTCGCCGAAGAGCCGGCGCCAGGCGGCGTGGCTGAGCACGGCGGTGCGCGGGGCGGCGAAGGAGAATTCGTCGGCGTGGAACGCGCGGCCGAGGAACGGCTGCACCCCGAAGGTGGCGAAGAAATCCTCGGTGACGTGGGCGGCGACGAGCTGCAGCGGATCGCCGCCGGCGGGTGCGTAGGAGGCGAAATCGGGGCGGAAGGCGGCGATTTTGGCGAAGGACTTGGTCCGTTCGCGGAAGTCGCGGGCGGCGGCGGCGGAGAGCGCGGGCATCGTCACGGCCTTGGCGGAGTTGACCGTGGTGAAGCCGACGAGGCGCTCCGGCTCGGCGTAGGGCAGGGGGCGGAGGACGATCGAGCGGAAGATGGAGAAGATCGCGACGTTGGCGCCGATGCCGAGGGCGAGCATGGCGAGGGCGAGCGCGGAGAACCCGGGGGCGCGGCGGAGCGAGCGGAGCGCGGCGGCGAGGTCGGCGAGGACGGAAGGCATGCCCCGACCCTAGCAGAGCGCGCGGCGCGGCGGATGGGCCGGAGGTCAGGGTCGTGGTCATGCCCGCGGCATGACCCGGGTCATGCTCAGATCAGGCCGAGCTCGCGGGCGCGCAGGGCGGCCTGGGTGCGGTCGAGGACGCCGAGTTTGCCGAGGACGTTCGTCATGTGGTTCTTCACCGTGCCCTCGGTGATGCCCAGCTCGGCGCCGATCTCCTTGTTGCTGTGGCCGGCGGCGAGGAGGCGGAGGACGCCGAGCTCGCGCGCCGACAGGGGCTCGGCGAGCGGCTGCGCGACCTTCCGGCCCTCGCGTGCGCTCAGGCGGTTGAGCTCGGCCATCATCTTGGCGGCGACGCTCGGCTCGAGGACGGAGGCGCCCTTGGCGGCGGCGCGGACGGACTCGCAGAGTTTTTCCGCCGAGCAGGCCTTCAACAGGTAGCCGAGCGCCCCGGCGCGCAGGGCCTCGAAGATCTCCTCGTCCTCGTCGAACGTCGTCAACACGACGACGCGGGCGGTGGGCACGAGCGCGCCGAGGCGGCGGGTGGCCTCGACTCCGCCCATGACCGGCATGCGCAGGTCCATGAGCACGACGTCGGGCTTGTGCACCCGCGCGAGGGCGAGGGCGCGCTCGCCGTTCTCGGCCTCGGCGACGATCTCGAAGTCGGGCTGGAGGGCGAGCAGGGCGCGGAGCGCCTCGCGGAAGAGCGACTGGTCGTCGACCAGCAGGAGGCGGAGCTTTTTGGCGGCGGTCACGAGAGGGAAACCACTAAAGGCGATGAAGGCAGAGGGGCCCGCGAATGGCGCGAATTGGCGCGGATGAAAGGCGGAAGAGCAGTTTCGTTATATGCGGACATTCGCGTGATTCGCGGGCGGGTTGCCTTTACGCCGGCACTTCGACGCGCAGGGCGAAGCCGCCCTCGAGGCGGTTGGCGGCGCTGACGGTGCCGCCGAGCAGTTCGATGCGCTCGCGGAGGCCGGTGAGGCCGAAACCGCCGCCGGCGGCCGGCGCGGGGCGCGGCCGATGCCGTTGTCGGCGAGTTCCAGCTGCACGCGCTGCGCGTCGCGGAAATCGAGGCGCACGAGCGCGGTGGTGGCGCGCGCGTGCTTGCGGATGTTGGTCAGGCCCTCCTGCGCGGCGCGGAAGAGCGCGTGCTCGACCGCGGGCGGGAGCGGACGCGGCGTGCCCTCGATGGCGACGGACGGCACCGGCTCGCCGTGGGTGGCGAGCTGCCTGAGGGCGTCGGGCAGCGGCGGGCGCGGGGCGTCGGCGCGGAGCGAGCCGACGGAGCGGCGGACGTCGTCGAGCGCCTC
Source organism: Oleiharenicola sp. Vm1 (assembly GCF_047777955.1). Lineage (GTDB taxonomy): Bacteria > Verrucomicrobiota > Verrucomicrobiia > Opitutales > Opitutaceae > Didemnitutus. The sequence continues at coordinate 1,475,264 of NZ_CP180537.1, forward strand.
GGCGGTGAGCCGGGCGGCCTTCTCGACGTTGGCCTTCGCCTGCGCGGGGTTCGTGACGCAGATGGCGGCGGCGACGTCGAGCTGGGTCTTCACGACCGTAAGGTAGTGGCCGACGCCGTCGTGGATCTCGCGGGCGAGGCGGTTGCGCTCGCGGGTGGTGGCGAGTTCCTCGGCCTGGGCGGCGTAGGCGCGGAGCTGGGCGTTGGCCGCCTCGAGCTCGCCGCGGAGCCGGCCTTCGCGGTCGCGGGCGTCGAGCGCCTGCTTGGTGATGAAGGTGAAGGCGATGGTGAAGGCGAAGGCGGCGACGTAGCTCGCCATCGCCTCGGGCACGGCACGGATGCCGTAGTAGAACCAGAGCACGCCGATGCACAGGCCGTAGAGGTAGAGGCCGATGGCGGCGGCGTGGCGCGGGCGGTAGTCGAAGACCGCCTGGCTCATCAACGGCAGCACGATGATCGAGAAGAAGCCGCGGACGGGGCTGACGAAGATCATGACGGTGACGAGCCCGAGCATGAGCGCGAACACGCGGTTGCGCCACGGCGCCCCGTAGCGGAGCACGATGCTGTCGTCGAACACGCCGAGCGCGCCGTAGATCGCGCCGAGGAGGAAGGTGAGGAGCACCTGCCACGGCTGGCCCTGGAGGCGGCTGGTGATCACGAACTGCATGAAGCAGGTCACGATCACGCTGCCGAAGGCGAACGCGCCGTAGTAGTCGGTGCGGTGCGCCTTCGGGTTCTTGGGATCGGGACAGGGCAGCCTCATGGCGGCAGATTACCAGAGCGGACGCTGGCGGGGAATGTGACGAAAGTCACGCCGCGGTCACGGTCGCCCGGCGGGCGGCGTTTCCCGGGGCGGGCTCAGGCGAGGGCGTCGCGCAGGATCACGACCGGGTGCAGCGCGGTGCGCTGCGTGCCGTCCTTGATCTGGTGGCGGCAGCTCGTGCCCGGCGCGGCGATGAGCACGTCCGCGGGCGTCTGGCGCACGGTGGGGAAGAGCACGAGCTCGCCGATCTGCTGCGAGATCTCGTAGTGCTCCTCCTCGTAGCCGAAGGAGCCGGCCATGCCGCAGCAGCCGCTGGGGATGAGCTGCACCTTGTAGTTCGCGGGGAGCTCGAGCATCTTCACCGACGGCACCAGCGACGACAGCGCCTTCTGGTGGCAGTGGCCGTGGAGCTTGATCGTCTGCGCGCGGGTGGTGAACGCGGACTTCTTGATCCGGCCGGCGTCGGCCTCGCGGGCGATAAACTCGTCGATCAGGAGCGCGTTCTTCGCCAGAGCCTTCGCGGCGGGCTTGAGCGCGGCGGGGACGAGGTCGGGATATTCGTCGCGGAAGCCGAGGATCGCGGACGGCTCGAGGCCGATGAGGGGCGTCTGCGCCGTGACGACGTCCTGGAGGAGCTCGACGTTGCGGACGGCGAATTCGCGCGCCTCGCGGACGAGGCCCTTGGAGAAGTGCGCGCGGCCGGAGTCGACGTGGGGCGGGATGACGACCTCGTAGCCGAGGCGGTTGAGCAGCTCGACGGCGGCGGCACCGACGTCGGCGTCGTTGTAGTTCGTGAACTCGTCGCAGAAGAGGTAGACGCGGCCGTTGGGGTAGGCGGGCGCGGTCTGGTTGGCGTGCTTGCGATGCCATTTCGCCAGCGTGACCGGCGAGAGCTCGGGCATGCTGCGCTTCGGGTGGAAGCGGGCGAATTTCTTGATCCAGAGCGAGAGGTCCGGTTGCGAAATGATCCAATTGTAGGCGGCGGGCCAGAGCGAGGCGAGGCGCATGCTCTGGGAGAAGCTCGCGATGAGGCGCGAGCGGAGCTTCACGCCGTGCGTGTCCTGGTAGTGCTGCGCCCACTCGGCCTTGAGGCGCGCCATGTCGACGTTCGACGGGCACTCGGCCTTGCAGCCCTTGCAGGAGAGGCAGAGGTCCATGACGTCGGCGATCTCGGGGCTGTCCCACGGGTTGGTCAGGTCCTCGGGGTGGGCGAGGGCGTGGCGGAGGGTGTTGGCGCGGCCGCGGGTGGAGCTCTTCTCGTCGCGCGTGGCCATGTAGCTCGGGCACATCGTGCCGCCGGTGAAGTGCGCCTTGCGGCACTCGCCGACGCCGGTGCATTTCTCGGCGGCGCCGAGCACGCCCTGCGAGGAGGCGAAGTCGAAGAAGGTCTCGTAGTGCGGCTCGGCGTGGCCGGGGGAGTGGCGCAGCGAGCTGTCCATCGGCGGCGTGTCGATGATCTTGCCCGGGTTGAAGATGCCCTGCGGGTCGAAGGTCTCCTTGATCCGCCGCATCATGGCGTAGCACTCGTCGCCGACCATGAACTGGATGAACTCGCCGCGCAGGCGGCCGTCGCCGTGCTCGCCGGAGAGGGAGCCGCGGTATTTTTTCACCAGGATGGCGACGTCGGTGGCGATGCCGCGGAACATGCGCAGGCCCTCCTCCGTCTTCAGGTTGAAGAGCGGGCGCGTGTGCAGTTCGCCGGCGCCGGCGTGGGCGTAGTAGACGGTGCTGACGCCGTATTTGGTCTTCAGCATGGCGTCGAACTCCGCGATGTAGGCCGGCAGGTCCTCGACGGCGACGGCGGTGTCCTCGACGACCTCGCGCGGCTTGGCGTCGCCCTCGACGTTGTTCATCAGGCCCTGGCCGGCGCGGCGCAGGTCCCAGACGCGGTTGACGTCGGCGCCCCAGACGGTGGGGAAGGCGTAGCCGTAGCCCGCGGCGCGGCATTCGGCCTCGATGGCGGCGAACTCGCGCTCGATGAACGCGCGGTCGGCGTGGCGGATCTCGACCACGAGCACGGCGCCCGGATCGCCCTGGACGAAGAAGCGGTTCTTGGCCTGCTCGAGGTTGGCCTTGGTGCACTCGAGGATGTGGCGGTCGATGAGCTCGCAGCCGAACGGTTTGTGCCGCATCGCGATCAGGGTCGCGCGCAGCGACTCGTCGACGGTCTTGAAATGGGCGCAGAGCAGGCCGCCCGCCGGCGGGAGCGGCTCGAGGTTGAGCTCGAACTCGGTGCCGAAGAACAGCGTGCCCTCCGAGCCGGCGATGAGCTGGCAGAGGTTGAAGGGCTTGTCCGACGCCGCGTCGAAGACCTGGCAATCCATCAGCCGGTCGAGCGCGTAGCCGGTGTTGCGGCGCGTGACGGTGGGCTTCGGGTAGTGGTCGCGGATCAGCTGGCGGTTCTTGCCGTCGCTGAGGAGGTCGCGGACGGTGCGGTAGATCCGCGCCTCGAGCGAGGTCTCGGGCCCGGCGCACTTGGCGTCGAACTCGGCGCGGGTGAGCGGGCCGAAGGTGACGAGCGAGCCGTCGGCGAGGAAGCCGCGGGCGGAGACGAGGTGCTCGCGGGTGGTGCCGTAGACGATGGAGTTGGCGCCGCAGGAGTTGTTGCCGACCATGCCGCCGATCATGGCGCGGTTGGCGGTGGCGGTCTCGGGCGGGAAGAAGAGCTTCAGCGGGGCGAGCGCGACGTTGAGGTTGTTGCGCACGATGCCCGGCTGCACGCGGGCGCGGCGGCGCGCGGCGTCGGTGGCGAGCAGGGCGTTCAGGTGGCGGCCGGCGTCGACCACGATGCCGGCGCCGACGACCTGGCCCGCGAGCGAGGTGCCGGCGGCGCGCGGGATGAGCGCGATGCCGTGGGCGTGGGCGAAGCGGACCAGCTCGCCCACGTCGTGCTCGTCGCGCGGGAAGGCGACGGCGAGCGGCATCTCCTGGTATTCGGAGGCGTCGGTCGCGTAGAGGCTGCGCATCAGGTGGTCGTGATGCAGCTCGCCGTGCAGGCGCGACGCGAGGGCGGTGAGGTCGATTCGAGGTGCGGAAACTCCAGCGCTCATGAAGGCCGCGAGTCGTAGACAAGCGCGCGCGCGTTGGCGAGAGCGCGCCGGGACAAATCTGTCTTAACGGGCGGAAACGCGATGTAATGACCGAAAGGCGAAGGCGAAACGGCTTGGATATGACGCGGGCGGGCCGTTAACTCGCCCGCAACACGAACCCCGAACTCCGCCCCCGGTGCGCCCCCGCGCGTCGCGGTCCGGGTTTTTTCTCACCACACGCAATGAAGATCGGAATCGTCGGTGCCGGCAAAGTCGGCGCCACCATCGCCACCCTCCTCGAGTCCTGCAAATTCTGCCGGAGCGTCGTGCTTGCCGACGCGCGCGCGAACATCGACCTCAGCGGCCTGAAGAAGTCGAAGTTCAAGCAGGTCGACGTCCAGGCCGACGGGCAGCTCGCCGCGTTCGTCAAGAGCGTCGACGCCGTCGTGAGCGCCGCGCCGTATTACCTCAACAAGACGATCGCCTCCTCCTGCGCGCAGGCAGGCGTGAGCTATTTCGACCTGACGGAGGACGTCGAGACGACGAACTTCATCCGCGAGCTGGCGAAGAAGTCGAAGGCGACCTTCATGCCCCAGTGCGGCCTCGCCCCCGGCGCGATCAACATCGTGGGCGGCTCGCTCGCCTCGTCGCTCGACCAGGTGCGCCTGTGCGAGATGCGCGTCGGCGCACTGCCGGGCGACGCGAGCAACCAGATGAAGTATTACCTCAGCTGGAGCACGGCCGGCCTGATCAACGAATACTGCCAGGTCGGCGAGGCGCTCTTCGGCGGCAAGCACGTCACCACCATGCCGCTCGACGGCATGGAGCGCATCACCATCGACGGCACCGAATACGAGGCCTTCAACACCTCCGGCGGCGTCGCGACGATGTGCGAGACCTTCGCCGGCAAGGTCCAGGAACTGAACTACAAGACCATGCGCTACCCGGGTCACCGCGACCTGATGAAGTTCCTCCTCCACGACCTCAACCTCGCCCCGCGCCAGGAGCTCGTGACGCAGATCTTCGACCAGGAAGTGCCGCTGACGGAGAACGACGTCGTGGTCTTCTACGTCAACGTCGTCGGGCGCGACGGCCACGGCGCGCTGAAGCAGCGCAGCTTCATCAAGAAGCTCTACGGCGCCGTCGTGCACGGCCGGAAGCTCAATGCCATCCAGCTCACCACCGCCGCCGGCATCGTCGGCGTGCTCGAGCTCTTCGCGAAGAAGAAGCTCGGCCCCGGCTTCGTGAAGCAGGAGTCCGTCTCGCTGAAGGATTTTCTTGCCACCCAGTGGGGCGGCAAGGTCTACGGCCGGTAACCCGAACCAGAACAGAACCGCGGATGACGCGGATTGCACGGATCGTCTCCCTGCTTATCCGTGAGCTCCGCGGTTAATTGATTTCAAACCCACTTCTCCCATGGCCACCGCCTCCGCTCCTTCCGTCTCCGCCACCGTCAAAGCCATCTTCCCGAAACTCGGCCTCTCCGCCAAGGGCGCCAACGCCGGCGCGTTCTGGGGCGAGTGGGGCGGCGCGGGCGCCGTCCTCGAGAAACGCTCGCCGATCGACGGCTCGCTCCTCGGCCGCGTCAAGCAGGCCACGCCCGCCGACTACGAGCGCGCGGTCGCCGCGGCGCAGAAGGCCTTCCTGGCCTGGCGCGACCTCCCGGCGCCGAAGCGCGGCGAGATCGTCCGCCAATACGGCAACGCCCTGCGCGAGCTGAAGCCCGAGCTCGGCCGCCTCGTCTCGCTCGAGGCCGGCAAGATCCTCGCCGAGGGCGAGGGCGAGGTGCAGGAGATGATCGACATCTGCGACTACGCCGTCGGCCTCTCGCGCCAGCTCTTCGGCCTCACCATCGCCTCCGAGCGCCCGGGCCACCACATGCGCGAGACCTGGCACCCGCTTGGCGTCGTCGGCATCATCTCGGCCTTCAACTTCCCCGTCGCCGTCTGGTGCTGGAACAGCGCGCTCGCCGCCGCCTGCGGCGACGCCACGCTCTGGAAGCCGTCGGAGAAGACGCCGCTCACCGCCATCGCCTGCATCAAGATCGCGGAAAAAGTCTGCCGCGCCAACGGCATCGATCCGGCCATTTTCTCCCTCGTGATCGGCGACGGCCCGAGCATCGGCGAACTGCTGACCAACGACCGTCGCGTGCCGCTCGTGTCCGCCACCGGCTCCACCCGCATGGGCAAGCGCGTCGGCGAAGTCGTCGCGAAGCGCTTCGGCCGCACCATCCTCGAGCTCGGCGGCAACAACGCCATCATCGTCGCGCCCTCCGCCGACCTGAAGCTCGCGAAGCGCGCCATCCTCTTCGGCGCGGTCGGCACGGCCGGCCAGCGCTGCACCACGACGCGCCGCATCATTGTTCACGAGTCGATCAAGGACGAGTTCGTCGCCGCGCTCGTCGCCGCCTACCAGTCGCTCCCGATCGGCAGCCCGCTCAAACCCGGCACGCTCGTCGGCCCGCTCATCGACGCGCTCGCCGTGCAGGCGATGCAGACGGCGATCGCCGAGGCGAAGAAGGCCGGCGGCAAGGTCCTCTGCGGCGGCGAACGGCTCGCCGGCAAGGAATTTCCCGGCGGCACCTACGTCACGCCCTGCCTCATCGAGGCGCGCAACGAGTGGCCGGTGGTGCAGCACGAGACCTTTGCCCCGATCCTTTACGTGATGAGCTACCGCACGCTGGCGGAGGCGATCGCGCTGCAGAACGGCGTGCCGCAGGGCCTGAGCTCGGCCATCTTCACCACCGACCTGCGCGAGGCGGAGGAATTCCTCTCCGCGCGCGGCAGCGACTGCGGCATCGCCAACGTCAACATCGGCACGAGCGGCGCGGAGATCGGCGGCGCCTTCGGCGGCGAGAAGGAGACCGGCGGCGGCCGCGAGAGCGGCAGCGACAGCTGGAAGGCCTACATGCGCCGTCAGACCGTGACCGTGAACTACTCCAACGCCCTCCCGCTCGCGCAGGGGATCAAGTTCGGGGACTGAGGCGGCGTTTCTCGAGCCGGAACTGGAGCGGCACGGTCACGAGCGTGGCGACGGGTTTGCCGTCGCGCGTGGCTGGCTCGAATTTCCATTTCTTCACCGCCTCGACGGCGGCTTCGACGAACTTTGATTCGAACTCGGTCAGCGGTTTCACGTCGGTGACCTTTCCTTTGGTGTCGACGACGAACGCAACCCAGATTTCGCCTTCGGTCGGGACGATCCGGTAGATGAGCGGGAACTTCGGCGCCACCGCTTTGAGCAATTTGATCGATGTCGCCTTCTGACCGGGAGCGGGATCTTTCCAGAATTCCTCGGCATAGAGACGTTTCGCCCGCTCATACATTTCGGTCGGAATATCCTTGGTGGCCTTGGCGCTGCCTTCGGCCGTGGCCTGCTCGCGGGCGCTGTCGTTCGCTTCGGCTACATAGTCTTTGGGGGGCGGCGGAGGCGCCGACGGCGCGGTAGTTGGAAGGAGCAGCGACAGGGTGACGACAAGGATGGGGGAGACGTAACGCATGGGCCGGAAGCTCAGAACCTCGTCTCGAGGTAGTGCGGCAGCATCTTCCGCCACCAGGGCCAGTCGTGGTTCACGTCGGGGCCCCAGAGATCGATCTCGTGGGGGATGCCCTTGCTCGCCAGCACGCGACCGACCGCTTCGGCGGACTCCGGCGCCTCGTAGGCGCCGCGGCCGCCGACGAAGTGGATGTGCTGCTTCGCGCGCAGCTGCGCGAGGATCGCCGCGTCGTTCAGATTCGGCAGGTAGTCGAGCGGCGAGTTGAAGTAGACGTCCTCGTCCCAGTAGCCGTCGGTGTAGTCCTTCAGGTCGTAGGCGCCGCTCATGGCGATGCAGCCGTCGATCAGGTCGGGGCGGCGGAAGAGCGTGTTGGCGCTGTGCAGGGCGCCGAAGGAAGCCCCCGCGGTGATGACCGGCACGCGGCCGCGGCAGTGCGCGTGGATGAACGGCACGACCTCCTCCGCGACGTAGGCGTTGAACTGCTGGTGCCGCACCGCCTTGGTCCGCGGCGGCAGGTGGCGGTTGAGCCAGCTCTCGTGGTTGATCGAGTTGATCGAAAAGACCTTCACCTTGCCGCTGTCGATGAAGGGCGCGATGGCGTCGATGACGCGGAAGCGCTCGTATTCGAGGAAGTCCGCGGCCGCGGTGGGGAACATCAGGAGGGCGAAGCCGTAGTGGCCGTAGACGGCGACCTCCATGGCCTTGTCGAGGCGGGGCGAGTGCCAGGTGTGAATTTCGCGGTGCATGGGGACAGGGCGCCGCCGGAACGGAGGCGAGGCTCGCCGCCCCGAGCGAGCGCCACAGGGAAACGCCCCGCGCCGTGTGCGGCAAGTCCGCACACGCGCCGGCGCCGCTCAGGCGCGGCCGGTGCCGAACGGCCCTGGCCGCGCGTGCGGCCCCCTCAGGTGTTCTTGTCCCCGTGCGGCACGATGATGATGCCGCAGGTCGCCTTCTTCATCACGCCGCTCGCCGTGCTGCCGACGAGGAAGTCGTAGAGCTTCCCGTGGCCGTGCGAGCCCATGATGATGTAGTCGGCGGCGACGCGCACGGCCTCCTCGCGGATCATGGTGACGGGCGGACCGTGCGCGACCTTCGCCTCGCAGCCGATGCCGGCGGTGCGGAACATCTCGACGTAGACGTCGAGCTTGGCCTTGGCGGCGCGCTCGCCGCTGGCGATCGCCTCCTGGAGCACCTCGACGGGCAGCGCGAATTCGCTGGTCACGACCGGCGGCTGCACGACGTGGATCATCGCAACCTTGCCCTCGAACGCGCGGGCAAAGCTCACGGCGGTGTCGATCACCTCGTCGGTCACCGCGGAGAAGTCGATTGGGACGAGGAATGTTTTCATGCCCCTATTATCGCGCCGCGGCGGCGCGGGCGCACCGCAATTCTTGCCCTGAGTTGCGCCGTTCCCCACCCGGGGGATTCCCCGGGCCGCTTCGCGTTTGCCAATGACCGGGCGGCGGCAAGACTGCGGCGCCACACTCGCACGTCATGGACAAACACACCGCGTCGCACAGCTGGAAGTTCTTCCGCACCGGCGGACTGGATCAGGTCGCCCTCGAGTCCGCCGCCGATCTGGCCCACCTCGACCAGCTCGACCCGAAGCTCTGGGTCGCGCTCAGCTGCCCGGTCAAGGGCCTCGAGCTGGCCGAGAAAACCCTGGCCCTGATCGACACCGACAACGACGGCCGCATCCGCGTGCCCGAGCTGCTCGCGGCGGTGAAGTGGGCATCCGCCCGCCTCAAGGACCCCGCGGCGCTGCTCAAGGGCGAGGCCGCCCTCCCGCTGGCCGCGATCAACGACGCCACGCCGGACGGTCAGGCGCTCGTCGCCTCCGCCCAGCGCGTGCTCGCCAACCTCGGCAAGCCCGGCGCCGCCACCATCGCGCCGGCGGACACGAGCGACACCGCGAAGATCTTCGCCAGCAGCGCGGTCAACGGCGACGGCGTGATCCCGCCCGATGCGACGGACGACGCGGCCCTGCAGGCGCTGATCAAGGACATCCTCGCCACCGTCGGCGGCACCGCCGACCGCGCCGGCGCGCCCGGCGTCACGGCGGAGAAGGTCGACGCGTTCTTCCAGGAGCTCGCCGCCTACGTCGACTGGGTGGGCAAGAGCTCGGCCCGGGACATCGCCGTGCTCGGCGAGCAGACCGACGCCGCGGTCGCCGCGCTCCGCGCGGTGCGGGCGAAGGTGGAGGACTATTTCGCGCGCTGCCGCCTGGCGGCGTTCGACGCGCGCGCCGTCGGCGCGCTCAACCGCGCCGAGGCGGACTACCTCGCCCTCGCGGCCAAGGACCTGAAGATCGACGCCGCGGAGGTGGCCGGCTTCCCGCTCGCGCGCATCGCGCCGGGGCAGCCGCTGCCGCTGCTCGAGGGCGTCAATCCCGCCTGGGCCGCCGCGCTGGCGACGCTCCACCGCGCCGCCGTCGCCCCCGTGCACGGCGCCGCCAAGGTCGCGTTGACCGAGGACGAGTGGCGCGCGCTCAACGCCCAGTTCGCCGCCTACGAGACGTGGCTCGGCACCAAGGGCGGCAGCGCGGTGGAGAAACTCGGCCTCGCCCGCGCCAAGGAGATCCTCGCCGGCAACGGCCGCGCCCAGCTCGCCGCCCTGGTGGCGAAGGACAAGGCCCTCGAGCCGCAGTTCAAGGCCCTGAGCGACGTCGACCGCCTCGCGCACTACTACCGCGACCTCCGCGCGCTGCTGCACAATTTCGTCAACTTCGCCGATTTCTACTCGCGCGACAAGTGGGCGATCTTCCAGGCCGGCACGCTCTACCTCGACAACCGCAGCACCGAGCTGTGCGTGCGCGTCGACGGCCCGAGCCCGCTCGCCGCCATGAGCAAGGTCTACCTCGCCTACTGCACCTGCACGCGCCCCGGCGGCAAGGCGATGACCATCGCCGCCTGCTTCACCCAGGGCGACAGCGACTACCTCTTCGTCGGCCGCCACGGCGTCTTCTACGACCGGGCCGGCAACGACTGGGACGCCGTCGTCACCGGCATCGTCGACAACCCCATCAGCATCGGCCAGGCGTTCTGGGCGCCCTACAAGAAGTTCCTCCGCCTGATCGAGGAACAGATCGCGAAGCGCGCCAGCGCCGCCGACGCGGAGTCGAGCGGCAAGCTCGCCGCCGCGGCGGAGAAGACGGCCAACGCGGACAAGGCCAAGCCGGCCGAGCCGAAGAAGTTCGACCTCGCGCTCATCACCGGCATCGGCGTGGCCTTGGGCTCCATCGCCACCTTCCTCGGCGTGATCCTGACGAAGTTCATGGACCTGCCGGCGTGGAAGATGCCGCTCGTGCTCGTCGCGATCATGCTCGTGATCTCACTGCCCTCGATGGCGATCGCCTGGCTCAAGCTCCGCCAGCGCACGCTCGGGCCGCTGCTCGAGGGCAACGGCTGGGCGGTGAACGGCCGGGTGAAGATCAACATCCCCTTCGGCTCGGCGCTCACGGAGATGGCGCGGAAGCCCGCCGGCTCGCGCCTCTCCCTCGAGGATCCCTACGAGGACAAGGAGGCCGCGCGCCGCCAGCGGCTCACGATCTTCTGGCTGGTCGTCATCGCGCTCGCCGCCGCGGCGGGGTGGATCCGCTGGGACGCCACGCACCACGCGGACGCGCACGGCCAGCCGCGCTACTTCTGGATGGAGCGCGCCGCGCCCGCGGCGCCGGCGCCAGCCGCCGCAGCGGAGCCGGCGAAGAGCTGAGGCCCGCGCCCCGCGCGCCCGCCGCGGCGGGCGCGTTCAGCGGCCGCGCGGTTCCTTCGGCGCGTCGGCGGGCTTGCCGTCGGCCGGTGCCGGGGGCGCCGGCGTCTCGGCCGGTTTCTCCGCCGGCTTGGCGCCGCCGCCGAGGATCGAGACGGACCAGCTCGGCTTCTGGATCGGGCCGGTGAGGCGCAGGTCGAGGATGCTGGCGAGCGGGTTGACTACCATGCCGACGACGAAGGTGAGCGGGTTGCGGTTCTCCTCGTAGGGCTTGAACTTCGCGGTGAAGTCGAGGGTGCGGTCCACGAGGCGGTAGTCGCCCTTGGCCTCGATCAGCGCGGTCGGGCCGGTGACGCGCATGTCGGGGAAGTGCGCCACGCCGTTGCCGAGCTGGTAGCTGGCGCGCAGGGTGTCGAGCTTGAGCGAGGAGAAGTTGAGCGAGAGGCTGCTCAGCACCTGCGAGAGCAGGCCGAAGAGGTGGACCTCGCCGAGCTCGGCGCCGGCGAGCTGGACGTTGCCGCTGCCGACGAAGGATTTCAGGTCGTCGGGGTTGCCGCTGGCGGAGACGGCGAAGGTGAGCTTGCCGCCGCTGGCGCGCTTGAGGAGGTCCTTGTTGGGCGAGGCGTTCGGGTCGAGGCCGCCGCGGGCGACCTCGTATTCGTGCATGGCGCGGATGCCGCGGACCATGTCGGCGTTCTCGATGTAGAAATCGAAACCGAGCCGGCGCGCGCCGGGGTGGTGATGACGGAGGCCTGGGCGGTGCCGCGGCCGCCCGCCACGCCGACGACGATGTGGTCGAGCTTCACCTCGGCGCCGCGGACCGAGCCCGCGGCCTCGACGCTCTCGAGCGGGAAGCCCTCGTAGGTCACGCGGCCGGCGGCGGAGCCGGTGAAGCTCAGCGCCGGCGTGCTCTGGCCGTGGGCGAAGTCGGTCGCGCCCCAGAAGTGGATCTCGGCCGGGCGGCTGAAGCTCCAGGGCTTGAGCAGCGTGTCCGCGACGTCGCGGCCGAGGTGGCGCAGCGCGGCGGGCTCGAGGTTGCCGGCGAGGTCGAACTCCAGGCGGCGCTGCTCGTGCGTGACCGGGTCGGCGAAGCGCTTGAACCAACCGCTCGCGCGCTGGGCGCCGCCGGCCCGCTCGACGCGGAGGTCGAAGGCGTGGGCGAACTGCGGGCGCAGGAACACGATCGCGTGCGCGCGCTCGAAATCCGCCCCGAGCACCTGGGCCGCGACGGCGTCGGTGCTGCCGTAGTAGGCGACCTTGGCCACGTTGCGCCAGTTGCCGATGACGTCGACGTCGGCGGCCGGGCGGGTGGGGAAGGCGAAGTTGGCCGCCCAGAAATTCGGCCACCAGTCGGAGCGGAACCAGCCGGAGATCGACGCGGGCGCGAGCTCGCCGGCGAGGAGGAAGCGGTAGTCCCACGAGCGGAAATTCATGAAGTAGCTGCCGCGACCGTAGTTTTCGCCGATGCGCGCCAGGGCGTCGTAGGCGAGGAAGTTGCCCTCGCGGTCGACGTCGATGCGGCCGCGGGCGTGGGTGACCGGCACGCCGTGCGAGTCGAGCCGCTGCACGCGCACCCGGCTCGTCAGGGTCTCGAACTGCCAGCCGGGACCGAAGGCGGCCTCGGCATGGACGTCCACCGGATCGCCGAAGACAAAATACGGCGCCAGCTTCGGCGTGCGCTTGGGCAGCACGGCGTCGACGAGGGACGGCGGCACGCGGCCGTCGAAGCCGATCCGGGCGGTCGTGCGGACGCCGTCGATCTCGCCGGTCAGGGCGAACGCGGCGGCATCGGCCCGGACGCTGAGCGTCGCGCGGACCGGCTGGTCCCGGCGCCACGACGCGCGCAGGACGGGCGCGGCGACCTGCTCGTCGAAGGCGGCGACGCGCTCGGCGGCGAGCAGGAGCAGGACGGCGGACGGCGGCTGCGGCGCGGCCAGCGAGATCTCGGTGGCGACGATGCCGCGGGGGCGTTCGATCTCGACCTGGTCGTGCAGCGTGGCGCCCTCGGCGCTCAGCGCGACGCGCAGCGGCCGGGCGCCGGCGCCGTCGAGGCGCAGCGTGGTGCGGGCCTCCAGGCCGCGCACGAGCGCGGGCCAGCTGCCGGCGAGGCGGAGCGCGTCCGCGCTGAGGCGGAGCTCCGCGACGTTGCCCACGCCGGGGCGGGCCTCGAGGACGACGTCGAGCCGCGGGTGCTCGAGCCCGTCGAGGCGCTGGAGCTCGCGCACGAGGCGGCGGCCGATCTGGAGCGCGTGACCGATGATCCGCGCCGGATCGGACGGGGAGCCGCTGCGCGGCGGCAGCTGGAAGTCGCCGCGCGCGGTGACGGTGAGGTTGCCGGCGCGGAAGTTGAGCTGGTCGACGTGGAGCAGGTTCTGCTCGAGCCGGAGGGAGGCGCTGATCTCGCGCAGCACGGGCTCGGCGGTGCCGCTGGGCGAGAGCGGCGCGGGCAGCTGCAGCGTGCCGCCCTCGAGCCGGATCTCGTCGGGGGCGTGCTGGCCGGAGAGGTAGGACCAGACGCCCTTGCGCACGTAGAGGCTGCGGCCGGTGAGCAGCGGGTCCTCGAACTGGCGCGAGCGCACACGGACGGACTCGGCGAGGAACTTGCCGGTCGGGTCGAACTGCGCGCGGGCGAAGGTGGCGTCGAGATTCGCCTCGGCTAGGCGCTGCTCGAGGACGCGCAGGACGAATTTCGGCACCGGCAGCTCGTGCGCGATCGCGATCCAGGCCTGCGCGGCCAGGAGCAGCCCGAGCGCAATCCACAGCGCCCAGCAGGCGACCGTCGCCGCGCAGGACAGGCAGAAGCGCGTGACGGTGGCGGCAGAGCTGGGGCGGCGAGCGGACAAATTCGGAGGACGGAAGACGGAGGACGGCGGGCGCGACCCGTTCGGGCGACGGCGCGGGAGCCCGCGGGGATCAGCCCTTGGGTTTCTCGGCCGGCGCGGGCGCGGGCGTCGTCACGGCGGGAGCGGCGGGCGGCGGGCCGGGGTCGTGCTGGGGGGCGTAGGTGAGGGCGAAGAGCGCGTCGACGAGTTCCTGCGGGAGCTCGTAGGTGACGTTGAGCTCCTCGATGCCGCCGAGCTGGGTCGTGCCGCCGAGGCGTTCGGTGAGGTAGAGCTGGGCGGTGGTGTTCTGGGCGCTGCCGCCGGCGAGGGTCAGGGCGGCGTCGAGGCGGTAGCGCCAGGCCGGGTTGGCGCCGTTGAACGCGGCGCGGGTGCGGTCGAACGAGTCGGCGACGAAGCGCTTGGCGCGGAGCTTGCGCACCTCGGCGAGCAGGGTGGTGAAGGCGGCGCGCTTGGCCTCGGGCGCGTCGGAGGCGGCGATGCTCTGCGCGGTGAGTTCGCCGCCGGCGGCGGCGTTCAGCGCGACGACGACGCTGTTGTTCGTCAGGTCGGTGAGGGTGAGCGCGGTGACGTGCGTGCCCTCGGGGAGCTCGCGGAGGACGCGCTGGCGGAAGTGCAGGGCGCTGACCGGCACGTCCTCGAGCAGGTCGGGCGGGATCTCGTAGACGGCGTTGGCGTTGGCGACGCGGGCGTAGGCGACGGACGGCGCGGCCGGCTTGGTGCCGATCTGGAGCGTGGTGGCGGACGGCTCGTCGCCCTTGGGGCCGCCGCCGGTGCGGAGGTTGAGGGTGATCTCGCGCTCGGGGCGGTTGAAGCCGTAGCTCTCGAGGTCGGCGGCGGACGGGGCGTCGCTGAGGAACTTGGAAGCGGTGAGGAACTTCAGGCGCTGGAGGAAATCCTGCACGATGGCCGGGTCGGCGGGGAGCGTTTGCGGGGCCTGGCCGGCGGCGCCGCGGACGACGACCTGCCAGGACTCGGCGGCGCCCTGGGCGGCGTCGAGCCGCTGGAGGCTGAGCTCGGGGCGGTCGGGCGCGGCGAGGGTGAGGGCGGTGACGTTGGCGAAGTCGAAATCGAGCACGTGCTTGTCGCGGAGCTTGTCCTGGGCGAGGCGCAGGCGGTCGAGCAGCCCGACCTGGTCGCCGCTGAGCTGGCCGGCGTTGAGGCGGGTGACGAAGACGGCGGGCTTGTCCTCGAGCTTGGCGTAGACCTCGACGGGGGCGATGCCGGTGGCGGCGGGGGCGGGGCCGACGAGGTGGCCGAGGAGCAGGGTCTCGCGGCGGGCGTTGCCCTCGAGGGTGACGCGCAGCGCCGGGGCGGCGAGGCCGGTCTTGGCCGGATCGGCGTCGCGCGCCTCGAGGAAGCGGCGGACCTGGAGGCCGGTGAGCTCGGTGAGGGTGGTCTCGGTCTCGGCCTTGGCGGCGCGGGCCTGGATGGGGGCCTCGATCATCCAGCGCTGGCTCTCGCGGCGGAGGCGCGTCTTGGCGTTGGCGGTCTGGAGCGCGAGCGAGCGGATTTCGAAGACGGGGATGGTGAAGACGGCGTCGGAGCGCAGCTGGTCGGCGCCGAGCCCGAGGCTGTCGGCCAGCCCGCGGTTGACGACGTGGATGCGCGTGCCGTCGGGGGAGAGGAGGTAGAGGCGGTTGCCGATCTCGGTGCGGTCGCCGATCCGGAGGGCGTAGTCCTTGCCGGCGGAGGTGAAGGTGAAGGTCATCGCCGGCTCGGTGAGGCCGTAGTCGGCGAGGGACTGGCCGCTCTTGGCGAGGTCGGCGACGGCGAAGCTGGTCTCGTGCTCGAGGAACTGGAGCTCGTGCAGCACGTGGTCGACGGCGTTGCGGTTGGCGGGCCACTCGAACGGCTGGGTGAGCCACCAGTTGTCGCCGCGTTTCTCGGCGGTGACGGTGGGCGCGTTGCGGCTGGTGCGGGTGAATTTCTCGACGTTGGTGGTCTCGGCGCCGAGCACGCGCTTGGTGGTCTCGTGGATCTGGACGCGGTTCTCGTAGTTGAAGATGTAGTAGAACAGAACGACGTTCAGGAAGAGGAGGACGACGGTGACTTTGGAGCGCATGGCGGTGGCGGGCTAGCTGCGGCGGGTCCAGTAGACGATGAGGCCGAGGAGGGCGACGGCGCCGGGGACGACGAGGAGGAGGCCGAGGCGCAGGCGCGCGAGTTCCTCCTGCGAGAGGGCGAGCTGGAAGCGCTCGATCGGGCGCGCGGGGATGTTGAGGTCGACGTCGCGCTCGGCGGCCCAGTTCACGGTGGCGAGGAAGAGGGTGAGGTTGCCGAGCGTGACGATGCGGTTGTTGGTGATGAGGTCGGAGGTGCCGAAGACGGCGAGGCGGCCGCCGGGCACGCTGAGCGGGAGGTTGGCGGGCTTCAGGCGCTCGGAAATGGTGAGGATGCCGAGGTTGCCGTGCAGGTCCTGTCCGGGCGTGTATTGGCGCGGGCCGGGCAGGCGGTAGCCGCGCTCGCCCCAGGCGGACTCGCTGGTGGCGGCGAGGGTCTGGACCTTGATGCCGTCCTCGACCGGCGCGCCGGGATCGGCGGCGACGGTGCGGGCCAGGCCGATGAGCACGTAAACCTGGTTGTTGATGAGGGTCTGCGTGATCGGGTGCGGCGTGTAGTGGTTGATCAGGATCTCGCCGCTCTCGGCGCTGGCGGCGGCGCTCGGGTCGTAGATGACGTCGTCGTAGGCGATGATGCCCCAGTCGAAGAGCAGGATGTCGAGGCCGTGCTGCTTGCCGGGGTTCAGCATGAGGACGATGCGGCCGGCGCGGGTCTGGAGGTAGTCGCGGAGCAGTTCCTCCTCGAAGCGCTGGAAGCGATCCGTCGGGCCGACGATGAGCAGCAGGGCGGCGTCGTCGGGGATCCGGCGGTCGCGCGTGAGGTCGAGGGCGGCGAGGTCGAAGTTGCGCTGGCGGAGGGCGTCGCGGAGCTGGGAAAGGCCGCGCTCGCTGACGTCGTCGGGCTGCGCCTCGCCGTGGCCCTGGACAAAGTAGATCTTCTTCCGCTCCGCGGCGGTGACGTCGAGGATGGCGGCGGTGAGCGTGGCCTCGCCGCGGAAGGCCTCGCGGGTCTTCTTGTTCTTGATGCGGTAGAGCTCGTCGATCGTGACGAGGCGGCGGCGCTCGCCGGAGGTGACGACGACGACGTTGGGCTGCTCGATGCCGAGCGCCTGGGCCTGCTTCGGGTTCTGGTAGACGTCGACGAAGTCGACGGCGATCTGGCGGCGTTCGTCGTTGTTGCGGGTGGCGTAGACGTATTCGCGCAGGAGGCCGCGGAGGTCGGTGTAGGCCTGGGCGAGCTCCTCGTCGTCCTTCTCGTCGCGGAACGTGACGTAGATGCGCACGGGTTTTTCCAGGCGATCGAGGTAGGAGCGCGTCTCGGCGGAGAGCGAGTAGCGGCGGGACTGGGTCAGGTCGAAGCGGCCGAAATGGTTTTGCGCGACGTAGTTCAGCCCGCCGAAGAGGGAGAGGAAGAGCACGGCCTGCAGCAGCAGGTTGACGATGCGGATCCAGCGGGCGGTGCGGAAGCTCTCGGCGAGGTGCATGCGGTCAGCCTTGGAGGAGCTTGGCCTCGACGCCGAGGATGCTGAAGATCAGCGCCAGCACGGCGCCGGTGAGGTAGAAGAAGACCTGGCGGGTATCGATGACGCCGTGGGTGAAATCGTCGAGGTGGCCGAAGATCTGGAGCGACTCGACCGTGCTTTTCAGCGGCGAGAGCGTCTCCTGCTGTAGCAGCGTCGAGTCGCCGAGGAAGCGCAGGCCGATGATCAGCGTGAAGAGGATGGTGAAGCAGAGGATGCCCGCGACGGCCTGGCTGCGGGTGAGCGCGCTGGCGAGGATGCCGACCGCGATGAACATCAGGCCGCTGATCGCGATGAACGCGTAGCCGCCGACGAGCGGACCCCAGTCGAGCAGGCGCACGTCGCGCGCGTAGTGCTGCAGGACGTAGTGGAAGCCGGCGGTCGAGCCCCAGAGCAGGAGATAGAGGAGGTAGGCCGCGCCGAATTTGCCGAGCACGACTTCCGTGGTCGTGACCGGGGTGGTCAGCAGCGTCTCGAGCGTGCCCAGGCGGCGTTCCTCGGCGAGCGACTTCATGGTCAGGAGCGGCACCATGAAGAAGACGGGAATCCAGAAGAGCTGGAAGAACATCGCCGCCGGGAGCGCCTCGCGCGGCGCGCGGCTGTATTCGTCGAGCAGCGCGGCGAAGATGAACCCCATCACGCCGAGGAAGAGCACGGCCGCGACGTAGGTGCTCGGGTTGAAGAGCAGGGCGCGGATCTCGTGCGAGAGGATGGTGAGGAAATGGCGCATGGCGGAGGGCGGAGGACCGAAGGCGGGGGAGGGAGCCTCAAATCTTCGGCAGGGGCGGGCGGCCGGGACCGTCGGCCGGAGCGCGGTCGGGCGCGCGGGCGTCCCAGCTGCGGCGCGTGGCGGCGAGGAAGACGTCCTCGAGTGTCGGCAGCGAGCGGCTGAGCGCGCGCAGGCGGTAGCCGCGCGCCGGGAGCGCGCGGAGGAGGTTTTCGCCCAGGTCGGTTTCGGAGGCGGTGGTGAGCATCACGACGCAGAAGCCGTCGGGGGCGCAGTCGCTGACGCTGGCGACCTTGATCGTCGGGTCGACGTCGGCGAGCAGGACGGGCAGGGCGGCGCTGTCGCCGGAGAGCTCGATGCGGTAGGTGGAGTGGCCGAAGATCTCCTGGCGCAGGTGGGCGGGCGAGCCCTGGGCGACGATGCGGCCGCCGTTGATGATGAGCACGCGGTCGCAGGTGACCTCGATCTCGGGAAGGATGTGCGAGGAGATGATGACGCTCATCCGGCCGCGGAGGCTGGCGATGAGGTCGCGGACGATGAGGATCTGGTGCGGGTCGAGGCCGATGGTCGGCTCGTCCATGATGATGACGTCCGGCTCGGCGAGGATGGCCTCGGCGATGCCGACGCGCTGCTTGTTGCCCTTGGAGAGGCGGCCGATGATCTTGTGGCGGTTGCGCTTGAGGTCGCAGAGTTCGAGGACCTCGTCGATGCGGGCGCGGAGCTTGGAGCGCGGCATCTCCTTCAGACGGCCGCGGAACCAGAGATATTCGGAGACGCGGAGGTCCTCGGGCAGGGGGTTGTTCTCGGGCATGTAGCCGACGTGGCGCTTGGTCAGCTCGGGGTGGCTGGCGACGGGGTGGCCGCAGATGCGCACCGAGCCGGTCGTGGCCGGCAGGTAGCCGGTGAGGATGCGCATGGTGGTGCTCTTGCCCGCGCCGTTGGGGCCGAGCAGGCCGACGATCTCGCCGCGCTTCACGGAGAAGCTCAGGTCGTTCACTGCGGTGAGGGAACCGTAGTGCTTGGTGAGGTGCTCGACCTCGATGGTGTTGTCGGGAGTTTCTGCCATGCGGCAAAGTGCGGACGTTGCGCCATTAACACGGGTTTTCCGGCCGTCTCGCAAGCGCCGAAGTCGCCCGGGGAGTCCCGGCGGCCGCACTCGACGGACGCCGGTCCACCGGCACCCGGGGACCACCGCCTCCGGAAATCAGGCCACATCCTTCCCCAACGTGACCTCGCCGGCGCGAAAGCGTTCCGTCGCTCCGGCCTCGGTGCGCACGAGGAGCGAGCCCTCGTCGTCGATGCCGGTGGCGGTGCCGCGCACGGTGCGGGGGCCCTGGATGACCGCCACCGGGCGGCCGCGCAGGATGTCGTAGCGGTGCCAGAGTTCGGCGAAGCGGGTGCGGTAGGAGCCGTCGAGGAACTGCGCGTAGGCCTGCGAGACGCGGCCGATGAGGGCGGCGGCGAAGCGGTTGAGGTCGAGCGGCGCGCCGGAGGCCTCGGCGAGCGAGGTGGCGATGCGGCGCAGGTCCGCGGGCAGGTCGGCGGCGCGGCCGTTGACGTTCAGGCCGAGGCCGAAGACGAGGTCGCGCACCTGGTCGGCGTCGATGCGCGCCTCGGTGAGCATGCCGCCGGCCTTGCGGCCGTCGAGGAGCAGGTCGTTGGGCCACTTGAGGCCGGGCGAGAGTTTGCAGAAATTCTCGACCAGCTCGCAGACGCTGACGCCGAGCCAGAGCGTGAAGTCCTGCAGGCGCGCGGGCTCGAGCTGCGGGCGGAAGACGAACGTGGCGTAAAGGTTGCCGTTGGCGGCGCTGTGCCACGGCCGGCCGCGGCGGCCGCGGCCGCGGGTCTGCGCGCGGGCGAGGATGACGAGCGGCACCGGTTCGTCGGCCGCGAGGCGGCGCTCGGCCTCGCTGTTGGTGCTGTCGACGGTGTCGAGGCAGACGAGGTGCGGCGCGCGCGTGCGGCCGAGGTGGGTGCGGATGAGCGCCTCGTGCAGGCCGGCGGGCGGCGCGACGAGCCGGTAGCCGCGGCGCGGCTCGGAGGCGATGACGAAGCCCTCGTCGATGAGCCGCTTGAGGTGGAAGAAAACCGCGACGCGCGAGATGCCGAGCTGCCGGGCGAGACGGGTGCCGGTGACGAGTTCGCCGGGATGGGCGAGGAACTCGCGGAGGATCGTGACGTCGGTGTCGGGCACGGCGGTGAAATTGAAGCGCGGGGCGTGCGCTGGCAAGCGGCCGCGCGCCCGGGGCGGGCGAGCGCCGCGGCGGTTTCGCCCGGGAGAAAACGGGCGGCGCGGAGCGGGCGGTCCGGCGGCTACTTCTTGCCGTCCGACACGTCGATGACGTGCTGGAGGCGCGCGTTCTCCTCGGCGTTGCGCTCGGCCTCGTAGTCGGCGCGGGCGCGGGACTTGAACGACGGCGTGAGGAACGGAATGCTCCAGCGGTTGAGGAGCATATCGAGCGTGTTCATCTTCGCCTCGAGGCGGCGGACGGCGACGCGATCGAGTTCCTTGTTGCTGAGCCACTCGTCGGCGCGGGGCTGCTCGACCTTTTTTTCGATCACGCCGTAGTCGGGCAGGTAGACGATGCCGTCCTTTTCCTTCGCCTCCGTGTTGCCGGCGGCGGCGGTCTGGGCCTTGCGCGCGGCCTCCTCGGCGGCGGCCTTCTTGGCGGCGTCGCTTTTCGCGGGATTGAACTTCGGCAGGCGCGACAGCAGGGCCTCGTTGGTGCGGACGGAGGTGGTCGGCGTGGGCGGGTCGCCGGCGTGCAGGGCCGGCGCCGCGAGGGCGGCGGCGGCGATCAGCGCGAGGAGGCGTCGGGGTGGGCGCATCACGGGTCCGACACTGGGCGCGGCGGAAGGTTCGGTCAAACCTGGCCGCGGGGCGATTGCGATGTTGCGTGCGGCCGCGGCGGCGCAACTGTCCCGCGCGTGCCGTGGTCGATCCAGACACTCAAGAGCATGCGCAAGTGGCGCGATCGGCTCTTCATGGCGGGGCAGGTGGCGCTGGACCGCGTCCGGCTGCCGCGGGGGCGGCGGGTGCTGTTCACGCCGTGGCCGGAGGTGGAGGCGGCGTTGCGCGGAAGTTTCCAGGGCACGGCGCACGTGATGGAGATGGCGCCGCTGCCGCCGGGGGCGGTGGATTCGACGTCGTGGTGCCGCTGTCGGTCGAGGCGCTGGAGGCGGCGAGCCGGGACGAGGCGCTGCGCCGCCGCAACCCGCTGCCGCTGCCCTCGCTCGCGGCGATCCGGCGGTGCGACGACAAGGCGGCCCTCAACGCGCACCTGCGCGCCCGCGGCTTCGCGCTGCACGTGCCGGCCGAGGCGGAGCCGGGGCGGTGGCCCTACATGCTCAAGCGCCGCTGGGACGCGTGCGCGCGCAACGCGTTCCTCGTGGCCGGTCCGGCGGACGAGGCGGCGCTGGCCGCGCAGGTCGCCTCGCCGGATTTCCTGCGCCAGGAATGGATCGAGGGGAGGTGGAATACACCGCGCACCTCCTCCATTACGGCGGGCGCACGCGCCGCGCGCTGACCCTGGGCTTCGTCATGCCCAACGGCCGCTCGATCCGCGGCCGCGATCCCGTGGCCCTGCACCGCCGCTGCCGGGCGCGGCACGTCGCGCTGTTCGAGGCGATGCTGAACGCGGCCGAGTTCGAGGGGCTGTGCTGCGTGAACTACAAGGAGCGCGCGGGCGTGCCGCTGGTGCTGGAGATCAACCCGCGCTTCGGGTTCTCGCTCGCGCCGTTCTTCGCCGCGTTCGTGCGCAGCTTCCGGTGGTGACCTCGAGCGCGCGCCTCCCGCGCCGCCGGCGCGTTTTTATTCCTTGCCGAAATCCTCGGCGTGCGCGCGGAGGCGGGGCCAGTGGATGTCGGGGATCGAGGCACCGAGGTGCTGGACGGTCTCGGCGCCGAGGCGCGAGCCGATCGCCCCGGAGACGGCGAGCGTCTTGCCGCGGAGGTAGCCGTAGAGGAAGCCGGCGGCCCAGGCGTCGCCGGCGCCGGTGGTGTCGACGACGCGGTCGACGCGGACCGGGAACACGCGGTGCAGCTCGCGGCCCTGGGCGACCCAGGCGCCCTCCTTGCCCATCTTCACGGCGGCGACGCCGCCGAACTGGGCGAGCTCGCGGGCGTAGGCCTCGTAGGTGTCCTCGCGCTGGAAGAGCGCCTTGGCCTCGTCCTCGTTGCCGATGACGACGTCGAGGCCCTGGCGCAGCTGTTCGAAGATCCAGTCGCGGGCGACGTTGACGACCTCGAAGGACGCGAGGTCGAGGCTGAGCGTGCAGCCGGCGGCGCGGGCGGTGTCGACGACCTTCTGCGCCAGCGCGGGGTTGAACATCAGGTAGCCCTCGATGTGGGCGTGGCGGCAGCCCTTGAAGTCGGCGGGGGTGATCTCCTCCGGGCGGAGGGTCATGGCGGCGCCGAGGTGGGTGCGCATGGTGCGCTGGCCGTCGGGCGTGACCAGGGAGAGGCAGCGGCCGTTGGGCAGGGTGGCGCGCTTGAAGCGCGAGCCGTCGCCACCGGCGGCGACGAAGTTCTCGTAGTAGTGGCCGGCGGTGATGTCGCCGCCGATCTTGCCGAGGAAGGTGGTCTTGAGGCCGAGCTTGGTCGCGCCGAGCGTGGTGTTGGCGGCCGAGCCACCGGGCATCATGGCGATGCGGTCGCCGATGTGGTGGAGCAGGCCGACGATGTCCTCGTCGTCGACGAGCACCATGCCGCCCTTGTCGCCGGCGACGTGTTGCTTGAGGAACGCGTCGTCGACGTGGGCGAGCAGGTCCATGATCGGATTGCCGACGCCGATGAGTTCGAAGGGATGCGATGCGGTGTGCTTGGCCATGGTGCGAAAAACGGAGGGGGAGGGCGGGCGGCGCGGCTCAGAGCGTGACGGTCATGCTCGTGGCGAGGATGGGTTCGTCGTCGACCTCGATCAGGATCGAGTAGTCGCCCGGCTGCTGGAAGGTGAGGTTGCGCAGCTCGTTGATCAGGTTGATCCGGTGGAGCGGGCTCTGGGACTCGAACTCGCGGTGGATGAGCTCGCCCATGCGCGTGGGGTCGAGGCCCATCGAGATCTTGATCCGGTGCTTGCCGGTCGGCACGTCCGTCAGCGTCATGAACCACACCATGTAGGGGTGGACGACAGGGAAGGAGCGACCCTTGATGTTGGAGAAGACGCCGAGGATGGTGTGTTTCCCGGTGCCGGGGTCGATGTGGACACCGTCGCACGTCAACCAGACGAGGAGCTGAGGTTTGGCCTGCACAGGCGCGCAAAATCCCGGGGGGGCGCCGTGCTGGCAAAGCTTTTTCTGCGCGCCGGCGGGGGACGCGGCACATTTCACGCGCGGGACCCCAGCTTTTTCTTGTGTCGCGACAGGCCGCGACCAATACCGTAAAGCCCGTGAAGTATATTTTTGTTACCGGCGGTGTGGTTTCATCCTTGGGCAAGGGTCTCACGGCGGGCTCGCTCGGCGCCCTGCTCGAGACGCGCGGGCTGTCCGTGCGCATCCAGAAGTTCGACCCTTACCTCAACGTCGATCCGGGCACGATGAGCCCGTATCAGCATGGCGAGGTCTACGTGCTCGACGACGGCGCGGAGACCGACCTCGACCTCGGCCACTACGAGCGGTTCACCAGCGGCAAGCTCAGCCGCGCCAACAGCCTCTCCTCCGGCCAGATCTACGAGGCGGTGATCGCGAAGGAGCGCCGCGGCGACTACCTCGGCAAGACCGTGCAGGTGATCCCGCACGTGACGAACGAGATCAAGGAGCGCATCTACAAGGGCGGCAAGGGCGTCGACGTCCTCATCACCGAGATCGGCGGCACGACCGGCGACATCGAGGGCCTGCCGTTCCTCGAGGCGCTGCGCCAGTTCGCCCTCGAGGTCGGCCCGCGCGACTGCATTTTCATCCACGTCACCCTCGTCCCCTACGTCAACGCCGCGGGCGAGATGAAGACCAAGCCCACGCAGCAGTCCGTCGCCAAGCTGCGCGAGATCGGCATCCAGCCGCACATGGTCGTCTGCCGCTGCGAGCACCCGCTGCCGCTCGAGATGCGCGAGAAGATCTCGATGTTCTGCAATGTTCCGGTGAAGGCCGTCATGGCCGCCGAGGACGTCGAGTCGTCGATCTACGAGCTGCCGCTCATGCTCCAGAAACAGGGCATGGACCAGCTCGTGTGCGACCTGCTCGGCATCAAGAACAAGGCCCCGGCTAAGAACATCTGGGTCGACATCGTCCACCGCATCCAGTCGCCCAAGCACGAGGTGAACATCGGCGTGGTCGGCAAATACATCGAGCTGCAGGACGCCTACAAGTCCGTCTACGAGTCGCTCGCCCACGCCGGCATCGCCAACCACTGCCGCGTCAACATCGTCCGCGTCGACGCCGAGGATCTCGAGAACAAGTCCGGCCTCGCCGCGCTCAAGAAGCTCGACGGCATCCTCGTGCCCGGCGGCTTCGGCGACCGCGGCATCGAGGGCAAGATCGCCGCCGCGAAGTTCGCGCGCGAACACAGGATTCCCTACTACGGGCTCTGCCTCGGTCTCCAGATCGCCGTGATCGAGTTCGCCCGCAACGTCCTCGGCCTGAAGAAGGCCAACTCGATGGAGTTCGACGAGAAGACCACCGAGCCGGTCATCGCCCTCATGGACGAGCAGCGCAACGTCGTCCAGAAGGGCGGCACCATGCGCCTCGGCGCCTACGCCTGCGCGCTCAAGCCCGGCACGCTCGCGCGCCGCGCCTACGGCCAGGACACCGTCACCGAGCGCCACCGCCACCGCTACGAGGTGAACAACGACTACATCGAGCGCCTCGAGAAGAAGGGCATGGTCATCTCCGGCTGGAACCCGAAGCGCGGCCTCGTCGAGGTCGTCGAGCTCAAGGACCACCCGTGGTTCCTCGGCGTGCAGTGCCACCCCGAGTTCCAGTCGAAGCCGAACAAGGCCCACCCGCTCTTTGCCTCCTTCATCGCCGCCGCCATCAAGCGCCACGGCGCGAAGCAATGAAACTCTTCGACCCGCAACGCCTCCTCCTCATCGCCGGCCCGTGCTCGCTCGAGAACGAGACGGTCTGCCGCGCCGTCGCCACGACGCTGCAGCAGCTCGCCGCGCGACACCCGGAGCTGAACATCGTCTTCAAGGGTTCGTTCGACAAAGCCAACCGCACCTCGCTCGGCGGCGATCGCGGCACCGGCATGGCGGAGGGTCTGAAGCTCCTCGCGCTGATCAAGCGCGAGTTCGGCTTCCCCGTCCTGACCGACATCCACGAGCGCCAGCAGGCGGACGAGGTGGCGAAGGTCTGCGACGTGCTGCAGATCCCGGCCTTCCTCTGCCGCCAGACCGACCTCCTCCTCGCCGCCGCCGCGACGGGCCGGACGGTCAACGTGAAGAAGGGCCAGTTCCTCTCGCCGCAGGAGATGGAGTTCGTCGTCGGCAAGCTCCGCGACGGCCAAGCCGCCGAGATCTGGCAGACCGAGCGCGGCACGACCTTCGGCTACCAGAACCTCGTCGTCGACATGCGCTCCTTCGCGATGATGAAGGCGCTCGGCTACCCCGCGATCTTCGACGCCACGCACAGCGTGCAGCTGCCCGGCGCCGCCGGCGGCAAGTCCGGCGGCCGCCGCGAATTCGTGCCGCCGCTGGCCAAGGCCGCGCTCGCCGCCGGCGCCGACGGGCTCTTCATCGAGACGCACCCGGACCCGGCCCATGCGATTTCCGACGGCCCGAACATGATCCCGCTCGACCAGCTGCCGGCCCTGATCGCGTCCTGCCTCGCCATCTGGCGCGCCGCGCGCGGCTGAGCGCCGGCGGCCATAAGCGCCGGCGCGCGGCGCCGCCGCGATTTTTCTATCCGCCGGGACCGGAATTTCCGTCCCTGCCCCGGCATTGACCGCCCCGGCCGGGCCCCGCAACGTCGCGCAAAAGCAATCCCCATGTCCACGTTCCAGATCGACGTCCCGATGCCCTCGATGGGCGCCACGGTGAGCGAGCTCACCATCATCAACATCGTCGTCGCCCCGGGCGCGCAGGTCGCCAAGGGCCAGAAGCTCGCCGAGCTCGAGAGCGACAAGTCGGCGTTCGACTTCGAGTCGCCGGCCGCCGGCACGATCGTCGCGGTCCACGGCCAGAAGGGCGACGTGAAGCGCTCCGGCGAGACGCTCTTCCGCATGGAAACCGCCGATGCCAGCCTGCAGCACCTCGCGGTCGCCACGGCGCAGCACGATGCCCAGGCGGCCGCCGCCGCCGCGCCGCACGCCCCGGCCGCCAAGGCCTTGGTCTGGACGCCGCGCGCAACCAAGCTGGCGCAGGAAGCCGGCCTCGATCCGACGCAGATTTTCGACATCGAAGCCACCGGCCCCGGCGGCCGCGTGTCGGGCGACGACGTCGCGAAATACCTCGCGAGCCGGAAGGGCTGATCAGAGCTTCAGCAGCGCCTGCACCTTCGGGTCGTGCAGGTTTTCCTTCGTCACCACGATGAAGTCGGTGTGGATCACCGGCGGCACGCTCTTGCCCGCCAGCAGGTCGAGCGCGACCTCGATCGCCGTGCGTCCGATCTCGACCGGCAGCTGCGCCACCCAGCCGTGCATCGTGCCGGCCTCGAGCGCGCTCGCGACCGCGGGGTTGAGATTCATGCCGAAGCCGACGAACTTCGCGCCGCCGCCCTGCTTCACGAGCAGCTCGCACATCGCCATCGTGCCCGGCGTGCCGGAGGCGAGGACGGCCTTCGTCTGCGGGTAGCGCGTGAAGACCAGCGCGGCCCGGGCGGCCTCGACGCCGTCCTCGGTGCTGGCATAGATGTCGGCGTGCACCGGCGCCTTCGGGTGCGCGGCGCGCAGCGCCTCGAGCGCCCCGTTTTCCCGGTCGCCGGTCGCGGCGTTGTTCTGGGCGTGGCGCAGGACGGCGATCTCGTCGCCGTCGCCGATCAGGCCGGCGAGCAGCCGGCCCGCGGCCTCGCCCGCGGCGCGGTGGTCGGTGCCGATGAAGGTGGCGCCCGCACCGCCGGCGAGCGGCGAGTCGATGACCACGATCTTGATGCCCTTGGCGGCGGCCGCGGCGACGGGCTCGGCCAGCGCGTCCTTGTTGGTCGGGGCGATGACGATCGCCTGCACGCCGGACGCGGCGAGGGCGTTGAGCAGCTGGATCTGCACCGCCACGTCCGTCTCGGCCGCGGGGGCCTTGACGACGACTTCGGCCCCGTGCTGGGCGCCGGTGGCGAGCGCGGTCTGCTCGATCACCTGCCAGAACTTGGCGCGGCCCTTGAGCAGGACGCCGACCTTCGGGCCGGCGGCGAACGACAACACCTGGGCGCAGCACAAGAGCAGGGCGCCGAACACACCACGGACGAGGGATCGATTCATGGGCAAGGGGAACAGCACCCCTTCAATCGGCGCGCGGTCGCGGAAATTTAGCCCGCGTTCAGCCCCGCAGCTCGTAGCCGAGCACGCTGAGCGCCGCGACCGCCGCGGTGTCGCACCGCAGCACGAGCGGGCCGAGGGTCACGGGCACGACGTCCGCCGCGCCGCACGCGGCCATTTCGGCGGGCGAGAAATCGCCCTCGGGGCCGACCAGCCAGAGCACGCGGCGCGGCGGGCGGTTGTGCTCGGCGCGCCAGTTGTCGATGACGCCGCGCAGCAACCGGGCACCGGGGTGCAGGCTGGCGGCGAGCTTGAGCTCGTAGTCCGGCGTGGCGGCCGCGAGC
This sequence comes from Oleiharenicola sp. Vm1, assembly GCF_047777955.1. Lineage (GTDB taxonomy): Bacteria > Verrucomicrobiota > Verrucomicrobiia > Opitutales > Opitutaceae > Didemnitutus. The sequence goes on from NZ_CP180537.1 coordinate 1,503,089, forward strand.
AACGCCTCGAGCCGCTGCAGCGGCTCGATCTCGGGCACCCAGGGGTTGCCGCACTGCTTCGCCGCCTCGATTGCGGCGGTGCGCCACTTTTCGATCTTCTTTTCCGCCCGGTCGCCGTCGAGGTGCACCTGCGTGCGTGCCGTGAGCAGCGGGACGATGCGCGCGGCGCCGAGCTCGGTCGCCTGCCGCACGATCTCGTCCATCGTCGCGCCCTTGGGCAGGGCCTGGGCGAGCGTGATGGCGCAGGGCAGCGCCTCGGCCTGGCGGGTCGAGCGCACGCGCAGGACCGTGCCGGCCTTGGCGGGATCGACGCACTCGCACTGCCACTCGCGTCCGCGGCCGTCGAAGGCCACGACCGGATCGCCGCGCTGGCAGCGGTTGACGACGACGAGGTGGTGGCTCTCGTCGCCGTCGAGGCGGATTTCCGTCGCCGCGGCGGAGGCGGCGGGCGCGTAGGCGCGAAAATCGGGCATGCCGCACTGTCTCGCCCGGCGTGCGTCGCGTCAATGTCCGGCCAGCGACGATTTGACGCGGCCCACGATCGCCGGCACCTAGGAAATCAACCGCTGGGCCGTTGATTTAGTCATGAAATTACCGCGCAACCGTCTTGTGACCGCCGTGGCCGTGCTGCTCTGGAGCGGGGCGATCGTGCTCGGCGCCTGGCTCGCCGCCTATCAGCACCGCAAGGATTTCGCGGACTACTCTCCCAGCGAGCAGATCGACCAATTCACCCCGACGCGCGTGAGCGAACAGTTTGTCCTGGATGGCGGCACGCGGGTCTTCGAGGCGACGGCGCTCGACGGGAGCTATGTGGTCACGCTGCCGCGCGACACGACGACGCCGGTGCTGGTCGAGCTGTGCACGGTGCGCGTCCGGACCCCGCTCACTCCGTCCGCTCCCGAAACGGCCGCGTTGCGGCGATCGCTGCAGCGGGCGCTGGCGGGTGGACAACTCAGCCTGGACGCGGAAGGGCGGCGCGCGCATTGCGGGAGCTGCTGTCGCGCGGCGCGGCGGCGCGCTGAAGAGGCCAAAAATCGGGGTTTACTTCGGAGCGCGGCGCGATTTCTTTGCCGGCCTTGGCTCGCCCGAATGGCGGAATTGGCAGACGCAACGGACTCAAAATCCGTCGCCCTCTAAAGGCGTGTGGGTTCGACCCCCTCTTCGGGCACCAGCCTCCCTGCGGGGTGGACGGACAAACCGGCGGGTGGCAATTCGCTCGCCAGTCCGCGGCGGCGGCGGCTTAGTGCCCGCACGATGGCTGCTCCTTGGGGTGTGATCGGTCTGGTGGTCGCGACTGCGGCGCTGCTCGCGGGTTCGGTGGCGGTGGCGCGGGGGTGGGGCGCGTCGGCGGCCGAACGCTTCTGGATCGCCGTGGCGGTGGCGTCGGCGCAGGTCGGCGTCATCGCCGTTTCGCTGTCGTTCGCGGGCTGGCTGACGGCGCCCGCCTGGCTCGGGACTCAGCTCGGGCTCGCGGGTCTGATCGGCGCCTGGGTCCGCGCCCGGCCGGCGGCCGTGGATTTTCCTCCGTCGCCTGACGCCGGCCGCGAGGGGGCGGGCTGTGGCTGGCCGGCACTGTGCTGGTGGCCGCGCTGGCCGTGGGGCTGGAGGTCGCGCTGCCGTTGTCGGGCTTCGACGATCGCATGTATCACGCGTCGCGGGTCGCCTACTGGCTGCAGCACCGGAGCGTGCTGCCGTTCGAGACGCACAACGACCGGCAGACCGTGTTCAGCTTCGGCAGCGAGCTCGTCTTCCTGCTGCCGATGCTCTTCACGAAGACGGAGGCCTGGGGCCGCCTGTTCTTCGCGAGCGGGCTGCCGCTGGCGGCGGTGGGGCTCGTGCGGGTGATCGAGGCCGCGGGCGGGTCTCGCCGGGTCGCCTGGGCGGCGGCGTTGGTTTTTGTGAGCACGCCGCTGGTCTTCAAGCAGGGCTCGAGCGGCCTGGCGCCCGAGCCTTGGCTGGTGGTGTTCGTGCTGGGCGCCGCTTTCTGGCTGCTGCGGGCGCGCGGTCCCGGGGGCGAACGGGCGTGGCCGCTGGGGTGGGCCGGAGGCTTCGTGGCCCTCGCGATCAACGTGAAATTCACGGCGGTGTTTCTCCTGCCGGGGGCGCTTGTCGCCGTGTGGTGGTGCGGGAACGGCCGTCCGGTGCGAGCCGGCGTGCGCTTCGGCGGCGGACTCGCGCTCGGCACGATCGTGAGCGGCCTGCTGGTGCCGGTGACCGTGAATTGGCGCGAGCACGGCCATCCCTTCGGTCCGGCGGGCATGCGCGCGGCGCACCAGAGCCGCATCGATGCGCGCCAGCTGGCGGTGCATGCGGCCCGGTTGCCGTTCTTGTTGTTCGATCCGCCGGCGCTGCCGACGGCGGAGCTGCGGGAAAAACTGCAGTCGTGGGCCGAGGCAGGCGCCGCGCGCCTCGGAGCTTCGGCCCTGCTGCCCGGGGAAAGTCCGTCCGGCTGGCCCGGGCCGTTCTGTTTCCGTTTCGGCCCGACGGCCGGCCGGTTCTCGCTCGCCGGGATGCTCTGGCTGCCGTTGCTGGCCCTGGCCCTGTGGCGGACGCGGGCGGAACAACGGTCGCGGGGCGGACCGGTCAGCGCCGCAGCCGTGTTGCTCGTGCTGCAGGTGCCGATGCTGCTCGGCCTGCTGTTCCTGGTGCGCTGGCCGGGCGACGTGAATGCGATGGCGCGATTCTTCGTCTCGCCCTTCGCGCTGGGCGTGGCGCTGGGCGCCGTGCTGTGGGCCGAATGGCCGCTCCGCCGGACCGCGGGGTTTCTCGCCGGGGCAGCGATCCTGCTCCCGGTGGCGCTCATTCTCCGCTATGGGCTCTACATGTTCGTCCTGCATGTGGCGCACCTGCGGGAGACGGCCAAAATCGACGAGCCGTTCGCGGAGGCGTTGCGGGCGATGCCGGCGCCCGCCCACGTGCTGCTCGTGGCTCAGCAGGACGCCCGGGATTACGGGCTCTTTCGCCCCGCCGATCAGCTGTGCAACCAGGTTTTCCCTTGGGGCAAGGCGCCTTTCACGCCCGAGCGCCTTCGCGGCCTGATCGTTCGCGACGGGATCACCCACGTGCTGGTGCAGAACGACAACCGCGTTGACCTCCACTGGTCGCCGCCGGTCGAGACGGCGCCGATGGTCGCCTGGCTGCGCGCGCAGCCCGACCTGGCGGAAATCCCGCTGCCGGCGGAGCACCAGCGCTTGTTCGTCGTTCGCGCGGCCGGCGCGGCGCGATAGCGAGGGGTTGCGTTGGCGCGCGGAATCTCGCGCGGTCCGTTGCGCGCCGGAACCTGGGCGGGAGGAAAGCGGGCGCCGCGCCGGACGGTTATTTGGACTTGGCCGGCGTCGGTTCCTCGGTGCCGAGGATGATCATGGGCCCGGGCGTGGCGCGGCCTTCGCGGACCTTGGCCCGGACGGTCGTGGGCAGGTCGGTGCTGCGGCCGAAGAAGCTGCCGCCGACCTGGCCCATGCGGTTGAGCGCGATGAGGAAGTTCGTGCCCGGCGCGCGCACGTTCAGATACGTGATCCAGACCGGGCGCCGCCTCTGCCCGGTCGCCCGTGGCGCCCGCAGGTCGTAGGCGCAGAGGATCACCAGGTAGCGTTCGGTCATCAGGTCGGAGCGCAGCACGGCTTCCTCGGCGCTGCCGAAGGGCCCGCGCCCGAGCCGGCGCAGCGCGCGCGTGTAGCCCAGCAATTGCGCGTTGCTGGCCTGGCTGAAATTTCGCGCCGCCTCGTCGCTGAAGCCCTTCACCGTCTCGAGGCTCGGGGAAGACTGCCAGTCGGCCAGCGAGGCGGCGATCGCCGATGGGGCGGGGTCGCCGGCGCCCGCCGTGTCGCCCGCGGGCGCGGGCTCCTTGAACAGCTGGTCGGCCGCCGGGTTGTCCACGCGCGGCGTGTCGCGCGGGTCGAACGACAGGGTCGTGATGTCCTGCGCGGCCTGTAGCGATTGGTGGGGCGTGGTCACGCCCCAGTGCACCACGATCAGCAGGTCCGCGGCGGCCAGGTCCTTGGCCGGCCAGAATTGCTGGCGCGCCAGTTCGGGAGCGAGCGACTCCGCGATCTGCCGGAAGCTCATGCGCTCGAGCGAACGGTCCACCGTGATGCCGCCGAAGAAGCTGCCCTCGCCGAACACATAGCTTTCCGGCCGCACCTGCGGGCCCCCGAACTTGCGCTCCACATACGCCGGATTGGCCGTCCCGGTGACGACGATGTGGTCGTCGGCGGCGAGGCGTCCCGCGAGCGCACAGGCGCTGCCCAAGGCGAGCAGCAGGCGAAACGCAGGCAGAGGGCTCATGGGGCGGGGCGGACCGTGGCGCCTACTACACGCCCGCCGCGGGAGCGATTCAAGCGTGCGGCGGCCCGGGATTCGTCGGTCAGTTTGAAACGGGACCGGGCGGAGGCGCCGGCGCGCGACGTCAACCGGCCTCGGCTCCCGCCACGAGCAGGAACGCGTGCAGCGCCGGTTCGGGCGGCGCGTCCTTGCGCCAGCCGAGCACGAGACGGCTCTCCGGCGCCGGGCCGTCGAGCGGGCGGAAGCTGACTTCGCCCGGCAGCTGCCGCGCCTCGGACGGGCACATGAACGTCGCGCCGAGCCCGGCGCGGACCAGGCCGATGGCGTTGGCGCGCGGCCAGACCTCGTCGGCGATGCGCGGCGTCACGCCCGCCTGCTGGAACGCCGCCAGCACGCGGTCGTAGAAACCCGGGTTGTGGGCGCGTGGGAACATGACGAACGGCGTGCCGGCGAGGTCGCGGAGCCGGAGCGTCCTCGCCCGCGCGAGCGGGTGGTCGCCCGGGAGAAGCACGCCGTTTTTTTCGCGGAGCAGCACCTTGGTGCGCAGGCCGGCGGGCGCCTGCTCGTCGGGATGAAAGAAGCCGCAGGCGATCTCGCCGGCCTTCAGCGCGTCGAGCTGCGCGGAGGTGGGCGACTCGTTCAGCTCCACACGCACGCCCGGGTAGCGGCGGTTGAACTCGCGCAGGATGCCGGGCAGCACGGTCGCCATCGCCAGGCCCGTGAACGCCACGCGCACGTGCCCCGCCTGGCCGCCGGCGAGCGCCTGGATGTCGCCCGGCACCGCGGCCAGCGCGCGCAGCAGCGGCTCGATGCGCTCGAGGAAGGCCTTGCCCGCCGCCGTCAGCTCAACGCGGCGCTGCGTGCGGTTGAGCAGGTCGACGCCGAGCGAGGCCTCGAGCTGCGCGATGCTGCGCGACAGCGCCGGCTGGGCGACGGCGAGCGACTCGGCGGCCTTGCGGTAGTGCAGCTGCCGCGCGACCTCGCGGAAGTAGACGAGGTGGCGGAGCTCGAAGGGATATTGATACTCGCGCGGCATCAATCGCGATGAAAGAGGTATTTCCGGTTATGGCAAGAAGCTGGTAAGCTCCGCGCCTCAACTCGCCATGTCCGCCCCGAAATCCCTCTTCGAAAAAGTCTGGAACGTCCACAGCGTCCGCCAGCTGGCCAACGGCCAGACGCAGCTGCTCATCGGCACGCACCTGATCCACGAGGTCACGTCGCCGCAGGCCTTCGGCATGCTCCGCGACCTCAAGCTGCCGGTGCTCATGCCGCACCGCACCTTCGCCACCGTCGACCACATCGTGCCGACCGACCAGCTGGTCGAGCCCTACGCCGATCCGCTGGCGCAGGCGATGATGGACGAGCTGCGGAAGAACTGTGCGCAGTTCGGCATCACCTTCTTCGACCGCGCGAGCGGCAAGCAGGGCATCGTGCACATCGTCGGTCCCGAGCAGGGCATCACGCAGCCCGGAACGGCGATCGCGTGCGGCGACTCGCACACGAGCACGCACGGCGCGTTCGGCGCGATCGCGTTCGGCATCGGCACCTCGCAGGTGCGCGACGTGCTCGCCACGCAGACGATGGCGCTGGGCAAGTTGAAGGTCCGCCGCATCGAGGTGAACGGTCAGCTCCGCCCCGGCGTCTACGCGAAGGACGTCATCCTCCACATCATCCGCACGCTCGGCGTGAACGGCGGCACCGGCTACGCCTACGAGTATGCCGGCAGCGTGTTCGACGGCTTCTCGATGGAGGAGCGTATGACCGTGTGCAACATGTCCATCGAGGGCGGCGCGCGCGTCGGCTACGTCAATCCCGACGAGACGACCTTCGCCTACCTCAAGGGCCGTCCGTATGCGCCGCAGGGTGCCGCGTGGGACGCCGCCGTGGCGCGCTGGAAGGGCTTCGCCTCCGAGCCGGGCTGCCGTTACGACGACGTCGTGAAGATCGACGCGGCCAGCATCGCGCCGACCGTCACTTGGGGCATCAATCCCGGCCAGGGCATCTCGATCACGGAAAACGTGCCCGATCCCGCCAAGGCCGCGTCCGCCGACGAGAAGGCCGGCATCGACGAGGCGCTCGCCTACATGAAGCTGAAGCCCGGCGCGCCGATCAAGGGCACGAAGATCGACGTCGCCTTCCTCGGCTCCTGCACCAACGGCCGTCTTTCCGACTTCCGCGAGGTCGCGAAATATATCCAGGGCAAGCGCGTCGCGCCCGGGGTGAAGGCCATCGCCGTTCCCGGTTCGCAGATCGTCGCCCTCCAATGCGAGAAGGAGGGCCTCGACAAGATCATCGCCGCCGCCGGCTTCGAGTGGCGCGGCGCAGGCTGCTCGATGTGCCTCGCGATGAATCCCGACAAGCTCGTCGGCGACCAGCTCTGCGCCAGCTCGTCGAACCGCAACTTCAAGGGCCGCCAGGGCTCCGTCACCGGCCGCACGATCCTCATGAGCCCCGTGATGGTCGCCGCCGCTGCCGTCACCGGCACCATCGCCGACGCCCGCGAGGTTTTCGCCGTCAACTGAGCGAAAGCAGTCAGCAGCCAGCGTCTCTCAACTCTCAGCCCTCAATTCTCATGGCCTTAGCCAAAATCACCTCCGTCACCGGCCGCGCCGTTCCTGTGCTCGGCAACGACATCGACACCGACCGCATCATCCCGGCGCGCTTCATGAAGTGCGTCACGTTCGACGGCCTCGGCGAATTCCTCTTTCACGACGTCCGCCATCATCCGGACGGCTCGAAGGCGCCGCATCCGCTGAACGAGCCGCGCTACGCGGGCGCGACGATCCTGCTCTCCGGCGCGAATTTCGGCTGCGGCTCCTCCCGCGAGCACGCGCCGCAGGCGATCCAGAAATACGGCTTCAAGGCCGTCATCGCCGAGAACTTCGCCGAGATCTTCTTCGGCAACAGCACGACGCTCGGCATGCCCTGCGTCAGCGCCAAGCGCGACGACATCGCGCAGATCGCGGCGTTCGCGCAGGCGAATCCGGCGGCCGAGATCACGATCGACCTCGAGAAGCTCGAGGTGCGCTTCGGCGGCCGGAGCGTGCCGATCACGCAGCGCGACAGCGCGCGCGACGCGCTCATCAACGGCCGCTGGGACGCCATCGGCGAGCTGCTCGACGGCATCCCGGCGGTGAAGGACACGGCGAAGAAACTCCCGTATCTCGCCGCCTGAGCCGGCGCGGCAGCGATCGGTCTTCGAGCGCGCGGTTTCCCGCGCGCTTTTTATTTGCCGGCCAACGCGGCGGACGCGTGAGCCGGCCCGCGTCCTCGACTTTTGCGCGCGACTGGATTTCTAGAGGGGCATGAATCGCCCGCACGTGACGTGTTTCATGATGACGTCCCTGGACGGCCGCATCCGGGGCAGCAACTGGCGCCTGCGCAACGCGCACGAGATCTACGAGGCGCAGGCGGCGAAGATCCCGTGGGACGCCTGGATCGTCGGCCGCGTGACGATGGGCGGCTTCACGAACACGAAGCCGCAGCCGGCGCGTCGCGGGCGGTTCACGGTGCCGCCGGGCGACTTCGTGGCACCGCACGGCGCCAAGCGTTTCGCCGTTGGCCTCGATCCGCACGGCAAGCTCAAGTTCAAGCGCAACGACGCCGAGGGCGAACACATCATCGTGGTGCTGACCGAGCAGGTGCCGGCGGAGCATCGCGATTACCTGCGCGCGAAGAACGTCTCCTACCTTATCGCGGGCAAGCGCACGATCGACCTCCGGCTCGCGCTGCGGAAGCTGGCGCGGTTGTTCCCGATCCGGCGGCTGTCCCTCCAGGGCGGCGGCCGGATCAACGGCTCGTTCCTCAAGGCCGGCCTGATCGACGAGTTGATTCTGCTGCTGATGCCGATCGGCGACGGCTCGCTCGGCACGCCGACGCTGTTCGACACCGAGGAGGGCTACACGCGCCGTCCGGCGCAGCACTTCCGGCTGAAGTCGGCGAAACCGGTGAAGAACGGCGCGCTGCTGCTGCACTACGCGGCGAAGCGGTGAGCCCGGCCGCGGGGCGCGGCCGAAAATGAAGAAGCGCACCGTGCGGGTGCGCTTCGCGGGGAGGGGCGCGACGGGTTCCGCGCGCGTTCTCGGCCCTCACTTCACCGCGACTTCGCGGTATTGCCCGAGCTCGCGGTAGCGCTCGTAGCGGTCGTCGAGGAGATCCTCCTCGGATTTCTCGAGCAGTTCGTCGAGGTGGCGCGTGAAGGCGGCCTTGAGCGCGGCGGCGGCGGCGGCGGGATCGTTGTGCGCGCCGCCGAGCGGCTCGGCGATGACCTCGTCGACGACGCCGAGCTCCTTGAGGTTGGCGGCGTTGAGCTTGAGGGCCTCGGCGGCCTTGGCGGCGTGGGCGCGGTCCTTCCAGAGGATGGCGGCGCAGCCTTCGGGCGAGATGACGGAGTAGTAGCTGTTTTCGAAAATCAGGACGCGGTCGGTGACGCCGATGCCGAGCGCGCCGCCGGAGCCGCCTTCGCCGACGATGACGGCGAGGGACGGGACCTTGAGCATGGCCATTTCGCGGAGGTTGACGGCGATGGCCTCGGAGACGTGGCGCGCCTCGGACTCGACGCCGGGGAAGGCGCCGGGCGTGTCGATGAAGGTGAGGACGGGCAGGCCGAACTTCTCGGCCAGCTTCATCAGGCGGAGCGCCTTCCGGTAGCCCTCGGGCTGGGGCATGCCGAAGTTGCGGAGGATGTTCTCCTTGGTATCGCGGCCCTTCTGCTGGGCGATGATCATGACCGCGCGGCCGTCGAAGAAGGCGGTGCCGCCGATGAGGGCCTGGTCGTCCTTGAACTGGCGGTCGCCGTGCAGTTCCTGAAAATCGGTGCAGAGCGCCGCGACGTAATCGAGGGCGTAGGGGCGCTTCGGGTGGCGCGCGACCTGGACGCGCTGCCACGGCGTGAGGTTGGAGTAGATCTCGCGCTTGGTGACCTCGATCTTCTGCTCGATCGCGGCGAGTTCGGCGGACATGTCGATGTTGTTCTCGAGCGATTGCTGGTGCAGCGCGTCGAGCTGCTTTTCGAGTTCGCGGAGCGGCTTCTCGAACTCGAGCAGGTAGGCGGGTCGGTCCATAGGGGGCGGAGGCTAGGGACCGGCCCGGGCGCGTGTCAACGGGCGGCCCAAGCGCCCGGGTGTGGCATTTTGCGGAATTCTCCTTGCTGCCTAGGGTGTTTACCCTTCTCGTCATTTTCCGTGAGCCAAACCCCGGCTGATCAAACACCTCCGCGAGCGAACGACTCGGTGCCGCCGGGCCCGGAGCGGGAGCCGCCGGCGGGGGCAGCTGGCCGCCGGTGCCGCCGCCGCTGGTCAACCGTCTGGTTTCGTCGGCCACGGCGACGCCGTTCGTGCCGGAGGTGAAACGCCCCGCGATCTCCGAGATTCCGTTTTCCTGCGTCGTCGAGCCGCCGCCCAAGCGCGGGCGGACGAAGGAGGCGCCCGAGGCCAAGCCGTCAGCGCCCGCGCGCAGCGTCGTGCCGACCGTGCCGCCCGCCCCGGACCGACCGGCGGTGCGGGCGAATCCGGCGCTCACGACCGCGCCGGCCGCGCCGGTCGCCGGCACGCCGGCGGCGATGACCACCGTGCCACCGTTCGCCCAGGGCGGAACGGGCGCGCCGTTCGCGGCCCCCGCCAGCGCGACGCCGTTCGAGTTCAATCCGGAGAAGCCGGAGAAGGTGCGCTGGCTGAGCTGGTCGACGCTCCTCCTCGTGGCCGGCTGCGTGGCGGGTTATTACCAATACCAGCGCATGCAGCGGGCCGAGGCCGAGGCGCCGCCGGCAGCGGCCGCTCCGGCGACGGACGAGAAGGCCGGCGCGGCACCGCCGAAGATGGCGTCGTTCGCCACGCCGTTCACCGCGCTCAAGCAGGCGAAGGCGACGATCAAGGACGCGGGCGAGAAGCACAAGGCCGCCTACGAGCTCGTCGAGAAGATGCTCGACGATCCGAACGCGGCGATCGACGCCGCGCCCAAGCCGGCGGTCGCACCCGTCGTGGTGCCGGCGGCGGAGCCCGAGTCGGGCGGCAAGGCCAGGCGCGACGCGGTGGAGGCCGTCCTCGGCACCGACGGCGAGTTCCTCGTGCCCGCGGGTTCGCCGAAACCGAGCCTGCGGTTCGCGCACTGGGTGCGGACGGTGAAGATCGGCGGCGCGCGGTTGAACGATCATCCGCGCGTGCTGGTCGGCGCGGCCGCCTACACCTTCGGCGATGTCGTGGAGCTCAACCTCGGGATCGTGCTCGAGGGCTACAACGCCGAGCGGCGCGCGCTGCGGTTCAAGGAGACGGCGACCGGCGCGCTCATCGAGCGGCGGATCTGAGGCGGCCGCGGCGCCGGCTACAGGCCGCCGCGGTGCGCATCGGGGTTCTTCAGCTGGTCCTTCCAGCTGGCGATCTTGGCCTGGGCGCCGAAGTGCTCGGCCCGGGCCTTGTCGCCCTTTTCCATCCAGACGCGCGAGAGGGTCGTGTTGATGAACAGGTCGTCGGGCCGCAGGCGGTGCGCTTGCTCGGCGGCGCGCAGCGCGTCGTCGAAGCGCCGCAGGCCGAAGTTGATCTCGGCGGCGGCGTGCCAGGCGGCGAACGAGTCCGGCGCGGCGGCGGTGGCGCGCGCGAGCTTGTCCAGCGCGGCGTCGTTGTCGCCCATCGTGTAGTCGAAGGTCGCGTCCTCGATCAGGTGTTGGAGCTCGTCGGCGGTCACGCGGCGCACCGTAGCAGGGTGCGGGCAAAGAAAGGACGGCCTCGCGGCCGTCCGGGGGCGGGAAGGGGGCGGAGGCTCAGCCCTTCTTCGCGGGCTCGGCGCCCTCGGGCTTGTGGTTGGCCTCGACGGAGATCGTCAGGGCGACGTCGTCGCCGAGCGCCTTGCTCAGCATGGCCGGGCCGGCGACGCCGAACTCGGACTTCTTGATGGTGACGGTCGCCTCCCAGCCGGAGGTGGTGGCGCCGCGCATGCCGGGGCCGGTGCCGAGGAGCGTGACCTTGAGGGTGACGGGCTTCGTCACGTCCTTGATCGTGAGGTCGCCGGTGACGTCGAAGGTGCCTTCGCCGGTCTTCGTCCAGGACTTGCTGACGAAGTGCGCGGTCGGGAACTTGGCGGCGTCGAAGAAATCGGCGCTGAGCACGTGCGCGTTGCGCTTGTCGTCGGCGGTGTTGACCGAGCCGATCTCGACCGTGGCCTCGACGTGGCTCTTTTCCGGCGCGGCGGCGTCGAAGGTGATCGCGCCGTTGAGCTTGGTGAAGTTGGCGGAGAACTTGGAGAACAGGTGGCGGAGGCTGAAGCCGACCGAGGAGTGGACCGGGTCGATCTTGTAGGTGACGGCGTCGGCGCGGACCGCGACGACGAGCGTGAGCGTGGCCAGGAGGGTGAGGAGGCGTTTCATGTGGTTCACAGAGGTTGTGAGGCAGACGCGTAGCGCGGTTTGTTGCAAATGCAACTAATTTCTGGCCGCCGGCCCGCGGTCACAGGATCAGCATCGCGTCGCCGTAGCTGAGGAAGCGATAGCCGCGGGCGGCGGCCTCGGCGTAGATCTCGCGGAACCAGGCCACGCCCTCCGTGCCGCCGGGCGAGAGGAAGGCCGAGACGAGGCAGAGCAGGGTGGAGCGGGGCTGGTGGAAGTTCGTGATCAGGGCGTCGACCGCGGCGAACGTCGCGGGCGGGTGGACGAAGAGATCGGCCTCGCCGAAGTAGTCGCGGCCGAGCGGCGCGGCGTGGCGGCGGCGGAAGTCCTCGAGCGTGCGCAGCGAGGTCGTGCCGACCGCGATGCGCCGGCCGCCGGCGGGCGCGAAGAGCGCGGCCTGCGCGGCGACGGGAACTTCGTAGACCTCGCGGTGGATGACGTGGTCCTCGACCTGCTCGCTGGTGATCGGCCGGAACGTGCCGAGCCCGACGTGCAGCGTGACGTCCGCACTGCGCACGCCCGCGCCGGCGAGCTCCGCCAGCAGCCGGGGGTGAAGTGCAGGCCCGCGGTCGGCGCGGCGGCGGCGACCTGGTGCGCGCGGTCGGCGTAGACGGTCTGGTAGCGCTCGCGGTCGAGCGCCTTGGCGGAATCGTCGCCGCGCTCGGCGATGTAGGGGGAGGGGCATCTCGCCGATGCGGTTGGCGACGGCAAGGATGTCCGCGGCGTTTTCGCAGGCGAAGGCGACGCGGAAGAGTCCCTCGGCGTTCTTCTCCCGCACGGTGGCGGTGAACTCGCCCGGCAGGCCGAAGGTTTCCCCGGGCGGGAGCTTGCGGCCGGGGCGGAGCAGGCACCACCACTCGTCGGCTTCGACGGCCGGACGCAGCAGCAGGCACTCGACGGCGCCGCCGGTCGGGCGGCGGGCGTGCAGGCGCGCGGGGATGACGGCGGCGTTGTTGCGGAAGAGCGTGTCGCCGGGGCGCAGGTATTCGCCGATCTCGCGAAAGTGCCGGTGCTCGATGCGCCGTTCGGCGCGGTGCACGACGAGCAGGCGCGAGGCGTCGCGTTGCGGCGCGGGGGTCTGCGCGATGAGGTGCGCGGGGAGCGGGTAGTCGAAGAGGTCGGTTTTCACGTAGTCCGAATGGCCGTTGTTTCCCGGCTGGAGTCAGGGGTCAAGTGCTGGCAACGGTGGGGGATGCCCGATGCTCCGCCAACCTGGAAAACGCCCGCCCTGTGGCTCGGCGCGGGCGCCTGCGCCCTGCCGTGGATCACGCCGCCGATCGCGCTCGCCGCCGGGCTGGCCTTCGCGGTCTTCGTGGGCAACACCGACGCCAAGCGCGCGGCGAAGGTGCAGAAATACCTCCTGCAGGGCTCGGTGGTCGGCCTCGGCTTCGGCATCCAGTTTAGCGCGGTGGTGAAGGCGGGCTCGACCGGCGTCGTGACGACCGCGCTCACGCTGCTGGCGACGATGGGGCTCGGTCTCGCGCTCGCGCGGTTGTTCGCGGTCGAGCGGGTGACGGGCCAGCTCATCTCCACCGGCACGGCGATCTGCGGCGGCAGCGCGATCGCGGCGATGGGGCCCGTGCTCGGCGCGGAGGCGCGCGTGATGTCGGTGGCGCTCGGCTGCGTGTTCGTCCTGAACGCGGTGGCGCTCTTCCTCTTCCCCTGGATCGGCCACCTGGTCGGGATGACCCCGGAGCAATTCGGCTACTGGTCCGCGATCGCGATCCACGACACCAGCTCGGTCGTCGGCGCCGCGGCGAAGTATTCCGCCGCCTCGCTCGCCATCGCCGTGCCGGTGAAGCTGGCGCGGGCGCTGTGGATCCTACCGATGGTGGCGGTCGCGGCCTGGTTCGAGAAGCAGCGCGGGGCGAAGGCGGTCATCCCGTGGTTCGTGCTGCTGTTCATCGCCGCCTCGGCCCTCGCCTCGGCCTTCCCGGCCGGGGCTCCAATGTATCAATTTTGGGTCAGTGCGGCCAAGGCCGGACTCGCCGTGACGCTGTTTCTGATCGGCGCCAGCCTCTCGCGGGACAACCTCCGCTCGGTCGGCTGGCGGCCGTTCGCGATGGGAATCGCTCTCTGGCTGGTGGTTAGCGTGGTTTCGCTCCTGTTGATCCTGCGCGCGGCCTGAGTGCTGTCATAAAGAAAGAGCGCCGTTGACCGATTTCCCTCTGACACCCAGAAATTCGTCCGTCTCTTTTTTCGAATGACGTCGAGCACCAAGCTCTCCCTTCACCTCTTCACCGCGCTTATTATTGCGGTCGTCATTCTGCTTACCCCCTCCACCGGGCGGCTTTCGCACAACTAAAGAGAGACAAATCTCCCAAGTTTCGAAAAGGCCGCCCAAACCGGGTGGCCTTTCTTTTTTCTCGAATGAAAAACCTCCGCCAATCCGCCACACTCAACCGCCCCGCCACGGGGGCCCGCCGCGCATGAGCGACCTGCGTCTCAACTCCCGTGCGATCACCGAGGGCGTCAGCCGCGCCCCGGCGCGCGCCATGCTCAAGGCGGTCGGCTTCACCGACGAGGACCTCCGGAAGCCGCTCATCGGCATCGCCAACACCTGGACCGAAATTGGTCCATGCAATTACCACCTGCGCGAGCTCGCCGAGGCCGTGAAGGCCGGCGTCCGCGCCGCCGGCGGCACGCCGATGGAGTTCAACACCGTCTCCATCTCCGACGGCATCACCATGGGCACCGAGGGCATGAAGACCTCGCTGATCTCGCGCGAGGTCATCGCCGACTCGATCGAGCTGGTCGTGCGCGGCAATTACCTCGACGGCCTGGTCTGCCTGTCCGGCTGCGACAAGACCAACCCGGGCGTGATGATGGCGCTGGCGCGCGTCAACGTCCCCGGTCTCGCCCTCTACGGCGGCTCGATCAACCACGGCGAGCACCACGGCAAGGCGCTGACGGTGCAGGACGTGTTCGAGGCCGTCGGCGCGTTCAACGCCGGCAAGATCGACGAGAAGGAATTCAAGTGCGTCGAGAACGCCGCGTGCCCGACCGCCGGCTCGTGCGGCGGCCAGTTCACCGCCAACACCATGGCGACGGTCATGGAGGCGATCGGCATCTCGCCCGCCGGCGCGAACGGCATTCCCGCGGTCGATCCCGCCAAGAAGGACGCCGCGCGCCGCTGCGGCGAACTCGCGGTCGAGCTCGTGCGCCGCGACCTGCGCCCGGCGCAGATCTTCATCCGCCCCGCCTTCGAGAACGCCATCCGCGCCGTCGCGGCGTCGGGCGGCTCGACCAACGCCGTCCTCCACCTGCTGGCGCTCGCGCACGAGGTGGGCGTGCCGCTCACGCTCGAGGATTTCGACCGCCTGAGCGACCAGACCCCGGCGATCGCGACGCTGAAGCCGGGCGGCCTCTACACCGCGCCCGAGATGCACGCGGCGGGCGGCATCACGCTCCTGCTCCGTCGCCTGCTCGAGGGCGGCATGCTCACCGGCGGCTGCCCGACCGTCACCGGCCGTTCGCTGGCCGAGGAGGTGCGCAACGCGCCCGAGACGCCCGGCCAGCAGGTCATCCGCCCGGTGGCGAAGCCCTTCAAGCCGCACGGCGGCCTCGTCATCCTCCGCGGCAATCTCGCCGAGGAGGGCTGCGTTCTGAAGGTCGCCGGCAGCAGCGTGCAGAAGCACCGCGGCCCGGCGCGCGTCTTCAATTGCGAGGAGGACGCCATGGCGTCCGTCACCGCGCAGAAGATCAAGGCGGGCGACGTCGTCGTCATCCGTTATGAGGGCCCGAAGGGCGGCCCCGGCATGCGCGAGATGCTCGGCGTCACCGCCGCGCTCGCCGGCGCCGGCTTGGCCGACTCGGTGGCGCTGCTCACCGACGGGCGCTTCTCCGGCGCCACGCGCGGCATGTCCATCGGCCACGTCGCCCCCGAGGCGGCGGTCGGCGGCCTGATCGCGTTCGTGCAGGAGGGCGACGTCATCGAGATCGATGTCGCCGCACGCAAGCTGCACGTCGAGGTCGCGGCGGTCGACTTCACCTACCGCCGCCAGGGCTGGACCCCGCCCGTCCCGCGCTACAAGCGCGGCGTGATGGCGAAATACGCCAACACCGTCACCTCCGCCGCGCAGGGCGCGGTGACTTCCTGAACTTTCCTCAACCCCTCCTCCTTATTTCACGCATGAAACTCACCGGCGCAGAAATCATCTGGGAATGCCTCATCCGCGAAGGCGTGGATGTCGTGTTCGGTTACCCGGGCGGCGCAATCCTGCCGACCTACGACGCGATGACGAAGTATCCGCAGATCCATCACGTCCTCACGCGCCACGAACAGGGCGCCACGCACATGGCCGACGGCTATGCGCGCGCCAGCGGCAAGGTCGGCGTCGCCATCGCGACCTCGGGCCCCGGCGCCACCAACATGGTCACCGGCATCGCCACCGCGATGATGGACTCGTCCCCGATCGCCTGCATCACCGGCCAGGTGGGCTCGCGCGCGCTCGGCACGGACGCGTTCCAGGAGACCGACGTCACCGGCGTCACCCTGCCGGTCACGAAGCACAATTACCTCGTCACGCGGCCGGGCGACATCGCCCGCGTGCTGCGCGAGGCGTTCTACATCGCCAAGAGCGGCCGCCCCGGCCCGGTGCTGGTCGACATCACCAAGGACGCGCAGCAGCTCGCCGCCGAGTTCGACTGGGAGGCCGCCGCGCCGAAGCTCCCGGGCTACCGCCCGAGCCTCCGCGCCCTGCCCACGGAATACGAGCGCGCGCTCGAGTTGATCAACTCCGCCAAGCGTCCCGTGATCCTCGCCGGCCAGGGCATCAAGCTCTCCGGCGCCACCGCCCAGGTGCTCGAACTCGCCGACACCGCGCGCATCCCGATCGCCGTCACGTTGCTCGGCCTCGGCGTCGTGCCGGCGTCGTCGCAATACAACCTCGGCATGATGGGCATGCACGGCGAGGCCTGGGTCAACCAAGCCATCCAGCAGGCCGACCTGCTCATCGCGCTCGGCATGCGCTTCGACGACCGCGTCACCGGCAACCTCAAGACCTACGCGCCGCACGCGAAGAAGATCCACGTCGAGATCGATCCGTCCGAGGTGAACAAGAACGTCCACGTCGACGTCGCGCTCATCGGCGACCTGCGCGAGGTCCTCGAGGAGATCCTCCCGAAGGTCCGCACCTCCGATCGCGGCGAGTGGTGGGCCAAGATCGCCGAAATGAAGGGCGACTCCGCCGTCCGCGACATCCAGGCGCTCCCCGACAACGGCCACCTCTACGCCGCGCACGTCATCAA
Source organism: Oleiharenicola sp. Vm1 (assembly GCF_047777955.1). GTDB lineage: Bacteria > Verrucomicrobiota > Verrucomicrobiia > Opitutales > Opitutaceae > Didemnitutus. The sequence continues at coordinate 1,519,995 of NZ_CP180537.1, forward strand.
CGACCTCTGGCGCGCCACGAAGGACCGCGACACCATCGTCGTCACCGACGTCGGCCAGCACCAGATGTGGGAGGCGCAGTATTACCGCCACGAGAAGCCGCGCTCGCTCATCACCTCCGGCGGCCTCGGCACGATGGGCTTCGCCCTCCCGGCCGCGATCGGCGCCAAGTTCGCCTGCCCGGAGAAGGACGTCTGGGTCGTGGTCGGCGACGGCGGCTTCCAGATGACCATGCCCGAGCTCGCGACCGCCGAGCAGGAGGGCATCAAGGTCAACGTCGCCATCATCAACAACGCCTTCCTCGGCATGGTGCGCCAGTGGCAGGAATTCTTCTACGACAAGCGCTACGCCGCGACGCCGATGACGGGCCCGGATTTCGTCAAGCTCGCCGAGGCCTTCCGCCTCAAGGGCCTGCGCTGCGACAAGCGCGCCGACGTCAACGCCACCGTCAAGGCGACGCTCGCCGACAAGGGCACCGTGGTCGTCGACTTCGTGGTCGAGCAGGAGGACGCCGTGTTCCCCATGGTGCCCGCCGGCGCCGACCTCGACGCCATGATCCGCCGCCCGAAGCGCGACGTGCTGGTCGAGACCGGTGCCGACAAGGAGTGGCAGATGCCCAACGGCGAGACCGCCGCCGTCTCGGAGCTCGCCCTCACCGGCGCCGCCGCCCCGGCCACCGCGCCGGCGAAGCGCAAGCCCGCTCCCGCCAAGAAATCCGCCCGCGTCGCGCCCGCCCGGGCGAAGACCGCGAAATCGAAGCGTCGCTAACCCGAGGAGAACTCACCCATGCCGAAACACACTCTCATCGCCTACGTCGAGGACGTGCCCGGCGTGCTGAACCGCGTCGCCTCGCTGTTCCGCCGCCGCAACTTCAACATCGACTCGCTCACCGTCGGCCGCACCGAGCAGCCGGGCGTCTCGCGCCTCACCGTGGTGGTCGACGCTACCGACGCCGGCGCCCGCATCGTCGAGGCCAACCTCTACAAGCTGGTCAACGTCCTCCGCGTCGACGACCTCACCCACAAGCCCGCGCTCAACCGCGAGCTCGGCCTCGTGAAGGTCAAGGTCACGCCCGCCACCCGCTCCCAGGTGCTCGAGCTCGTCGACGTGTTCCGCGCCCGCGTGGTCGACGTCGACGAAGAGTCGCTCGTCATCGAGGTCACGGGCACGCCGGAGAAGATCGGCAAGTTCGAGATGGTGCTCCGTCCCTACGGCATCCTCGAGCTCGTCCGCACCGGCTCCGTCTCGATGGCCCGCGGCCATGACAAGCTCTCGGCCAACCCGCCGCTCGTGCGCGCCGAGGTGCGCGGCAGCGTGACGGCCGACGACCACAGCCACGCCGGCGTCTCCATGTCCGTATGACGACCGCCCAAGCCGCCGACGACCGCGCGCCGTCGCTCAACGAGTTCTTCGACGAGGCTCCCGCCGCCGACGCCGCCCCGGCCTCGGCGGACTACGACTTCTTCGGCGGCTCGCATTTCACGCCCGCGCACGACTGATCGAATTTCTCCCACACAACACCAACCCACATCCCACGTTTTCACTCATGGCTAAAATCTACTACGACAAGCAGGCGGACCTCGCGCTGATCCGCGCCCGCAAAGTTGCGATCGTCGGCTACGGCTCCCAGGGCCACGCCCACGCGCTCAATCTCCGCGACAGCGGCGTGGACGTCCGCGTCGGCCTGGCCAAGGACTCGAAGTCCCGCCCCAAGGCCAAGAAGGCCGGCCTGAAGGTCGACACCGTCGACGCCGTCGCGAAATGGGCCGACGTGATCATGATGCTCGTGCCCGACCACGTCGCCGCGCGCGTCTACCGCGAGTCCGTCGCCCCGCACCTGACCAAGGGCAAGGCGCTGTTCTTCGCCCACGGCTTCAACATCCGCTTCGGCGGCATCAAGCCGCCGGCCGACGTCGACGTGTGCATGGTCGCCCCGAAGAGCCCCGGCCACCGCGTGCGCGAGGTGTTCCAGGAGGGCGGCGGCGTCCCCGGACTCTACGCCGTCCACCAGGACGCCTCCGGCAAGGCCAAGGCCCTCGCGCTCTCCTACGCGCGCGGCATCGGCTGCACCCGCGCCGGCGTGCTCGAGACGACGTTCACCGAGGAGACCGAGACCGACTTGTTCGGCGAGCAGGCCGTGCTCTGCGGCGGCTGCTCCGAGCTGGTGAAGGCCGGCTTCAAGACCCTCGTCGACGCCGGCTACCAGCCGGAGATCGCCTACTTCGAGTGCCTGCACGAGCTGAAGCTCATCGTCGACCTCATGTATCGCGGCGGCCTGAACTACATGCGCTACTCCGTCTCCGACACGGCGGAGTGGGGCGACTACCAGAGCGGCCCGCGCGTGATCACGAAGGAGACGCAGAAGGAAATGAAGCGCATCCTCGCCGACATCCAGAGCGGCAAGTTCGCCAAGCGTTTCATGGCCGAGAACGAAAAGCACGGCCGCAAGACGATGAACGCCTTCCGCAAGAAGGAGCGCAGCCAGCCGATCGAGAAGGTCGGCGTGAAGCTCCGCGCCATGATGCCGTTCCTCAATCCCGTCGTGATCTCCAAGTAACCGATTTGGTGTTGTGTTACCCCGAGGCGGGCGGTCGCTCGTCGGCCGCCCGCCTTTCTCCCGCTCCCTCGAAAACGAATCGCCATGAACAACCCAGCCTCCTCAGCCCGCAGCGAAGAAACCTTCCGCGTGACGGACTTATTCTCGCCGAACGACGCCTTCGCCGACCCGCGCGCCCAGCGCCCGGCCGCCGAACCCGCGACGCGGCCGTCCGCGGCCGGCGTTCCCGACTCGTTCGTCTTCGTCAACCCGCTCTTCTCCACGCCGCGCGACCTGCGCCCCTCCACGCAGCGATAACCGCTGCGTTTTTCGTTTCTCCAACCCGCACCTGCCATGGACTCGAATTACATCCGCATCTTCGACACCAGCCTGCGCGACGGCGAGCAAGCTCCCGGCGCCTCCATGACCTCGAGCGAGAAGCTTGAGGTGGCCCGCACGCTGGCGCGACTGGGCGTCGATGTGATCGAGGCGGGTTTCCCCGCGGCGTCGCCCGACGACCTCGCGGCCGTCCAGGCCATCGCGGCCGAGGTCGGCCAGACGCCCGTCGAGGGCCGCCCGCAAAGCGAGCCGCCGATCATCTGCGGCCTCGCGCGCTGCACGCGCAACGACATCGCGACCGCCTGGGAAGGCGTGAAGGGCGCCCGGCGCCCGCGCATCCACACCTTCCTCGCGACGAGCGACATTCACCTCCAGCACAAGCTGCGCATGACGCGCCCCGAGGTCGTGGCGCGCGCGGTGGAGATGGTGACGTTCGCGCGCTCGCTCTGCCCCGACGTCGAGTTCTCGCCCGAGGACGCCGGCCGCAGCGATCCGCAGTTCCTCTACGAGGTGCTCGCCGCCGTCATCAAGGCCGGCGCCACCACGCTCAACATCCCCGACACCGTCGGCTACACCATGCCCGACGAATACGGCGCGATGATCGCCGGCGTCATCGCGAACACGCCCGGCGCGAAGGACGTGATCATTTCCACCCACTGCCACGACGACCTCGGCCTCGCCGTCGCCAACACCCTCGCCGGTCTCCGCGCCGGCGCGCGCCAGGCGGAGGTGACGCTCAACGGCATCGGCGAGCGCGCCGGCAACGCCTCGCTCGAGGAACTCGTCATGGCCATCCGCACGCGCGGCGAGAAGCTCGGCCTGCACAGCGGCATCGACACCAGGCAGCTCTGCCGCGCCTCGAAGCTCATCTCCCGCGTCACCAGCTACCCCGTCCCGCCGAACAAGGCCATCGTCGGCGCCAACGCCTTCGCCCACGAGTCCGGCATCCACCAGGACGGCATGATCAAGAACGCGCAGACCTACGAGATCATGCGCCCCGAGGACGTCGGCGCGACGCAGACCACGCTCGTGCTGGGCAAACACTCCGGCCGCAACGCCGTCTCCAAGCGGCTCGCCGAGCTCGGCTACCCGCTCGAGGGCGAGGCCCTGGCGCGCGCCTTCGCCGAGTTCAAGAAGCTCGCCGATCGCAAGAAGTCGGTGCACGACGCCGACCTCATCGCGCTCGCCAGCGACGAGCGCACGCAGGCGCCCGAGCTCTGGACGCTCCAGGACCTCCAGGTCGCCTGCGGCACCACCGGCCTCCCGACCGCCACCGTCCGCCTCAAGGGCCCGGACGGCAAGCTGCACGTCCACGCCGCCGTCGGCACCGGTCCGGTCGACGCGAGCTACAAGGCGATCGACCACATCGTGCGCTCGCAGGTCCAGCTGCTCGAGTTCGTCGTCAGCGCCGTCACCGAGGGCATCGACGCGCTCGGCGAGGTCTCCGTGCGCGTGCGCCAGGACGACCAGCGCTCGTGCCACGGCCACGGCACCGACACCGACATCATCGTCGCCAGCGCCAAGGCCTACCTCGCCGCCGTCAACCTCGTCTTGTCGCGCGAGACTGCCGCGCCCGTGCACGCGCAAAAATCCAGCGTCGGCGCCGACGCCTCCGTTTCATGAGCCGCGATCCGAATCTTTCCGCGACCGTCGAGGTCTTCGACACCACGCTGCGCGACGGCGCGCAGACCGAGGGCATCTCGTATTCCCTCGAGGACAAGCTGCGCATCGCCCAGAAGCTCGACGAACTCGGCGTGACCTTCATCGAGGGCGGCTGGCCGGGTTCGAATCCGAAGGACGCCGCGTTCTTCGACGCCGCGCGCACGCGGACGTGGCAGCACGCCAAGATCGTCGCCTTCGGCGCCACGCGCCGCGCCCACATCGCGCCGGCCGACGACCCGAGCGTCCAGGCGCTCGTCGCCGCCGGCACGGAGGTCTGCTGCATCTTCGGCAAGTCCTCCGTCATGCAGGTCGAGGAAGTGCTGCGCACCACGCTCGACGAGAACCTGCGCATGATCGAGGACACCGTCGCCTACCTGCGCGGGCAGGGAAGCGCGTGATCTACGACGCGGAGCACTTCTTCGACGCCTTCGACGCCAACCCCGATTACGCGTTGAAGACGCTCGCCGCCGCCCAGAAGGGCGGGGCGGAGACGCTGACGCTCTGCGACACCAACGGCGGCCACCTGCCGTGGCAGGTCGAGGAAACCGTCCGCGCCGTTCGCGCCCGCTTCGGCCCGGCCCAGCGCATCGGCATGCACACGCACGACGACACCGGTTGCGGCGTGGCCAACACGATCGCCGGCGTCCGCGCCGGCGCCGCGCACGTGCAAGGCACGATCAACGGCTACGGCGAGCGCTGCGGCAACGCCAACCTCTGCATCGTCGTCCCCAACCTCGAGCTGAAGCTCGGCCTCCGCGCGCTCCCCGAGGGCGCGCTGCCGCGCCTGCACGACGTCGCCCGCTTCGTCGCCGAGGTCGCGAACCTCTCGCCCAACGAGCACATGGCCTACGTCGGCCGCAGCGCGTTTGCCCACAAGGCCGGCGTGCACGTCTCCGCCATGCTCCGCCACCCGGACGCCTACCAGCACATCGATCCGAAAAAGGTCGGCAACGAGATGCGCGTGGTCGTCAGCGAGCTCTCCGGCCGCGCCAACCTGGTTTCCAAGGCGGAGAACTTCGGTCTCAGCGAGCTCGATCCGCAGACCGGCGCGAAGGTCGTCGAGGACATCAAGGCGCTCGAGAACGAGGGCTTCTCCTTCGAGGCCGCCGAGGCCAGCGTGGCGCTGCTCGTGCGCCGGCGCGCGGCGGACTACGCCGCGCCCTTCAAGCTGATCGACTACCGCGTGATGGTCACGCGGCACGACGAGAAGCGCTTCGCCGACGCGACGATCAAGCTCTCGGTCGAGGCTGAAGAGGTGCACACCGCCGCCAGCGGCGACGGTCCGGTGCACGCCTTCGACCGCGCGCTGCGCAAGGCCCTCGAGCCGCACTTCCCGGTCGTGAAGGCCATCCATCTCGCCGACTACAAGGTCCGCATCCTGAACACCGGCGCCGGCACGGCGGCGATCACCCGCGTGCTGATCGACTGGGCCAACGGCGACACCCGCTGGAGCACGGTCGGCGCCGGCGCCAACATCCTCGAGGCCACTTGGCTGGCTCTGGCCGACGGCTACGAGTTCGGACTCGCTCCCCTTTCCACCAAAACGCCGGCCACCGTGTAAAAAACGGCGAGTCAGCAAATCCCAATCCACGCGGCGCACGGCCGTATTTTCCGTGCAAAATACTCAGCATCAATGAAGGCATCCATCGCACTCACCCCCGGAGACGGCATCGGTCCCGAAGTCGTCCACGAGGCACGACTTCTGCTCTCCGACGTGGCGAGGCTCTATGGTCACCAATTCCAGTTCACCGAGCACCTTCTGGGCGGCTGTGCGATCGATCGCCACGGCACTGCAATGCCGGACGAGACGCTTCAGGGCTGTCGTGGCGCGGATGCTGTGCTGCTCGGCGCCGTTGGTGGACCTAAGTGGGACGACCCGCAGGCCAAAGTCCGCCCGGAGCAGGGTCTCCTCGCGATCCGCAAGGCGCTCGGACTTTACGCCAATCTCCGGCCCATCAGCCCGCATCCCGCGCTCGCCAAGCTGTCTCCCCTCAAACCGGAGCGCGTCGCCGGCGTGGACTTCATCGTCGTCCGCGAACTCACCGGCGGACTCTATTTCGGCACGCCCAAGGGCCGGGAGCAGACTCCCGAAGGCGAGCGCGCCGTCGACACGCTGGTCTATACCGAAGGGGAGATTCGACGCATCGTGAGGCTCGCCTTCCAGCTCGCGCAGAAGCGCCGCCAGCTCGTCACCTCGGTCGACAAGGCCAACGTGCTCGAGTCCTCGCGCCTCTGGCGCAAGGTGGCGATCGAGGTGGGCAAGGAGTTCCCCAACGTGAAGCTCGAGCACCAGCTGGTCGACTCCTGCGCCATGCGCCTGATCACGCACGCGCCGTCGTTCGACGTCATCGTGACCGAGAACATGTTCGGCGACATCCTCACCGACGAAGCCGCCGTGCTCGCCGGCTCGCTCGGCATGTGCCCCAGCGCCTCGCTCGGCGAAGGCCGCATCGGCCTCTACGAGCCGATCCACGGCTCCGCGCCCGACATCGCCGGCAAGGGCATCGCCAACCCCACCGGCACGATCCTTTCCGCCGCCCTGCTGCTCCGGCATTCGCTCGGACTCGAGACCGAGGCGAAGGCCGTCGAGGCCGCCGTCACCGCGACGATCGACGCCGGCCAGCTCACGGGCGACCTCGGCGCCGCCCAGCCGCTCAGCACTGCCCAGATGGGCGCGGCCATCCGCGAGCGCCTCGCCGCCGGGCGGAACTGATTTCTGCTCCCTGTTTCCCATGATCGCTACAACCAACCGCTACAGCTCCGAGGTCGGCGCCGCTCCCAGCGGCACGATGGAAGCGCCGCGCGACGCCATTCGTCGCTCGGTCGCCGCCGTCGATTCCGCGCTCGCGTTCCCGCGCACCTCGGTGCGCGTCCGCGAGTCGAATCCGAACCACCACCTCTGGAACAACAACGGAACGTGGTATGTGCACTACACCGTGCACCCGACGCCGCTGACCAAGTCGCGCGTCCGGATGTCGCTCGAGACGAAAGACCTCGAGACCGCCCGCCAGCGTCGCGACGAGATCCTCGCCCGCGCCGGAGCCTGCCTCTAACACCGCGCCCTCGAATCGGCGCGTCCGGCCTCCGCCGGCGCGCCGCTGCCCGATCCTCCCACCCTTTCATCACCGCAGCCGGGCGGAGAGCCCGGTTTTTTTCGTCTCTTCCCGGCGCCACGGAGGCGAGTTGCGCCGGGCCGCGTTCCGGATAAAAACGTGCTTGCCAGTGGCGGGACCGCTCCGCGAAATCGGACCCTCGTTCTTTCGCCAACATAGCTCAGTTGGTAGAGCAGCGCTTTCGTAAAGCGCGGGTCGCTGGTTCAAGTCCAGTTGTTGGCTCCACTTTCAAACGCCCGGTTTCCGACGAGGAGACCGGGCGTTTTGCGTTTCAGTGGATCGAAAACTCGCCGACGTCCGCCCAGATCTTGATAGCCGCGCCGGAGTGAAAACGAAGGGTGAGATGCTCTTCCTGCGAACGATAGCCCTGGAAGCACCGGTCAAAGTCATCGCCGAATTCGGGCGGGGTGAAACTAAAGGTTTCCAAGCAGCAATCTTCCGTGCGCGGCATCGCGTCGTCTCGCCGGCAAATAGCGAAGTTGGTAACGCGACGAAACGTGAGTATCACTTCTTGTGGCGCGTCCGCCGGCACCCAACTGCCCGCTTCGCGGGTCCAGCGGAGAACGGCGCTCATGGCCGTCGGCTGGTAATCGATTCCCACGAACGCGAAGTTGTTATGGAGATCGAGGTAATGTTCGCCGGAGGTGATGGCGATGGCTTGGTCGATCTCGAAGTTTGTCTGCATGCCGGTGCGCTAGCTAGCTGCCCTTCGCCGGCTCGCCGGCGATCGCGCGGTGCATGGCGCGGGCGAGCTCCTCGTTGGTGAAGGGCTTGGAGAGCAGAGCGACGTGGCCGATCTGGGCGAGCTTCTCGGGCGAGATGCGGGAGAAATAGCCGGACATGATCACGACGGGCAGTTGCGGGGCGAAGGTGCGGATCTCGGCGGCGAGCTCGATGCCCTTCATCACCGGCATCGTCTGGTCGGTGAGCAGGACGGAGTAGTCGCCCGCGTTGCGGCGGACGACCTCGAGGCACTGCGCGGGCGAGTCGAAGGAGGCGACGCGGTAGCCGTTCTTCTCGAGCGCCATCTGCGCGAAGCTGCGGACGATGTCCTCGTCGTCGACCACCGCGATCAGCTCGCCGCTGCCGCGGGGGACCAGATCCATCGGCGCGGTCGACTCGTTCGAGGGCTGGTGGGCGATGGGCAGGAAGAGCGTGAAGGTGGCGCCTTGTCCCGGGGTGCTGGCCACGGTGATGGCGCCGCGATGGGCCTGGATGATGCCGTGCACCACCGAGAGGCCGAGACCGGTGCCCTGGCCGACTTCCTTGGTGGTGAAAAACGGGTCGAAGATGCGCTTGCGCGTCTCCTCGTCCATGCCGTGGCCGGTGTCGGAGAAATCGAGGCGGGCGTAGTCGCCGGGCGTGATGTTGCTCAGGGCGCCGGCGGCTTCCTCGTCGAGCTCGACCTGGGAGAGGACGAGGCGCATGGTGCCGCCGGTGGCGCGCATGGCGTGGGCGGCGTTCGAGCCGAGGTTGAGCAGCACCTGGTGGATCTGGGTGGCGTCGGCGAGCACGCGGCCGCAGGCGGCGGAGGTGTCGACCTCGATGCGGATGGTCGCGGGCACGGTGGCGCGGAGGAAGCGGCGCGCGTCCTCGACGACCTGCGTGAGATTGACCGGGACCTTCTCGCTGTCGGCCTGGCGGCTGAAGGTGAGGATCTGGTCGATGAGCTCGCGCGCGCGCAGCGAGGCGTCGCGCGCGGCGCCGAGGTAGCCGCGGGCGGGATCGGTCTCGGGCAGGGTGTCGAGGGCGAGGTCCTGGTAGCCGAGGATGCCGGTGAGGAGATTGTTGAAGTCGTGGGCGATGCCGCCGGCGAGCGTGCCGAGCGTCTCCATTTTCTGGGCCTGGAAGAGCTGGCCCTCGAGCTGGCGGCGCATCTCCTCGGCGTCGCGGCGGCCGGTGATGTCCTGGAAGGCGCCGTAGAGGCGGGTGGCGCGGCCGTCCTTGAGCTGGGCGCGGCCGAGGACGCGGACCCAGAGCTTGTGGCCGCGCGAATTGTGGAAGGGCAGTTCCAGGTCGAAGCCGGTGCCGGCGCGCACGGCGTGCTCCATCGCCTCGGTGAGCGTCTGGCGGGCCTCGGGTGGGTAGAAGGCGAGCGACTTCTCCAGGGTGGGTTCGTAGCCGAGCTCGACCTCGTGGATGCGGAACATCTCGGGCGACCAGGTGAGGCGGGCGGTGTTGAGGTCCCACTCCCACGCGCCGATGTGCGCGAGGCGCGAGAGCTGGAGCGACATCTCCTCGCCGTGGCGGAGACGCTCCTCGAGTTCCTTGCGCTGCGTGATGTCGGTCTGCGTGCCGACGACGCGGGTGGGCTGGCCGCTGTCGTCGCGGGCGACGATCTTGCCGCGCCCGAGCATCCAGACCCAGTGGCCCTCCTTGTGGCGGAGGCGATACTCGGCCTGGTAGATCGGCGTGCGGCCGGCGAGGTGGTCGGCCATGGCCTGCTCGACATGCGGCACGTCGTCGGCGTGGCCGAGGTCGAACCAGATCTGGCGGGCCGGGAGCTCGTCCGCGCGGTAGCCGACCATCGCGGCGTAGCGGGCGTCGCGGAAGATCTTCCCGGTGGTGAGATCCCAGTCCCACACGCCGTCGTTGGTGCCGGAGAGCGCGAGCTGCCAGCGTTCCTGGGAGATGCGCAGCTCCTCGCGCAGCTCCTTGGCCTCGGTGATGTCGCGGTCGAGGCCGACCAGGCGCGCCGCGCGGCCGTCGCGGGCGCGCTGGATGATGCCGAGCGCCTCGATGTGGCGGAGCGAGCCGTCGGGCCGGCGGATGCGGAACTGGCTCTGGTAGATCGGCGTCTTGCCGGCGATGGCGTCGGCGATGGCCTGGTCGTCATGCGCGACATCGTCGGGCAGCACGCGGTCGTGCCACTCGTGCACGTCGCCGCTGAAGGCGCTGCGCTCGATGCCGTAGATCTCGAGCATGCGGTCGTCCCAGATCATCTGGCGCGTCGCGAGGTCCATTTCCCAGACGCCGTAGCCGGTGGCCTTGATGGCGAGCTGGAGGCGGTCGTTGAGCGAGGCGAGCTCGCGGGCGCGGGCGTTGTCGTCGGTGACGTCGCGGTCGATGCCGACGACGCGGGTGACGCGGCCGCTGCCGTCGCGGCGGAGCACGCCGAGGGTCTGGATGTGGCGCTCCGCGCCGTCGGGGAGCTGGGTGCGGAATTGCGTCTCGAAGCCCTCGTCGGCGGCGAGGGCGCGGCCGATCTCGTCCTGCACCTGCTCGCGGTCGTCGGGGTGCATGCGGGCGAGCCAGGCGCCGGTGGTGCCGTCGAACTGTTCCGGCGTGTAGCCGTAGAGGGCGCACTGGCGCGGGTCCCAATACACGCGCTTGTTCACCAGGTCCCAGTCCCACACGCCGAAGCCGCCGGCGCGGAGCGCGAGGTCGAGGCGTTCGGTGGTTTTCTGGAGTTCCTGGGTGCGCTCGCCGACGAGGACCTCGAGGTTGGCGGCCTGGGTCTGGAGGCGGGCGAGGAGGGCGTCGCGGGTGGCCTCGGCGTCGGCGCGGCGCTGGTCGAGGGTGTCCATCCGGCGCAGCGCGTAGGTCAGCACGCCGAAGATCACCACGCTGTAGGCGACGTCGAGCAGCAGGCCGGTGTCGTGCAGCTCCGGCAGCACCGGCAGCAGCCACCAGCTCATGGCCATGAACAGCAGCACGGGGACGAGCAGGCCGATGGCCATCAGCACGAGCGCGAAATAGCCCAGCGGGTGGCCGCGCGAGAACAGCGCCAGCAGGTCCCCGTTGAGGCGGGCGCAGACGATGCCGACGCCGAGCGCGAGCACGCCGAGGGCGCTCATCACCGAGATCGGCGCGCTGGCCGGGTTGACGGCCATGCCGCCGAGCGTCAGCAGGGCGAAGCTGGCCACGGCGAGGCCGAGCCAGTTGGAGACGCCGAACCAGTGGCGGCGCTCGTGCGCCAGCGCCAGCAGGCCGAGGCCGGCGAAGCAGAAGGGCAGCGAGGTGTTGACCGCGATCAGGGTCGAGGCCGCCGGCGCCGCGCCGCCGCCGAACGGCGAGGCGAGGCGGCCGAAGTTGGCGGCCAGCATCGTGCCGATCGCGGCGGCGCCGGCGGACAGCGCCAGGCTGAGCGCCAGGACTTGGCCGATGAGGCGCCGGACCCGGCCGCCTTGTTCCCGGAGCAGGAGCAGGCCGGTGGAGGCGACGATCAGGCCAGCGGCGGTGTTCGGACTCATGGCCTTCCACGTCGGCCAGAGGCGGCGGAGGACGTCGATGTCGGCTCCCCAGCCGGCGAGGCCGAGGAGGCCGAAGGCGAGGGCAATCCAGGCGGCGTTGCGGGCGATAAGGCTGAGCTTCAGGTCGCGGGCGGGCACAGGAGTGGGGGAAAATTGGCCCATGGGCGGACGCGGGCAACACTTATACTTATGCGCGCTGCCGGGGGGGGCGTTCCGGCTTCAGACCGGCCGCGGCGCGCCGATGTTCTTGGAGGCGAGCGCCCTTTCGCGAGCGGGGGCTGGAAATTAATTAAAGAAACCGCCGTTTCCGGCCGATTTAGCCGATGCAGTCATGAAAGCAAAATCCCTGATCTTCATGTTGGCCGCCTTCGCGCTTGGCTCTGTGCCGGCGATGGCGGAAGAAGGCCTCGAAGCTCCCGTGCCCGTGCGCATGGTGCCACCCAAGTTCCCGCCGGAAATGCGGCGCGAAGGCACCGGCGGCGTGGTGACCGTCAAATGCACCATCGACGAAAAAGGCAACGTGACCGATCCGACGGTCGAGAAGGCGTCGAACGACGCCTTCGTCGCCCCGGCGCTCGAGGCCTTGCGTAAATGGAAGTTCAAGCCTGCCAAGAAGGCCGGCACGCCCGTCGCGCTGAAGGTGAGCATCCCGATCCAGTTCAGCATCAGCGACGACTAAGCCGCGCTGCCGTCCGTTACCCTCTCCCTCGTTCCCTCCTCAGTTCCCGTCATGTCCACCCGCACCCTGACCATCGGGCGCCGCATCGCGCTCGGTTTCACCCTCGTGTTCGTGCTCCTCGGCGCCATCGCCGTGGTGGCCTGGCTCGCGCTCGGCGCATCCGGACGCAAGTTGTCCGAATACGCCGGCAGCGCCAAAGAGACCAACACGGCGGCGGCCCTCGCCGCCGCCATGATCGAGGTCAAGCTGCAGGTGAACGAATACCTCGCCGTCTCCAACGCCACCAATGCCCAGGCCTACAAGGCCGCGAAGCAGAAGCTCGACCAGGAAATGGGCGTCGCCGCCAAGGTGATCGTCGAGCCGACGCGCGCCGCGCAGGTGACCGACGCCGCCCAGCTGCTGGTGAAGTATGACGACGCCTTCCAGAAGATCGTCGTCATCACGGGCAAGCTCGACACCGTCGTCACCGAGCAGCTCACGCCGCGCGGCGACGAGATCGCCGCCGGCCTGCAGAAGGTCCTGGCCGACGCCAAGAACAACGGCGACATGAACGGCGCCTTCAAGGTCTCCAACGCCCTCAAGGCCTACTTCGAGAGCTCCAGCCTCGCGAACTCCTTCATGCTCACCTCGCGCCTCGACTACGCCGACGCCGCCAAGAAGAGCATCGCCAGCGTCGCCGACTCGATCGTGAAGATGCAGCACGACCAGGAGGAGCTGGTGAAGCTCGACGCCTCGCTGAAGGACGAGAACAAGGACGCCCTGCTCAAGTCGCTCGCCGTTGCCGCCGGCGCCTACGCCTCCGCGCTGAACGAGATCATCGCCGCCAAGCAGGAGCGCAACAACCTCATCACCGGCCAGCTCAACCGCATCGCGCCGCAGTTCACCGCCGCGCTGGTCAAGGTGAAGGACTCCGTCGCCGAGTTCCAAGCGACCCTCGAGGATCGCATGCGCGCCGAGCAGCGCCGCAACGAGATCCAGGTGCTCACCTTCACCACCGCCGGCGCGCTCATCGGCATCTTCGCCGCCTGGTTCGTCATCCGCAGCATCACCCGCCCGATCTCGACCATCGCCGACCAGCTCGCCGCCGAGTCCGGCCAGACCCACGCCGCCGCGCTCAAGGTCGCCGAGGTCTCCACCCAGATGTCGGACGGCGCCAGCCGCCAGGCCGCCTCGCTCGAGGAGAGCAGCGCCTCGCTGCACGAGATGGCGAGCATGACGCAGCGCAACTCCGAGGGCGCGCAATCCGCCAAGGGTCTCGCCGCCGAGGCCCGCGCCACCGCCGACGCCGGCGCGCGCGACATGGCCGCGATGCGCAGCGCCATGGGCGCCATCCAGTCGTCCTCCACCGAGATTTCCAAGATCATCAAGGCGATCGACGAGATCGCCTTCCAGACGAACATCCTCGCGCTCAACGCCGCGGTCGAGGCCGCCCGCGCCGGCGAGGCCGGCGCCGGCTTCGCCGTCGTCGCCGAGGAAGTCCGCAACCTCGCTCAGCGCTCCGCCCAGGCGGCGAAGGAAACCGCCGCCAAGATCGCCGACGCCTCCGCCAAGAGCGAGCAGGGCGCCCAGATCAGCGGCCAGGTCGCCGCCAGCCTCGACTCCATCGTCCAGAAGATCCGCCAGCTCGACGAGATGGTCGGCTCCATCGCCCAGGCCTCGCACGAGCAGAGCGAGGGCATCGGCCAGCTGAACCAGGCCGTCGCCGGCATGGACCAGATCACCCAGGCCAACGCCGCCCTCGCGCAGCAGTCCGCCACCTCCGCCGAGGAGCTCCAGGGCCAGTCCGCCCAGGTCCGCGCCGCGGTCGAGGAGCTCATGCGCATGGTCCACGGCGAGGCGCAGCACACGGTGGCCCGCCCCGCGGCCCACGCCGCGCCCAAGGCCGCCGCCAAGGCGGTCGCGAAGCCGTCCGCCAAGCAGCCCGCCGGTGCGCCGGCGGTCGTCAGCCCGCGCCTCGGCGCCGCCGCGAAGGCCGCCGCCGAGCCGTCGGAGGCCCATTTCATCGACCAATAAGGTCCGGCATCTCGACGGCCCCGAGCGGAGACGCCTCGTCTCCGCTTTTTGTTGGCCGGATTCCGCGCGCGCCGCTCGGGCGCAAAAAACGCCAGCGGCCGGGGCCGCTGGCGGGGAGGAAATGCGGATGCGGGCCGCGTCAGCCGCGCGCGCGCTTCGGCGCCGGGGCCGGCGGCTGCGTGCGGAACGGCTGCGGATCGAAGATCGCGTTCGGGTTCACGAGCTCCGGCGGCGAGAACAGAAACTTCCCCCAGCGCACGTCACGACGCGGTCCGACGACGCCCAGCGCGCTGGCATATTGGGCATGGCGGAGGTTGGGGTAAGGCATGGCCATGGTCTGATCATCGGCACAAGCGCGGCGCAGTTGACCGCTTTTCGTCGGCGCGGCGCGCGAAGGGTTTTCCCGCCGCCCGGTGTTATGGAGGTTGAACCTCCTCTGCCATGAAAACGCTCCCGCTCCTCCTCGTTCCACTGTTCGCGCTGACGCTGGGCGCCGCCCCGGCCCCGCTGGGCACGGTGGACAACCTGCGGCTGATCGAACGCGTCGATCCCGTCTTCCCCAACGAGGTGACGCTCCAGGGCATCTCGCGCGGCATTGTGGCCTGCGTCGTCGACGTCGACACGCAGGGCCGGGTGGAGGACGTGCTGATCACGGCCCACACCCACCGGTCGTTCGCGCGCGTCGTCCGCGAGGCGTTGCCGCTCTGGCGGTTCGAGCCGGCCAAGCTGAACGGCCGGCCGGTGCCGGCGCAGACCCAGCTGACGTTCACGATCGAGGCGGTCGGCGTCGTCGTCTCGATGGACAGCGGCACTTACGTCCGCACCCGGTTCGAGAACGTGCTCGGGCAGCCGTGGGACTACCGGACGTTCAACCTGCAGGAACTCGACGCGATCCCGGTGCCGCAGAAGACGGTCGTGCCGGCCTACCCGCGCGAGATCGCCGAGCGCAACCGCGGCACGGTCCGGGTGAATTTCTACATCGACGAGACCGGCGCCGTCCGCGTCCCGATCGCGGAGCCGGACGCGCCGCTCGAGCTCGCCGGGGCCGCCGTCGCGGCCGTGCGCGAGTGGAAGTTCTCCCCGCCGCTGCGCAACGGCCGCCCCGTCCTCGCGTTCGCCAGCCAGGATTTCAACTTCAAGCCGTGAGCGCGCCGCCCGCGCGGCGGGCGCGGATCGGACCAAGGCCGGCCGGTTTTCGGCCGGCCTTTTCGCTGCGCCGCCGGCTGCGTGGGGTGCAGCCGGGAGGAGCGAAGTTTCTTCAATGGCTTCCGCCTGGGTTCGGGGCGCGGCGGTTGTCCGCAACCGCCCGGCGCGGGCCACCGGGCGACGCGGTTCACCGCCGCCCTCGAAGGCGTGCGCCGCGCGGGGCTTACCGCGCGGCCGCGAACGGTCCGACGGCGCTCAGCGCACTGCGCAGGGCCTGCCGTGCGCGATACAGGCGCGTCTCCACGCCGCGTTCGCTGCAGCCGACGATGCCCGCGATCTCGCGATACGAGAGCTGCTCGAAGTGGTGCAGCAGCAGCGTCGCCCGCAGCTCGTGCGGCAGCGCGGCGATGGCGGCGTCGAGGGCGGCCAGCGCCTCGCGCTGTTCGCTGGCGGCGTCCGGCGGCGGGGCCCCGTCGCCGAGAGCGGCGCCGTCGCCCTCGGCCGGAAGCGCGTCCAGGCTGACGCTCGGGTGTCGGCGCCACCAGCGGTGGCGGTTGTGGCAGAGGTTGGTCAGCGTCGTGTAGAGCCAGGCGGAGAGATTGGTGTCGGCGCGGAGCCGGGCGCGGTGCTCGTGCAGGCGCACGAAAGTCTCGAGCGCGACCTCGCGCGCGTCCTCGCCGTTGCGCAGGTAGCGCCAGGCGTAGGCGCAGAGCGGCTGTTCCCAGCGGGCGACGATCCGCTCGAACACGGTGGCGTCGCCCGAGCGGAGAGCTTGGAGGTCGGCGCGATCGGCGGCGGGGTCGGCGGGCACGCGGACGGGCGCTAGTTCACGGAGCGCGCCGGGGCCGGGGTGAGGCGCGTGAGGTAGCGCGCGCGTTGATCGGGGGTCAGTTCGCCGGCGGTGGCGGCGACGAGCTCGCGGGTCACGTCCGCCCAGTCGCGGTCGATGCGGCGCCACGTCTCCAGGCAGCGTGCGAACGCCAGGAAGTCCACGCGGCCCTCCGTGCGGCGCGCGTGCTCGAAGGCCTCGAACTCCGCGCGCATGCGCGCCGCCTCGGCGGCGAACTCGCGCAGCTGCGGCCCGGAACGGTCGTGCAGCGTGCGGATGCGGGCGAATTGCTCGTCGCTGAGCTGGAGGTCGGCTTTCATCCACGCGACGACGTCGTCGCTGCCCGCCACGGTCCCGCGGCGCCAGTGATACCAGCCGACGTGCGCGGCCGCGCCGGCGAGCAGGCCGAGGAGGACGATGAGAAGGGCGGATTTCATGTCTGGCGCTCCGGTTTGGCCGCTGGCGGCGGCACAGCGCTGAGCAGCGGGTCGATCAGGCGCCGGTAGCTCTGGAGCAGCTGCGCGTCGCGGTCGTGGTGCAGCCGCGAGACGCGCACCTCGGCGAGGAAAAGCCCGAGCAGCACGCAGGCCGCGACGAAGACGGCGGCGAAGGCCGGGCGCAGGAAAATCGTCTCCGCCTCGCGCCCGGGCACCCGGAGGCGTGCGCGCGCCTCCGCCGCGAGTGGACGGAAGGCCGGCGGTTTTCCCCACCGGTCAAGCAGGGGGTCGAGGGGATCTGGCGGGGCAGGGGCCATGGGCGGAAGCGCGGCCGGCGCTCACGATCCATAACACCACGGAGCGCGAAAGCCCTTCAAAAATTCCCCGGGCGCGGTCCCGGCCCGCCGCGCCGGAGCGGGAACGCGCGTCGGTGCACGCGCGCAGGCTTTGCCATGTCCGGCGGCGGCGCGCAGCGCGCAGGCATGACCCCGTCGCTTCGTCTGCCCCTGACCGGTTGCCTGCTGGTGGTGGCGGCGAACGCCGCCGAAATCGATCCCGCGGTCGCATACGACTTCGAGCGCTTCGGCGCGCGGCACGCACACTACCTGCCGGAAAGCGGCGAACCGGTGCTCAACCGCGGCTTCCAGAGCTGGAACCACCTCGTGCTGAACATGGCCGTCTGGCGCGAGGGCGGCGAGCCGGTGGCGGAGTTTTGAGCGCCGCCCCGGAAGGGGCGGACCGGCGGCTTCAGCTGCTCCGCCGGCCGCCGGACCGGGTGAAATGGACGCGGAACTCCGGGCGGCGCGCGGGGTCGTTGCCCCGGTGGCTCCCGTCTCCGGGCTCGACGCGGGGTGGGGAGCCGTGCAAGTTGCGCCTTTTTCCATGAAGAAACTCGCTACGCTCCTTTCGGCCGCCGCGCTCGCCGCGGGCTCCGTTTTCGCTCAGAACAACGCCGCGCCGGCTCCCGCCGCCGCGCCTGCCGCCGCTCCCGCTCCGGCGATCGCGCCCGACGCGGTCGTCATCTCCGCCGCCGGCATCACGGTGAAGCGCGCCGAGTTCGAGGAGGCGGTGAAGGGCCTGCCGCAGCAGTATCAGGAATACGCCCTCGGGCCCGGCAAGAAGCAGTTCGCCGAGGATTTCCTGCGCATGAAGCTCCTCTCCGCCGCGGGCCTGAAGGCCGGCCTCGAGAAGGACCCGGAGGTCGTCGCCCAGATCAACGCCGTCCGCGACCAGATCGTCGCCGGCGCGCAGCTCAAGAAGATGCAGGACGCCGTGCAGGTTTCGGACGAGGAACTCAAGAAGGTCTACGAGACGCGCAAGAGCGAGTTCGAGAAGGCCAAGGCCCGTCACATCCTCGTTGCGTTCAAGGGCAGCCCGGCGGCGCAACCCGGCAAGCCGGAGCTGACCGAGGAGCAGGCGAAGGCCAAGGCCGAGGAACTCCGCAAGAAGGTGGAGACCGGCGCCGCGAAGTTCGAGGACCTGGCGAAGACGGAATCGGACGACACCGGCTCCGGCGAGACCGGCGGTTACCTGGGCGAGTTCGCCCGCGGCCAGATGGTGCCGGAG
The DNA here is from genome assembly GCF_047777955.1 of Oleiharenicola sp. Vm1. Classification (GTDB taxonomy): domain Bacteria; phylum Verrucomicrobiota; class Verrucomicrobiia; order Opitutales; family Opitutaceae; genus Didemnitutus. The sequence continues at coordinate 1,538,506 of NZ_CP180537.1, forward strand.
TTCGAGCAGGCGGCGTTCACGACCGAGATCGGCAAGCTGAGCCCGGTCATCCGCACGCAATACGGCTACCACTTCCTCAAGGTCGAGGAGCGCACCGTGACGCCGTTTGCAGAGGCGAAGGCCACGCTCGAGCGCGCCGAGCGCAGCGCCAAGCTGCAGGCCGAGACCAAGAAGCTGGTCGAGGACGCCAAGCCGGCCTACGACGAGGCCTATTTCGGCAAGTAAGTCGGCAAAGCCCGACTCCGCGTCGCATTCGCGACCCCCAGCCAACGAGCGCACTCCGACGGGTGCGCTCTTGTTTTTTGGGGCATGACGCGTCCGCCGCGAAGTGGAGTGTTGACAACGCTAAAGTCGGACCCCTTTTTGGCCGTTCCTTCGCAAGAAGGAGCCACGTTGCCCGGTAGCTCAGTGGCAGAGCAGGTGACTGTTAATCACTTGGTCGCTGGTTCGATCCCAGCCCGGGCAGCCACGCTGAAACGCCTCCCGCCCGGAGGCGTTTGGCATTTCAGGCGGGCGGGGAGTTGTAAAAATGTGCCGCCTCGGCCCGGTTTTCGCGCGCGGCCGCGAAAGTTTTGTTTGCCTCGCCCCGGCACGGTCACTCAACTCTGACCTCTTTTCCACTACGCCTGCCTCCAATTCCGGAGTCTCAGGGGGAACGAAAACCATGAAGAAATACCAACTCACCGTCACGACCCGCGAGGGCACTGGTCGCAGCGCCTCGCGCCGCCTCCGCAAGGCCGAGAAGATCCCGGCCATCCTCTACGGCAAGCACACGAAACCCGAGACTCTGGCCGTCAGCTCGACCGAGTTCGTCAAGCTCCTCAAGGACATCTCCGGCCGCGCCGCGCTGATCGAATTGAAGCGCGACACCGGCGCCGCCGCGCTCTCCTTCCTCCAGGAGGTCCAGCGCGACCCGATCACCGACAAGTATCTCCACGTCGACCTTCAGGAAGTGAAGGAAAACGAGAAGATGGTGATCAACGTCTCCGTCGTCGTCGTCGGCGAGTCCACCGGCGTGAAGAACGAGGGCGGCATCCTCGACACCGCCACGAAGCGCCTGCGCATCCGCTGCCTGCCGAAGGATCTCCCCGCTTTCATCGAAGTGGACGTCACGCCCCTCAAGGTCGGCGAGTCGATCCACGTCTCCGAGCTCAAGCCGATCGCCGGCGTCGAGTTCCTCGACGACCAGAACCAGGCCGTCGTGCTCTGCGTTGAGCCGCCGGCGGAAGAAGTCGCCGCCACTCCGGCCGCCGACGCCGCCGCTGCCGCCGCTCCGGCGGATGGCGCCGCCGCTCCGGCCGCCGGTGCCGCTGCTCCGGCGGGCGACGCGAAGGCCGCCGCTCCCGCGGGCGATGCCAAGGCCGCGGCCGCTCCGGCCAAGGACGCGAAGGCCGCCGCCCCCGCCGCCAAGAAGTAATCGTTTTCCCGCGGTGCGCCGCCCAACCGGCGCACCGCGTTGCAGCACGTTCTTTGATCCATGTCCGTCACGCTCCTCGCAGGACTGGGCAACCCCGGTGCGAAATACGCCGGCACACGCCACAACCTTGGTTTCAAGGTGGTGGATGCGCTGGCCGCGGCCGAAGGGCTCTCGTGGAAACACGAGGCGCGCTTCGAGGCCGAGATTGCGCGCTGGAATGTCCGCCCCGGCGAGACCCGCTGGCTGATCAAGCCGCAGACCTTCATGAACGAGAGTGGCCGCGCCCTGCGCCGGCTGCTCGACTTCCACAAGCTCCCGGCCGCGTCGCTCGCGGTGGCCTACGATGAAATGAACATCGAGATCGGCCGCGTGAAACTTTCGGTCGACGGCTCCGCCGGCGGCCACAACGGCATCGCCAGCCTGCTCGAGCACGTCGGCAACGGATTCCTCCGTTACCGGCTCGGCATCGGCAGCAGCGAGCGCCCGGTCGGCATGGACCTCGCGGATTACGTGCTCGGAAAATTCTCCCTCTCAGAACAACAACTCATCGATCAAAACCTGAAAACGTTCGTCGAAGGCGCCCGCCTGCTCTTCACCAGCAGCCCCGCCGAAGCGATGAACCGCCTCAATCGCAGAACCCGCCATGAACAAGCGTAACTACAAAGCCACTTTCATCCTCGATAATCGCGGCAAGGAAGACTCCGTCGACCAGATCATCGAAGGCGTGAAGAAGGAAATCGCCGCCATCCAGGGCGACGTCACCGCCGTCGAACAGCTCGGCCGCCGCGACTTCGCGCGCAAGACCGACGCCAAGTTCCCCGCCGGCGTTTACGTCTCCATCGCCTTCTCGGCCCCCGCCGGCGCCAGCGCCGCGCTCCAGGAGCGCCTCCGCCTCAACGACAGCGTCTATCGCACGCTCGTCCAGAACGCCTAACCCGCCCAACGCGCCCCGCGCCTCCGCCCCATGGCCAATCTCAACAAAGTCATGCTCATCGGCAACCTGACGCGCGATCCGGAACTCCGGGTCACGCCGAAGGGCACCGCCATCTGCACCTTCTCGCTCGCCGTGAACCGCAAGTTCCGCGACGAGTCCGGCGCCGACCGCGAAGAGGTGACCTACGTTGACATCGAAGCTTGGGGCAAGGCCGGCGAGAACATCTCCAAATACTGCACCAAGGGCCGCCCCCTCTTCGTCGAAGGCCGTCTGCGCCTCGACCAGTGGGAGGACAAGAACACGAAGGAAAAGCGCAGCCGCATGAAGGTGGTCTGCGAGAACTTCCAGTTCCTCGGCGGCGGTCGCGGCGAAGGCGGCGGCGGTGGCGAAGGCGGCGGCGAAGCCCGCAGCTACAGCCCCGCGCCCCGCGCCAGCGCCCCGAGCCGCCCGGCTCCGGCCCCGCAGGAGAATCTCGACGAAGACGTCCCGTTCTGAGGGACGCGTTAACCTTACAACAAAACAAACGAAGAAAGTCCGAACATGGCTCACAACGAAGTGCTCCTCCTCAAACCGGTCGACGGCCTCGGTGCCGAAGGCGACCAGGTCCGCGTCCGCGCCGGCTACGCGCGCAACTTCCTCCTCCCGCAGGGCATCGCCGTCCCGCTCACGGTCTCGAACCGCAAGCAGGTCGAGGCCCTGAAGAAGGCCCGCGGCATCCGCGAGGCGAAGGAACTCAACGGCGCGCAGGAACTCGCCGAGAAACTCAAGAAGGCCAACATCGCCATCGCCGTGAAGACAGGCGAGGGCGGCAAGCTCTTCGGCGCCGTCACCGCGAACGACCTTCACGACAAGCTCGTGGCGGCCGGCATCGAGGTCGAGAAGCGCCGCATTCACCTCGGCCAGCCGGTCAAGACCCTCGGCAAGCACGAGGTCACGATCAAGCTGCACCCCGAGGTTTCGGTCGATCTCTCCTTCGAGGTCGTCTCCGAGAACCCGATCATCCCGGCCGCGACCGAGGCCGCTCCCGCCGAGAAGGCCGAGCGCCCGCGCCGCGAGCGCAAGGAGCGGGCCTGAGCGTCCGCCGGGAAACGAGCCGCCCGCTCGTCCCCCTTCTGCCGAGCCGCGACGCGAGTCGCGGCTTTTTCTTTGCCCCCGGCCGGACGGCGCCGCCCGCCCGGCCGGGTCGCGCGCCGCGCCGGATTCTGCGCGCGCCGGCAAGCCCCGAGGGGAGGGGAGTCCAGGCGCCGGGGTTGCTCACATCCGTCCGTGGAAAACTTCTGCGCACTCCGTGATTGCCGCACGCGATTCCCGCCGCACACACTGCTCGCTTCATGGTGCAGCCCACCCCCGACTCCCCTGATCGCCCCGCCTCGCGCCGCAGCGCGTTCCGCGGCAACGACGCGGCGCAATCGCCGGTCTCGCGCGAGATGCCGTGGAGCGAGGAGGCGGAGCAGCATGTCATCGCCTGCTGTCTGCTCGACGGCAGCGACACCATCGCGCGCTGCATGGAGGCGCGCGTCGGCGCCGAGTGCTTCTTCTCCGCGGCCAACCGCCTGATCTTCGAGGTCATCGTCGACCTCTACCAGAAGAGCCCGCCGGTCACGCTCGAGATGCTGGCCGAGGAGCTCAAGACCCGCCGCCACCTCGACGCGATCGGCGGCTTCCCGTATCTGCTGCAGATCACGGGGAAGATCCCCACCACGGCGCACGCCGGCTACTTCATCGAGAAGGTCCGCGAGAAGCACCTGCTCCGCGAGCTGATCAAGGCGGCCACGGGCGCGGTCGAGCAGTGCTACTCCTTCACCGGCGGGCTCGAGGAGTTCATCGACAAGGTCGAGCAGGATCTCTTCAAGGTCACCCAGGACCGCGTCAGCGACAGCGCCGCCGAGATCAAGGAGGCGATGAAGGACGCGAACACCGTCATCGCGAAGCTCCTGATGAAGAAGGGCGAGCTGACGGGCGTGTCGTCGGGGTTCAAGGACCTCGACCAGATGACCTTCGGCTTCCAGCGCCAGGAAATGATCATCATCGCGGCGCGCCCCTCGATGGGTAAGACGTCCTTCGCCCTCAACATCGCGGAGGCCGCCGCCATGCCCAAGAAGGGCGACCCCGCGCCGGTGCTGATCTTTTCGCTCGAAATGAGCGCGTCCCAGCTCGCCCTGCGCATGCTCTGCTCGCGCGCCCGGGTGAACCTCAAGCTCCTCCGCGACGGCCTGGTCTCGCGCGACGGCGCCGAGGTCAACGCCCTCGGCAAGACGGCCGAGGAGTTCAAGCGGGCCCCCATCCTCATCGACGACTCCTCGAACCTCACGATCATGGAGATGCGAGCCAAGGCCCGCCGCATCTACGCCCGCAAGAAGCTCGGCATGATCATCGTCGACTACCTCCAGCTCGTCTCCGGCTCCGATCCCCGCGCGCCGCGCGAACAGCAGGTGGCCGAGGTCTCCCGCGGATTAAAGGCGATGGCCAAGGAACTGGACCTGCCGGTCCTTGTCCTCAGCCAGCTCAACCGCTCTTCCGAGAAGGAGAACCGCACGCCCCGCCTGTCGGACTTGCGCGAATCCGGCTCGATCGAGCAAGACGCCGACGTGGTCCTGATGCTGTCCCGCCCCAAGGATGCTGACGAAAAGTTCCAGACTGCCGCCAACGCGGCAGACTTAATCGTTGCCAAGCAGCGCAACGGCCCGGTAGGTGATTTGAAATTAACGTTTATTCAAGAGATTACGCGCTTTGAAAACTTCACTCCGTAACCCGACCATGCGGGTTCTCGCTCTTTTCGTTTTGATGTTGGCCGGGGTGACCGGCGCGCTCGCCCAACAGGCTCCCCGACCGGCCGCGGCTGATGCCGCCGAGCCCCAGGGACCCGCCTACAAGATCGGCACCATCGAGGTGAAGTTCGTCGGCGTCGCTAACGTCAGCGAGCAGGTCGTCCGGGCGAACATGTCGCTGCGCGAACAGACCGACCTCGACGAGACGCTCATCGACCGCGACATCCGCTCCCTCTACCGCACCGGCCTCTTCGAGTTCATCGAGGTCAAGCGCGAGCAGCTCCCCGGCAACATCGTCAACCTCGTCGTCGAGGTGACCCCGAAGTTTCGCGTCCTGGCGATCAAGTTCGAGGGAAACTCCGTCTACAAGGAGCGCCGCCTCAAGAAGGAGATCAAGACCACGCCCAACGGCGCGCTCGACGAGCGCCAGGTCAAGGAAGACTCCGAGAAGCTCTACGAGTTTTACCAAAAGGCCGGCTACAACCAGGCGCAGGTCAACTACACCATCGACCGCAACCGCAGCACCGGCTTCGGCACCGTGATCTTCAAGGTTCGCGAGGGCGCGAAGGTGAAGATTTCCGACATCCGCTTCGTCGGCAACGATCACGTCAAGGCCCGCCGCCTCCGCAAGGAGATGGAGACCTCCAAGTGGCACCCGTTCTCCTGGCTGACCGGCGGCGGCCGCTTCAAGGACGACGAGTTCGACGAGGACCTCAACAAGCTCCGCGACTACTACCGCGAGCAGGGCTACCTCGACGTCGAAATCGCCGAGGACAAGGTCACCTTCGATTACCCGACGCCCAGCAAGCTCGTCATCACCATCCGCGTGAACGAGGGCCGCCAATACCACGTCGGCGAAATCACCTTCACCGGCAACAAGATCCATCCCTCCCGCCTGCTCGGCCTCGTCGTCCGCCAGCGCAAGGGCACGCTCTTCGTTCCCTCCAAGCTCGATAAGGACGTCGAGAACCTCGAGGACTTCTACGGCCGCTCCGGCCACCTCGACACCCGCGTCCGCCTGAACCGCAAGCCCAACCTCCAGACCGGCGAGATCGACATCGAATACGCCATCACCGAGTCGGAGAAGTTCCAGGTCGAGTCCATCAACATCGAGGGCAACTCCAAGACCAAGAGCATCGTCATTCTCCGCGAACTCGTGCTCGGTCCCGGCGACGTCTTCGACTCCGTGCGCATGAAGATCTCGAAGATCCGCCTCGAGAACACGCGCTTCTTCGAGGACGTGAACGTCACGCACGAGTCCACCAACATCCCCGGCCGCCGCAACCTCCGCGTCGCCGTCCATGAGGCCCGCACCGGCAACCTGACCTTCGGCGCCGGCTTCAGCTCGCTGGAGAAGGCGGTCATCTTCGCCGAAGTCACGCAGTCGAACTTCGACCTCTTCAACCGCAAGAGCTTCTTCCAGGGCGACGGCCAGAAATTCCGCCTCCGCCTCCAGCTCGGCTCGCAATCCTCCGAGATCGTCCTCGCCTTCGAGGAGCCGTGGCTCTTCGAGCGCGAGCTGGCCTTCGGCTTCCAGCTCGCCCGCACCACCTCCGACTACCAGTCGGCCTACTACGAGGAAATCCGCACCTTCGGCCAGCTCTACCTCCGCAAGCGCCTCTTCGGCCTCGTCGAGGGCACCGCGACCTACAGCTACGAGATCGTCGACATCGCCAACGTCGACCCCTCCGCGCCCGCCATCATCCGCTCGCTCGAGGGCAACACCACCATCTCCAAGATCGGCTTCTCCCTCCTGCGCGACACGCGCGACAAGATCATCAACACCACCCGCGGCAACCGCATGGAGCTCATCACCGAGCTCGCCGGCGGCCCCTTCGGCGGCGACACCGACTACTACCGCCTCGAGTTCCGCGGCGCGCAGTTCTACCCCGTCTTCGAGTTCCAGGAGCAGGTCCTCGGCCTCCTCGCCCGCACCGGCGTCGTCAACAACTACGGCCGCAGCAATGAAGTGCCGTTCTTCGACCAATACTTCCTCGGCGGACCGCAGACGCTCCGCGGCTTCGAGTATCGCGAGGTCGGCCCGAAGAACAACGTCGGCGAGCCCATCGGCGGCAAGACCTACGGCTTCGTCTCCGCCGAATACTCCTTCGACATCGTGAAGCCCATCCGCTTCGCCATCTTCTACGACGGCGGCTTCGTCAACCGCGACGCCTACGACTTCTCGCCCGCCGACTGGAACGACAACTTCGGCTTCGGCCTCCGCCTCTTCGTCGCCGGCGCCCCGCTCAGCCTCGACTTCGGCATCCCGCTCACCGGCGACCGCTACAACAAGAAAGGCAGCCAGTTTAACTTCAACTTCGGCACCCGCTTCTAAACCCACACCGCCTGATCCCCATGCACAAAGCCATCCGTTCCCTCATCGCCTGCGCCGGCCTGCTCGCCGGTGCCGCCGCGTTGCACGCCCAGGCGACCCTCAAGGTCGTCGTCGTCGACATGGCGAAGGTCTACGACACCCACTACAAGACCGAGGAAGCCAACGCCAAGTTCAACGACGCCGCCCAGCGCGCCCAGGAGCAGCTGGATCAGATCAACAAGCAGATCCAGTCCGCCGCCGACGAATACAAGTCCCTCGTCGAGCAGACCAAGAGCCCCATGGCCAACGACCAGGCCAAGGCCAAGGCCGGCGAGGACGCGCAGAAGAAGATGGAGGACATCCAGCGCCTGCAGAACGAGGCCCAGAACTTCCGCGTCAATACCCAGCGCTCCCTCCAGCAGCGCGCCAAGAATCACCGCGACCTCATCATGGATGAGATCATGAAGGTCGTGAACGACATGGCCCGCGCCAAGGGCGCCACGCTCGTCCTCGACAAGTCCGGCCCGAGCATCCTCGGCATCCCGGTCGTCCTCTACTCGGACGCCAGCTACGACATCACCGACGACGTCGTGAAGGAAGTGAACAAGGACCGCCCGGCGCCCGCCGCTCCGGCCGCTGCCCCCGCCACGACGGCCCCCGCCGCGACGAACAACGCCGGTGGCTTCACCGTCCCGAACGTCACCCCGCCGGCCAAGAAGGGCTGAGCGCCAAAGAACCCTTGCCAAGCCCTGCTCCCGCGAGCAGGGCTTTTTTGTGCCCATGCACGTCGCTTACACCCCGGACGAAGTCGCCGCGATCGTCTCGCCCCAGCGCAGCGCCGGCCACACCACCGAGAAGATCCGCGACATCGCGTCGCTCAAGTCCGCCCAGCCGGGCGACCTCTCCTTCCTCGGCAATCCGAAGTATCGCGCCGAAGTCGCCGCCACGCACGCCTCGCTCGTGCTCGTGCCGCTCGACTACGTCGGCGAGCCGCAGCCGAACCAGCTTTTCCTCTTCGTCGAGAAACCCTCCGTCGCCCTCGCGCGCCTCTGCGCCCGCATCGAGCAGTCGCTCTGGCCCAAGCCGCCCGCCGGCGTCCACCCGAGCGCCGTCATCGCGCCCACCGCGCGCGTGTCGCCGCAGGCCACCGTCGGCCCGCTGTGCGTGGTCGAGGACGGCGCCAGCGTCGGCGCCGGCAGCGTGCTGCAGGCGAACGTCTTCGTCGGCCGCAACGCCAGCGTCGGCGAGCACTGCTGGGTGCAGCCGGGCTGCATCATCGGGAGTGGGTGCGAACTGCGGAATCGCGTGCGCCTGCAGCCCGGCGTCGTGATCGGCTCGGACGGCTTCGGCTACGAGTTCGTCAACGGCCGTCACGAGAAGGTGCCGCAGATCGGCGTCGTCATCGTCGAGGACGACGTCGAGATCGGCGCCAACTCCACGCTCGATCGCGCGCGCTTCAGCCGGACCGTGGTGGGCGAGGGGACCAAGATCGATAACCTGGTCCAGGTTGGCCACAACGTGATCATCGGCCGGCACTGCATCCTCTGCGCCCAGGTCGGCATCTCCGGCAGCACGACGCTCGAGGATTACGTCGTGCTCGGCGGCCAGGCCGGCGTGGGCGGGCACATCACGCTCGGCCAGGGCACCAAGGCCGGCGGCCAGACCGGCATCGCCTTCGACACCGCGCCGGGCAGCTACCTCAACGGCACGCCGGCCATCCCGTATATGACGGAGCGGCGCCTGCAGGTTTTGCACCAGAAGCTCCCCGAGTTGTTCAAGCGGGTTGAAAATCTGGAACAGCGTCCGAAATAGGCTTCCGCCCCCCGGGAGAAACCCTTTGGCTCGCCGCCCATGAAGGACACGCGGCTGAAGATCTTCTCCGGTTCATCCAATCGCCCGCTTGCAGAGGAAATCTGCAAGTCCATCGGTGTGCCGCTCGGCGAGGCCACCGTGACTTGTTTCCCGGACGGCGAGTCCTTCGTGAAGATCAACGAGAACATCCGCGGCGCGGACGTCTACATCATCCAGTCGACCTGCCCGCCGACGAACCATCACCTGATGGAGCTGCTGATCATGATCGACGCCGCCAAGCGCGCCTCCGCCGCGCGCATCACCGCCGTCATCCCGTTCTACGGTTACGCCCGCCAGGACCGCAAAGACCAGCCGCGCGTCCCGATCACGGCCAAGCTCGTCGCCAACCTGCTCGTCGCCGCCGGCGCCACGCGGGCGCTGACCATGGACCTGCACTCGCAGCAGATCCAGGGCTTCTTCGACGTGCCGGTCGACCACCTCTTCGCCTCGCCGGTCTTCTTCCAATACCTCGCGACCAAGCGCAGCTCCAACCTCGTCGTCTGCTCGCCCGACGTCGGCGGCATGAAGATGGCCGCGGCCTACGCCGACGCGCTCGGCGCCTCGATCGCCCTCGTGGCCAAGAAGCGCATCAACGCCACCACCGTCGCCGCCACCAACATCGTCGGCGAAGTCAGCGGCTGCGACGTGCTCCTGGTCGACGACATCACGGAAACGGCCGGCACCATCACCGCCGCCGCGAAGATCCTCCGCGAGCACGGCGCCAAGAGCATCCGTGCCGCCATCAGCCACTGCGTCCTGGGCGAGGCGGCCTACAAGCGCCTCAGCGAAGGCGTGCTCGACGAGCTGATCACGACCAATTCCGTGCCGATCGACCCGCGCGGCCTGCCCATCACCGTGCTGAGCGTCGCCCCGCTGCTGGGCGAGGCCATCGTGCGCATCAACAGCAACGAGTCCGTCACCAGCCTTTTCAAGATCAAGGGCTTCTGAGGACCGGTTGCGGAACCCCCCGACTCGGCTAGTGTCCGAGCTCGCTCCCTTCCTTTCCATGAAAGTCAAATTCTTCGCCCTGTCGCTGCTGCTCGGCCTCGTCGCCGGCCTCCTCACCCTCCAGGCGCAGACGAAACCCAAGGCCCCGACCAAGTCGGGTCTGGCGCACCCCGAAGTCAAGGTCGACGCCAGCGCCGTCGGCGAAGGCAAGGCGCCCGTCCTCACCAGCTACGCCGACGTCCTCGCCAGCGTTCGCCCGGCCGTCGTCTCGGTCTACTCGACCAAGGTCGTGCGCCAGCAGGTGCCCGAGTTCTACCGCCAGATCTTCGGCGGCAACATCCAGGGCCAGGAACAGAAGCTCAGCGGCCTCGGCTCCGGCGTCATCATCGCCTCCGACGGCTACATCCTCACCAACAACCACGTGGTCGAGGACGCCGACGAGCTCGAGGTCCAGCTCGGCGACGAGCGCAAGTTTCCCGCCAAGCTGATCGGCACCGACCCGAAGACCGACATCGCCGTCATCAAGATCGATGCGAAGGAGCTGCCGTTCCTCACCCTGGCCGACAGCGACAAGCTCCGCGTCGGCGACATCGTGTTCGCCCTCGGCAACCCGCTCGGCATCGGCCAGACGGTCACGATGGGCATCATCTCCGCGACCGGCCGCAAGAACGTCAACCTCCTCACCGACCGCGAGCCCGACGCCTACGAGGATTTCATCCAGACCGACGCCGCCATCAACCAGGGCAACTCCGGCGGCGCCCTCGTCGACGCGCGCGGCCGCCTCGTCGGCATCAACAGCGGCATCGCCACCACCAACCGCGGCAACATCGGCATCGGCTTCGCCGTCCCGATCAACCTCGCCCGCTCGGTCATGACCAGCCTCATCGAATACGGCACCGTCATCCGCGGCTACCTCGGCGTGCAGACGCAGACACTGACCGCCGACGACGCCGAGGCGCTCAAGCTCCCGCGCACCACGCGCGGTGTCATCATTGCCGATCTCAGCCCGAAGGACGGCCCCGCCGCCAAGGCCGGCCTCCAGCGCGACGACATCATCACCGCCGTCAACGGCAAGGACATCGCCACCCGCGAGGACCTGCGCCTCGTCATCGCCCAGACCGCCCCGGGCACGAAGGTCGCGCTCGACTACCTGCGCGACGGGAAGCCGAAGACCGCCGAGGTCATCCTCGGCAAGCTCGAGGATGCCGAGGCCGACGGCGAGTTCCTCCCCGGCGTGAACGTGCAGGCCATCACCAACGAGCTGCGCAACGAGCTCCGCATCCCGCGCGAAGTCGAGGGCATCGTCATCACCGAGATTTCGCCGAAGTCGCCCTACGGCGACGTCTTCCCCGTCGGCGCCGTGATCGAGCAGATCAACAAGTCGCCGGTCTCCGACCTCGCGTCCGCCAAGCGCGCCACGCGCGAGGGCCGCAACCTCGCCCTGGTCTACTACCGCGGCAGCTACCGCTACATCGGCTTCATCGCCCGCTGAGGGCGCGACCGGAAACCCCTTCCAAGATCCAAGGCGCGCCGAGGGGCGCGCCTTTTTCGTGGCCATCGCGGAGAGGCCACGGCGTCCGTTCGATGGTCGTCACGCCGGCGCCTGGCCGGGCCGGGGAAGGTCCGCCCCTGCGGGCGCGCAACGTCAGCTGCCCGGCTTGCTCGCGGGGATCGCCGCCAGCTCCGGCGGCAGTTTGTCCGCCTCGTAGGTGGGGAAGCTCAGCTCGAGCAGCGAGATCGTCGGCACGCTGAACTTCGCCTTGCCCTCGCTGCGGTCGACCAGCACCGCGACTGCGACCGCTTGGCCGCCGGCCTGGGCGACGATGTCGAGGCATTCCTGCACGCGGCCGCCGCGGGTGATGACGTCCTCGACGACGAGGATCTTTTCGCCGGGAGCGATGGTGAAGCCGCGGCGCATCACCAGCACGTTGTTTTCCTTCTCCGCAAAGATGAAGCGGCTCTTGAACTGCCGCGCGACCTCCTGGCCGATCACGAGCCCGCCCATCGCCGGCGCCAGCACCGTCGTGAACGACGTGCCGGCGAGTCGCGCCTTCAGCAGCGTGGCGAGGCGCTCGACCTCCGGCATGTATTGGCACACCTGCGCGCACTGGAAGAAGTGCCCGCTGTGCAGGCCGGAGCGCAGCACGAAGTGGCCCTGCAGCAGCGCGCGGGTGCGTTTGAAAATGTCGATCACCTCGGTTTGGACGGCATCCATGGCGGCGGAAACGTGTGGCAATCGCCGCGGAAATGGAATTCATTTCTGGCCGACGTCGCATGGACCTCACCGTCGCACCGCCGCTCGAGGATGAGCTGGGGGACGTCCTGGAAAAGGCCGCCCGCCACGCCGCGTTGACCTATGAGGCCGTCGCGAAGGCGGCCAACGTCGAGCTGTCCCGCATCCACGACGCGATCGACTACCGGCCCGACCTGAAGCCGGCCGAGCTGAGCCGGCTCGCGCACGTGCTGAACCTCAACGAGGTCGGGCTCGCGGCGCTGGCCCAGAACGCCTACCCGCGGCCCGAGATCGGCGCGCTGCCGTTCTGCCTCTTCCCCTGCGCATGCCGTTCGGCGTCGGCGTGGCGAACGCCTACATCCTCTCGACCGGCGGCGACACCGGCATCCTGTTCGACACCGGCGCGAGCGGACCGGAGCTGAAGCGCGTCTGGCCCGCGCGGATCAAGAGGCTCGCGGCCGTCTTTGTCACCCATTACGAGGCGGAGCACATCGGCGGACTCGAGGAGGTGATGCACGAGTTCGGGCTGAACCATTTCTACGGTCCGCCGACCGGGCGCTGGCCGCGCTGCCTCGCGCTCGGCGAAGGCCAGACGGTCGAGGTGGAGGGATTCCGGATCACGGCGCTGCTCACGCCGGGGCACGCGGCCGAGCACAACTGCTACGGCGTGGCGTGCGTGCGGCAGCCGGAGCGGCCGGTGCTGCTGGTGTCGGGCGACCTGATCTTCGCCGGCTCGCTCGGCGGCGGTTATTTCTGCTGCCAGCGCCAGCTCAAGCACGCGCGCCGCGTCCTCGCGGCCCTCGCTCCCGACGTGCTGATCGCGCCCGGGCACGGGCCGTTCTCCACGGTCGCGAACGAGCGGCGCTTCAATCCGTTCCTGGGCTGAGCCGCGCGCCGCGCGCTCGACAGCGCGGCGCCGGCGGAGTTCACTCGGCGCGATGAAGCGGATCAAAGTCGCGCAGTTCGGCTTGGGGCCGATCGGGGTGGAGGCGCTGCGGCTCTCGGCGCAGCGGCCGTGGCTCGAGATCGTCGGCGCGGTCGACCACGACCCCGCGAAGGCCGGGCGGCCGCTCACGGAGATCACCGGCCTTGGCGCGCTCGACGGCCTGAAGGTCGCGCGCGATCTCGAGGCGCTGTTCCGCGAGACGCCGCCGGAGGTGATCCTGCACACGGCGTCGTCGAGCGCGGCGGCGACGCTCGCGCAGATGCGCCCCGCGCTGGAGTTCGGCGTGAGCGTGGCGTCGACGTGCGAGCAGCTGATTTTCCCCGCGCTGAAGGAGCCGGCCTTGGCCAAGGAATACGACGCGCTCTGCCGGCACACCGGCGCGCGCGTCGTCGCCACGGGCGTGAACCCCGGCTTCGTGATGGACGTGCTCCCGATCGCGCTGACCGGCGTGAGCCGCGAGGTCGAAAGCATCCGCGTCGAGCGGGTGGTGGACGCCGCGACGCGCCGCCGGCCGCTGCAGGCGAAGATCGGCAGCGGGCAGGAGGCGGAGGAGTTCAGCGACGGGTTGCGGTCGGGCAGGGCGGGGCACGCGGGCCTGATCGAGTCGGCGGCGTTGGTGGCGCACGCGATGGGCTGGGCGCTCGACAGCCTCGTCGAGGAGGGCGAGCCGGTGCTCGCGGAGCGCGAGATCGTATCGCCGTTTTTCACCGTGCCGCCGGGCCGCGTGTGCGGCATCCGGCAGCGCGCGGTCGGCGCGAGCGGCGGCCGCGAGCGCGTGGTGCTGGAGATCGCAATGTTCCTCGGCGCACCGCAGCCGCACGATCGCATCGTGGTGCACGGGCGTCCGCCGCTCGACGTGACGGTGACGGGCGGGGTCGCGGGCGACGACGCGACGGTGGCGGCGCTGATCAACGTCGTGCCGCGCCTGCTGGCGGCGCCACCGGGGCTGCGGCTCGCGACGGATCTGGCCTTGCCGAAGTGGACGGGGGATTCGTGAGGCTTGTCGCGAAAATTAGCCGCGTTGTCGTGTTCGAATTTTCCCCGCTTTCAGAGGGGAATGGTGTTGACACCACCCACGCGTTCCCAACTTTTGCCCCTCTGATTTCTGGCTTCCTAGCTCAATGGTAGAGCAGCTGACTCTTAATCAGTAGGTTCGGGGTTCGAGTCCCCGGGGAGCCACCAATTTCGTTGTTTGTAGTTCCGATTCTCCAGTGCGCAGCGCGCCTTGCCGGCGTAGCTCAACGGTAGAGCACCTGTTTTGTAAACAGGCGGTTGCGGGTTCGAATCCCATCGCCGGCTCCACCTTGAAATCCGATTCCGGCAAGCGTCACCCCGCGTCGCGCGCACGATCACTTTCCACTGCCTGGTGGTGTAATGGTAGCACAGCAGATTCTGACTCTGCTTGTCTAGGTTCGAGTCCTAGCCGGGCAGCCACAACAGATGCGCGACCTCTCGCAATCGCTGAAAAAGAAAGCGCATTGACAGTGCAAAGTGATTCCCAAACTTAATCGGCTCTCGCCCGCACACACCTCTTGCCCCGTAGTTACAACCCTCTTTCCGACCCGCGCCCGGCCTGCAACAAAGGCGGGCGCTCGGCGTCTAATCTCCCCGTGCGGGCTTCCGCCTGACGACTTTTTCCTGCTTTTCACCCAGAGAAACTTCATCCCGGAAAAATCTAATCCCTACATCGCACTATGATCACTGCACACCTGCCCTTGGCGTTCCTGATGAACCAGACTCCGATGGAGCTGTTCAAGCACGGCGGCCCCATCATGTGGCCCATCCTGCTCGTTTCTTTCCTCCTCATCACGGTCGCCGTCGAGCGCATCATCTTCATCATCCGCGAAGCGACCCGCCGTCAGCCCGAGGTGGTCGAGAAGATGCTCGAGAAGGTCGAAGGTCGTGACGTCGACGGCGCCGTCGAGCTCGGCAAGAAGAGCCAGGACTACGTGGCTCGCATCCTCGTTTACGCGCTCACCCACAAGGAGCACTCGCTCGGCAACGCGTTCACCCGCGCCGCGAACCAGGAGCTCCAGCGCTTCTCGCAGGGCCTCCCGACGCTCGACACCTGCATCACCGCCGCCCCGCTCCTCGGCCTTCTCGGCACGGTCACGGGCATGATGAACACCTTCGGCGCCCTCTCCGGCGGCGACATCGCCTCCGCGGCCGGCCAGATCACCGGCGGCGTGGCCGAGGCGCTCATCGCGACGGCCTGCGGTCTCGCCATCGCCATCACCGGCCTGCTCCCCTACAACTATCTCAACGCCCGCCTGGAAGAAGCCCGCCACGAAGTCGAGGACGCTTCCAATTCGCTCGAGATCATCATCAACAAGTCCGAGAGCGTGAACCGCTGATCGCGGGTCACCTCCTCGGTAACCCTCGACCCCTAAAGTCATGCACGGCGGTGGTGGTGGCACAGGCCCCGGCGGCACTAAGAAGGCGCGCATTGAGATCATCCCTCTCATTGACGTCATCTTCTTCCTGCTCGCGACGTTCGTCCTGTTCACCCTTTCCCTCAACAAATCCAACGGCCTGAACGTCCAGCTCCCGGTCACCCAGACCGGCGAAGGACGCGACCCCGCCGGCTCGGTCACCATCACGGTCACCGACGAAGGCACCCTCGCGTGGAACAAGGACCTCGTCACCCTCGACGAATTCCTGCAACGCCTCCAGCAATACAAGGCGTCTGACCCCGAAGGCCGCATCCTGATCAACGGCGACGAGCGCGCTTTCTTTGCGCAGGCGATCTACGTTTTCGACGAAGCCCGCAAGGCCGGCTTCACGAAGGTGTTCATCGAGACGCGCGGCGACACCGGCAAACGTTGATCTAAGAAACCCGCGCTTCGCGCGTCATCTCGTCAAGCACCCACTCACATGGAAGGCACCAAGATCAAAGTCTCGAAGCTGAAGAAGGCGCGTATTGAGATCATCCCTCTCATCGACGTCATCTTCTTCCTGCTCGCGACGTTCGTGCTGTTCACGCTCTCGCTCAACCGCATCAACTCCGTTCCCGTCGACCTGCCCGCTGGCGTTCCCTCGACCAACAACAAGCAGGACGAGCCGACGACCATCCAGGTGTCCGAGGCCGGCAACGTCTACTGGAACCGCGAGCTGATCGACATGCAGGAGCTCCCGGCCCGCATCGCGCACTACAAGACGCAGACCGAGGATCCCAAGATCCTCATCGCCGGCGACGAGAAGGCTCGTTTCGGCGCGACCGTCCAGGTGCTCGACGAAATCCGCAAGGCCGGCATCCAAAAATTCTCGGTCGAAACCCGCACCCGCCCCACCGGCAAGTAATCCATGCGTAGAGATCTCATCATCGGCCTGGTCGTCTCGATCGCGCTCCACGCGACGTTCCTCTACGGCTTCAACACGAAAGCGAAACCGAAGCCGCGGGCCAAGGAGGAGAAGACCGAACTCATCCAGATGGAAATGCCTCCCATCGAACCCGAGAAGGAGGAAACCGTCGAAGAGCTCTCCGAGGAGGCCCCGACCAACCAGCTCGCTCCGCCGAGCCTCGCCGACGTCCCGTCGGTCTCCGTCACCGCCTTCACCCAGCCGCTCCAGCCGCCGCCGCCCCCCGGCCTTACCGCCGCCAAGGGCGCCATCTCCATCCCGGTCGTGAAGCCCGGCACCAAGCTCGGCGCCGGCATGAAGGACCTCTTCGACGTCGCCAACCTCGACCAGATCCCGGTGGCCCGCGTCCAGGTCGCTCCCAACTATCCCTTCGAAATGCGGCGTGCCGGCATCACCGGCAACGTCACGCTCGAGTTCATCGTCTCGTCCTCCGGCGACGTCGTCGCCGTGCAAGTCGTGAAATCGAGCCAGCGCGAGTTCGAGCAGCCCGCCATGCAGGCCGTCTCGAAATGGAAATTCAAGCCCGGCCGCAAGGGTGGCCGCGCCGTCAACACGCGCTGCCAGATCGATATTCCGTTCACTCTCAGCGAGGACTCCTAAGCCATGTCTTCCCTTACCACCCGCTTCTCCGTGCGCGCATGCGCGGCCCTCGCCGCGGCCTTGTTCGCCGGCAGCGCGTTCGCCCAGCAGCAAGAGCGCAATTACTCGCTCTCCGAAGAGACGAGCGAAGTGCTCAGCACCACCTACAAGACGGCGGCCGAAGCCAAGAACTACGACGCCGCCCTCAAGGCGGTGGATGACCGCCTCGCCAAGCTGAAGGACGCGACCAGCTTCGACGCCGCGGTGCTGCTCCAAGTCAAGGCGCAGACCTACCTCCAGAAGAGCGATTTCATCAACGCCATCGCCCCCCTCGAGCAGGCCCTGCAGCTCTCCGACTCGCACACCCCGGCCTACTTCGAGGACCGCACGACGACCGAGTTCCTGTTCTTCCTCGCCCAGCTCTACTTCCAGGAAGCGGCGAACAGCAAGAACGCCTCCACCGTCGCGGGTTTCTACGACAAGGCCGACGCCTACATGGCGCGTTGGATGAAGCTCAACAAGAAGCCGAATCCCGATGCGCTCCTGTTCTACGCGTCCCTGATCTTCAACCGCGCCGCCCAGGACCAGGACCATCCCGACGTCGCCGCGGTGAAGCGCGCCCTCGAGATCGTCGACAAGGCCATGCGCATGTCGACGCACCCGAAGGACAACCTCTACCTGCTCAAGCTCGTCTGCCTCCAGCACCTCAACCGCAACGCCGAGGCCGTCGAGCTGCTCGAGCTCCTCGTCAAGCAGCACCCCGACAACAAGAATTACTGGCAGCAGCTCGCCGCGCTCTACCTCGGCCAGCAGCAGGACATCCGCGCCATCCTCGCCTTCGAGCGCGCCCAGGCGAACGGCTTCATGAATTCCCCGAAGGACAACTTCAACCTCGTGGGCATTCACTTCAACATCGGCCAATACGAGCGCGCCGCCGAGCTCCTCGAAAAGGGCCTGCACAACGGCTCGATCGAAAACGAGGAGAAGAACTGGGAACTGCTCGCTTACTCCTACCAGCAGCTCAACCGCGACTTCAAGGCCATCGACACCCTCAAGGAGGCGACGAAGGTCTTCCCGAAGTCGAACGGCCAGCTCGAGTATCTCATCGCGCAGAATTACTACACGATGGAGAAGCTCGACGAGGCGCTGCCCTACCTTCAGGCCTCCGTCAAGAAGGGTGGCGGCAACAAGCCCCACTCCACCTATCTCTTCCTCGCGTTCATCGCCTACGAACTGAAGAAATTCGACATCGCGCTCGACGGCGCCAACCGCGCCATCGCCACGCCGGAAGGCAAGGCCGAAGGCCAGCGCATGAAGCAGGCGATCGAAGACCTCATCAAGGAGCGCGAAGCCAAAGCCGCCAAAGCTCTCTAAAACCCCTTACCGAAACATGAACAAGATCTACATTCTGGTCCCGCTGCTCGGCCTGCTCGCCTTCGGTGGCATCTACTGGAACTTCACCAAGGACTACGAGGCGAAGCAGGTCGCCGTCCGCCAGGCGAAGGAACAAGAAAAGAAGGATAAGCAGAAGCGCGACATCCAGGCCCGCGAGAAGGCGATCAAAGACGCCGTCGAGGCCCAGGAAAAGCGCAAGATCGAGCGCGAAGCCAAGGAGCGCGCCGAGGAGGCCAAGAAGAAGGCCCGCCTCGACGCCGAAGACCGCCGCCAGCGCGCCTTCGACGACCGCAAGCGCACGCGCGACGCGCTCGAGCGCCTCAAGAAGGACGTCGAGAGCGTCAAGGCCGACATCGCCAAGCTCGAGGACGAGAAGAAGAAGAACCTCGACGAGCAGGCCTTCCTCAAGACCTACGTCAAGCAGGCCGAGGCCAACGTGAAGTATTACTACGATCTCCTCGACAAGCTCGCTGCCGCCGAGGCCGCCAAGGCTGCCGCCGATGCGGCCGCCGCCGCCGCCAAGAAGGGCTAACCACTCCTTTCCGCACCCACCATGAACAAGTTTTACATCATTGTTCCCGTCGTGCTGCTCGGCGTGTTCCTGTTTTTCTATAACGGGGCGCTGAAAGAGATGGCCGCGAAGGAAGCCGCCAAGAAGGAAGAAGTCGCCAAGGTGAAGGCCGCCGAAGACGCGCGTCGCGCCGAGATCGAGAAGAAGGCCGCGGAAGACGCGAAGCGCCGCCAGGCCGAGCGCGAAGCCGAAGACCGCGCCAAGGAGCAGAAGAAGATCAAGGAATACGACGACGCGATGCGCCAGCTGAAGGACGAGGCGGACAAATATCTCGCCGAAGCCGACAAGAATCAGAAGGACGCCAACGCCCTCGAGCTCCAGCTCAACGACCTCCGCTCGGTGAAGGAGAAGACCAACCGCGAGACCTTCGAACTCGCGAAGCAGGTCGAGCTCGCCAAGATCGCCCGCCGCAACGCCGAGCTCGAAATCCAGCGCATGGTCGACATGGTCGCGCAGAAGGTCGGCGCCAGCTCGTTCGCGGCGATGCCGCCCCCGCCCGCACCGAAGAACTGAGCGAGCCCGCGCTCCTCCCTTTCAGCCGCGTCGCCCGACGCGGCTTTTTTATTTTCCTGTGCAACCTGTGTTCGCGACAAGATTCTGCTTGCTTCACCTCGGCGCAGGCTACTGATTAACCGCTCTCTTCCGCTGTCGGGGCGTAGCTTAGCCTGGTAGAGCGCTACGTTCGGGACGTAGAGGTCGTGAGTTCGAATCTCACCGCCCCGACCATTCGCCGCCTTTTCAGGCGGCGTTTGTGTTTCCGCTCGTCGCTTGGACGCGAAAGGAGGGCGAGCCGTAGAGCCTCTCGAACTGGGATTCCACTCGTTCCGCGCCGAGCAAAAGAAACGCGGCTCGGGCGAAGCCGCTCATCACCCCCAATCCGATTCCGAGACCGAGGTGGTGTGCGTCCGGGTATACGCAGAGCAGCGGAAAGAACAGGAACGACAGAAGCAGCCAGACTAGCTTCCTTTTCGTCACGCGCTCCAGACGCAGCAACACCGAGATGCTGGAATCGCCTTCGGTGCGAAGCCGCACCTGTGCCGCGTAGCGAAACGGAGCGAAGCGACCGCCGGAAGGCGCCGAACAGAGCAGATCGCAGCCATCGGGCCTGACCGTGCCCCGGACGTGCTTCCAGCGCGGCAACGAAGCGACGAGGACCGCCAGAGCTTCATCACGACTTCGAAAGCCTCGGGCGAGGAGTGTCTCTTGGGTGAACATTCGATGCGGGCGAATCGACGCCAATGATGGTGCGAAGGCTTCTCGGCGCAGCAATACCGATAAGGCAGACTGCACTGCCGGGCCCAAACGAAACAACCCGCGCTGCACCGCGCGGGTTGTTGCAGTCTGGGCTATGGCCCCAGGTTCACTCCCGCCAGAGCTGGAGCGAACGAAGGTAGTTGCCGCGCTCGTAGGCCTCGGGGTCCGGGCAGTTGCGCAGGCTGAGCGCGCCGCGCATCTCGGAGACGGAGGTGTATTCGAACTTCTCCATCCAGAGCTTCAGCTCGGTGAGGATGTTGCCGAGCGTGTCCGGGCCGTCGCGCAGCAGCGCGGCGACGATCTGGACGGCGTCGGCGCCCGCGAGCAGGGCCTTCACGACCTCGGCGGCGCTGTGCACGCCGCCGGAGCAGGCGAGGCTCAGCTTCACCTGGTCGCGGAGCAGCGCGAGCGCGCGGAGGCGCAGGCGCAGGTCCTCGGGCGAGGAGAGGCCGAGCCGCGGCACGACATCGAAGGTCTCGATGTCGATCTCGGGCTGGAAGATCCGGTTGAACAACACGACGCCGTTCACGCCGGCCTCCTCGAGCTCGGCCACGAGGTGGACGGGCGAGGTGAAGAACGGCGAGAGCTTCATCGCGATCGGGACCTGCACGCTGGCGCGGACGGTGCGGGCGATCTCCAGCACCCGGTCCTCGATCTCGGCGGACGATTCGTCGCGCCGGGTGGCGAAGAAGTAGGTGTTGAGCTCGATCGCGTCCGCCCCGGCCTTCTCCATCAGGCGGGCGTAGTCCGTCCAGGACCCAAGGTGCGTGCCGTTGAGCGACGCGATCACGGGCAGGCTGGTAGCGGCCTTGATGGCGCTGAGACGGTCGAGGTATTCGTCCGGCCCGAGCAGGTAGTCCTGCCCCTGGGGGAAGAACGACGTGGCCTCGGCGAAGTTGTCCTGCCAGCGCTCGATGTGGCGCGAGACGGCGACGGCGTTGCCCTCGATCTGCTCGGCGAACAGCGAGTGCATCACGATCGCGGCCGCGCCGGCGTCCTCGAGCTTGCGGATGTTGTCCAGGCGCATCGCGAGGGGCGACGCGCCCGGCATCAGCGGGCTCTTGAGCTCGAGGCCGAGATACTTGGTCGTGAGGTTCATGGGGTGGGGCGGGTTTCCTCAGTTGTTCGGTTTGACCTCGGTCGCGGGCGCCGCCGGGGCGGCGGGCTTCGGCGCGGCGGCGTTGGCCGCGAGCTGCTGGTAGCTGGCGACGCGCTTGTCGACGGCCTTCTGGGCCTGGTCGGCGAGGTTGGCGGCGCGCTCCGGGTTGGCCTTGAAGAGCACCTGGTAGCGCAGCTCGTTCTTCGTGTAGGCGCTGAGCGGCTGCTTGGGCGCGCCCGAGTCCATCACGTCGACCGGCAGGCCCTTCTCGGCGCGCTCCGGATCGTGGCGGAACAGCGGCCAGTAGCCGGTTTCGACGGCGAGCTTCTGCTGGTCGAGGCCATTGGCGAGCGAGTAGCCGTGCGCGATGCAGTGCGAGTAGGCGATGATGAGGGACGGTCCGGGGTGCTTCTCGGCCTCGATGAAGGCCTGCACCGTCTGGCTGTCCTTGGCGCCCATCGCCACGCGGGCGACGTAGACGTGTCCGTAGTGCGCGGCCATCTGCGCGAGGTCCTTCTTGTCGGTGTCCTTGCCGGCGGCGGAGAACTTCGCCACCGCGCCGAGCGGTGTGGACTTGGAGCGTTGACCGCCGGTGTTCGAGTAGACCTCGGTGTCGAGGACGAGGATGTTGACCTTGCGGCCGCTCGCCAGGACGTGGTCGAGGCCGCCGAAGCCGATGTCGTAGGCCCAGCCGTCGCCGCCGATGATCCACACGGACTTCTTCACCAGGTAGTCCGCGAGCTCGAGCAGGCGCTTGGCGCGCTCGTCGGAAGCGAGGGCGGGGAGGAGCTTCTTCAGCGCGGCGACGTGGCCGCGCGCGACGGCGATGCCGGCGTCGGTGAGCTGGTCGGCGGCCGTGATGCCGGCGACGATCTCGGCGGGCAGCTGCGGCGCGAGCTCCTTGAGGAGTTGCTGCGACTGGACGGCGAGCTGGTCGACGCCGGCGCGGATGCCGAGGCCGTATTCGGCGTTGTCCTCGAAGAGCGAGTTGGACCAGGCCGGGCCGCGGCCATCACGATTCGTCGTGTAGGGCGTGGTCGGCAGGTTGCCGCCGTAGATCGAGGAGCAGCCGGTGGCGTTGGCGACGAGCAGGCGGTCGCCGTAGAGCTGGGTGAGCAGCTTCAGGTAGGGCGTCTCGCCGCAGCCGGTGCAGGCGCCGGAGAACTCGATCAGCGGCTCGCGGAATTGCGTGCCCTTGACGGTGTCCTCGAGCAGCGCGGTCGGGGCCGGCGGGAGCTTCAGGAAGAAGTCGAAGTTGGCGCGTTCCTGGGCGACGAGCGGCTCGACCGGGGCCATCATGAGCGCCTTGCGCTTGAGGTCGGTCTTGTCCTTGGCGGGGCAGACCTTGTGGCAGAGCGTGCAGCCCGTGCAGTCCTCGGGCGCGACCTGGATCGAATATTGGTAGTTCGGCGCGGCGGCGCTCTTGAGCTTGGTGCTCTTGAACGTCTCGGGGGCGCCGGCCTTGTCGGCGTCGGGGAACGCGGCGCAGCGGATCGCGGCGTGCGGGCACACCATCACGCACTTGTTGCACTGGATGCAGAGCGCCGGATCCCAGGTCGGGATTTCGAGCGCGATGTTGCGCTTTTCCCACTTGGTGGTCGCGACGGGCCACGTGCCGTCGATCGGGAACGCGCTGACGGGCAGCTCGTCGCCCCGGTTGGCGAGCATCATCGCGGTGACGCGCTGGACGAACTCGGGCGCGGACTGGGCGACGACCGGCGGACGCGAGAAGCGGGCGGTCACGGCGCCGGGGACCGCGATCTCGTGCATCGCCGCGAGCGCGGCGTCGACGGCGGCGTTGTTCTTCGCCACGACGGCGTCGCCCTTCTTGCCGTAGGTTTTCTTGATCGCGTATTTGATGGCGGCGATCGCCTCGTCGCGCTTGAGCACGCCGGACAGCGCGAAGAAGCACGTCTGCATGATCGTGTTGATCTGGCCGCCCATGCCGGCGGCGCGGGCCACGGTGTAGGCGTCGATCGAGTAGACCTTGAGCTTGAGCTCGATGATGCGCTGCTGGACCTCGCGCGGGAGACGGTCCCAGACCTTGTCGGCGGGCGTGGCGACGTTGAGCAGGAGCGTCGCGCCCGGGCGGGCCTGAGCGAGGACCTCCATGCGCTCGACGAAGGGGAAGTGATGCACCGCGACGAAGTCGGCGTTGGCGATCAGATACGGCGCGCGGATCGGCTTCGGGCCGAAGCGCAGGTGCGAGATGGTCATCGCGCCGGACTTCTTGGAGTCGTAGACGAAGAAACCCTGGGCGTTGAGGTCGGTGCCTTCGCCGATGATCTTGATCGAGTTCTTGTTCGCACCGACGGTGCCGTCCGCGCCGAGGCCGAAGAACATCGCGCGGCGCGTGTCGTCGGTCTCGAGGTCGAACTTCTCGTCGTAGGGGAGGGAGAGCTTGGTGACGTCGTCGTTGATGCCGACGGTGAAACGCTTCTTGGGCGACTTGGTGGCGAGGTCGTCGTAGACGGCCTTGGCCATCGCGGGCGTGAATTCCTTCGAGCCGAGGCCGTAGCGGCCGCCGACGAGCTCCACCTTGCCCACGCGATCGCTCTCGTAGAGCGCGGCGGCGACGTCGAGGAAGAGCGGCTCGCCGATCGCGCCCGGTTCCTTCGTGCGGTCGAGGACGGAGATCTTGCGGACGGACTTCGGCAGCGCCGCGAGCAGGGCGTTGGCGTCGAGCGGACGATAGAGGCGGACCTTCAGCACCCCGGTCTTCTGGCCCTTGGCGTTCAGCCAATGCGCGGTTTCGGCAACGGTCTCGGCGCCCGAGCCCATGACGACGACGACGCGGTCGGCGTCCGGCGCGCCCTCGTAATCATACAGCTTGTAGGCGCGGCCGGTGCGGACGGCGAAGCTGTCGAACAGCTCCTGCACGACGCCGGGGACGGCATCATAGAACTTGTTGGCGCCTTCGCGCGCCTGGAAGAACACGTCGGGGTTCTGCGCGGTGCCACGGATCGACGGACGGTCGGGCGTGAGCGCCTTCTGGCGGAACGCCTCGATCGCGCCCTGCGGCAGGAGGGCGCGCAGGTCGTCGTCGGAGAGGAGATTGATCTTCTGCACCTCGTGCGAGGTGCGGAAGCCGTCGAAGAAGTGGATGAACGGCACGCGCGTGCGCAGCGTGGCGGCGTGGGCGATGGCGGAGAAGTCGAGCGCCTCCTGCACCGAGTTGGCGCAGAGCATCGCGGAGCCGGTCTGGCGGCAGGCCATGACGTCGCCGTGGTCGCAGAAGATCGACAGCGCGTGCGTCGCCAGCGAGCGCGCGGTCACGTGCAGCACGAACGGATGCAGCTCGCCCGCGATCTTGTAGAGATTCGGGATCATCAGCAGCAGGCCCTGCGAGGCGGTGAACGAGCTCGCCAGCGCGCCCGCGTTGAGCGCGCCGTGGAGCGCACCGGCGGCGCCACCCTCGGACTGCATCTCGATGACCTCCGGAACGTGGTTCCAGAGGTTCTTGCGGCCCTGGGCCGACCATTCGTCGACCCACTCGCCCATCGGCGACGACGGCGTGATCGGGTAAATGGCGAAAAGTTCGCTCAGGCGGTAGGCGACGGTGGCGACGGCCTCGTTGGCGTCCAAGGTCGCGGTTTGCGGGACAGGGCGTGAGATCATGGTGGAAAGCTGCGGCTTGGCCGCGCTCTTCTTGTATCCGCTCCGGGCTCCGCTCTCTCCGCGTCCCTTGGCCAATCGTGCGCACAGCCTTCGCAGCCTGCGAACCCGGCGGATTTTCGCTCCGCAACTTGCTGTCAGCCAGCGAGGCACCGGAGCCGGGGCGCCGCCCTCCGCGGCGCGTGAAATCGACCAATTTCCCCTTGCCAACCCTGCCGCGGCTCTCTGTTTTCGTCCGCTCTCGTCATGCAAAAGACCAAAAAGTCCGTCGCCAAGCGCTTCAAGCTGTCCGCCAAGGGCAAGCTGATCCGCCGCACGCCCGGCTTCCGTCACCTGCTGGCCTCGAAGAGCACGAAGTCCAAACGCCGTGCTTCTCGCGACAAGCTCGTGGCCGATGGCCATGCGGAGCCGCTCAAGCGCTGCCTCCCGTTCGGCCTCTAAAACCCGCCGCAACGACAACCACAACTTCGCCAGGCGGGTGAACGTCTAACGAACCGACCCGCCGGCGACCAAAACCAAAACTAAACATGGCTCGTGTCACCAACTCCCCCGCGTCGCGCAAGCGCCGCAAGAA
This sequence comes from Oleiharenicola sp. Vm1, assembly GCF_047777955.1. GTDB lineage: Bacteria > Verrucomicrobiota > Verrucomicrobiia > Opitutales > Opitutaceae > Didemnitutus. The sequence goes on from NZ_CP180537.1 coordinate 1,564,364, forward strand.
AGTGCTGAAATACGCCAAGGGCTATTTCGGCAACAAATCGAAGCTGTTCCGCTACGCCAAGGAAGCGGTCCAGCACGCCTGGCAATACGCCTACATCGACCGCAAGAAGAAGAAGGCCAACATGCGCGGCCTTTGGATCGTGCGTCTCAATGCGGCCTGCCGCGAAGCCGGCATCAGCTACAGCCGCTTCATCGAAGGTCTCAAGGCCGCCGGCATCCTCCTCGACCGCCGCCAGCTCTCCGAGATCGCGATCGCCGACGCCGTCGCCTTCAAGGGCCTGGTCGCGAAAGCCCAGGCCGCGTTGAAGGCGAAGGCCGCCAAGGCCTGAGCCACACACACGCGAGCCGGCTAGAGGCTCGCCTTCGGTTTCACAAACCACTTCCCTGAAGGACGGGCTGCTCACCGCACCCGTCCTTTTTCTTTTCCGATGCAAGACACCCTGAACGCCCTTCTCGCCAAGGCGCCCGCGGAACTCGCGGCGCTGAAGTCGCGCGCCGAGTTCGAGGCCGCGAAGGCCCGCTACGTCGGCCCCAACGGCGAGTTCACCGCCCTGATGAAGCAGCTCGGCACCGTGCCGAAGGAGCAGCGCCCCGTCATGGGCAAGCTGATCAACGAGGCCAAGGGCCAGCTCCAGGCCCAGCTCGACGCCACGCTGCAGCGCATCGCCGACGCCGAGATCGCCGCCCAGCTCGGGCCCGCCGTCGACCCGACGCTCCCGTCACCCGACGCCGGCCCCGGCACCTACCACCCGCTGACGCAGGTCCGCGAGGAGATGTGCCGCATCATGCGCAAGGCGGGCTTCACCGTCGTCGAAGGCCCCGAGGTCGAGACGGAGTATTACTGCTTCGACGCGCTCAACACCGCGCCCGATCACCCGGCGCGCGACGCGCAGGACACGTTCTATTTCCCCGAGGCCGCGCGCTTCGGCAACGTCTCCAAGAAGGTCGAGGGCGAGAAATACCTCCTCCGCACGCACACCTCGTCCGTGCAAATCCGCACCATGCTGAAGGGCCAGCCACCCATCCGCGTGATCTCGCCCGGCCGCGTCTACCGCCGCGACACCACCGACGCCACCCACAGCGCCAACTTCCACCAGCTCGAAGGCCTCTACGTCGATAAGAACGTCACCGTCCGCGACCTGAAGGCGATGCTCGACTACATCTTCGCCTCGCTCCTCGGCAAAGGCACGACGACGCGCTTCCGCCCGCACTACTTCAGCTACACCGAGCCGTCCTTCGAGGTCGACCTCTCCGCCAAGCACCTGCCGAAGGTGAACAAGGAGTGGATCGAAATCGGCGGCTGCGGCATGGTCGATCCGGCGGTGTTCGAGGCCGTCGGCTACGACCCCAACGTCTGGAGCGGCTACGCCTTCGGCATGGGCCTCGAGCGCCTCGCGATGCTGGTCTACGGCATCGATGACATCCGCTACTTCTACCAGAACGACGTCCGCTTCCTGAAGCAATTCGCGTGACCCTTTGAAACGCCAAGGCGCGAAGGCGCAAAGAGTCTCCTTGCCGTCCTTCGCGACTTCGCGACTTCGCGTTTAACACCACTTCCGCTCCGTGAAAATTTCCCTCAACTGGCTCAAGCAATACGTGAACCTCGACGGCGTCTCCGTCGACGAGCTCAAGCGCGCGATCACCTTCGTCGGCTTTGAGGTCGAAGGCGTGGCTACCGCCGGCCTGCCGCCGCTGCAGAACGTCGTCGTCGGCGAGATCAAGACCCGCGACAAGCACCCGAACGCCGACAAGCTCTCCGTCTGCACCGTCGACGTCGGCGCCGCCCAGGGCGGCGTCCGCACCATCGTCTGCGGCGCGCCCAACTGCGACGCCGGCAACCGCGTCCCGGTCGCGCTGCCCGGCGCCGTGCTGCCCGGCGATTTCGTCATCAAGCAGTCCAAGATCCGCGGCCAGCAGTCCGACGGCATGATGTGCGCCGCCGACGAGCTCGGCCTCGGCGACGACCACGCCGGCCTGCTCCTCCTCGATCCGGCCACGCCCATCGGCACGCCGATCAACGCCGTGCTGCCGCCGGGCGACACCGTGTTCGACATCGAGATCACGCCCAACCGCCCCGACGCGCTCAGCCACATCGGCATCGCGCGCGAGATCGCGGCGTGGTTCCGCAAGGACGTCTGCTACCCGCAGGTGAAGTTCCGCAACGAGACGCAAGGCTTCCGCGGCGACATCCTCGCCGACATCCGCGTCGAGGCGCCGGAGGATTGCCCGCTCTACGTCGGCATCGCCATCGCCGGCGTGAAGGTCGGCCCGAGCCCCGCGTGGATGCAGGAGCGCCTCAAGGCCGTCGGCCTGCGCCCGATCAACAACCTCGTCGACGTCGGCAACTACGTCATGCTCGAGCTCGGCCAGCCGCTGCACGTCTTCGACGCGAAGAAGATCGGCGGCCGCCAGATCGTCATCCGTCGTGCGGTCGACGGCGAGAAACTCACCACGCTCGACGGCAAGGAGCGCGCGCTGAACAGCCGCATGCTCGTCATCGCCGACGAGAGGGCCCCGATGGTCGTCGCCGGCATCATGGGCGGCGCCAACGCCGAGGTCGACGCGACCACGACCGACGTCGTGCTCGAAGCCGCTTATTTCCGCCCGCAGTCGATTCGCTGGACGTCCAAGCGCCTCGGCCTCGCGTCCGACTCCTCCTATCGTTTCGAGCGCGGCGTCGATCCGCACAGCACGCTCGAGGCGGCCGGTCGCGCCGTCGACCTCCTCCTCGAGACCGCCGGCGGCACCGTCGTCGGCCCGTCGTTCAAGATCGGCGGCGAGCAGCCCTGGTCGCGCGAGATCAAGGTCACGCCGGCCTACATCCGCGCGCGCCTCGGCTTCGACATCGCCGACGCCGAGATCCGCGCCGCGCTCACCGCGCTCAATCTCGCCATCGTCGGCGAGAGCCAGCTCGCCGACGGCACACCCGAGTGGACGGTCGACATTCCCAGCTACCGCGGCGATCTCGATCGCCCGATCGACCTCGTCGAGGAAGTCCTGCGCATTTACGGCACGGAGAAAGTCCCGCCGGCCCCGGCCGTCGGCCCCGCGCTGCCGGAGGCGGAGGACGATCCGATCGCGGTCTTCAACCGCAAGGTCACCGACTACCTCGTCGGCCAGCATTTCCACGAGTGCGTGAACTACACGCTGCGTTCCGCGAAGGAGCTCAAGACCTGGGTCTCCGACGCCGCCGCGCAGGAACTCGCGCTCTCGAATCCGTTTGTCGAGGACCAGTCGAGCCTGCGCCCGACGCTCGTGCTCGGCCTGCTCGAGTCGCTCAAGCTGAACCAGTCGCGCGGCCTCTCCGTGTCGCGCCTTTGCGAAACCGGCCGCGTCTTCGTCGAGATGAACGGCACGGTGCACGAGTGCGTCGGTGTCGGCTTCGTCATCGCCCACAACCCGAAGGACCGCGCCTGGCTCGCGCGTCCCGAGCCGGATTTCTACGCGGTGAAACGCCACATGGAGATCCTGCTCGCGCAGGCCGGGCTCAACCTGAACGCCCAGCCGCTCGTGCCGGTCACCGGCGCGTTCTGGGGCTGGCAGGAAGGCCACGCGGCCGCCGCGGGCGAGATGAAGGGCGGCTGGGCGGCGCGCTTCGGCCTGCTCAACCTCGCCATGGTCCGCGCGGCCGGCGTCGAGGGCAAGGTCTGGGGCGGCATGTTCGCCATCCTGCCGGAAAAGCTCTCGGCCGAGAGCGGTCACCGCCGTTTCCAGAACTTCAGCCTGTTCCCCGCCGCGCTGCGCGACATCGCGCTCGTGGTCGACGCAGCGCGTCACGCCGAGGACGTGCGCAAGCAGCTCCTCAAGGTCGCGCGCCAGGCCGCCACGAAGTTCACCGTCGAGAGCGTGGATGTCTTCGACGTCTACCAGGGCACCGGCCTGCCCGAGGGCAAGAAGAGCCTGGCGTTCTCGCTCTCGTTCCGCTCCGGCGAGCGCACGCTTACGGACGACGAGGTCAATGCCGCCTTCGCCGAGATCCAGAAGAAGATCACGGCCGACGGCACGATGGCCGTCCGCGCCTAGGCCGCGCTGCGCCTGTCTTTTCGAGCGCCGGCCGCGGCCGGCGCTTTTTTATTTCCCCGCGACGGGCTTTCTCTGGGTGAACCCCGTGCGCGTCATCTCGCCCCAGGATTTCTGCTTCCGGAAATACTGCCAGATGCCCTCGATGCGCCAGAGCAGGTTGAGCTGCCGGTAGCCGAAGTTCTCCGCGATCGCCGCGAACGCGAGCAGCACCATGTCGCGCTTGCGCGTCGTCCGGAAGAGCGCGAGTTCCGCCAGCACGAGCGCGCTCATGCTCAGGAAGACACCGTAGAGCACCACCACCGCGAAGAACGCCGCGGCGAACTTCCAGCTCAGCAGCCCGGCCCAGCAGAAGAGGGGCAAGAGGACGAACCCGGCCAAGTCGAGCGCCGGTCCGAGCAGGTCGAAGAACACGAACATCGGCAGGCCGAGGAATCCGATGCGGCCGTAGCGGGGGTTGAGGATCATGCCGCGGTGACGCCAGAGCACCTCGCAGAGGCCGCGCTGCCAGCGCGTGCGCTGGCGGCGGAGGATCGTCAGCGATTCGGGCGCCTCGGTCCAGCAGACCGGATCGGGGATGAAGAGGATGTGATACCGCTCGCCGCGTTCCCGGAAATGGCGGTGCAGCTTCACGATGAGCTCCATGTCCTCGCCGACCGTGCCGTGGGTGTAGCCCCCGACCTTCAGCACGGCGCTGCGCTTGAAGAGGCCGAACGCGCCCGAGATGATCGAGACCGTGTTCATGCGGCTGAGCGAGAGCCGGGCGATGAGGAAGGCGCGCAGATACTCGATGACCTGGAACAGCGGCAGCAGCCGCCGCGGCGCGCCCTCGTTCACGACCATGCCGCCGTGCACTTCGCAGCCGTTGGCGATGCGGATCGTGCCGCCGACCGCGATGAGGTTCTGCGGGTGCTCGACGAACGGCCGCGCGGCCTTCAGCAGCGAGTTGTGGTCGAGCAGCGAGTCGGCGTCGACGCCGCACACCAGCGGATGCTGCGCGTAGTTCATCGCGGCGTTGAGCGCGTCGGATTTGCCGCCGTTCTCCTTGTCGATGAAGAGCAGGTTGGGGTAGTCGCGATGCCGGTAGATGCCGCGGATCGGCTTGCACGGCGCGGGGTGCGGGCGGACGAGGTCGGTCCGCTCCAGCTTGAACGCCTCGATCACGGCGCGCGCGGTGCCGTCCTTGGAGCCGTCGTTGACCACGACGATCTCGTAGCGCGGGTAGCGCAGGGTGAGCAGGGAGCGGATGTTTTCGACGATCGTCTTCTCCTCGTTGTAGGCGGGGACCAGCAGCGTGATGCCGGGGATCGACTTCGCGCTGATCATCCAGGCGGCGTCGGCCCGGCGGTCGGCCTCGCGGGCGCGGTGCAGCTCGAAGAACGCGAGCGCGGTCTGCACGGTGTAGAAGACGTATTGGATGGCCGCCGAACCGAGGACGAGCCAGCCGAGGCCCGACGCGATCTCCATCGCCACCGTTCGCATCGGGTCAGGCATGCGACGGCTCCTGCTGTTTTTCGGTCCAGAATTGCCGGGCGCCGGGCGCCAGGAAAGCGTGCTCGCGGCTCAGCAGGTCCCGGCCCGCGGCGCCAAGTTCCCACATCGCCGCGGCGGCGCGGTAGCTCGTCCACCAGTCGGTCGTCTGGCCGAGCCCCTTGAGCGCGGGCAGGAGTTCCGGGCCGCCGAGCCTGCCGGCGCATTCGGCGGCGGCGCGCTGGACATCGGGCTCGGGGTCCGCGAGCCCGGCGGCGGCGAGTTCCCCGGCGCGCGGGTCGCCGAGTTCGCGCAGCGCGACCCAGGCGGCCGCCCGGACTCGCGGCGAGGCGTGCTGCCGGAGGGCGGCGATGGCGGCGAACGCGTCGTGGACCTGGGCGCGGGCGAGGGCGATGGCGAGCGTCCGCAACCACTCCGGCGGCAGGTCGCGGCCGAGGAGCGCGACGGCCTCCGGCTGCAGGCTGGGCGGCAGGCGCGCGCACAACTCGGCGAGGCTCAGGGGCGGATCGTCGCGGTCGAAATCCAGCTGCGCGAGCAGGCGCTGCAGCGAGGGGATGCGGTCCCGCGCCAGCAGGGCGCGGGCCGCCACCCGCCGCACGCCGGCATCGCGGTCGTCGAGCGCCGCGGTGAGGGCCGCCAGGCTGCCCGGGTCGTCGAAGTGCGCGAGCAGCGCGCAGGCCCGCTGGCGCTGGGCCGCCCGGCCGTGGACGATCTGCCGCTGCGCCTCGGCGCGGAAGCCGCTGCGCTCGAGCAGCGCGACCAGTTGGGCCTGGTCGCGGCCCTTGGTTTGCTCCACGAGGGATTGCAGCACCCGGCCCAGGATCGCCCGCTTCCACGCGGGGAGGGCGGAGGGACGGTCCGTGGCGTAGCCGGCGAGCTGGTCGAGCGCGTAGCCGGTGAGCTCCTCCTCGGCGGCCGCATGGCGCCGCGCCCGCCGCAGGCGCCACACCCGCAGGAGAAAGACACTCAGCCAGACGAGGAGCGAGGCGAGCGCGAAGGAGACGCAGCTCACCGTGATGGCCCGGAGGAGCGCGGCCTCAAAAGCGGGTGTAGACGCCGACATGAATCGCGTTGCGCGTGGGTGCTCCGCCCGCCCATTCATGCGTCAGATCGACGCGGATGCCCCGGACCAGCGAGAAGTCGCGCGCCAGCCCGCCGAAGATCGCGCGCGTGCGCAGCTCGCGCGTGAAGTCGAACACCGTGCTCGAGAGCGACTCGGAGCTGTCGGCGTAGCCCAGGTTCCAGTGCCAGCGCTCGTCGGGGTCGCCGTCCAGCCGGAGCTGCCAGCCGTCGGTGTAGTGGCGGTTGAGGTTGCGAGTGAAGAGCACCTTGCCGGTGAGGGCGACGCGCTGGTTGAGGTATTGCGTCGCGCCGAGCCAGAGCGAATGCGCCGTGCCGGGCGCGTAGGTGGCGGCGCGGTAGTCTGCGAGCAGCAGGGTCGGGGGAAGGCGCTCGTCGCCCTTGCGCGCGCGCCAGGCGCCGCCGAGGGCGAGCATGTGCCGGGCGAAGAAGTCGGCGGCGGGCGTCGCGCTGAGGCGGACGTAGCCGGACCAGTCGTCGTTGAAGCGACGGTCGAGGCCGAGCGTCCATTGCGTGTCGTCGGCCCCGAAGCGGTGGGCGCGCTCGAGGTTCAGGGCGACGCCGGTGCGGGGGTCGAGCGCGTAGCGAAGGGCGGCGTCCCACCCGTGCCAGTCGTCGCGCTCCTGGCCGGAGAAACGGCTGTATTCCCACCCGAGATCGACGCGCCAGGGGCCGGCGTGCTTGACCGATTCGAGCCGCTGCTGGATGTCGGCCGAGTCGGGCTCGATCTGATGGGCGCGCTGGTAGAGCTGCTGCGCGTCGTCGAACCGTTCCTGGAAGCGGCGCACGTCGCCGCGGCCGATCAGGGCGTCGGTGTTGTTCGGGGCGGTGCGGAGGATGTTGGCGTAAGCGGCGTCGGCGGCGTCGAGCTGGCGCTGCCAGGTGAGCACGCGGCCGAGCATGTTGATCGCCTCGAGGTTGTCCGGATGCCGGGCGATGATCTCGCGGAAGATTTTCTCCGCCGGGGCGAGCTTGCCCGACCACGCGAGCACGCGGCCGTAGCCGAGCTGCAGGTCGGCGTCCTGCGGGGCGAGACGCACGGCGCGCTCGAAAGTGGCGAGCGCGTCATCGTAGCGCCCAAGCCATCCCTGCACGGTGCCGAGCTGGAAGAGCACCCGGGTGTCGGTGGGATCGGCCGCGGCGAGCTGCTCGAGCAGGGCGGCCGCCTCGGCGTGCCGGCCGGCCTGCTTGGCCGCCAGCGCTTCGTCGAGCGTCGCGGCCGGCGCCGCCGCGGCGAGGGCCGTCGCGAACAGAACGGCGGCGACGCGGCCGAGGCACGCGGGGGGAGTCATGTCTGCAGGATTTTGCGCACCCGCACGACGAGCTCGTCGGGGCTGAAGGGCTTGACCATGTAGTCGGAGGCGCCGGCGCTGAGGCAGCGCACGACGTCGTTCTCCTGGCTTTTGCCGGAGAGCATCAGGATGGGCACCGCGGAGAGCGCCTCGTCGGTCTTGAGCTCGCGCAGGGTGCTGTAGCCGTCCTTGATGGGCATCATCAGGTCGAGGATGACCAACTGCGGGTTCGTGGCGCGTGCGCGCGCGATCAGGTCCTCGCCGTTGGCGACGACGTCGACCGCGAAGCCCTCGCGCTTCAGCTTGAACTCGATCAGGCGGCGCGTGGTGGGATCGTCCTCGGCGGCGATAATCCGGGCGGGCGCGTGGGAAGGGCTGGACGTGCTCGTCATCGCAAGGTGACAGAATAGCCAGAATGCCGGGCGGTCAATGGTCAGGTGTGTCGCCGCCGCCCTTGCCAAACGCGCCATTCCGGCAAAAGTTCCGGGCATGAACACACCCCACGATGCCGGCATGACGCGCCGCGAGGCGTTGAAGACCCTGGGCGCAGGCGTTGCGCTCGCGAGTTTGGCGGGAATCGCTGTCCGCGGGACGGCGAAGGAAAACGCGCCCGCGCTTCCGGCGGGCGCACTCGGCTGGGAGCTGCCGCCGCTGCCCTACGCCTACGCCGCGCTCGAACCGCACATCGACGCGCGCACGATGGAGATTCACTACACGAAGCACCATCAGGCCTACATCGCCAACGCGAAGAAGCTCCTCGAGGCGCACCCGGACCTGCTCGCGAAGGGGCCCGAGGCCCTCGTGCGCGATCTCGCGGGCGTGCCGGAGGCGATCCGCACCGGCATCCGCAACAACGCCGGCGGCCACGTGAATCACTCCCTCTTCTGGCAGTTGCTCGCCCCCGCCGGCTCGTCGTCGATCGGCGAGAAGCTCGCGGCCGCCATCGCGCGCGACTTCGGCTCGCTCGACGATTTCAAGAAGCAGTTCGCCGACGCGGCGATGAAGCGCTTCGGCAGCGGCTGGGCGTGGCTGAGCGTGAAGGGCGGCAAGCTCGTCGTGCACTCGACGGCGAACCAGGATTCGCCGCTCAGCGACGGCCTCGCGCCCGTGCTCGGGCTCGACGTGTGGGAGCACGCGTATTACCTGCACTATCAGAACCGCCGGGCGGACTACGTGAACGCGTTCTGGAACGTGGTGAACTGGAAGCAGGCCGAAGCCAATCTTGCCGCGGCGCACGCGTGATGGACGCAGTCGGGCAGGGCCTCGCCCAAGCCGGACTGCCGTCCGCGCGCTATCACCTGTTCCTCTGCCGCGGCCCGGACTGCTGCGCGCTCGAGGACGGCGAGCGGACCTGGCAGCATCTCAAGGCCGAGGTGAAGGCGCACGCGCTGCCGGCGATGCGGACGAAGGCCGACTGCCTGCGCGTGTGCACCGAGGGGCCCTGGCTCGTCGTCTACCCGGACGGCGTCTGGTATTCGCACGTGACGCCGGAGCGTTTCGACCGCATCCGGCGTGAGCATCTCCAGGGGGCGTGCCCGTGGCGGAGTGGGTGAGGGCGACGCAGCCGTTGCGCGCCTGAGCGGCCGCGGCGGGCGGAGGCTCAGTTGTTGGCGATGCCGTCGTCGGACAACTCGCCCTGCAGCTTCTTGCGCAGGCGCTGGTCCTCGATGTCGAGCTTGAGCTGGGCGGCGAAGAGCTTGAGGCGCTGGCGCGTGTCGAGTTCCTCGAGCAGGCGCTGCTTCAACGCGACGTTGTCGCAGAGGTTGAAGACCGCGACGTCGGCGAAGGTGTCGAAGTCTTCGATGGTCTCGAGGAACTGCGTCATGCCCTTGGGGGCCGGGGTGCCGAGGCGGCGGCGGAGTTGCACCAGGCGCAGGACCTCGAGCCGCATGATCTCGAGCTGGGTGTGGTTGCCGCCCGAGACGGTGGTCAGCGGTCGCACGGCGATCAGGCGATAGGGCTGCTCGCGCACGATGGCGCTGATCTCGACCCGGCACACGCCCTGGAGGAGCAGGTTGGAGGTGCCGTCCGCCGCCTCCTGGCAGGCGCGCACGACGCCCACGGAGGCGATGCGATGCGGCGGCTCGATCACGCCCGGCTCGCTGGGGTGCGTCGTGTCGAGGTGGGCCACCGCGAACAGCCGGTTCGTCGCCAGCACGTCGCGCAGCATGGCGCGATAGCGCGGTTCAAAAATGTGGAGCGGCAGGAGCGACTGCGGGAAGAAAACCGTGTTGGGCAGCGTCATGACGGGCACGGTCGGCGGCAGTTCAATCGTCTCCATGCGGGCAAGTTAGGCCGGGTTGCCGGGAAAACAATCGCGGGTTTATGGCGCAGTGTGACAGGCGGCGGGGCGGGAGTTGCGCCAGTCTGGCCCGATGCGGCGACGAGGATGGAGTCCTGCGCGGGGGCGAATATTTTGTAAGTTGTTTATGGTTAAAGCTCATAAAAATGTCCGTGCGCTGGGCACGAGCCTTGCGAAGGGGTTGGCACTATGAGCAGAATTCTAGGCATCGATTTGGGCACGACGAACTCGTGCATGGCCGTCATGGAGGGTGGCGAGCCGGTGGTTATTCCGAATGCCGAGGGTGCCCGCACCACGCCTTCCATCGTCGCTTTCACCAAGACCGGCGAGCGCATCGTCGGCCAGGCCGCCAAGCGCCAGGCGGTGACGAATCCGAAGAACACGATTTTCTCCGCCAAGCGTCTCATCGGGCGCAAATTCACCGAGGTCTCCGAGGAGGCGAAGAACCTGCCTTACAAGGTCGTGGCTGGCAAAAACGGCGACGCCTACATCGAGGTGCAGGCCGGCGACAAGACCGAGACGTTCGCGCCGCAGCAGATCGCGGCGTTCGTGCTCGGCAAGCTCAAGGCCGACGCCGAGGCCTATCTCGGCGAGAAGGTCACGCAGGCCGTCATCACCGTTCCCGCCTACTTCAACGACGCGCAGCGCCAGGCCACCAAGGACGCCGGCAAGATCGCCGGTCTCGAGGTGCTCCGCATCATCAACGAGCCGACCGCGGCCTCGCTCGCCTACGGCCTCGACAAGAAGAAGGACGAGAAGATCGCGGTGTTCGACCTCGGCGGCGGCACCTTCGACGTGTCGATCCTCGAGATTGGCGACGGCGTCTTCGAGGTGAAGGCCACCAACGGCGACACCCACCTCGGCGGCGACAACTGGGACGACGCGATCATCACCTGGCTCGTCGAAAGCTTTAAGAAGGAAAACGGCATCGACCTGCGCAAGGACGCCATGGCGCTCCAGCGCCTGAAGGAAGAGGCGGAGAAGGCGAAGATCGCCCTCTCGTCCGCCACGACCTACGACATCAACCTGCCGTTCATCACGGCCGACGCGTCGGGCCCGAAGCACCTTAACCTCCAGCTCACGCGCGCCCAGATGGAGCGCATCTGCGATCCGCTCTTCGAACGCTGCCTGCAGCCGTTCAAGAACTGCATCAAGGACGCCGGCGTCTCGACCGCCAACATCGACGAGCTCGTCCTCGTCGGCGGCATGACGCGCATGCCGAAGGTCGTCGACATCGCCAAGCAGCTCGCCGGCAAGCAGCCGCACCAGGGCGTCAACCCCGACGAAGTCGTCGCGGTCGGCGCGGCCATCCAAGGCGGCGTGCTCAAGGGCGAAGTCCGCGACGTGCTCCTCCTCGACGTCACGCCGCTCACCCTCGGCATCATGACCGCGGGCGACGTCGCCACGCCGATGATCCCGCGCAACACCACCATCCCGACGAAGAAGGCACAGGTGTTCTCCACTTACTCGGACAACCAGCCCGGTGTCGAAATCGTCGTCCTCCAGGGCGAGCGCCCGATGGCGCGCGACAACAAGACCCTCGGCACGTTCAAGCTCGACGGCATCCCGCCGGCGCCGCGCGGCACGCCGCAGATCGAGGTCACCTTCGACATCGACGCCAACGGCATCCTGCACGTCACCGCGAAGGATCTCGGCACGGGCAAGGACCAGAAGATCACCATCCAAGGCTCCTCCGGCCTCTCCAAGGAAGAGGTGGAGAAGATGACCAAGGAGGCCGAGCTCAACGCCGCCGAGGACGCCAAGCGCAAGGAGGCCGTCGAGGCGAAGAACCAGCTCGATACCACGATCTACCAACTCGAGAAGACCCTGAAGGACTCGGGCGACAAGCTCCCGGCCGACATCAAAGGCAAGTTCGAGGGCGCCATCGCGGACGCGAAGAAGGACCTCGAGTCCGCCGACGTCGCCCGCATGAAGTCCGCCCTGGAAAACCTCCAGAAGATCGGTGCCGAGCTCTACCAGCAGGCCCAGGCCGCGGGTGCCGCTGCCGGCGCCCAGCCGAACGCCGGCGCCGAGGCCGCCGCCGGTGCCGCCGCTTCCGAGCCGAAGAAGGCCAAGAAGGCCGACGGCAAGGTCGTCGATGCCGACGTCGAGATCGTCGACGAGGACAAGAAGTAATCCGCTCTCCGCGAACCCGCGCCGCGCTTGCGACCGGGTTCGCGCCATTTTCACCCCACAATCAACTCCAACTAAACCCACTAAACCAATATGGCTAAAGTGAACATCAAACCCATCGGTGATCGCGTGCTCGTGCAGCACATCGAGGAAAAAGAGCAGATCCGCGGCGGGATCATCATCCCCGACAGCGCCAAGGAAAAGCCGCAGGAGGCCAAGGTCATCGCCCTCGGCACCGGCAAGCGCGACGAGAGCGGCAAGGTCACGCCCTTCGAAGTGAAGGTCGGCGACCGCGTGCTCATTTCCAAATACGGCGGCACCGAGGTGAAGATCGAGGACCAGAAATACACCCTGGTCCGCGAAGACGACATCCTCGGCGTCATCGGCTGACGCCCGCGTCTCTCAACTCTCAACTCCCAACTCTCAACTTAGTTTAATCACATGGCAGCCAAACAACTCCTGTTCGACGAGGCCGCTCGTCAGAAGGTTCTCCGCGGTGTCGAGGTTCTCTCGAAGGCCGTTAAAGTCACCCTCGGGCCCAAGGGCCGCAATGTCGTCATCGACAAGAAATTCGGTTCCCCGACCGTCACGAAGGACGGCGTCACCGTCGCGAAGGAAGTCGAGCTTCCCGATCCCTACGAGAACATGGGCGCGCAGATGGTGAAGGAAGTCGCCTCCAAGACCAGCGACAGCGCCGGCGACGGCACCACCACCGCCACCGTCCTCGCCGAAGGCATCTACCGCGAAGGCCTGAAGAACGTCACCGCCGGCTCCAACCCGGTCTACCTGAAGCGCGGCATCGACAAGGCCGTGGAGGCCGCCGTCGCCGAGCTCGCCCGCGTGTCCAAGAAGGTCAACGAGAGCGAAGAGATCCGTCAGGTCGCCGCCGTCTCCGCGAACTGGGACTACGAAGTCGCCAACAAGATCGCCGAGGCCATGGACAAGGTCGGCAAGGACGGCACCATCACCGTCGAAGAGGCCAAGTCCATCGAGACCACCCTCGACGTCGTCGAGGGCATGCAGTTCGACAAGGGCTACCTCTCGCCCTACTTCGCGACCAACATGGAAGCCCAGGAGGCCGTCCTCGAGGACGCCTACGTGCTCATCCACGAGAAGAAGATCTCCAACCTCCAGGAGCTCCTCCCGCTCCTCCAGACCGTCGCCAAGAGCGGCAAGCCCCTCCTCGTCATCGCTGAAGAGGTCGAAGGCGAAGCCCTCGCCGCGCTGGTCGTGAACAAGATCCGCGGCACGCTCAACGTGTGCGCCGTCAAGGCCCCCGGCTTCGGCGACCGCCGCAAGGCCATGCTCGAGGACATCGCGGTCCTCACCGGCGGCAAGTGCATCACCGAGGACCTCGGCCTCAAGCTCGAGAACCTCACCGTGGCCGACCTCGGCCGCGCCAAGCGCATCGTCGTCGACAAGGAGAACACCACGATCGTCGAAGGCTCCGGCAAGAGCTCCGACATCCAGGGCCGCGTGAAGCAGATCCGCCGCCAGATCGAGGAAACCACCTCCGACTACGACCGCGAGAAGCTCCAGGAGCGCCTCGCCAAGCTCGCCGGTGGCGTTGCCGTCATCAATGTCGGCGCCGCGACCGAGGCCGAGATGAAGGAGAAGAAGGCCCGCGTCGAGGACGCCCTCCACGCCACGCGCGCCGCGGTTGAGGAAGGCATCGTCGCCGGCGGCGGCGTCGCTCTCCTGCGCACCGCCAAGGCCATCGAGGCCCTCAAGCTCGAGGGCGACGAGGCCATCGGCGCCCAGATCGTGCGCCGCGCCATCGAGCACCCGCTCAAGCAGCTCTGCGCCAACGCGGGCGTCGACGGCGGTGTCGTCGTCAAGGAGGTCCTCGCGGGCAAGGGCAACTTCGGCTACAACGTCGCCACCGGCGAGTTCGAGGACCTGGTCAAGGCCGGCGTCGTCGACCCGACCAAGGTGACCCGCACCGCGCTGCAGAACGCCGCGTCCATCGCCGGCCTCCTGCTCACGACCGAGTGCATGATCACCGAGATCCCGGAGAAGGAGAAGGCCCCGGCCGCTCCCGCCGGCGGCATGGGTGGCATGGACTACTGAGTCCGACCGCGAATCACTCGCTCACTCCATTCCAGGGCGCGCCTCGAACGGCGCGCCCTTTTTCTTGGCGCGGCCGCGCGCCGCTCAGAGGTCGACTTCGGCCCAGATGGCGGCGTGATCCGAGGCCGCGCTTGCCTCGCTACCCTTGCTGGGCAGGCCGGCGCGCTCGATCCCGACCGCGGCCACGCCGGCGAACAGCGGCGCGCTGAGCAGCAGGTAGTCGAGCTGCTGTTTGCCGCCATGGTAGGTCCAGCGCGGCTGCCCGGCGAATTTCGGCGAGTCGAACGCGTCGCGCAGGCCCGGCGTCGTGAGCAGCGGCTGGAGCGAGGCGCATTGGGGAGCGGCATTGAAGTCCCCGGCGACGACCACGAGGTCCTTTTGCAGATCGAAGCGGCGGAGGATCTCGCGCACCCGCTGGGTCTGCCGGAGGCGCTTGGCGTCGTTGCTCGCCGGCGTGCCGTAGCCCTGGCTCTTGAAATGGTTTGCGAGCAGCCAGAGAGTGCGCCCGCCGGGCAGCTCGATCTCGTATTCCGCACAGTCGCGGCTGAAGACCCGGTGCGGCTTCCTGTCGGCGCCGGTGAAGGTGTCGTCGACGTGGCTGCGCACGCTGCGGATCGGGTGGCGGCTGAACACGCCCACATCGATGCCGCGCTCGTCGTTGCCGTCGACGAGCAGGAAGTGCGGGTAGGCGGCCTTGGCAGGGCGCAAGGCCTGGGCGTTGAAGCGGTCCATCGCGGGCCGGCTCTCCGTCTCAACCGTGCACAGCACGTCTGCGTTGGCGGTGGCGACGATGCGGGCCGTGTTCTGGATGGCGCGGTCGTTCACGTTCTCCCGCTTCAGGTCGACCCAGCCGAGCCAGTCGGCGCGGCCGGCGGCCTTGAGGGCGAGGCGGCCCTTGCTGACGGAGAAGAGCTTGCCGCGGGCCTGCTGGAGATCGAACCACTCGTTGCCGCCGTTGGTCTTGGCGAAGCCGTATCCCTGCAGCAGCGCGACGATCTCGGCGCCGGTGGCACCGGCATAGCTTTCGCTCTCGAGGAGAACGGTGAGACGCTCGATGTCCTTCAGCACCTTGGCCGCGGAGGCGGAGAAGCCCGGGAGCTGAAGCACGCGCGGGCGCTCGAAGAGATTGTTCAGGTTGAACGAAGCGAGGCGCATTTTCATAGCGCATCGATTCTAGTCCCCGCGCCAAGCGGACGCGATGGGTCCGACCACCTGAATTCAGGTGGCGGACGGGAGGTCGGTGACCGCGATGCCAGTCGGGAAGCGGGCGGACACGCCAGGGCGGGAGGGGGACCGCAGCTTGAGCGCGGCGGAGCCTGGCGCGCCGCGGTCAAGCGCGCAGATCGCACCAATCGGAGTGATTTTCCCCGCTGCGCCGCGGCACCGGCCGCCCACCATGCCGGGTGCTCCCGCGGGGCCGGCGGAGCGAACCAATCGACGCCATGAAAACCACGTTCGACAGATGGAGGCGCGTGCTGGCTTGCACGCTTGGCTTGGGCTGGCAGGTCATGGGCGCAGCGGATGCGCCGAGCGCCGAGGACGCGAGCGCGCGGCTGCGCCAGCTGCGGGCCGAGATCGCGCACCACGACGAGCTCTACTTCAAAAAGGCCGCGCCCGAGATCAGCGACGCCGCCTACGATGCGCTGAAGCGCGAACTGCGCGCGCTCGAGCAGCGGTTCCCGCAACTGGCGGCGCGCGATCTTTCGGACGGCGGCGATCGCACCGGAGCCTTCGCCACCGCTACGCACCGCCGGCGCATGCAGGGGCTCGGCAAGACCTACACGGAGGCGGAGCTGCGGGCGTTCCTGGCCAAAACCCGGCGCGCGCTCGGGCACGAGCCCGTGGCGTTCGTGCTCGAGCCGAAATACGACGGACTCGCCATCAGCGTGACCTACGAGCGTGGGCGGCTGGTGCGCGCCGTGACGCGGGGGAATGGTCTCGAGGGCGACGACGTGACCGCCAACTTCCTCGCGCTCTGCGACGTGCCGCGCCAGCTCGCGCCCGGCGCCCCGGCGCCGGAGCTCATCGAGTTGCGCGGCGAGGTGTTCATGACCTACGCCGAGTTCAAGCGGATCAACGCCGAGATCGAGGCGGTCGGAGGCGAGCGTTTCGCCCACCCGCGCAATCTCGCGGCCGGCACGCTCAAGCAGGCCAGGCCGGCGGCGTCGGGCCGACGGCTCTCGGTGGTGTTCTACGGCTGGGGCGCGGTGGAGCCGGCGGCACGCGCGCCGGCCTCGCAGCGAGACTTGCACCGGCTGGTGCGGGCGTGGGGACTGCCGGGAGTGGATGAAGCGCGCGTGGTCGCGACGGAGGACGAGGCGTGGCGGGCGGTGGCGGAGCTCGGCGCGCAACGAGCCCGGTGGCCGTTCCCGACGGACGGCGTGGTGATCAAGGTCGACGACGCGGCCCAGCGCGAGGCGCTCGGCGCCACGGACGACCTGCCGCGCTGGGCCATCGCCTACAAGTTCGTGCCCGCGCAGGCGATCACTCGCGTGCGCGCGATCACGCTGCAGGTCGGCCGCACCGGCGTGGTCACCCCGGTGGCGGAAATCGAGCCGGTGAGGCTCGGCGGTTCGACCATCCGGCGCGTCTCGCTGCACAACCGGGAGGAGATCGCGCGACGCGATCTGCGCATCGGCGATGCGGTGACGGTCGAGCGGGCCGGGGAGATCATCCCCGTGATCGCGGGGATCGACCGGACGCGGCGCCCGCCCGCTGCGGTGCCGTTCGTTTTTCCGTCCGCCTGTCCGTCCTGCGGTGCGGTCCTATCCGCGGAGGCCGGCCAGGCCGCCGTGCGCTGTCCGAATCGCGCGTGCCCGGGCCGGCTCCAGCGCCGGTTGGAGCATTTCGCGTCCGACGACTGCGCCAATCTCGATGGCTTCGGGCCGGGCGTGATCGAAAAGCTGGTCGCGCGCGGCTGGCTGCGTGAGCCAGCCGACTTCTTTCGCCTGGAGGAGGTGCCCCTGGCCGAGGTCGTGGGCGGGAAAAGCGCGGCGAAGCTGCGCGCGTCGGCCGCCCGCGCGCGCGACCGCGAGTCCTGGCGCCTCGTGCTCGGGCTCGGGGTGCCGGGCGTCGGTCCGGGTGCCGCGAAGGCGCTCGTGCGGCGATTTGGCGACTTGGAGGGCGTGGCAGGCGCGGCGGAGAGCGATCTCCTCGCCGGCGGGCGCCCGCGCTTCGAGGGGCTGAGCGAGGCGGCAGCGAAGTCACTGGTCGCGTTTCTCGACGAGGAGGGCGGTCGCGACACGCTGCGCCGGCTCTCGGCGGCGCTGGTCGCGCGCCGCTGAAGCGGGCTGGCGGTGCGCGGGAGTTTTGTTTTCGCTGGCGGCATGGAAGTCGTCTTTCTCGGCACGGGCACGTCGCAGGGCGTGCCGATGATCGCGTGCGATTGCGCGGTGTGCACCTCGCCCGACCCGCGCAACCGGCGCACGCGCTCGAGCATCCATGTGACGATGGGCGATCTCCACGTGCAGGTGGATGCGACCCCGGAGTTCCGGCTGCAGTGCGTGCGAGAGAACATCCGGCAGCTCGATGTCTTCATCCTCACCCACGGGCACGCGGACCACATCACCGGCATGGACGACCTGCGGCGTTTCTGCGACCTGCTCGGAGGCGAGGCGCTGACCGTCTACACGACCGACGAGGGCATGGCGCGCGTGCTGTCGATTTTCCCCTACGCCATCGCGGAGCGCCCGGTGTCGAGGGGCTATGCGGCGTTCAAGCTGCTGGAGATGCCGCCCGCGCTCGAGTTTCCCCAGGGCACGATCCGCTCGACGCTGCTGCCGCACGGCGGCGTGAACACTCTTGGGCTCGTCTTCGAGGAAAAGGCGACGGGACGGAAATTTGCCTACTACAACGACTGCAAGCGCCTCCCGCGCGAGGCGGTGACGCTCGCTGCCGGAGCGGATGTCGTGGTGCTCGACGGCTTGCGCCCGGCGCCGCACCCGACGCACATGAACATCGCCGAGGCGTGCGCGGCGGCGGCCGAGATCGGGGCTCCGTTGAGCTACCTGACCCACCTCACGCACGCGATCGACCACGGGCCCTTCGAGGCGACGCTGCCGGCGGGAGTGAAGCTGGCCTACGACGGCCTCCGGCTGCGTCTTTAGGGGATTGGCGGGGTTTTATGACTTCCAAGGTGCTGGTGGTCGCTTAGATTTAAATCCTACTATTTCAATGTAGTTTAAGAAAATCATGAAGCTCTCCAAGCGCGGCGAATACGCCCTCCGATCGCTCATCAACCTCGGCATCGCCGCCAAGGTCGGGCGTCCGCTGCTGCGCGTGTCGGAGCTGGCCAAAGCCGAGGATCTGCCGGTGAAGTTCCTCGAGCAGGTCATGCAGCAGCTTCGCGAGGCCGGCTACGTCGAGGCCGTGCGCGGCAAGCACGGCGGGTATCGCCTCGGTCAGCCGGCCGGGCAGATCCGGATCGGCCAGGTGATCCGCCTGATCGACGGGCCGCTGGCGCCGATCGGCTGCGTCAGCCAAACCGCCTACCAGCCGTGCAATTGCCCCGACGAGGCGCACTGCGGCCTGCGCATGCTCATGCTCGATGTGCGCAACGCCATCGCGAACATCCTCGACCGTTACACGCTGGCCGACGTCGTCGACGTCACGACGCGCAAGATGATCCGCGACGGCCTGCCGCTGCCGTTCAGCGCGCCGGTCGTCCCGACGCGCGTCGCGTCTGCCTCCCGCGGTGCCGGCCGGTCGCGACTCAGTCCGATCGACGGAGTGATGCACGAGGTGCTGGGAGACTACGCGATATGAGTTTCCGTCGCTGCCTGCTCTCGGTCCTGTATATGGTGGCTGCGGTGGCCCTTTCGGCCGTCACCCTGCGCGTGGGTTACTTTCCGAACATCACCCACGCCCAGGGCGTGATTGGGGCGCAGACAACCCGCGAAGGGCACGGGTGGTTCGAGCAAAGGCTGGGGCCGGACGTCACGATCCAGTGGTTCCCTTTCAACGCCGGGCCGAGCGCGATGGAGGCGATCTTTGCCGGCTCGATCGATCTGGCCTACGTTGGCCCCAATCCTGCGCTCAACGCCTACATCAAGTCGCGCGGGGCGGAGGTGCGCGTGCTGGCGGGAGCCGCGGCGGGCGGGGCGGCGTTGGTCGTGCCGGCGGACGGCCGGCTGCGTTCCGCCGCGGACTTTCGCGGCAAGCGCCTTGCCACGCCGCAACTCGGCAACACACAGGACGTCGCCGCCCGGGTTTGGCTGAAGCGCCACGGTTACCGCGTCACGCTGACCGGCGGTGATGTGCCGGTGATACCGACGCCGAATGCGGACCAGCTCGCGCTCTTCGAACAGGGTAAGGTCGATGCCGTGTGGACGGTCGAGCCCTGGGTTTCGCGCCTCGAGCTCGAGGCCGGCGGGCGCGTGTTGCTGGAACAGAACGAGGCGGTCACGACCGTCCTGGTCGCCAGCGCGGGCTTCCTCCGCACGCAGCCGGATCTGGCCCAGCGCTTCGTGGCGGCGCACGGCGAGCTCACGGCCTGTGTCAACCAGCAGCCGGCCGAGGCGCGCGCGAAGGTGCGCGCCGGCCTCAGCGCCGTGATGCGGCGCGAGATGTCGGCCGCGTTGATCGAACATGCCTGGCCGCGGCTGCGTTTCACCGTCGCGGTGACGCGGGAGCAGTTCGAGGGCCTGGTGCGCGAGGCGCAGAGCGTCGGTTTCCTCCGGGACGCCGTGCCGCTCGACCAAATGTTCTCCGGAAAACCATGAGCGCCGTCGTCGAAGATATTGCCGCGCCGTCGGCCAAGCTGGTCATTGCGGACGTCTCCAAGACGTTCGCCACGTCGCGCGGCCCGGTGCACGCGCTGGACCACGTCAGCCTGCAGGTGGCGGAGGGAGAGTTCGTGTGCCTGCTCGGCCCGAGCGGCTGCGGCAAATCCACCCTGCTGAACCTCGTGGCCGGACTGGAGCTGCCGGACGAAGGCACGGTGAGCGCCGACGGGCGCACGATCCGCGGTCCCGGACGCGAACGGATGGTCATGTTCCAGGAGTCCGCGCTGTTTCCCTGGCTCGACGTGTTTGGCAACGTGATGTTCGCCCTGAAGCTGAAGTCCGGCCTGACGGACGCCGAGCGCAAGGATATCGCCCGTTACTACCTGCGGCTCGTCGGGCTGGAGAAATTCACCCACGCGGCCATCCACGAGCTGTCGGGCGGCATGAAGCAGCGGGTGGCGCTGGCCCGGGCGCTGGCTCCGAACCCGCGCGTGCTCCTGATGGACGAACCCTTCGCCGCGCTCGATGCCATGACGCGCGAGCAGCTCTACGGCGACCTGCAGCAGATCTGGGCGCAGCGCCATGTCACGATCCTGTTCGTCACGCACAACGTCCGCGAGGCGGTCTGCCTCGGGGACCGCGTGGTGCTGTTCTCGCCGCATCCGGGGCGGATCCGCGGCGAGTTCACGATCCAGCTGCCGCGACCGCGCGACATCAACAGCGTGGAAGTCGCGGCGCACGCGACGCAGATCACCCACGCGCTCAAGGGGCACCTCGAAAACGGGGCCGGCATCTGATGAAGCGCTACGTCACCGCGGGACTCTTCTTCGCCGGCCTGATCGGGCTCTGGCACTGGGCGTGCCTGAAGCAATTCTGGTCGCCGGTGCTCGTGCCGTCGCCGGAGAGCGTCGGCCGTTACCTCGGCGAGGCCATGCGCGACGGCTCGCTGGCGGAGGCGACGCTCGTCACCATGCGCCGCCTGCTCGCGGGCTACTTGATCGGCATTTCCGTGGGCCTGCCGGTCGGTCTGGCCATCGCGCGCTTCCGTTTCCTGCGCGACACGATCGGCACGCTGGCGCTGGGCCTGCAGGGTCTGCCGAGCGTATGCTGGGTGCCCCTGGCCCTGCTCTGGTTCGGCCAGACGGAGGCGGCGATGCTCTTCGTGGTCGTGATGGGCACGGTCTGGTCGGTCGTGCTCGCGACCGAGACCGGCGTGCGCAACGTCAACCCCATCTACGTGCGCGCCGCCCGCACGATGGGTTCCCGCCTGCTGCACACCTGGATCCAGGTGATCCTGCCCGCCTCGCTGCCCTTCATTGTCAGCGGCATGAAGCAGGGCTGGGCCTTCGCCTGGCGGTCGCTGATGGCGGCCGAGATCTTCGTCACGATCCTCACCGGCTTCGGCCTGGGGCATCTGCTGCACTACGGCCGCGAACTCCACGCGATGGAGCAGGTCATCGGCATCATGTTCGTCCTGGTGCTGCTCGGCTTGCTGGCGGACAAGCTCCTGTTCTCCCCCTGGGAGAAGTGGCTGCACCGGCGATGGGGCACCGATCGCGCGACATGACGGCTGGCTTTTCCCTTTTTCAACCCACCACGACCATGGCCAAAATCCACAACGACATCACCGAAACCATCGGCAACACCCCGCTCGTCCGCCTCAACCGCACCGCGCGCGAGCACGGCGCGCTGGCCGACATCGCGCTCAAGCTCGAGTTCTTCAACCCGCTCTCGAGCGTGAAGGACCGCATCGGCTTCGCCATGATCGACGACGCGCTGAAGAGCGGAAAGATCAACCGCGACACCGTCCTGATCGAGCCGACCTCCGGCAACACCGGCATCGCGCTGGCGTTCGTCGCCGCGGCCAAGGGCCTGCGGCTGATCCTCACCATGCCCGAGACCATGAGCCTCGAGCGCCGCAAGCTGCTCAAGATCCTCGGCGCGCGCCTCGTGCTCACCGAGGGCGCGAAGGGCATCAAGGGCTCGATCGCCAAGGCCGAGGAGCTGCAGAAGCAGATTCCGAACAGCGTCATTCTCCAGCAGTTCGCCAACCCGGCCAACCCGGCGATCCACCGCGCCACCACCGCGGAGGAGATCTGGCGGGACACCGACGGCAAGGTCGACATCGTCGTCTCCGGCATCGGCACCGGCGGCACCATCACCGGCGTGGGCGAGGTGCTGAAGCAGCGCAAGGCCTCGGTGCAGCTCGTCGCGGTCGAGCCCGACGCGTCGCCCGTCCTCTCCGGCGGCGCGCCCGGCCCGCACAAGCTGCAGGGCCTCGGCGCGGGCTTCGTCCCCCAGGTGCTCAACACCAAGGTCTACGACGAGGTGATCCGTGTGAAGGACACCGATTCGGGCCCGGTGTCGAAGCAGGTGAACCAACTCGACGGCATCCCGATCGGCATCTCCTCCGGCGCCGCCGTCTGGGCCGCGCTCCAGCTGGCGAAGCGCCCCGAGAACAAGGGCAAGCTGATCGTCGCGATCATCCCCTCGAGCAGCGAGCGCTACCTGTCGACCTGGCTCTTCTCCGACATCAACGTCGAGAGCGATTCGGTCGACGACCTGATCGCCGCGAAGTAAGGGCGCGCGTCTTGCCGGCGCCGTGTCCCGCGGCGCCGCGGTTTGCTCCACTCGGGCGGCGGTGAAATTCCCCGCCCGGTGCCGGCGTTTGCGGGCCGGGCTCCTGTTCAGCGGCGTCCGGGCCGCTCGGTCTGCTGATACCAGCGGTAGAAGGCGACGACGAAGGCTCCCATCATGACGGACATGCCGATGAGCTTCATCATCGCTCCGCCCAGCACCTGGTCCTCGTGCGGATCGAGCCGCTCGAAGAGGCGCGGGGCGAACTCGTAGGTCGGATAGAGAACGTCGCTGGAGAACGTGATGTAGGCGAACACCGGCGTCATGCCGATGGTGATGCCGAGGAAGTAGAGCATCTGCCACGCGTAGCTGGTGGGCGGGAACTCGCGTGACGGGCTGCACACCGGCCACCACAGGAAGAGCGCCGCGCCGAAGAACGAGAAGTGCTCCGCGATGTGCACCCAGCGGTTTTGCAGCGCCCAGTCGTAGGCCGACGGGAAATGCCAGCAGGACATCACGAGCACGTAGATGAGGGCGCAGATGATCGGGTGGGTGAAGAAGCCGAGGAGGCGGCGCAGGCCGGGTCGGGCGGTGACGACGCCGATCAGCCAGGGCGGCAGGCCGCGCAGGAACAGGATGGCGGCGGGGTAGATGATGAGCTGGTGCTGCAGCATGTGCGCGCTGAGCAGGAAGCGTTCGCCCATCTGGTCGAGCGGCGAACCGACGGCGAGGTAGAAGATAAAGAGCGCGGCGTAGAACTTGACCGCCGCGGCGCGCGGGTAGGGCGTGCCGGCGGGCGCCAGGCGTTCGCGCAGCGGGCCGGTGGCGATGGCGTAGAGCCAGCCGAGGAAGATGAGGCCGCCGATGAGGAACGGTTCGTTATGCCAGTGGGTCCAGTCGATCATGGCGTGGAGACAGCGTGCACCGATCCGGGAGCGGTGGAAATGCGGAAATAAAAAAGCCGCGCGGTTGAGGCGCGGCTCGCGTGGAAGGGAAACGCTTCGCTGTTCAGAGCAGCAGGCCGACGATCGACGACAGCGGTTTGCTGGCCTCGGCGCCGAAGAGGTGGAGCAGCGCCCACATCGTGCCGCCGGCGAGCACGAGCCCGATGAAGAACAGGATCGTGCAGAAAACTTTGTCCCACTTCAGGTGCATGAAGTAGAAGATGACGTAGAGGAACTTCACCGCGGAGAAGAACACCAGTCCGCCGACGACGAACCACTTGGCGAGCGGCAGGTAGACGAGGACGATCTCGATGCCGGTGATGACACCGAGGAGCATCGCGATCTGGACGTAGGTGTGGAACTTGCTCGGCTCGTGGTGGCCGGCGGCGGGAGCGGTGGCTGCGTGAGCGGACATGGAAGAAGTCTAGAGCTGAGGGTTGAGAACTGAGCGTCCAGGCCTGGGGACTTAGACGTATTCCAGCAGGTAGACGGCCGTGAAGATGATGATCCACACGATGTCGACGAAGTGCCAGTAGAGGCCGACCGCCTCGACATCGATGGCGTTGCGTTCGCCGAAGTCGACGGCTTCGTGGGCGCGGGCAAACCAGGTCATCACGCCGCCCGCGCCGAGGAGGCCGAGGAGGGGCATGAGGTTGTGGCTGAAGAACTCGGCGACCGAGCCGTGGCCCTTGGCGAGGCCGATGCCGGCGGGGACGATGAAGATGAAGGTCAGGCCGATCGCGACGCACATCGCGGCGACGTGCACGAGGGTCTTGAGGAACTCGCCCCAGCCGCCGCTGGCCGGCGACGCCGACTTGAACGAGCGGACATACATCAGGCCGAGGATGAGCACGCCGATGGCGACGTGCGTGCCGTGCGTGCCGGTGAGGGTGTAGAACGTCGAACCGAAGAGGCTGTTCGAGAGCGTCATCTTCTTCTCGTGGACGAAGTGCGCGAACTCGTAGACCTGGCAGCCGAGGAAGATGCAGCCGAAGAAGATCGTCGTGAGGAGGGAATTCCGCATCGACTTGAGCTGGCCGCGCTGGATGGCGTTCACGGCGAGCGCCATCATGAGCGACGACATGAGGAGGATGAACGTCGAGAAGGACGTCAGCTCGATGTCGAAGATCTTGGTCGGTTCCGCGTTACCCGGGGGCGGGTTGAGGCGGTAGACGAGGTGCGTGGAGATCAGCGCCCCGAAGAACATGCAGTCCGAAGCGAGGAAGGCCCACCAGAGGAGCTTCTTGTTCGGGATGCCCGTCGAGGTGGACGGATCGTGGTGGTGGTCGATGGCGCCAGCGGCGGCGTTGCTCATGTGAAGTGCGAGAGTTGAGGGCTGGGAGGGCGATCCGGGCGGGCTTAGTGGCGCGAGATGGTCTCGTTGCCCTTGTCGTCGAGGTGGATGTGGTAGCCGCCCGGGCCTTCGAGCGCCCAGAGGTAGCAGCCGATGAACGTCACGACGAGGCCGCCGATCGCGACCGGCAGGTGGTGGAAGGCGAAGGCGATGGCGCCGACGAGCAGGCCGAGGGCGGCGATGAGCGGATACCAGGACTGGTCCGGCATGTGGATGCCGCCGTGCTCGGACTCGGCCTTGATGTGCGCGGCCTGTTCCTGGGCGATCTCGTCCTTGTGGTGCTTCTCATACCACCAGGCGTCGCGGGCGTGAACGGTCGGGATGGCCTTGAAGTTGTATTCCGGCGGGGGCGAGGGGAGCGACCACTCGAGCGTGCGCGCATCCCAGGGATCGTTGCCGCACTTCTCGCCCTTGAAGTAGGTGTAGATCAGCACGGCGAAGTAGGTGAAGACGCCGAGGCCGAGCGTGTAGGCGCCAATGGTGGCGATGAAGTTGCCTTCGTTCCAACCCATGTTGGCGTCGTAGGTCCAGGTGCGGCGCGGCATGCCGTTCAGGCCGAGGAAGTGCATCGGGAAGAACGTGGTGTTGAAGCCGACGAAGATGATCCAGAAGGAGAGCTTGCCCCAGAACTCCGGCACGAGGCGGCCGAAGAACTTGGGGAACCAGAAGTGGATCGCGGCGAGCAGCGCGAAGGTGGCGCCGCCGATCAGCACGTAGTGGAAGTGGGCGATGACGAAGTAGGAGTCCTGCTGCTGGGCGTCGGCCGGCGCGGCGGAGTGCATGATGCCGGAGAAGCCGCCGAGCATGAACATCCAGATGAAGCCGAGGGCGAACATCATGGGCGTGCGCGTCATGATGTGGCCGCCCCAGAGCGTGCCGATCCAGTTGAAGATCTTGACGCCGGTGGGGACGGCGATGGCCATCGTCGCGAGCGAGAACGCCGCGGTGGCGACCGTGCCCATGCCGGTGGTGAACATGTGGTGCGACCACACGCCGAAGCCGATGAAGCCGATGGCGGCGCCGGAGAAGACGACGATCGGGTAACCGAAGAGCGGCTTGCGCGAGAACGTAGGGAGGATTTCCGAGACGTAGCCCATCGGCGGGAGAATGAGAATGTAGACCTCGGGGTGGCCGAAGACCCAGAAGAGGTGCTGCCAGAGGATGGGCTGGCCGCCGTTGGACGCCTCGAAGAAGTTCGTGCCGAAATTGCGGTCGAACATCACCTCGATGAGGGCGATGGCGATGGCGGGGAGGGCGAGGACGAGCAGGAAGCTCGTGATGAGCGCCATCCAGGTGAAGACCGGCAGGCGCATCATGGTGAGGCCGGGCGCGCGGAGGTTGATGATCGTGACGATGAAGTTCAGCGAGGCGACGATCGAGGAGAGGCCGAGGACCTGCAGGCCGAGCACCCAGAGGTCGGTCGAGGCGTCGGGCGTGAAGTTCTTCGAGGTGAGCGGGGCGTAGCCGAACCAGCCGACGTCGGGGAGGCCGGACTTGATGCTGGGGAACACGTAGGAGAGCCAGCCGACGTTGAGGATGATGGCGCCGGCGACGAAGACCCAGAGCGAGAAGGTGTTCAGGCGCGGGAAGGCGACGTCGCGCGCGCCGATTTGCAGCGGGATGAGCAGGTTGAAGAACGCCGCGTTCAACGGCATCACCGCGAGGAAGATCATCGTGGTGCCGTGCATCGTGAACAGCTCGTTGTAGAACTGGGCCGGGATGAAGTGATTGTTCGGGACGATCAGCTGCGTGCGGATGAGCAGCGCCTCGAGGCCGCCGACGAGGAAGAAGAAGCACGCGAAACCGGCATACATGAGGCCGATCTTCTTGTGGTCGACCGTGGTGAGCCAGCCGACGAGGCCGGTCTTCGCCATCGGGCGCGGGAGGAGCTCGATCGGCTTCGGGGCGGCGTGCTCGGCGCCGCCGTGGTAATCGGAT
The DNA here is from genome assembly GCF_047777955.1 of Oleiharenicola sp. Vm1. GTDB lineage: Bacteria > Verrucomicrobiota > Verrucomicrobiia > Opitutales > Opitutaceae > Didemnitutus. Next base: position 1,591,287 of record NZ_CP180537.1, read on the forward strand.
TTAGCCAGTGCTTGGGCCATGGGAGGAGTCGTGTGAGTGTGGCGGGAAGGGTGAGGCGCTTACTTCAGGCTCTGCAGGTAGGCGACGAGGGCGTCGATCTCCTGGTCGTTGAGCGTGAAGAGCGGCTTGCCGGTGGCGGCGTCGGTGTAGCCGCCGTTGAACATCTTGTTGCCGGGCTTGTAGTAGTCCGGGCGCTTGATCCACTCGTGCATGCGCTCGGGGGTGTTCTCGAGGACGCCGGCGGCGATGGTGGTGCGGGAGCCGACGTGCGTGAGGTCGGGGCCGGTGATGCCGATGCCCTCGTGACCGCGGACGGTGTGGCAGGAGATGCAGGTCTTTTCCTGGAAGAGCTTGCGGCCTTGGGCGATCAGCGCGGCGTTCTCGCCGGCGTTCGGGTTCTGCTTGGCCTTCCAGGCGGCGAGCGGGTCGGCGTCAAAGCCGCCCGAGGCGGCGAGGGTGCGGGAGTCGACGGAGCCGGCGGCGGGCGCGGGCAGCGAGGCGAACTGGACGCGCATCTTCTCGTCCTCCGCACGGATCGCCGCGGCGGTGGCCGTGCGCGCCGGGCTCTTCTGGTGGTCGAGCCACTTGACGTAGTCGGACGGCGAGAGCGCGATGACGCGGAAGCGCATGATCGCGTGCGAGGCGCCGCAATACTCGGCGCACTGGCCGTAGAAGTAACCGGGCTTGTCGGCCTTCAACCAGAGGAAGTTGCCGCGGTTCGGGATCATGTCGACCTTGCCGGCCAGCTTCGGAACCCAGAAGGAGTGGATGACGTCGATGGTGCGGAGATTGATGCGGACCGGGACGCCGGCGGGGATCACCAGCTCGTTGCCGGTGACCAGCGGGCCTTCGCCGCCGGTGGGGAGCGCCATCTTGTCGTTCGGATACTCGAAGCGGAACCACCACTGGTAGCCGGTGGCGTTGATCTCCATCGCGTTCGCCTTCTCGGCCTCGGGGATGTCGTGGGTATACCAGATGTTCTTCAGGGTCGGGATGGCGATGATGACCAGCAGCGCGACGGAGGCGCCGATGAGCGCGATTTCGACGAAGGGGTTGCCGTGGCCCTGCGGCGGCGGCTCGGCGTGCTCGTCGGCGTCGTTCTTCGCGCGGAACTTGATCTGCGCGTAGGCGAGCACGGCGCCGACCACGATGAAGATGAACATCGTGACGTAGACCGTCACCATGAACAGGTCCCATTGCGCCCGGGCGACGGGGCCGTCGGCAAGCATGGTGGACTGCGGTCCCTTGAGGTTGAAAACCTTCTCGCAACCGGTCAGCAGGGCGAGAGTCGTGCTCGCGAGCGCGAGCGCGCCCAGACGAAAGAACGAACGGGAAACGGAGCGTGTGCGGATCATGTGTGTGGGGGCGACGGCGCTGCGGCGCCGCTGCCGAGAATGAGGCGCGAGCGTTCGCAACTTGCCGAGCATTTCAACAGCAAAAGAAAGACAATTTATGCGTAGCGCGAACGGCAAAAACCGTTCCGGCCCGGAGTATTAAGGTGAGTCGCCGGAGTGATAAGTCGGGCGGAATCCTTGACCTGCGTCATTGCGCGAAGCGCCCAGCTGTGCGAAGGTCCCGGCCTCCCTATGAAAAACCACACGCTTATCCTCGCTCTCTTCGCTGGCGCGCTGCTGCTCGCCGGCTGCGGCAAGAAAGACGACGCCGCATCGTCCTCCGCTCCCGCCGCGGCCAGCGCCGTCGCGACGCTCGAACTCACCGCGAACGACAGCATGAAGTTCAGCGTCACGCATTTCGAGGTGAAGGCCGGTCAGGACATGAAGGTCATCCTCACCAACATCGGCTCGATGCCGAAGCAGGCGATGGGTCATAATTTCGTGCTCCTCAAGAAGGGCGCGGACGTCGCCGCCTTCAGCCAGGCCGCCGTCGGTGCCGCGGCGACCGACCACATCCCGGCCGCCTTGCAGGACCAGATTATCGCCCATACCAAGCTGCTCGGGCCGAAACAGACCGACGAGATCAGCTTCAAGGCCCCGAGCGAGCCCGGCGAATACCCGTTCCTCTGCTCCTTCCCGGCGCACTTCCAGGCCGGCATGAAGGGCGTGATCGTGGTCAAGTGAGCCGCGCGACGTCTCTGGCGTCGCTGCACGCTTCCCTCTGAACAACGAAAGCCGGGCGTCCCGCCCGGCTTTTTTGCGTCCTGCGTCGTCAGGCGGCCTTCGGCCACCAGACGTAGAGGAAGAAATACACCAGCACGCCGGTCACGCTGACGTAATACCAGATCGGGTAGGTGAAGCGCGCCCAGCGCTTGTGCGCGACGTAGTCGCCCTTCATCGCGAGCAGGAAGGTGCGCGGCACGAGGTAGGCGATCGAGATCGCGAGCAGGATGTGCGTGACGAGCATCACGTAGTAGACGGTGCGGATCGGGCCCTCGCCGCCGAACTGCGTGTGCAGCGCCTCGCCCGCGCCGGCCGCGGCGCCCTTGAGCGCCTTGTGCGTGAGGTAGCCGACGAGGAAGACGGCCGAAACCACCCCGGCGCTGAGCATGACGGCGCGGTGGGCCCGTTCCTTGCGTTGCTTGATCAGCACGAAACCGATCGTGATCAGGATCGTCGCGAGGCCGTTCAGCGCGGCGTTGAAGGCGGGAATGGCATTGAGCGTCATTGGGCGGGGCACGTCAGAGTTTGAAGAAGAAGCGGTCGGCCACGAGCAGACCCAGCAGCAGCGGCAGGTAGGCGAGCGAGATGCGGAACAGCCGGCGGGCCTCGAACTCGCGTTTCGCCGGGTTCAGGAAAATGAAGGCCGACTTCATGATCCACAGCCCGAGCGCCGCGGCGAAGGCGAAGTAATACCACGTGCAGTAGCCGAGCAGGGTGGGCGAGGCGCCGGCGACGGCCAGCAGCACGCTCCACACGAAGGCGCGCGTCGAGACCTTGCGGCCGCTGGGATCGGTGACCGAGATCATCTTCAGGCCCGCGGCGGCGTAGTCCTTGCGGTAGGTCCATGCCAGGGCGAAGAAGTGCGGCATCTGCCAGGTGTAGAGGATGGCGAAAAGCGCCCAGCCGAGCCCGGGGTTGGTGCGGCCGGCGGCGGCCCAGCCGATCATCGGGGGCAGCGCGCCGCTGATGGCGCCGATCTCGGTGTTCCAGCGCGACCAGCGCTTCGCCGGCGTGTAGAGCGCGATGTAGGAGACGATCGTCGCCAGGGCGAGGAACGCGGACAGGCCGTTGACGAATTTGAACAGCACCGCGAGGCCCGCGATGCACAGCACCCAGCCGACCACGAAGGCCGAGCCGGGCTTCACGTGGCCGGCGGGGATCGGGCGGCCCGCGGTGCGCTGCATCAGCGCGTCGGTGTCGCCCTCCATCCACATGTTCAGCGTCGCCGCGCCGCCGGCGCAGAGCGCCGTGCCGAGCACGACGAGGGCGGTGCGGGTCCAGTCGACGTAGGAGTAGGGCACCGCCGCGAGGTAGCCGATCATCGCGGTGATGACCGACATCAGGCTCAGCCGCGGCTTGGTCAGCTCCAGGTAATGCCGCCAGCTCGCGTGCGGCGCGCCGGCGGCGGCGGAGAGGCTCGCGGTCATGGGCGGCGCGCGCCGTCGAGCGCGTGGTGGTGGGTGAGGAAAACGAGCAGGAACGTCGTGGCGAGCGTCAGCGCGCCGACGAGCACGTGGGCGGTGGTGATGTAGGCGTTGCGGCCGCTCCAGATGATCTCGGCGCCGAGCGTGATCTGCAGGGCGACGAGCCCGAGCAGGCCGGCGCCGAGCCAGCGCAGCGCCGCGGACACCGCCGCGTCCTTCCACAGGGCGCGGACGAAGGCCACCAGCGCGACGCCGAGCACGACGGCCATGACGCGGTGGGCGAATTGCAGGGCGATGCGGTAATCCCACGCCAGAGGCAGGAGGTCGTGTTCCGCGGTGGAGAAGGGGAAGTAGGGGATGGCCATGCCGGCATAGTTGTGGCGCATGGCGGCGGCGATCCAGAGCTGCGTGAGCAGCAGGAACAGGCTCCAGAAGCCGAGCCGGCGCGTCGCCTCGCCCGTGTTGCCCGTCAGGCCGGCGCCGCGCTCGGTCCAGCTGCGGGAGGTGGCGGCGGCGATGGCGAAGAGCACGCAGACGAAGACCTGCGCGAGCACGCCGTGGGGGATGCGCAGCATCTGCCCGAGCGTCATCTGGAAGCCCGGCACCGCGAGCGAGTCGAGCAGCACGCGCTTGCCGCCGATGAAGCCCTGCACGATCACGATCGCGAGCGCCCACCAGCCGAGGTTGCGCAGCCAGCGGCGCTCCTCCGTGCGCCAGAGCCAGACCGCCAGGCCGATGGTGATGAGCCCCATGGTGGCGCCGCTGAGGCGGTGCGAGTGCTCGGCGAACTTCGCGATGTCGGTCAGCCAGCCCTGGGGGTTGACCGAGCCGTTGGAAAGCGGCCAGTCGGGGAAGGCCATGCCGGCGCCGATGCTGGTGGTGAAGGCACCGAGTGTCACGAGCACGAAAACCCACGCGCTGCCGAGCGCGGCGAACCAGGCGAGACCGGGTTTGTAGGCGGAGGAGCGTTGCATCAGGCGGGGGCGTGGAAGGGAAAGGCGAAGTGATACTCCGGCGGAACGGGGCGCAAACCTTTTGACAATTTCCGGCTTTGGCAAATGGGTCACGGGGATGACTCCGCGTTATTCGTTCGCCGCGAGATTCGCGCTGGGCGCGCTAATGGCCGCCATGCTGGCGGCGAGCGGTTGCCGCAAGGCGGCGGACACCGCGAGCGTCGCCGCGCCGGCCAATCCGGACGAGAAACGCTACCCGCTCAAGGGCGAGATCGTGCGCGCCGACCTCGAGCGCAAGGTCCTGCTCGTCACGCACGAGGAAATCCCCGGCTACATGCCGTCGATGACGATGGAGTTCAAGGCGTCGCCCGGCGACCTGGCGAATGCCAAGCCCGGCCAGCGCATCCGCGCCGAGATGGTCGAGCACCGGGGCGAGTTTTCCCTCGAGAAGATCTGGCCGGACGACTCCGTGACCGTGCGCGCGCTCGACGCCGGGGCCAAGGCGCTGGCGCAGGACAGCGCCGTGCGCGGCAAGGAGCTTTACCGCGAGGTCGGCGAGCAGGCGCCGGACTTCACGCTGCTCGACCAGGCCGGCCGCACCGTCTCCGCCAGCCGCTTCCGCGGGAAGAAGGTCATGATGAACTTCATCTTCACCCGCTGCCCGGTCGCGACCATGTGCCCGGCCTCGACAATGAAGATGTCCGCGCTGCAGCAGGCGGCGAAACAGGCGGGCGTCACCGACGTGGAGTTCGTCTCGGTCTCGCTCGATCCCGACTACGACACGCCCGGCGTGCTCAAGGACTACGCCGACGCCCGCGGCCTCGACCTGTCCAACTGGTCGTTCCTCACCGGCCCCGACGCCGCCGTGCGCCACCTGCTCGCGCAGCTGGGCATCCTCCGCGAGTTCGAGGGCGGCACGATCAAGCACAACCTCGCCACGCTGCTGATCGACGCGAACGGGCGGATCATTCACCGCGTGGACGGGTCGCAATGGGGCACCGACGACTTCCTCCCGAAGATGCGGTAACCATGGACGCCTCCCGCCCGCCTCTGACCCGCCCGCAAGTCCGCTCGATCGGCCTCATCACCGGCGTCGCGCTCGCGCTTTACCTGACGGTGCGCCTGCTCCCGACCGGCTCGAACCTCAATCACATGGATTTCCGCGTCACGGGGAAGGACGCGATCGAGTTCTGCGACCCGGCCAGCCCGCAGTTCATCCCGGTCATCGCTGCGAAATCCCCGGTGCAGCTCTCGCTCGCGAGCGAGACGCCGCCGCAGCGCGGCAAGGTGACGAAGTTCACGCTCACGATGCGCACGGCCAACGGCAAGCCGATCGGCCCGGCCGACCTGCTCGTCGCGCACACGCGCAAGCTGCACCTGCTCGTGGTCGATCCGACGCTCAACGACTACCAGCACCTGCATCCCGAGCCCGGCCGGCGTGCCGGCGAGTGGGTGTTCGAGATGGCGCCGGATCGCGCCGGCACCTACCGCGTGTTCGCCGACTTCACGCCCGCCGCGACGCAGCGCGGGCTCTACGCCTCGGTCGATTTCAACGTGCCGGGCGACGTCGCGCGCGTCTCGCGCACGACCAACACCGAGTGGCAGGCCGCGGGCTTCAACTTCACCCTCGACGTGCCGTCGTATTTCCGCGCCAAGACGCCCGCCGACCTCACCTTCCGCATCGAGAGCCCCGGCACGCAGAAGCGCCCGGTGCCGCTGCAGCCGGTGATGGGCGCGTTCGCGCACCTGGTGGCGTTTGACGAAGACCGCAGCGGCTTCGCGCACCTGCACCCGATGGAGGCCGACCTCAGCCAGCCGCCGGCCGATCCGCTGAAGCCCGAGCTGCATTTCAAGGTCACGATCCCGCAGCCCGGCCGCTACGTCATCTGGGCGCAGGTGAACCTGGCCGGCGACGAAGCCTTCGTGCCGTTCTGGGTCGACGTGCTGCCGTAAGCGCTCTCAGGACCGATCGGATTTCGTCGTCCGGGCGGCGCGACAGGCGCTGACGAAGAATCCCGCAAACACCAATGCCACGATTGCGGCCACGGGAAGCAGAAGAGCAGCCATGTTGACGATCATGGAGTGCGGGCCGCCGGTGATCCAGCCAGCGAGACATGTCGCCAAGACCAACGTCAGGACGGCCGATGCGATCAGCAGGCGACGCAATGCCCTCTTGGCGCGAGGAGGCATTGCATCCAAGCGCTAGACTTTCGCCTTCCGCTCCAGCGGGTGGCGCAGCGTCGCGATGGCGCCGCCCTTGGGGTTCTCGTTCAGGTTCACCTCGCCGCCGAGGTTGCGCATGGCGTGGCGGGCGACGGTGAGGCCCATGCCGACGCCGACGGTGTGCTTCGAGCTGATGAAGGGTTCGAACGCGTGGTCCTTGATCTCGGGGTCGATGCCGCGGGCGTGGTCCTCGACGTGGACGAGCAGGTGCTTGCCGTCCTCGCCCTTGTCGACGACCTCGGTGCGGAGGGCGATCTTGCGCTGGTCGTCGGGGGCGTCGCCGTAGGCTTCCCAGGCGTTGATGAGCAGTTTCGCCAGCGAGTCCTCGAACACCTCGGCGTTGGTCTCGAGCGCGACGTTGCCGACGGCGTTGTCGATGGTAACCGGCTGCTCGATGCGAAACTCGGTCTGGTAGCGGCGCACGCTGCTCTCGAGCAGCTCGCCCAGCGCGGCGCGGCCGAGCTGCGGCTTGTTCTTCACCACCAGGTTGGTGAGCTGCTTGATGATCGAGACGATGCGGTTGACGGCGTCCTCGAGGTGCTGGGCGTTCTTCTTCACCAGCTCGGGCTTCTCGTGGTAGGCCTTGATCAGGTCGACGTAGCCGATGACGACGCCGAGGAGATTGTTCAGGTTGTGCGCGATGCCCTGCGTGACGGCGCCGAGGGTGGCGGCGCGGCGCGAGTCGCCGAGGCGGCGCTGGAGCTCGACCAGCTCGCGGTTCATGTTCACGAACCGCAGCTGCGTCTGCACGCGGGCCAGCGTCTCGTCGAGATCGATGGGCTTGGTGATGTAGTCGACGGCGCCGACGCCGAGGCCCTCGATCTTGCCTTCCTTGGAGGTGCGCGCGGTGATGAAGATGACGGGGATGATCTTCGTCTCCGGGTCGGCCTGGAGCCGCTGGCAGACCTCGATGCCGTCCATGTCGGGCATCATCACGTCGAGGAGGATCAGGTCGGGCTTGTCCGCGGCGACGAGGTCGAGCGCCTCGCGGCCGGAGAAGGCCGTGGCGACCTGCATGCCCTCGCGCTCGAGCTTGCGCTTCAGCAGCTGGACGTTGATGGGCTGGTCGTCGACGACGAGAATTTTGGAGGCCATGACGGGGGCGAGCGCGAGAGAAACGCGTCGCTCCGCACGAGGCAAGCCCCGGGTCACACGCGCCGGGCAATTCCCTCGAGCGCGCGGGAAAGTCCGTCGCGGGCGACGTCGGAGAGCGCGTTGCCTAGGGTGAAGTCCCGGGCGGGCACGAGCAGCTGCCAGGCGCGCGCCGGCCCGTGGCCGAACGCGGTCTGGGCCAGCGCAAGCAGGGCGGCGGGCGTGAGCGCGTGCTCTAGGCCCTCGCGTCCCGCGGGGGCGGGGGCGAGCGGCACGAACACGACGCCGTCGGTGTGCAGCGCGGCGTCGACGAAGATCACCTCGTCGGCCGCGGCGACGTCGGCGGCGAGCTCGGGCGTGAGCTCGTGGCGCGCCAGCGCGAGCACGCCGGGCACGGCCCAGTCGGCGACGTGCTGGGCGATGAGCTGGCCGAGGCCGTCGTCGCCGAAGAGGGTGTTGCCGTAGCCGAGCACGAGCAGGCGCGCGCGGAGCGCGCCGGCCGGGGAGAATGGCTGGGGGCGATCATCGCGCGCTAGTCGCGGGCGACGGTGTGGAGGATCGCGCCGGCGGGCGAGACGAGTTGGACGAGGAGCGGCATCTGGCCGACGGCGTGCGTCGAGCAGCTCAGGCACGGGTCGTAGCAGCGGATGCCGTGCTCGATGCGGTTCAGCAGCGGCTCGGGGATGTCGGTCGAGCCGGGCTTGATGTAGCTGCGCGCGATCTGCGCGACGGTGCGATTCATCGCGAGGTTGTTGTGACCGGTGGCGATGATGAGGTTCACCTTCGTGAGCAGGCCGTGCTCGTCGACCGTGTAGTCGTGGATGAGCGTGCCGCGCGGCGCCTCGCTGACGCCGACGCCGTGGAGGTGGTTGATGCCGGCGTCGGAGCGGATGTGGTCGCGCAACAGGTCCTGGTCGTCGACGTAGAGCGCGATGCGCTCGAGGGCGGCGAGGATCTCGATCAGGCGCGCGTAGTGGTAGAGGAACGACGAGGTCACCGCGCCGCCGTGACCGAAGGCGCGGAAGGCCGCGAGCTCGCCGTCGGCCTGCGGCGTGCCGATCGTGGTGCAGACGTTGAGCCGCGCGAGCGGGCCGACGCGATACAGGCCCGCCTGCGGACCGAGCGATTGGTAGTAGGGCGACTTGAGGTAGGAGGAGTTCTGGACCTGCTCGGCGATGAGCGTGGCGTAGGCCTTGGGGTCGATTTGGTCGGCGACGATCTGGCCGTTGCTGTCGGTGAAACGCAGCTTGCCGCCGTGGTGCTCCCATTCGCCGCGCGGGCCGACGAGGCCCATGAACATCGAGGGGAAATTGCCGTAGGTCTCGATCTCGCGCGGGTGCGCCTCGAGCACGCGCTTGAAGAGCTTCAGGGCGGTGTTGGTGGTCGCGAACGCCTCGGGCAGCCAGTCCTTGATGCGGTCGAGCGTCAGGCGGTCGATGCCGGAGCGGACGCCGCCGGGCACGGCCCAGCCGGGGTGAACCTTCTTGCCGCCGAGCAGCTCGATCACCTCCTGACCGAACTGGCGGAGGCGGATGCCGGCGCGCGCCAGCTCGGGTTTTTCCGCGGCGAGCCCGAAGACGTTGCGCTGCGCCGGCGGCGTCTCCCAGCCGAGCAGGAAGTCGGGGGCGCTGAGGTGGAAGAAGCTCAGCGCGTGGCTCTGCACGAGCTGGCCGAGGTTCATCAGGCGGCGCAGCTTGTCGGCGGCGACGGGCACGCGCACGGCGAGGATGGCGTCGCCGGCCTTGGCGGAGGCGAGCAGGTGCGAGACCGGGCAGATGCCGCAGATGCGGGCGGTGATGCCGGGCATCTCGGCGAGCGGGCGGCCTTCGCAGAATTTCTCGAAGCCGCGGAATTCCGTGACGTGGAACTCCGCGTCGGCGACGTGGCCGGAGTCGTCGAGGCGCAGGCTGATCTTGGCGTGGCCTTCGATGCGGGTGACGGGGTCGATGACGATGCGGCGGGTCATGAGCAGGCGTTGGGCGGGGGGCGAGCGCGAGGCGCTCAGCCGAATTTCAGTTGGGCGCCGCTGAGCGCGGGGGCGCCGTCGAGGAGGTGGAGCAGGAGGGCCTTGATGCGGTCGGCGGGCGGCGGGCAGCCCGGGAGGCAGTGGTCGACCTTGATCAGCGCATGCACGGGCACGACCTTGGGCAGCAACGGGGGCAGGATGCCGTCGAGGGCGGGCTTCACCGGGTTGCTCGCGGCGGCCTCGAGGTAGGCGCGCTGGAGGACGTTGTCGGCGTTTTTCGCGCCGAGGACGTTGCGCATCGCGGGGACGTTGGCCGTGACGGCGCAATCGCCGAACGAGACCACGACCTTCGTGCGCGCGCGGATCTGGTGGATGAGCTCGACGTGGTCGGTGTTGCAGATCGCGCCCTCGACGAGGCAGAGGTCGACGCCCTCGGGGTAGACCTTGAGGTCGGCGAGCGGGCTGTAGACGACCTCGACGCGGCCGGCGAGTTCGAGGAGGAACTCGTCGAGGTCGAGGAAGGACATGTGGCAGCCGGCGCAACCGCCGAGCCAGACGGAGGCGAATTTCAGGCGTTCCATTGTTGTTTCTCCCGGGCGGTGACGATTTTTTCGAGACGCGTGCGGTCGCGCATCATTTCCCCGGCGCTGGCGCCGCGATAGAAGAGCGCGCCGGTGGGGCAGCTCATGACGCACTTGCCGCACGACGTGCAGGTGTCGGCGTCGGCCCAGGGCTGCCGGAGGTCGGTGATGACCTCGCACTTCCCGCCGCGGCCGGCGACGTTCTTGGTGCCGGCGCCCTCGATGTGCCAGCAGACGCGGACGCAGCGCGTGCAGAGGATGCAGCGGTTGTGGTCCATGCCGTAGAGGGCGTGCGTCTGGTCGACGGGCCAGCGGGGCGACTGGTAGTCGTAGCGCACGTGGTCCATGCCGCAGGCGGCGGCGAGCGACTGGAGCTCGCACTGGCCGTTGGACACGCAGACGGCGCACACGTGGTTGCGCTCGGCGAAGAGCAGTTCGAGCGTGAGCTTGCGGTAGTGGCGGAGCTTCGGCGTGTCGGTGAGGATCTCCATGCCTTCGCGGACGCGCGTGGTGCAGGCAGGGAGGAGCTTGTTGCTGCCGGCGACCTCGACGAGGCAGAGGCGGCAGGCGCCGACGTCGTAGACGCCGTCGAGGTGGCAGAGGGTGGGCAGCTTGACGCCGGCCTCCTGGCAGGCCTGGAGGATGGTCGCATCTTCCGGAGCGGAGACCTGGCGGCCGTCGATCGTGAGGGTTTTAACAGCCATGGGAGAATCTGGTGAGGGCTCGTTGCTTTGTAGGGCGGGGTCTCCTGACCCCGCCATGGGGCTTGCGATGCGGCGGGGTCGGGAGACCCCGCCCTACAACGATCAATGAGGTGAGGCGGTCGCGGGCTCGGGTTGGAGGAGCGCCTCGTATTCGTGGCGGAAGAAGCGCAGCGTGCTGAGGACGGGGTTGGGGGCAGTCTGGCCGAGCCCGCAGAGGCTGGTGTTCTTCACCATGTCGCACAGCTCCTCGAGCTGGGCGAGGTCGGCGGCGGTGGCGCGGCGCTCGATGATCTTGGTGAGCAGCTGGTGCATCTGCACCGTGCCGGCGCGGCAGGGGATGCATTTGCCGCAGGACTCGTCGACGCAGAACTCCATGAAGTAGCGCGCGACGTCGACCATGTTGGTGGTGTCGTCCATCACGATCATGCCGCCCGAGCCCATGATCGAACCCAGCTGGCCGAGGGACTCGTAGTCGACGGGCGTGTCGAGGTGCGGCTGCGGGATGCAGCCGCCGGAGGGGCCGCCGGTCTGCACGGCCTTGATGGTGTGGCCGTCGGGCGCGCCGCCGCCCATGTCCTCGACGATGGTGCGGAGCGGCGTGCCCATCGGCACCTCGATCAGGCCGGTGTGGCGGATCTTGCCGGCGAGGGCGAAGACCTTGGTGCCTTTGCTCTTCTCCGTGCCGATGCCCGCGAACCACTCCGCGCCGTGCCGGACGATGGGGGCGACGTTGGCGAAGGTCTCGACGTTGTTGATCAGCGTCGGGCAATTCCACAGGCCGCGCTCGGCCGGGAACGGCGGCCGCGGGCGCGGCTGGCCGCGCTTGCCCTCGATCGAGGCCATGAGCGCGGTTTCCTCGCCGCAGACGAAAGCGCCGGCGCCGATGCGCACCTCGATGTTGAACGAGAACGGCGACTCGAAGATGCCGGCGCCGAGCAGGCCCAGCTGGCGCGCCTGCTTGATCGCGGTCTGGAGCCGGGCGATGGCCAGCGGATACTCGGCGCGCACGTAGACGTAGCCCTGGGTGGCGCCGACGGCCAGCGCGGCGATGGCCATGCCCTCGAGCACGCGGTGCGGATCGCTTTCGAGCACCGAGCGGTCCATGAACGCGCCCGGGTCGCCTTCGTCCGCGTTGCAGACGACGAATTTCCTTTCCCCGGGCGCCTTGGCGACGGTGCCCCACTTGAGGCCGGTGGGGAAACCCGCGCCGCCGCGGCCGCGCAGGCCGCTGCGCACGATCGTGTCGACGATTTCTGGCGGCTCCAATTCGGTGAGCGCCTTGAGCAGGGCCTGGTAGCCGTCGGCGGCGATGTAGCTCTCGATGCGTTCGGGATCCACGACGCCGCTGTTGGCGAGCACGATGGTCTTCTGCTGGGCGAAGAAGGGGGCGCTGGCGGAGGCGAGACCGGCGGCCGCCGCGCCCTTCTGGATTTCGGCGATGAGCTCGGCCGCGGTCTCGGGCGTGACCTTTTCGAACAGCACGCCGGAGGGGTCGGCCTGCACGAGCGGGCCCTGGCAGCACAGCCGCAGGCAGCCGACGCCGCGGACCTCGATCTGGTCGGCAAGGCCGGCGGCGGCGACCGCTTGCTCGAGCTGCTTCTTCACCGCGGGCGCGCCGGACGAGTGGCAGCTGGCGGCCAGGCAGCAGCGCAGCGTGTAGGGCTTCCGTGCGGCCAGCTCGCGAGCCTTGGTTTGGAGAAGGTCGTTAAGATCCATGGGAGGAGAGCCAGGGTTGGACTTTGGCGACGGCGCCTTCGGCGGTCTGTTTGGCCGCGACGGTGCCGTCGTAGACGACCGCCGGCGCGATGCCGCAGGCGCCGATGCAGCGCGCGGAGAGGAGGGAGAGCTTGTTGTCCGGCGTGGTCTCGCCGGCCTTGATGCCGGCGCGCTGCTCGATGGCGGCCATGATCTTGTCGGCGCCCTTCACGTAGCAGGCGGTGCCGAGGCAGACGACGCAGGTGTGCTCGCCCTGCGGCTTCAGGGTGAAGAAATGGTAGAACGTGGCCACGCCGTAGACGCGGCTGGGCGGCAGCTTCAGGGCCTTGGCGACGTAAAGCAGCAGGCCGTCGTCGAGGAATCCGTAGAGCTCCTGCGCCTTGTGCAGCACCTCGATGAGAGCGTCGCCGCGGAACTGCTGGCGCTTCATGAAGGTGTCGAGGATGACGAGTCGCTTGTCCCCGCGCGGGGCGGCGGCGGCTTTCTTGCGTTCGAGTTTGCGGCGGGCTTCCGTGAGTAACATAGGGGCGAGGTGCCAATCCGGACCTCCCCGCACCGCCTCCAGCGGTCCGCTTCAGTCAGGACCGGCCGGTAGATTTGGCGCCCGAGGGTAGCGCGAATGCGCCCGGCTCACTGGGCGCAGATTGCGCAAGGGCCGGCGTGGATTGTTGCGCGGGAATTGGTCTGCGACGCAGGTCCGCTAATGGTCCCGCTCTGCGGCAGAGGCGAGCGGCGCGACTTTCGCGCAAGATGTGCGGAAGTCGCAGAGTGTCCTAAAACGCGGCGGATGATGCGCGCGGCGAAAAATCAGCGCCGTGCGCGCGACGCCTCCCGAGCGTGCGGTCGGCTCAGGCCGTGCGGTTCTGGCGGTAGGCCTTGACCGTGTTCTTCATCAGCATGGCGACGGTCATCGGGCCGACGCCGCCGGGGACGGGCGTGATCTTCGCGCAGAGCGGGGAGACGGTCGGGAAGTGGACGTCGCCGGTGAGGCGGTAACCAGTCTTCTTCGTGGCGTCGGGCACGCGGTTGACGCCGACGTCGATGACGACGACGCCCGGCTTCACCATGTCGGCGGTGACGAACTCGGCCTTGCCGATGGCGGCGATGAGCACGTCGGCCTGGCGCGTGATCGCGGGCAGGTCCTTGGTCTGGGAGTGGCAGATCGTGACGGTGGCGTTGGCCCAGGCCTTGCGCTGGACGGCGAGGAGGGCGGCGGGCTTGCCGACGATGAGCGAGCGGCCGAGCACGACGACGTGCTTGCCGGAGAGGGAAACCTGCGCGCGCTGGAGCAGCTCCATGATGCCGGCGGGCGTGCAGGCGACGAAGCCCGTCTCGTCCTCCTGCGCGAGCTTGCCGAGGTTCAGGGTGTGGAAGCCGTCGACGTCCTTGTGCGCGGCGATGCGGCGGAAGACGGCGACCTCGTTGATGCCCTTGGGCAGCGGCGACTGCACGAGGATGCCGTCGACGCCGGCGTCGGCGTTGAGCGTGTCGATGAGCGCGCAAAGTTCGTCCTGCGTGATCGTGACCGGCGGGAAGATGAGGCGGCTCTCGATGCCGATGTCGGCGGCGGTCTTCTCCTTTTTCTTCACGTAGGAAACCGACGCCGGGTCGTCGCCGACGCGCACGAGCGCGATGCAGGGCTTGCGGCCGGTGTAGCCGGCGACTTCCGCTTTGAGTTCCGCGACGATCTCGGCCGCGACCTGGTTGCCGTCGATGATTTCCATGGGAGAAAGAAAAAAGCCGGCGCGCGCGCCGGCTAGAAGTTTCGCGAGTGTCTTATTTCCGCTGGATCGCCTCGGCGACGACCACGAGGTCCTTGCCGTCGACGGTGTTGCGGACCGTGCCGGTGATGACGACCTGGAGGTCGACGTAGCTCTCGATCTTCTCGGTGAGGACGAGGCGCTTCATGTCGACGTAGGCGAAGCGGCGGCCGGTGCTGTCGGTCAGCTGGTAGTCGTAGACGGGCGTCGAGCCGAAGAGCGTGGCGCGGGCGACGCTGAAGATGCCGGTGAACAGGCGCGGCGTGTCGGCGCTGTTGCCGGTGATCGGGACCGGGCGGCCGGGCTCGGTGCTGGGGGCGGCGGGCGCGGCCGAGTAGGGCGCGGCCGGGGCGGGGACGGGCGCCGCGGCGGTCGCGCTCGGGCGGTTGGCGGTGGCGCCGACGGCGATGAAGCCCTGGAGCTTCTTCTCGATGCGGACCTTCAGCCAGTCGCCGGTGGAGAGGCCGATGACCTCGGACTTGTCGCCCTTCTGCGAGAGGGTGAGCACGGCGGACGTGACCTTGGGCTCGCTGTAGATGTTGGCGCCTTCGCGGACGCTGAGGGCCTTGGTGATCTCGCGACTGCGCGAGTAGCCCTCGAACGAGCCGTCGACCTCGACGCGGCGCCAGCCGGCGGGGGCGTCGCCGACGACGGTGATGGTCGAGCCGGCGGTGAGGCGCGTGAGCACGGGGGACTTGGCGTCGGCTTGCTGGAAGACGGCGGTGTCGGTCGCGACCGTGTCGGCGGCGACGCGGGCCGCGGTGGCGAGCGCCAGGGCGAGGAGCGGGAGTTTAATCTTCATGATCGGTGAACGCGGGCTCGTCGGGGATCGCGCGAGGCGTCGCGAAGAGCAGTGAGATTTCCTTCGTAGAAAGTTGTTTCACTCCGCGCAACGGGATTCCTTTCAGGCGCAGGGCGCCGATCTGGTAGCGGCGCAGGCGCTTGACCGGGAAACCGAAGGCGAGGAAGAGCTGGCGGATCTCGCGCTTCTTGCCGTGGTGCAGATGGACGTCGAGCGAGGTGGAAAGCTTGTCGCGGTTCGGGTTGAGCAGGAGGGCGTGCTCGACCTGAAGGTGCTCGTTCTCGACCTTCACGCCCTTGAGCAGCTGGCCGACCTTGCCGGCGGGGAAGGGGCGCTCGAGCGTCACGTGGTAGCGCTTCACGACCGTGTTGGACGGGTGCATGAGTTTGTTCGCGAGGTCACCGTCGGTGGTGAGGATGAGCAGGCCCTCGCTGTCCTTGTCGAGGCGGCCGGCGCAGAAGAGCCGGAGCTTGCGCCACTCGCGCGGGAGCAGGTCGAAGATCGTGCCGTCCTCGGCGTGCGGGTCGCTGTTGGAGCAGACGAGGCCGCGCGGCTTGTGCATGGCCAGCGTGACCTTCGGCTGGGCGGTGGAGCGCACGGGCTTGCCGCGGACGGTGACCTTGTCGACGCCGGGCTCGACCTTGCGGCCGGGCTCGGCCTTTTCGCCGTTCACGTAAACTTCGCCCGCCGCGATGAGCGCCTCGGCGGCGCGACGGGAGCACAGGCCGGAGTCGGCGATGAATTTCTGGATGCGAACGGGTTCCACAACGCGCAGGTTTGGCGCGCGGGCGGCGCCGGGCAACAGGAAAGCCGATCCAGCGTTTTGCGTCACCGATGGCCATTTGACAGCGAACGGGCTTGCAACCTCCTTGTCGCGACCGGCAAAAACGCCCTTCCACGCATGCATCTGGAGCCCGCTCCCGCCACGTTCTCCAAGGACAACCCGTTTCCCGCCCGCCTGACGGAAAACCGCCTCCTGAACCGTCCCGGTTCGGCCAAGGACACGCGCCACTTCGTCGTCGACCTGGGCGACAGCGGCCTGACCTACAAGGCCGGCGATTCGCTCGGGGTGTTCCCGACGAACCACCCCGACCTCGTGGCCGAGGTGCTCCAGCGCCTGCACGCCACCGGCGACGAGCCGGTGAACCCGGCGATGCTGAAGCTGATGGCGCCCATCCCGCTCCGCGAGGCGCTCACCCGCCGCCTCGCGCTCGCCGGCCCGACGAAGAAGATCCTCGAGACGCTCGCCGCGAGCACGCCCGACCCGACGGAGAAGGAGAAGATCGCCGGCCTGCTCGCGCCCGAGGCCAAGGAGCAGCTTGCGGCGTATCTCGCCGAGCGCGAATACGTCGATCTGCTCGCCGAGTTCCCTCACGCGCGCCTCTCGCCGCAGGTTTTCGTCGATCATCTCCGCAAGCTGATGCCGCGCCTCTACTCGATCGCCTCCTCCGGCAAGGTCCACCCCACGCAGGTGCACCTCACCGTCGCGGTCGTCCGCTACGAGACCAACGGCCGCCCGCGCCACGGCGTCTGCTCGACCTTCCTCGCCGACCGTGCCGCCGTGAACGAGACGCCGGTGCCGGTCTTTGTGTCGCATTCGCACTTCGCCCCGCCGGCCGACGGCGCGCGGGACGTCATCATGGTCGGCCCCGGCACCGGCGTGGCGCCGTTCCGGGCGTTCATGCAGGAGCGCGTCGCCACCGGCGCGACCGGCCGCAACTGGCTGTTCTTCGGCGACCAGCGCCGCGCGACCGATTTCCTTTACGAGGAGGAGTGGCTCGCCTGGCAGCAGCAGGGCAAGCTCGCGCGCCTCGATGTCGCCTTCTCGCGTGACCAAGCGGAAAAGATCTACGTGCAGGACCGCATGCGGCAGGCCGGCGCCGAGCTCTGGGCCTGGCTGCAGGGCGGCGCGTGCTTCTACGTCTGCGGCGACGCCAAGCGCATGGCCAAGGACGTCGACGCCGCGCTCCACGAGATCATCGCCCAGCACGGCGGCATGGACGCCGCCGCGGCGACCGAATACGTGAAGCAGCTCAAGAAGGACCACCGCTACATGCGGGACGTCTACTGAGCTGTCGGCGCCCGGAAGAATCGCGTGCCGGGTGGCCGCCGGGCGCGCTGGTCGTGCCGGCGCGGGGCCGGTGAGTTGGTTGTTGCACCGCCTCGTTGCGCCTGCCACGAAGCCCCCGCTTTATCTATGAGCCTGACCTACAACAATCGTGTGGCCCTCGTCACTGGCGCGGGGCGCGGCATCGGCAAAGCCATCGCTGAGTTGCTCGCCAAGAACGGCGTGACGGTGATCTGCGTGAGCAAGTCCGCCGAGAGCTGTGGCGCGGTCGCCGACGGCATCGTCGCCGCGGGCGGCAAGGCCAAGGCGCTGGCGGTCGACGTCGCCAACGGCGCGGCGGTAAAGGCGGCGTGCGAACAGCTGCTGGCCGAGTTCGGCAACATCGACATCCTCGTCAACAACGCCGGAATCACGAAGGACGGCCTGCTGTTCCGCATGAGCGAGGACGACTGGAACAACGTCCTCTCGACCAACCTGACCAGCTGCTACCACTTCACCAAGCTCGTCGGCCGCCCCATGACCCAGAAGCGCTGGGGCCGCATCATCAACATCACCTCCGTCGTCGGCCTCATGGGCAACCCCGGCCAGGCCAACTACTGCGCGGCCAAGGCCGGCATGATCGGCTTCACCAAGTCGATCGCGAAGGAGTTCGCGGCGCGCAACATCACGGTCAACGCCGTGGCGCCCGGCTTCATCAAGACCGACATGACGGCGGGCCTCCCCGAAGAGGCCGGCGAGAAGCTCATGGGCGTCATCCCGCTCAAGCGCCTCGGCGAAGCCGCCGACATCGCGCACATGGTGGCATTCCTCGCCTCCGAGGAAGCCGGCTACATCACCGGGCAGGTTTTTACCGTTGACGGCGGCATGGTGATGTGATGCCGATTTGACCACCTTTTATCCCGGACACTTCCTCGAACCCTTTCCAACATGGCCGACCAGAAAACCATCGAACAACGCGTCAAGCAGATCATCGTTAACCAACTGAACGTTAACGAAGAGCAGATCACCAAAGAGGCCTCGTTCCTCGACGATCTCGGCGCCGACTCCCTCGACACTGTCGAGCTCATCATGGCCTTCGAAGAGGAGTTCAAGAACGAGATCAAGGGTGAGATCCCGGAGTCCGACGCGGAGAAGCTCCAGACCGTCGGCGACGTCATCAACTACATCGAGGCCAAGGCCGCCGCGAAGTAAGTTCCCCTTTCCCCAGGCGTTCTACCACCCGAAAATCGGGGCTGGTAGAACGCCTTTTTATTTTCACTGTGTCCCGCTGATGGAAACCGTTTCTCCGCATAAACGTGTCGTCGTCACCGGTCTGGGCGTCGTGGCCTCCCTCGGCCACAACGTGCCCGACTTCTGGGCCAGCATCCTGGCCGGCAAGTGCGGCATCGATCGCGTCACGCAGTTCGACGTGAAGGATTACACCTGCCAGATCGGCGCGGAGGTGCGCGACTGGGACCCGGCGCAGCACATGGACCCGAAGGAGGTCCGGCGCAACGACCGCTACACGCATTTCGGCTTCGTCGCCGCCAAGCAGGCCGTCGCCGACGCTAAGCTCGACATGGCCAAGGAGGATGCCGACCGCGTCGGCGTCATCATCGGCTCGGGCATCGGGGGCATGTGGACGATCGAGAACCAGCACAAGAACCTCCTCGAGCGCGGCCCGCGCAAGGTCTCGCCGTTCATGATCCCCGCCCTGATCAGCAACATGGTCGGCGGCCTGGTCGCGATCGAGCTGGGGGCCCGCGGTCCGAATTTCGGCGTCGTCAGCGCCTGCGCCACCGCCACGCACGCCATCGGCGAGTCGCTCCGCATGATCCGCGGCGGCGAGGCCGACGTCATGGTCTGTGGCGGCGCCGAGGCGTCGATCACCCCGCTGTCCTACGCCGGTTTCTGCTCGATGAAGGCGATGAGCACGAACAACGAGAACCCGCAGAAGGCCAGCCGCCCCTTCGACGCGAACCGCGACGGTTTCATCATGGGCGAGGGCTCGGGCATCCTCGTGCTCGAGAGCCTCGAGCACGCCCTTGCGCGCGGCGCCCGCATCTACTGCGAGCTCCTCGGTTACTCGGCGACGTGCGATGCCTACCACATCACCTCGCCCGATCCGGACGGCAAGGGCCTGTCGCTCGCCATGACCCGCGCGCTGGCCGACGCCCGCGTGCGCCCGGAGGAGATCGACTACATCAACGCCCACGGCACCTCCACGCCCTACAACGACAAGTTCGAGACCCTCGCGATCAAGAAGGTCTTCGGCGAACACGCCCGCAAGGTCATGATCAGCTCCACCAAGTCGATGACCGGCCACCTGCTCGGCGCCGCCGGCGGCATTGAGGCCGTGATCAGCGTGAAGACGATCGAGACCGGCGAGGTGCCGCCCACGATCAACCTCGAGACGCCCGATCCGGAGTGCGACCTCGACTACGTGCCCAACGTGAAGCGCACCGCGGCGGTCCGCACCGTGTTGAGCGACAACCTCGGCTTCGGCGGCCAGAACGCCGCGCTCGTCTTCCGCAAGATGTGAGCGCGGCCGCGCGCCGACGTGGCGCGCCCCGGTCCCGCCCGGCTCGCCCGGCCCGCCTGCGGCGCGTGGGGATGGCTCGCGCGCGCCGCGTCTCGCTGCTTGCCCTCGGCCGCGCCGGCTGACATCAGTGGCCGCGCACACACGCCATGAATACCCCGTTGCGTCACTTGATCGCCGCGGCGTGCCTGTTGGTTGGCACGTTTGCGTTTGGAGCCGAGGGCAAGGTTGCCGGTTCGGCCGAGGAGTCCACCAAGCTGGCCCAGACCTGGCTGAAACTCGTCGACGAGGGCAACTACGCCCAGAGCTGGAAGGAGGCCGCCTCGCGTTTCCGCGCGTCGGTCACCGAGGAGAAGTGGGTCGATGCGATGAACCAGGTGCGCCAGCCGCTTGGCCTGGTCAACTCGCGTGAACTCGCCGAGGCCACGTTCGCCACTGAGCTGCCGCGCGCGCCCAAGGGCGAGTATTGGGTGGTGAAGTTTAAGACGGGCTTCGAGGCGGTGAAGGCCAACGAGGTCGTGACGCTCATGGCCGACCCCGACGGCCACTGGCGCGTGGTGGGATTCTTCATCCGGCCCGCGTCCTGACGCCGCGGTGACGGGAAACAGCGTTGCCGCCGGCGCGGTGACGCGGCTGGCTGGCGGGCATGGACCACGCCTCGCGCAACGTGCGACTGCTCTTCGCGGCGCGCATGGTGCGGATGTTCGCCTACGGCCTGCTCGGCGTCGTGCTGGTGCTCTACCTGATCGAGCGCGGGCTCGACGAGGCGGCGGTCGGGCTGCTGCTCACGGGCACGTTCCTCGGTGACGCCGCGATCTCGCTCTGGCTGAGCACGCACGCGGACCGCTGGGGCCGCCGGCGCGCGCTGCTCGCGGGCGCCGCGCTGATGGCCGGCGGCGGCGCGCTCATGGCGGCCACGGGCAGCTTCGTCGGTCTGCTCCTCGCCGCGACGATCGGCGTCATCAGTCCGACCGGCAACGAGGTGGGGCCCTTTCTCGCCGTCGAGCAGGCGGGGCTGGCCCAAGTCGTGCCCGATGCGCGGCGGACGCACTTCTTCGCCTGGTATAATCTCGCGGGCTACGCGGCGACGGCGCTGGGCGCGCTCGCGGCCGGCCTCCTCAGCCAGGCGTTGCAGCACGCCGGCGCGTCCGCGCTCGCGAGCTATGCGACGTTGTTCTGGCTCTACGGGGCCCTCGGCCTGGTGATCGCCGCGCTGGTGGCGCAGCTGGATGAAGGCGTGGAGGCGCCCGCGGCGGCGCGCGCGATCACGGGGAAGGCGCTCTTCGGCCTCCGCGAGTCGCGTGGCATCGTCCTGCGCCTGAGCGCGCTCTTCGCCCTCGATGCGTTTGCGGGCGGCTTCATCGTGCAGAGCTTCCTGGCGTATTGGTTTCACGTGCGCTTCGGCGCGGGGAGGCGGCGCTGGGCGCGGTGTTCTTCGGCGCCAACATCCTGTCGGGCCTGTCGGCGCTGGCCGCCGTGCCGCTGGCGCGCCGCATCGGCCTGGTGAACACGATGGTGTTCACGCACCTGCCCTCGAACTTCCTGCTCATGCTCGTCCCGCTGATGCCGACGTTCGGCGGGGCGGCAGCGGTGCTGTGGCTGCGGCACCTGATCTCGCAGATGGACGTGCCGACGCGCCAGTCCTACGTGAACGCCGTCGTGTCCGCGGCCGAGCGGTCCGCCGCCAACGGCGTCACCGGCACAGCGCGCCAGCTGGGCACCGCGCTGGCGCCGACCCTGGCGGGGCTCATGACGCCGGCGCTGCTGCTGGCGGGCGGACCGTTCCTCGTGGCGGGCGGCCTGAAGGCGCTCTACGACCTCGCGCTGTGGCGCAGCTTCCGCCGCGTGCGGCCGCCAGAAGAGCGGAATTGAGCGCGGCTGGCCGGGCGGGAGCGGTTTCTAATAGTCGCTCGCGGCCGGCGGCGGCGCGTTGCCGAGCGCGCGACGACTGCGCTTTGCTCCGGCCAACCCAACACCCCATGGCCACCCTGACCAAACGCATCAGCCTGACCGAGAGCGACCCGGAGCGTTCGCTCGAGTTCGAGTTCATCCGCGCGACCGAGAACGCCGCGCTCAACGCCGTCCACTGGATCGGCCGCGGCGACAAGGAGGGCGCCGACGCCGCCGCGTGCGACGCGATCAACGGCACCTTCGACCACATCGACATGCGCGGCGAAGTCGTGATCGGCGAGGGCATCAAGGACGACGCGCCCGGCATTTTCCTCGGCGACCGGCTCGGCACCTGGAAGAGCGGCTCGCCGAAGTTCAACATCGCCCTCGATCCGATCGACGGCACGACGAACATCTCGAAAGGCCTGCCGAACTCGATCTCGGTCATGGCCGGCGTGCTCGCGCCGGAGAAGGGCCACGCGATGGTGAACATCCCGACGTTCTACTCGGAGAAGCTCGCCTACGGTCCGCAGGTCGCGCAGGCGATGGAGAAGAACAAGGCCCTGCGCTTCGACCTCGACACCCCCGTCGAGGAGATCGTGCGCAAGATCGCGAAGATGCGCGGCAAGAACGTGCGCGAGGTCGTCGTCGTCGTGCTCGACCGTCCGCGCCACGAGAAGATCATCCAGGGCGTGCGCAAGGTCGGCGCCGCGCTCCGGCTCATCACCGACGGCGACGTCACCGCGGCCATCGCGCCGTCGCTGCCCGACAGCGGCGTCGACCTCTACCTCGGCATCGGCGGCTCGCCCGAGGGCGTGCTCACGGCCGCGGCCCTCCGCGCGCTCGGCGGTGGCCAGCAGCTCCGCATGTGGGTGCGCGACGACGAGGAGCGGGCCCGCATCGCGAAGGATCCCGCGGCCAAGGATCTCAAGAAGATCTTCCATGCCGACGACCTCGTCACCGGCCCCGGTGCGATCTTCTGCGCCACCGGCATCACCTCCAGCTGGCTGCTCCCCGGAGTCAAGGTGGTCGGCCGTCACGCGACGACGCACTCGATCCTGATGCGCGCCCGCAGCCGCACCGTGCGCTACATCCAGGCCGTGCACGATCTCGACCACAAGACGATCTACCTGCGCAGCCGGAGCACCGAAACGCTGGTCTGAGGGCTGCCGGAAAAATTCCAAAAAGCCGTTGACGGCGGGTTTCGCCGCCCCTTTTACTCGCCCTTCCAACTCAGTGGCTCGGTAGCTCAGTTGGTAGAGCAGAGGACTGAAAATCCTTGTGTCGTCGGTTCGATTCCGACCTGAGCCACCACTTTAAGAGCGCCATTCTCGTCCCGAGAGTGGCGCTTTTTGTTTTCCGACGGCGAGTTGCGTCAAAAGCTCGGCGCTTAGGGCACGTCGGAGGCGGTCAGCAGGATCTCGACGGCGCGCTCGAGGCCGCGGGCATCCTCGGCGTCGAAGCGGTTCAGGCTCGGGCTGTCCAGATCGAGCACGCCGAGCAGCCGGCCGCGGTGGAGGAGGGGGACGACCACCTCGGAGTTCGAGGCGCTGTCGCAGGCGATGTGGCCGGGGAAGGCGTGGACGTCCGGCACCACGACGCTCTCGCGGCGGGCGGCGGCCGTGCCGCACACGCCCTTGCCCATGGCGATGCGCACGCAGGCGACCTTGCCCTGGAAGGGGCCGAGGACGAGGCCGCCGTCCTTGAGCAGGTAGAAACCCGCCCAGTTCAGGTCGGGCAGCGCCTGCATCAGCAGCGCGGAGGTCTGGGCCAGGTTGCACACCCAGTCGCGCTCGCCGTGCAGGACGGCTTCGAGCTGCCGGTGCAAGGCGGCGTAGAACTCCGGCTTCGTGCCGGCGTGGATGGCGATGACCGTGTGCGACATGGCGGTGGGTGAGCAGTAGGCAGAAGCGCGGCAGTGGCAAGGGAGCGATTGCGCGAAAGCCGGGAATAAAGCACGCTGCAGCGGCTCCCACGCTCCACCGATGCCCAGCGACGCCTTCACGCAGCTAGTGGACGCGCATTACGCGCCGCTCTACCGCTTTGCCCTCAGCCTGACGAGAAACTCGTCGGATGCGTGCGACCTTACCCAGCAGACATTCTTCATCTGGGCGCGCAAGGGCGACCAGCTGCGCGAGGAGGCGAAGGCCAAGTCGTGGCTGTTCACGACGCTTTACCGCGAGTTCCTCCGCGGCCGCCGCCGTGCCGAGCACGTGACGGCGCTGGAGGATTTGCCGCCGGGCGAAAACGATCCCGCGGCGCCGGAGGTCGACCTCGTGACCGGCATGGACGCGGGGCTGGTCGTCGAGGCCCTGCAGGAGGTCGACGAGGTCTACCGCGTGCCGCTCACGCTCTTCTACCTGGAGGAGCTGGCCTACAAGGAAATCGCCGATGCGCTCGAGGTGCCGATCGGCACCGTGATGTCGCGCCTGTCGCGCGGCAAATCCCAGCTCCGCGCCGCGCTCGCGCGCAAGGAAGCCGCGCGCGGCAAGGTCGTGCCCTTCGGCAACACCGCGAGGAAACTCTCATGAAAAACGAGGAGGCAAAATTCGTTCTCCACGCCTACCGGCCGAATGGCGCCGATGCGGGCGACGCCACTTTCTGCGCCGCGCTCGAGCAGGCGAAGCAGGACCCGGCGCTCGAGAAATGGTTCCTGGCGCAACAGGCCTTCGATCGCGCGATGTGCGCGAAGCTCGGCGGCGTCACGCCGCCGGAGAACCTGCGGGCGTCGATTCTCGCCGGCGTGAAGGTCAGCCAGCCGCCGCGCGCGGGCGCCACGTGGTGGCGCAGCCCGGTGCCGATGGCGCTGGCCGCCAGCCTCGCCCTGTTGCTGGCGGTGGGGATCGCGTTCTGGCCCGCGACCGTTTCGGCCGAACAGATCGCGGCGTTCGCGATCAGCGACACGATGCACCAGTCGCACGAGGGCAAGGAGGGCCCGGAGGCCGTCGAGTTGCAGGCCATGCTCAGCCAGGCCGACCGCCGGCTCGGCGGGGGCGTGCCGATCGACTTCGCCGCACTGCGCGCGAACGGCTGCCGCACCGTCCGTTTCGAGGGGCACGACTTGCTTGAGGTGTGCTTCAAGCGCGAGGGAAAGTGGTTCCACTGCTACGTGGCGCGCGCGGCGGACTTCCCTCAGCTCGCCGCCAAGCTCGCGCCGAGTTTCACCGACCACGAGGGCGCCAGCGCCGCGGCGTGGAGTGACGGCCGGCATATTTTCGTCGTGGCCAGCAAGGCGGGCCGCGAGGCGATCCAGCGGCTGATCTGAGCGGAGCCCAGCGTCAAGGGGCCGGTCGCTCCGGCCCGATCCCTCCCGCGGCCGGGGTGCGCGGTGCGTCCGATGACACGCGCGCGGCCCGGAAAAAGAAATTTCGCTCCGAGCGATTAGGCAAAAGCGTCCCACGGCCAACGCACCGGGAAAGTGCTTTGCGCGGGCTGTTGTAAACCCCGTGACAGCGCGGCGCAGGTTGTAAATGGCACCCCCCGAAAAGCCGCTTGTCAGGGGGAGATTCACAGACTTTGTGCCGACGTCCCTGTGATGACCACCTCCCGAAAATTCCTTCTCACGCTGTGCGCCGTGGCGCTCGCGCTGCCCTTTGCGGGCGCGTCCGAGCGCGCGGAGACGCTGCGCGCGATCAATTGGGTGGAGAATCCCACGAACCACACGCGGCCCGGCTCGCGCGGCGAGTTGGGGCCATACCAGTTCCTGCCCCAGACGTGGCGGCTGCACACGCGCACGCCCTTCAGCCAGGCGATCGTGCGCGCGCAGGCGGACGCCGTGGCCGTGCGGCACTACGAATGGATCGCCGATGGCCTGCGCGACGCCGGCATCGATCCGAACCCCTTCAATATCGCGCTCGCCTGGAATTGCGGCCTGGGAGCCGTGCGCGCCGGTCGCGTGCCGGCGGTGAGCTACGCCTACGCGCAGCGCGTGCAGAACCTAGTGGAGCGCCAGCGCGCGCAACGTCAGGCGGCGCTCGCGGAGGCGCCCGCGGTCGCGGCGACGCCGTCCGCGCCGGCGGAAGCGATGTTTGCTTTCGACACCTCGGCCGACGCGACGCCGCGCTTCGTGGTGGCGACGAGCGAGCCGCTCTACAACCCGACGGTGCCGGCGGCGCTGGCCGAGAAGACGGCTCCGGTGGCGGTCGCCACGGTCGAGATCCCGGTGCCGGCGGACATGCCGACCGTGCAGGTCGAACCGAAGGCCATGTTCACTTTCAGCAGCGTGGCGGCGCCGCGGTTCGCGCTGATCCACTGAGCGCGTCCCCTTTTCTTTGCCATAGTCCTGACGCCGTCCGCAAGGGCGGCGTCTTTTTTGGGGGCGCGGCGGCGGGCCGCCGCGCGGAGGTTACTCGAGGAAGCTGGTCTGCTTCGGCGAGCGGACGGTCTTTTTCGTCCTCGGGCGAGTTGAGGTGCCGCGGCGGGCGCGCGACGCGGGAGGCGACGGCGCTTTCGCGGTCGGCGACGACGCGCTCGCACATCTTCTCGATCTGGAGGTGCAGCCAGTTGGTCGTGGGGCTGCCCGCGGTGTAGTCGGCGGGACCGTAGTGGTCGATGCGGCCGGCCTGGCGGAGGCGGTCGTTCTGCTCGAACTCGGCGCGGACGGCGGGGTTGTAGACGGCGTAGGTCTTGCCGCCGCCCTTTTTCACGACGGAGAAGCTCGGGACATCGCTCGGGCCGTCGGCGATGTAGATCATGTTCTGGAGCGGGATGCGGCGGTCCTCGGGCGAGACCTTGGCGTTGACGTCGATTGCGGCGTTCCTGTTCGTGCCCTTGTTGATCTCGAAGATCGCGCGCGTCTTCGTGGTGTTGTCGATCATCACGCCGATCTGCGCGATCTCCGCGGCGGCCTCGAGGGGGAATTCCTTCTGCCGGAGGAAACCGGGCTGGAGCGGGTTCTCGATGAATTCGCAGGCCCAGATGTGGTCGACGAACGGCGCGATGGCGCTGCCGCGGATCATCTCGGCGAGTCCGGTGCTGACAATGTAGTGCTCGAGCACGATCTCGTGCTTCTGGAACTCCGGCCGCGCTTTCACCCACTCGCGCGACGACTGGAAGAACTCCGGCAGGCCGGGGTAGAATTTGATCTCGCGGCCGCAGTCGCGGAGCACCTGGTTGTTCAAGCCGGCCATCGGCCCGGCGAGGACGTAGGTGAGCAGGTGGTTGAGATAGCTGATCTCGGGCGAGATGTGGTAGCCGCGGCGGCGGTAGTTCTCGGCCAGGGCGTTGGTTTCCGACCAGAACGTCTGCTCGTCCACGCCGTAGCGTTTGAACAGCGGAGCCTGCATGTAGGCGGGAATTAGCGTCTTGTCGAAGTCCCAGATGCAGGCGACGATGTTTTGAGTGAAGAGCGGGGAAGCCATCGCAGGAAAGTTTTACTAGGCGGCGCGAGCCGCGCCTGATTGGCTTCCGACGCAAGCCGCCCGCTGCGGCTGACGCAATTCGCAATTTCTTCCCCGTGCCGCGCGCATGGATCAACTGCCCGACATCCTCCCGTTCCAGCACCGCCTCGACGAACTCGACGCGCAGATGGCGGAGCCGTCGTTCTACGCGAACGCCCGGCGCGCCGCCGACGTCACGCGCGAGCAGCAGCGCCTGCGCGCGCTGGTCGACGAGTATCGCGCCTACGAGAAGCTCGGCCGCGATATCGAGGAACACGGCGCGCTGTTCAAGGACCCGAAGGCCGACCCGGAGCTGCGCGGGCTGGCGGAGCTGGAGCTGCCGGATCTGGAGCGGCGCCGCGCCGCGCTGCACGAGTCCGTGCTGCGCGCGATGATCCCGCCGGAGCCGTCGGACTCGCGCAACACCGTCATGGAAATCCGCGCCGGCGCCGGCGGGGACGAGGCGAGCCTGTTCGCGGCGGATCTTTACCGGATGTTTGTCCGCTACGCGGAAGGCCGCGGCTGGAAGGTGCAGCCGATGAGCTCGAGCGGCTCCGACCGCGGCGGGTTCAAGGAGGTGATCTTCCTCGTCACCGGCACCGACGTCTACAAGCGCCTGAAATACGAGAGCGGCGTCCACCGCGTGCAGCGCATCCCCGTCACCGAGGCCAACGGCCGCATTCACACGTCCACCGTCACCGTCGCCGTGCTGCCCGAGGCCGAGGAAGTCGACGTGCAGATCGACCCGCAGGACCTCGAGATCACGGTGCAGCGCGCCAGCGGCCCGGGTGGGCAGGGGGTCAACACCACGGACTCGGCGGTGCGCATCATCCACAAGCCGACCGGTCTGATCGTGTTCTGCGCCGACGACCGGTCGCAGATCAAGAACAAGGCCCGCGCGATGGCGGTGCTGCGCTCGCGCCTGCTCAAGCTGAAGGAGGAGGAGGAGCGCGCCAAATACGCCGCGCAGCGCAAGGGCCAGATCGGCACCGGCGACCGCAGCGAGCGCATCCGCACCTACAATTTCCCGCAGAACCGCGTGACCGACCACCGCATCGGGCTGACGCTCTACAGCCTGCCGCAGGTGCTGGAGGGCAACCTCGACGCGCTGATCGAGGCGCTGCAGCGCGCGGAGTTCGAGGAGAAGCTGGCGGAGCTGACCGGCGCGCCCGTGATCGCGCGCCGCGGCGCGAGCGAGGACGAGGAGTGAGATGCTGACCGTCCTCGAGATCATCAAGCGCTCCACCGAGTTTCTGCAGAAGCACGGCGTCGAGAGTCCGCGGCTTAACGCCGAGCTGCTGGTCGGGCACGCGCTTGGGCTGAAGCGGATGCAGCTTTACCTGCAGTTCGAGCGGCCGCTGGCGGAGACGGAGCTGGCGAAGATCCGGCCGCTGGTGAAGCGCCGCAGCGAACGCGAGCCGCTGCAATACATCGTCGGCACGACGGAGTTCGGCGGCCTGACGCTCAAGGTCGACCGCCGCGCGCTCATCCCGCGACCGGAGACGGAGCTGCTCGTCGAGATCGCGAAGGAGAAGTGCGCGCCGCCGCCGGCGCGCGTGCTGGATCTTGGCACCGGCAGCGGCGCGCTCGCGCTCGCGCTGGCGAAACTGTTTCCGGAGGCGCGCGTCACGGCGGTCGATGTCAGCCCCGATGCGCTGGCGCTTGCGCGGGAGAATGCGGCGGCGCTCGGTCTCGCGGAGCGCGTGGCGTTCATGCCCTCGGACTGGTTCGCCGCCCTGCCGGCGGATGACCGCTTCGAGCTGATCGTGGCCAATCCGCCGTATCTCACGGACGCAGAGACGCGGGAGACCACGCCCGAGGTGCAGAAGTTCGAACCGTGGAACGCGCTGTCGTCCGGCCCGGCGGGCACGGAGGCGCTGGCGGTGATCGTGCGCGAGGCGCGGACGCGGCTCGCGCCGGGAGGCTGGCTCATCTGCGAAACCGGCATCGCGCAGCACGCGCAGCTGCTCGATTGGATGCGCACGGCCGGTTACGCGTCGGTCGAATCGCGGAAGGATCTCACCGGGCGCGACCGCTTCGTGCTGGCGGGCGTGTAGGCCCGGGCAAGCAAAGGGCCGGCGCGAAGGCCGGCCCGGTGGGAGGAGTCGTCGCGCGGGTCAGCTGCGCGGCAGCGTCGGGGCGGGCATCGGGGCGCGCTTGGCCCACATCGGCGTGTCGGCGAGGCGGACGGCGTCGGACACGACGCGGAGCGCCTCGCGCAGGTGGACGTCGAACTTCGAGGCCGCCTCGTGATCCTCGTCCGCGTCGGTGTCGCCGTCGGCCACGACGGGCGGCTCGGGCGGCGGCGGGTTCTTGATCACGGCGTCGAGCTTGACCTCGTGCTTCTTGAAGTCGGTCTTCGTGAGCAGGGCCTTGAACTCGGCGTCGAATTTCTTGCCGGTGGCCTCGATCGTCTGCTTTTCGGCGCGGCGCTTCTCGAGGTTGAGCGAGACGGTCTTCTGCTCCGTGCGCTGGCGGAACCAGTCGATGTTCTGCTTGAGCACGCTGAACTCCTCGAGGGAATCCTGGCGGTGCTTGCTGGCGGCGAGGAGCGGGCCGACGAAGGCCTGGTTGAGCGGCTTGCCTTCGAAGGGCGACGAGCTGATCTCGTCCCACACGAGGGCGTTGGGTTCCGTGGCTTCGCCGACCTCGATGTAGTCGTCGATCGAGGGGAGGACGATGTCGGGCGTGACGCCCTTCTTCTGGGTCGAGGAGCCGTTGGGCAGGTAGTATTTCTGCGTGGTGAGCTTGGCGGCGCCGGGCTTGCCGTAGTCGCGGGCGAGGCGGGGCAGGTAGTGCTGCATCTCGAAGATGACTTGGACGGTGCCCTTGCCGTAGGTGGTGCTGTCGCCGACGATGACGGCGCGGCCGTAGTTCTGCATGGCGCCGGCGAAGATCTCGGAGGCCGACGCGCTGAAGCGCGAGGTGAGGATCGCGAGCGGGCCGTCGTAGGTGATGGCGCGGTTGGTGTCGCGGCCGACGGAGACGCGGCCGGCGGAGTCGCGCACCTGGACGACGGGGCCCTGATCGATGAACAGGCCGCTGAGGTTGATGGCTTCGGAGAGGAGGCCGCCGCCGTTGCGGCGCAGGTCGAGGATGAGCGCGGTGATGTTCTCCTGCTTCAGCTTGGTGATGAGCTCGGCGACGTCGTTGCTGGCGGAGGCGCGGTTGGCCTCGTCGGTGTCGCCGCCATTCTCGCCGTAGAAGGAGTTCAGCGTGATGACGCCGATGTTGCTGATCTTCCCGCTGGCGTCCGGAACTTCGTAGACTTCGGCGGAGGCGCGGGCCTGGTTGATCTTGATGACGTCGCGGACGATCGTGACCGACTCGGTCTTGGACTGGTCGACGGCCTTCTGGGGGATGATCGAGAGGGTGACCTTGGTGCCCTTGGCGCCGCGGATCATCTGCACGATTTGCTTGTTGCGCATGCCGACGACGTCGACGGCCTCCTGGCCGTCCTGCTGCACGGCGACGATCTTGTCGTTCGGTTTCACCTTGCCGGTGAGGTCGGCCGGGCCGCCGGGGACGACACTGACGATCTTGCAGTAGCCCTCCTCGTCGACGGTGAGCACGGCGCCGATGCCGACAAGGTGGAGGTTGATGTCGACGTTGAAGTCGTCGAGGTCGGCGGCGGAGAAATACGACGAGTGCGGGTCGTAGAGGCGGGTGAACGCGGTGAGGAAACGGGCTTCGATCTCGGAGGGCTGGACCTCCGTCGTGTTCTTGAGGAAGCGGTCGAAGCGCTTCGCCATCGTGGCCTTGGCGGCCTCGACGGTCTTCTTGTTGAGGAGCTCGTTGATCAGTTCGGCCTTGAGGCGGCGCGACCAGAGATCGTCGGCGGCGGCCTGATCGGCCGGCCAGGGAGCCTTGGAGCGATCGATGGTGTAGGTCTCGTCGGTGGTCAGATCGATGTCCTTGGCGAGTTGGGCGTGCACCCAGGTGACGCGGGTGCGGACGCGCTGCTCGAAGAGGCCGAAGATGCGGAAGGCGGCGTCGATGTTGCCGTTGATGGCCATGCTGTCTTCGAGGCTGGGGCCGTAGAGGCGGCGAAGGGACTGCTCGTCGCTGGCGGTGAAGTAGAGGCGTTGCGGGTCGAGAAACGCCATGTAGTCGGTCACCAGCTTGGGGTAGTCCTCCGAGCGCAGGCCGTTGCGGTTGAAATGCACGTAATTGAGCATCTCCTTCAACGTGCGCACCTCATTCTGCATGAGGGGATTCGTGGTGTAGTCGCGATCGGTGATCGCGAAGGCCACGGGCACGGCGGCCAGCCAGAGAGCGACGCGGAGAAAGCGTGGAAATCGCATGAGGAGGAGTTAGTCGCGCGGGGCGGAGGTTTGTTTCCTAAATCGGTGAAGTGCGGGTGGGGTGCGGCGAAGGACGCGGAAAACGAGGCGCCCGCGGGTGGGCCAACGGTTTACCATCGGCGCGGGCGGGTGTGGCTTGAGGGCGTCAACGGCGGCTGAGGAGGTCTTTCGCGTCATCGAGCAGGCGTTTCTCCTGCTCAGTAAGAGCGCCGAAGCCGTGCGAATTTATCTTGTCGAGAATGCGATCGACCTCGGCGCGGAGGTCGGCCGGGCCGGTCGGCGCGATCGACGCGGGCGGCACCGGGGCGGCCGCGGCGGGCTTGGCGCGACGCGGAAGAGAGGGGAGGCGGAAGAGGCTGCCCGCCGCACGATCCCAGCCGTTGTTGGCGTAGAAAAACCGGTAGTAGAGCCATCCGGCCAGCATGCCGCCGAGGTGCGCCGAGTGCGCGATGCCCATGCCGCCGTCGAGCGTGCCGCCAGGCAACTCGTTCAGCAGCAGGCCGAGGAGGCTGATGCCGAGAAGGATCCACGCGGCGATCTTCGGTCGCAGCGTCAGGGGCAGGACGAAAAAGAGCAGAAACGTGATCTCGCGCTCGGGGGCGACGCAGGCGAAGAACACGAACATGCCCGCCACGACGGCGGAGGCGCCGACGAGCGAGGTGGGGGTCGAACTCCAGAAGTGGCAGGCGAACCACAGCAGGCCGCCCAGCACCGAGGCCGCGGCGCTGAATTGCACCACGCCGCGCGAACCGAGCATGGGCGCGATTTCCCGGCCGATCAGGAACAGGCCGAGCGCGTTGACCACCAGGTGGAGGATGTTGGCGTGAAGGAAGCTGAAGGTGAGCAGCGTCCAAATCTTGCCCTGGAGCAGGGCGGCGGGCGACAGCGCGAAGAGCTGCTGCAGCGCGCTGCTGTGCAGCAGCAGCTGGAAGACGAACTGCAGGACCGATCCGGCGATCACCGCGCTCAACAGCCACGTCAGCGCGGAGGTGGTTTCGCGCGGGTAGTCTGAGCGCATGTAAGAACGGTCCGAAAGCATCGGCCGCAAATTACGCCAGCCTCATCCAAATACAAGCCCCACGTCGGACGCGCGCTCGCCGCATGACGCGATGTTCCCGCACAGTGGCTGTGGCGCCGCTTGACATGCCTGATCAACGTTCTTGTATGCGCGCATGGCTAACAAAGCAGAGAAGTGGAAGGAGAACGCCCCGGGCAAGTTCTACGTCGATCAGCAGTGCATTGACTGCGATCTTTGCCGCGAGACGGCGCCCAATTTTTTCACGCGCCATGACGAAGGCGGCTATTCCTTCGTCCACAAGCAGCCGACCACCGAGGAAGAAACGGCCCTCTGCATGGAAGCCCTCGAAGGCTGCCCCGTTGAGGCCATCGGCAACGACGGCGAGTAAGCCGTCCGCGTTTCCCGCCCATTCCTGCCGCTGTGGAATCCCGCAGCGGTTTCTTTTTCACTTTTCTGTTAAGCGGCATGAATAAATTTAGAAACACGATCGGGGCGCCCCTTGGCGCCATGCTTTTCCTGGGAGCGGGCGCCGCCGCGTCGATGCGGGCGGCGGAGGCCGACGGTCCGCAGGCGCGCCTGCCGGACTTTGTCGTCCAGGACTCCCGCGTGGCCAACGACGAGCCGGCGGGCACGCTGGCCATGCCGGTCTCGGCGTTGCGCTATGAGCCGCGGGTCGACGTGCAGGCGCGCAACTTCGCGGAGGCGCAGGCCGACGTCAGCATTCGCGGCGGCGTGTTCGAAGCGACCGGCGTGCGCATCGGTGCCGCCGCGCTGTCCGATCCGCAGACCGGCCACTACTTCTTCGAACTTCCGATCGCGCCCGAGATGCTCGGGGCGCCCGCGGTGCTTACCGGGCTCGACAACGCCGCCGGCGGCTTCAACGCCGGCACCGGCACCGTGAGCTACGCGTGGAGCCCGGTGCGGGCGGGCGGGCGGGTCGGCGTCGCCACCGGCGCCAACGCCTACCGCCGCGGCTCGCTCTACGGGGCGGCGACCCGCGCGGTGGGCGAACGCGACGTGCTCGGCGCCGACTTCGCCGTGGCCCAGTCCCGCGCGGACGGTGCCGTGCCGTTCGGCGATCACGATTTTTCGCGCGCGAACGGCCGCCTCCAGTGGCGGACGGCGCAGGCGCAGACCGACGCCTTTGTCGGTTACCAGCGGAAATTCTTCGGCTGGCCGAATCTCTACACGCCGTTTGGTTTCAACGAAACCGAGAACCTCCAGACCGTGCTCGCCCTGGTGAATCACGCCTGGCGCGATGCGCAGGGCAACGAGTTCAACGCCGCCGCCTTCTACCGGCGCAACAAGGACGACTACGAATTCAACCGCGCCGTGCCGGGCGCCTCCAACCCGTTCCAGCACACCACCTGGCTGCGCGGCGTCGACCTCGCCGGCCGCGTGCAGCTGGCCGATGCGGCCGTGCGCTACTCGGTCGACGCGTCGCGCGACCACCTGGAGTCGACCGCCCTGACCTTCGGCCGCTTCCGGGACCGCACGCTCGCCAAGGCCGCACTGGTTCCCGAACTCGCCCGTCCCCTCGGTGCGGGCCAGCTCCTGACCCGTGCCGGCGCGACGTTCGACCACTCGGACCGCGACGGCTCGGCGTGGTCGCCGCTCGCCGGGCTCGACTGGCGCGCGGACGGCGGACGCCGCGTGCGGTTCGAGTATGCCGAGACGACGCAGCTTCCCTCCTACACGGCGCTCAACTCGAATCCCGGCGCCGGCCTCTTCCGCGGCAACCCCGACCTCGGTCGCGCGCGCGCGCGCAACCTCGAGCTCGCCGCCGCCGCCGAGTGGCGCGGCTGGTCGTTCGAAGCCGCGGTCTTCCGCCGCTGGGATGACGGGTTGGTGGACTGGACGTTTCGCCGCGGCGTCGTCGCCCGCACGGCGAACCCGGTCGACACCACGACCGACGGCCTCGAGGCGCTCGCGATCCATCGCAGCTCCCGGGTCGACGTGACGCTGGGCTACGCCTGGCTGCACAAGCGCAGCGACTATGGGGCGGCGCCGGTGGACGCGAGTTTCTATGCCTTGAACTTTCCTGAGCACCGCGCGACGGCCGCGGTGCGCTGGCGCATCGGCGGCGGCCTCGAGCTGCGCAGCGACAACGAGTATCGCGTGCAGTCACCGAACGTGCTGCGTGTGACCGGCGGCGACCGGGCGCTGCTGTCCTCGGCCGGTCTCTACTACCTGCCGCCCGCGTGGCGCGGCTGGGAGTTTTCCGTGCTGGTCGACAACCTCTGGAACTCCGGCTTCCAGGAGGTGCCCGCGGTGCCGGCGTCGCCGCGCCAGTGGGCGCTCGCCGCCGCGTTCCGCTGGTAGGATTACACGGGCCCGGCGCCGTTTCCAGCGGCGCAAATTTCACTGGAAAAATCCGGCGCGCCACGGATTTTAGCCCGAACCTTTTCCGCCATGACCATCTGGATTGTCCTCATCATCGTTCCCATGTTGTTCGGTCTCTACGCGCAGATGCGCGTGATGAGCGCCTACCGCAAGAACGTCGAGATCCCCTCGCGCGGCCGCATCACCGGCCGCGAGGCCGCGGCGGCCGTGATGGAGAGCGCCGGCATCCACGACGTCGAGATCGTCCGCGTCGAGGGCGAGCTCTCCGACCACTACGATCCCGCCAACCGCCGCCTCGCCCTCTCGGAGCACAACTACGATGGCACCAGTCTCGCCGCGCTTGGCGTCGCTGCGCACGAGGCCGGCCACGCCATCCAGCACAAGGTGGGTTATGCCATGATGACGGTCCGCCAGACGCTGGTGCCGGCGACGCAGATCGCCTCCGGTGCCTCGCAGCTGCTCATCATCCTCGGCATCGTGCTCGGAGCCTCCAAGGCCGGCGGCATGTTCCTGATGCTCGGCGCCGTGGCGCTGGCGGTCATCTGCCTGTTCCAGCTGGTCACGCTTCCCGTCGAGTTCGACGCCAGCCGGCGCGCCAAGGCCCAGCTGGTCAACCTCGGCATCGTCGGCGCGGACGAGATGGAGGGCGTGCACGAGACGCTCGATGCCGCCGCCCTCACCTACGTGGCCGCGTTCGTCGCCTCGCTCGGCAGCTTGCTGCACATCCTGCTGCTGCTCGCCGGCGGCCGGCGCAACGACTGAGGCCCCGCGTCAGTCGACTTCGTCTCACGCCAGCCGTCGCGGCTGGCGTTTTTTTGTCGGGTGCCGGTTTCAGCGGGCGGGATTGCCCCGCACGCACGCGCCGGCGGGCACGTCGCGGGTGACGACGCTCATGGCGCCGACGACCGCGCGCTCGCCCACGGTCACGCCCGGCAGCACGAACGCCCGCGCGCCGACGAACGCCCGCGCGCCGACGACGATCGGGGCGGTCAGCAGCGGCCACTCGGCGTCCGCGACATCGTGCGTGCCGGTGCAAAGGTAGGCCTCCTGCGCGACCAGCGCCCCGGCGTGCAGCGTGATGCGGTCGAGGGAATACAGGTTGGTGCGGTCGCCGACGCACGCGGCGTCGTGCAGCTCGACGTTCCAGGGCATCGCGATGCGCGCGCGCTGGTGCACGAACGGCCGGCCGGAAATCGTCGCGCCGAAGACGCGTAGGACGAGCAGCCGCCACGGATTGAGCGGTTTCGGCGTCCAGCGGCAGAGCAGCGTCCACGCGCAATCCCACGCCAGGGCGGCGAGCCGCTGGGAGAGACTCCAGGGCGAGCGGCGCCCGGGGGCTTGGCGGCGGGAGAGCGGCGCGGTTCTCATCGGAGGTGCGATAGGGTCGCGGTTCGTCGGGCGCGCGTCGAGCCTTCAGCGTGCCGGCTCGGCTCCGTCGAGCAGCGCGAGGTCGGCTTGCACCATGAGGCGGGCGAGGTCGGCCATCTTCGTGCGCGGCGTCCAGCCGAGCAGGCGGTGGGCCTTCGCGGCGTCGCCGACCAGGCGGACGGGTTCGATCGGGCGGACGTAGCGCGCGTCGAATTGCACGTAGCGCCGCCAGTCGAGGCCGACGGTTGCGAAGGCGGCGTCGATGAACTCGGCGAGGGTGTGGCTTTCCCCGGTGGCGAAGACGTAGTCGTCCGGCTCCTGCCGTTGCAGCGCGTGCCACATGCCTTCCACGAATTCGGGTGCGTAGCCCCAGTCGCGGGCCGCGTCGAGCTGGCCGAGCACGAGCTCGTGCTGCCGGCCGCGGGCGATGCGCGCCGCCGCCAGTGAAATCTTGCGCGTGACGAAGTTTTCGCCGCGACGGGGCGATTCGTGATTGTAGGCGATGCCGTTGCAGATGAAGAGGCCGTAGGCTTCGCGGTAGACGCGGCAGAGGTTGGTCGCAAAGGCCTTGGCGCAACCGTAAGGGCTCGTGGGGCGAAGCGGCGTGTCCTCGTTCTGCGGGGCGGTGGCCGGGGCCCCGAACACCTCGGAGCTCGAGGCGTGATAGAAGCGCACCGGGTGTTCCTGGTCGCGCAGGAGTTCGAGCAGGCCGAGCGTGCCGTGGCCGACTTCGTGGCAGGTGGCCTCCGGAATCTCGAAGCTGAGGCCGACGTGGCTTTGGCCGGCGAAGTGGTAGACCTCGCCGGGGCGGATGCGGCGGAACAGCCGCCGCAGCGACGTGGTGTCGTTGAGGTCGCCGTAATGGAGGAACAGCGTCTTGCCCCCGATGGCGGGATCGAGTCGCAGGTGCTCGATGCGCGAGCGATTGAACAGGCTGGCGCGGCGCACGAGACCGTGCACGACATAGCCGCGGGCGAGGAGCAGTTCAGTGAGGTAGGAGCCGTCTTGTCCGGTGATGCCCGTGATGAATGCGGTGGGAGAAGCCATGCGGAGCTGGCGGAAGGGGAGGGATTCGAACCCCCGGAGGCTTGCGCCTCAGCGGTTTTCAAGACCGCCGCAATAGACCACTCTGCCACCCTTCCGGGGGAGCGAGAAATGCGCTGGCAGCGTTGGCGGATTTTGCGCAGTGTCCAGCCCGCAACTCGTCCGCGCGGGGGCCACGCGGCGGCATCGCGCCATGGCCTCCCCGGAACTCAGCGTCGCCGAAATGCAGGGGCTCTACGGCCCGTTCACGATGCACGAGCGCGTCGTGCAGAAGATCTGGCTGCAGCAGGATTTCGCCGGCGCGAAGGCGGCGCTCGCCGACGGCCGCGCGCTCGAGATCGTCTCGCCCGGGCGCTGGAATCTGCTCGGCGGCCCGGATTTCCGGCACGCGCGGCTGCGCGTCGACGGCCGCGAGGTGTGCGGCGACGTCGAAGTGCATTTCCACGCCCAGGACTGGACCGCCCACGGCCACGCCGAGAACCCGGCGTATGACGGCGTGGTGCTGCACGTGCTCCTGTTTCCGCCGCCGCCCGGGGCGCGGACGCAGCGCCGGCGGGACGGCGCGGAAATCCCCGCCCTGGTGCTGTTGCCGCTCCTGCACCGCGACCTCGAGGAATATGCGGCGGACGACGCGCTGGAGGTGCTCACCGCGCGCGACGAGTGGCGGCGCCTCGAGGCGCTGGCCAATCTCCCGCTGGCGGAATTGCGCGCGCGGCTGCAGGAACGGGCGGAGCGGCGCTGGCGCACCAAGGTCGCCAGCGCGCGCCAGCGGGTGGCGAAGCTCGGCTTCGAGGGCGCGGCGCATCACGCCGCGCTCGAGATCCTCGGCTACCGCCACAACCGCGTGCCGATGCTGGCGGCGGCGGAGCGCTGGCCGCTCGCCGCATGGCGCGACGGACTGGCGGCCGACGCCGCGCTCGCCGCCGTGACCGGCTGGCAGCACCACGGCGTGCGCCCGGCGAATCACCCGCGCGCCCGGCTCGCGCAATACCGCCAGTGGACCGCGCGCGTTCCCAACTGGCCCCAGCGCCTGATGGGGTGGGGCGAGGCGCTGCCCGTGCTGGCCCTGTTGCCGGACGTGACGACGGCCTACGTGCGCCGCGCGGGGAGTTCGGGCGCTGGCGCGAACGCCTGCTTCGCGAGGTGGTGGCGGAGGCCGTCGCCGGGCCGCGGCTGGACACGCTGCTGTGCGACGGCTTTCTGCCCCTGCTCGCGGCGACGCAGATGCGCCCGGGAGGGGAGGTCTTCTGGTTCCATTGGTTCGGTGGCGATCTGCCCGATGCCGTCCGGCGCGGCCTGCGGAAATTGGCGGTGACCGGCGCGCGCGACCACCCGCTGAGCCATGGGGTCGCGCAGGGCCTGTTGGGTTGGCTGATCGATCGAGAATTTAACGTGTAAGTGCCTGTCAGCTCGCTACAGGCGGCGCGCTTGACAACGGCGGGTTGCGACAGCTACCTTGCGCGCTCACTCAAGTTCACTTTCCACAAGTGGGCGGGCCTTCGGGTCCCGCCTTTTTTTTCCCACCACACCAACCATCATGAGCAGCGAAATCCTGTCCGTCCTCGAATACATGGAGAAGGAGAAAGGCATCCCCCGTGCCGATATGATCTCCGCCATTGTGAACGCCATCAAAACGGCGGCGCTGAAGGGCGTGAATTCGGGTCAGGAGCTCAAGATCGAGATCAACCCCAAGGACGGCAAGCTGAAGGCTTGGGCGATCATGAAGGTGGCGGATTCCGTTTCCGATCCGAAGACGCAGATCCACGTGGAGAAGGCGCAGGTGTTCAAGGCCGGTGCGGTTGTCGGCGACGTCATCGAGAAGGAAATCGATCCCTCCTACCTCGGCCGCATCGCGGCGCAAACCGCGCGCCAGGCGATCATGCAGCGGCTCCGCCAATTCGAGAAGGAGCGCATCTACGACGATTTCAAAGACTCGGTCGGCGACATCGTCAGCGGCACCGTGCGCCGCCGCGAGCGCAACGACCTCTTCATCGACCTTGGCAAGGCCGAGGCCGTCATGCCCGGCAAGGAGCAGGTCCCCGGCGAGGAATACGCCCCGGGCGAGCGCATCCGCTGCTTCCTGCTCGAGATCGAGAATTCCAGCCGCGGCCCGGAGGTCATCCTCAGCCGCGCCACGCCGAAATTCGTCCGCCGCCTCTTCGAACTCGAAGTCACCGAGATCGCCGACGGCACCGTGAAGATCGAGGCGTTCGCCCGCGAGCCGGGTTATCGCACCAAGATCGCCGTCACCAGCACCGACCCGAAAGTCGACCCCGTCGGCGCTTGTGTCGGCGCCCGCGGCGCGCGCGTGAAGAGCATCGTGCGCGAGCTCGGCGGCGAAAAAATCGACATCATCCCGTATCACGCCGACCCGAAGGAAATGCTGGTCGAGGCCCTCAAGCCCGCGGTGCCGCGCGAGATCGTGCTCGACGAAAAGAACAAGCGTATGCTCGTCCGCGTCGCGAACGAGGATCTCGCCGTCGCCATCGGCCGCAAGGGCCAGAACGCGCGCCTCACCTCGCGCCTCGTCGGCTGGCGCCTCGACATCGAGGAATGGAAGGCCACCGCCTCCGATCCGCGCGCGCAGGCCATCGGCGCCCTCGTCGGCGCCTTCGGCTTCGAGAATTCGATCGCCGAGCGCCTTGTCGCC
Source organism: Oleiharenicola sp. Vm1 (assembly GCF_047777955.1). Taxonomy (GTDB): domain Bacteria; phylum Verrucomicrobiota; class Verrucomicrobiia; order Opitutales; family Opitutaceae; genus Didemnitutus. The sequence continues at coordinate 1,631,206 of NZ_CP180537.1, forward strand.
AACGGCATCAACTCGCCCGCCGCCTTCGAGGGCGTCGAGGCAAACGACCTCGTCGACATGGGCTTCTCCGCCGAGGAGGCACAGGGCGTCATCGCCAAGGTCTCCGGCGCTTCCGCCTGATCCGTTTTCCACCCGCCACGCCACCACCATCTTACTGACACCGACTTAATGAGCGCCCGCATTCACGAGATCGCCAAGAAATACGACGTTGAGCCGAAGGAGATGCTCTCCTGGCTCAAGGAGCAGGGCTACGTCTCGGCGGACACCAAGTCGGTCTCGAGCACCGTCAGCAAAATCTACTACGACGAGATCGAGAACCACTGGGGAGGCAAGGCCGCCGCCGCGGCCGCGTCCGCTCCGGTCGAGGCTGCGCCGGCTCCTGCCGCCGACGCCACGCCTCACGTCAAACTGCCTGCCGGTGTCTTCGTGAAGACTGCACAGGACGTCGCGCGCGAGAAGGAGGAGGCCGCGAAAGCCGCCGCCGCTGCGAAGGCCGCCGCGGCCGCCGCCGCAAATCCGCCGCCCGCCGCCCCCGCCGCTCCGGTCGCGCCTGCGCCGGCTCCTGTGGTGCCCGCCGCGCCCGCGCCGAAGGCTCCGCCGCCGGTCGTCGCGCCGCCGACTTTCAAGGCCGCCCCCACGCCGCCGCCGCTGGCGCCGCGCCCCGTCGCTCCGATCGCACCCGCGCCCGTCGCCGCGCCGAAGCCCGCGCCCGCGCCGATCGCACCGCCGCCGGTTGCCAAGGCCGCGCCGACTCCGCCGCCCCCGCCCGCCGCGAAGGCGCCGAGCCTGCCGCCGCCTCCGCCGGCGCCTGTCGCGCGCCCCGGTGCGTCGCCCGCGACTCCGCCGCCGCCGCCCGCTTTCAAGGCTCCGCCCGCGCCGCCGGCCGCGCCCGCCGTTTCGTCCGTCACCGTGACGGAAGAGGGTGGCGTGAAGATCATTCACCTCAAGCCGCCGATCATCGTCCGCGACTTCGCCGTCGCGCTCGGGCTGAAGCCGTTCAAGCTGATCTCCGAGCTCATGGAGATGAGCATCTTCGCATCGATGAATCAGTCGATCGACGAAGCGGTGGCCAACAAGCTCGCCGAGAAACACGGCTTCCTCCTCGATATCAAACACCGCGGCGAACAGCAGCCCGTCAGCCCGGCCGTTAAGAAGGAAGAAGAGAAGAAGTCCCGCGAAGAAAAGGCACGCGAGGAGGACATCAAGAATCTCGCGCCGCGTCCGCCGGTCGTGGTCATCATGGGCCACGTCGACCACGGCAAGACCTCGCTGCTCGACGCCATCCGCAAGGCCAACGTCGCCGCCGGCGAGTTCGGCGGCATCACGCAGCACATCGGCGCCTACCAGATCGAGCACAACGGCAAGAAGATCACCTTCCTCGACACGCCCGGCCACGCGGCCTTCTCGGCCATGCGCGCCCGCGGCGCCAACGTCACCGACATCGCGGTGCTCGTCGTTGCTGCCGACGACGGCTTCATGCCGCAGACCGACGAGGCGCTGAAGCACGCCCAGAACGCCAAGGTCAACCTCATGGTCGCCGTCAACAAGATGGACGTGAAGGGCGCGAACCTCGATCGCGTGAAGGGCCAGATGCAGGAGCGCAATATCGCTCCGGAAGACTGGGGCGGCGACGTCATCACCGTCCCCGTTGCCGCGATCAAGAACCAGGGCATCACCGAACTGCTCGACTACATCCTCCTCAACGCCGAGGTGCTCGACCTGAAGGCCAATCCGAAGGCCGAGGCCAGCGGCGTCGTCATCGAGTCCGAGGTCGAGGTCGGCCGCGGTCCGGTGGCCACCGTCATCGTCCAGCGCGGCACGCTCCGCGTCGGCGACGCCCTCGTCTGCGGTCCGCACTGGTGCAAGGTCCGCGCGATGTTCGACGACGTTGGCGCCAACGTGAAGGAAGCCCCGCCGTCCGCGCCCGTGCGCGTCATCGGTTGGTCCGGCACGCCGGACTCCGGCATGAAATTCACCGCGGTGAAGAACGCCCGCGAGGCCGAGAAGGCGGCCGAGGAAGCCGAGCACCTGCTCAAGAAGGAAGCCGTCACCGCCGCCGCCGCGCCGAAGGACACGTCACTCGACGCGCTCTTCGCCAACATCGCTGCGACGCAGGAGAAGGTCCTCAAGGTCGTCCTCAAGTCCGACGTCTACGGCTCCGTCGAGGCGGTGCGCAGCGTCCTCGAGGGCATCAAGAGCAACAAGGTGAAGCTCGACGTCGTCGCCGCCGACGTCGGCATCGTGACCAAGAACGATGTCCTCATGGCCAGCGCCGCGAAGGCCGTCATCATCGGTTTCAACACCAAGCAGGAGAACGGCGTCACGCCGCTGGCCAAGCACCACGGCGTCACCATCGAGCACTTCAACATCATCTACGAACTCGGCGACCGCGTGAAGGAGATGATGGCCGACCTGCTCGAGCCCGATCTCAAGGAAAACAAGCTCGGCGTCGCCGAGGTCCGCCAGGTGTTCCCCATCTCGCACGGCTTCGTCGCCGGCTGCCTCGTCACCGAGGGCAAGATCAACCGCAACATCTCCGCCCGCGTCCGCCGCGGCAAGGAGTCGATCTTCGAGGGCAAGGTCGGCACGCTCCGTCGTTTCAAGGACGACGCGAACGAGGTCCGCGCCGGCCTCGAGTGCGGCATCCGCCTCGACGGCTTCGACGGCTACCAGCCCGGCGACAAGATCGAGTGCTTCGAGATCCAGAAGGTGCGCGCGTCGCTCTAACCGGGCGCCGCACCTCCTTCGGCTCTCGGTCCCATCCCGCCAGCCTGCCATGAGCAACCGACTTCTCCGCGTCAACGAGCTGCTGCAGCGCGAAATCAGCGCCTACCTGCGCAAGCGCTACACCAGCGAGGCGACGCGCCTGACCATCTCCGGCGCGGACGTCACCGGCGACCTGCGCGAGGCGAAGATCTACTACTCCGTCGTCGGCTCCGATCCCGAGGAGATCGCGAAGATGGGCCGCTGGCTGCGCTCCAAGCTCACCGAGATCCGCGGCGTCGTCGCCAAGAATGTCGTCATGCGCCACGTGCCGACACTGACCTTCCACCACGACGCCTCCGGCGAGCGCGCCGTGCGCATCGAGACGCTGCTCGACCAGATCGACCGGCAGGGGAAGAAGCCCGAATGAGCCACTATCCCGAGTTCCAGGCCCGGTTCGCCGCGTTCCTGCAGGCGCTCGCGGGCCAGCGGGTGGCGGTCATCGGCCACCAGCGCCCCGACGGCGACTGCATCGGCTCGCAGGTGGCGCTGACGCGCGTGCTGCGCGCCCGCGGCATCGACGCCATCGCGATCAATCCCGACCCCGTGCCGCGCCGGATCAAGTTCCTGCTCGGCGACACGCCGCTCTTCCAGCGCGACCACATCGAGCACGACGGCCGTCTCGCCGTCTTCACCGACTGCGCCGACCACAATCGCGCCGGCGACAAGACCCGCGCGCTCTACGCCGACGCCTTCGGGTGTTTCGACCATCATCTGTCCAACACCGGTTTCGCCCGCCACAACTTCGTCGACACGCAGAGCGCCGCCACCGCCGAGGTGCTCACGGGCCTCTTCCTCGACGCCGGCCTGCCGATCGACGCCGTGTCCGCGCAGGCGCTCTACACCGGCATCATGACCGACACCGGTCAGTTCCGCTTCGCCTCGACCTCGCCGCGCGTCTTCACGCTCGCGGGCGAGCTCCTCGTGCGCGGCGCCAACCCCGCCCAGGCCGGCCAGGAGCTCTACGAGCGCGAGTCGCTCGGGAAGCTGAAGCTGCTCCAGCATTTCATCGGTTCGCTCAAGCTCGAGTGCGGCGGCCGCGTCTGCATCGGCATCCTGCCGCAGGGCATCTTCGAGCAGACCGGCGCGACGGTCGAGGACACCGAGGGGCTGGTCGACTATGCCCGTTCGCTCGACGGCGTCGCCATCGGCGCCCTGATCGAGGAGCGCCCCGGCGTGATCAAGGCCAGCCTCCGCGCCCAGGACGCAGTCTACCGCATGGATTCCATCGCGGCGCAGTTCAACGGCGGCGGCCACGCCAGCGCGGCCGGCCTGAACTTCCCCGACACGCTTTCCTCGTTCTATCCGAAACTCGTCGCCGCGTTCGCGCGGCGGTTGCAGGAAGTCGACGCCCTCAAAAAATGAGCCTCCGTCCTCCCAAAGAAGTCGAGGGCGTCCTGCTCGTCGACAAGCCCACCGGCATGACGTCCCACGACGTCGTCTACCGCCTCCGGCGGAAATTCCAGATCCAGCGCATCGGCCACGCCGGCACCCTCGATCCGCTGGCGACCGGCCTGCTGGTGATGCTCGTGGGCAAGGCGACCAAGATCTCCCAATACCTCATCAGCGAGGACAAGGTTTACGAGGGCGAGATCACGCTCGGCGCCAAGACCAACACCCTCGACGCCGAGGGCGAGGTGATGGAGACGCGCCCCGTGCCGCCGCTCACCGACGACCAGGTGCGCGACGCCATGAAGGGCTTCCTCGGCGACCAATACCAGACGCCCCCGATGTTCTCCGCTGTGAAGATCGGCGGCGTGCCGCTCTACAAGAAGGCGCGCGAGGGCGAGGAAGTGGAGCGCGAGCCGCGCTTCATCCGCGTCGCCGCGTTCGACCTGCTCGGCTTCGCGTCGCCCAAGCTCACCTTCCGCCTCGCCTGCACGAAGGGCACCTACGTCCGTGTGATCGCCGGCGACCTCGGGGAGAAGCTCGGCTGCGGCGCGCATCTCTCCGGCCTGCGCCGCACCGGCAGCGGCAAGTTCACCATCGCGCAATGCGCGCCGCTCGCCGACCTCGAGGCGATGCCGCTGCCCGAGCTGGAGAAGCGCCTCATCCCGATCCACGAGGCCGCGCCGCGCATCGCCCATTCGTGAACGCGCCCCGGCAGTTCGACTCGCTCGAGCGGGTGACGCTGCCCGCCGGCCCGGTTCATCTCGCCATCGGCATGTTCGACGGCGTGCACCTCGGCCACCAGTCGGTGATCGAGGCCGCCGTCCACTCCGCCCGCCGCCGTCGCGGACTCGCGGGCGTGCTGACCTTCTGGCCGCATCCGAGCGCCGTGCTGCGGCCGGACCAGCCGACGCCGCTGCTGCTGGCGCGCGAGATCAAGCGCGAGCTGCTCGGCCGGCTCGGGCTGGACTTCGTGGTCGAGCACCCGTTCTCGCTCGCCTTCGCCGCCACCACGGCGCGCGAATTCGTGGCGCTGCTCCGGCGCGCCTTCCCCGGCCTCGAGGCGGTCTATGTCGGCGAGAACTTCCGCTTCGGCCGCGGCCGCGAGGGTGACACCGCGACGCTGATCACCGCCGCGCGCGAGGCGGGGTTCGCCGTCTACAGCGCCCCGCGCCTGAACCACAACGGCGCGCCGATCAGCAGCAGCCGCATCCGCGAGCTGATCGCGGCGGGTGAGATCGAGGCGGCGAACGCGCTGCTCGGCTACTCGTATTTCGCCACCGGCCCGGTGGAGCAGGGCCGGCAGCTCGGCCGCACGCTCGGCTTCCCGACGCTCAACATCGCCTGGCAGCCTGGGCTGGCGCCGCGTCACGGCGTCTACCTCGTCACCGTGAGCGGGCCGGACGGGCGCATGCAGCCCGGCGTGGCCAACTACGGCCTCCGCCCGACCGTCGAGGCCGGAGCGACCGTCGCCCGCTTGGAAGTGCATGTGCTGACCCCCACGACGCTGACTTATGGCGACTGCGTGACGGTGCGCTGGCTGCGCTTCTTGCGCCCGGAGAGGAGGTTTTCCGGGGTCGACGAGCTCCGGAAACAGATCGAGGCCGACCGCGAGGCCGCCCTGCAGGCGCTGCGAAAAATTTCTGCCGAAGAAAGTCCAAACGGCGCTTGACTAGGGGAACGCCGATTCTACTTTTCGGCCTCTTTCGTCCCTCACGGGGTGGTAGCTCAGCTGGTTAGAGCGTCTGCCTGTCACGCAGAAGGCCGCGGGTTCGAGTCCCGTCCATCCCGCCACTTTAAGGCCGGTTCCTGTCGGAATCGGCCTTTTGCTTGCCCGGTCAGGGCGCAGCAGGCTCCGACACGAGTCGGAAGCGCACGCTGTCGAGCCGCAGCGGCTCCGGCGCCGGGCCCGGGCCGCGGGTCAGTTCGAGCTGCGCGCCGGCGCCGGCCTCGAACGGGAACTGCCCGAGGACGATCCAGCCGGTCGCGGATTCGCCCGCGATCGGGACGATCGATTCGCCCTGCGCGTGCGTGATGCGCGCGTTCCCCGCGGCGCTGCCGGCGTGCCACCACACGCTGACCTCGTAGCGGCCGCGGCGCGGGAGCGCCGGCAGCCAGCGCGCTGCGGCGCCGGGCGCGGGCGAGGCCAGGATGCTCGGCGCATGGCGCGCCGCCGGCTCGGCCGCGGTCCATGGGCCCCGGAGCGTCTGGAACGTCATGCTGGTGGTGTCGAGCACGAGGTCGGTGGCCGCCGTGAAATTCCGCGCAGCCGCGAAGGCCGGCTCGATGCCGGCGGCCGCTTGGAGCGCGCCGGCCTTGGCCGCGGCGGCGGGCGAATCGAGCGAGAGCGCGGGCTCGACGAAGTTGTCGGCCCCGTCGTTGCGCCAGGCGGGCGTGTCGGCGTAGTTCGCCTCGACCCGGTTGCCGCGGATGTTCGGGTTCCAGATGAAGAGCCAGCGGATGGCGTCGCGCACCACGTTGTCGTGGACGTGCACGCCGCTCGTGAACTGGTCGAGGTAGAGCGCGCCGCCGGCCTTGGTGTCGGGATCGGGCGGGCGCATGTGGACGACGACGTTGTGGGCGATCTCCGAGCCGGGCAGGGCGTCGGTGGTGTAGATGCCGCCGCCGTCGTCGAGCCGGCGCATGTAGTTCGCCACGAGGTTGTGCGTGATGCGGTTGGCGCGCGACTCGGCCGGCGCGGGCGGGTTGCCCCAGCCCCAGCCCTGGCTGATGCCGGTGTAGGGGACGGCGACGATCTCGTTGTGCGCGATGACCGAGGCCTCCGTGTAGTAGCCGAGGATCGCCACCGAGCCGAAGTAGTCCTCCCCGATCTGGGTGAGAAAATTGTTCGCGATGCGGTTGCGCCGGGGGAACAGCCGCGGCGAATCCGGGCGGGCGGCGTCCTCGCCGAGCTCGATGCCGCCCGCGGCGAGGTCGAAGAACGAGTTCCCCTCGATCACGTTGTCGTCCCCGCCGTGAGTGAACATCACGCCGGTGCCGCCGAGGTGCTGGAAACGGCAGCCGCGGATCGCGATCCGGTCGGCGGTGAAGGCCTGGAAGGCTGCGGGCACGCGGTCCTTGCGCTGGTTGTGCCGGTAGCGCGCATCGACGGCGGCGGCAGGATCGGCGGGCACGAGCGAGTTGGCCTGCACGTCGACGAAGCCGGCGCGATCCGGCCGCGTCCAGCCGGTGTAGGCGAAGGTCAGCCCCTCGAAGCGGAGATTCCGCACCGGCGCTTCGGGACGGCCGTCCAGGACGACGAGGCTCTCGAGTGCGGGCCGGACGACGGTGGCGCGGACGGGATCTTCGCCGGGGCGGGGCAGGTAGCGCAGCACGCCGCGCGAACGGTCGAGATGAAACTCGCCCGGCGCATCGAGGAACTCCGGCGCGTTCTCGAGCCAGTAGCTGCGGCCGAGATAGACGCGGTCGCCCTGGGGCTGCTTCGTCACCGCGTCCCACTCGGGCTCGGCGATCACGGCGCGCAGCGTGTCGGGTTGTCCGCCGGCGGTCACGCGGGCGATGCGCAGGCGCTTGTGCATCCACGCGATCAGGACGGACAGCTCGACCTCGTTCGGCCGGACGGTGACGCCGGCCAGGCACTCGCGCGGCAGGTCGAAGCCGTCGGCCTGCTTCTCGGAGGCGAGTTTCAGCGTGCGGCCGGCGTTGGGCGTGCGCGCGCGGATGGCGCGGCGGTCGTCGACCCAGAGCTGGCGGAACTCCACGTCGCGACCGACGGCGGCGCTCGCCACGCCGGGGCGCTCGACCGTCCAGCCGGTGATGCGCCGGCCGCCGCTGAGCACCACCGTGGCACCGGTGGCGGCGCGGTAGACCACGGCCTGGCCGTCGCGGCCGGAGTCCTCGCTGGTGAAGCGGAGCGGGGCGGCCAGTTCGTAGGTGCCGGCGCCGATCTCGACCACGAGGTCGCCGCGCGGACCCGGCGCGGCGAGGCGGGCCCGCACCGCCTGGCGGGCGCGGTCGATCGACGCGAAGGGCGCACCCGCGCTGCCGTCGTGCGCGTCGTCGCCCACGGGAGCCGGCGCGACGTGAAACACGGTTTCGGTCGCCGCCGGCAGCGGGGTGCCGAGGACCAGGACGGCGAGGGCGAGAAGCGCGGGGCGGCTCATGCGGACGGGACGGCGACGAGCCGCGGCTGCGCCCGCCAGAGCATCAGGGCGGCGAGCGGGTGCAGGCAGGCGAGGCCGACGAACACCGGCACGTAGCCCGCGCGCTCGATCAGCGGGCCGGCGGCGAGATTGAGCAGCAGGCCGCCGCTGGCGCCCACGGCGCCGAGCAGCCCGGCGATCGTGGCGGCGGAGGTTTTCGGGAAGACGTCGGCGACGAGCAGGCCCTGGCCGAAGAACCAGATCTGGCAGACGACCGCCACGAGCGAGATGAGCACGAGCGCCCACGGCACCGACGGCGCGAAGGTCGTGAACGCGCCCACCGGCGCGAAGGCCGCCGCGAGGGCGAACATCGTCACGCGCACCCGCACGGGCGAGCGGCCGCGCGCGACGAAGAAGTCCGTCGTGCGCCCCGTCGCCATCACCGCGGCCGAGGCGACGAACGAGGGAATCCAGCCGATCCAGCCGAGTTGGGGCAGCGACACGCCGAGGCGTTCCTGGAGGTAGCCGGGCAGCCAGAAGAGGTGGAAATACCAGACCGGATCGGTCAGCGCGCGGGCGGCGAGCAGCAGCCACACGCGCCGGTCGCGCAGGATGGCGCGCAGCGGCGCCGGCACGGCGACGCTCTCCGCCTCGCCGGCGAATTGCGGCGGGTCACGGTCCGCCGCCCACCACACCAGCGCGAGCGCCAGGCCGGCGATTCCCGGGACGATGAACGCCAGGTGCCAGCTCCACCCGCCGGTCAGCGCCGCGACCAGCGGCGGCGCGAGGATGGCGCCGACCGTCGTGCACGGGCTGAGCAGGCTCCACGCGAACGCCCGCCGTTCCTTCGGGAACCAGGTCATCATCACGCGCTGGATCGCCGGGAACGCGCCCGGCTCGGCCGCTCCCAGCAACGCGCGCGCCGCGGCCAGTTGCCCGAAGCCGCTGGCGAGTCCGCTCAGGACGTTGGCGAGCGACCAGAGTCCGGTGAACGCGGCCAGGCTGGCACGGGTGCCGAAGCGGTCCACGATCCGCCCGCTCACGATGTAGAAAACGATGTAGGGCCCCATGAACGCCGTCACCAGCCACGAGTAGTGGATGTCGGTGAGCCCGAGCTCGCCCTTGAGCGTGGCCTTGAGGATCGAGAGCGTCTGCCGGTCGAGGTAGTTGAGCAGGCCGATGCCGAAGAGCAGGGCGAGCAGCAGCCAGCTGCGGCGGCTGGGGCGGGGAACGGTCATGAGCGGCGGCGGGGTGGGAGGGAGCGAACGGACGCGGAGGGCGCGGGCAAAGGACCGCGGCATTGAAACTGTTCAGCGCCGCCCGACGGCGGCGCCGTGCTCGCGCCAGTCGCCGCGGATCTGCACGCATTGCGGGTGGTCGGGCAGGCCGAGGCTGCGGCTTTGCTCGAGGCCGGTGACGAGGTCGACCGCGGCGCGGGCGGCGAGGTCGTAGCGCTGCTGGATGCCGGGCAGCGCCAGCGGGTCGTCGGCCTGCCAGTTGGCGCACCAGACCCGGCCGGCCGCCCGGAGCTCGCGCAGCCGGGGCGACTCGATCTCGTCCCACATCTCGCGGCGCAGCAGCAGCACGCCGTCGGGCTCGTGCGTGCGCAGCCAGCTGGAGAACGACCGCGCGCCGCGCTGGTCGAGCGCGTAGATCAGGCCGCGCGCGCGGGCCTCGGTGGGGTGATGGGTCATGAACGCGGCCTTCACCGCGCTGTCGGTGCGCTGGTTGATCTCCTCGGTGAGGACAATGGCGGGCGAGCGGACGCCCGCGGCCGTCATGCGCTGCAGGCACTCGCAGACGGCGTGGTAGTGGTCGTGCGCGACGCGGTGCAGCTCCACCGGCCAGCGGGCGTGGCCGAGCACGACGCAGGCGAAATGCTCCCAGCCCAGGGCGTAATCGGCGGCGACGCCCTCGATGCTGGGCGAGAAGATCACGCTCTGGATGCCGCGGGCGCGGAGGATGCCGGAAAGGCGCGCGCCGCTGAGGCGGTCCTCGTCGGGCCAGAATTCCTCGAGGTGGTAGCCGCGCAGCTGGGCGCGCGCCGCCGCGCCGTCGCGCATCTGCACGAAGAAGCCCTCCGAGCGCGTCGCCGCGCGCCGTCCCTGCATCCACACCAGGGCGATGCGGCCGGACGACGGCACGGCGCGGCCGCGGCCGATGTGCGCCATCAGCGCGGAGATCTGCGGATCGGGGCGGTAGCCAAGCTTCTCGCCCACGGCCTGGATGCGCCGGCACGTGGCGGCGGGGATGCTCGGGTGGTTGCGCAGGGCGTAGGAGACCGTGGAGACCGCGACGCCGGCGTGAGCGGCGATGTCCTTGATCGTGCAGCGGCGGGGAGGCGTCATGGGCTGAACGAATTCAGTCGCGGCGCCGCCGCGGGGCAATGACGCAGTGCGGGCGGCACTCATGGCGTCGCGGTGTCGACCGTCAGCAGCCCGCTGAGCGTCAGGCGCTGCGGAGCGTAGGCGGCGGCGGGTTCGAGCGTCTTGCCCGCGCGGGCCTTGATCGCGGCCTTGTCGAGCGGGGCGGCGCCCAGCTCGATGCGCACGCGATGCCGGCCGGGCGGCAGTTCGCGGGCGGAAAACCACTTGGTCACGCGGCAGAACGTGGGGCTGGCGTAGGCGTCGAAGAAGGTCGCGCGCTCCGGCGGCAAGGCGTCGATGGTGACGATGAACTCGCCGTTGTCGGGCGAGGCGATGCCGAGCAGGCCGAAGCGGGTGCCGGTGAACTCGGCCTCGAGCGCCGCGCCCGGCGTCGCCGTGCGCCACGTCGGCGGCAGCAGCGCCTTCGTCACGCCGCGCAGGTTCGCGTCGTCGGCCGCGACCGGCGTCCACTCGCCGCGGAGGAGCGCGGGGGCGATCTCCTGCAGGCCGGCGCGTTCCCAGTTGGCGGCTTGCCGCGCGGGCGGCAGGGGCGCGGCGGCCGGGGCGGGGCCGCGGAAGAGGGCGGGCAGGAACGGAGCGATCTGCGCGAAGTAGAGGCGGTGTCCCGCGGCGGTCGGATGGACGCCGTCGAGCGAGAACGCCCGCTCGCCGTCCGCCGGGGTGCCCTTGAAGACCATGCGGCCCGCAGCGACGGCCTGGACGACCGCGACCCCGAGGTGCAGCGACGGGATGCCGTAGTGCGCCGCGACGCGCTCCATGGCCGCGGCGGCCGGAGGAAGCGGCCGGCCTCGAGATCGGGCAGGCCGGGCGTCGAGATCGTGTAGAGGAAGCAGAGGTCGGCGCCGGGCCGGGCGCGCTTCACCTGCCGCACGATGCCCTCGACGGTCTGCTCGACGCGGTCGGGGGCGTGCTGGCGTCGTTGACGGCGAACTCGACGAAGACGAGGTCGGGTCGGTGGCGCAGCACGTCGCGCTCGACGCGGCAGGCGCCGAGATCGGAGCCGGTGCCGGGCAGGCCGGCGTCGGTCGCGACGATTTTCGCGTCCGGGAAAAGCTGGCGCAGCCGCTCGGTCGTCAGCGTCCGCCAGCCCTCGGCGGCGGTGATGCTGCCGCCGAGAAAAACGACGCGGAGCTCGCCCGTGGCGGCCGCGGTGGCCGCGACGTGCGGGCAGCCTCCGCGCGGGTGCGACGCGTCGAGCGCGTGCGTCGTCGCCGTGCCGAGGAGGAGGCTGAGGACGAGGGCGGAGAGACGGACGAGACGCGGCATGTTCACGATTCCCGGGGACCGTAGGCGCGGATTTCGAACACGCGAGCGTGGTCGACGCCGTGCGTCGCGTGCACCGTCAGGCGCAGCCGGCGGGCGGTGACGGGGCGGGCGAGGCGATGCACGCGCTTGCGCAGGTAGTTGTCCGTCACGGCGAGCGCGGGGGCGTCGTCGAGCTGCAGCGCGTAGTCGCGGACCAGCTCGGGCTGCGGGCCGCGGACGATCTTGCGCGTGGTGGCGTCGCTGGCGCTCAGGGTCAGCTCGCGCTGCAGGCCGGAGTCGAAGGTGAGGTGGATTTCGGCGATCTCCCGCGGCTCGGGCCAGGCCAGCTCGATCCAGGCGGGCAGGGTGGCGGATTCCCAGCGGTGGGTGGCCCCGTCGGCCCACGGGCCGAGGCCGGGGAAGAATTCGCGCGTGACGCCGTCGATGACCTGCGCCGCCGCGCCGCGGGCGGTGGCGTCGGAGGCGCTGATCGCGGCGTGGCGGGCGAGATCGCGCGGATCGGCGTTGCGGCAGCCGGGCAGGAAGGCGTCGTCGCGCAGGAGCGCCTGCTGGAGCCGCGCGGCCTCGGCGCCGGTGAAATGCGCCGCGAGCGAGCGCGGCGCCGCGGCGGCGCAGAGCGCGGCGGCGGTGCCGACGGCCTGGCCCATGACGGCGCAGGTGGCCATGACCCGGGTGCTGGCGAAGGCGACGTGGGTGGCGCTGATGTTGCGGCCGGCAAAGAGCAGGTTGCCGACGTTGCGCGAGCAGAGCGCGCGCAGCGGGATCGGGTAGAGGTGCTTGAGGTGCACGTGGCGGCACGGCGCCTCGTCGATCGCGTCGATGCCGCTCGGCGGATGGAGGTCGAGCGGCCAGCCGCCGTAGGCGACGGTGTCGGGAAACTCGCGCGCCGCCTCGAGGTCCTGCTGCGTGAGCACGTGGGGACCGAGGAAGCGGCGCGACTCGCGCTTGCCGGGCACGGTGCCGACCCAGTCGAGCGCCCAGTGGGCGGAGTCGGGATGCTCGCCGGAGTTCTTCACGTAGTCCCAAATGCCGAGCGCGATCCGCAGCAGCTCGTGGCGGATGGCGGCGTTGTCCTTCAGCGTGTCGAGCTGGCCGCCCCATTCGGCCCACCAGTAGCCGTATTCGAAGCCCTCGATCGGGCGGAGGCGGAACTCGTGCTTCTGGAACTTCCGGGCCCAGGCCGGGGCAAGGAAGGGCTGCGGGCGCTCGTGGCGCCGCGCGGTGAACATGATCGAGCTGCCGAGCGTCTGGCGGTCGGCGACGTCGAGGGCGAGCGGCTCGCCGTAGTCGGCCTTGGCCTCGCGGCCGACGGTGAAGAGGGCGCCGGCCTCGGCGCCGAGGCGGCCGTCGCCGGAGCAGTCGGCAAAGACCGGGGCGTGCAGCGTGAAGGCGTCCTCGGTCGAGTGCCGGACCGCGTCGAGCGCGACGATGCGGCGCGGGCCGTCGCCGCTGTCCGCGGTGACGCAGCCGGTGCAGACGGTGTCGAGCAGCAGGGTGATGTTCGGTTCGGCGACGACCTTCTCGTAGAGGAGCAGGTCCCACTGCGAGTAGCTGCGGTGCGGATTGCGGCAGGCGTCCTCGAGGCGGAATTCCTCGATCAAGCCGGTCTCGCGCGCGCCGGGGCGGCGGCCGTGGACGTCGGCGCCGACAACGTGCATGCGGACCTCGCTGGAGGCGTTGCCGCCGAGGACGGAGCGGTCCTGGACGAGGACGACCCGGGCGCCGTTGCGCGCGGCGGCGATCGCGGCGCAGACGCCGGCCAGGCCGCCGCCGACGACAACGAAGTCGGTGTGAATTTCGTGACGGGTCATCGAGAAATGAAAACGAAGGGGACGAAAGTAGAGGGAGGGGGCTCAGGGCACGGCCGGGCGCGGCGCGGCCGGCGCCGCGGTGAGCGTGAAACGCGCCGGCGGCAGGCCCGGCGCGCGCGCGGTGAGGACGATCGGGCCGGCGGCCTGCGTGGTTTGCACGATCACCTGTGCGTAGCCGTTGAAGAGGCTGCGGCGGCGGCCCTGGTCGGGCTCGTGGCAGGACGGGTCGCCGTTGCCGACACCGATGATCCGGCCCGGGCCGCTGAGTTCGAACTCCACGGCGTCGCCGGCCGTCGGCACGGTGCGACCCTCGGCGTCGCGGGCGGAGACGGTGACGAGGGCGCAGTCCTCGCCGTCGCCGCGCAGCGTCGCGCGGTCGGGCGTGAGCACGAGCGCGGCGGACGGGCCGGTGGTTTCCACTTTCGCGGAGCTGACGCGCTGGCCCGCGCGGTAGCCCTCGGCGCGCAGCGTGCCGGCCTGGTAGGCGACGGGCCACTCGACGTAGCCGCCGCGCGGCACGGATTTGCGGCCGAGGCTCTGGTCGTTGAGGAACAGCTCGACCTCGTCGGCGTTGGTGTAGGCGCGGACGGCGATCGGCTCCTGGTCGCGCACGGCCCAGTTCCAGTGTGGCAGCAGGTGCAGCACGTCGCGGCCGGACCACCAGGCCTGGAGAAAATAGAAACTGTCCTTGGCGAAACCGCAGGTGTCCATGACGCCGAACTGGCAGTTGATCGCCGGCCAGTCGTAGGGCCATTGCTCGCCGCGCCAGTCGAAGGCGGCCCACATCAGCACGCCGGCCACCCAGGGCCGCGCCTCGAAGAAGGGCAGCCACTGGTCGTTGCGCGAGCCCCACGACGGGACCTTGTCGGCGTAGGCGGCCACGTAGGCGCGGACGCGGTCGTCGCTGTAGATGCCGCGGGTCGACACCGCCGACGATTCCTCGCTGCTGATCGCGGGGATGTGCGGGAAATCGGCGTGGAATTTGTCGACGTCGCCGAGCTTGAGGTAATTGAACCCCATCACGTCGACGATGTGCGAGAAGCCTTTTCCCCAGTCGCCGTTCATCGGCATCATCGTCGGGCGCGTGGGGTCGAGGCGCTTCACGAGCGCCTGGATGGTGCGCGCGATCGGCTCGCCCCACGGCTCCCCCTGCATCCGGTCGCGGAACTCCTCGTTGCCGAGCGACCAGAGGACGACGCTCGGGTGGTTGCGGTCGCGGCGGATGAGCCGCTCGACCTGACTGAGCGTCTCGGGCGTGGTGTCGAAGCGGCGGTTCTCGTCGACGACGAGCAGGCCGAGGCGATCGCACGCTTCGAGGATGGCGGGCGAGTGCGGGTGGTGGGCGGTGCGGTAGGTATTCGCGCCCATTTCCTTCAAGCGACGGATGCGGAACTCCTGCACGGCGTCGGGCACGGCGGAGCCGACGCCGGCGTGGTCCTGATGCACGCCCACGCCGCGGATGACGTATTTCCTGCCGTTGAGCAGGAAGCCCTGCGCGGGATCGAAGCGGATCGTGCGGATGCCGAAGGTCGTCTCGTAAAGGTCGAGCGCGGCGGAGACGGACGCGCTCGATGCGGCCGCGTCGACCGGACGCACTTCGGAAACGAGGCGGTAGAGGTGCGGCGTCTCGGGCGACCAGAGCTGCGGGGCCGGGACCGGCAGCGACTGGGCGACTTCCGTTTCGGTGCCCGGGGCGAGCGTGAACTCGGCGGAGGTCGTCTCGCCCACGGGCCGGCCGGTGGGGTCGAGCACGCGCGAGACGAGCACGCCGCGGGCGAGGTGCGCGCCGTCGTTGCGGAGGGTGGTCTGCGCGTGGACGGTCGCGGCGCCGTCGGGGGCGAGCGTGGTCGATACGAAAGTGCCCCAGTGCGCCACGTGCAGCGGCGGCGTCTTCACCAGCCAGGCGTGGCGGTAGATGCCGGCGCCCTCGTAGAACCAGCCTTCGGTGCGCGTGGCGTCGACGCGGACGACGAGGGTGTTGCGGCCGCCGAAGCGGGCGTAGGGCGCGAGATCGAACTTGAAGCTGCTGTAACCGCTGACGTTGCGGCCGAGGCAGCGGCCGTTGAACCAGACGAGGCAGTTGCGATACACGCCGTCGAACTCGACCCAGAGGGCGCCGCCCGCGTCGCCCGCCGGCAGGTCGAAGCTGCGCCGATACCAGCCGATGGTGTTGCCGGTAACGCCGCCGAGGGCCTGCGCGCTCTGGCCCATCTCGAGGGCCTCCCAGGAATTCTGCGCGCCGACGCCGGCGCCCATGTTCTTGTAGCCGTGATTGCGGAGCGCCTTCGGGTTGAACGGCAGCTCGACCGCCCAGTCGTGCGGGAGGTCGAGCGTGCGCCAGCCGCGGTCGTCGAAGTCCGGTTGCGCGCAGGCGACGGGCGGCGCAGCGTTGATGTCGGCGGCGCTGCGGCGGAGCGGGGCCAGCCGGGGCTCCTCGTCGAGGTGGGCGCGGGCGGTGCGTTCAAGCGCGTCGACTTCGGGATAGGCGAAGAGGGACGGATCGACGCCGGCCGGGTCGCCGAGATGAAATTTCCACCCGAAATCCAGCCGCAGGCGCTCGCGGGCGGCGAAACTGGTCGCCGCGATGCCGAGCATCAGCGCGGGGAGAAAAACGCGGCGCATCCACCGCGGACGGGGTGACATGACGCCACTGTCTCCACCCGCCTTGGGCAGGGCGAATCGCCGCGCACTGAAATCGCTCAGTGAACCGGATCGAGCCAGCCGAGCGAGGCGAGGAAGCGCTCCGCCGCCGCCAGGGTCTGGCTGCGGGCTGGCTCGCCGCCGTCGCGATAGGCGTAGAGCGGGTGCCGCCCGCCGGGGAAGAGGACGACCTCGCAGCGCGGCTGCGCCCCGCGCGCCGCGTCGGCGAACGCGCGCACGGTGGCGGGCGGCGTGGCGCTGTCGGCGTCGCCGATGAGGATCAAGGTCGGCGGCAGCCGGGCGGGGGCGGCCTGCACGAGGGCGAGCGGCGAGAGTTCGGCGGCGCGCGCGCCGAAGAGCGCGTGGCCGTAGCCGTCGGGGCCGGTGTCGAGCACGGGATACCACAGCAGCAGCGCGTTCGGCGGCGAGGGGCGCGGTCGTCCGGCGCGCGGCTGAGTGCGGTGATGGCGGCGAGTTGTCCGCCGGCCGAGGCGCCCGCGGCCGCGATGCGCGCGGGGTCGACGCCGAGTTCGCGGGCGTGGTCGCGCACCCAGCGGATTGCGGCGCGCGCGTCGTCGGCGCTTTCGAAGGGCGTCGCGCCGTGGGCGGAGGCGATGCGGTAGTCGGCGCTGATCGCCAAGAGGCCGCGTTCGGCGAGCCATGCGCATTCCGGGTAGAACTGGAGCGGAGTGCCATGCGTCCAGCCGCCGCCGTAGAAGAACACGACGGCGGGCCGGCCGCGCGCGGGCGCGGAAGGAGCGCCCGCCGGGGGCGCGAACACGTGCAATTCCAGCGCCGCGTCGCCGACCTGGCGGTAGATCATGCGCCGGGGCGCGAATTCACGCGCGGGCTGCGGCAGGACGCGCCGCAGCGCCTGGAACCACGCCTCCGCCATCTTCTCCGCGCCGCGGGCGTTCGGGTGGACCTTGTCGGCGACGGTGTCGGTCGTCCAATCGAAGCCGCTCGCCTGGTCGACCAGGACGACGCGCTGGTCCGGCCGGTCCAGGCGGTGGGCGAGGGCGGCGAGGGCGGCGTTCAGCTCGGGGAGATAGGAATACTTCGGCAGCTTGCCGGCGGGGATCACCTGGGCGAGCAGCACGGTGACGCGCGGATTGGCGGCGCGGAACGCCGTGATCAGCTGCTCCGTCGCGGCGACGATGCCGGGGACGGGTTTCTCCTCGACGGTGTGGTTGTGTCCGCTGTGCAGCAGCACGATGTCGGCGGGGTGTTCGCGGAAATGCGCCGGAACGGTCGCGGCGAGAAACTCGGTGTTCTTGCCGCCGTAACCCTCGTGGGCGAGCGGGCCGACGCGGGTGGCGCTGGATTGCGTGCCGACGAACTCCACCACGTAGCCGGCGGCAAAGAGTTTTTCCCACAGCGGATAGCGGTAGCAGGAGAAGAAGTCGGCGCCCGCCGTGATCGAGTCGCCTACGGCCATGAGGCGCACCGGGGCGCCGGCGGCGGCGCCCGCGCTAAGCAGGGCGAGCAGCGCGCCGGCGAGCCAGCGGCGGAAGGGGAGGCGCGGCGCGCAGTGCATGGCGGAGCGTCCCGGGAGGAGAGCAGGTGGCACGAGCGAGGCGATGCCGAAATCGTTCAGCGCGGCGCGCCGGCGGAGCTGAGCGATTTCAGTAACGGGGCGGTTTTCCCGCGCGGCCTCGGGGGCCATACGCAGGCAACCCCGTCAACCCCGTGTGCTGTCCCGCCCCGTCCGCTCTCCCTCGTCGGCCCGTGCCGGCGGGAGTGTTGCCGCGTGACGCTGCGCGCTTGCGGAGGTCACCTAACCTCAATCCACCTCATCCCCTGACAATGAACATCTCCCGCTATGGCTCCCGGGTCCTCGCCGCCGCCGGCTTGCTGGCCAGCGTTCCGTGCCTGACCGCGCAAACGGCGCCGTCGACGACGACCACGCCGCCGGAAGGCGACAAGGTCGTGCAACTTTCCGTCTTCGAAGTGCGCAGCCGCCGCGACTCCGCCTACGTGGCCGACAAGTCCGTCGCGACGACCGGCTTCGCCACCGAGCTTTCCAAGATCCCGCTCGCGATCAACGTCGTCACCGCCCAGTTTCTCGAGGACACGGGCGGCTTCGGCTTCAATGGCGTCGCGAACTACCAGGCCGCTTTCACCACCGACCAGGGCGGCATGGACGGCGGCACGCGCAACTCGGCGGGCATCGACCCGACCGTCGGCGCCGTCACCGGCGGCGAGCCGCTGCGCACCCGCATCCGCGGCCAGCCGATCAACCTCAGCCAGCGCAACGGCCTGCCGATGAAGTTCGGCTTCGGCACGGAAAACGTCGACCGCGTCGAAGTCGCGCGCGGCCCCATGTCGGTGTTCATCGGCGGCTCGACTCTCGGCGGCGTGATGAACCTCGTCACCCTCAAGCCCCAGTTCACGCCGGCCTACAAGTTCGGCGTCCGCGTCGACTCGAACGACAGCTACCAGTTCCGCGCCGACCTGACCGGCCCGATCTACAAGGACAAGGTCGCCTACCGCCTAATCGCGCAATACAGCGACGACAACACCTGGCGCGACTTCAGCAACTCGACCACGTTCTTCGTCAACCCGCAGGTGACGTGGCGTCCCTTCAACAAACTCACCACCCGCCTCGAATACGCCCACCGCGACCTGCGCGGCAACATGGTGAGCAACTCCATGCAGTCCACCGCGGCCTACCAGGCGGACTACGACAATCCCTCGCAGGCCCTGCTCGATCTCGGCAAGAGCCGCACCGGCGCCCTGGCCGGCATTCCCTACACCGTGGCGGAATACCGCACGCGCATCGGCCGCGCCTTCGCCAACTGGCGCCTCGACAAGTTCAACGTCGACGGCCGCTGGCGCTCCCTCGGCGAGGGCGAGAGCTTCACCGCCGGCGACTGGGCGAGCGGCAACGACGCCAACCACTTCGGCGAGCACGACTCCTTCTCCACGAAATACGACCTCGTCGAAGGCGAGGCCAACCTGATGGTCACCGACTGGCTCGAGGTCCGCGCCGTCGGCCGCTGGGCCGACCAGCACAGCTACACGACCTTCTTCAGCAACGCGCTCCGCCGCTACCCGGACGGCAGCACGCCGCTGCTCTCCGCCACCACCACTGCCACCAAGCGCGAGGAAATTCCCCTGACGGGCAAGCTCGAGGCCGTGTTCACGAAGGAACTCTTCAAGGTGAACCACAAGTTCCTCGCCGGCTACGAGGCCTCCTACAACCAGGCTTGGTCCGTCAACCCGACCTTCAACTTCAACGGCCTCGCCGCCGTCGCCGCCTCGCCCAACGTCGCCGGCTCGCCCGCCAGCCTGACCGGCGCGAACATCCTCAACTACTTCGACCCGCGCGTCCACACGGTGCCGAACTACGAGTCGATCCTCACCTGGGCCGACGAGACCCTGGCCCCGGGCGTCACCGCGCAGAGTTACTCGCGCATCTACCCCGAGGCCGGTTACGCCGCCTACAGCGGCAGCTTCTGGAAGGACCGCATCACGGTCTTCGGCGGCTACCGCAACACGCGCATCCAGCAGGATTCCTGGAACCTCGACCGCAATCGCGCCCGCCTGCAGCGCTTCCTCCACTCGGACCAGACCACCACGGATTCCTACACCGTCGGCCTCGTCTATGAGCCGTTCCCGGGCGTCAACCTCTACGTGAGCCAGAACGTGGGCACGGAGGCCGTGCCCGCCGGCTCGCTCATCAACGCCGCCTCCGGCTTCACCTCGCTCGTGACGGCCGAGGAGCGCGCCGCCAATCCCGTGCCCGATCTCGAGGGCCGCGGCCGCGAGGCGGGCCTCAAGGTCGAGTTCTTCGACCGCCGCCTCATCGGCCGCGTCGGCGTCTTCGAGCTCACTCGCCACAACACCGTCATCGTCGACAACGAGCGCACGGCCAACGATCCGCGCAATCAGGGCACGGCGGTCGATCCCAACCCGGCCACGCAGAACCTCGCGCAGACCGCCAAGGTCCAGTGGAACCGCACCATCGACGGCAACACCTCCGCCGGCATCGAGCTCGGCTTCACCTGGATGCCGAATCGCAACTACACGATGACCTTCGAGGCCAGCCACCTCTGGACCAACAAGCTCACGCTTTCCAAGCCGCTCACCGGCACCGCCGCCACCGCCCAGGCCATGATCGACTATTCGATCCTCAACGGCCGCCCGCTCGACAACACCCCGGACGACACGCTGCGCGTCTGGCAGAAATACGCCTTCACCGAGGGCAAGCTGAAGGACCTCTGGCTCGGCCTCGGCGTCCGCTACCAGACCTCCGTCATGCCGCTGGCCAGCAATTCCTCCTGGGGAACCGTCCTGCCGGGCTGGACCGTGTTCGATGCCGCGATCGGGCAGCGCGTGACGCTGGCCGGCCGCGCCGTCGACCTCCAGCTCAACGTCGAGAACGTGACCGACAAGCTCTACTCCGCCGGCGGCCGCACCTGGTCGAACCCGCGCACGCTGACCTTCTCGGCCACCACGCGCTTCTGAGCGCCGCTCGCTCCCGAAATTCCCCGGCGGCGAAAGTCTCGCGACTTTCGCCGCCTTGCTTTGAATGGCCCCCAGTTCGCCCAACGGGGCGAGTTAGCTTTCCCTGAAACCTGCCATGCCGATCCTCGTCCGCGCCGAATACCCCGTGGGTGACCTGCTCGTGCGCTACGTCGCTCCCGCCGACCGGCCCGAGGCGTGGGGCCTGATGCTGCTGCCGCTCGCGAAGGCCAACGAGGTCGTCGCGCCGCGCGAGTGGCTGGAGGCGCCGGCGATCACGCAGTTGCCCGCGCCGTGGAATCGCACGCCGGCGTGGGAGGTCGATCCGCTGGTGCACGCGCATGTCAGCGGCGACGTCCTGCCCGGCGGCTTCGCCAACGGCCGCACCCTGCGCCACAGCGCGACCACGGCGAGCCTCGCCGTGCGCGAGCACCGCCGCCGCGACGAGGGCGGCGCGGTCGTGCTGACGACGATCCTCGCCGCGTCGTGCGGCCTCGTCTGCCGTCACGAGTTGACGGTCGATCCCCGGGGCGGCGTGGTCGGCGTGCGCGTCACGGCGGAGAACCCCACCGCGCAGCCGCTGACGCTCGACTACCTCAGCGCCTTCTCGCTCGGCGGCCTCACGCCCTTCGCGGCCGATGACGCTCCCGGCCGCCTGCATGTGCATCGCTTCCGCAGCGCGTGGAGCGCGGAGGGGCGGCATGACGAGCGCAGCGTCGAATCATTGCACCTCGAGCGCTCGTGGACCGGTCACGGCGTGCGCAGCGAGCGCTTCGGCGCGGTCGGCTCGCTGCCGGTCAATGGCTGGTTCCCCTTCGTGGCGGTCGAGGATCGCGCCGCCGGCGTGACGTGGGCGGCGCAGCTGGCGACGCCGGGCACGTGGCAGCTGGAGATCTGCCGGCGCGCGGACCAGCTCGCGCTCAGCGGCGGCGGTCCCGATCGCCTGACGGGCGAATGGCGGCACACGCTCGCGCCCGGGGCGAGCGTCGCGGCACCGCCGGCGTTCCTCACCGTCGCCGCCGGCGGGATCGACGCGGTTTGCGACCGCCTGGTCGCGGCGGCGCGCGCGCGGGCGGAGCCGCTCCCGGCGGGGAGACCGAGCTGCCCGTCGTCTTCAACGAATGGTGCACCTCCTGGGGGCACCCGACGCACGACTCGCTCGTCGCGCTCGCCGCGCGGCTGGCCGGCAGCGGCGTGCGCTACCTCGTGATCGACGACGGCTGGGCGGAGCGCCCCGGCGACCAGTTCCAGCAGAACGGCGACTGGCGCGTGAACCGCCGCGCGTTTCCCGGCGGGCTGCGGGCGACCACGGAGGCGATCCGCGCGCGCGGACTCGTGCCCGGACTATGGTTCGAGTTCGAGGCGGTGAACCCCGGCTCGGCCGCCTGGCACGAGACGGCGCACCAGCTCCACCGCGACGGCGCCGTGCTGCAGGTCGGCGCGCGGCGCTTCTGGGATTTCCGCGACCCCTGGGTGCACGATTTCCTGGCGGAGCGCGTGATCGCGCGGCTGCGCGACGACGGCTTCGGCTACCTCAAGGTCGACTGCAACGACTCGATCGGCCCCGGCGTCGACGGCCCGCTTTCGCCCGGGGAAAATCTCCGCGAGCATCTGGCCGGCGTGCAGCGATTCTTCGTGCGGCTACGTCGCGAGTTGCCGGACCTCGTGATCGAGAACTGCTCCTCCGGCGGCCACCGCCTCGAGCCGTCGATGATGGCGCTGGCGGCCATGAGCTCGTTCTCCGACGCGCACGAGACGCCGGACATTCCGCTGCTCGCGGCGAATCTCAACCGGCTGGTTTGGTCCGCCCAGAAACAGATCTGGGCGGTGCTGCGGGCGGACGACAGCCCCGCCCGCTTGAGCTACTCGCTGGCCGCGACCTTCCTCGGCCGCATGTGCCTCTCGGGTGACGTCGCCGTGCTTCGCTCCGAGGCGTGGCAGCAGGTCCGCGCCGCGATCGCCCTCTATCGCGAGGTCGCACCGCTGATTCGCGACGGCGTCTTCCGCTGCCAGCGCGCCGGCGGCGAGTCGCTGGCGCATCCGACCGGCCACCAGATCGTAGCGATCGCAGCGCCCGATGGGCTTCGGCTGCTGGTGGTGTGGCACGTGTTTGCGGCGGCGGAAACGCCGCTGTCGCTCGCGCTGCCCCGGGAGCGGCGTGGCGCGTGCAGCGCAGCGTCGCGCAGCCGGAACCGGTGTTCGCGATCGAGGCGGGGACGCTGCGCTGGAACGCGGCCGGCGCCTGGACCGGCGGCGTGGCGCTGCTCGTCGCCGGGCGCTGAGCGCGCGGCGAGCGTGTCTTGTGCGTGCATTTGGCGTGCAGTGCCCGGCGGGCGCGGTCAGGTTGGCGCCGTCCTTTTCGCCCGCCATGAAAGCCCTGCAAATCACCGCGCCCGGCGACGTGCGCCTGATCGAACTCCCGCCGCCCGAGCCGCAGCGCGGCGAGGTGCGCGTGCGCGTCCGCCGCGGCGGCTACTGCGGCTCGGACCTGAGCACCTTCCGCGGCGCGAATCCGCTGGTGTCGTATCCGCGCGTGCCCGGCCACGAGCTGGGCGGCGTGGTCGACGCGATCGGAGCCGATACCGCGGGGGCGCCCGCGCCAGGCACGCCGGTGCTGATCGTGCCCTACACGGCGTGCGGGAAGTGCTCGGCGTGCCGGCAGAACCGGCTGAACTGCTGCCGCTACAACCAGACGCTCGGCGTCCAGCGCGAGGGCGGCCTGGCGGAGTTCATCTGCGTGCCGACGGAAAAGCTGCTCACCGCCCCGGGACTCGATTTCGCCGAGCTGGCGATGGTGGAACCGCTGACGGTCGGCTTCCATGCCGTCGCGCGCGGGCGGGTGACGGCGCGCGACGTCGTCGCCGTGCTCGGCTGCGGCGCGATCGGCCTCGGCGCGATCGCGGGCGCGTCCGCGCGCGGGGCACGGGTGATCGCGGTGGATCTCGACGCGCAGAAGCTTGCGCTGGCGCGGGCGGCCGGCGCGACGGAGACGATCAACACCGCGACGGAGAATCTCCACGAGCGGCTCCAGGCGCTCACCGACGGCCACGGTCCGGAGGTGATCGTCGAGGCGATCGGCCTGCCGCAGACGTTCCGCGCCGCGGTCGAGGAGGTCGGCTTCGCCGGCCGCGTCGTCTACATCGGCTACGCCAAGGCGCCGGTCGAATACGAGACGAAGCTCTTCGTGCAGAAGGAACTCGACGTGTTCGGCTCGCGCAACGCGACGCGCGAGGACTTCGCCGCCGTGATCGCGCATCTCCAGGCGAAGCGCTTTCCGGTGACCGCGGCGATCACGCGCGTGGCTGCGATCGACGCCGCGCCCGCGGCGATGCGCGACTGGGCGGCGCAGCCTGCGGCGTTCACGAAGATCCAGGTCGAGTTTCCCTGAGCCGGAGGGAGCGGGCGGCCGCGACCTACCTGGCGGCGGCGCCGCGCCGCTGCGCGAGCTCCGCCGCGATCCGCGGCTCGAGGCGCTCGAAGCGGCCGTAGAAGAGCACCGGCAGCAGCGCGAGGGCGAAGGCCAGCGCGGGCAGCCAGACGATGCCGAAGACGATGGCGTCCTGCGCGGCGGCGGTCTGCGTCGCCTTGGGCACGTAGCCGGCGGCGTCGAGCAGCCACATCGGCAGCGCCCCGCCGAGTCCGGCGCCGGCTTTGAGGCAGAAGGCGGCGCCGACGGCGGTGAGCAGGCCCGCGGCGCGGACGCCGGTCTTCCATTCGCCGTAGTCGACGCTGTCGGAGAGCACGGAAAACGGCATCGCCATCGCCGCGCCGCTGGCGACGAAGCCGAGCGTCCAGCCGGTCAGGATCAGCGGGATCGAGGCGCCGTGGCGCAGCCCGACATAGACGACGAGCTGCCCGAGCACCATGCCGGCGAGACCGAGCGCCCAGACCGTGGTCTTCGACGCCCGGCGGCAGAACCACGGCAGCAGCAGCGCCGTGGCGAGCGAGGCGAAGTCGAGGCCGTTGGCCAGCTTGAGCAGGTCGGGGCGGTGCAGCACGTATTCGAGAAAGTGCGGGGCGACGGTGACGCGCGAGATGAAGCCGATCCAGAACAGGAAACTGCTCGCGAAGATGATCCACCACGGCCAGTTCCCGCGCAGCGCGCCGAATGTGCCGCGGAGCGGGACGGGCTGGGTCTCGACCGGCACGGTCTCGCGCAGGTGGCGGAAGGCGGTGAGGAAGAGCGCGAGCGAGGCCGCGGCGAAGAGCGGCACGGCGATCATGAAGCCGCGACGGTCGTCGCCCGCGCCGAGGCGCCGCACGAGCTCGAGGCCGGTGAGGTTGACGATCAGCACGCCGAGCTTGGAGCCGACCATGCGGAACATGGTGAGGGTGACGCGCTCGCGCGGATCGGCCGTGAGCGCGGAGAGGATCGACGTCACCGGCGTGTTGATGCCGGTGTAGAGGATGTTCGAGACGATGTAGGTGACCGCCGCGTAGGCGACCTTCGCGCCGTGGCTCAGCTCCGGCGTGAGGAAGGTGAGGACGCCGAAGACCGCGAACGGCCCCGAGAGCCAGAGGAACCACGGGCGGCTCTTGCCCCACCGGCTGCGCGTGCGGTCGAAGATCAGCCCCCACACCGGGGCGTCGATGGCGTCGACCCAGCGGGCGACGAGGAGGATGGTGCCGACGGTGGCTGCGGGAATGCCGTAGGTGTCCGTATAGAAATACGGCAGATACCACATGATCCAGCAGAACAGCAGCTGCCCGGCTACGTCGCTGGCCGCGTAGCTGAGCCGCGTGGAAGCGGAGGTCTTGCTCAAGGGGTAGTGGGGTGGAGCGAGGGAAACGGGCGGCGCGCTACGGCGTCAGCGCCTCGAGGCCGTGGCGCGCGAGCACGTCGCGCAGCTTCACCGGACCGCCGCTGGCGCAGGATTCCTCCATCGCCTGCATCAGCGCGACGGTGACGATGCCCTCGTCGACATCCGGCGTGGGCTTGCGGCCGTCGGCGAGGCAGCGGGCGAAATACTCGATGTAGTTCTGGTATTCGCCGGCGTGGTGCGAGTGGCCGCCGAAGCGGAAGTAGTAGTCGTCCTTGTCCTCGAACGTCTCGACCACCGACTGCGTGTCGGTCTTCCAGGCGTAGCGCAGCTCGTAGTAGTCCGCCTGGCCGGCGCCGAGCGCGCCGCGCAGCACGCAGCTCATGTTGCTGTCGCGCGTGTTCGGCGTGACCGGGCTGGTGTAGGTGCCGCTGACGCGCGCGATGGGGCCGGAGCGGGACTTGTAGATGAAGTGGAACGTGTCCGCGTGCACGAGGCCGAGCTGCGCGCCGTTCTCGCTCAGGCGCGAGTAGCCCATGACCTCCTCGACGTCCGGCAGATACCAGCGGATGAAGTCGACCGGGTGGCTGAGGCCGCCGTAGAGCCACTTGAACGCGTCCGTCTTGGCCCAGCCCTTGGCCAGGAACCAGCGGTGGTCGGCGTTGTAGTAGGCCTCGACGGAGTTGAGCGCGCCGAACACGCCGGCCTCGAAGTGCTCGCGCTGGCGGGTGAACGGCGCGAAGAAGCGCGAGCTCTGGCCGACCATCACCCGCCGGCCGGAGGCGGCCGCGGCGGCGCGCACCTCGGCGGCGCGGCTGAGGTCGTGGAGAAACGGCTTGGTGCAGACGACGTGCTTGCCGGCGCGCAGCGCGGCGATGACGTGGTCGGCGTGGAGATGGTCGGGCGTGTAGATGCCGACGACGTCGACGGCGGGGTTGGCGAGCAGCGCCGCGTAGTCGCGGGTGTAGAGCGAGGCGGGCAGGGCAAACTCCGCGCAGCGCTCGCGGCCGAGCGCCTCGTTGAGGTCGCAGAGCGCGGCGACGTCCCACAGTGAACTGTGCACGCCCGCCGAGATGATGCTGCGGCCCTCGCCGAGGCCGAGGACGCCGAGACCGAGTTTTTTCATGGGAGGAACGCGCTCAGCGTTGTTGGGCCCGCAGCTCCTGCCAGACGCGGCCGTGAGGGAAGGTGTGGGCGGCGAGCGAGTCGGGCCGCATCGTGATGCTGGTGCCCGGGGCGCGCGGCGCCTGGTAACGGCCGTGGCGGACGACGCAGGGGTCGAGGAAGTGTTCGTGGAGGTGGTCGACGAACTCCGTGATGCGGCCCTCGAGCGAGCCGCTGACGCAGATGTAGTCGAAGATCGACTCGTGCTGCACGTATTCGCACAGGCCGACGCCGCCGGCGTGCGGGCAGACCGGCACGCCGAACTTCGCCGCGAGCAGGAGCACGGCCACGACCTCGTTCACGCCGCCGAGGCGGCAGGAGTCGATCTGGCAGTAGCGGATCGCGCGGGCCTGGAGGAGCTGCTTGAAGACGATGCGATTCTGGCAGTGCTCGCCGGTGGCGACGCCGATGCCGAGCGGCTCGAGCGCGCGCGCGATGGCGGCGTGGCCGAGGACGTCGTCGGGCGAGGTCGGTTCCTCGATCCAGAGCGGGCGGAAAGGCGCCAGGGCCCGCGTCCACTCGATGGCCTGACCGACATCCCAGCGCTGGTTGGCGTCGATCATGAAGCCGCGGTCGGGGCCGAGCACCTCGCGGAAGATCGCGGCGCGGCGCAGGTCGTCGGCGCGGTCGGCGCCGACCTTCATCTTGAAATGGGTGAAGCCCTCGGCGAGGCCCTCGCGGCAGAGGCGGCGGATCTTCTCGTCGGGATAGCCGAGCCAGCCGGCGGAGGTCGTGTAGGCCGGGTAGCCGTCGCGGAGCATCTCGGCCTCGCGCGCGGCGCGGGTGGGCGCGAGCCGCTCGAGCATCGCGCGCGCCTCGTCGGGCGTGAGCGCGTCGGTGAGGTAGCGCCAGTCGACCAGCTCGACGATCTGCGCGGGCGTGAGGTCGGCGAGGAGCTTCCAGAGCGGCTTGCGCTCGAGCTTGGCCCAGAGGTCCCAGAGCGCGTTCACGACCGCGGCGGTGGCGAGGTGGATCACGCCCTTCTCGGGCCCGATCCAGCGCAGCTGCGAGTCGCCGGTGAGATGCTTCCAGAACGCGCCGGGCGCCTCCGTGAACGCCGCGAGCGGTTGCCCGACGACGAGGGGCGGAGCGCCTCGATCGCGACCGCGACAATGTCGTTGCCGCGGCCGATGGTGAAGGTGAGGCCGTGGCCCTCGACGCCGTCGCCGCGGTCGGTGGTGAGCACGACGTAGGCGGCGGAGTAATCCGGGTCGGGATTCATCGCGTCGGAGCCGTCGAGCGAGAGCGAGGTGGGGAACCGCACGTCGAGGACGCGCAGGTCGGTGATCTTGCCGGAGTGAGACATGGCGGTCGGGTCAGCGGGCGGTGCAGGCGCGGTCGAGGTGGGTGTAGCCGCCGTCGACGTAGAGGATCTGGCCGGTGGTGTGCGAGGCGCGCGGCGAGGCGGTGAAGACGACGGTGCTGGCGATCTCCTGCGCCGTGGTAATGCGCTGGCCGAAGGGGATCGTCGCCTCGATGCGCGCGCGCGCGGCGGCGGGATCGGGGCGCTTGGCCAGCCAGCGTTCGTAGAGGGGCGTCATGACCTCGGCGGGGATGACGCAGTTCACGCGCACGCCGTGCGGGGCGAGGTCGAGCGCCCACTCGCGGGTGAGCGCGTCCATCGCGCCCTTGGCGGCGACGTAGCCGCTGGTGCCGCCCTGGCCGGTGGTGGCGCACTTGGTGCCGATGTTGATGACGAAGCCGCGGTGCGCGATCAGCTGGTCGAGGCAGGCCTGCACGAGGACGAAGCAGTGGACGATGTTCTTCTCCAGCGAGGCGCGGAAGTCGGCGACGGGCGCGCGCAGGCCGACGCCGTCGTTGACGCCGGCGTTGTTCACCACGCCGTCGATGCGGCCGTATTTCGCCAGCGCGGCGGCGACGGCGGCGCGGACGTCCTCCTCGCGCGTCAGCTCGCAGGCGAAGGCGTCGGCCTGCCGGCCGGCGGCGCGGAGCTCGGCGACGAGCCGGTCGGACTCGGCGGGGTTGCGGCCGAGGATGCAGGGGATGGCGCCTTCGGCGGCGAACGTGCGCGTGATGGCTTCGCCAATGCCTTTGGCGCCGCCGGAGACCAGGACAACTTTGCCGGTGAGTTCCAGATTCATGGGAAAGGGATTGGTCAGGCGGCCGCGACGCCGGCCATGAGCTGCATCAGGCGCGCCTCGCTGAACTCCGCGCGCGGCACCTCGCCGACGAGCGCGCCGCCGCGCATCACGAGGATGCGGCCGCAGAGGCCGAGGAGCTCGGGCAGCTCGGAGGAGATCATGAGGATGGCCTTGCCCTCGCTCGCGAGCTCGTCGAGCAGCTGGTAGATCTCCGCCTTGGCGCCGACGTCGATGCCGCGCGTGGGCTCGTCGACGATCAGCACGGAGCAGTCGCGCGTGAGCCACTTGGCCAACGCCACCTTCTGCTGGTTGCCGCCGCTGAGAGTGCCGACGCCGGTCTCGATCGAGGGCGCCTTGAGCTTGAGCCGCTCCGCGAAGCGCCGGGCGACGCTGCGCTCCTCGCCGCGGCGCATCCAGCCGGCGCGGCTGAGGGCGGGGAGGAGGCGAGGGAGTTGTTCTCGCGGCAATTCAGCCCGAGCACGAGACCCTGGCGCTTGCGGTCCTCCGGCAGCAGGCCGAGGCCGGCGCGGAGCGAGGCGTCGATCGAGCCGACCTCGATTTCGTTTTCGCCGAGGCGCAGGCGGCCGGTGGCGTCGGGGTCGAGCCCGAGCAGCGCTTGGGCGACCTCGCTGCGGCCGGCGCCAACGAGGCCGGCGAGGCCGACGATCTCGCCGGCGTGGAGTTCGAAGCTGACGTCGCGGAAACGCGACGGGTGCGCCAGGCGCTCGACGGCGAGCCGGCGCGGGCCGCGCGGCTGGTGCAGGTGCCGCGGCTCCTGCACGCGCAGCTCGCGGCCGATCATCTGCGTGACGACCTGCTGGGGCGTCGTGTCGGCGATGCGGCCGGTGGCGACGTGGCGGCCGTCGCGGAGGACGGAGATGTGGTCGCACAGCGCGAACAGCTCCTCCATGCGGTGCGAGACGTAGATGAGGGTGAGGCCGCGGGCCTGGAGCTTCCGCACGAGCGCGAAAAGCTCCTTCGTCTCGCCGGCGGAGAGCGAGCTGGTCGGCTCGTCCATGACGATGATCTGCGCGCCGGTGCCGACGGCGGCGGCGATCTGGACGAGTTGTTCCTGGCCGGTGGAGAGCGTGCCGATGAGACGGTCGGGATCGAGGTCGGCGTGGATCGACTCGAGCATCGCGCGCGCGCGGGCGCGGAGGGCGGCGCGGTCGACCCAGCCGAGGCGGTTGCGCGGCAGGTCGCCGAGGCAGAGGTTCTCCGCGATGGAGAGGTTGGGGCAGAACGCGAGCTCCTGGTGCACCATCGCGATGCCGAGGGCGCGGGCGGCCAGCGGCGAGTCGGGGCGGATGACGCGGCCGTCGAGGCGGATCTCGCCCTCGTCGGCGGTGTAGACGCCGGCGAGGATCTTTCCCAGCGTGCTCTTGCCGGCGCCGTTCTCGCCGATGAGGGCGTGGCAGGAGCCGCGCTCGACGCCGAGGCTCACGCCGTCCAGGGCGCGCACGCCCGGGAAGCGCTTGGTGACGGCGTGGAACTCGAGGTGGGGCACGGAGCGGGGAGAAGTATTACGTGGCGCGAGGCGCGCCACGTCGTTCGTCACTGAATTCGCTCACTTGCGCAGCCACTTGGCCCAGTTCTTGGCGTAGTCGTCGAGATTGTCCTTCGAGACCGGGACCAGCGCGCTGATCTCCTTCACGGCGGGCGGGTCTTTCTTGAGGACGATCTTGTCGATCAGCAGGCCGACGGAGCGGTAGCCCCACTGGTAGCACTGCTGGCCGAGGAGCACCGGGACGTGGCCGGAACGGATGTAGTTGAGCTGGGCGGGCAGGGCGTCGACGGAGACGCATTGCACGGTGCCGGGCTGCCACTTCAGGGCGTTTTCGGTGAAGAGCGCCCAGCCGCCGATCATGGCCCAGCCGGTGATGTCGGGGTTGGCCTGCATGACCTGCTCGACCTTGGCGGCGGCGTCCTGCGGGGTCTCCTTGTGGTAATAGACGTCGCGGATGGTGATGCCGGGGTATTTTTTCGCGGCTTCGCGGACGCCGGCGACGCGGCGCTGGAGGTTCGGGGCGTTCTGGTTGCCGGCGAGGACGGCGACGATGCCCTTGCCGCCGAGGACGCGGGCCAACTCCTCCATCGTCTGCTGGCCGCACTCGAGGTCGTCGATGCCGTAGGTGGCGAAGCGCTTCGATGCCGGCGCGTCGGAGTCGAAGGTGACGACCGGCACGCCGTTGGCCACGGCGGAATTGATGGCGTCGGTGAGCTTGTTGGCGTCGGAGCAGGAAACGGCGATGCCTTCGGCGCCGGCGAGGACGAGCTGCTCGATGGCTTCGGCCTGCTTCTGGGCGTCCTCCTCGTTCGGCGTGCGCCAGTCGATCTTGATCGTGAGGCCGAGTTTTTTGCCGAGATCGGCCGCGGCGTCCTCGGCACCGACGCGAGCGGCCTGGAAGACGGGGTTGCCCTGGGACTTGGCGACGAGGCCGAGGGTGATTGTGCGCGGGGCGGCGCTCGCGGCGACGGCGAGCAGCGAGGCGAACAGGAACGTGGTGGGGAGTTTCATGGGGAGGAAATCAGGCGGCGGCCCGCGCCTGTCGGCGGCGGGCGAGCCAGTGGTTGACGTTGTCGAGCACGACGGCCGCGACCACGACCACGCCGATGATGATCTGGCTGTAGTTCTGGTCGATGCCGAGGATGACGATGCCGGAGGAGATCATCTGGATGACGAGCGCGCCGAGGACGGCGCCGAGGGCGGTGCCCTTGCCGCCGGTGAGGCTGGCGCCGCCGACGACGGCGGCGGCGATGACGTTCAGCTCGTAGCCCTGGCCGTCGCCCGAGGTGGCGGCGCCGTAGTAGCCGAGCGAGAGCAGCGCGGCGATGCCCGCGCACAGGCCCGAGAGCAGGTAGATGCCGAGCTTCACGCGCTCGACGCGGATGCCGGAGAAGCGCGCCGCCAGCTCGTTGCCGCCGACGGCGTAGACGCGGCGGCCGGCGGCGAGGCGGCCGAGGAAGATCCCGCCGGCGACGAGCACGAGCAGCATGACCGCGAGCGGGACCAAGCTGAGGCCGTTGCCGACCTCGAAGCGCACGAGCTCGCGGAACGCCGGCGGAAACCCGCCGACCGACTGACCGCGCGTCACCACGAAGGCGACGCCGCGCAGGATGGCCATGGCTCCCAGGGTGATGATGAAGGGGTGCACGCGCAGCGCGACGATGAGGCCGCCGTTGACGAGGCCGCAGGCCGCAGCCGTGCCCACGCAGGCCAGCGAGCCGAGCATGACGCCGGTGAACGGCGAGGCGCCGGCGTGCGGGCCGTCCGGGCCGAATTGCTGGAAGGCCAGCGCGCCGAGCACGGATGCCAGCGCGTAGATCGAGCCGACGGAGAGGTCGATGCCACCCGCGATGATGACGATCGACATGCCGACCGCCATGATGGCGATGAAGCTCGTGTCCTTGGCCAGCTGGGCGAGGTTCTGCGCGTTGAGGAACTTGTTGCGTTCGACGAAGGCGGGGACGCGCTCGCCCGCCTCGTTGGTGGTGAAGACGCGCTGACGCGAGCCGTCGGGGCCGAGTTCGAACTTCGGCGTGCGGACGGTGCCGCTGAAGAACCACAGCGCCGCGCCGAGCACGAGGACGACGAGCAGCAGGCCGCTTTCCGGGATGAACAGGGCTTGGCGCAGACGGGCAAGCATGGGGTAGACGTCCAACGGAAACGTTCCCGCCCGCCCTGACAACCGAAACCTACGTCTCGCCTAGGAAGTGGGAAAAAATTTTCGTCGCCCGCTCAACAGGGTGAGCGACCGCGGGCTTGCTTTCCCGCCGCCGCGTGGGAGCGCGGAGGCGCCGGGACGCGTCGCGGACCGGGCCGACCTACGTGCGCGGGTGCGGTCGCACGCGAGCGTGATCGCTTGGCGCCCGTTCATCGGGAAAACCGCGGCATTCGTCGCGGCCTCGCCCCGACGCCTGCGTGCGCCGGGGCCGGCGTGTGGGCAAGGCGGCAGGAAGCGCGCGAGCGCGCGCCTGTGTCTTATTCGTGAGGCGGAGTGTTAGGGGCGTGCGACGTGTGCGGCAATCGGCACGACAAGTCGGCTCTGCGACCAATTTAAGCTGTTGCTGAATAGATGCTTATCTAGTCGGAAGTAGAATGGTTGTTCGTCGCAACCGGGTGGCTGTGCGCCGCGGCCGGCCGCTCACTCCGCGCGCTTATGATACGTTTCTTGCACTACCTGCGCTCCCTTTCGGGCGCGACCTGCGCGTGGGCCTGCGGGCTCCGCTTTTTCTCGAGAATGGTCCCGTTGCTCGCCGTGCTGACCCTGCTGGCGTCGGCGCCGGGGCTCCGGGCCGACACGCTGCCGCCGCTGCCGGCGATCGGCGAGTTCAAGGCTGATACCGTCACGAACGCGACCATCCGCCTCGGCGAATCGTCCACGCTCACCTGGGCGATCGGCGACGCCACGAAGATCACGATCGATCAAGGCATCGGCGAAGTCACCAACCTCCCGAGCGTGCAAGTGACGCCGACGCAGACCACGGTCTACACGCTGACGGCGTCGAATTCCCGCGGCTCGCGCACGGCGCGCGCCCGGGTGACGGTGGTCGTGCCGCCGCCGGTGATCGCGTCGTTCAGCGCGACCCCCGCCTCGGTGACGCTCGGCGGCGCGGCGACGCTCGCTTGGGACGTCGCGGGCGCCGCTTCGGTGAGCATCAACAACGGCGTCGGCGTCGTCACGGGTAGCAGCAGCGTGTCTGTGAGCCCGGCGAAGACGACGACCTACACGCTCACGGCCAAGAACGCCGGTGGCTCGGTCACGGCTTCGACCAAAGTCACGGTCGTGGTGCCGCCGCCGGTGATTTCCTCCTTCGCGGCTTCGCCGGCGAGCATCACCGCGGGCCAGTCGAGCACGTTGAGCTGGTCGGTGTCGGGAGCGACTTCGGTTTCCATCAATAACGGCGTCGGCACCGTCACCGGTTCGAGCGTCACCGTCAGCCCCGCGCAAACCACGACCTACACGCTGACGGCGAAGAATGCCGGCGGCTCGGTCACCGCGACCACACGCGTCACCGTCGCCGTGGCGCCGCCGGTCATCGCGTCGTTCAGCGCGGCCCCGGCGTCCATCACGGCCGGCCAAGCGAGCACGCTGAGCTGGAATGTCTCCGGCGCGACTTCACTCGCGATCGACAATGGCGTGGGCACGATCACGGGCTCGAGCGTCAGCGTGTCGCCGACGGCTTCCACGACCTACACGCTCACCGCGCGCAACAGCGCCGGCACGGTCACGGCGTCGACTGCGGTCGCCGTCACGCCGTCCACGGGCGGCATGAAATACCAGGTCGCCTACGATTCCGCGCTGCTCGGTTCGTGGATTCGCTCCTGCTGGGAATCCGAGACGGCGCCGATCTACAGCAACTTCTCGGCGGAGGCGCCGGGCCGCACGGGTCACGCCATCGAAGTCCGCTACAGCGCCGAGAACGGCAGCAACGCCTTCGGCCTCGCCGACCGCAAGCCGGGCTGGGACACGCAGGACAAATACCTGAATGAGTTCCGCACGATCGAATTCGACCTCTACGTCGACGCCGATTCCACCGGCATGGAGAACCTCGAAATCATGTTCGAGGACGCGTTCCTCTCCGACGACGCGAAGCTCGTCGACTTCATCCCGGGCTGGGCGCAGCTGACGCCCGCCGAGCGCGTGAACCGCTGGTTCCATGTCACGATCGATATCGCGTCGCTCCACCCGAAGATCATCCGCTTCCACCAGTTCCTGTTCTTCAACAACGGCGGCCCCGACTCGCAGCCGCATTTCCGGATGGCCAACGTGCGCGTCGGCTACGTCGACGATCTCGTCGCGCCCGTCGTGACGTTCCAGTCCGCGACGCCGTCGGTCAGCTACGACGCGATGACGCTCGCGTTCACGACGAATGAGTTCGCGCGCTTCCGCATCGAATACGGCCGCACCGGCTACACCGAGACATTCGAAGGTCCCGGCGATTGGGACGGTTGGGTGACCGCGCACAGCGCGACGCTGCCCGGCCTGCTGCCCGGCGTGACGTATCAGTATCGCATCGTCGCGTTCGACCACCGCACCGAGCCGGACGCGCAGCCGAACTACGGCTATTACACCGGCACGTTCAGCATGCCGCCGGCGCCGACCACGCCGCCGATCCTCTCCGGCCTCGCGGCGACCAACGTCACCGGCAACAGCGCCACGCTCGTCTGGCAGACCAACCGCCCGACGAAGGCGCGCCTAGTTTACCACAAGGTCGGCGGCACCGAACTCGTGCGCACGTTCGACGACTACGCGCTCAGCCGCAGCTCCCTTGCGGACTTGCTCGAGCCGAACACGACCTACCAAGGCGCGGTGACCGTCACCGACGCGTTCGACCTCAGCGCGTCGCAGGAAATCGCGTTCACGACCAACGCCGCCGGCCAGCCGACCGTGACGATCACGGTGAACCCGGCGCAGACGCATCCGATCTCGCCGTGGATTTACGGCATGAACTTCTACCAGGAGACGGCTAGCCAAGTGCGCAACCTGACGTTCAATCGTCAGGGCGGCAACCGCTGGACTGCTTACAACTGGGAGAACAACGCCTCGAACAGCGGCGCCGATTGGGGCCCTTACAGCAACGACAACTACCTCGGCGGCGACACGATCGTGCCCGCGGAAGCGGTTCGCTCGCGCATCGCCGAGGACCGCGCGCGTCACAGCGCCAGCCTCATCTCGGTGCAGCTCCAAGGCTACGTCGCCGCTGACAAGAACGGCCTAGTCGACATCACCGCGCCGAACTACCTGAGCGAGCGCTTCAAGCCGGTCGTCTACCGCAAGGGCACGCCGTTCACCTCCACGCCGTCGACGACCGACAACGCCGTCTACATGGACGAGTTCATCTGGGCGCTGCGCGGCAAGTTCCCGACGAGCATCTACGCGGACCCCGTCACGCCGACGTTCGTGTCGCTCGACAACGAGCCCGACCTCTGGTCGCTCACGCACCCGCAGATCCAGCCGCAGCATCCGACCGCGGCCTCGTTCATCGAGAAATCGGTCGCGCTCGCGCGCGCGGTGAAGGACGTCGACTCGTCGATCAAGATCTTCGGCCCGGTGAACTACGGCATCAGCGGCTTCATCAACTGGCAGGGCAGCCCCGGCTACACGGAGAACTATTGGTTCATGGACCAATACCTCCAGGCGATGAAGGCGGCCTCCGACAGCGCCGGCCAGCGCCTGCTCGATGTCTTCGACTTCCACTGGTATTCGGAAGCCTACGCGGGCAACACCCGCATCATCTTGCTCAGCTCGCCGAATCTGAACGCCGAGCAGATCCAGGAAATCGTGCAGAGCCCGCGCTCTCTGTGGGACCCGACCTATGCGGAGAATTCCTGGATCGTGAGTTACTTCGGAGGCCCGGTGCGCATCCTCCCGCGTCTTGAGGCGAAAGTCGAAGCCGGCTTCCCCG
Source organism: Oleiharenicola sp. Vm1 (assembly GCF_047777955.1). Classification (GTDB taxonomy): domain Bacteria; phylum Verrucomicrobiota; class Verrucomicrobiia; order Opitutales; family Opitutaceae; genus Didemnitutus. The sequence continues at coordinate 1,667,468 of NZ_CP180537.1, forward strand.
GCACGAAGCTGGCCATCACCGAATACGACAACGGTGGCCACCACCACATCGCTGGCGCGATCGCGCAGGCCGACAACCTCGGCATCTTCGGTGCCCACGGTGTCTTCGCCGCCAACTACTGGCCGATGAGCTCGACGTATCCGTTCGTGCAAGGCGCGTTCAAGATGTATCGCGACTACGACGGCAACCAGAGCGCGTTCGGTGACATCTCCGTTGCCGCGACGTCGAGCAACATCGCGAAGGTCGCCGCCTACGTGAGCCGCGATTCGCAGAACCCGAATCGCCTCGTGCTCGTGGTGATCAACCGCTCGTTCACGGCGGAAGACGTTTCGTTCAACGGTCTCGCCGCGAGCGGCAACGCGAAGGTCTATCGCATGGAGACGAACAAGTCGTCGCCGGTGTTCGTCGGCGAGGTGCCGGTGAACCTGAGCAACTGGGTCATCTCGCTCCCGGCGCTCAGCGTCTCGACGATCGAGATCACGCCGTAACGTTCGCGGCAGCAGCTCGAGACCCCGGATGGTGCTCCGGCGTCTCGCTTCACCGGCCGGCCCGCCAGGGCTGGCCGTTTTTTATTGGCCGGCCTGCGGGACGCGTCGTGGGTTCACCCGAACAGCTGCAGGATCTTCGAGGGGAAGAGGCCGAAGAGGACGATTAGCGCGCTCGCGATCAGGAGCGCGAGGCCGGCCTGGACGGGGACGGCGATCTTGGTCGCGGCGTTCTCCTTCGGGGCGGCGACGAGCGCCTGCTTCAGGATCAGCAGGTAGTAGTAGAGGCCGACGGCACTGAGCGCGATGGCGGCGAGCGTGAGCCAGCCGACGGGGCCGTTGAGGCCGGAGAGCTTCAGCGCGGAGGCGAAGACGGAGAATTTGCCGAAGAAGCCGGCCAGCGGGGGGACGCCCGCCAGCGAGAGCACGAAGACGGCGAGGCAACCGGCGAGCAGCGGCGAGCGCCGGTAGAGGCCGGCGAGGTCGGTGAGGTCCTGGCAGCGGCCGGCGCGCTCGACGATGGCGACGACGCCGAAGCAGCCGACGGTGGCGAGGCCGTAGGTGGCGGCGTAGTAGAAGACCGGGCCCGGACCGGCGCGGCCGGCGGCGACGACGCCGAGCAGCATCGCGCCCGCGTGGGCGATGGCCGAGTAGGCGAGCAGGCGGCGGACGTTGGACTGGGCGAGGGCGCCGAAATTGCCGACGAGCAGCGAGGCCAGCGCGAGCAGCGCGACCATGGGCGTCCAGCCGACGACGAGCGGCAGCTCGCTGATGCGTCCGGCGGTGAAGCCGAGGCCGGGCCAGAGCAGGCGGAGGAAGAGCGCGAAGCCGGCCAGCTTCGAGGCGGAGGCGATGAGCGCGGCGGAGGAGGCGGGCGCGCCCTGGTAGGCGTCGGGCGCCCAAAGGTGGAAGGGCGCGGCGGCGGCCTTGTAGCCGAAGCCGACGATGATCATCGCGAGCGCGACGACCACGAGCGGCGTCATGCCCTGGAGCGAGAGGTGGATGGCGATGACCGGCAGGTCGATCGAGCCGGTGGCGCCGTAGAGCAGGCTGAAGCCGAAGAGGAGGAAGGCGGCCGACATCGCGCCGAAGAGGAAGTATTTCAGCGCGGCCTCGGCGGATTGCGGGGAGGACTTGTCCCAGCCGGCGAGGACGTAGAGCGAGAGGCTGGCGAGTTCCAGGGCGAGGAAGGCGACGAGCAGCTGCTGCGCGCCCGCCATGAGGGTGAACCCGGCGGTGGCGAGCAGGAGGATCGCGACGTATTCGGCGGGGTGACGGAGCGTGACGACGTCGTTGAGCAGGCCGAGCGTGAGCCAGGCGAGGAGGATGACGCCGAGCCGCGCGGCCAGGGTGAGGGCGTCGAGCGAGAAGACGCCGCCGAAGACGGTGCTGCCGATGCCGGCGTTGATCGAGCCGTAGAGCGCGGCGACCAGCGCGAGCATGCCGATGAAGACGGCGGGCCGGAGACGGGCGGCGGTGTCCTTGCCGCGGCCGGTGGCGAGGTCGAAGCCGAGCACGACCAGCGCGCCGAGGGTGAGGGCGATTTCGGGCAGGAAGGCCCGGAAGAGTTCAGCGTAGCTCAAGCCGTTCATGACGCACCTCCCGTCAGCGCCGCGCGGAAGAGCGGCGATTCGAGCGCGGGCCGGATCCAGTCGAGCAGCGCGTCGGGATTGAGGCCGAGGTAGACCATCGCCGCGATCAGGAGGATCGCGCCGGCCTTCTCGGCCCAGGTGATGGGCGGGAATTCATGCGCGTGCGCGCCGTGGGCGGACGCGGCCGCGGGGGCGGCGTCGGTCTTGCCGAAGAAGGAAACCTGGATGGCGCGCAGCGTGAAGGCGGCGGCGATGAGGACGCCGGTCGCGGCAACGAGCGCCCAGAGCGGCTTCGTCTTCCACGTTCCAACGAGGATCGTCAGCTCCGCGGGGAAACCGCTAAAGCCCGGCATGCCCATCGAGGCGAGGCCGGCGATGACGAACGTCACGGCGGCAAAGGGCAGGAGCCGGTGCAGCGGCATCGCGCGCAGGTCGGCGAGCTTCCGCGTGTGCGTGCGTTCGTAGACCATGCGGCCGACGACGGCGAAGAGCAGGCCGGCGATGATGCCGTGCGAGAACATCTGCAGCACCGCGCCGCTGACGGCGACGGAGTTGGCGGCGGCGAGGCCGAGGAGCACGAAGCCCATGTGGCTGACGCTCGAGTAGCCGATGACGAACTTGAAGTCCTCCTGCACCAGCGCGACGAGGCCGGCGTAAACGATGCCGATGATGGCGAGCCACGCGATGACCGGCGCGAAATAGGCCAGGCCGGTCGGGAAGGTCGCCATCGCGACGCGCAGGCAGCCGTAGGCGCCGAGTTTCATCACGACGCCGGCGAGCAGCATCGAGGCGGCGGTGGGCGCGGCGACGTGGCCGGTGGGCGCCCAGGTGTGGAAGGGGAACATGCCCGCGAGCACGGCGAAGCCGGTGAAGACGAGGGCGAACATGCCGAGCTGCTCGAAGCGCGTGAACTGCGTGGCCGCCAGCGCGAGGTCGGAGAGGGCGAAGCTCGCGCCGCCCGACGCGGCGTAGGCCCAGAGCAGGCCGGCCATGACGAGCGCGCTGCCCGCGAACGAGTAGAGCACGAGCTTCATCGCACCGTATTCGCGGTTGGTGGAGCCCCAGTTCGCGATGAGGAAATACTTCGGGACGATCGCGATCTCGTAGAAGACGAAGAGTAGGAAGGCGTCCGCGCTGAGGAACACGCCGAACACGCCGCCGATGAGGGCGAGGTAGAGGGCGAAGAACTCGCCGACGCGCTCCTCAATGTTCCAGGAGAACAGCACGCCGACGGTCGCGGCGAGGCCGGTGAGGACCATCAGCGTCATGCTGATGCCGTCGGCCGCGAGGTGATAGCGGACGCCCAGCTCGGCGACCCACGGGGCGTCGACCAGCGTCTGGAGGGAGTTGGTCGGCGTGAAATGCGCGCCCGCCCAGAGCGCGAGGCCGAAGGCGGTCAGCGCGGTGACGAGGGCCACGACGCGCGCCAGTTGCGCCGAGCGCGCGCCGGCCAGCAGCGCGAGCGCGGCGCCGGCGAAGGACACGTAGATGGTGCAGGGAAGCGCGTTCATTACGGAAGGTGGCTCACCCACGAGGTGACGAGCGGGTTGATCAGGCCGGCGAGCAGCTGCGGGACGAGGCCGAGCACGAACATCAGGGCGATGAGCGGCAGCAGGGTGACGATCTCACCGGCGTCGAGGTCGCGGAAGGCCACGCCGGCGCCCTTGGCCGGACCGTGGAAGACGCGCTGCCAGAACGTGAGGAGGAAGAGGGCGGTGGCGAGCAGGCCGAGCGTCGAGACGGCCGCCGTGGCCGGCGCGAGGCCGAAGACGCCGCGGAAGATCAGGAACTCGCCGACGAAGCCGTTCAGGCCGGGCAGGCCGAGCGAGGAGAACATCGAGATGCCGCAGAGCGCCGCGAAGACCGGGGCCGCGGTGCGGACGCCGCCAAAGTCGTTCAGGCCGCGGAGACCGTTCGAGCGGCTCTCGAGGAGACCGACGCAGAAGAACAACGCGGCGGCGGAAAGGCCGTGGTTGAACATCTGGAGGATCGCGCCGCTGAGCGCCGACGCGGAGGCTTCGCCGGGCTGGCCCGCGAGGGCGACGGCGAAGAGCGCGAGCAGGCAGTAACTGAGGTGGTTGACCGACGAGTAGGCGACCATGCGCTTGAGGTCGGTCTGCTTGATCGCGGCGTAGGCGCCGAGGACGACGCCCGCGACGGCGAGCCAGATCAGGCATGGCGCGGCGGCGTGCAGGTCGGCCGGGAAGATCGGCCAGAGGATGCGGAGGAAGCCGTAGACGCCCATCTTCGACATCACGCCGGTGAGGAACATCGAGGCGCCGATCGGCGCCTCGGCGTAGGCCGGCGGCAGCCAGGTGTGGAAGGGGAAGAGCGGCACCTTGACCGCGAGGCCGAGGAACACGCCGAGGAAAACGAGGTGCGGCCAGAAGCCGCCGACGGCGCCGAGTTTCGCGGCCAGCGCGCCGGACTGGGCGAGCGCGGCGAGTTGCACGAAGTCGAACGTGCCCGTGGCGACGAACAGCGCCGCGAAGGCCATCAGCATGAACGCGCTGCCGCCGATGGTGTAGATGACGAACTGGTAGGCTGCGCGCGCGGCGGCGGCCTGGCCGCTTTCCGTCGCGCCGCCGCCCCAGAGTTTGATCAGGAAGAAGGCCGGGACGAGGCTCAGCTCCCAGAAGATGAACCAAGGGAAGAAATCCAGGGCGAGGAACACGCCGAGCGCGGCGCCTTGGAGGAAAAGAAAGAGCGCGGCGTAGAGCGCGGGCTGCTTCGCGGCGCGGACGGTGCCGAAGAGCGCGACCGGGGCGATGACGCCGGTGAGCAGCACGAGCACGAGGCTGAGGCCGTCGGCGCCGAGGTGGTAGTTGACGCCGAGGGCGGAGATCCACGCGTGCTTCTCGACGCACTGCAGGCCGGCCGCCGGATCGAAGCCGGAGAGGACGGTCGTGCCCAGCGCCAGCGTCGAGAGACTGAAGAACACCGCGAGGGCGCGGCTGGCGCCGGCGGGGAGTTTGGGCAGCAGGGCGAGCAGGAGCGCGCCGGCCCACGGCACGAAGATGATGAGCGAGAGGAGCGGGAGGGAGTTCATCGCGCACCTCCGAAGATGACGACGAGGAGGACGATCACGAAACCGAGGACCAGCGTGCGGAGGTAGCCGTGGGCGTCGCCGGTCTGCCGCTTCGAGTAAGCGACGCCGGTGGCGCGGAGACCTTCCGCCGCGGAGTTGAAGCCGCCGTTGAGGCCCTGCTCATCGGTGTCGCGGTTGACGACGCCGGTGAACTCGCCGAGTCCGGCGAGGAGGCGCACGGCGCCGTCCCAGACGTAGCGGTCGGCCCAGTCGGCGAGCGTGGCGAGGGCGGCGTTGGCCTTGAAGGCGGTGGCGGCGTAGAGCTCGTCGAAGCCGAGGCGGGCGCCGAGCGCGGCGAAGGCGCCGGGGAAACGCTGCTCGAGCGGGTCGCGCGCCGCGGCGTCAGCGCGCGGGCGGCGGCCGTAGATCGCCCAGCCGGCGCCGATGCCGACGGCGACGAGAACGATCGAGGTGACCATCAGGCCGGCGCCTTCGAGGAGCGAGTGGCCGTGGACGGCGTGCTGGCCTTGCAGCATCGCCTGGAGCCACGGATAGGCCGGCGTGCCGAGGAAGCCGAGCGTGATGGCGAAAGTGGCGAGGATGATCAGCGGCACCGTCATCGCGGGGCTGTTCTCGTGCGCGTGCTCGGAGGCGTGCGAGCGGGGCTTGCCGAAGAACACCTCGGCCATCAGGCGGGTGTTGTAGAAGGCGGTGAGGACGACGGCGACGATTGCGGCGTAGAAGGGAAGGTGGGAAGTATCCCACGCGTGCGCGGCGTGGAGAATTCCTTCCTTGCTCCAGAAACCCGAGAAGAGAAACGGCACGCCGGCGAGCGCCATCATGCCGACGGCGAAAGTGGCGAACGTGACCTTCATCGGGCCGCGCAGGCCGCCGAGCGCGCGGATGTCCTGCTCGTGGTGCGCGGCGTGGATGACCGAGCCGGCGCCGAGGAAGAGCAGGGCCTTGAAGAAGGCGTGCGTGAGGAGGTGGAAGATCGCGGCGGTCCAGGAGCCGACGCCGATCGCGAGCATCATGTAGCCGAGCTGCGAGACGGTGGAGAAGGCGAGGATGCGCTTGATGTCGTTTTGCGCGACGGCGATGACCGCGCCCATGAGCGCGGTGATGGCGCCGATGAAGGCGACGACCGTCAGTGCGTGCACCGGGACGTTGGCCAGCATCTGGTCGATCGCCATCAGCGGGTAGACGCGGGCGATGAGGAACACGCCGGCGGCGACCATCGTGGCGGCGTGGATGAGCGCGGAGACGGGCGTCGGACCCTCCATCGCGTCGGGGAGCCAGACGTGCAGCGGGAACTGGCCGGACTTGCCGACCGCGCCGCAGAAGATGAGAAGGCCGATGGCCGTCGAGAGCGCGAGGCCGCCGCAGACTTGCTGGCCGAGGAGCGTTTGGAGGACCGAGGACTCGAGCGCGCCCTTGCCGGCGTCGTAGAAGAGCAGCGTGCCGCCGGCGTGTTGCAGCCAGAGCATGCCGAGCAGGAAGCCGAGGTCGCCGATGCGCGTCGTGATGAAGGCCTTTTTCGCCGCGGCGGCGGCGGACGGCTTGTGGAACCAGAAACCGATGAGCAGATATGAGGCGAGGCCGACGAGTTCCCAGCAGATGAAGAGGAGCAGGAGGCTGTTCGCCACGAGCAGGCCGAGCATCGCGGCGGCGAACAGGCTGAGGAAGCAGAAGAACTGTTTGAAGTTCGCGTCCTCCTTCATGTAGCCGGTGCTGAAGATGAAGATCAGCAGGCCGACGAAGGAGACCATCACGCACATGAACGCGGTCAGCGGATCGAGCAGGAAGCCGAGGCGCAGCGCGCCGTGGCCGAGGTCGAACCATTCGAAGTTGTAGACCTGGTGCGCGGCGGGGTGGGCGAGCGCGCCCTGCAGCGCGAGGCACGAGACGACGAAGGCGGCGGCCATCGAGAGAATGGCGGCGCCGGCGGCGAGCGCGCGGCCCTGGCGCGGCGTCAGCGCACCGATCGCGGCGGCGGCGAGCGGAAGGGCCGGGATGAGCCAGAGGGATTGGGCGGAGAGGGTCATGGCTCAGCCTTTGAGTTGGGCGGCTTCCTGGAGCCGGATGCTCTGCCGGTGGCGGTAGATCGCGATCACCAGGGCGAGGCCGACGGCGGCCTCGGCGGCGGCGACGGCGATGGAAAAGAGAACGAAGATGACGCCGGTGCCCAGTTCCGGATGGGGACCGTAGCGCCAGAAGGCGATGAAGTTGAGGTTCGCGGCGTTCAGCATCAGCTCGACGCCGAGGAGCACGAGGATGCTGTTGCTGCGCGAGAGCGCGCCGATGAGGCCGACGCAGAAAAGCAGCGTCGAGACGATGAGGCAGATTTGCAGCGGGCTCATGACGCGTCCTCCTTGTCCTGGGCGGCGATCACCACGGCGCCGAGCAGCGCGACGGTGAGGATGAGGCCGGTGATAAGGAGCGAGACGGCGTGCTTGCCCATGAGTTGTTCGCCCAGCTGGCGGACGCTCAGCGTGGCGGGCGCGGCGGCCGCAGTGGTGTCGAGCGGCGTGCCGAGGATGGCCCCGAGCAGGACGCCGGCGACGCCGCCGGCGGCGATGAGGGCGAGGACGGCGCGTGAGAGCGAGGCGGGCTCGATCGGGCCGAGGTCGCCGCCCTGCTTGGTGAGGAGCACGGCGAAGAGCACGACCATCGAGATGGCGCCGACGTAGACGAGGATCTGGGCGAAGGCCACGAACTGCGCGCCCGACCAGAGGTAGAGAGCGGCCAGGCCGGCCCAGCTGGCGATGAGCAGCAGCGCGCTGTGGATCAGGTTGCGCAGCGCCATCGCGACCGCGGCGGCGGCGAGCGTGACGAAGGCGATGAGGAGCAGCGCGGGGGTCATGACGCGTAGCGGTAGGTGCGGGGCGCGCGGCCCTTGTTCAGGCGGCGGCCGATGGCGAGGAAGGGCAGGACGATGATCGCGGCGGAGACGACCCAGCGCGCGGCTTGGAGCGGGCCGGTCCACGCGGTGGTCAGCGCCCAGAAGGCCGCGTTGGCGACGTTGATCAGCGCCAGCGGCACGAGGAATTGCCAGGCCAGGCGCGTGAGCTGGTCGATGCGGAGGCGCAGCAGCGTGCCGCGGATCCAGATGAAGAAGACGACCATGACGATGAGTTTCCCGATGAACCAGAGGTAGGACGGGATGAACTCGAGGAAGGGGAAGGGCGCCTGCCAGCCGCCGAGGAAGACCGTGATGCCGAGGCCGCTGAGGGCGAAGAGGCCGAAGTATTCGGCCATGAAGAAGAGCGCGTATTTGAAGCCGGAGTATTCCGTGAGGTGTCCGGCGATGAGCTCGGACTCCGCCTCGGGCAGGTCGAAGGGCGAGCGGTTGCTCTCGGCCAGCGCGGCGACGAGGAAGATGAGGAAGCCCGCGAAGCCCCACGGCGTGAAGACGTGCCATTGCGGCAGGAAGCCGAGGAACCAGCCGCCCTGCGCCTCGACCAGCTGCTGCGTCGAGAGCGTGCCGACGATGAGGATGACGGGGACGACGGAGAGGATCAGCGGCAGCTCGTAGCTGATGAGCTGCGCCAGCGCGCGCATGGCGGCGAGGAGCGAGTATTTGTTCCGGCTCGACCAGCCGGCCATGAAGATGGCGAGCTCGGTGGCGGCGCCGGCGGCGAAGAAGTAGAGCACCGCGGCGTCGAGATCGACCGGCACCAGGTGGCGGCCGTAGGGCAGCACGGCGTAGCCGAGCAGCGAGAACGCGACGACGGTGACCGGGGCGAGGAAGTGCAGGAGCTTGTCCGCGGTGGCGGGCACGACGTCCTCCTTCGTGAGCGCCTTCACGGCGTCGGCGAAGGGCTGCGTCAGGCCCCAGAGGCGCGGGCCGTTCTTCCAGAAGGGCAGGCCGGCGCGGTTCGGGCCGAGGCGGTTTTGGACGCGCGAGAGCAGCTTGCGCTCGGCGATGGTGGTGAAGGCGAAGAAGAGGCCGAAGACCGCGAGGATGACGACGATCGTGATCAGCGAGCTGACCAGCCACTGCAGCGAGTCCGGGAACCAGCCGACGATCTCGTCGCGCACGATGAGCGGCAGGACTTCGAGGAAGGCGCCGTCGGCGGAGGAGGCGGCGGGCGCCGCCGCAGTTGAGAGTTGAGAGCTGAGAGCTGAGAGACCGAGAACGCTCATGAGGCGGCGGGCGGCTGGGGAGCCGACGCGCTGGGCGCGGGGGCGGGTTGAGGTTTAACAGCAGTGGCGGGAGCGGCGGACGCGGGGGTGGAAGTGGGAGCGGCGGCGGCCGGAGTCGCGGGCGCGGCTTTCGCGGCCGCGGCTTTGGCGGCAGCAGCGGCCGCGGCGGCCTTGGCCTTTTCCTCGGCGGCCTTGCGGTCGGCGGCGAGGCGGGCGTCGACTTCCGAGGCCTCGGCCGGACGGATCTCGTTGTAGTAGGCGTTCGATTTGGCGAGCTGCTCACGCTTGAGGAGCAGGCCCTCGAAGCGGTTCGACGGCGCGACCTCGAAGACCTTGTCCATCTTGATCGAGTCGAAGGGGCAGACTTCGGCGCAGATGCCGCAGCTCATGCAGACGGAGGTGTCGATGTCGAAGATCGCGGGATAGAACTGCTGCTTGCCGGTGGCGTCGGGCTTCTTGTCCTTCGACTTCTCAATGTAGATGCACTGCGGCGGGCATTCCTTCTCGCAGATCTGGCAGGCGACGCAGCGCAGCGTGCCCATCGGGTCGTCGGCGGTCTCGCAGACGAGGAAGGGGAAGCTGCGGTAGTTCTCGCCGATGGGCGCTTTCTCTTCGGGATAGGAGACCGTCACCATGCGCTCGGGCGTGGTGTAGCTGCCGACGAAGTTCTTCGCGGTGACGGCGAGGCCTTTGAGGAGTCCGGTGCCGAGCATGGTGGGCGCTGCGCGCGGTTGAGAGTTGCGGGTTGAGAGTTGAGAGCCGGTCAGCGATCGACCTCGCCCAGGACGATGTCGATGCTGCCGAGGATGACGACGGCGTCGGCCACGGTGTGGCCGAGGCACATCTCCTCGAGCAGCGTCAGGTTGATGAGCGTGGGCGGACGGACGCGGTAACGATACGGATTGGGCGAACCGTCGCTGATGAGATAGAAGCCGAGCTCGCCCTTCGGGCCCTCGATGCGGCCGTAGGCTTCGCCGGCCTTGGGGCGGAAGCCGCGGATCTTCGCCTTCGGGTCCATGACCGGACCGGCGGGCAGATCGCGGAAGGCCTGCTCGAGGATTTTGACCGACTCGCGCATTTCGAGGATGCGGAGCATGTAGCGGTCGTAGGTGTCGCCGTGCTCGCCGAGCGGCACGCGGAAGTCGAAGCGCGGGTAGAAGCCGTAGCCGTCGACCTTGCGCAGGTCGTAGTTGTAGCCGGAGGCGCGGAGGCACGGACCGGTGATGCCGGCGTTGATGGCGGCCTTCGCGTCGAGCACGCCGATGCCCTGCGTGCGGGCGAGCATGATCTCGTTGCCGGTGAGCATCTGCTCCCACTCGTCGAGGAAGCGCGGGTAGTCGGCCACGAGCTTCTGCGCGGCGGCGAGCCACTCGGGCGAGGGATCGACGCGGCAGCCGCCGAAGCGCTGGAAGTTGCACATCATGCGCGAGCCGCTGAGCGCCTCGAAGAGGTCGAGGAACTTCTCGCGCTCGCGGAAGCCGTAGAGGAGCGGCGTGAACGAGGTGCCGAGGTCGTTGAAGAGGAAGCCGACGAGGCAGGTGTGGTTCACCAGGCGCGTCATTTCCGCGAGGATGATGCGGAGGTATTGCGCGCGGTCGGGCACGGCCTGGCCGGCGAGCTTCTCGACCGCCATCGCGTAGGCCCAGTTGGTCGACATCGAGCAGAGGTAGTCGAGCCGGTCCGTGTAGGGCATCGACGCGAGGTAACTCGTGTTCTCGGCGATCTTCTCGTGATTGCGGTGCAGGTAGCCGAAGACGGGCTTCAGCTTCACGATCTGCTCGCCGTCGAGCGTGACGACCATGCGGAACACGCCGTGCGTCGACGGGTGTTGCGGTCCCATCGAGACCTCGAGGAGGTCGCCGTGGAACGGGTCCTTCACGGCGCGGACGGTCGGGCCCTGGTGCGAGGTGAAGTTGGAGAAGGGGGAGAGGCTCATGGCTTGGCGCCCTCCTTCGCTGAAGCTGCGGAGGGTCCGTCCTGCGGCTGCGCCGCAGGCGGAGGATAGTGGGCCTTGGCGCGGGCGAGCACCGCGTCGTGCGGGGTCGGCTCGTATTCGAAATCGTCCGGCGCGACGTAGTCCTTGCGCATCGGGTGGTCCTTGAACTCGTCCCACATCAGCAGGCGGCGGAGGTCCGGGTGGCCCTCGAAGACGATGCCGTAGAGGTCGAAGATCTCGCGCTCCTGGAAGTCGCAGGATTTCCACACCGGCGTGAGGGAGGGGAGCTTCACGTCGTCGCTGCGGTTGCCGGTGCGCAGGCGGATGACGACCGGGCCGTGCTTCAGCGCCATCGAGTAGAGGTGATAGACGGCCTCGAGGTAGCCGGGCTCGGTGCGCTTGGTCTTTTCCTCCACGACCTTGGCCGGGCCGCCGGCGGGGTCGGGCACGGTGGTCTTCTTCACGTCGACCACTTCCTTGTCGAGCCAGTCGACGCCGGTGGCGTTGGAGCAGTAGTCGAGCTGCAGCGCCGCGTCGTCGCGGAGGAAGAGGGCGATCTCGCGGCCGTGCTTCGCGTCGATGCGCAGCGAGTGCTCGGCGGCGGCGCCGGGGTTGAGCTGGATCGAGACCGAGGCGCCGGGGAAGCGCGCGGCGATGCGATCGCGGATTTGTTCGAGCGTTTCCATGGCTCAGGCCTTGCGCGGGAGCGACGGCGGCGACCACACGTCGGGATTTTTCGAGGGCACGATGTCGTGCTCGCCGTATTCGGGAACCGGAAACTCGCTCGGCACGTCGGCGCGGAGGTGCTTGGCGGCCTGCGGGCCGGCGACCTTCTCCGCCTGGATCTTCTTCTGGAGTTCGATCAGGCCGTTGAGCAGCGCCTCGGGGCGCGGCGGGCAGCCGGGGATGTAGATGTCGACCGGGATGAAGCGGTCGATGCCCTTGAGGACGTTGTAGCCCTGCTTGAAGGGGCCGCCGGAAATCGCGCACGCGCCCATCGCGATGCAGTATTTCGGCTCGGGCATCTGGTTCCAGAGGCGGACGACGTTCGGCGCCATCTTCTTGGTGACGGTGCCGGAGACGATCATGAGGTCGGCCTGGCGCGGCGAGGGGCGGAAGATCTCGGCGCCGAAGCGCGCGATGTCGAAGCGCGCGGTGGCGGCCGCGATCATCTCGATCGCGCAGCAGGCGAGGCCGAACTGCAGCGGCCAGATGGAGTTGGCGCGGCCCCAGTTGTAGAGCTCCTCGAGCGAGGTGAGCAGGATGCCGTGGCGGCGGAGCTCTTCGCGCTCCGCGTCGGAGATGTTTCCGGCGGCCGGGAACGGCGTCGGAGTTGGCGTGGAGGGAGCGTCGCTCATTTCCAGTTGAGGTGGCCGCGTGCCCAGGCCCACACGAGGCCCTCGGCGAGAAGAAGGATGAACACCAGCATCGCGAGCAACGCGCCCGCGGGCAGACCGGTGAAGGCGACGGCGAAGGGCAGGAGGAACAGCACCTCGACGTCGAAGATCAGGAACAGAATCGCGTAGAGATAATAGTGCGCCTTGAACTGGATCCAGGATTCGCCCTGGGGCGGCAGGCCGCATTCATAGACGGCGTTCTTGAGCGCGTTGGGCTTGGCGGGCTGGAAAAACCGCACCCAGAGCTGGGCGACACCCAAAAGGATCAGCGGGAAGGCGACAGCGACGCCGAGGAAGAGGGCCAGGAATGCGTGGGGATGGCCGTTCATGTTTTTTTGGTAAGAGCAGCTTCGGAATCTGCCAACTTCTATTCAACGCCGGAACCGTTCCGTTAATTGTCAGAAGCTGGGCATCCGTTGGCCGCGGCGCGCGATTAGGCCGGTTGCAACTAATACCATCTCGCCAAGAAACGCGAAGTGCCCGGCAACGCGCGCCGAGCGCGGCGCGCCGCGTTGTAGTAGATTCAACGCGTCACTCCACCTCCACCATGGCCACTCTCACTGATCGTCTCTCCTACAACGTCGCGGGTCGCTTCTACGTCGACTCGAGCTGCATCGACTGCGACCAATGCCGCGTCATCGCGCCGGACCACTTCGCGCGCAACGAGGAAACCGGCACGTCCTACGTGACGAAGCAGCCGGTGACCGAGGAGGAAATCGCCAAGTGCAAGGAGGCCGCCGACAGCTGCGCCACCGCCTCGATCGGCGACGACGGCGCGTAAACCAATTGTGTGTTAGTTCGTGTGTTCAACCGGCCGCGGCGCTTAGCGCCGGGCCGGTTCACGCTTTATAGGGGGACGATGCGAACGCGCCGCGCCAGAGCGCGACTTCGCCGGCGAGACCGTGCCGCGCCAGGCGCGCGGCGATCTCGTCGACCGTCGGCTCGACGACGCGGTGCCTCGGGTCGCCGGGCCATTCCGGCCGCGCGGCCCGCGCGAGCGCCCAGCAGGCCCAGGCGCGCCAGCGGCGCTGCTCGCGGCGCGGTTCGTTCATGCGGTCGGCGAGATGCTGGAAGTGCACGCGCGGGTTGCCGATGAAGACGTCGGGCGGCGTGTGGGCGAGGAACCAGCGCATCGCGGCGTAGGGCAGGGGCCAGTCGCGCAGCACCGGCTCGTCGCCGCGCAGGTCCGCGCCGAGCGCGCGGTCGAGGCAGAGCGTGGCCCGCGCGGCGAAGCCGCGCTGCCAGAGGTAATGGCCGTAGGTCAGCGCGGTGAGATAGAAACCGGCGTCGCGCGCCTCGCCGTGCGCGGTGAGCGCGCCGGCATCCATCGCGGGCGGCGGGGCGGGCAGGTGAGGGCAGGGCGGAAGGGAGTGGTGCAGATCTTTCCTCTTTCTCTTGATCTTTCTCGTTCTCCTTCATTTCGGAAGGATGCGGCATGTGCCCAGACAGAGAGAAAGATTAAGAGAAAGATAAAGAGAAAGATTCGGCGTTCGAGTGCCGGTGAACTTTATCTTGGCGGCCACCCACCGCTCCGCGCATAAACGGGGGCTCTGGAAACGCAGACCTCAGACCTGATCAACGAAGTGCGTGGCTGGCGCCGGGCGGCCTTGTGGTGCGTGGCGACGCTGCTCCGCCTCTGGGTGCGCACGCTGCGCTTCGAGGCGGACGCGGAGACGGTGCGGCGCCTCTCGATGTCCGACACGCCCGCCGCCATCGTGCTGTGGCACAACCGGCTGTTCCTGTCGCCGGAGTTCTTCCGCCGCTTCCGCACCCGGCGCCGCGTCTACGGACTGGTGAGCGCGAGCAAGGACGGCGCGTGGCTCGCGGCGTTTTATCGGATGATCGGCATCCATCCCGTGCGCGGCTCGAGCAGCAACCTCGGCCGCGAGGCGGCGCGGCTGCTCATCGAGCGCATGCGCGAGGGACACGACATCGGCATCACGCCTGACGGCCCGCGCGGGCCGATGTATGTGGTCGAGCCGGGCGTGCTCGTCGTCACGCGCCGGCTGAACGCGCCGATGGTGCTGCTCGGCGCGGAGTTCACGCGCGCGAAGCGCCTGCGCAGCTGGGACCGGCTCTACATTCCCTGGCCGTTTTCGCGCGTGAAGCTGCGCTGCACCGTGCTGGAGCCGGTGCGGGCCGACGGCGAAAAGATCAGCGCGGAGGATGTCCGCGCCGCGTTGGTCGCGATCAACCCCGACCGGGATTGATCGCGGACGCGGGCGGCGGACGACGGATCGCTCAGAACGTCGGGGTGACGGTGACGCTCTGGCCGGGCTCGACGACGTAGTCGTTGCCGGTGCACCAGGTGACGTCGTTGATCAGCACCTTGAACACGACCGGCGCGGTCGCGCCCTTGATCGTGGCGGCCCAGCCGTCGGCGGCGATGCAGTCCATGGCGATGCCGTGATCCCAGCTCAGGCCCGGGCCCTCGCCGCGGAGGTAAAGGTGGTTGCCGAAGCCGATGTCGACCCGCGCGGAAATGAACGTGGCCGGCGGCTCGGGCTGCTCGGCTTTGCGGCGCGCAGCCGGAGCGGCGGCGGCGACCTTCTTGGTCGGGGCCTTGGCAGGCGCTTTGGTGGCTTTCGGAGCGGCGGCCGTGGGGGCGGCAGCCTTCTTGGTGGTCTTCTTCATGGCTTTAAAAGGGAGGATTCGAACCGGCGGAGGGTCTGTTTCCCGCCGCCGACGGGGAGGTGCAACAGCAAATTCAGGGCCAGACCGGGGATTGTGTCGGAGGTTTTACCGCCCCAACCGTGTCCGGACCGAAAAATTTTAGTTTACTCCGGCGAAAACGGCCTGCAAACAAACACCTCCCTCCGGGGCAGTAGCTCAGTTGATAGAGCGCGTCGTTCGCAACGACGAGGTCGTCGGTTTGATCCCGATCTGCTCCACCATTTTCCCGCGCCCTCCGTGCCGACCGCCGGAGGGCGCGGCGTTTTCGCCGGGGCACGTCGCCGCTCTCGACAAGCGTGCGGCCGCTGCGCAAAGTGCGCCCGTCGGTTGTCCCCGTAGCTCAGCTGGATAGAGCAGCGGTTTTCTAAACCGCTGGTCGCGTGTTCGAGTCACGCCGGGGACGCCAACATCCCGCGCGCGGCGGCGAAAATAATGACTTGCCTCGCCGGAACGCGTGGGGCTTCTTCACCTTTCCGATGAATCATCGGGCTGTAGCGTAGCCTGGTAGCGCGCTTGCATGGGGTGCAAGAGGTCGTGAGTTCGAATCTCACCAGCCCGACCATTTTAACCGAACCGCATCTTGGCGACGAGATGCGGTTCGTTGCGTCTGGCGGCGAGGCTGCCGGGAGGGCCGGCGCGAGCGGGAAAGGACGTCCGGCGGGCCCGGGTGCGCGGCGGCGGCGCCGGTGGATTTCGTGGTGACCTCGACGGCGCGATGGGTTGATCGTGGGCCCATGCAAGCCGCCGCCATCCTCGACGACGTCGCCGCCATCGCGCGCGGGGCGGGTGCGATCATCCGACGCCACTTCGCCGCGCCGATCCCGATCTCCGCGCGCAAGTCGACCCGCTCCGACGTCGTCACCGCCGCCGACACCGAGGCGGAGGCGTTCATCGTGCGCGCGCTGCTCGCGCGCTTTCCCGACCATCACATCGTCGGCGAGGAGGGCGGCGGGCAGGGCGCGCCGGCCGCGGCGGCGCCGTTCCACTGGTTTGTCGACCCGGTCGACGGCACGGTGAACTTCGCGGCGAAGCTCCCGCATTTCTGCACCAGCATCGCGCTGGCGACGCCGGACCGGCGGCCGCTGCTCGGCGTGGTCTACGATCCCACGCGCGACGAACTGTTCAGCGCCGTGCGCGGCGGCGGCGCGCACCTCAACGGCCAGCCGCTGCGCGTCACCGCCACCGCGGAGCTGAACGACGCCGTCGTCTCGACCGGCTTCCCCTACGACAAGCACACCAACCCGGACAACAACCTGCGGGAGTGGTCCGAGTTCCTGAAGCACATCCGCGGCGAGCGCCGGCTCGGCTCGGCCGCGCTCGATCTCGCCTACGTCGCCGCGGCGCGGCTCGACGGTTATTGGGAAAAGGATCTGAAGCCCTACGACATCATGGCCGGCGTGCTGCTCGTCCAGGAGGCCGGCGGCACTGTCAGCGACTACGCGGGCGCACCCGATCCGCAACGCGCGGACCGCGCCCGCTGCGTCGCCAGCAACGGCCGCATCCACGCGGCCATGCTGCGCGTGCTGCAGGCGGCGCGTTGAGGAACGCTCGCCACCGCCGCCTGGCGCGGCGCGATCACCGGCCGTCGCGCGGGGAAACGGCTGGGGCCGGCGGGGACTGGACGGTGAAGGTGCCGTCGTCGTGCAGCTCGAGCACGGAGCCCGCGGCGAGCGTCGTGCGTGCGCCGCGCCGCCGCCACCACTCCACGCCGCCGTCCGGACGCGGCGCGAGGTAGAGGGCGGGGCCGCTCCAGTGCAGTTCGGCGAGCGTCGCGATTTTCGTCCGGCGAAACTCGGTGCGCAGCTTCTCGTGCGGCGCCGGCACGACGTCGATGCCCCAGTAGACGTAGCGGCGCGGCTGGCGCCGCAGCCAGGTCCGGTTCAGGTCGGGTTTCAACGTCACCTCGCGCACGGCGTCGGTGAACGGGGAGCTCACGCGCAGGGCGAGCGGCAGGCCGCTGCCGGTCTCGTAGAAGAGTTTCCGCATTTCGCCGACGGGCAGCGTGTCGCAGGCGCGTCCCTCGATGCCCACGACTTGATCGCCGACGACCAGGCCGGCGCGATGGCCGGGGAATCGCGGACGACGAACTCCACCGTGTAAGGACTGCGCGGCGGGCCGGCTTCCGTGCTCCGGTTGAACAGCGAGGTGTGGAAATGCAGCGCGACGCCCCATTTGCCGAAGGCGCGTTCGTTCACCGCGAAGTCGGGCAGGCGCACCGGTTTCTCCGCGGGGGCGTCCGTCGCGCCGGTCGCGGCGCCGCACGCGGCCAGCAGGACGAGCGCAACCAGGGCACGTCGGGAAGGCACGGGGACAGGATGCCGCGCCGGCGCTCCGCCGTCAATGCGCGCGGGCGCCGCGCGCCGCGTTCAGCGCGGCTGCAGCGCGACGAACCAGACGTCGTTCTCGCGGAGCGGGAACGTGCGCGCGAACTTCCCGTCGGCGGCGACGGTGACGTCTGCCTCGAGGGTCGGGGCGCCGCTCGAGGCGCCGCGCAGCGTGTCCACCTGCGCGCGGGTGAGCTGCGCGGGCGAGCCGAGGTCGCGCCAGGCGGACTGGACGTCATTGGCGCGGTAGCCGACGAGCGTGGCGGTGAGGCGGTAGGTGCCGGGCTTGAGGCCGGAGAGGCGCAGCTCGGCGGCGCCCTTGTCCTTCGCGGGCTGGTCCTTCGCGTAGAACTCCTGGTTGATGATCGAGGGGCCGGGATGCGTGAGCGTGAAGTCCCAGAACAGCGCCTGCGCGCCGCCGCGCGCGTCGCGGCAGACGAAGGCGTCACCGTCGCGGCAGGCGAGCTCGGTGTCGCCGAGCCGCTGGAGAAATTGGTAGGCGAAGAACGAGGGTTTCTTCAGGTCCTGGTAGTTGAGCAGGCCGAAGCCGCCGTGGAAGGGCGTGCGCCGCGGGCCGGCTTCCTCGAAGATGTCGGTGAACGTCCAATACGACATCGACGTCGCGGCCGCGCCGATGTGCCGCATCTTGTCGAGAATGAAGGCGGCGCTGTGGTAGCTGTCGTGCACCGGGTCGGAGGGCGTGTAGGACGTGCTCCACTCGGTGTAGTGCAGCTCGACGGCCTGGAAGGGGGAGGCGTCGATCTTGGCGCGGACGCGCCGGACGCCGGCGGTGATTGCGTCGCGGTCGGGCGAGAGCACGGTGCCGGCGTTGCCGGTCTCGTCGAGGTAGCCGCTCATCGTGGCGTAGCTGTGCGTCGTGACGAAATCGAGCGGCACCTTCTGCTCGGCGCAGAAGGCCAGCGTCTCGTCGATCCAGCCTTCGCCGGCCGTGGCGGGACCGCCGACGCGGTAGGTGGGATCGACGGATTTCACGCCGCGCGCGCTGGCGGCGTAGAGTTTGAAATACTCCGCGCGTGCCGCCGGCGCCCAGTCCTCGAAGCGCTTGCGCTCGGGGTTGCCCATCCAGAATCCGTCGAGGTTGGGTTCGTTCCAGACTTCGAAATACCACGAGCGCACCTCGTCGGCGCCGTAGCGCGCGGTGACGTGGCGGGTGAAGGCGGCGATGAACGCCTCCCATTTCGCATAATCCTTCGGCGGTGTGACGTTGCCCCGCCACCAGAAGATCGTCTGCGGCCCGCTCGCGAGGGCGTTGGGCATGAAACCGAGCTCGATGAACGGCTTCATGCCGATGCCCGTGATGAAATCGAAGAGCTCGTCGACATACTGCCAGTTGTAGGCCGGCCGGCCCTGCGGGTCCTCGAAGTAGACGCCCATGTCGTCGGTGAACAGGCCGTGGAAGCGGATGTAGCGGAAGCCGCATTGCTCGCGCACGAGGCGGAGCTGGCGCTGCCAGTCGGCGCGCAGGCCCTCGTTGGCCCGCCCGGCGCCGACGCAGAAGTTATACATGCGGCTCATCGGCCCGCGCGGCTGCGCGAGGTCGGCGGCGATGACGCGCGCCGGGGGCGCGTCGGCGGCGGCGACGAGACGGGCGCCGGCGAGGACGAGGAGGAGGGAGAAGGGGCGAAGCATGGGGAGGGAAGCAACGCAGCACCCTACGCGGCCGCCCTCGGGCGGGGAACAGCGAAGTTGCGCCAACAGTGGATCAGCGTGCCGGCGGCGCCGCCCGGTCTTCCGCGCGCGGATTCCAGCCGAACTGCGCGCGCAGGGCCTCGCCTCCGGCGGCGGTGAGCGCCACGGCCCGCGAATCCGGCCGGCGTCGCAGCCAGCGGGCCGTCTCGAAGCGCCGGGCGAGCGCCGCGCCGAGGGCACCGCCGATGTGGTCGCGCCGTTCGCTCCAGTCCATGCAGGCCGGGGCGAATTGCCGGCGCTGCGCCGCCACGGCGGCCACGTCGATGCCCAGCGCGGCGAAGCGGGTCCGGCCCGCCGGGGTCACGACGAAGGCGGCGCCGTCGCGCGCGAGCGCGCCCTGTGCCAGCAGGGCCTCGGTCACGGCCACGGCCAGGCGGCCGGCGAGATGATCGTAGCAATAGCGCGCCTCGCGCAAGGGATCGGGCGCCGTGCTCGGCACCGGACGGACGCCGGGGGCGACGACCAGCAGCGATTCGACGCAGCGCGCGACCTCGGGCGAGGCGAGGCGGAAGTAGCGGTGCCGTCCCTGCGTCCGCACGCAGACGAGGCCGTCCGTCACGAGGCGCCGCAGGTGCGCGCTGCCCGTCGCCGGCTCGATGCCGGCCCCGTAGGCGAGCTCCTTGGCGGTGAGCGCGCGGCCATCCATCAGCAGCGTGAGCATGCGCAGGCGCGACGGATCGCCGATCGTGCGGGCGACGCGGGCGACATCGGGTTGGGCAACCATGCTTCGACCGTGGCCGAAGTGTTCGGCCGTGCAAGCCGCGCGGCGACCCGCAGCCTCTGTGTCCGATGAAAGACGTGACCATTGAACTGGAGAACCGCCCCGGCGCGCTGGCCGCGATGGGCGAGGCGCTCGGCCGCGCCGGCGTGAGTGTCGAGGGCGGCGGCGCGTGGGTCGTGAACGGCGTCGGCGTCGCCCATTTCCTCGTCGCCGACGGCGAGGCGGCCCGCGGCGCGCTGGCCGCGGCCGGCATCCGCGTCACCGCCGTGCGCGACGTCGTGGTCCAACGGCTCAAGCAGGACGAGCCCGGCCAGCTGGGCAAGCTGACGCGCCGCATGGCGCAGGCCGGCGTCAACATCGAGGTGCTCTACAGCGACCACGACCATCAACTCGTGCTCGTCGTCGACCAGCCCGATCGGGCGCGCGAGGTCGCCGCCGCCTGGATGAACGAGCGCGCCGCGCCTCCCCGATGAGATCCCCGGCCGGCGGCACGTCCTCCAATCGGGCCGGCGACTCGTCCGAGAAAGGGACGGCTTCGCCGCATCCGCATCGCCGAACAACGGCGCGCCGTTGCGGGCGCGGTGCGCGGCGGACAGGGTTCGGCATGGAGAGGCGGCTATCTTTTCCCCGCGTGGGCCCCGCGATCGCGTGCCGTGCGATCCGTCCGGCCCGCATCGGGCCGCGGCGGCGGCTCCGGGCCGCGGGTCCGTCGCCGGGGCCGGGCGCCGTCCGGGGCGGTGCGCCTCGCCTCCGTCGCGCGGCTGGGATCGGCCGGCAGGCCGCACCGTCTTTCGCATGAAAAACCACCGCTACGACATCCAGCTCACCTGGACCGGCAACGACGGCGTCGGCACGCGCGACTATCGCAGCTACCGGCGCGACCACGAGATCCGCGCCGCCGGCCGGCCGGTGCTGTCCGGCTCGAGCGATCCCGCGTTCCGCGGCGACGCCTCACGCTACAACCCCGAGCAGCTGCTCGTCGCCGCGCTCTCCGCCTGCCACCTGCTGTGGTATCTCCACCTCTGCGCGGTGAACGGCATCGTCGTGCACGATTACCGCGACGACGCGCTGGGCGAGATGGCCGAGGAGGCCAACGGCGCGGGGCAGTTCACGCGCGTCGTGCTCCGCCCGCGCGTGCGCATCACGGGCGACGCTGCGAAGGCGCACGCGCTGCACGCCGAGGCGCACGGCTACTGCTTCATCGCGCGCTCGATGAACTTCCCGGTCGCTCACGAGCCGGTGATCGAGCCGGCCTGAGGCGCCCGGGACTCCGGCGGCGCCAGCAGCCGCTCCAGCTTGTCGAAGGTGCTCTGCCAGCCGCGCGCGTAATCGTGCCGCGAGGCCGCGCCGAGGTGCGCGTGCTCGAAATCCATCCGGGTCCCGGCGCCGTCCGCGGCCAGCGCGACGCGCACGCGGGTCTCGACGCCCGGCTCGCTCTGCCAGCGCCAGGTGAAGGCGAGGCGCGCTGCGGGGACCACCTCCAGATACTCGCCGCGGCACGTGTGCTCCGTGCCGTCGCGGTCGGCGAACGCGACTTCGAAGCTGCCGCCGGGGCGGACGTCGAGCCGGGCCGCGCGCACGGTGCCGAGCGGATCGGAGCCGAACCAGCGGCGCACGTCGGCGGGGTCCGTCCACGCGCGCCAGACGTCGGCGGGCGGAGCGGCGAAGCGGCGGGCGAGGCGGACGGCGTCGGCGGGAGCGGTCATCGGGAGCGGGGCGGTCGCGCGGCGCGGATCAGGCCGGGCGGGCGGCGAGCCAGGCCTCGGCCGCGCGGGCGTCGGTGAAGAAGCGCTGCTCGGGTTTCGCGATCTGGCGTTCGTATTTCTCCATCTTGGCCGGATCGTGATGGACGTTGGCGAAGGCGACGCAGCGCACGCGCGGCGCCGCGGCGACGACGGGTTCGCCGAACTCGGGAAACAAATCCGCGAAGGCCGGGCGCAGCCCGCAGACGCAGAGGAGCGCCGGCACGACGTCGCGCATGGCCTTGTGCGCGTCGAGATCGGCGGGTTCGTAGCCGTGAAGGTCGAGCAGGAGGCGGAAAGAGGTCCCGTCCGGCAGGGCCGCGACGGCCGCGTGCAGCGCAGCGGCCCAACGCGCGACGTCCGCCGCCGCGACGGTGCCCGTGAGACGGGAACGGACGAGCGGAACCGGGGGCGCGGACGGGGAGGGCGGCGGCATCGCGGGCAAAATGACTCCCGCGCGCCGGTCCGCAATCCCCGCGCGACGAAACCGCGGCGGTTCGGGCCTCAGTCGGCCCGGGCCTTGGCGTAGGCGGACTGGACGCGGTGCCACGCGGCGGCCAGTTCGTCGCGCGCGGCGTCCCAGGTGTCCGCGGTGGCCGTGCCGAGGGCGGCGAGCTTGGCGCGGTAATCGGCCTCGGAGTTGCGCAGCTCCTCCATCGCGGCGCGGCGGCTGGCCGAGGCCTTGTCCTCGGCGTAGGTGGCGCGCAACTCGCTCAGGCGGGCCTCGAGTTCCGCCTGCTGGGCCTTCGCCTGGCGCTGGAACTCGTCGCGCTTGTCGAAGGTGTAGGCTTTCACGTCCGACCAAGTCTGCGCGATGGCCGCCTGGGTCTCATGGGCGGCCTGGCCGGCCTGGTCGGCGAGCTTGTTCCGCTCGTCCTTGGAGCACGCGGTGAAGGTCGCGAGGACCAGCGGCGCGGCCACGAGCACGAGGGCGTAGAACAGGTTTTGCGAACGGGCGTGGTTCGTTTTCATACGCCCCTTCCGACCGGGCGGGGCCGCGCGGGGTTTCGGGCGGGGCAAAACTTTCCCGGGGAACCTGCGTCGCGCGCCGCTGTTGTCCGGCGACACGGGAAAATCTCCGAGGGCGCGCCGGCGGGGCGGAAAGTTCGTGCAACCACCCGGGCCGGTGCGGTGTGATGCAGGCACCTCGTCATGCTGCACCACACCTTTTGCGCCGGACGCCGGGTCGCCCGGTTGTCCGCCCTCTTCCTCGCTGTCGCGCTGGCCACGCTCGCGTCGGCCCAGACCAAGCCGCTGGCGCCGCCCGCCGGCGTGCCGGCGAAGGACGAGTTCTCGCGACGGGTGCAGCTGGCGCCGTTCGTCGTGCGCGGGCAGCAGCTGTCGGTGTCGATCCACGCGCGCTCCGGCAGCGACCGGCGCTACGCGGAGGGTTTCGCCGAGGAGGTGCTGAAGGTCGTCTACGAGAGCGGCCTCACCTCGTCGCCCGGCAAGGGGCTCGTCATCATCGGCCAGAAGGGCGAGCCGCACCCGATCCGTTTCTTCCGGCAATTCCTCGCCCTGGCCGACGCGGGCAAGCTCGACCCCGCCGTCGCCGCGCGCGGGCCGGAGCTGTTCAAGATGCTCGACCACTGGGAGCACAGTTCCGACCAGGGACGCTCGGCCGGCGAGAAACAGGGCGGCAAGGTCGACCTCGAGTTCGAGAAGATCGTCACCGCCCTCCCGCTGCCGCTCGAGGGCATCGGCGCGCAGCTCTACCAGCTGGCGTGGTTCGAGAAATTCGACGACGCCCGGGTCGAGGCGAAGCTGCGCGCCCTGCGCGCGGCCGATTTGGAGCGCGATCTCTTCGCGCATTACGACTGGGTCTTCTACCTGCCGCCGAAGCGCGCGTTCGACCACGTGCTGGACGAGATCATCGCCGAGGCGCTGAAGGAGGACGACGTCGGCTTCGTCGGCCGGGTGGCCGTGAAGGGCGCCATGCTCGTGGTGAAGCCGAAGATCCGGCAGGCGATCGAGGGATTGCGCCAGGGCATGCTGCTGCAGGCGGTCGCGCAGGCGCGCACGAAGTTCAGCGACGAGCAGGTGTCCGCCCTGATGAGCGCCTACGTCGAAGAATTGATGCCGGAGGAGCGGAAATCCTCCGCGCCGGAGCACGAGCGCGCGGTGCAGGCCGTGCAGGCGAAGCTGAAGCGCTGGCAGGAGCAGGCCGCGGCCGCCCCGGCGCCGGAGCCGGAGAAATAAGCGCGCCCGGGGAGGTCCCCGGGCGCAGAGGAAACGAGCGCGTCCGCGCGCGCGGCGCGGTGCGGCGGCTCAGGTCGCGGGCGTGATGGTCCCGGCGAAGCCCGTGTCGCTCAATCCGTCGATCACGCCGTTGCCGACGTAGCCCGCCGGAGTGAAAATGCCGCCGGCCGCCCAGCTGACGTTGGCGAACAGGCCGGGATGGCCGGCCGCCGTCGTCGGCAGGCCGATGCAGGCGTGGTCGAGGAACCAGAAGGTGATCCAGTCCGGCTGCGTGGCGTGCGTCTGGAGCAGGAGGTCGAACGCGATCGAGGTCGTGCCGGGCATGACGGCGGCGAGGACCTGCGGCGGCGGTGTCTGGGGCCAGCATTGCATGACGATGCCCTGCGCGATGCTACCGGAGGAGCCGTGGTTGAACCACAGGTTGTTGAGTCCGCCGCCGCCACCGAAGGTGAAGTTGGCCAGGCGGGCGACCGCCTGCGGGCTGCCGTTCGCGCCGAGGATGACCTGGAAGTAGAGCGGCGGCACATTCTTCACGAACGTCGGGTCGACGGTGAGATTGACCTTGTAGCGGGCGATGAACGGCGGCGTGGCGGCGGTGGAGCCGGAGGCGGCGAGGGGCGCGGGAGCGGTGGACATGGGGCGGAGGGGTGGGAGGTTGGTGATGATGAAGCGGTGATGTTCACCGCGCCTCCCCATGCGCGTTTCGCCGCGCAAAGGGGACACGCGCGCGTTTTCGCCCTCGCGCGGCCGGCTGTCGGCCGGAGACGGAAAAACTTTAGGACTTTCTGCGAAAATTTTGTCGCGGTCGGGCCCGGGTTGGTTAGCTCTGACGTCGTCGTGCGTAACCATCGCCCAAGCATCCTCTTGCTCGTGACCGCCCTCGGCGTCGTCGGGCTGGCCGGGTGGGCTTGGAAAGCCGGGCGGACCGCGGCCATCGCGCCCTCGGCCGCCGCGCTCGCCGTGCCGGCGGATCGCATCGTCCGGTTCGAGACGCCCGACGCCTCGTCCGCCGCCGCGGAGCCCGTCGTCGCCGCGCGCGGGGAGTCGCGCGTGGAGGAATTGACGGCGGCGGAGAGCACGCTGTTCGCCACGACGTGCGACCTGCACCTGCTCGCGGCCGACACGGAGATCGATTTGACCACCAAGCAATGGTCCGTGCTCGCCGAGATCGTCGTGCAGGCCCAGGCCGTGCGGCACAATTACGAGGCCAAGATCGCCGTCGCGACGGAGATCGCGCCCGGCCGCTACCGGGTGGAGATTCCCGCCTACGCTGCCGCCGGCGACGAGCTGCGCCGGCAATTCCTGGCCGACTTGAAGGCCGGGCTCGGCGCGGAAGGCGCCGCCGAGGTCATGGAGAAGCTCGGCCGCCAGCTCGAGGGGCGTTTCGCCGGCTTCGGCGTGGGCACGCAGACGCTCGAGATCACGGGCGACCCGGCGCACGCGCCGGCCGACGTGCAAGTGGCGCGCACCGCGCGCTACTGGAACAGCGTCGACGGCGCCGAGCGCGTGACGACGCGCCGCGAAGTGACTTTCCCCGCCAGCGAGGACCCGACCGGCGACAACTGGAACGCCCTGCTGGCGCTGATCAGCACCGCGAGCTGAGCGGATTGCCGCGGGTCATTTCCACCGGAAACGGATGCCGCGCCGCCAGTCGATGCGCCCGGGCGCGCGGCTGATCTTCCAGACGCGATAGCCGATCCAGCCGAGCGTGACCGCTCCGGCGACGAGCACGGACTTCGGGATGTCGCCGAGATTCATCAGCGGCGCGCCGCGTCAGCGTTTTGCCGCCGTGCGGTAGTCCGCGAGGTAGGCTTCCAGATCGGCCTGGGCTTGGCGGCGCTCGTATTCGTAGGCGGTCGGCTCCTGGCTGGCGACCGGAGCGCGGGCAAACCACTCGCGCGAGGCGCGGCCCGCGGCGGCCTCGCGGCTCATGCCGGTCGCCGTGAGTTCGTTCACGCGCTGGTCGATGTAGGTGGCGCGTGCGTTCTGGTCGGAGAAACTGCCGGGCACGTCGCGGAAGCGCGGCTTGGCCCGAGCCGATCGTTGGGAAGCGCAACCGGCCGCCAAAACCATCACCGCGGCCGCGAGGAGGAGTAACACTCGGCGGGCTTGCATGACCACACGCTGCACCGACCGGTCGAGAGCGTCAACGCCGCGTGCGCCGCGCTCCGGGAGAGCGGCGCCGGTAGGGGCGCTTGTCCCAAGCGCCCTGGGCGTGAGTTGCGGGCGGTGCGCACGAAGGGCGGTTGGGGACAACCGCCCCTACCGGGTGGCGTGAGCGAGGTTGGCGGGAGGGCGGACGTTTTTGAGGCGGCGGGTGGGACGGCTGAGCGGTCGGGGGCGAGCGCGGCGGCGGCTCACTTCGCGGGCAACGGGCCGACGCCGGCCGACGTGCGGACCACGGGTTGGATCGTGCCGTCGGGATTGAAGTGCAGGTATTCGGCGCAGATGCGGCGCTGGCGCTTCTGCGGACAGGGCGAGCTCTCGTCGAGCAGCCAGCGGTGATAAAAGAGGATCCAGCGACCCTGGAACTCGACGATCGAGTGGTGATTGTTGCTCTCGTTCTCCTGCTCCATGAACACGCCGCGGTATTTCCAGGGGCCGAGCGGCGACGTCGAGGTGTAGTAACTGAGGGTGCGGAGATTCTCGGGCATCGTGTAGTAATAGAGGCCGTTCCGCTTGAAAACCCACGGGCCTTCCATCTTCGGCTGGTAGCCGCCCATGTCCATTTTCCTGAAACCTTTGATGCTGCGCATGTCGTCGGCCATCTCCGCGACGAGCCAGTCGGGATGCGAGGGGAAGTAGAGGTAGGCCTTGCCGTCGTCGTCGACGAAGAGGCACGGATCGTTCGCGTAGGGCTTCGTCCAGAGCGGCGCGCCGATCATGTCCTTGAACGGTCCGGTCGGCGAATCGCTCTCGGCGATGCCGATGCCCATCCACTTGGTGCTGTTCTTCGGGTTGGCGCGGTCCTTCACGCCCGTGCCGGCGGGGAAGACGAAATAGTATTTCCCGTTCTTGTAGGCGGCGTCGGGTGCCCAGGCATAATTGTCGGCCCACTGGAGATCCTTGACCGAGAAACAGGCGCCGTGGTCGGTCCAATGGACGAGATCGGCGGAGGAGAAGACATGCCAGTCCTTCATCCAGAAGTCCGGCTGACATTCCTCGTCGTGCGAGGCGTAGAGATACATCCGCCCGTCGGCCCAGACGTGTCCGGACGGATCGGCGGTCTTGATGGCGCTGCCGAAGTCGAGGGGGTTGGCGGCGGAAGCCGTCGCGGCCAGCGCCAGCGAGAGAAGGGGAACGGCCAGGGTCAGGCAGGGGCGGCGGCGGGGCATGCGGAGAGGTTTTACGCGGGGATGGGGCGGAGCCGAGCGCTGAATTCAGGCGGCGGAGCGCGTCGGCGGAGCCGAAAGGGTGACGCTGGGACCTCGTAGGCTCGACTTTCGAGCCGCGAGAGAGGCTCGCGCATTTACAAACCTCAGGTTTCGAGCCGCGAAGGTCAGCCTGGAAGATCAAATGCTCAGCATTTCATTTACAAAGCTCAGCCTGGAAGATGAAAACCCGGGCATTTCATTTACAAAGCTGAGTCTACGAGATCAAAACCTCACCCTTTCATTTACAAACCTGAGCCTACGAGATGAAATCCTCAGGTTTTCATTTACAAAGTTGAGTCTGCGAGCAGCCCGCAGGGGCCCCAGCGCGGGCCAAAGCCCGTTATGCGCAGCCAGATACGCCGGCCGGGGCGTTCGCCCGCCGCCGAGCGCCCTTTTGTTCGCCATGCGGGCGTGACGCGAAGGGCGGTTGGGACAACCGCCCCTACCGGGAGGCGTTCGCGCGGGTTTCAGGCGCGGAACGAGGACGTATTGCCTGGCGCAGCGCGTCCGCGATCCGGGGAACGAGGCCGTGAAGGTAGGGGCGCTTGTCCCCAAGCGCCCTTTCGTCCGCCATGCGGCCGTGACGTCGAGGGCGGTTGGGGACAACCGCCCCTACCGGGAGATGCTCGCGCGGGTTTAGTCGCGGAGCTTGCCCTCGCCGCGCCGGATGCCGGATGCTGCGGGGCCCTTGACGCCCACCGAACAACTTTGCCTGGCCTGCGGACTGTGTTGCGACGGCACGCTCTTCGACGGCGTGCAACTCGAGCCCGGGGACGATGCCGCGCACTTGAAGGCGCTCGGCCTGCCGGTGACGACCTATCGCGGGCGGAAGCCGGTCTCGCGTTTCCCGCAGCCCTGCGCCGCCCTGTGCGCGGACCGCACCTGCCGGCTCTACGCCGACCGGCCGAAGCAATGCCGCACGTTCGAGTGCAAGCTGTTCAAGCAGCTCCACGCGGGCGAAACCGATCTCCCCGCGGCCCTGCGCCTCGTCGCCAAGACCCGCCGCGTCGCCGACCAGGCGCGCCGGCTCCTGCGCCGGTTGAAGGACATCGAGGAGCAGCGCTCGCTCGGCGAGCGGTTTCACCGGATGGACGACCGCCTGCGCGCCGACACCTCCGATCCGGCCGCGCTGGCGCTCTTCGCCGACCTGAGCCTCGCCATCCACCGGCTGAAGCTCCTCGCGCACGAGCGCTTCTACACCCGCGCGGAGAAGACGAGCCTGGCGGAGTGAGAGGTCCGGGACGGAGTTGCCCGCTAATCACGCGAATGAACCCGAATTTGCGGAGATTCGCGTCAATTCGCGGGCACTTCCGTCTGCTGAGTATTTGGACTCACGGGTCGCGGCGTGCTGAGCGACAGCCGGGATCGAACCGAAGAGCCGAGAACGGTTAAGTTCGCTTTTCGGCCGCGGGGGCCCGCAATGGCGACCGCATGAAGATCAAATCGGCCACCTTCGAACTCAGCGCCCCCAGCCTCGCCGCGTGTCCGCGGCGGCCGTTGCCGGAGTTCGCCTTCATCGGCCGCTCGAATGTCGGCAAATCGTCGCTGATCAACCTGCTGGCGGAGAAGCGCGACCTCGCGAAGGTCTCCGACCTGCCGGGCAAGACGCGCCTGATGAATTTCTTCACCTTCAACGCGACCTGGCGCCTCGTCGACCTGCCCGGCTACGGCTACGCCCACGTCTCGAAGCAGGAGCGCGCGACGTTCAACGAGGCCGTGGCGGATTTCCTCACCGGCCGCGAAACGCTCCGGCACACCTACGTGCTGATCGATTCGCGCCTCCCCCCGCAGGGCATCGACGTCGACTTCCTCGCGTGGCTCGGCGACGAGCGCGTGCCGTTCTCCCTGGTCTTCACGAAGGCGGACAAGCAGTCGAAATCCGCCACGCACACCGCCATCGACCGTTTCCGCCAGGCCGCGCTGCGCGACCAACCCGCCGAACCCACGATCTTCATCACATCCTCGAAAACGAAGGACGGCCGCGGCGATCTGCTGCAGCACATCGCGTCGCTACTCGACTGACGGGGTCCGCCGGAGCCGGCGATCGGCGTAAGCGTTGTGTCGCCACGGTTCACGCGTCGAATCGGCCCCGGTAGGGGCGGTTGCCCTCAACCGCCCTTGGCCGCGCCCGATCCAGTGGGCCCACGGAAAACACGGAAGACACGGAATGAGCGGGCCACAAGAAGGCGCCCGAAGGCGCAAAAAGTCGGAACGCTGCGCTGGGTGATCTTTCGTGCCGCTTTGTAGCTGAACCTCCGATGGGTAGGCTTCCGTGTATTCCGTGTGTGGCGGACTGTCGCTTCGCTCGAGACCGTGGGCTAAACCAATCCGAGCTTCGCCAGCTGCGCTTCCAGCTCCGCGATCGAACTCCACGGGAGGATGGGGGAGTTTTTCCGCTCGTCCGGCGGATCGCGCTCGAGCGAATCGGACCAGCCGCCGCAGCCGGTGAGCGGCAACAGCGGACGCTTGTGCAGCCACGCGAGACAAACCTCGGATTTCGTCCCCGCGCGCCCGCCGATCACGAGACAGGCGTCGCCCGCGAGCGCCATGAGGAGGTTGCGCGCATCGCCCATGCCGCACGGGATGAGCACGGAGCACGGCCAATCCTTCACGCCGATGTCGTCGTGCGGAACGATGGACACCACCGTCCCGCCCGCCGCCAGCGCCCGCTCCGCCGCGACGCGCGTCGCCGGCGCGCCGCACCCGCTGACGACCGTCACCCCGCGCCGCGCGAGCATTTCGCCGGCTGCGCCGGCCAGTTCGTAGGCACGAGAGCCCGGTTCCGCACTGCCAAGGATACAGACCTGCGGGGCGCGTTTCGATGGGGTCATGCGTCGCAGGCTGGAGCGAGGCGCGGAGGCGACAAGGGAATAGCGTTACGCTGGGCCGAAGGGCGAAACAGACGCGCGAAGGCAGCGCGTCATGCATGATGAACCTTATCGTTTCCGGGAAGCAGCGATGGCGGCCCGAAATTGTTGATCGGTGAGACCGGCGGCAGGATTAGCGTCGAGATCAGCATCGCGCCGCGCCGCCTCGGCGACGCCGTCATCGGCGTCCGCGAGCACCGGCGGCAAAGAGGCCAGCAAGCGCGTGACCAACGCGGCTCGCTCGGCTTCCGACAACTGTCCGGCCTGTAGCCCCAATTTTTGTAGGCGGGTCATGGGTGAAAATCACGTCGGCTGCTTCACAGGGCAGCCATCGCTAGCAAACAATCATGGCGACGCAATGAGTTATACAGAAGCGAAAATGCAGTCGAGTGGTGACGAGTCGAGTCGCTTGTGTTTATTTCGCGATTATGAATCCGCTTGTTAGCAAAATAGCTCTTAGGTTTGGTGCGACGGCTGGAACTCCAGAACTCACATTCGACGCAGGGGCAGTGAACATAATCGTTGGCCCAAACAATTCAGGGAAAAGCCTCTTGCTGCGCGAGATTAACGATTACTTCCGTGAAGGGCTCCCACTTGATAGATGCCAGATTCTGAAACAGATCGAGTTCGCGGAGGGCGCCACGGCCGCAGCAATTGAGGATGTTCAAACCCACATTCAGCTACAAGGAACGGCTGGCGAGCAGCCACCACAAGGGCATGTCTTCGTTGTCAAAAACGGGGAGTCGCAAGCCGTCGTTGAAAATCCGTTACGGAGTTGGTTATCAAGTCGCGGTGCGAGCGATCCGCACAATTTCTTTCGGCTATTTTTGAAATTTAACACCATAAAGTTGGATGGGCCGAACCGAATCGGATTAGTTTCTGAACGGGAAATAGGCGATCTACAGGGTGCCCCGAAGAATCGACTTGTTCAATTGTTCACGAATGACTCCGCCCGCGAGACGATGCGCACGGTCATTCACGATGCCCTCGGTGTCTACCTCGTGCTCGACCCCACCAAGTTGGGCAAACTGCGTATCCGGCTCGCGGATCGTCCTCCATCAAACGTTCTCGAAGAGAAAGGAATTCATCCAGAGGCTGTTGATTTCCACAAACGTGCATTGAGCATCGCGGCTGCGAGCGACGGAGTTAAGGCGTTCTGCGGGATCATGGTGGAACTCTACGCTGGGGATCCCCAGGTTCTATTGATCGACGAGCCGGAGGCTTTTTTGCATCCAGCGCTTGCTTTCATGCTTGGACGTGCGGTTGCCGCGAAAGCAAGAGCATCGGGTAAGCAGCTGTTCGTGTCGACGCACAGTGCAAGTTTTTTATTGGGGTGTATTCAGTCTGGAGCTCCTGTGAATGTGGTGCGATTGACCTATTCCAAGAGGGTGCCGACAAGTCGGCTTCTCCCCAGCAGCAAACTGACCACGTTGATGAGGCATCCATTGCTCCGCTCAACTGGCGTCGTTAACGGACTGTTCTACGAAGGTGTGGCCGTCACAGAAGGCGACCCTGATCGTGCGTTCTATACGGAAATCAATGAGCGCTTACTACAGCACGCTCCCAATGCCGCCGCTCGGAACTGCCTTTTTTTGAATGCGCAAAACAAGCAAACGATTCACCAGATAATCCGGCCACTACGTGAACTTGGAATTCCGGCCGCAGCAATCGTCGACATTGACGTTGTGAAAGAAGGCGGAAGCGTCTGGAGCAACCTATTGTCTGCATGCGGCATCGCATCTGCGCTCGTGCAGCCACTCGGCACGATGCGGGCCACGATAAAGACTGCATTTGAGAACACCGGTAAGAATATGAAAACAGAAGGAGGCATTGAACTGCTATCTGGAGACGATCGCAGGGTTGCCCAAGAATTATTCGACACGCTCCGGGCGCATGGAATTTTCGTTGTTACCGGAGGGGAACTTGAGTCGTGGCTTAAGTCGACCAATGTCGGCTCCGGACACGGCCCAGCTTGGTTAATTCAGGCTTTCGAGGCACTTGGTGAAGATCCATCTGCCCCGAATTACATGAAGCCGACTCAGGGAGACGTATGGCAGTTTATTCAGGAGGTGGCCGAATGGCTCGCGAATCCCGGACGTAAAGGGATGATTCTTACGTAGGACCTGCCGTTCTCGCGCTCGTCTTCACGCATTCGCTATTCGTCGCCATTCCCATGACCACGAAAGACGCCCTCGCCCAACTCCAGGCCCTCGGTGACGAAAAGCTGCGCGCGCAGATGATGAAGCGCGGGGCGCCGGCGCAGCCGTTCGGCGTCAAGCAGGGCGACATCCGGGCGTTGGCGACGAAGATTGTGACTCTCGCCGGAGGAACGGCTTGTCGGGCACGGCTCGCCCGTCCTTGGGCGCGGAGAATTCGATTCACCGATCGCTCGCGGTTTCGGGATTGCGGGCGCCGTGCAGGATGCTGAGGAATTGCACGGTATCCGGCGTCACGCGGTAACGGATGAGATAAGGGAAACGCGGCAGCAGAAAGCGGCGGACGCCGCCGATGCGCGCGGGCCAGCAAAGCGGGGCGGACATGATCGTCTCCACGGCGGCCTCGGCTTCGGCGATGAACTCGGCGCCCAAGTGCGGGCGTTGGGTTTCGTAGAAGCGGGCGGCGGCGATCAGGTCGGTCTCGAATTCCGGGTGGAACCAGCGGTTCATCCCAAGGCGGCCCGGGCGTTCTTGAATACTTCCGTCTGCGTCTTCGGCGTGACCTGGCCGGATTCGAGTTCGTGCGAACGGACGAGCGCGGCGAGATCGTTCAAGGCTTCCTCGGGTGCGCCGACGCTTTTCCAAATCGCCGCCGCGACCCGCAGACGATCACCCTCGGGGAGGCTAAGGGCGGCCTCGGTGACTTGCTGCGGCGTGACGGACATGCGGCGAAGGATTGCCGGAATGGCGATGCTGTCAACGCGGCGGACCAATCGGGGAATGCTTCAACAGAGAGGGTGCGGAGGGCACAGGGGCAAACCCCCGAGCCCGGCGTGCGGAATTTTTGCGCTCTTTGTGCTTTTGGTGGCTTCCTCTGCTGGCAGACTGCGCCGCCATGACGCCCAAAGAAGCCCTCGCCCAACTCCAGGCCCTCGGTGACGAAAAGCTGCGCGCGCAGATGATGAAGCGCGGGGCGCCGGCGGAGCAGTTCGGCGTCAAGCATGGGGACATCCGGGCGCTGGCGAAGAAGATCAAGACGGACCACAAGCTCGGGCTGGCGCTGTGGAAGACGGGCCACGTCGAGGCGCAGCATCTGGCGGTGTTGATCCTGGACCCGAAAAAACTGTCGGCGGAGGAACTCGACGGCTTGGTGCGCACGACGAGCTGGTCGTGGGTGGCGGACTGGCTCTGCAATTACGTCATCGATCAACACCCGGCGAAGGAGTCGCTGCGCGAGGGCTGGATGAACGACAAAAATGTCTGGGCGGCGCGCGCGGGCTGGTATCTGACCGGCGAGCGCGCGGCGGACGACGCGGCGGGGCTCGATTTGCCGGCGTTGCTCGACCGCATCGAGAAGCAGATGGCGAAGGCGGCGCCCGAGGTGCAGTGGACGATGAATTCCTGCCTGGCTAAGATCGGCATCCACCATCCCGCGCTGCGCAAGCGCGCCGTGGCCATCGGCGAAAAGCTCGGCGTGTATCGCGACTATCCCGTTTCCAAGGGCTGCACGTCGCCCTTCGCGCCGATCTGGATCGAGGCGATGGTGAAGCGGCAGAAGTAGGCCGACGCAGGGCCCGCGGTCTCGAGCGAAGCGACAGTCCGCCACACACGGAATACACGGAAGGGTTTTGGCCCACGAAACACACGAATAGACACGAAAGCCGAGGCGCCGCAGATGATTTCTTGCCGGGAGGATTATTTCGGTGTGTTCCGTGTCTTCCGTGGGCAATTTCCGGTCCGGTTAGTTTCGTGTGATTCGTGTCTTGTCCGAGGTCGCTTCGCTCGGAACGTGGGTCCCGGCTGAACGCGGGCCGATGAGGACGTGAGCAGGGCGGCGCGGAGAGGGTGCGGGCGAAGGGCGGTTGAGGACAACCGCCCCTACCGCGCGGTTCGATCGCGAGGAGGGGGAGGAAAACCGTGCCTGCCTCAGTAATCCAGATACGGCGCGAGCCAGCGTTCGGCTTCCGCCTGGGAGATGCCCTTGCGCGCGGCGTAGTCGGCGACCTGATCCGCGCCGAGCTTGCCCACGGCGAAGTATTTCGAGTCGGGATGGTTGAAGTAGAGGCCCGAGACGGAGCTCGGCGGGTTCATCGCGTAGGACTCCGTCAGCGTGACGCCGGTTTTCTCGGTCGAGCCGAGGAGGGCGAAGAGGGCCGGCTTCTCCGTGTGGTCGGGGCAGGCCGGGTAACCGGGCGCGGGGCGGATGCCGCGGTATTTCTCGCGGATGATGTCCTTCAGCGCGTAGCTCTCGAGCTTGCCGTAGCCGGAGAAGTCGCGCGCCTTCTTGTGCATGTATTCCGCCAGCGCCTCGGCCAGGCGGTCGCCGAGGGCCTGGGCCATGATCGCGCCGTAGTCGTCGTGCTTCGCGCGGAATTCCTGGACGAAGGCCTCGACGCCGTGGCCGGCGGTGACGGTGAAGCCGCCGAGGTAGTCGAGGCGGCCGCAGGACTTCGGCGCGATGTAGTCGGCGAGGCTGTGGTTGTGCTGGCCCTCCGGCTTTTCGTTCTGCTGACGGAGGAAGTGGAAGGTCGTGAGCACGCGCGCGCGGGTCTCGTCGGCGTAGACCTCGACGCTGTCGCCCGTGCTGTTGGCCGGCCAGAAGCCGAGGACAGCCTTGGCGGTGTAGCGGCGCTCGGCGAGGATGCGCTGCAGCAGCGCCTGGGCGTCGCGGTAGAGCTTGGAGGCCTCCTCGCCGACCTTCTCGTCGGACAGGATGTCCGGGAAGCGGCCGTGGAGCTCCCAGGTGGAGAAGAATGGGCCCCAGTCGATCATCGCGGCGACGTCGGCGAGATTGATGTGGCTGGCGGCGTGCGGGGAATCGGCGGACGAGAACTCGCGCGTGCCGAGGAAGTCGGGGCGGGGGATGTCGACGATGTCCCAGGACGAGGGCTGGGCGCGGCGGCGGGCCTCGTCGAGCGGCAGGAGCTTGCGCGCGCCGCGGCGGTCGCCGAACTCGATGCGCTGCTTCTCCTGCTTGTCCTGCACCTCGGCGACGAAGGCGGCCTTGTTCTCCGGGCTGAGGAGCTGGGAGACGACGCCGATGACGCGCGAGGCGTCGAGCACGTGCACGACCGGCTCCTCGTAGTGCGGGGCGATCTTGACCGCGGTGTGCGCGGCGGAGGTGGTGGCGCCGCCGATGAGCAGCGGGAGCTTGAAGTCGAGGCGCTGCATCTCCTTCGCGACGTGGACCATCTCGTCGAGCGACGGCGTGATGAGGCCGGAGAGGCCGATGATGTCGGCCTGCTTCTCCTTGGCCACGGCGAGGATCTTCTCGCACGGGACCATGACGCCGAGGTCGATCACCTCGTAATTGTTACAGGCGAGCACGACGCCGACGATGTTCTTGCCGATGTCGTGGACGTCGCCCTTGACCGTCGCCATGACGACGCGGCCGGCGGAGTCGCTCTGGCGAGCGAGCTGAGAGTCTAGAGCTGAGGGCTGAGAGCCGGAGTCTCCACTCCGGGCTCTAGACTCTGAGCTCTGAGCTTCTGCGGCCCGCCGCGCGGCTTCCTTTTCCGCTTCCATGAACGGCTGCAGATACGCGACCGCCTTCTTCATGACGCGGGCGGACTTCACGACCTGCGGGAGGAACATCTTGCCCGCGCCGAAGAGATCGCCGACGACGCGCATGCCATCCATCAGCGGCCCCTCGATGATGAGGAGCGGTTTGCCGTATTTCTGGCGCGCTTCCTCGGTGTCCTGATCGATCCAGGCGTCGATGCCCTTCACGAGGGCGTGCGAGAGGCGCTCCTCGACGGTGCCGCGGCGCCAGGCTTCGAGGATTTCGAGGTTGGCTTTTTGATCCTTGGTCGCGCCGGAGGCTTTCAGTTTTTCACCGAAGTCGACGAGGCGCTCGGTGGCGTCGGGGCGGCGGTTGAGGAGGACGTCCTCGACCAGTTCGAGCAGGTCCTTCGGGACCTCCTCGTAGACCTCGAGCATGGCCGGGTTGACGATCGCCATGTCGAGGCCGGCGCGGATGGCGTGGTAGAGGAACGCCGCGTGCATGGCCTCGCGGACGACGTTGTTGCCGCGGAAGGCGAAGGAGACGTTGGAGAGGCCGCCGCTGACCTTGGCGTGCGGGAGGTTCTGTTTGATCCAGCGCGTGGCCTCGATGAAATCGACGGCGTAGTTCGCGTGTTCCTCGATGCCGGTGCCGACGGTGAGGATGTTCGGGTCGAAGATGATGTCCTCCGGGGCGAAACCGGCGGAGCCGACGAGGAGGCGGTAGGCGCGTTCGCAGATGCGGATCTTGTCGCCCAGCGTGGCGGCCTGGCCCTGCTCGTCGAAGGCCATGACGACGACGGCGGCGCCGTAGCGGCGGACGACGCGCGCCTGTTCGAGGAACTTCGCCTCGCCCTCCTTGAGCGAGATCGAGTTCACGATGCCCTTGCCCTGAAGGCATTTCAGGCCCGCCTCGAGCACCTCCCACTTGGAGGAGTCGATCATGAACGGCACCTTCGCGACCTCGGGCTCGGAGGCGCAGAGCTGGAGGAAGCGCGTCATGGCGGCGGGGCCGTCGATCAGGCCGTCGTCCATGCACACGTCGACGACGTTGGCGCCGTTCTCGACCTGCTGGCGGGCGACGCTGACGGCCTCCTCGTATTTGTTTTCCTTGATCAGCTTCGCGAACTTCGGGGAGCCGGCGACGTTGGTGCGCTCGCCGATCATGGTGAACGTGCCCTCGCGGTGCGTGAAGGGGAGCGAGCCGGAGAGCGCGAGCTTCGGGGCGAGGATGGTGAGCGAGCGCGCGGGCTTCGGGCGCAGCGCCTCGGCGATGGCGGCGATGTGCTCGGGCGTGTTGCCGCAGCAGCCGCCGGCGATGTTGAAGAGCCCGTGCGACGCGAAGTCGCCCATGTAGCGCGCCATGTCGGCGGGCGTGAGGTCGAAGCCCGTCGGCGAAAGCGGATTGGGCAGGCCGGCGTTCGGGTAGCAGGAGATGAAGGCGTCGGACTTCTGCCCGAGCTCCTCGAGGAACGGCCGCATCAGGTCGGGGCCGATGGAGCAGTTGAGGCCCACCGCGAGCGGCTTGGTGTGGCGCACGGCGTTCCAGAACGCCTCGACGGTCTGGGCGGAGATCATCGTCTCGCCGCCGCGGCCGACGGCGGCCGAGATCATCAGGGGAAGCTTCACGCCGTCGGCGGCGAAAACCTCGTCGATGGCGACGAGGGCGGCCTTGGCGTTGAGCGAATCGAAGATCGTCTCGACGAGGAGGAGATCGACACCGCCCTTGATCAGGGCGCGGACCTGGCGCGCGTAGTCGGCCTTGACCTGGTCGAAGGTCACGACGCGGAAGCCGGCGTCGTCGGCGTCGGGCGAGTTGGAGAGCGAGACGGTCAGCGGTCCGATGGCGCCGGCGACGTAGCGGCGGCGGCCGGTGGCGTTGGCGACGCGGTCGGCCCAGCGGCGGCATTGCTGGGCGGACTGGAAGTTGATGTCGTGCGCGAGCTCCTGAAGGAAGGGATTCTTGATGACTTCCTCGTAGAACGCCGGGTCCTTGCGTCCGCCGCGCTCGCGCGGGTCTTCGATGAAGAACTCGCTCTGGCCGATGGCGGTGGCGGAAAAGGTGTTCGTCTCGATGATCTCCGCACCCGCCTCGAGGAAGCGGCGATGGATGTCCTCGATGGTCGGCGCGAGGGTGAGGGAGTAGATGTCGCCGTTGTTCTTGAGATCCTTCGGGGCGTTGCGGAAGCGTTCGCCGCGCACCTGCTGCTCGGTGTGGCCGTAGCCGCGGATGGTCGTGCCCATGGCGCCGTCGATGAGGACGACGCGCTCCGCGAGCGTGCGGCGCAGGGCGAGTTCGGCGGCGGAAAGAGTGCGATCGGGCGGCATGGCGTCAGTTCGTATCGATGCATCAAGATTCGATGATACGAGAAAGGCAACAGCGGCGTGCGCCCGGGGGCCGAATGGCCGAAATTTTATGACAATTCCCCGGTGAAGCCCCGCGAGCCGACCGCGGCGGGCGGGGAGACGGCTCAACAGCCCTTCGCCAAATCGCGGCTTGCGCGGTGACCGGGCGCACGCAGGGGGCTTGGGGCAAGCGCCCCTACCGATCGATCGACGGGCGAAGCGCAGCGCGCGGGGGACGCGAGGATTTTAGTTCACAGCGGATCTCGCGGATGGAAACGGAACGTGCGATCGCGTCCGTCCGGGGGGATCCGCGCCTTTCATCCGGGTTATCCGTGGAAAATAAAACTCACCGGCGTGGCGTGCGTCTCGCTCGCGACTCGGCGCTGCGCATCGCGTCACCGCAATCCGCGCGCAGTGATTGGGCTTGCGGGTGGACGCGCGATCCGCGTTCGTTCGCCGCTCCTGAGTTCTTTCACCGTCACACTTGGCAGACGCAGGGAAGGCCGTGCAAACCGGCCACAGTTGCGCTGCGGTAACGTCCGACAAATCCCCACCGGCGGCAGGCGCCGGCAGAGCCAATCCCGTTTCGACGGGGTGAAGGCGGGGAGGAGGAGCGCGTCGCAAGACGCGCGCAGGGCGGAGTCCGAACATCTGGCTGCCGAGACTCACCTTCCGCCGACGCGTTCGCGCGTCGCGGAAACTTCATCGCATCACGCCCCGCTTCGTCGGGGCCAATGAAGGGTGGGAGTGGAAACGTGTTCCGCGCGCCGACGCAGCAAAGCCGGCGCGCCGACGTGGGTCTGCTCTTGCCGATCGGAAAAGCAGACCATGTCCGTTCCTCCATTCGCGGCGTCGTTCCGACGCTCGCTCCTGATCGCCGCCGGCTTCGCGCCGGGGCTCCTCGCGCTCGCGCAAGACGCGGCGCCGACCAAGATCGACGACTACGTCGTCACCGCCACCCGCACGCCCGCGGCGGCCAACACCCTCGGCAGCGCGGTCGACACGCTCAGCGCGGCCGACCTCGCGCGCCAGCAGCTCACCGGGCTGCGCTCCGCGCTCGCGGCGGTGCCCGGCGCCCCGGCCTTCGCATCCGGCGGGGCCGGCGGTGCGACGTCGCTGTTCCTCCGCGGCACGAACAGCAACCAGACGCTCTTCCTCGTCGACGGCATCCGCTTCAACGACCCGAACACCGACTACGCCGTCGCGCTCGGCGGCGCGTGCGTCACGGCCTGCGACTCGCTCGAGATCGCCCACGGCCCGCAGAGCACGCTCTACGGCGGCGAGGCCGTCGGCGGCGTCGTGTCGCTGCGCGCGCAGCGCGGCGCGGGCGGGTTGAGCGGCCGCGTCTCGGCCGAGGCCGGCTCCTTCGGCACGATCCAGGGCGCGGTCAGCGCGCAGCGCGGCGACGCGACGAACGCGTTCTCCTTCTCCGCACTCGGCGGCCATACCGACAACGACCGCGCGAACAACGATTTCGACTCCGCCACCTACGTGCTGCGGGTCGACCACCGCGTGAGCGGCACCGTCGCCCTCGGCGCGACCTGGCGCGGCTTCCACGGCGTCTACGGCTCGCCCGGCCCGGCCATCGGCTACGGCGCGAACGATCCCGACAACCAGGATCGCGAGAGCAACCAGCTCGTGACCGTGTTCGCGGACTTCACGCCGTCGCCGACGCTGACGAGCCGCGCCGTGCTCGGCGGCCAGGACCGGCGCTTCGTCTCGGAGAACCCGGGGGCGTTCGGCACGTCGGTCACGGTGGTGAAGAACCGCCGCGGCGTGCTCGACTGGCAGGCCACCTACACCGGCGCGGAGAAGCAGCGCGTCACCGGCGGCGTCACCGCCGAGGTGAACCACACCGTCAATACCGGCTTCGGCGCCATCAACCGCCACCAGCAGCTCTTCGCCGTGTTCGTGCAGGACGAGTTCAACCCGGCCGAGAACGTCTACCTCACCGCCGGCCTGCGCAGCGACGACTTCGACACCTTCGGCCGCGCCACCACCGGCCGCGCCACCGCGGCGTGGCTGGTGGCGCAGCAGCGCGTGAAGCTCCGGGCCAGCTACGGCACCGGTTTCCGCGCGCCGTCGTTCCTCGACCTCTACGGCCAAAGCGCATTCTACGTTGGCAATCCGGCCCTCGCGCCCGAAAAGGCGCGCGGGTGGGACGCGGGCGTCGACTATTACCTCGCGCACAACCGCGGCACGCTCAGCGCGACGTGGTTCGACACGCGCCTGACCAACCTGATCGTCTACGACTTCGCCTCGTCGCCGAGCACGGTGCGCAACGTCGAGCGCGCCCGCACCCAGGGCGTCGAGCTGGCGGGCAAGTTTACGCTGCCCGGCGCGGTCGAGGCCCGCATCGCCTACACCTACCTCGAGGCCGACAACCTCTCGCAGCACAACCGGCTCCTCCGCCGTCCGCGCCACAGCGGCTCGGCCGACGTGTGGCACGACTTCGGCGGCGGCTTCAGCGCCGGCGCGGGCGTCGTGTTCGCCGCGCAGCGCGAGGACGTGCACGCCGCGACCTTCGCGCGCATCGACGGCGAGGACTACACTGTCGCGCGCGTCTACGCCGCGTGGCGCGTGAGCGACGCGCTGACGCTGAAGGCGCGCGTGGAGAACCTCCTCGACGAGCACTACGAGGAAGTCCACGGCTACCCGCAGCCCGGCGCCGGCGCCTTCGCCGGGGTCGAGTGGCGGTTCTGAGGCCGGGTGGTCGGGCGACGCGTCCGACTGCCTCGACGTGGGCGCCGGCGTTCCGGCCGGCGCCTTTTCCATGGTTCGCGCGTCACGCCGCGGCCGCATGCTTGCGCCGCGGTGACGGGACCGCCAAGACTGGCGCGCATGGCTACCCCGCCTGTTGTCACCCCGACGTTGGTTGCTGCGTTGCTGTTCAGTCTGGCCGGAGTCGCGTCCCTGCGCGCGGCCGACTACCCGATCCGCCCCGTGCCGTTCACGGCCGTGCGCGTGACGGACGGTTTCTGGAAGGCGAAGCAGGAGACGAATCGCACCGTCACCGTGCCCTTCGCGCTCGACCAGTGCGAGGAGTCGGGCCGGTTGAAGAACTTCGACCTCGCGGCCGAGGTCATGCGCCGGCGCGCGGCGGGCGAGAAGGATTTCCAAATCCAGCCGCCGACGATCTACCCGTTCGACGACACCGACGCCTACAAGGCGATCGAGGGCGCGTCCTACGTGCTCAGCATGCGGCCCGACGCCGCGCTCGCGGCGCGGCTCGACCAGTGGATCGCGCGCATCGCGGCGGCGCAGGAGCCCGACGGCTACCTCTACACGTTCCGCACGATGCATCCCGACTCGCCCGGCCATAAATGGATCGGCGCGAAGCGCTGGGAAAAGGACCCCGAGCTCAGTCACGAACTCTACAACTGCGGCCACCTCTACGAGGCGGGCGTCGCGCATTTCCAGGCGACTGGCCAGCGCACGCTGCTCGACGTGTGCCTGAAGAACGCCGAGCTGCTCTGGCGCGACTTCGGCGACGGCCGGCTCCGCATCGCGCCGGGCCATGAGATCGTCGAGATGGGCCTGGTGAAGCTCTACCGCGTCACCGGCGACGCGCGCTGGCTGAAGCTCGCGCAGATCTTCCTCGATGCGCGCGGCCCGAAGGGGAATCCCTACAGCCAGCAGCAGGCGCTGGTCGTCGACCAGACCGAGGCGGTCGGGCACGCCGTGCGCGCGAACTACCTTTATTCCGGCATGGCCGACGTCGCCGCGCTGACCGGCGACGCGCGTTACCAGCGCGCGATCGAGCGCATCTGGACGAACATGGCGTCGCGCAAGCTCTACCTCACCGGCGGCGTCGGCGCGCTGGCGAAGGGCGAGGCCTACGGCGCGGACTACGAGCTGCCGCACGACGGCTACAACGAGACCTGCGCCGCCGTCGCGCTCATGATGTGGGCGCACCGGATGTTCCTGCTCAGCGGCGAGAGCCGCTACATGGACGTCTTCGAGCGCACCGCCTTCAACGGCTTCCTCAGCGGCGTCTCGGCGAGCGGCGACCGGTTCTTCTACCCGAATCCGCTCGTCTACGACGGCGCGGCCAAGAACAACCACTC
Source organism: Oleiharenicola sp. Vm1 (assembly GCF_047777955.1). Lineage (GTDB taxonomy): Bacteria > Verrucomicrobiota > Verrucomicrobiia > Opitutales > Opitutaceae > Didemnitutus. Next base: position 1,709,732 of record NZ_CP180537.1, read on the forward strand.
GCACGCCGGCCGCGCGCCGTGGTTCGGCTGCGCCTGCTGCCCGCCCAACCTCATGCGCACGCTCGCGGCGCTGTCGGGCTACTTCTACGCCGTGAAGGACGACGCGCTCTACGTAAACTTCTACGCGGCGAGCGAGGGCGAGGTCGACGTGGCCGGCCGGAAAGTGCGCGTGACCCAGACGACGGATTACCCGTGGAGCGGCCGCGTGCAGCTGAGCTTCGCGCTGGAGAAACCCGCCACGTTCACGCTCAAGCTCCGCATTCCCGGCTGGGCGCAGGGCCGCCCCGTGCCATCGGACCTCTACCGCTACGAAAATCCCCGGACGGCCGACTGGTCCGTGCGCTTCGGCGCCGAGCGCGCCGCGCTCGTGGAATCCGACGGCTATGTCTGGCTGACGCGCGAATGGCGCAGCGGCGACCGCATCGAGGTCGACCTCGCCCTGCCGCCGCAAGTTGTCCGCGGCCACCCGGCCATCGCCGCGACGGAAGGGCAGGTGGCCTTCGAGCGCGGGCCGGTCGTCTACTGCTTCGAGCAGGCTGATCAGCCGATCCCGGAGAAGGTCAGCCGTGCTCCGAAGCTCCTCCCGCATCCGCGGCCGGACCTGCTCGGCGGCGTGACCGTGCTCGACGTCGATGGCGCCACCGCCGTGCCGTATTTTGCCTGGGCCAACCGCGGCGTCGGGCCGATGGCGGTCTGGCGGCCGGTGCGTTAAGGTCGCCGTTCGCGTCGTTGTAGGTGTAGGGCGGGGTCTCCTGACCCCGCCGCGATGCCTTCGCGATGTTCCCGGCGGGGTCGGGAGACCCCGCCCTACATGCAAAGCCGCGCCGCGGGACTCCGCGCTTGCCGCGCGGGCGTTTCGCGGAAGACTGCGCGGCACCCCGTCGCCCATGATGCACCACGCCGCTCGTTGCCTTGTCGCTTTCGGTTTCACCGCGCTCGCCGCCTTCGCCGCGGACGACAGTTTCCGCCACGGCCAGCCCGCGCAGTCGCAGCGCTCCGCCGCCGACTACGTGCCCGATCTCGCCGCCTACGCCAAGTCGCAGTCGAGCGAGCTGCGCGAGCTGGTCGAGCGCTACAACGCCGACCGCGAGGGCCTGCTCGTCATGCACCCGGTGCCGAACTCGCCGCTGCAGCTGCGCCGCCTGGGCGAGTTCTACCGCGCCTGGCAGGCAAAGCTCGACGGCATGAATTACGACCAGCTCGGCGTCGAGGGCCGCATCGACTGGCAGCTGATGAAGGCCGAGCTGAAGTTCCAGCTCGCGCTGCTCGACCGCCAGCAGAAGCGCATGGCCGAGATCGTGCCGCTGCTGCCGTTCTTCGAGCAGCTCGCCGGCCTGCAGGAAAAGCGCCGCGAGTTCGCCCGCCCCGACGGCAAGGCCGCCGCCGCCGTCCTCGCCGACGCCCGCGTGCAGCTGGAGGCGGTGCGCAAGGCGCTCGAGTCCGGCCTGGGCGACAAGCCGGCCGAGAACGCCATCAAGCCGGACAAGATCGTCGCGCTCCGCGCCATCAACCAGCTCGGCGCCACGAGCAAGCAGCTCGGCGACTGGTTCAAGCACTACGACGGCTACGATCCGGAGTTCGGCTGGTGGACGCGCGAGCCCTACAAGAAACTCACGACCGCGCTGGACGATTACGCGAAATTCCTCCGCGAGAAAGTCGTCGGCGCCAAGCCCGGCGAGGACGAGCCGATCGTGGGCGACCCGATCGGCGCCGATGGTCTCGCGGTCGACCTCGAGCACGAGATGATCCCCTACACGCCCGAGCAGCTGATCGCCGTCGCGGAAAAGGAATTCGCCTGGTGCGAGACCGAGTGGAAGAAGGTCGCGCGGGAACTCGGCTACGGCGACGACTGGAAGAAGGCACTGGAGAAGATGAAGGAGGACTACGTCGCCCCCGGCGACCAGCCGCAGATGATCGCGGGTCTCGCCTACGAGGCGGTGGATTTCGTGAAGAAGCGCGACCTCCTCACCGTGCCGCCGCACATGGTCGACGACTGGACGATGACGATGATGTCGCCCGAGCGGCAGAAGGTGAACCCGTTCTTCCTCGGCGGCGACCGCATCATCGTCTCGTTCCCGACCGACACGATGGACCACAAGGACAAGCTCGACAGCCTGCGCGCGAACAACGTCCACCTCTGCCGCGCCACCGTCTTCCACGAGCTGATCCCCGGCCATCACATGCAGTTCTGGTATCTCGACCGCTACAACCCGCACCGCCGGACCTTCGACACGCCCTTCTGGATCGAGGGCTGGGCGCTGTGGTGGGAATTCCACCTCTGGGACCTCGGTTTCCAGCAGCAGCCGCTCGACCGCGCCGGCGCGCTCTTCTGGCGCACCCACCGCTGCGCGCGCATCATCTTCTCGCTGAATTTCCACCTCGGCAAATGGACGCCGCAGCAGTGCATCGACTTCCTCGTCGACCGCGTCGGCCACGACCGCCACACCGCCACCGGCGAGGTGCGCCGCTCGTTCAACGGCGACTACTCGCCGCTCTACCAGGTCGGCTACATGATGGGCGCGATCCAGATCCGCGCGCTCTACGCCGACCTCGTGAAGAGCGGCAAGATGGGCGAGAAGGAATTCCACGACGCGATCATGCGCGGCGGCTCGATGCCGATCGAAATGGTCCGCGCGCACCTGACCGGCACCAAACTCCCGCGTGACTACCGGACGTCGTGGAAGTTCGTCGGCGAGAACCCGTGAAGAAGCCGCGCTCTTCCAAGAACGCTCCGCCCGCGCCCGCGGCGCCGGCCAGCAAGGTCCTGCGCTGGGCCGTGGCCGTCACCTGCGTGGCGGCGATCGTGCTGCTGATGCGCCTCGCGCGCGACATCCTCGCGCAGATCGAGGCGCAGGGCGGCACCGGCGGCGCCGGCACGCTGCGGCTGCTGACGGGTCTCTTCGTCGTGATGTGCCTCGCCGGCTTCGTTGCCGCCGGCCTCTGGAAAGTGGGCCGCAGCCTACTCGACCGCGACGACAAGCGCTAGCGCCGCGCTGCGTGCTGCGCGTCCAGGCGGCCGAGCAGCTCCGCGTCGTCCATCTCCGCCGGCCAGCCGCAGGCGGCGGCGAGCGCGGCGTCGATCGCGACGCTGTCCTCGGCGCGCGCGGCGCGGGCGAGCGCGAAACGCTGCTCTTCCTGGACGCGGTTGAGCGCGCTCAGCGGGGTCGCCGGCGGCCACGGGAACGGAAAGGAGCGCAGCGCCGAGAGCGCGTCGCCGCCGCGGGCGCACCAGAGCGCGAAGGCCCGTGACGCCAGCACGGCCGCGCTGAAGTCGTCGTCGCGCGCCCACACCACCAGCGAGTCGTCGGGCAGGACGTCGCCTTCGATCCAGGCGAAGGCCGGCTCCGGGTCGGCGGCGGGGCAGGCGAGGAAGCGTTCGAGGCGGGCGAGGGCGTTGCGCAGCGCGTCGTCGCGTGCCGGGCGCGCGAGCGTGCCGCCGGCGCGGCCGAGGGCGGCAAACGGGGCGAGGTAGAGCCGGGCCTCGGCCTCGCTCATGGCGGCGGGAAAATCGATCGCGGTCACGCGTCGCTCGCCGCCGTCGGGCGCGAGACCGATGAACTCGCGCAGCACGTCCGCGTTGGGCTTCCCGGTCGGATTGCGCGCGGCGCGCAGGCGCCGCGCCTCGGCCGCGCCGACGAGCCGGGCCGCGTCGAGCCGCTCGCCGCGGAAGGCGAACGGGAGGTTTTCGGGCAGCAGGGCGGGGGCGGGCACGAGTTATCCGTTGCCGAAGCCGGGCCCTTCGCCAAGCGTGCAGTGCGCATGAAGCGCACGCTGCTTTACCCCTGGCGCTGGCGTTGCTCGCGCCGCTCGATGCCGCCACCAACCTCGAGAGCGTCCGCGCCGACCGGGCGGCGCGCCAGCAGGAGTTGATGGCCGAATACCGCGAGTTCGTCGCGCTGCCCAACGTCTCCGGCGACCGCGCGGCCGTGCGCCGCAACGCGGAGTTCCTGGTCGCGGCGATGCAACGCCGCGGCATCGCGGCCGAATTGCTCGAGGGTGAGACGACCGCGACCAATCCGGCGGTGTTCGGCGAAGTGAAGGTGCCGGGGGCGACGACGACGGTGATCTACTACGCGCATTACGACGGCCAGCCGGTGAACCCGAAACAGTGGGCGGAGGGCCTGGAGCCGTTCCGGCCGGTGTTCCTCACCGCGCCGGTCGAGCGCGGCGGCAAGGTGGTCGCTTGGCAGCCGGGCCAGCCGATCGAGCCCGCGTGGCGGATCAGCGGCCGCGCGGCGGCCGACGACAAGGCCGGGGTGTTCGCGATCATCAATGCCTACGACGCGCTCGTGCGCACCGGGCAGCCGCCGACGGTGAACGTGAAGTTCTTCTTCGAAGGCGAGGAGGAGATCGGCTCGGTGCATCTCGCGGAGCTGTTGCGGAAGCACCGGGCGAAGCTCGCGGGCGATCTCTGGATCATCTGCGACGGCCCGCGCCACGTGTCCGGCCGCAAGGTCGTGCAGTTCGGCGTGCGCGGCGATGTGAACCTCGATCTGATCGCGTATGGCCCGAAGCGTCCGCTGCACAGCGGCAACTACGGCAATTTCGCGCCGAATCCCGCACAGCGCCTCGTCACGCTGCTGGCGAGCCTGAAGGACGACAACGGGCGCGTGCTCGTGAAGGGTTTCTACGACGACTACGTGCAGTTTTCCGAGACGGAGCGCCTGGCCGTGCGCGAGGCGTCGTTCGCCGACGGCGCGCTACTGCAGGAGCTCGGCCTCGCGCAGCCCGAGGTGCCCGGCCGCGCGCTGCTGGAGGGTTTCGAACTGCCCACGCTCAACATCAACGGCATCCAGAGCGCCAACGTCGGCCGGCTGGCGGCGAACATCATCCCGAGCAGCGCGCGCGTGACGCTCGATCTGCGGATGGTGCTCGGCAACGACTGGCGGCGGCAGGTGCAGCGCGTGCTCGACCACATCCGGGCGCAGGGCTGGCACGTCATCGACCACGAGCCGACGGACGAGGAGCGCCTGGCGCACACGAAGCTCCTGCGCGTCGAGGTCGGCTCCGGCTACAACGCGCAGCGGACGCTGATGAATCTCCCGCTGGCGCAGAAGGTCGTCGCCGCGGTGCAGGCCACCTCCGCCGAGCCGGTCGTCCGGCTGCCGACCGGCGGCGGCAGCCTGCCACTGGTCGTGATCGAGCAGGAGCTCGGGGCGAAGGTGATCACGGTGCCGGTGGCGAACTACGACAACAACCAGCACGCCGAGAACGAGAACATGCGCGTCGACTACCTCTGGGAAGGCATGGCGACCTTTGCGGCGTTGATGCGCCTCGACTGAGCGATGGCCGGGCGGGCGTTCATCGGTTGCCAGGGCTGGGCGCATCCGCCGTGGGTCGGGCGCTTCTTCACCCGCGACGCGCGGCGGGAGGATTTTCTCCCGCAATACGCGTCGGTGTTCCCGACGGCGGAGGGCAACGCCACCTTCTATGGGCTGCCCGCGGCCGAGACCGTGCGCCGGTGGGGCGCGGAGGCGCCGGCGCACTTCCGGTTCGCGTTCAAGTTTCCCCGGGCGATCTCGCACGAGCGAAGATTGGCGGGGGCCGAGCGGGAGACCGCGGAGTTCCTCGCCCGGGTGGCGCCGCTCGGCGAGCGGCTCGGGCCCTTCTTCCTGCAGGTGCACCAGTCGTTCCGCGGCGCCGACCTGCCGGTGCTGGCGCGCTACCTCGCAAAGCTGCCGCGGGAGTTCAGCTACGCGGTCGAGGTCCGCGCGCCGGAGTTCTTCGACGACAGCGCGTCCGAGCGGGCGCTGGACGATCTGCTGCAGGCGCGCGGGTGCGAGCGGGTCGTCTTCGACACCCGGGCGCTGTTCGCCTCGAAGGTGGACGACGAGTTCGCGCGCGAGGCGCGGCGCAAGAAGCCGCGCGTGCCCGTGAAGGTGAAGGCGCTGGGCCCGCGGCCCTTCGTCCGCGTGGCGGGCGATCCCGACATCGCGCAGAACCGCGCGGGACTGACCGAGTGGGCGCGTCAGGTTGCCGGCTGGATCGTGGAGGGGCGCGCGCCGTGGTTTTTCCTGCACCACGCGGACGACACCTACACGCCGCACCTGGCGCGGCTGTTCCAGGAGCTGCTGCACGCGCAGTCGCCGGACGTGCCGCCGCCGCCCGTCTGGCCGGTCGAGCGGGAGCGCGCCGCGCGGCCCGAGCAGCTCGGGCTGTTTTGACGCGGCGTTGACCGAAATGGTCTTGCTGGGGCGGACGCGGCGCGGTTTCACAGAGGCCATGCGATTCCTCCTCCTCGCCATCGCATTTGCGTTCGTGGCCGCGGAGGCGTCGGCGGTTTACTACGGCCAGACCCGTGCCGAGGTGCTGCAGGAGCTCGGGAAGCCGACCTCGGAGCTGAAGCGCGGCGAGCGCGAAATCCTGATCTACAAGGCCGGCCGGCTCGAACTGGAGGACGGCAAGGTCGCTGTCGTGCAGGGATTGCCCGTCACCGACGGCCCGGTGGCGGCGCCAGCGGTGCAACCCGCGCCGTCCGTGCCCGAGCCGGCGACGGCGCAAGCCGAGCCGAAAAGCTCCCCGGCTCCGACTCCGGCCCCCAAAGCGGCGGCGAAGGCGAAACCGGGCACCGAGCAGGAGCTGATCGAGGCGGACGCCGCCGCGCGCACGAAAATGGAGAAGGAGATCGAGGCCCTGGAGAACCCGCCGCCCGCGCGGAGCAGCCTCCCCGCGGGCCCGCCGCGCTGGCTGACGTTCCTGGTCGAGCTCCTGATCAAGGCGCTCATGACGCTCGCGGCGCTGTGGCTCACGACCAAGTATTGGAGCGTGGAGATTTCGTGGTTCGGGCTCGGGATGGCGGCGTTGGCGGACACGGTGACGCGCGCGATCGTCGGCGCGGTCGCGCTCTGGGCCCTCGGCATGGGCACGACGATGTATGCCGACGAGGCCACGGCCGGGATCATCCTCGTCGTGGTGCTCCGCAAGGTGAGCTACAACCAGTCGCTCGGCCAGGCGGTCACGATCGCGCTCACGTCGAAGACGTTTTCGATCGTGGTCGGCTCGTTTCTCACGGTTTTCCTCATGCACACGCTGTTCGGCGGCAGCGGCGGACTGATGCCGTTCTGAGCTCCGGCGGGGAGGGGAGACGAGTCCTCCGATGCGCCGGCGCGAAAATTCCTCTTGCCTGTGGAGTCTCGCCAGCTACCTTGTCGAATAAAGGTAGCTTGCTCAGCACGAATCCATGGCCATCGACGAAAAGTTCACCGCGATCCGCAAGGGACTCCTCGAGTTCCTGGTGCTGAAGATCATCGCGGCAGAGAAGGTCTACGCGGCCGACATCCTCGCGCAGCTGGCGAAGACGGATTTCGCGACACAGGAGGGCACGCTTTATCCGCTGCTGAGCAAGATGCGGCGCGAGGGGCTGCTCGACTACGAGTGGCAGGAGTCGGAAGCGGGGCCGCCGCGGAAGTATTACGAACTGACGGCCAAGGGCCGCGAACAGCTCCGCGAGACGCTCGACTACTGGGGCAAGATCAGCGGCACGGTGAAGAATCTCGGACAAAAATGAACGGCTCGCGCGCCATCCTCCCATGAACAAGGTGATCACGATCAATCTCGGCGGCACGGCCTACCAGCTGGAGGAGCCCGGCTACGACGCCCTGCGCGCCTATCTCGAGGCGGCGGGCGAGCGCCTGCGTCGCAACCCGGACCGCGACGAGATCTTGTCCGACATCGAGACCTCCATCGGCGAAAAATTCCGCGCCCGGCTCAGCGCGCACAAGAACGTCGTCACCTCCGCCGAGGTCGCAGCCGTGCTCGCGGAGATGGGACCGATCGAGGACGACTCGACGGCGCCGGCGGGCAGCGCCGCGTCGGCGCAGGCCGGGAGCGAGGAGTCGGCGGAAGCTCCGCGCGCCGCCGAGACCGGCGGTCGCGGTCCGGTGAAGCGGCTCTATCGCATCTACGACGGCGCGATGGTGTCGGGCGTGTGCAACGGCCTCGGCGCCTACTTCGGCCTCGACCCGGCGATCGTGCGCGTGGCTTTCGTGTTGCTGGCGCTGCTGTGGGGCTTCGGCCTGCTGGCCTATCTGCTCCTCGTGGTCGTGGTGCCGGTGGCCAATTCGCCCGAGGAGAAGGCCGCCTCGGCCGGCGAGCCGTTCACCGCCCAGGAATTCATCCGGCGCGCCCGCGCGGGCTACTACGGGGCGATGCGCGATTTTCACGACCGCCATGCCCGGCGGGAATGGAAGCGGCGCTTCCGCGAGGAAATGCGCAGCTGGCGGCGCTCGTTCCGCCATGAAATGCGGGCCCGGGCCTGGGCGGGAGCGACCTGTCATCCGGCCGGCGGCGTGGTGCCGCCGCCGAGCTTCGCGCTGCCCTTCGTCTCGATGATGCACGGCCTGCTGGCGGTGCTGATGGCTTGCGCGGTCATCTCGCTGCTGGCGACCGGCACGCTGCTCGGCGCCGCGCTGCCGGCCACCCTGCCGGTGTGGCTGGCCCTGCTGCTGCTGTTCTTCCTCTACGGGCTGGTGGTTTGGCCGCTGAAGGCCGCGCGCCGGGCGTTTTATCACGGACCGCTCTCCGGCCCGCCGTGGGCGTGGTCCGCCGCGCTGGCGGTCGACTGGGCCGTCTGGCTGGCGGTGGTCGCGGTGCTGCTGTGGCTCGCGTTCCGCCACCTGCCCATGGCGCAGGACGCGGTGCACAATCTGCCGACGGTCGTGCGCGAGGCGGTGCACAGCGTCCGCGAGTGGTGGAACAGCAAATGAGCACGCCGCTCCTCCCGCTCTCTCCGGGCAGCGTGCTCGCGATCGGGCGCCTGCAGCAGCTGCGCGGCGAGCTGGCGGATCTCGCCTTCCTGCTCGAGCGGCGCGGCCGGCGCGATGCGGCGGATGCGGTGAACGTCGTGGCGGGACGAATCGCGGCGATCGAGGCGGAGCTCGTCGGTCCGGTGGAGGCCGGGGCGTCGTGATCGCGGCCGTCGTCGTGCTGGCGGCGCTGATGGTGCTGGTCGCGACCGACCCGGCGGACGGGAGCGCCTGAGCGGCGGCGCGCCTAGTCGTTGAACTGCATCCGCGGGTTCGAATCGAGGAACTGCGCGATGGCCGCGACGAAGGTCGCGCCGAATTCCGCGCGCTTCTTCTCGCCGATGCCGGTGATGCCGTCGAGCTGGTCGACGTCGATCGGGTATTCCCGCGCCAGCTGGCGCAGCGTGGCGTCGCCGAAGATGACGTAGGCCGGCACGCCGCGCTCGTCGGCGAGCTTCTTGCGCAGCTCGCGCAGGCGGGCGAAGAGGATCTCGTCGCACGCGATCTCGCCCTCGCGGCGCGTGACGCGCCGGGCCTTCGGGAGCGCGAGCGGCTTGGTCAGCGTGATCTTCTCGCGCGAGCGGAGGACGTTCATGCCCGCCTCGGTCAGCTCCAGGATCGGGTATTCGCCCTCGGCCTGAGCGACGTAGCCGAGGCGCATCAGCTCGCGGCCGATGGCGGCCCAGGCGGGGCGGGCGAGGTCCTTGCCGATGCCGTAGGTGGAGAGCTTGTCGTGATCCCAGCGGAGGACCTTCTCGGTCTGCGCGCCGGTGAGCACCTCGATGAGGTGGTTCAGGCCGACGCCGAAGCGGCCGGTCTGGCGGATGCGGTAGATGCAGGAGAGGAACTTCTGCGCCACGACGGTGCCGTCGTAGGTCTCGCGCGGCTCGAGGCAGTTGTCGCAGGCGCCGCACTCGTCGAGCGGGAACTTCTCGCCGAAGTAGTCGAGCAGCTCGCGGCGGCGGCAGCCGGCGCTCTCGGCGTAGTGCATCATCACCCGGAGCTGGTTGCGCGCGACGGCCTTCTCGTGCTCGTCGGTCATCTCGTCGATGAAGTGCGTCTGCTTCGCGGCGTCGCCGCCGGAGAAGAGCAGGAGGCAGTCGCTCGGCAGGCTGTCGCGGCCGGCGCGGCCGGTTTCCTGGTAATAGCCCTCGATGTTCTTCGGCAGGTCGTGGTGGATGACCCAGCGGACGTTGGGCTTGTTGATGCCCATGCCGAAGGCGATCGTCGCGCAGATGATGCGGCACTCGTCGCGGAGGAAGAGCTCCTGGTTGCGGGCGCGCTCCCCGGTGTCGAGGCCGGCGTGGTAGGCGCGGGCGGAGAAGCCGCGGCCGGCGAGCGCCTCGGCGACGCGCTCGGTGGTGGCGCGCGTGGCGCAGTAGATGATGCCGCTCTCGTCCTCTCGCTTGCGGACGAAGTCGATGATCTGTTTCAGCGGCTGGTCCTTCGCGAGGACGCGGTAGGTGAGGTTGGGCCGGTTGAAGCTGGCGACGAAGACCGCGGGATCGCGCAGCTGGAGGTGGCGCACGATGTCGTCGCGCACGCGCTCGGTGGCCGTGGCGGTCAGCGCCATGACGGGCACCTCGGGGAGCAATTTGCGCAGGCGGGCGAGCTGGCGGTATTCGGGGCGGAAGTCGTGGCCCCACTCGGAGACGCAGTGCGCCTCGTCGATGGCGAGCGCGGTGACGTTCCAGTTGGCGAGGTTCTCCTTCCACTCGTCGAGCATCAGGCGCTCGGGGGCGACGTAGAGCAGGCGCCACTCGCCGCGGTGGAGGCCGCGCAGGCGGGACTTTGCCTCCTCGGCGGTGAGCGTGGAGTTGAGGAACGTGGCGGCCACGCCGGCGGCCTGGAGTTGGTCGACCTGGTCCTTCATCAGCGCGATGAGCGGCGAGACGACGACGGTCAGGCCGGGGCGGTGCAGGGCGGGAAGCTGGAAGCAGAGGGATTTGCCGCCGCCGGTGGGGAGCAGGGCAAAGACGTCGCGGCCGGCGAGGGAGGTCTCGATGATCTCGCGCTGCAACGGGCGGAAGGCGCCGTAGCCGAACGTGGTTTTGAGCGTGAGCAGGAGGTCGTCCACAAGCTGTCCAGAGTGCGTGACGGCCCGGGCGACAATCAAGCGCGGAGGCAAAAGCACCCGCGAGAATTTATTTCAATCCCAGCCAGCGGGCGAGGGCGGCGACGGCCGCGGCGGACGCATAGCCGCGTTTCACCGCGCGTCCGGTCACGCGTAGGCGGCCGGCGGCGCGGTCGGCCTTCGGGTCGACGTGGCCGACGAGCTCGGTGCCGGCGAGCAGCGGGAGCGAGTAGTGTCCGCGCACGCGCTGGGCGGGCGGCGTGTAGGCTTCCCAGGTGTAGGCGAAGTTCCAGAGCGAGGCCGTAACGCGGCGGTCGTAGATCAGCGGGTCGAGCGGGGCGAGCAGGAGGGGCGCAGGAGCCGGGCGGGGAAGGTCCGAGGCCGCGAGCTCGAGCGCCGGCAGGTCGGCCTGCAGGCAGTAGAGCGGCGGGCAGCCGTCGACGGCGACGGGTTGGACGAGATCGGCGACGAGGGGCAGCTCGGTGCGCTTGAGGGTGCAGAGGCGGCGTTGGCGGAGCTTCAGCTCGGCGCACCAGCGCGCGGTGGCGCGGCGCGGCGGCTCCGGTTGGGCGAGCAGGGACGCGGGCAGGATCCGCTCGGGCAGGTCGTAATAGCGGCGGTTGCCCGTGCCGCGTCGGGCGATGAGGAGGCGGCCGTGGAAGAAGAGCTTTTGCAGCGTGGCCTTGACGAGCGAGGCGGCGCCCCAGACCTGGCGGGCCCGGCCGTGGTCGTCGAAATCCTCCGCGCTGAGCGGGCCGCGCGCGGCGATCTCGGCCAGGAGTTTTTCGGCGAGGGCCTTTTGTTTGGCCGAGAGTCGTCCGGACCACGGGCCGGAGCGGTGGGTGCGCCGCCGCATGGCGCCGAGGAGGTGCGGCCAGGCCTCGTGGCCGAAGGCGACGAGGATGTTGGCCTCGGGGTGGTGATGCTCGAACGCGGTGCGCGCGGCGGCGGGCTTCGGTGCGGCGTCGCCGTGCAGGTGGCGCATGAGGTCGCCTTCGCGGTAGCCGGCGACGCGGTTGCGCAGGATCAGGTCGTGCATGCGCCCGCAGATGTTGAGCGGGTCGATCTGGATGTAGCCGTGGTGGGCGAGCGCCGCGGCGACGTCGGGGACCGGGGCGTCGAGCAGCAGGGCGCGGCGCATGAAGCGGCGGGCGTGGTCGGGGGCGAGGCGGAGCGGGGTCACTGACGGCAGAGGGCGGGGGGACGGGAGACGGAGCGCGGAAAGCCGAGGGCGAAGCGGCGCGGTGGGCAAGCCCGGGTGCGTGGCAGTGGCGGTTGCGAGCGGACGGAACAGTGCCCGGCCGAGTCGGGAGGCGCCGGACTGCGGGACCGGCGGACAATCGGCTGGCTTGCCTCGCCGGCGGCGGCGGGCGTCGGTCCACGGCGGCCGAAAACAAAACGGCCGCGCCCGAACGGCGCGGCCGGAAAGTTATCTCGCGGCGGAGAACCTTACTTCTTCGGCACGGCGGCCTGCAGCTCGTCGAGGCGCTTCTGGAGGGCGTTCATCTCGGAGACGAGGCGCTCTTCCATCTTCTTGCGGTCGGAGCTGTTGACGATGCTCATGCTGGCGGCGTCGCGCACGACGTTGGCCGGGAGCGAGAGCAGGCGGGTGAGGAGGCCCTGGTCCTTGAAGCTGCTGAGGTAGAGGGCGGTGATCTCGTGCGAGAGCTTCATGGAGTCCTGCGCGATGGCCTGGGCGGTCATCACGTTGTTGTTGAGCTCCTGGTTGCGGGCCATCTCGGCGGTGAGGACGCCGCTGATCTGGTTCGAGATGCGCTGCGAGTATTGGTTGATCGACTCGCGGGTGAGGTTCTGGTCCTTCGACATCTCGGCGAGGATGGGGGAGATCTTCTCGGCGAGGCGGCCGCCGACCTTGTCGATCTGCTCGTTCTGGATCTTCTCGGCTTCCTCGGGGGTCTTCGGGACCTGGCCGTAGGGGAGGACCTTCTGCGCGATGGCCTCGGCGAGCTGGTTCATCTTCTCCTGGTTCAGCTTCTGGACCTCCTCGTCGGTCATGAACACGTCGGCGGAGCGCTTCGCGATGGCGTCTTTGAGCAGGGTGTTGACGGACTCGATGTGGCGGCGGGTCTCCTCCGCGGAGGCTTTGAGCTCGGCGTTGGTCTGGTCGCGCAGCGCGGTCATTTCGGCCTGCTGGCGCGCGGCGAGGTCCTGCACGGTCTTTTGGTGGAACCAGAAGATCGCGCCGCCAACGAGAATGGCGGTGAGGATGACCGCCGGGATTTGTGCTTTAAGATTTTGCCACATGTGTGTGTCGGGTTGAGATAACTGCCGACAGTCAGACAGATAGAATGTTCAAATGCAACGCCGCCTTCGCCCCGCCAAACGTGTAAAAACTTCTGCCGCATGAGCCTGAACCGCTACGAACAATCGCTTTTCGACTACTGGGGCCGCCACCCGGAGGAGCAGCGGCATTGGCAGATGAAGACCGTCGAGGCCGGCAAGGGCGCGGCGGCGCCGGGCGAGCTCGCGCGCCGGCTGGAGCGCGAGCTGTGGGATTATTTCGTCGAGCGTCATGCGCAGGTGCCGGCCCTGCGCTCGCTGCACCCGGGCACCGTCCCGCGCGTGAGCATGCTGAACCTTGCGGAACTGATGCTGCGCCTGTGGGGGCCGCTGCCGAAACCGAAGCGCGCGCCCACGCCGCCGTTCGAGCGGTAGGCGGCGTGCTCAGGCCTCGCGGCGGAGCGTGACGATCGTCGCGCCCCAGCCGCCGCTGGTCTCGTCGCCCAGGCGGAAGCCCGCCACGCGCGGCGAGCGCCGCAGGCGCGCGTGCACGGTCTCGCGCAGGGTGCCCGTGCCTTTGCCGTGCACGATGCGGACGGAAAAATCCCCGCGCGGACGCACTCCGCGAAATAGTCTTCGAGCAACGGCGCCACCTCGCTGGGACGGAACGTGTGCAGGTCGAGCTCGCCGGTGATCGGCAGGCGGACGGGATCGTTGTCGCCGGGCGAAGGGGGCGGTGCGGGCTCCACGCTCACACGAAACCGCCGCCGCCCCCGGCGCGCAAAGAAAACCCGCCCCTTGCGGGGCGGGTTTCACACACACACACAACAAATGGGGAGGCTCAGGAGCGCGCCTGGTGGTGCCGCGGCGCGGCGACCGCGATCGAGCGCTCGTTGGAGGCGGCGGACGGCTGCTGCGCCACGAGGTTGAACGAGGGGAGCTCGGTGCGGACGGCGAACGCGGGCTGGGCCTTGGCGCGAAGCTCGGCCAGGTTGCTGGCGATCGTCTTCTCCGCGGCGGTGTAGCGGGCGGCGGTGACGGTGAAGGCCGGGAGCACGACGAGGTTGTCGTTCGAGTTCTGCACGGCGGCGGAGGCGGCGGTGACGGTGAGGCTGGCGCTCACGAGGGAGAGGAGGAAAGTGATCTTCTTCATTTTCGTATCGGTTGTTGCCAGCACTACACGCAAGCGCGGTGCCAAGTTGCGCGTCGCTGCGTAAGTGCCGCTGCATGCGCGGAATGAATTTTTTCGGGTCCCATGCGGAACCGGGCCGCCCCCGGTGCGGCGTCACGCGGGCGGCATCGGCGATTCCCACGCATGGGACGATTCGGGGCGGGTCATGCCTGACCATGACTTTTGGCGGGCAAAACACCGTGGCGCGGCGCGGCGTGCTCGGGCCGAATGACCGCCGTCGGCTCCTTTCCGCCATGCTGCAACTCGACCATCTCACCCAGCGCTACGGCGCGCTCACCGCGCTCAACGATGTCTCGCTCACGATCGGGCGCGGCGAATTCTTCGGCCTGCTCGGCCCCAACGGCGCGGGCAAGAGCACGCTCATGTCCCTCGTCGCCGGCCTGCGCGAGCCCGCCGCCGGCACGCTGCGGCTCGACGGGGTCGCGCTGGCGGGACGGCCCGCGGAAGTCGTGCGCGCGATCGGCTTCGTGCCGCAGTCCGTCGCGCTCTACGAGGATCTCACGGCGGACGAAAACCTCGGCCTCTACGGCCGCCTCTACGGCCTCGCCGGCCGGAAGCTCGCGGCGCGGATCGACGCGTGCCTCGACGCCGTGCAGCTCACCGACCGCCGCCGCCACGCGGTGAAGACCTACTCCGGCGGCATGCAGCGCCGGCTCAACCTCGCGGCAAGCCTCCTGCACGAACCCAAGCTGCTGCTCTGCGACGAACCGACCGTCGGCGTCGACCCGCAGTCGCGCAACGCGATCTTCGACCTGCTCGAGCGCCTCAACCGCGACGGACTCACCGTCATCTACTCCACGCACTACATGGAGGAGGCGACGCGCCTGTGCTCGCGCATCGGCATCATCGACCACGGCAGGATCCTCGCGCTCGGCACGCTCGACGAGCTGCTCGCGCAGCTCCCCGCGGCCGAGGTGGTGAGCTTCGCGCGGAACGGCGCGCCGGCGCCCGCCCTCGCCGCGCTCGCGCGCTTCGGCACGCTGCGCGAGCGGGACGAGCGCTGCGAGGTGCTGCTCGCGCCCGGGGTGCGGCTGGCGGACTTCTTCGCCGCGACACAGGCGGCCGGCTGGCCCGACCGTGCGTTCACGCTGAAGCGCCCGACGCTCGAAGATCTCTTCCTCCACCTCACCGGCAAAACCCTCCGCGAATGACCGCCATGCACCTCGTCCTCACCCTGCTGCGAAAGGATTTCCTCAACTTCAAGAAGGACCGCGTCGCCGTCGGCCTCACGTTCCTCGTGCCGGTCGTGCTGATCTACATCTTCGGCCAGGTCTTCGGCGTGAACCGCCGGGACACCGGCCCGGTCGGCATCCCGCTGGCGGTCGTCAACCAGAGCCGCGCGCCCGAGATCGCCACGCTCGTCGCGGCGCTGAAGCGCGAGAAGGC
The DNA here is from genome assembly GCF_047777955.1 of Oleiharenicola sp. Vm1. GTDB lineage: Bacteria > Verrucomicrobiota > Verrucomicrobiia > Opitutales > Opitutaceae > Didemnitutus. The sequence continues at coordinate 1,725,369 of NZ_CP180537.1, forward strand.
CTTCCGCGTCGTCGAGACGGAGCCGGACGCGTCCGGTCAGGCGCAGGCGCTCACCGAGGCGGGCGTGCGCGCGGGCTTCCAGAGCGACCGCTACCGCTTCGCGCTCGTGTTCCCCGCCGACGCCACCAGCGACGCGCGCTTCGGGCTGCGCCTGAAGTTCCTGACGAATCCGCGCAACGACATCGAGACGCAGACGGTCACCGGCCTGCTGCAGAAAACCGTCTACACCGCGGCGCCGCAGCTCCTGCTGCAGTCGCTGCGCAAGCAGGCGGCGGCGTTCATCGGGGCGGCGGACACCGACAAGTTCTACGGCGAGATGGCGGGGGCGATCAGCCGCGCGTTCGGCCTCGACGAGGCGAAAGTCCGCGCTGCGATGGCGCGCGGCGAGATGCCGGGCCTCACCGCCGCGGGCGGCGGCCCGGCGGGCGAGGGAGCGGTGCGGGCGATTTCCTGAGCCGCGTGATCAAGATCGAGTCGGAGCAGCTCGCCGGCGCGCAGGTGACGAACCCTGCGGCGACGCGCGTCGTGGGCGGCTGGGCGATGATGTTCCTGCTGTTCTCGCTCAGCGGCATGGCCACCTCGCTGTTCGAGGAGAAGAAGGCCGGGATCTTCCTGCGCCTGCTGTCCTCGCCGGTGCGGCGTTCGCACCTGCTGTGGAGCAAGTATCTCTTCGGCATCGCGCTCGGCCTCGTCCAGCTGGTGACGCTCTTCTTCGCCGGGCGGCTGCTGTTCGGCATCGATGTGCTGGCGAACTTCGGCAACCTCGTCGTGATCTGCCTCGCGGCGGCGATGGCCTGCACCGCCTTCGGCATGCTGCTGGCGTCGATCACCCGCACGCCGGCGGCGGCGAGCGGACTGGCGACGCTGCTCATCCTGACCATGAGCTCGATCGGGGGCGCGTGGTTTCCCACCTCGTTCATGCCGGAGTTCATCCAGCGGCTGAGCAAGCTGACCGTGGTCTACTGGTCGATGGAGGGCTTCGCGCTGGTGCTGTGGAACGGCTGCACGTTCACCGAGCTGCTGCCGACGCTCGGCGTGCTGCTGGCGATGACCGCCGGGCTGGTCGCGGTGAGCCTGTGGCGCTTCCGCCGCGGGCCGATCTTCGATTGAGGCGCGTGCGGCGCGCTCAGGCCGGCGGCGACTCCGGCGACGCTGGCGTCGCCGGGGTGGAGCCCGTCGGCGGGGCGGCCGGCGTCGTGTTCTGCGGCGGGGCGACGGGCGTGACGGGCTTGGGCGCGAAGCGCTTGGCCTCGGCCGATTCCTCGCGCTTCTCCTCCATCGCGTCCTTGATCTGATACTCGACGTCGGCGGCGGCCTTCTTGAATTCCTTCACGGATTTGCCGAGGCCCCTGGCGAGCTCGGGCAGCTTGTTGGCGCCGAACAGGAGCAGGACGATGAACAGGATCAGCATCAGCTCCGGGCCGCCGATGCCTTCGATGAACGCGAGCGGGAAATTCATGGTCGGGAGATAGACGCCTGGGATCGGAAAAGGTAACGCCAAAAATCGCGCTCAGCCGTGCGTGATGTCCACGAGGAACTTCTGGGTCTGGCCCGGCCCGACGTGGTGCAGGCCGATCTTCGTCTCGGGCGCGTTCGGCGGTCCCATCCAGGGTTCGACGCAGTAGTAGGGCACCTTGTCGTCGGCGCTCCAGGTGACGACCGCGGCGTCCTTGGCGGTGGTGTTGGAAAAGCCGGTGCGGAAGCGCAGGCGCGCGCCGGTGGTGCGCTCCGTGACCTGGAATTGGTGGCCGCGCAGCGCCGTGTGGATCGTGTCGATCAGCGCGGGGTTGTCCAAGGTCTCGCGCGCCTGCAGGCGCGGGCCGTCGACGAGCTGGCCGGACTCGTTGCGGCGCAGCGTGCGCGCGGCGGGCACCTCGAGGATGTAGTCCTTGCGGGCGAGGCCCTCGGACCACGGCAGGTTGAAGTAGAAATGATGACCGGCCGACCACGGGATGGGCGCCTGGCCGAGGTTGGTGAGCTCGAGCTCGACGTAGACGGCGTTTGCCTCGAAGCGGTAGCTGACCACGAACTCGTAGTCGAAGGGGTAGGCGGCCTTGGCCTCGTCGCCCGGCACGAAGACGGCGGAGAAGCCGCGTTCGTCGAGGCGCTTGACGCGAAAGTCGCCCTGGCGGGCGACGCCGTGCATCGGCATCGGGCGGCGCACGCCGTCGTCGGCGCGCCAGATGCCCATCTCGCCGCGGTCGTAGGTCCGGCCGTTGAAGGGAAAGAGGATCGGGTTGCCGCCGCGGACCTTCGCGATGTCGTCGAGCTGCTCCAGCTCCGGCCAGTAAAGCAGGTCGCGCACGCTGCCGTCGCCGAGCGTGACGTTCCAGTGCATCAGGCGCGCGCCTTTTTCCGGCAGGGCGAGGAAGGTCGACGGACCGACCTGCCAGCGATAGATCGTGTGCCCCAGATACGGGATGCGTTCCATGATGGCTTTGGTTGAAAGGACAAATGCGGCGACGTTCCAACTCAAATCGCTGCGCGCGCGTGTCAGACGCGAAAAACTTGAAACGCCCGGGAGCTTTGTAAGTTCCGCGTGCTTGCAGCAGCTGCGCCCGGGCGTATCGTGCTGCGCTGTGAACCTGAGGCGTTTGGCCCTTCTTCTCTGTGCGGGGGTGGGAATCGTGCGCGGTGCCGAGCCGGCGGCGGAAGCCGCGGGCGCGGCGGACGCGCGCCCGGGCAAGCGCGTGGCGTTTGTCATCCCGGTGCGCGACGAGATCGCCAAGCCGACGCTCTACATCATCCGGCGCGGCCTGAAGGAGGCGATCGAGCAGAAGGCCGACCTCGTGGTGCTCGACATGAAGACCCCGGGCGGCGCGCTCGACGCGACGTTCGAGATCATGGAGGCGCTGGGCAAGTTTCCGGGCAAGACGGCGACGTTCGTCGACGACCAGGCGATTTCCGCCGGGGCCTTCATCGCGGCCACGACAGAGGAGATCTGGTTCGCCCCGCGCGGCAAGATCGGCGCCGCCGCCCCGGTGAGCGCGACCGGGCAGGACATCGACAAGACCATGCGGCAGAAAGTCGTCAGCTTCCTGCGCGCCGAGGTGCGCTCCATCTCCGAGGGCAAGGGCCTGCGCGGGCAGGTCGTTTCCGCCATGATCGACGAGGACTACGAATTGAAGATCGGCGACACCGTGCTGAAGCCGAAGGGCGAGCTGCTCACGCTCACGGCGACCGAGGCGATGAAGACCTACGGCGAGCCGCCGCAGCCGCTGCTCGGCGCCGGCATCGCGGCGGACATCCCGGCGCTGCTGACCAAGAAGTTCGGCGCCGGCAATTTCGAGGTGCGCGAGTTCCGCGTCACCTGGTCGGAGTCGCTGGCGCAATACCTGACGGCGCTCGCGCCGATCCTCACCGGCCTCGGCCTGCTGGCGCTGTTCCTCGAGTTCAAGATGCCGTCGCACGGCCTGTTCGCCGGCGTGGGCATCTTGATCCTGCTCGTGGTGTTCTTCGGCCACTACGTCGCCGGCTTTTCGGGCCACGAGCCGGTGCTGCTCTTCACCCTCGGCCTGCTGCTGGTGCTGGCGGAGGTGCTGTTCTTTCCCGGCGTCGCGCTGCCGGCGGTCACCGGCCTCATCCTCATGCTCGCGGCGCTCGTGTGGTCGATGGCCGACCTCTGGCCGAACGAGCCGGTGAGCTTCTCGGGCGACGCCTTTGCGCGGCCGCTGGCGAATGTCGGCCTCGGCGTGCTGCTCTCGCTCGGCCTCGGCGTGGTGCTGCTGCGCTTCCTGCCGCACGGCTGGATCTGGGATCGCCTCACCGTGAACTCCGTCGCCGGCTCGGTGGCGCAGGCGGCGGCGGGCGGCGCGGACGCGGCCGGTCTCATCGGCGCGGTCGGCGTGGCGGCGACGGCGCTGCGGCCGGGCGGGCAGGTCGAGATCGCGGGCCGCCGCTACGAGGCGCGTGCGGCGCTCGGCAGCATCGCCCCCGGGGCGCGTGTCGTGGTGCGCGCGCGGGACACGTTCGCTTTGGTGGTGGAGGAGGAAAAAGCATGAACGCGATCATCCTGTTGTTCGTCGTCGGCGCGCTGCTGCTGACGGCCGAGATTTTCCTGCCCGGCGCGATTGCCGGCATCATCGGCGGCGTCGCCCTCGCCGCGGGCAGCCTGCTCTCGTTTCACGAGTTCGGCTTCAGCGGCGGCCTGCTGGCGAGCTTCGGCGCGCTGCTGCTTGTCGGAGTGATGCTCTATGTCGAGCTGGTCGTGCTGCCCAAGACCGCCTTCGGCCGGCGCATGGTCGTGCAGTCGACGGTGAGCGCCACCAGCCAGCCTCCGCCCGCCGCGGCGGACGCCGTGGTCGGTCGCGACGCGGTGGCGCTCACCACGCTCGCGCCGAGCGGCTACGTCGAGGTCGACGGTCGCCGCTACGAGGCGTTCAGCCGCTCCGGGCTGGTCGCCAAAGGCGCGACGTTGCGCGTCGTCGGCGTCGATAATTTCCGCATCATCGTTTCCCAATCCTGAATTTTACCCATGACCTCCATCCCCCTCATATTCCTGATCCCGATCATTGTCGTCGCGCTCATCATCGTGGGCGTCTTCATCTCGTTCATCGGCGTATGGCTGAAAGCCCGCCTGAACGGCGCGCCGGTGAGCGTGCTGAACCTCCTCGGCATGCGCCTCGGTGGCGTGCCCTACAACCTCGTGGTCGAGGCCCGCATCACGGCGGTGAAGGCCGGCATCGAGGTCTCGACCGACAAGATCGCGGCGCACTACCTCGCCGGCGGCAACGTCGTCCCGACCGTCCAGGCGCTGGTCGCCGCCGAGAAGGCCGGCATCGCGCTCGACTGGGACCGCGCCTGCGCCATCGATCTCGCGACCAAGGGCTCGGGCAAGAGCGTGGTCGAGGCCGTGCGCACGTCGGTCGACCCGAAGGTCATCGACTGCCCGAACCCCGAGCAGGGTCGCACGACCATCGACGGCGTGGCGAAGGACGGCATCCAAGTGAAGGTGAAGGCGCGCGTCACCGTGCGCACGCACCTCGACCGCTTTGTCGGCGGCGCGAAGGAGGACACCATCATCGCCCGCGTGGGCGAGGGCATCGTCACCACCATCGGCTCCTCCGAGAGCTACAAGCAGGTGCTCGAATCGCCGGACAGCATTTCCAAGACCGTGCTCTCGCGCGGCCTCGACGTCGGCTCGGCGTTCGAGATCCTCTCGATCGACATCGCGGACGTGGACGTGGGCGAGAACGTCGGCGCCAAGCTTCAGGAGGCGCAGGCCGAGGCGAACAAGAACATGGCCCAGGCCCAGGCGGAAATCCGCCGCGCCGCCGCCGTCGCGCTCGAGCAGGAGATGAAGGCCCGCGTGCAGGAGATGCAGGCGAAGGTCGTCGAGGCGCAGGCCCAAGTCCCGCTCGCGATGGCCGAGGCCTTCCGCGCCGGCAAGCTCGGCGTCATGGATTACTACCGGATGGAGAACGTCCAGGCCGACACGGCCATGCGCGGCTCCATCGCGCACCCCGAGGGCAAGAAGTAACCGCCCGCGCCCCCACCGTTCATGGACAATATCCTGGAGTGGGTCACCAAGCACGCCTTCACGCTCGTGATCATCGCGGGCGTGGTCGCGCAGCTGATCAAGGCGATCCGCGGACAAAAGGACACCGACGACGCGCCGCCGGCCGCCGCGCCGGAGGACAAGCCGTTCGAGGATCCGGAGCTGGCCGAGCGCACGCGACGGATCCGCGAGGACATCCAGCGCCGGATCGCGGAACGCCGCCGCGGCGCCGCCGGCTACGAGCCGTCGGCCGCTCCGCCGCCCGTGCCCGATCCGGAAGCGGCGTTCGAAGAGGCGCCGCCGCCGCTCGTGCGCGAGGTCGTGGTCGAGCGCACCCCGAACGGACGCGCGCCACCGTCTCGAGCGCCGAGGCCCAGCGGCAGGCGGAGATTCTCGAGCAGCAGGCGGCGCTGGCCGAGAAGATGCGCGAACTCGAGCTGATGAAGGCCGCCGCGGCGCGCCGGAGCGAGTTCGAGCGCGCGACCGCGGACACCCAGGCCGAAACGAAGGTCGCGGCGCGCGGGGCTTTGCTCGACGACCTGCGCAGCGGCACGGCGCTCCGCCGGGCCTTCGTGCTGCGCGAGGTGCTCGGACCGCCGGTGGCCCTGCGCTGAAGTCCTGGCCTCCCCGGGCGCGGTTCGCCGCGCCCTTTTGCTTCCCCGGCTTCTCCGGTGTTGCCCTCGCTCGCGAATCCGGCAGCGTCGCTCGTCCATGGATCGTCTCCAAGGCCTGTTCGGAATCGCGCTGATTCTCGGTATCGCGTTCCTCGTCTCGAATAATCGCCGGCGCATCAACTACCGGCTCGTCGCCAGCGGCATCGCGCTCCAGGTCGTGATCGCCCTGCTGATCTTCAAGGTCGGCCCCGTCGGCCGCTTCTTCCAGCTCGTCGGCCACGGCATCGGCAAGCTCGAGGAGTTCGCGCGCCAGGGCGCGTCGTTCGTCTACGGCGGCATCGCGGTGGACCAGGGCGGCAAGATCGGCAACTACCTCGCCGGCGGCTTCGTCTTCGCCTTCAACGTCACGGCCACGATCGTGCTCGTCTGCGCGCTGGTCGCGATCCTCTACCACTTCGGCATCATGCAGCGCGTCGTCGCGGTGATCGCGCGGGCGATGAACTTCGTCATGCGCGTCTCCGGCGCCGAGGCGCTGAGCAACGTCGCCAGCGCGTTCGTCGGCCAGGTCGAGGCCCAGGTCATGATCCGGCCCTACCTCGGCGGCATGACCAACAGCGAGCTGCTCGCCTCGATGAGCGGCTCGCTCGCCTGCATCGCGGGCGGCATCCTCGTCGTCTACGCCAACATGGGCGCCGCCGCCGGCATGGACCTCGCGCCGAAGCTCATCACCGCGTCGCTCATGGCCGCGCCGGGCGCGCTGGTGATCTCGAAGATCGTCTTCCCGGAGACGCAGGAAAGCCAGACCATGGGCACGGTGAAGCTCGAGGTGAAGAGCGACTACTCGAACGTCATCGACGCCGTCTCCCACGGCGCGGGCGACGGCTTCAAGATCGCGATGAACGTCATCGCCATGCTCATCGGCTTCATCGCCGTCATCGCGTGCCTCGACTGGATCCTCACGACCATCGGCCACCTCTTCAGCCCGGATTTCAACCTCACGCTCAACTGGATCTTCGGAAAGCTGTTCTACCCGATGGCCTGGGCCATGGGCGTGCCGGCGCAGGACGTGAACAGCGTCGCCACGCTCCTCGGCCAGAAGCTCACGATCAACGAATTCGTGGCGTTCCAGAATCTCACCAACCACTCCGTGCCGATCGTGACCGACAAGGGCCTGCTCATCCTCAGCATCGCCATCTGCGGCTTCGCCAACTTCAGCAGCGTCGGCATGCAGATCGGCGGCATCGGCGCGCTGGCGCCCGAGCGCCGCACCGACCTCGCCAAGCTCGGCCTGAAGGCCCTGCTCTGCGGCACGCTCGCCTCCTATCTCTCCGCCACGCTCGCCGGCATCGTGATCTGAGCCCGCCCGCCTGGGCGGTGCCGCTGGTAAACCTGAGGTAAAGACCTCCCTGTGCCGCTCGGGGTGAGTGACATTTCTGCGTCGCGGTGAAACTCATGGCCTCGTTCGTGCGTCAGACCCGCTCGAACCACTCATTCCATGAGCCATGTCATCATTGAACTCGTCCTCGCCGGCGCCGCCATCCTGGCGGCCTGCGCGGTTGGCGTGACCTGCCTGATGGGTCTCGCCGTCTGGCTGGGGGGCCGGGAAGAGCGCACGGTGAAGTGACGCCCTGACGCTCTGCACTTGGCGGCGGGGGCCACCGGCGCAAGTGTGTGCTCATGGACGTTCACGAACGCCTGGCGAAATTCCTTGGCCAAACCCCCGCCGTCGCGACCGCGGCCTTTGTCGCGCCGAATGCCACCGTGCTGGGCGCGGTCACGCTCGGGGCGCGCAGCAGCGTGTGGTATGGCTGCGTGCTGCGCGGCGACATCAACACGATCGAGGTGGGCGAGGGAGCAACATCCAGGACCTCACGATGGTCCACCTGGCGGACAACCACGGCGTGAAGATCGGCCGCTACACCACGATCGGGCACAGCGCCATCATCCACGCCTGCGCGATCGGCGACGAGTGCCTCGTCGGCATGGGCGCGACGGTCCTCGACGGTGCGCGGATCGGCGACCAGTGCATCGTCGGCGCCCACGCGCTCGTCACGCAGAAGTTCGAGGCGCCCGCCGGTTCGATGATTCTCGGCGCGCCGGCCAAGGTGGTCCGCGCGCTGACGCCCGAGGAGCGCGCCGGGATCCGGAAGTGGGCGGAAAAATACGTCGCCGTCGCCGAGGCGCACGCCGCGCGCGCCCGCGGCTAGTCCGGACGCTGCGCCAGGCTTGGCAAGGGATGCGCAGCGCCGCCGCCGGCGTCGCGCTACACTGTCGGCACACCCAGGAGGTGCCTATGAAACACAACGTCGGCTCCTATGATGCAGGGATTCGTTACGTGCTCGGGTGGTTGATCATCCTCTTCGGACTCCACTTCGAGAGCCGGTGGGCTTGGTTCGGGGTGGTGCCGCTGCTGACGGCCGCGCTCGCATTCTGCCCGCTCTATTGCCTCGCCCATATCGACACGACGGTCACCGACCGCTGAGTCGCCTTTCCGGCCCCGGCGTCGCGCCCGGGCCGGGCCCGCGGTGCGGGGCATGCGCCGCGGGGGACCGGGCTTGCCAGGAGGCCGCGCATCGGCGCTGATCCTCCCGCGCCCGGCCTCCGGGAGCGAGCACCGCCTCGGCCGTTCGGTCAGGGTGGTGCGCGGACAAACCGCCGCCCCGACGGCGCTCCATTACCCATGCCCTCCACGAGACTGCCCCGCCTCCTTCCGCTGCTGGCGCTTGCCGCCCCGCACCTGCACGCCGCCCCGCCCGTCGACCTCGACGCCGCCCTGCGCCAATGGCTCGGTGACCAGCCGCACGGCGTCGCCGCCGCCTGGATCGACGCCAGCGGCGTCACCTTCGCCAATGCCGGCCGGTTCGACGCGGCCGACGCCCGGCCGATCACGCCCGACACATATTTCGAGATCGGCTCCCTCACCAAGGTCTTCACCGCCACGCTGCTCGCCGATGCCGTGCAACAGGACCGGCTGAAGCTCGACGATCCCGTCGGCGCGCCCTTCGCGCCGAGCGCGATCACCTACCGCCAGCTCGTCACCCACACCTCCGGCCTGCCGCGCATGGCGCGGGACTTCACGCCGCGCGGCGGCCCCGGCAATCCCTACGGTGCGGTCAACCTCGACGACCTCGCGCGCTCCTTCGCCGCCGCGGCGCCGGACGCGAGGCCCGGCAAGTCCAGCTACTCGAACTTCGGCTACGCCGTGCTCGGCCAGGCGGTGGCCCACGCCGACGGCCAAAGCTACGCTGAGGCCCTGCGCGCGCGCGTGCTCGCGCCGCTCGGGCTCGCGGGCACGTTCGTCACCCGGGCCGAGGTCGACGCCGCCCGGCTCGCGCCCGGTCACAGCGACTCCGGCCGCACCACGAACTGGGATTTCGACGCCTACGCGCCCGCCGGCAGCCTGCTCTCGACCGCACGCGAGCTCGCGCGCTTCGTGCAGGCGGAACTCAGCCTCGTCGAGACGCCGCTCAACGCGCTGCTGGTGGAGACCCAGCAGCCGCTCGCCGCCGGCGACCTGCCGGCGCGCCGCATCGGCCACGCCTGGATGATCGAGACCCGCGGGCCCGACACGGTGTTGTGGCACAACGGCGCGACGGGCGGCTACCACAGTTTCCTCGTTTTCGACCCGCTCAAGAAAACCGGCCTCGTGCTGCTTACGAACTCCAGCCGCGGTCTCGAGGCGATGGGCTTCGCGCTCCTCGCCGGCCGCATGCCACCCCCGCCGCCGAAGCCGCCGGCCGAGGTCAAGCTGCCCGCCGACGTGCTCGCCGGCTACGTCGGCGTCTACACCCTCGGACCGGTCGAGTTCACCGTCACGGAGGAGAACGGCGCGATGGCCGTGCAGCTGACCGGCCAGTCCCGGCTCCCGATGTTCGCGTCGGCGAAGGACGAGTTCTTCCTCAAGGTCGTGCCGGCGCGCATCAGCTTCGAGCGCGACGCCTCCGGTCGGGTCGCCGCGCTCGTGCTGCACCAGAACGGACGCGATCAGCGCGCGACGCGGAAGTGACGGGTGTTGCCGCCACGGCGCGGGCGCCGGTCAGCGCGCGCGCTCGAGGATGCTGAACGTGTAGCGGTAATTCGCGTCCGCGCTCTCCCGGCGCCACGTCTCGCGCCAGGGCAGGTGGCGCCACTCGGGGAAGAACACGTCGCCGGGCACCTCGGCGTGCACCAGCGTGAGCAGAATACGGTCGGCGACCGGCAGCGTCTCCTCGTAGATGCGCTGGCCGCCGCAGACCATGATCTCGCCGGGGAGCGCGCGCGCGATTGCGAGCGCCGCGGGCACGGTGGCCGCCACGTGCACGCCCGGCTGGGCGAGGGCGGGATTCGAGCTCACGACCACCGGCACGCGGCCGTCGAGGCGCACGCGCGGCCAGATCTCGTAGCAGATGCGGCCGAGCACGACCGTGGTGTTCGCTGTCCGGTCGTGAAACCATCGCTTGTCCTCCGGGATGTCGAAAGGCAGGCGGCGGCCTTGGCCGATGACGCGGTTTTCTCCGCAGGCGACGATGAGGTTGATCGGAGGCGGCATGGAATTCAGTCGGCGAACCGCACCCGCACCTCGGCGCGCTCGAAGTCGCTCGCGGCCAGCAGGGCCGCCGGCCGCATCCGGCCGAGGCGCGCGACCCAGCGGTCCGGCACCTGCTCGAGGCGGGTCGCGAAGTGCGTGGCGGTGTCGTTGTAGTAGGTGCGCGCGAGGGCGACGCGCTGCTCCGTGGTGACGAGCTCGGCCTGCAGGCGGGAGAACTCGGGCTGCGTTTTCAGCGTCGGATAGCTCTCCGCCACCGCGCGCAGCGACGCGGCGAGGCCCTGGAAATCCGGCCCGGTGACGCCCGGCGGCGTGGCGGCGCTCTGCGCCCGCAGGCGCGCGAGTGCGGTCTGGAGCGCCTGCTCGTGTCCGCGCAGGCCGTCGAGCACGCGCACGAGCGACGGGATCAGGTCGTGGCGGCGCTTGAGCTCGACCTCGATCAGGGACCAGCTCTGCCGCACGCGTTCGCGCAGACTCACCAGGCTGTTGTAGACCATCCAGACCCACGCCGCGCCCCACAGCGCGAGGAAGACCGCCGCGCCGAGCGCCGGCGGCAGCCAGTTGGCGTCGGGCGACAGGTTCGGTTCCAGCACCGCGCCCAGGCCGATGGCGGCGGCGAGCCCCAGACCCCACGTGGCCCACGAGCCGAGCGCGTAGCCGCCGAGGACGCGCTCCTCGGTGCGGCAACTGATCAGGAAGAGCGGGGCGTCGCGGTCGCCGGCGATCTCGGGCGCCACGACGTCGGCGCGCTCGCGGGCGCGGCCGACCACGAACAAGTCGGCGTGGAGCGGGATGCCGCTTTCGCGGAAGCGCCGCACGTGGTCGGAGTCGGGCACGGCCCCCGGCGGGCCTTTCCGGTAATAGAGCTCGTCGCCCCGCGAGGCGGTTTCCCGAACAGCTCGGCCGGCTCGAGCTTGGCGCCGCCGGGGCGGATGAGCACGGCCCCGGTGTCGTCCTGCAGGTAGAACGGGATCATTTCTCCGCCCGCGGCGACGGTGGTCCAGCCGCTCTCCTGGCGCGTGCGGGTCTGCGGCTTGCCGTTGGAATCCGTGTAGGTCTCGGTGACGGTGCGCGACCAGCGCTCCTCGACGGTGTAGTGGTAATGCACGCAGGCCGCGCCGGCCAGGTGGCTGCGGAGCGGCGTCTCGGCCTCGGCCGTGCCCTTCAGCTCGACGAGGCCGATGAACACGCCCCGGACCTTCGAGGTCGGCAGGTCGCGCACCAGGCGGTGGCGCCGGCGGAGGTGCAGGCTCCAGGCGAGCAGTCCGAGGCTGACGAGGGCCAGCGCGAGGCCGGGCAGGAGGGGGCGGTCCATCGAAGGGGCGGGACGGAGCCTGGTTTCATCGCCCCCGTCCGCCCGCTTGTCGAGAATTAGACGCCGCAGGGCCGGGGAAAGCCCTCCCACTATCGGCCCAGGCGTCCGGTGCGCACTTGTCATAACTCCGGGCGCGGATATCCCGGAGCGCATGATTATCGGTGTCCCCAAAGAAATTAAGATCGGTGAGAAGCGCGTTTCCATGACCCCCAGCCTGTGCCGCCGCGTCACGTCGCTCGGCGCCCAGGTGCTCATGGAAAAGAACGCCGGCCTGACGGCCGGCTTCACCGACGCTGAATACAAGGCCGCCGGGGCGACCTTCGCCGCTTCCGCCGAGAAGGTGTGGAAGAGCGCCGACATGATTCTCAAGGTGAAGGAGCCGCTCGAGGCCGAGTTCGGCCTCATGCAGCAGGGCCAGACCCTCTTCACCTACCTGCACCTCGCCGCCGGTCCCGCGCTGGCGAAGCAGCTCTGCAAAAAGGGCATCCTCGGCATCGCCTACGAGACGGTCGAGAGCAGCGACGGGCAGTTCCCCCTGCTCAAGCCCATGTCGCAGATCGCCGGCCGCCTCTCCATCCAGATCGGCGCCTATTTCCTCCAGTCGCAGGTCGGCGGCTCGGGCGTGCTGCTCGGCGGCATCCCCGGCACGATGCCCGGCCACGTCGTCGTGGTCGGTGCCGGCAACTCCGGCGCGCACGCCGTGCGCATGGCCGCGGGCATGGGCGCGCGGGTCACGGTCCTCGACCTCGACACGCGCAAGCTCGAGGTCCTCGACCAGGAATACCGCGGCAAGGTCGTCACGCTCGTCTCCAACCCCGCCAACGTCGAAGCCGAGGTCGCCTCGGCCGATCTCGTGGTCGGCGCCGTGCTCATCCCGGCCGCCAAGGCCCCGACGGTCGTGACCAAGAAGATGGTGAAGAACATGCGCCCGGGCTCCGTCATCGTCGACATCGCGATCGACCAGGGCGGCTGCGTCGAGGGCATCCAATACACCTCGCACGAGAAGCCGACCTACCAGGAATTTGGCGTCAACCACTACGCCGTGCCGAACATGCCCGCGCTGGTCGGCCGCACCTCCACGCTCGGCCTCACGCAGGCCACCGAGCCCTACGTCGCCATGATCGTCCAGAAGGGCGTCGAGCGCGCGCTGGCCGAGCACAAGGGCCTGGCCAAGGGCGTGAACACCCGCGGCGGCCGCATCGTCTACGGCGAGGTGGCGAAGGCCGTCGGCTTCGACCAGGCCTGAGCGCACCGCGCGACCGCGCCCACGTCCGCTCCCCGCCCGGCGTCCGACCACGCCGGGCTTTTTGTTTGCCGACGCCGGGAGCGACCCGGCAGTTTGGCGCCGGGCCGCCACCTTCGTTTCCCATGCCTCGTTCGCTCTTCCCGGGCGCGGCGGTCCTCCGCCGCACCGTTGCCCTCCTGCTCCTCCTCGCCGCCGTGCGCGCCCCCGCCGCGGATCCGTTCCCCGGCCTCGATGCCAAGTGGAAGCACGCGCGCTCCGAGCACTTCGAGGTCTATGGCCGCGCCTCCGAGGCCTACGTGCGCGAGATCCTGCGCAACCTCGAGACGATGCGCGCGGCGTTCCTCACCACGCTCGAGCTCACGGCCGACGACAGCAACGAGGTCACCGTCTACGTGTTCCGCTCCCGCGGGGACATGCGCGCCTACGCGTCGCCCTACTTCGCCTCGAACGAGAACCTGATCGGCGAATACCGGCCGGGCTTCGACCGCGACGTGATCCTGCTCGATGCCGACGCCGATGCCGAGACGGGTTACTGGATCATCTACTCCGATCTGGTGAAAAACCTCCTGCACGGCGCCGGCAGCCGCGGGCCGTCGTGGCTGTTCCAGGGGCTGGCGATGCTGTGGGGCAATTTCGACGCCCGCCGCGGCTACAGCATCGCCGGGCGGCCCGACCGCCTGCGCGAGCAGCTCGTCAACGAGCATCCCGGCATGGACGTGGAGGCGCTCTTCGCCGTGCGCGAGGGCTCGGCGCCGCTGCCGGACCTGAAGGCCACGCGCGAGAAGGCGCAGGACACCGCGAACGTCTTCCACGCGAAATCCTGGGTGCTGCTGCACTACTGGTATTTCGGGCAGAAGGACGTGCCCGTGACCGACGTGAACCGCTTCGTGCGCTTCATGCTGCTGTCGCGCGCGGCCGAGGATCCGGCGCGGCTGCGCGCGGAGTTCGAGCGGAGCTTCAAGGTCGACTACGCGGAAATGAACCGCCGGGTGACCCGCTACATGCGCTCCGGGCGCTTCAACTCCCAGCACATCGACAACGCCAGGGTGCCGGCGCCGGCGAGCTTCGCCGTCCGCACCGTCGACGCCGTCGAGATGCGCGAGCGGCTCGCCGAGCTGCGCCTGCGCACGCGCCGCGACGACCTGGCGAAATTCGTCCTCCTCGATGCGCTGCGCGGCCCGCGGGCGGCGCGCGCCGCCGAGGCGCTCGGCACGCTGGCGGCGGAGGAGCAGGACGACGCCCAGGCGCAGGACTACTGGCGGCGCGCGATCGAGAGCGGCACTACCAACCTCGGCGTCGTCGAGCTCACGCTGCGCCTGGAGTTTTCCCGGCGTTTCCGCCAGCTCGACTACTACTACCGCTTGCCGGCCGAAAAGACGGACGAGCTCCGCGCCCTGATCGCCCGGGCGCGCGCGCGGGCGCCGGAGAGCGCGGAGTTCCTCGAGATGCTGGCCTGGGTCGAGTCGGCCGCCCCCGAGCCGGACGTGCGCAACGTCAACCTGGTGCAGGCGAAGATCCCGCCGGAGCGCCTGCGCGCGAGCTCGCTGCTGGCGATCGCGCTGGTGCGGGCGCGGCTCGGCGACCGCGAGTCGGCGATCCGGATCCTGACGATGATCGACGAACTCAACCCCCGGCCCGAGGAGAAGCGTTTCGCGCAGAGCGTCCGCCGCATCCTCAAGGACCCGGCGCTGGCGGAGGCCGAGTAGGGCCTGTCGCCCAGCAAAAAGGCCGGCGCGATGCCGGCCTCGATGTTGGGGTGGCGCCGCCATCCGGGCGGCGTCAGGGAGTGGGCGGAAGCTCAGGCCGCGGGCACGATCTTCACGCTCTCGACTGCGACGCGGTCGATCGGCGTGCTCTTCTCGCCGCCGTTCGACTTCACCGGGACGTTGGCGAGCTGCTCGAGCACCTCGTCGCCCTTGATGAGCTGGCCGAACGCCGTGTATTGGCGGTCGAGGAAACGGGCGTCGCCGTGGCAGATGAAGAACTGCGAGCCGGCGCTGTCCGGATGCGACGAGCGCGCCATCGAGATGACGCCGCGCACGTGCGGCTTCTCGTTGAACTCGGCCTTCACCTTCCAGCCGGGGCCGCCGGTGCCGGGCATGCCGGTCTCACCGGCCTTCGTGTTCGGGCAGCCGCCCTGGATCATGAAGCCCTTGATGATGCGGTGAAACGCGGTGCCGTCGTAGAAGCCGGCGCGGGCGAGCTTCTTGAAATTTTCGACCGTCTTCGGCGCGACGTCGGGCCAGAAGGCGAGGGTCATTTCGCCGTAGCTGGTCTTGATGACGGCGACTTCGTTGGTGGAGGCGGGCTCGTTGCTCATGGAGGGGCCAAGAAGCCCCGCGGCGCCATCGTCGGCAAGAACCAAAAACGTCGCGCGCTTTTCGCACAAAATGCGCCGTGCAAGGCCGGCGAGTCGTGCTACACTGCCCGCGAACCAAGGAGGCGTCATGAAAACCCGCGAACACCGTGAGACCCGGCTGCGTGGCGACCCCACCGAGGAGATCCGCCGCGAAGCTTACCGGCTCTGGCAACAGGAAGGCTGCCCGCCCGGCCGTGAACTCGACCACTGGCTGGCGGCCCAGGAGCTGGTGAAACACCGCCGACACCACGCCCACGCGAACCCGGACGAGGAGCGCGAGCCGACGGTGCGCATAACCGAGCAGCTCGTCACGCCGACCTGAGCCCGGGCGCGCGCGGAGCCGGATTCAGGGCGCACCCGCACCCGCGCCGGGGGCGGGGACCGGCAGGTGCTGCGCGAGAAAGGCCAGCGCCTCGGTCCAGATGCGGGTGTTCTCCTCGACCCATTGGCGGTTGACCACCTCGACGGTGTCGCCCCACTCGCGGCTGCCGAGGCCGAGCACGAAGACATGCGGCACGGTGCCGCGATCGAGGTGCCGCTTCAGCTTGGCGCCGTCGTCGTTCACCATCTGCCAGCTGCCGTAGAAATGGAAGGACGGGACGGTGAGCGCCTTGGCCACCGGCAGCGGGTCGAGCTTGAAGACGTAGCTGCGGAGCCGGTCCTCGCGCGCGACCGGCACGTGGCGGCCGGCCGACGGCGTCAGACCGAAGCTGAGATCGTAGGCGCTCAGCGGCGCGCGATCCATCGGGGTGCCGAAATTGAGCCAGACCTTGAATTTTTCCGGATGCCGCGAGAGCGCGTAGAGGCCGACGAGGCCTCCGCCGCCCTGGCTGAAGATGCCCACGCGCTGCCCGTCCGCCCAACCCTGGCGCACCGCGAAGTCGACGGCGTCGGCGACGTCGTCGGGCATCTTGTCGTGGACGCTTTCGGTGCCGAGATCGGCCAGCTTCTGGCCGAAGCCGTCGACCCCGCGGTGGTTGACCTCGAGGACGGCGTAGCCGCGGCTGGCCAGGAGCTGGTAGAACGGAGTGAACACCCGGTAGGCGCGGGCGGTGAGGTCGGAGCCGCAGATGACGATCAGGGGCGGGCGCGCGGCGGACGCGGCGGGGAGCAGCAGGCGCGCGCTCAGGGTCAGGCCGTCGCGCGACGGAAAGGTGAAGTAGCGGCCGGCGCCGAACCGGGCGGCAGCCAGCTCGGCGCGCGCCGCGCCCAGCGGCACGATCCGGCCGGCCTTCCGGTCGAGGAGGAAATAGCGTTCGGGGTGCGCGTCCGACGTCGCCTCGATGATGAGGCGGGACTCGTCCGCGGAGGTGCTGACGATGAAGTTGGTGGAGTCGGGCAGCGCCGCGTCGATCATCCCGGCGAGCTTGGCGTCGGCCTCGGCGAGGTAATGGAAGCGGGGCCGGTCGGTCTCGTAGGCGATCGCCCGCACGCGGGTCTCGTCGTCGCCCCAGCCGAGATTGTAGGAGGGGTCGACTTCCGGGCTGTGGAAGATCACCTCGTCGGCGCCGGTCTGTGGATCGCGGATCACGGCCCGCGCGGTGTCGGCCGTGACGTGGTCCCAGCCGATGAGCCGGCGCTGGTCCTGGAAGACCGCCATCGGCCAGAAATCGGGGCGGAGGCGCTTGCCCAGCAGCGTCTTTTTCCAGTCGGCGCCGGCGCGGTCGCGGGTGAGCAGGAACCATTCGCCGTCCAGGCGGCCGAGCGCGGCGACCGCGCGGCCCTCGCGATCGGTCAGCCAGCGGGTGACGAAGCCGGGGTTGTTCTCGACCACCGTGAGCTTGCCGGTGCGGACGTTGAGCTTGCGCAGATCGACGCCGGTCGGCGTGGAAACGCTGACGAGGACGTGGTCGGGATCGTTCACCAGGGGGTTCACGATCGAGCCGCCGCGGTTGTTGAACGAGTGCAGCGGCTGGATTTTCTTGGTCTTCAGGTCCATCGACCGGAAGACGCGCCAGCCTCGGAGCGGCTCGACCAGGAACAGCATCCAGTCGTTGCCCTTCCACCAGTAGTTGACCAGCGAGACGTCGGTGAAGGTCGCGCCGGGCGTCACCTGCATGGTGGCGAGGTCGATGAGCGCGACGTAGTCCGAGAATTCGCGCGTGCCGGTCACGGCCAGGGTCTGGCCGCCGGGGGACAGCTTGGGGTTGCGGAACTCGGGCGGCGTCGCGAAGGCGCGGACGGGCGGCGGGGCGTCGACGGCGTGCGCGACCACCAAGGCCGCCGCGCCGCACAACCAGGCGGTGAGGTAACGAATCATGAGGGAAAACCGACGCGAGGTGGCCCGGCCTCGCGCTTGCTCAGGTGAAGGCTTCGTCCACGCGTTCGCAGAAGTGGTGGATGAGGAAAAGGTGGCACTCCTGGGCCGCGGCGCCGCTGTCGCCCGGGACGATGATGTCGACCGTGGCGAGCCCCTTGGCCTGGCCGCCGCCGCGGCCGAGCAGCGCGATGGTGTCGAGGCCGAGCTTCCTCGCCGCCGCGAGCGCGAGGAGGATGTTCTTGGAGTTGCCGCTGGAGGTGAGCACGACCACCACGTCGCCCGGCTGGGCGAGGCCCTCGATCTGGCGCGCGAACACGGCGTCGTAGCCGTAGTCGTTGCCGAGGCAGGTCACGAGCGTGCCGTCGGCGGTGAGCGCGACGGCGGGGAGCGAGCGGCGGTTCTTGAAATAGCGGCCGACGAGCTCGGTCGTCAGGTGCTGGGCCTCGGCGGCGCTGCCGCCGTTGCCGCAGGCGATGATCTTCCGGCCGGCCTGGAGCGCGGCGAGGATCAGGTCGCCGGCGCGGTCGATCTGGGCGCGCTGGGCGGAGAGTCCCTGGAGGGCGGCGAGGGTGGCCTGTTGCGAGGCTTCGAATGTCATGGCTGGCACAGGAGGTAACGGAGGAAACCGGGGAGACAATGGAAATTCGAAAGGCGGCCCGCGGAAGCCGGAGCGGCGGGGCCGCGCGGCCGGTTCCGCCACCGCGGCGCGAGGATTGGGTTGTCTTCTGTCCTCGGTCCTCTGTCCTCAGCGTTCCGTCCGCCGCCATGCGTTTCGCCCAAGTCACGCTGCAAAACTTCCGCAACCTGCCGCTCGTGTCCGTGCGGCTGGCGGGGCGGCACAGCTTCCTCGTCGGCGCGAACGGGCAGGGGAAGACGAACTTCCTCGAGGCGCTCGGCTACGTGACGGCGCTGCGGTCGTTCCGCGCCGCGGAGCCGCGCGCGCTGGTGGCGCTCGGGCAGGCGCAGGCGGGGCTCGGCTTCACCCTCGAGCACGAGCGGTTCGGCGAGTCGAAGCTGGCGATCGCGTTCGGCGCCGACGACCGCACGGTCGAGTGGGAGCAGGGCCGGGTCACGCGCCTGGCGGACTTCATCGGCCAGTTTCCGACAGTCGTGTTTTCCTCGCAGGACAACCAGCTGCTGCGCGGCGCGCCGGCGCTGCGGCGCCGCTGGCTCGACCTCACGCTGGCGGCGATGGACGGCGCCTACCTGGCGGCGCTGCAGGGCTACACGCGCGCCGTGGCGGAGCGGAACATCCTGCTCAAGCACGGCGGGCGCGATGGGGCGCAGCTGACGGCGTTCGAGCGCGAGGCGGCCACGCAGGCGGTGCAGCTCGTGGCGGCGCGCGCCGCGGGCGTCGCCGAGCTGAGCGAGCTGTTCCGCGCCGCCCATGCGCGCCTCGTGCCGGAAGGCGAGACCGCCGCGCTGGTCTACGCGCCCGACACCGCGGCGGCGACGGCGGAGGACTTCGTGGCGCAGCTGGCGAAATCGCGGCCGCGCGACACGCTCCTCAAGTCCACCGAGCGCGGCCCGCATCGCGACGACCTCGAGTTCCTCCTGCAGGGGCGCCCGGCGAAGAACTTCGCCTCGGAGGGCCAGCAGCGCTGCCTCGTGATCGCGCTGCGGCTGGCGCAGGCGGCGTATTTCAAGCGGCACCGCGCGATCGAGCCGGTGCTGCTGTGCGACGACGTGCTGGGCGAGCTCGATCCCGAGCGCCGGCGGAAATTCTGGGCCTCGCTCGACGGCCAGCCGCAGGTCGTGGCGACCGGCACCGCGCTGCCCGACGCCGAGGCCGGCAGCTGGCAGGTGTTGCGCGTCGCGGGCGGCCGGATCGAGGAAGGCGGCGCGGCGTGAGCTTCGAGCCGTGGCAATGGCTGCTGCTCGCGCTGGGCGCGTTCACGGCGGGCTTTTCCAAGACCGGCATTCCCGGGCTGGGCATCCTGTTCGTAGCCGTGTTCGCGAACCTCATGCCGGCGCGGCAGGCGACGGGCATCGTGCTGCCGCTGCTGATCGTCGGCGACGTGTTCGCGGTCGTGAGCTATCGCGCGCACGCGCAGTGGCGGCATCTGGGACGCCTGCTCCTGCCCACGGCGGCGGGCGTGCTGCTGGGCTGGCTGGCGCTGCGCGTGGCGGACGACCGGCAGACGACCCGCCTGATCGGCGGCTTGCTCGCCGTCATGCTCGCGGTGCATCTCCTGCGCCGGGCCCGGCCGGAGAGCGCCGAGGCGGCGAGCCACGCGCCGCTGTGGCTCGGCGTGCTCGCGGGCGTGTTCGCCGGGTTCGCGACGCAGGTGGCGAACGCGGCCGGACCGGTGATGATGCTCTACCTGCTGGCGATGCGCCTGCCGAAGCTGGAGTTCCTCGGCACCAGCGCGGTGTTCTTCATGGCGGTGAACCTGTTCAAGGTGCCGTTCATGGTGCAGCTCGGGCTCATCCAGCCCCGCAGCCTGGCCGTCAACCTGTGGCTGGTGCCGGCGGTGATCGCGGGCGCCCTGATCGGGCGCGTGGTGGCGGGGCGGGTGAACCAGCGCGCCTTCGAGGCGGCGGCGCTGGGGTTGACCGGACTGGCGACGGCGAAGCTGCTTTTCTTTGAGTTGGAGAGACGCGCCGCCCCCGCCAGACCTCATCTCCGATGGCCCGCGCCAACGTCCGCCAACTCTGGAAAGCCAAGCTCGAGGGCACCCTCGCGCCCCGGGAGTGGCCCGCGGCGCCGACGCTGCACCGGCCGGCCTTTGCCGGGCGCGTGCTCGGCATCGACCCGTCGCTGCGGGGCACGGGCCTGGCGCTGATCGAGTTCGCCGCCGGGCGGACGCCGGTGCTGCTGCGCTGCGAGACCGTGCGCGTGCCGGCGAAGCACCCGATGGCGTTCTGCCTCGGGGAGATTCACCGCGCCGTGACGCGCTTCGTCGGCGACTTCGCGCCGCGGCACGTGGCGCTCGAGCAGACGATCTACGTGCAGAATTTCCAGACCGCGCAGATCCTCGGCGCCGCGCGCGGCGCGGCGATCGCGGCCGTGGCGCTGCAGGGCGTCGAGACCTTCGAATATCCGCCGCTGCGCGTGAAGCAGGCGGTGGTGGGCGCGGGCCGGGCGAGCAAGGAGCAGATGGCGCGCACCGTGATGGCGCTGCTCGGCCACGGGCGGCCGCTGGCCTTCGACGAGGCCGACGCGGCGGGCGTGGCGCTGTGCCACGCCTTCACCTGGCGCGCGTGACGCCGCGGGGGCGCTACGCGTGGGTTGGCGAAGCCTCGCCAGCACGCGCTGGTCGCTTGCGCGGCCGGGCGGAATCGCCCAGCGTGGCGGCATGAACGAAACGGGTGCGCCGTTTGCGGAGCGTGCGTTTCACTTCCGGCCGCGGCTGCTGGAGGTCTGGGGCAGTTATTCCCGGGAGAAGTTCATCGGCGATCTCGGTGCGGGCCTGACGGTCGGCATTGTCGCGCTGTCGCTCTGCATCGGCCTCGGCATCTCCTCCGGCGTGTCGCCGGCGGCCGGCCTCTACACCGGCATCATCGGCGGCTTCCTCGTCTCGGCGCTCGGCGGCACGAAAGTGCAGATCGGCGGACCGGCCGGCGCCTTCGTCGGCCTCGTGGCGCTGATCGTGGCGGAACACGGCCTCTCGAATCTCCTGCTCTGCACGATGATGGCGGGCGCGATCCTGTTCGTGATGGGCGCGCTGAAGCTGGGCAACCTGATCAAGTTCATCCCGCACCCGGTGACGACGGGCTTCACCTGCGGCATTGCCATCACGATCCTGATGACGCAGGTGCGCGCGTTCCTCGGCCTGCAGCTGGAGCACGAGCCGGCGGAGTTCCTGCCCAAGCTCGGGGCGCTCACGGCGGCGCTGGGGACGGTGCAGTGGCCGACGGTGGCGCTCGGCGTCGGTTCGCTGGCGATTCTCCACTACTGGCCGAAACGTTGGAGCCGCGTGCCGCCGTCGATCGTGGCCGTGGGGCTCGGCACGGTCGCGGTGGCGGTGTTCCACGTGCCGGCGGAGACGATCGGCACCAAGTTCGGCGGCATTCCGCGCGGGCTCCCCACGCTGGCGGTGCCGGAGTTCGATCTCGCGCACCTCAGCGGGCTGATCCGGCCGGCGTTCACCATCGCCATGCTCGGCGCGATCGAAGTCGCTGCTCTCGGCGGTGGTGGCGGACGGCCTGGTGGACGACCGGCACGACTCGAACCAGGAGCTGATGGCGCAGGGCGCGGCGAATTTCGTCAGTCCGCTCTTCGGCGGCATCCCGGTGACGGGCGTGATCGCGCGCACGGCGACGAACATCCGCGGCGGCGCGCACACGCCGGTGGCGGGCCTCGTGCACGCGGTGTTCCTGCTCGTGGTGCTGCTGGTGGCGGCGCCGCTGGCCAAGGACGTGCCGCTGGCGGTGCTGGCGGCCGTGCTCGTGGTCGTGGCCATCCGCATGGGCGAGTGGGAGGAGTTTGCGCTGCTGCACAAGAAGCCGCGCGGCGACTCGGCGGTGTTCCTCGCGACCTTTTCGCTCACCGTGCTCTTCGACCTCACCGTCGCGGTCGAGGTCGGCATGGTGCTGGCGGCCTTCGCCTTCATCAAGCGCGTGGCCGACACCACGCAGGTGCACGCCATGACCGGCGAGCAGGTGGCGCAAGGCGGGCAGGGGCACGAGCCGGTGAAGGACGTGCCGCGCGGCGTGATCATCTACCGCGTGTTCGGCGCGCTGCTCTTCGGCTCGGCGGAAAAGCTCGACCGCATCATCCGCCGCTCCGGCGGCGAGACCAAGGTCGTGATCCTGCACATGGCGGCGGTGACGGCGATGGACGCCACGGCGCTGAACCGCATCGAGAGCATGCACGCGAAGATGAAGCGCCACCGCGAGCACCTGATCCTGAGCGCGCCGCACACGCAGCCCTACTTCATGCTGGAGAAGGCCGGGTTCTTCGACGAGCTCGGCCGGGACAACGTCTGCGCCGACCTGGAGAGCGCCGTGGCGCGCGCGCGGCAGCTGCTGGCGCGGAAGTGAGCGCGGCGCTCAGGCGGCGCGGTCGGTGCGGCTGGTTTCCTCCGCGGCGGGCAGCAGACGCAGGCGGCGGCGGACGGGTTTCTCGAACTGCTTGAAGAGCGTGTAGCCCACGCCGCCGACGCCGGTGATGGCGGCGGGGAAGAGCAGGGTGTCGTAGCCGAAGCGCGCGAAGCCCATGGCGCCGAGGATGCCGCCGCCGAGGAAGCCGGCGAGCAGCACGCCGTAGAGGCCGATGCGGCGCCAGTCCACCGGTTCGCGCCGCGCGAGCAGGCCGAGCGCGATGCCGAGGTCGGTGACGATGCCGGTCATGTGCGTGGTGCGGATGACGGCGCCGCTGTAGCTCGTGGCCATCGCGTTCTGCAGGCCGCAGGCCATGGCCGCGAGGTAGTCGCCGGTGATGGCGCCGTGGCGGAGAAAGTAGGTCGCGCC
Organism: Oleiharenicola sp. Vm1; assembly: GCF_047777955.1. Taxonomy (GTDB): domain Bacteria; phylum Verrucomicrobiota; class Verrucomicrobiia; order Opitutales; family Opitutaceae; genus Didemnitutus. Next base: position 1,748,600 of record NZ_CP180537.1, read on the forward strand.
GAGCAGGAGGCCGGCCTCGACCGCGAGGGCGACGCCGTAGCGGCGTCCGGCCTTGAGCGCGCTCTGGCGGATGATCAGGCCGCTGAGCACGCAGCCGGCGAAGAAGCAGCCGAGCGTCGAGGCCACGTGGAGCAGGGCGGCGCGGTCCTGGCCCACGAGTCCGATGCCGAGGTTCGAGACCGTGCCCGACATGTGCGAGATCGCCTGGTGGTGCGCCCCGAGGAAACCGACGGCGTTGATGCAGCCCGCGCCGCACGCGAGGAGGAAGCCTCCGGCGAGTATCCAGCGCGGTATCGGTTTCGTGAGCATGAAAGCCGACGGAGAAAGCACCTCCCGGGCCGGAGGGGAAACTAATTTTGCGTCCGCCGCGCGCGGGGGCCCCGCAGCCTCACGCCCCCAGCACCTGCTTGATGATGCGGCTGAGGTCGCCGACGCGGTAGGGCTTGGTCAGGTAGCCGCAGAAGCCGAGGTCGAGGAACTGGCGCTTCATCTCGTCGTTGTCGTAGCCGCTGGCGACGATGGCGCGGACGTTGGGGTCGAGTTCGACCAGCTTGCGGAAGCACTCCTCGCCGCCCATGCCGCCGATGACGGTGAGGTCCATGATCACGACGTCGTGGGGCCGCTTGATGTTGAGGTAGCGGCGGTAGAGCTTGATCGCCTCCTCGCCGTCCTTCGCCAGGTCGACGCCGTAGCCCATGCCCGTGAGCATGCCCTCGGTCAGGCGGCTGATCTCGGGGTCGTCGTCCATGAACAGGATGCGGTTCGTGCGCGTGGCGAGGTTGAGCGTCGGGCGCTGGCGGGTGTCGGCGACGGTCTCCTGCTCGGCGCGCGGGAGGAAGACGGTGAAGGCGGTGCCGACGCCGACCTCGGTGTCGACCGTGAGCTGGCCGCCGTGGTGCTTGATGATCTTCACCACGGTGGAGAGGCCGATGCCGGTGCCGGTCTTCTTGGTGGTGAAGAACGGGTCGAAGATCTTCTCCAGGTGCTCGGGCTTGATGCCGGAGCCGTTGTCGCGCACCTCGACGGCGACGTATTGGCCGGCGGCGAGCGGCGGAATCTGGCTGTCGGTGAGGGTGACGTTGCCGGCGGTGATCCAGACGTTGCCCTGGCCGTTGGGCATGGCCTGGATGGCGTTGACGATGAGGTTCTGGAAGACCTGCAGCAGCTGCGCGCGGTCGACCTGGATGGTGGCGAGGTCGGCGGGGGCGTTGAGCTCGACCTTCACGGTCGAGCCGGAGGCGGCGATGCGCACGGAGTCGCGGAGGAGCTCCGCGGTCTTGAGCGTCTGGCGCGTGCCGGTGCCGCCCTTGGAGAAGGTGAGCAGCTGGCGGCTGAGGCCCTTGGCGGCCTCGCAGGCCTTCATGCTGTTCTCGAGGCCGGAGTAGTCGCGTGCGTCGAGGGCGAGCGAGACGCCGCCCATGATCGTCGTGAGGAGATTGTTGTAGTCGTGGGCGATGCCGCCGGCGAGCTGGCCGAGCGCCTCGAAGCGGTTGGCCTTCACCAGCTCCTCGGGCGTGAGGCCCATCTCGTCCGGGTTGCGGAACACGACCACGGCGCCGGCGGGCTGGCCGCCGGCATCGCTGACGGCGCGGCAGCTGAAGACGATCGGGACCGACTTGGCGCCGGCGCCGCGCTCGAGGGCGAACTCGTTGTTCAGGGGCGTGCCGTCGCCGGTGGCCAGGGCCTTCTCGAGCGGGCTCTCGCCCGGCGCGCCGCTGACGCGGTGCGTGAGGCGGAAGACCTCGCTGCCGGGCTGCCCGACGAGCTGCTCGACGCTGCGGCCGAGCAGGCGCTCGGCCCCGGCGTTGGCGAAGACGATGCGGTCGCGGGCGTCGGTCAGCAGCACCGCCTCCCGCAGCTCGGCGAGCAGGGCGGAGAAATGTTCCGGCGCGACGCCCGGGCCGGCTGCGGCGCCGCCGCCCTCGGGCATCGGGGCGACGAAGCCGAGCACGCGCTGCAGCTCGCGCTTGCGCGAGATGACGCGGACGATGCCGGCGTAGGCCCAGAGGTCGGTGCCGTTGCGATGGCGCAGGCGCAGGGCGTCGAAGTAGACCGGGGCGCCCGGCTGCTTCGAGGTGAAGAACGCGGCGAGTCCGCCGACGCTGTCCTCGGGCGGCAGGGCGCGCAGGAACGACTCGGGCTCGTCGGGCAGATCGCCCTCGTTGAAGCCCAGCGTCGCCTTGAACGCCGGCGACAGCCAGCTCGGGCCGCCGGTGAAATCCAGCTCGAAGAGCGCGATGCGGCCGCGGTCGGAGAGGGCGCCGAGCCTCTCCTCCGCCCGAAGCGAGGACTCCTCGAGCTCCTTGCGGTCGGTGATGTCGAGCTGGGCGCCGACGACGCGCTGGAGCGAGCCGTTGGGGGCGAAGAGTTGCGCGCCGACGACCTGCACCCAGACGAAGTGCCCGCGCGCGTGCTTCATCCGGTATTCGACGGAGAAGGGGCGCGAGCCGGTGGCGGAGGCGCGGCCGGAGAGCTTGTCGGGAGCGGCGCCGGAGTCGTCGGGGTGGATCAGCGCCAGCCACGACTCGTAGGTGTTGGGCAGGCTGGTGTCGGTGTAGCCGAGCATGCGCTTCCACGCCGGGGAGAGGTAGGCCTCGCCCTTGACGAAGTTCAGGTCGAAGAAACCCAGCGCGCTGCGCTCGGCGAGCAGGGCGAGGAAGTTGTCGCCGCCGGGGGCGGGCGTCCCGGCCGCGGCGCCGGCGGGCGCGGCGGCGAAGGCGGCCGGCGCGGCGGCGGGGCGGGTGACGGTGGCGAAGTAGCGCACCGGATCGGCGCCCGCCGGCTCGAGGCGCACGATGGCGTCGAAGGCCGCGGCTTCCTTGGGCTGGAGGCGGAGGGTGACGGGCTGGGCCAGCGCGGCGGCCTGCACGACTTCCCACTGCGCCTGCACGAGGTCGGGATCGCGCGAGGTGACTTCGAAGACGAAGAGATTGGGGAGGTAATCGCCGGCCAGCTCGCCGGCGCGCGCCTGCCAGAGCGCGGCGGCGGCGGCGTTGGCCAGCTCCACCTTGCCGTGGGCGTCCAATACCAGCACGGCGACTCCCAGGGCGGGAGTCGCGGCCTGCGTGTGACTCTGGGGCGAGGGGATGCTCACGACGCGGACACAGCGCTAGCAGAACGCGGGCCGTTGCCGAGCGCGGAAAGCGGCGCGGTTCCGGCAGGTGTGGCGATTAAGATCCATTTTACCTGGGCTCAGACCGGGCCGGACACCGCGCCGGTCTGCTGCCAGCGCTGCACGCGGCGGGCGAGGAAGTCGATCCAGACGGGCTGGTCATTGAGGCAGGGGATGTGGGTGAACTGCTCGCCGCCCGCGGCCTTGAAGTCCTCGGCGCCCTCGACGCGGATCTCCTCGAGCGTCTCGAGGCAGTCGGTGACGAAGGCGGGCGTGATCACGACGAGGCGCTTCTTGCCCTCCTGGGCCAGGCGCTCGAACTCGGCGTCGGTGTAGGGCGAGAGCCAGGGTTCGCCGACGAGGCGCGATTGGAAGGAGATCGACCACTTGCTCGGCTCGAGGCCGGCGCGCTGGGCGAAGAGCTGCGAGGTGCGCGTGACCTGGGCCTTGTAGCAGGTCTGGTGGATCGGGGAGCAGGAATTGCAGCAGTCCGCCACGACCTGGCAGTGGGCGTGCGAGCTGTCGGCCTTGGTCAGGTGGCGCACCGGGATGCCGTGGTAGCTGAAGAGGAAGTGGTCGTAGGGCTGCTGGAGATACGGCCGCGCGCTGGCGACGAGGGCGTCGATGTAGTCGGCGTCGCCGAAGTAGGGCTGCACGAGGTCGAATTGCAGCAGCGGGGCGAGGCGCGCGGCTTCGCGCTGGACCTTCACGACGACGGTCTCCCAGCTGGACATCGCGTAGTGCGGGTATTGGGGGAACAGCAGCACGCGCGTGACGCCCTGGTTGACGAGTCCGCGCAGCACGTCGGGGATCGACGGGTTGCCGTAGTTCATCGCGAGCGCGACGGGGATCGAGACCTGCTGCTGCAGCGCGGCCTGGGCCTTCTGGCTGGTGAGGATCAGCGGCGAGCCCTCGGGCGTCCAAATGCTCTCGTAGGCGTGGGCGGATTTCTTCACCCGGAACGGGATGATGATGCCGTTGACGAGCAGCTTGCGCAGGAAGGGATTGGCCGGCTTGTCGATCACCCGCTCGTCGCCGAGAAATTCCTGGAGGTAGCGCTTCACGTCGGGGACGGACGTGGAGTCGGGCGAACCGAGGTTGAGCAGGAGGACGGCGGTCTTGGACATGGTGGGTGGCGGAGCTGACAGGTGGCGTTTTGGCGGGCAAAGTCAACCGGCCGCCAGCGGGCGCGCGAGGTCGAACAAGCGATGCGCGGGCCGCGCCCGGACGGCGCCCGCGGGGCGGGCGGCGCGGCCGGGACTCAGCGCGCCGCCGGGGCGATCCAGCCCTGGTTCGCGCGCGCGATGGCGTGGAAATAGATCGCAGTGACGATCTCGATCGACGGCGGCGCGGCGCCGGTGCGGAGGTGGTCCGCCGCGGAAGCGGGGCCGGCAGCGCGGCGAGCAGCTCGCGGGCGAGCTCGCGGGCGAGTTCCTGTCCCTCGGCGGGAGTCGGCGTGAGCAAGGTCGGACGAGCGTTCATGTTGATGCGAGAAAATGAAGACAGCGGCGAGGAGGCGCCGCTGTCGGATGGAGTGATGGTCGAAAGCGCGGCCGGGTTTCAGGCGCCGCCGTGGCCGCCCGCGGGCGAGCGGCTTTGCGCGACGAACTCGCTGATATCGAGGTTCAGCGCCTGGGCGACGCCGAGGCCGTAGGCCGGATCGGCGCGGAAGAAGTGGCAGATCTGGCGCAGCTGGATCTCGCGCGGCACGGCGGCCATGTGGCGGGCGATGTTGCCGAAGAGGCGCTGTTTCTGGTCCCGTGTGAAGAGCCGGAAGAGATTGCCCGCCTGCGTGAAGTCGTCGTTGCCGGCGCGGTGGTTGTAGCGGTCGGCGTCGCCGCTGAGCTTCAGCGGCGGCTCGGCGAAGGCCGGGCACTCCTTCGGGCCGTTGAGGCTGTTCGGCTCGTAGTTGGGCGCGCCGCCGAAGTTGCCGTCGAAGCGCATGGCGCCGTCGCGCTGGTAGTGCATGACCGGGCAGCGCGGGGCGTTGACGGGCAGGCTCTGGTAGTTGACGCCGATGCGGTAGCGGTGCGCGTCGGGATAGGAAAAGATGCGCGCCTGGAGCATCTTGTCGGGCGAGTGGCCGATGCCGGGCACGACGTTCGAGGGCGAGAAGGCGGCCTGCTCGACCTCGGCGAAGTAGTTCTGCGGATTGCGGTTCAGCTCGAGGATGCCGACTTCGATCAGCGGGTAATCCTGGTGCGGCCAGACCTTCGTGAGGTCGAACGGGTTGACGTGATACGTCGCGGCGTCCTGCTCCGGCATGACCTGCACGCAGAATTTCCAGCGCGGGAAATTGCCCTGGGCGATGGCGTGGAAGAGGTCGGCCTGGGCGGACTCGCGGTCCGCGCCGACGACGGCGGCGGCTTCGGCGTCGGTGTAGTGGGCGTGGCCCTGGAGCGACTTGAAGTGGAACTTCACCCAGTAGCGCTCGCCGATGGCGTTGACGAAGGAGTAGGTGTGCGAGCCGTAGCCGTTCAGCTGGCGGTAATTCCGCGGCAGGCCGCGGTCGCTGAAGAGGATCGTGACCTGGTGCAGCGACTCCGGCGAGAGCGACCAGAAATCCCACGCGGAGGTGGCGTTGCGGAGGTTGGTCTGCGGGTCGCGCTTCTGGGTGTGGATGAAGTCGGGGAACTTCAGCGGGTCGCGGAGGAAGAAGACCGGGGTGTTGTTGCCGACGATGTCCCAGTTGCCCTCCTCGGTGTAGACCTTGAGGGCGAAGCCGCGGACGTCGCGCTCGGCGTCGGCCGCGCCGCGCTCGCCCGCGACGGTGGAGAAGCGGAGGAACGTCTCGGCCCGGGTGCCGACCTTCGCGAAGATCTTCGCGCGCGAGTAGCGCGAGATGTCGTGCGTGATGGTGAGCGTGCCGTAGGCGGCGGAGCCCTTGGCGTGGACGATGCGCTCGGGGATGCGCTCGCGGTTGAAGTTGGCGAGCTTCTCGAGCAGGTGCCAGTCCTGCAGGAGGGCGGGGCCGCGCGGGCCGGCGGTGAGGGAGTTCTGGTTGTCGACCACGGGCGCGCCGGTGGTCGTCGTGAGCGGAGGGGCGGATTGGGACATGGGAGGAAGGGTGGGGCGCCGGCGTGGACGACGCGGGCGGAGATTATCAGCTCGCGCGATAGGCCGGAAATATTAGTTAGGCCTGACAGTAATAGGCATCGACTATGGAAACCCACCAGCTCCGCTACTTCCTCGCCGTGGCGCGCACGCGGAACTTCAGCCGTGCGGCCGAGCAGTGCCGCGTGGCGCAGCCCTCGCTCAGCCAGCAGATCCGGAAGCTGGAGGGCGAGCTGGGCGAGCGGCTCTTCGAGCGCTCGACCCGCGAGGTGTCGCTCACTCCGGCGGGCGAGCTCTTCCGCGAGCACGCGGCGCGGGTGATGGAGGAGATGGAGGAGGCGCGCGAGCGGGTGCGGGAGGTCAGCGGCCTGCTGCGCGGGCGCGTGGTGCTCGGCGCGCTGCCGACCGTCGCGCCCTACTTCCTGCCGGCGCGACTGCGGGCTTTCACGAAACGCCACCCTGGCATCGAGGTGGTGGTGCACGAGGACACGACTGCGCAGCTGGTCGAGGGCGTGCTGGCCAAGGAGGTGGACGTCGCCCTGCTCAGCCTGCCGGTGGAACGCGCCGGACTGGCGGCCGAAGAGTTCTTCGACGAGCCGCTGCTGGTCGCGCTGCCGCGGCGGCATCCGCTGGCCACGAAGGCGCGGCTGGCGCTCGACGACCTGGAGAACGAGGCGTTCATCCTGATGAAGGAGGGGCACTGCCTCGCGGGACAGGCGCTGCAGTTCTGCCGCCTGAACGGCTTCGCGCCGCGCGTGAGCTTCCGCAGTGCGCAGATCGAGACGGTGCTGTCGTTCGTCGCCAGCGGCTGGGGCGTGTCGATCGTGCCGCAGATGTCGGCGGTGCGCGGCGTGCCGGGGCTGGTGTTCCGGCCGCTGCCGGGGGTCACGCGCTCGATCGGCGTGGTCTATCGCTCGGGCCGGCCATTGAGCGGCGCCGCGCGGGCGCTGGTCGCTCACTTGCGCACGGCGGAATGATCGTGCCGATGCGGCGGTGTTCGCTCAAGCGGCCAGCGAGCGGATGCGGGCGATGAGGCGGTGGACGTTCTCCGGGGCGATGCGGTCGGTGACGATGGTGTTGGCGAAATGCCGCTCGAGGTCGAGGTGCACGCCGCGCTCCGAGCCCGGGCGGACGATGTCCTGCACGAAGTCCATGCCGCCGCGCTGGCGCACCCAGCGGTAGTAGAGATCGGGGTCGGCCGATTCGAGCACGACGTCGAGCTTGAGCATCACGGCGCAGTAGAGCGTCAGGTCGCGGTAGCTCAGGAACCACGTTGGCGGGCAGGTCAGCTGGTCGCGGATGAGCAGCGTCATGAGATTCCTTTCTCAGCAGGGCGTGGGCCAATCCTTGGCGAGGCGTGGGCGTGGATTGCGATGACGGATTTAAAGGTTGAGCGCGCGAGCGCGACGGAGAGCTTATCGTCACATTTTCCTATGAGTTCAGCGCGCAAGCCCGTCCTCCTGGTCATCCGCGATGGCTGGGGCAAGAATCCCGATCCCGCCCAGGATAAGTTCAACGCCGTGGCGCAGGCCAGGAAGCCCTGCGACGACATGCTCCACGCGCGCTATCCCGTCACGCTGGTGAAGGCCTCCGGCCTCGACGTCGGCCTGCCCGACGGCCAGATGGGCAACAGCGAGGTGGGCCACGAGAACATCGGCGCCGGCCGGATCGTCGACCAGGAACTCGTCCGTCTGAACAAGCTGTTTTCGGAAAAGCAGCTGGCGCAGAACCCCGTCTGGCGGGCGATCCTCGCCCGCCTGCAGGCCAATCCGGCCGCGAAGCTCCACGTCATGGGCATTGCCTCCGACGGCGGCGTGCACGGCATGCTCGAGCATCTCTACGGCATTCTCCAGCAGGCCAAGGACGATGGCCTCGCCAGCAACCGCGTCTTCATCCACTCGTTCATGGACGGCCGCGACACGCCGCCGCAGAGCGGTCTCGGCTACCTCCAGCAGATCGAGGCCAAGGTAAAGGCAATCGGCGTCGGCCGCATCGCCACGGTCTGCGGCCGCTTCTGGGCCATGGACCGCGACAACCGCTGGGAGCGCGTGCAGAAAGCCTACGATCTCCTCACCGGCAAGGCCGCCGTCGCCACCGCGCCGTCGGCCGTGCAGGCCGTGCAGCAGTATTACGACCAGCCGCTCAGCGAAACGCAGAAGGGCGACGAGTTCGTCTCGCCCACCGCGATCGTCGGCGCCGACGGCAAGCCGCTCGCGGTGTTCGCCAACGGCGACGCCGTGCTGTTCTACAACTACCGCGGCGACCGCCCGCGCGAGATCACCAAGGCTTTCGTGCTCGACGACTTCACGGGCTTCGAGCGCGGCGCCAAGCTGGACCTCTACTACGCCACGATGACCGAGTATGAAAAGGGCCTGCCGGTGCACATCATCTCCGGCAAACCCGAGAAGTTGAAAAACATCCTCGGCGAAGTCGTCAGCCAGGCCGGCATCGCGCAGTTCCGCTGCGCCGAGACGGAGAAGAACCCGCACGTGACGTTTTTCTTCAACAATTACCGCAACGAGCCGTTCCCCGGCGAAGACCGCGCCTGCCCGGCGAGTCCGAAGGTGGCCACCTACGACCTCCAGCCCGAGATGTCCGCCACCGAAGTGACGGCCAAGACGAAGGAAGCCATCCTCTCCGGCAAATACGGCCTGATCGTCGTCAACTACGCCAACCCCGACATGGTCGGGCACACGGGTTCGTTGCCCGCGGCGATCAAGGCCTGCGAAGCCACGGACCAGGGCCTCGGCGAATTGCTCGCCGCGCTCGCGACGCAGCACGGCCGGGCCGTCATCCTCGCCGACCACGGCAATGCCGAACAGATGTGGGATCCGGTGCTCAACGCCCCGCACACCGCGCACACGCTGAACCTCGTCGAGGTCTTCGTTGTGGGCGAGGGCTTCGCCGCCGGGAAGACCCGGATGCGCAGCGGTGGCCGCCTCGCGGACATCGCGCCGACCGTCCTCCACCTCATGGGCCTGCCCAAGCCGGCCGAGATGACGGGCGAGAGCCTGGTCCTCGCCTGAGGCGGCGTGCCGGACCTGCGCCGCCGCGCGGCAGTTGAGCGCTAGACTGCCGCGCGTTGTTGCGCGCGTATCGCCGGTTTCCATCGTGCCCTGCCGTCCCTTCCTTTCCTTGCCGCGCCATGAAGTTCTTTGAGCGCGACGAACTTTCGGGTGAGTGCGACGCGACGCTGCGTGGCTACGACGCGTTCGTGCGCGCCCGGGTGGGGGAGGACTACCGGTATCCGCTGCGGATGCGCGATTGGGAGCTCTGGCAGGTGCTGCAACGCCTCCCCGCGCCGTCGATCTCACGGCCATGCCCTACGCCAACGGCTCGCTCGACACGATCGTCAGCATCTCGGTGATCGAGCACATCCCGGCGATCGAGCGGGCGCTGGCCGAGATGTATCGCTGCCTGAAACCCGGCGGCCGCCTGCTGATCACGACCGATTGCGATCGCGAGGGGAAGCGCTAAGCGGATGGCGTGCGCTACTTCACGCTCGCGGAGCTGGAGCGGCTCTTTGCGCCCTAGCCGGTGGTTTCCGAAAAACGCGCCCCCGATTTCGCCGAGCGCAACTGGTGCTACCGCCGCGACCGGCCGGTGGTGACGGCGTTCATCGAGGTGCGGAAAAGCTGACGCGACCGCGTCGCGCGGGCCGCCGCCGGCGGTCCTCTCCGGCGTTGCCTGGCGCGAGACCCGTGGCTTCGCTGGCCGGATGAAGCGCGCGCTGCTCCTGGTCCTCCTGCTCGGCGGGGCGCTGCACGCCGTCGCCTGGCAGCCGCCCCTGCCGCCGCGCCCCGGCGATGCGTCCGGCGGTCGCGCGCTCGCGGCCCGCTGGGCCGCGCTGCCGACACCGGAGCGCGAGGAGGCGGTCGTGGCCGAGGTGCTGCGCGGCAACGTCCCGGATTTCTGGCGGCACTTCGTTGATGTGCCGACGGGGCGCGCAGTGCTGCACGTGGCGCCGGACTACCTGGCCGTGGGGTCGGACGACGATTTTCTGCGGATGCCGCTCACCCCCGCGGCGGCCCAGCGCCTCGCCGACCGGTTGGAGTGCGTGCTGCCGACGGCGAAGCTGGTGGACCTGATCTATCGCGCCGCCCCGCTGAAACTCGCGCCCGAGCCGATGCCGCCCGGTCCGGAAATGACGACCCTCGCGGCGTTCGTGCGGCACGAGGCGCTCGTCGCCGCGGCACGGCGGGCCGCTTTTGCGACGCACCCGCTCGGGACGCTCACGGCCGGCCACAAGAAGGACCTCGTGCTCACACCGCGGCTTGCCGCCGCGCCGGGCCGCGTGGCGATCTACGGCTGGCATCGCGCCGAGGGCGCCCCCATCCAGCCGCTGTTCCTCGGCCACGCCGACACGTGGGTCGACTACAGCCACGGCGTGCGACTCGTCGCGCGCGCGGTCGAGTGGGACGGTGCGGCCAGGCCGATCGATGAACTGCTCGCGGACGACCGCTGGTGGACGCTGCTCAGCGGCGAGGGGCCGTGCGGTCCGGCGCGCTGGGGCCAGATCCGCCCCGTGGTTCCCACGATGCCCGGCGAGTCGAACGAGGCGCTGTTCCTTGCCGACGGGGTGCGCGCCGTCCTCAACCGGCCGACGGAACGAGCGGCCGAACAGCCGGCGGAGCTCCTGCTCTACGCGGTGCCCGCCGGCAACACGATCGAGCAGACGCTCGGCCGCCGCCTGCGCGCGGACGACGACTGGCATTTCGACATCCAGCATGTCGCCGCGCAGGTGCGCTGGCTGCGCGCGCACGGGCACGCCAACCTCGCGCTGGCCGTGCTCGAGCCGGGGCGCGGTTCGTGGCCCGTCTGGCGGCGTGAAGTGAAAGAGGCCGAGCGGAAGATCGCGGACGTCGTCGCCGCGCTGCAGCGCCTCGTGCCCGGTGCGCGGCTGACGCTGGCCGGGCACAGCGCGGGCGGAAGCTTCGTCTTCGGCGGGTTGGACGCGTTCGAGCGCATCCCGGACGAGGTGGAACGCATCGCGTTTCTCGACAGCAACTACGCCTACGACGCGGCGCGCGGGCAAGCGGAGAAGCTCGCGGTCTGGCTCGCGGCGTCACCGGCGCACCGGCTCTACGTCGCGGCCTACGAGGATTTCCGCGCCCGACTCGACGGGAAGACCTTCGTCAGCGAAAGCGGCGGCACCTGGGGCCGCAGCCAGGCGATGCAGGCGGACTTGGCGGCGCGTTTCCCGTTCACCGTCACCGAGGAGGGGCCGTTGGTGGGGGCGCGTGCGGCGGACGGGCGCGTGGTGTTCCAGTTGCGGCGCAACCCCGAGCAGGCGGTCTGGCACACGCGGCTCGTCGAGCTGAACGGCCTGATCCAGGCGATGCAGGCGGGCACGCCGGAGGAGGGGCGGGGCTATCGCTACCTCGGTCCGCGGGCCTACGAGGACCGGATCGCCCGCTGAGCCGGGGCTCTGTCATAGGGGAGGAATTTCTGTTTGCCCCTCCGGCGGGCGGGCCGTTTGGTTGACCCCTCGTTCCCATGAAACGCACCCACCATTGCGCCCAACTGACCAAGGCCGACCTCCACGCGACCGTGTCGCTCGCCGGCTGGGTTGATTCCGTCCGCGACCACGGCGGCATCATCTTCGTCGACCTCCGCGACCGCCAGGGCATCACGCAGGTGAAGTTCGACAGCGCGCTGCGCGAGCAGGCCGCCAAGCTCAAGGACGAGTCCGTCATCGGCATCACGGGCAAGGTCGAGCTCCGCCCGACCGACATGGTGAACAAGGCGCTCCCGACCGGCGAGATCGAGGTCGATGCGACCGAGCTCGAGATTCACAACATCTCCGAGACCCCGCCGTTCCCGCTCGACGACGCCGGCGGCGACAAGGTCAACGAGGACCTGCGCCTGACCTACCGCTACCTCGACCTGCGCCGCCCGAAGATGCGCCGCAACCTCGCCGTGCGCCACAAGGCGACCAAGGCCGTGCGCGATTACTTCGACTACCAGGGCTTCTACGAGGTCGAGACGCCCGCACTGTTCAAAAGCACACCCGAAGGCGCGCGCGAATACCTCGTGCCGTCGCGCATCCACGCCGGCCAATTCTACGCGCTCTCCCAGTCGCCGCAGCAGTTCAAGCAGATCCTCATGGTCGCGGGCGTGGAGAAGTATTTCCAGATCGCCCGCTGCTTCCGCGACGAGGACCTCCGCGCCGACCGCCAGATGGAGTTCACCCAGATCGACGTCGAGGTCTCGTTCATCGACCGCGAAGGCATCTACGCGCTCTTCGAAGGCATGCTGAAGAAGGTCTGGAAGGACGTGCTCAACCACGACCTGCCCACGCCGTTCCCGCGCATGGCCTACAAGGACGCGATGAACCGCTACGGCGTCGACAAGCCCGACACCCGCTTCGGCCTCGAGCTCGTCGACTTCACCGACACCTTCCGCAATTCCGGCTTCAAGGTCTTCCAGTCCACCGCGGCCTCCGGCGGCTCGATCAAGGCGGTCAACGCCAAGGGCCTCGCCGACGCCACGCAGGGCGAGATCACCTCGCTCGAGGAATCCGCGAAGGCGATGGGCGCGAAGGGCCTCGCCTACATCAAGGTCGAGAAGGGCGAATGGAAGTCGCCGATCGTGAAATTCTTCACCGAGGCCGAGAAGGCCGACCTCACCGCGCGCCTGAACATCCAGGACGGTGACCTGATCTGCTTCGCCGCCGCCCCGTGGGAACGCGCGTGCGCCATCCTCGGCCGCGTGCGCCTCGACGCCGCGCAACTGCTCGTGAAGCGCGGCAAGCTCACGCTGCGCCCCGACCAGTGGAATTTCCTCTGGGTCGTCGATTTCCCGCTGATGAGCTACGACGAGGAGCGCGGCGGCTACGCGGCCACGCACCACCCGTTCACCGCGCCGGTGCCGGAGGACGCGCACCTGCTCGACAGCGACCCGAAGGCCGTGCGCGGCCAGCACTACGACGTGGTGCTGAACGGCATGGAGCTCGGCGGCGGCTCGATCCGCATCCACCAGCCGGCGCTGCAGGAGAAGGTCTTCACCGACGTGCTCAAGATCCCGGCCGACGTGGTCGAGAGCCGCTTCGGCTACATGCTCAAGGCCTTCAAGTATGGCGCGCCCCCGCACGGCGGCATCGCCTTCGGCCTCGACCGCATGTGCGCGCTGCTCTGCGGCACCAACTCGATCCGCGACGTCATCGCCTTCCCCAAGACGCAGAAGGCGCAGGACCTGATGAACCAGAGCCCGACGCCGGTGACCGAGAAGCAGCTCCGCGACCTCCACATCCGCGTGGTCGACGAGGCAAAGTAAAGACGATCATGCGATGCTGATCTCTAGGCCCGCCGCCCGGCGGGCTTTTGTTTTCGCCACAAACGACACGGAGCAGGCATGCAGCGGGGACGAGGCGCAATCGAGGGGCGAGCCTGTGTGCCCACCGACGTGCCGCTGCATAATCCGGGTCGAAGACCCGGGGTTACGCCCCGAGCTGTTTCCTCAAAATCTCGTCGACGAGCTTCGGATTGGCCTTGCCGGCCGAGAGCTTCATCACCGCGCCTTTCAAGGCATTGATGGCCTTGGCGTTCCCGGCGCGGACCTGTTCGGCGGACTTGGGATCGTTGGCGATCGCGGTCGCGCACCAGCCCTCGAGCTGACCGGTGTCGGAGGATTGGCGCAGGCCCTTGCGGTCGGCGATGGCGGCGGCCTGGTCGCCGGTCTGGAACATGGCGGCGAAGATTTCCTTCGCCTGGCTGCTCGACACGGCGCCCTGCTCGACGAGCGCGACGAGGCCGGCGAGGTGCGCGGCGGTGATCTTGCAGTCGGCGAGCGCGAGGTGCGCCGCGGCGAGATCGCGCAGCAGGTCGTTGGTGATCCAGTTGGCGGCGGCGGTCGGCTTGGCGCCGAGTTGCACGGTCGCCTCGAAGAAGTCGGCCAGCGCGCGGTCGCGGACGAGCACGGACGCGGCGGAGTAGGGCAGGCCGAACTGCTCGAGGAAGCGCGCCTGCTTCGCGAACGGCCGCTCGGGCAGCTCGGCGGCGAGGCGGGCCTTCCACGCGGCGTCGATGCGGACGGGCATCAGGTCCGGGTCCGGGAAGTAGCGGTAGTCGTGCGCCATTTCCTTCGAGCGCATCGAGGCGCTGCGGCCGGTCTCGCCGTCGTATAGGCGCGTCTCCTGCACGATCGTGCCGCCGCTGGTGACGACGTTGATCTGGCGCTTGATCTCGGTGACGATGCCGTCGCGGACGTAGGAAATCGAGTTGAGGTTCTTCAGCTCGACCTTGGTGCCGAGCTTGGTCTCGCCGACCCGCCGGATGGAGATGTTGGCGTCGCAGCGCATCTGGCCCTTCTCCATGTCGCAGTCGGAGATGCCGGCGTAGAGCAGCGACTGGCGCAGCGAGGTGAGGAACGCGAACGCCTCGTCGGCGGAGCGGATGACCGGCTCGGTGACAATCTCCATCAGCGGCGTGCCGGCGCGGTTGTAGTCGATGAGCGAGTCGTTGGCCTCGTGGGAGAGCTTGCCGACGTCCTCCTCGAGGTGGATGCGCGTCAGGGCGATTTGCTTGTGTTCGCCCATCACGGCGAGCGAGGCGCCGGGCAGCTCGATTTCGACGGCGCCGTGGCGGCAGACGGGCTGGTCGTATTGCGAGAGCTGGTAGTTCTTCGGGCTGTCGGGATAGAAATAATTCTTCCGGTCCCAGCGCGTGACGGACGCGACCTCGCAGTCGAGCATCAGGCCGGTCTTGATGATGGCGTCGAGCGCGGCCTGGTTCAGCACCGGCAGCGCACCGGGCAGCGCGAGGATGGTGGGATCGGTGAGCGTGTTCGGCGGCTCGCCGTAGCCGGTGGCGACGCGCGTGAACATCTTCGATGCCGTCTTGATCTGGACGTGCACCTCGAGGCCGATGACTGCTTCGAAATCGCTCATGAATATCTAGGCCCACGGAATACACGGAACACACAGAAGAAAGACTCCTGCGGTTCCGTGTATTCCGTGTGTTCGTGGGCCATCAAAGGTTCGGGGTTTTGCGGCTCCAGTCGTGCGCCTGCTCGTAGGTGTGCGCGAGGGTGAGGAGGTCGGCTTCCTTGAACGGCTGGCCGATGAGCTGCAGGCCGACCGGCAGGCCGGCACGGGTGAAGCCGCAGGGCACGCTCGCGGCGGGCAGGCCGGCGAGGTTCACGCCGATCGTGTAGACATCGAGGAGATACATCGCCAGCGGGTCCGCCTTCTCGCCGCGCTTGAACGCCGGCACCGGCGACGTGGGCGTGAGCAGCGCGTCGACCTCCTGGAAAGCCTGGAGAAAATCGCGGCGGATGAGCGTGCGGACCTTCTGCGCCCGCAGGTAATAGGCGTCGTAGTAGCCACTCGAGAGCACGTAGGTGCCGAGGATGATGCGGCGCTTCACCTCCGCGCCGAAACCCTCGGCGCGCGACTTCGCGTAAAGATCGATGGCGTCGGTCGCCGCCTTCGAGCGGTGGCCGTAGCGCACGCCGTCGAAGCGCGCGAGGTTCGACGACGCCTCCGCCGTGGCGATGACGTAGTAGGCGTCGAGGCAGTAGCGCGTGTGCGGCAGCGAGACTTCCTTCACCTCGCAGCCGCGGTCGCGGTAGAACTTCACCGCGGCTTCCACCGCGGCGCCGATCTCCGGATCGAGGCCGGCGCCGAAATACTCCTTGGGAAGGCCGAGGCGGCGCGGCGCGGGACCGGCGAGCGCGGTGCGGTAGTCGGGCACCTCGGCCTTGAACGAGGTCGAGTCGAGCGGATCGTGGCCGGCGATGGCGCGCAGCACGAGCGCGACGTCCTCCGTCGTGCGGCCGAACGGGCCGATCTGGTCGAGCGACGAGGCGTAGGCGACGAGGCCGTAGCGCGAAACGAGGCCGTAGGTGGGCTTGAGGCCGACGAGGCCGCAGAGCGCGGCGGGCTGGCGGATGGAGCCGCCGGTGTCGGAACCGAGCGTGGCGATCGCCTCGCCGGCCGCGAGCGCCGCGGCGCTGCCGCCGGAGGAACCGCCGGGCACGCGGGCGAGGTCCCAGGGATTGGCGACGGGACCGAAGGCGGAGTTCTCGTTCGACGAGCCCATGGCGAACTCGTCGCAGCTGAGCCGGCCCCAGAGCACGGCGCCGGCGTCCTTCAGCCGGCGCGTGACGGTGGCGTCGTAGGGCGAGACGAAATTCTGCAGCATCTGGCTCGAGGCCGTGAGCGGCTGGTCGCGCACGGCGATGACGTCCTTCAGGCCGATCGGGATGCCGTCGAGCGGCCCGCGGGCCTGTCCGGCGGCGCGGCGCGCGTCGGAGGCGGCGGCCTGCGCGAGTGCGTCGGCCTCGTCGCGGGAGTTGAACGCGTGCACGCGCGGCTCGACGGCCTGGGTGCGGGCGATGAGCGCCTGCATCAGCTCGACGGCGGAGAGCTCGCGGCGCTCGAGGCGGGCCGACAGTTCGGCGATGGTCTGGAAATGGAGGGCGGCCATCGGTGTCACTCCACGACCTTGGGCACGCTGATCATGGACTCGCGCTGCGCGGGCGCGTTGCGCAGGGCGTCGGCGACGCTCAGGCCCGGGCGCGGCACGTCGGCATCCCAGACGTTCTCGACCGGGAAGGCGTGCGCGGTCGGTTCGACGCCGCTGACGTCGACCTGGGCGAGCTGCTCGATGTGGTGGAGCACGTCGCCGAGCTGCGCAGCGAACCGGGCCTTCTCCTCCGGCGTGAGGGCGAGGCGGGCGAGTTGCGCGAGGTAGTCGACGTTGAAGTCCTGCGGGGCGGACATGGGAAAAGGAGCGGCGAGGGTGCGAGAGCGGGGCGACGGCTGGCAACCGGCAAACCTGTCATGCCCGGACGCTCTGCCGATAGGCGAGCGGGGCGAGGCCGGTGGCGGCCTTGAAGTGCCGCGTGAACGCGCTGTGGTCGTAGAAGCCGCAGGCGTGCGCGATGTGCGCCACGGCGTCGTCGGAGTCGCGCAGGCGCTGCGCGGCGGCCTGGAGGCGGGTTTGCAGGATGAGCTGGCCGGGCGTGAGCCCGAGCAGGCGTTTGGTGAGGCGGGTGAACTTGGCCGGCGGCAGGGCCGCGCGGGCGGCGAGCGCGGCCGGGGTGAGCGCGTCGGCGAAGTGCGCCTGGAGGTATTCGACGGTGGCGACGAGCGGGGCGGGCACGGCGCCGGAGTCGCCGCCGACGTGGAGGTCGCGCGAAAGGCCCGCCAGCCCGGCGATGCGGCCGGCGGCGTCGCGCACGGGCAGCTTGGTCGTCAGGCACCAGCCGGGCTTGCGGGTGGGATAGAGGTGCAGTTCGAGCTTGTTGACCACCGCGGCGCCGCGGGTGAGGACGGCGGCGTCCTGCTCGGCGTAGCGGGCGGCGAGGTCGGCGGGAAACACGTCGGCGACGGTGCGGCCGAGCAGGTCGGCCTTGCTGCGGCGACCGCAACGCTCGACCAGCGTCTGGTTGACGGCGGTGTAGCGGCCGTGGCGGTCCTTCACGAAAAACACCGCGTCCGGCACGAGATCGAAGAGCTCCCCGGCGACGAGCGGAGCGGCGAGCTGGGCGAGCGGACGGGCGGGGGCGGCGGGCATACTTGGACGAAAACAGCGTGGCCAGGCGCGGTTTTGATACAAGACTCGGCTGGTAGACTTCCCCCATGTCCACGCCGGCCTCGCAGCGCATCCGCATCCTCGATTCGCACACGGGCGGGGAGCCGACGCGTCTCGTGCTCGAGGGCGGGCCCGAGCTTGGCCGCGGGCCGCTGGCGGAGCGCGTGGCGCGGTTTCGCGCGGAGTTCGACCGCTACCGCTCGGCGATCGTCAACGAGCCGCGCGGCTCGGACGTGGTCGTGGGCGCGCTGCTGGTCGAGCCGCACGTGCCGGACTGCGACGTGGGCGTGATCTTCTTCAACAACGTCGGTCCGCTCGGCATGTGCGGTCACGGCACGATCGGATTGGTCGTTTCGCTCGCGCACCTCGGTCGCGTGCAGCCCGGCGTCGTGCGTATCGACACGCCGGTCGGCGTGGTGGCGGCGACCCTGCACGCGGACGGCAGCGTGTCGGTCGACAACGTGCCGAGCTACCGCCAGGCCGCGGGCGTGGTCGTCGACGTGCCGGGCATCGGCCGCGTGCGCGGCGACGTGGCGTGGGGCGGCAACTGGTTTTCCTCGTCGAGGCGCACGGGCAGCGCCTCGAGCTGGCGAATGTCGCGGCGCTGACCGACTACACTGCGCGCGTGCGCGCGGCGGTGAACGCGCAGGGTTTTCCCGCGGTGGACCACGTCGAGTTGTTCGCGCCGTCGCCGACGGCGGGCGTGGACAGCCGGAACTTCGTGCTCTGCCCCGGCGGCGCCTACGACCGCTCGCCCTGCGGCACGGGCACGAGCGCCAAGCTCGCCTGCCTCGCGGCGGACGGGAAGCTCGCGGAGGGCGCCGCGTGGGTGCAGGAGAGCATCGTCGGCAGCATTTTCCGCGGCCGCTACCGGCGCGCCGGCGACCAGGTCCTGCCGACGATCACGGGCACGGCGCACGTGTGCGGCGAGGGCGTGTTGCTGCTCGACCCGGCCGATCCGTTCCGCTGGGGTATCCGGACACCATGAGCACTTCGCGCAGCGTCATCGTTTGCGGCGGCGGCATCGTCGGCCTCTGCACCGCGCACTATCTCGCCCGGGACGGCTTCGACGTCACGGTCATCGAGCGCAATCCGGAGGGTGCCGACTCCTGCGCGCAGGGCAGTGCCGGCTACGTCTCGCCGAGCCACGTGGAGCCGATCTCCGCGCCGGGCATGGTGTGGCAGGGCCTGAAGTGGATGACGAGCTCGCGCAGCCCGTTCTACATCAAGCCGCGCCTCGATCCCGAGCTGATGCGCTGGGGCTGGCTCTTCGCGAAGAGCTGCACGCCGGAGCACCGCCTGCGCGCCGCGCCGGTGCTCGCGCAGCACTGCCTCGAGAGCCGCAAGCTCTTCGTCGAACTCGCCGCGCAGACGGGCAACAGCTTCGAGTTCGAGGCCCAGGGCCTGTTCAATCTCTGCAAGACGCCCGAAAAGCTCGCCGCCTACGAGAAGGGCCTCGCGGCGCTGGCCAACTCCGTCGGCGTCGAGGCGAAGATCCTCACGCCGGCGCAGGTCGCGGCCCTCGAACCGGGCGCGCGGATGGACATCGCGGGCGCGGTCTATTTCCCGATCGACGCCCACATCTCGCCGCGGAAGTTCATCCCCGCGCTCGTGGCGCTGCTCAAGCAGCAGGGCGTGAAATTCCACTGGGCGACGAGCGTCTACGGCTGGCGCAGCGAAGGCGGGCGCGTCACCGGCGTCTCGACCAGCGCCGGCGAGCTCACCGCGGACGAATACGTGCTCGCGACCGGCTCGTGGGCGCCGGAGACGATCCGGGGCCTCGGCCTGCGCCTGCCGATGCAGGCGGGCAAGGGCTACTCGCTGGCGATCGAGCGGCCACGTTTCCAGCTGAAGAAGCCGATGATCCTTTCCGAACGCCGCGTGGCGGTGACCCCGATGGGCCAGACGCTGCGCTTCGGCGGCACGATGGAGATCGCCGGCCACGTCGACCGCGTGCGCCCCGAGCGCATCGCGCAGATCAAGGCGGCGGCGCAGGTCTATTTTCCGGACATGAGCCCGACGGACTTCGACGGCATCCAGCCGTGGTTCGGCTACCGCCCGGTCTCGCCCGACGGCATGCCCTACATCGGGCGCTTCGCGCGGCAGGCCAACCTCACCGCGGCCTGCGGCCACGCTATGCTCGGCGTCACGCTCGCGCCGATCACCGGCCACGTCGTGAGCGAGTTGCTCGCGGGCAAGAAGCCGAGTGTGGACTTGTCGCTCACCAGCCCGGATCGCTTCGCCTGATTTCCCTCCCCGCATGAACTGGAAAGGTGTCATCCCCGCCATCACGACCAATCTGAAGGCCGACCTCGCGGTCGACCACGCCGCGCTCGCGGCGCACTGCCGCTGGATGATCGACAGCGGTTGCACGGGGATCGTCTGCGGCGGTTCGCTCGGCGAGGCGCAGACGCTGAGCTTCGACGAGAAGATCGCCGTCGTCCGCACCGCGGTGGCGGCCGTCGGCGACCGCGCACCGATCGCGCTCGGCATCGCCTCCCTGACGACGGCGGAGGCGGTCGCGATGGCGCAGGCGGCGCAGGCCGCCGGGGCGAAGGGCCTGATGGTGCTGCCGCCCTACGTTTACTCGAGCGACTGGCGCGAGATGAAGGCGCACGTCGGCGCGATCATCGCGGCGACGCCGCTCTCGTGCATGCTCTACAACAACCCGCCGGCCTACAAAACCGACTTCCTGCCCGAGCAGATCGCGGAGCTGGCCGCCGCGCACCCGAACCTGCGCGCGGTGAAGGAATCGAGCGGCGACGTCCGGCGCGTGACGGCGATCCGCGCGGCGTGCGGCTCGCGGCTCGACATCCTCGTCGGCATGGACGACGCGATCGTCGAGGGCGTCTACGCCGGCGCGGTGGGCTGGATCGCGGGCCTGGTGAACGCGTTTCCCGAGGAGAGCGTGGCGCTGTTCGACTTCGCGGCGCGCGGCGACAAGACCCGCGCGCTGGCGCTCTACACGTGGTTCCTGCCGCTGCTGAAGCTCGATACGGTGCCGAAGTTCGTGCAGCTGATCAAATGGGTGCAGGCCGAGGTCGGGCGCGGCACGCCGCACGTGCGGCCGCCGCGGCTGGAGCTGGCCGGAGCCGATCTCGACCATGCGCGCGCGGTGCTGGCGAAGGCCCGGAAGGATCGGCCGCGGTTGTGACCGGGCGCCGGCGTGACTGAGAGACTGACGCGGCCGGAACTTTGGCGTGTCTTTCGCCGGAATCCGGCCATCTTTCCCACCCCATGAAACCAGACGGCGGCAACCTGATCGGCTTCGGCTCGAGTGGTCCCGGCGGGACCGTGTTCAAGGCGTTCAATCCGGCGACGGGCGCGCAGATCGAGCCGGGCTTCGCGTCGGCGGAGGCGGCGGACGTCGAGCGCGCCGTGCAGCTGGCCGCGGAGGCGGCGCCGGCGCTGGCGCGCCTGCCCGGGAGAAAGCGCCACGAGTTTCTCCGGCGCATCGCCGACAGTCTCGAGGCGAAGAGCGCGGACCTGGTCGCGCGCGCGATGCTCGAGACCGGGCTGCCCGAGGCGCGTCTCAAGGGCGAGGTGGCGCGCACGGCGGGGCAATTGCGGCTCTACGGCGAGGCGGCGGAGCGCGGCGACTGGCTCGACGCGCGCATCGAGACGGCGCAGCCGCAGCGCCAGCCGCTGCCGAAGCCCGATCACCGCTCGATGCGGCGCGCGATCGGGCCGGTGGTGGTGTTCGGCTCGAGCAATTTCCCGTTCGCCTACTCGGTGGCCGGAGGCGACACGGCGTCGGCCTTCGCGGCGGGTTGCCCCGTGATCGTGAAGGCGCATCCGGCGCATCCGGGCACGGGCGAGCTGGTCGGCCGGTTGATCGGGCACGCGGTGCGCGATTGCGGGCTGCCGGAGGGGACGTTCTCGCTGCTGTTCGACGCGGGCTTCGCGGTCGGGCAGGCGCTGGTGCGGCACCCCGCGGTGAAGGCGCTGGGCTTCACCGGCTCGCTGAAGGGCGGGCGGGCGCTGGCGGACCTCGCGGCGGCGCGCCCGGAGCCGATCCCGGTCTACGCGGAGATGGGCAGCATCAACCCGGTCTTCCTGCTCCCCGGCGCGATCGCGGAGCGCCGCGCGGCGCTGGTCGAGGGGCTCTACACGTCGTCGCTGGCGGGCGTCGGGCAATTCTGCACCAATCCCGGCCTGATCGTGCTGCTGCGCACGCCGGAGGCGGAGCAGTTCGTGCAGGAGCTGGCGGCGCGGCTGTCCGCCACGCTCGAGGGCATGATGCTCACGCCGGGCATCAAGAACGCGTTCGTCGCCGGCACGACCGCGCGAGCGACGCAGCCGGGCGTGCGCGTGATCGCGCGCGGCAACGCCTCGTCGGTCTGCTCGGCTGCGCCGGTGTGGTTTGAAACCGACGCGAAGTTCTTCGCCGGCAACCCCACGCTCTCCGAGGAGATCTTCGGGCCGAGCTCGCTCGTCGTGTGGTGCCGGGATCGCGGCGAGCTGCTCGCCGTGGCGCGATCCCTCGAGGGCTCGCTGACCGCGTCGCTGCACGCCGCGGCTGGCGAGGCGCGCGAGCTGGGCGAATTGGTCGAGGTGCTCGCCGCCAAGGCCGGCCGCGTGATCCTCAACGGTTATCCGACCGGCCTCGAGGTCAGCCCCGCCATCGTGCACGCCGGTCCGTATCCGGCGACGAGCGACGGCGGTCGCAGCACATCGGTCGGCACGCGCGCGCTCGAGCGCTGGGCGCGGCTGGTGTGCTACCAGGGCTTCGCGGACGAGCTGCTGCCCCCGGAGCTGCAGAACGCCAACCCGCTCGGGTTGCGTCGGCTGGTGAACGGCGAGTGGGCGAGCGGGGCGATCTAGGGTCGGACAGAGGACAGGGGCGCTTGGCCTCCCAGCCGTCTGCGCGCGCGATTGCGCGCCGAAAGGACCGTTGGGGGCAACGGCCCCTACCGCACCGTGGCGCGGGCGGTTTCGCTCAGCTGAGCTTCGCGGCGGCGTGCCGGATGGCGCGGCCGTAGGCGGTGAGGCCGGGGTCCTCGGTCGTGTCGATCAACGTCTCGAGCGCGAGCTGAAGCGCGGCGGCGTGCTGCCCCGCGGCGTGGAGCGTGAGGGCGAGGAAGACGTCGAGCTCGCGGTTGTCGGGAAACTGGAGCTTGGCGGCGCGCAGCACCTCGGCCGAGCGGTCGAAGCGCCCGAGCGCGCGCAGCGTCGAGCCGAGGCCGACGTAGGCGTTGGAGAGCTCGTTGGGCGGCAGGCCGAGGGCGACGGCCTTTTCGTAGGCGGGCAGCGCCTGCTCGTGCCGGCCGAGGGTGTCGCAGGTCCACGCGATCTGGTAGGCGATCTCGCCGACGTTCGGGTGGCGCGCGTCGAGGTCCTGCAGGCGCGGCAGCAGCTGGTTGAACTGCCCGTGGGCGCGGGCGCCGACGATGGCGTCGAGTTCTTCCTTCCAGGCGGGGAGATCAGTCGGGGTTTCCATGCGAGTCAAAGGCGGGTGACGAGGAGGTGGCGGTCGGGGGTGGGGCGCAGGCCGAGCGCGGCGTAGAGGGCCTGGGCGGCGGCGTTGGCGGGGGCGACTTCGACGTGGAGGGCGAGGACGCCTTGGGCGCGGGCGTGGGCGACCAGGCGCGCGAGCAAGGCGCGGCCGATGCCGCGACGGCGGGCGCTCGGGCGGACGTAGAGATCGTCGATCGAGCCGTCGAGGCCGCCGAATTCCATGCTGTGGCGGGCGCAGAGGACGGCGTGGCCGACGGGTTTGCCGCCGAGCCACGCGATCCACGCGGCGTTGCGCGCCGGATCGGCGAACAGCGCCGTGAAGCTGCGCGCGGCCCACTCGCGATCGAGCGCGAAGGCCGCCTCGGCGTAGAAGTCCGCCATCAGGTCCACCAACACCGGGATATCGGCGGAGGTGGCCTGGCGGATTTCGAGGGGCATGGGGAAAGGGCGGTTGAGGGCAACCGCCCCTGCCGGTTTAGGGCTTCGGTGCGGTCGCAGCGGGAGCGGCGGGCGCCTTCTTCTCCGGGAGCGCGCGGGTGGCGATCTCGGTTTTGAAGCGCGCGACGAGGTCGGCGATCTTGTGCACGCCTTCGTCGCCCTTGGCACGGCTGCGCACGGAGGCGCTGAGCGCTTCGGCCTCCTTCTGGCCGAGGACGAGCACGTAGGGCACTTTTTCCAACTCGGCGCGACGGATCTTGGCGCCGAGCTTGTCGGAGTGGGTGTCGAGCGTGACGCGGAGGTCGGCCGCCTGAAGCTCGGCGAGCGTGGACTTGGCGAAGTCGAGGACCTTGTCGGAGATCGGGACGATGCGGACCTGCTCGGGCGCGAGCCAGAGCGGGAAGTCGCCGGCGAAGTGCTCGATGAGCACGCCGCAGAAGCGCTCCATCGAGCCGAAGGGCGCGCGGTGGATCATCACGGGCGTGTGCGCCTGGTTGTCGGCGCCGATGTAGCTGAGGCCGAAACGCACGGGGAGCACGTAGTCGACTTGCACGGTGCCGAGCTGCCACTCGCGGCCGATGACGTCGCGGACGACGAAGTCGATCTTTGGGCCGTAGAAGGCGGCCTCGCCCGGCTCCTCGGTGAAGGGGACGCCGAGGGTCTTGGCGGCTTCGCGGCAGGCGTTCTCGGCGAGGTCCCACTTCTCGGGGTCGCCGGCGAACTTCTTGCCGTCGGGATCGCGCAGGCCGACGCGCACGCGGTAGTCGGACATGCCGAGCGTGGTGAGCACGGTCTTCACGAGCGAGAGGCAGCCGAGGACCTCCTGCGCGACCTGGTCGGGCGTGCAGAAGAGGTGGGCGTCGTCCTGGGTGAAGCCGCGGACGCGGGTCATGCCGTTGAGCTCGCCGGACTGTTCCCAGCGGTAAACGGTGCCGAACTCGGCGAGGCGCACGGGCAGATCGCGGTAGCTGCGCGGCTGCGAGCCGAAGATCTTGATGTGGTGCGGGCAGTTCATCGGCTTCAGGAGGAAGCCGTCGATGAGCTGGTCGTCGGGGAGGACGCGGTCCGGCGTGATGGTTTCCTTGCCGGTGCGCTCGTTGATCGATTCGGCGAACTTCTGGGAGACGGCCTCGATGCGGTTGGCCATCTCGGCGCAGGAGCAGCCGGACTTCACGAGCTGGTCGAGGAAGTCGCGTTCGACGATGGGCGGGAACTGCGAGTCCTTGTAGTAGGGGAAGTGGCCGGAGGTCTTGTAGAGCGCGAGGCGGCCGATGTGCGGCGTGAAGACCTGCGCGTAGCCCTGGCGGCGGAGCTCGGTCGAGATGAACGACTGGAGCTCCTGGCGAACGATCGAGCCGGCGGGCGTCCAGAGGATGAGGCCCTGACCGACATCCTCGTCGATGTGGAAAAGCTTGAGGTCCTTGCCGAGCTTGCGGTGGTCGCGGAGCTTGGCCTGCTCCATCTGCGTGAGGTAGGCGGCGAGCTCGTCCTTTGCGGCGAAGGCGGTGCCGTAGATGCGCTGGAGTTGCTTGTTGCGCTCGTCGCCGCGGTGGTAGGCGCCGGCGATGGAGAGCAGCTTGAAGGCCTTGATCTGTTTCGTGTAGCGGACGTGGGTGCCGGCGCAGAGGTCGACGAACTCGCCGTTCTGGTAGAAGGAGATCTTCTCGCCCTCGGGGATGTCGGCGAGGCGGCCGAGCTTGTAGCGCTCCTGGCCGCGCGAGCGGATGATCTGCTCGGCTTCCTCGCGGGAGACCTCCTTGCGCTGGAAGGATTGGTTCTCGTCGATGATCTTCTTCATCTCCTCCTCGAGCCGCGCGAGGTCCTCCGTCGTGAGTTTGTGGTCGAGATCGATATCGTAATAGAAGCCGGTGTCGGTCGGCGGGCCGATATCGAGCTTGGCGTCCGGGAACAGACGGAGGATCGCGGTCGCCAGCACGTGTGAGGCCGAGTGGCGGATTTCTTCGAGCGGTGTCATCGACATAGTGTATGTGGGTTTGGTCCTGCCTACGATTGCAGGGCCGAAGGGGCAGAGTGGCGGGTGACTTCGCCCGGTGTCAATCTGGAGGTCGTGCAGGCCCCGAGGGAGCAGCCTAGAGCATCAAGCAAAGTCGGGCGATGCGTGGGTCTGCCCCTCGATGGCGCCGGAGAGGCAAATCTCACTCATCTCATGCCGTTTTCGACGAGGGCTCGTCGTCGTTTCCTCCAGTTCGCCTTCGCAATAGGGCCGAGGAAAATATGAGTATTTATAAGACAAAAATTATGAAATCGAATCACTGATGACCAGCGGGATCACTTGGCATTCAGGAATCAAATGACGGCGACCAAGAGGCAATTCATTACCAGCGTATGGCAAAAAAGAGAACATATGATCAGAGATAAGGTCAATTTGATTGACTCGACTTCAACGATCGGTGATCGTGCCGTGTGGTTTTGCAGGTAGGAATTGTTGTAACCCCATCCAAATAATGCCCTTAAATCCATTCTATCGTTTGTTGGACCAACGCCTTATCGGACGTGGCCGCATCGCCTTACGCATCCTCTTTGTTTGGTCGGTTCTCTTCTCAGCTGGACGTGGTGCTGAGGAGTTGGTCAGCGATCGCGTGGGCATCGCGCACACGGGCGGCAAATACTGGCTGACGGGCGAAAACTATCTCAACGAAGGGGCGCTGCGCATTGAGGAAATGGGTGGCCGCGTGGTGAAGGTTTTCATGGGGGGGAACTATGCCAATCAGTTCCCGTGGAATTCCAACTGGCCCACGGTGGGATCGCTGGTCGAGCTGGCGCAAACTCGGCACTTCCGGGAGTTCTTCAGCCGCCCATCTTTGACTACCTACGTGATCGATGCGACGGAGTTTGGCCCATCGATTTACTGGAAGGATGGCATGAGTGATGCCGAGTTGCAGAACTCCTACAGTGAGATCCGCGCCTTGGCGGTGCACTTGTTGAGCACTTACAGCAACAAGACTTTCATCATCCAAAACTGGGAGGGAGACAATGCGTTTGGCAGCCCTCCGGATGTCGCCACGGCAGAGCGAGGGATGGCGGACTGGCTCAACGTCCGCCAACTGGCGATCGATGATGCGCGCACGGCAGTCCTGACGAGCACGAGCAAGGTCTACGGAGCCGCAGAGTTCAATTTTCTGCCGCCACCGTTCATGCAGACGACCCAGCCGCACCTGATCATCAACACCGTGATCCCGAACACGAACATGGATCTGTATTCGATCTCGAACTACCTCACGGGCCAGAACGACGGGCGGGAGGACAGCATCTACGCCATGCTGGATTACATGGATTCGTATTGTCCCGACTCGCTGCTCTTCGGCCGAAAAAATCTCTATTTCGGAGAGTTCGGGGCGAAGGAAAACAGTCTCGCGAGCGATCCGCTCCAGCGACAGGTCGCAGGCCGCCAGATCGAGCAGGCGTTCAAATGGGGTGTGCACTACGTCATCTTCTGGGCGATCTACGACAACGTGCTGAAGAACGGCGTGACTCTGGCCCCCGGTCAGGAGGCCACGAACAGCCAATTGCTGGGTAATTGGTTGATCCGGCCGGACGGCACCTTGCCCCAAATCAATGCCTACTTCCGCGACATCCTCGGGCGCTCCTACGCAACCTACCAAGACCGGTATGAATTTGAACAGGCCGACGGCGACTCCCCCACGAATGACCCGTTTGTGGCGACCGCCCAAAGCGGAGCGAGTGGCGGGTATCTGGTGAGATTCGATGCGAACGCCGCCAACGATGAGATACATTACGCTTTGCAGGTGCCGGTGGCGGGCACTTACGAAATGGAGTTGGGCTACCGGACCGGCACCGATGCGGGCATCATCCGTGTGTTCGTTGCCGGCGTCGCGACAGGAGATCAGATTGACACCTACTCAGCGACTCCCGCCCTGAGCAGCTCCAAACTCAGTGTGCCGCTTTCCTTCACGAAGGCCGGCGTCAAGGACTTCAAGTTCCGCTCGAGAGCGAAGAACGCTTCGAGCTCCGGCTTCCGCTTGTATCTGGATTATGTTCGCTTGATCCCGGTCGGCCGGGACACGACGGCGCCGAACTTGACCGTGCCTGGCAATATCGCGGTTGAGGCGACCAGCACGGCGGGTGCGATCGTGAACTATCCGGCGGCTTCCGCCACCGATAATGTCGGAGTCACATCACTCGGCTACAGCAAAGCCAGCGGCAGCACTTTCCCGCTTGGCGTGACCTCAGTCATCGTCTCCGCCAGCGATGCGGCCGGCAATACCAGCAGCGGCAGCTTCACCGTCACCGTGGGTGACACCACCCCGCCCGCCCTGAGCGTGTCGGGAGACCTCACGGTCGAGGCGAATAGTCCCATGGGCGCGATCGTCAACTATCCGGCTGCGACTGCGACGGACGCCGTGGGCGTGACCTCGATCACCTACAGCAAAGCCACCGGCACGACATTTCTGCTCGGCCTCACGACCGTTGCCGTCACCGCCAAGGATGCCGCCGGCAACACGAGCAGCGGTAGCTTCACGGTCAACGTGGTCGACACGACGGCACCGGCCCTGACCCTGCCAGGAAATCTCACGGTTGAGGCGACCAGCGCCTCCGGTGCGATCGTTACTTATCCGGCCGCTTCCGCCACGGACGCGGTCGGCGTGACCTCGCTGGTTTACAGCGCGCCCAGCGGCGGCACGTTCCCACTCGGCCTCACGACCGTTACCGTCACGGCCAAGGATGCCGCTGGCAACACGAGCAGCGGTAGCTTCACGGTCAACGTGGTCGACACGACGGCACCGAGTATTGCGAGAGTCGTCCCTTCGCAGTCGGTGCTCTGGTCGCCCAACCATCGGATGGAGTCCATTACCCTCGCGGTGGATGCGAGCGATGCAGTCGGCATCGCTGGGATCCGGATCATCGGCGTTTCCAGCAGCGAGCCAGATAACGGCCTCGGCGACGGCGATCTGGCGGGCGACAGCCAGATTACGGGTGACCTCACCGTCAACCTGCGCGCAGAGCGCAGCGGCAAGGGCAGCGGTCGCGTCTACACGATCCTGGTCGAGGCACGAGATGCGGGCGGCAATGTCAGCACTTCCGCCTGCACCGTCTCGGTGCCTAAGAGCCAGGGCGGCAAATAATCCTCAGACACTTCCGATGGACCGAGCCCGCCGAATCCGGCGGGCTCGTTTCGTTGCCACGGCATGGAAGCCGAGACAAATGGCAGCGCCGCTCCGCAGCAGGAGCCAGTTTTTAGCTGCGCATCCGTCGGCTATTTCTTCAGCGGCTCGAGCGAGTAGCCGTCCTTGCGGTCGAGCATGGACCAGCCGGCGGCGGTTAGCTCCTGGCGGAGCGCGTCGGCGGCGGCGAAGTCCTTGGCGGCCTTCGCGGCCCAGCGTTTGTCGGCGAGGGCCTTGATCGCGTCGGGAGCCTCGGCCTTGGGCGCGGCGGCGAGGGTGTTGAGCTTGGTGGCCTCGAAGCCGAGGACGCCGAGGATCTGGTCGAGCGTGGCGACGTCGGCATCGGTCGGCCCGCCGCCCACGCCGGTCATGATTTCGTGGCCGAGCTTGAACAGCGCCCCGAGGGCGCCGGGCGTGTTGAGGTCGTCGCGGAGCAGGTCGAGGACCTCCACGAGGCGGCTGGGCGCGCCGTTGCCGGCGACGCGGTATTTCGGGTCGTGGAAGACGGTGCAGATGACCTGGAGCTTCTTCAGTGCGCTCTCGGCGGCGTGGAGCGACTCGAGGGTGAAGTTGAGCTGCTTGCGCGGATGGCCGGAGAGGAGGGCGTAGCGGATCGCGAGGGGCGAGTGGCCCTTGGCGAGGAGGTCGCGCACGGTGTAGTAGTTGCCCTTGGACTTGGACATCGTGGTGCCGTTCACGAGCAGGTGCTCGCTGTGATACCAGTGGCGGGCGAAGGGCGTGCCGTTGCAGCATTCGCTCTGGGCGATCTCGTTTTCGTGGTGCGGGAAGAGCAGATCGACGCCGCCGGTGTGCAGGTCGATGGTGTCGCCGAGGATCGATTTGCTCATCGCGCTGCACTCGATGTGCCAGCCGGGGCGTCCGGCGGCGGCGCCGCGCGGGCCGGCCCACGAGACGAGGCCGTCCTCCTCGGGCTTGTAGGCCTTCCACAGCGCGAAGTCGGAGACGGAGTCCTTGTGGTCGGCGTCGGCGACCGTGTTGGTGACCTTGAGCTCGCGCTCCTTGATGCGCGAGAGGCGGCCGTAGCCGGGGAAGGAATCGAGCTTGAAGTAGACCGAGCCGTCGGCGGCGCGGTAGGCGTGGCCCTTGTCCATGAGCACCTCGATCATGTCCACCTGCTCCTTGATGTAGCCGGTGGCGGTCGGCTCGGCGTGCGGCGGGAGCAGGTTGAGGGCGGCGCAGTCCTCGTGGAAGAGCTTGGTCCAGTGCCGGGTGATGTCGCCGAGCGGGCGCTGCTCCTTCTTGGCCTGGCCGATGGTGCGGTCGTCGACATCGGTGAGGTTGCGGACGTGCTTCACCTTGGCCGGGCCGAACTCGAGCTCGAGGAGGCGGCGGAGGACGTCGTTGACGACGAAGGTGCGGAAATTGCCGATGTGCGCGGGCGCGTAGACCGTCGGGCCGCAGTTGTAGAAGCGGAAGACGCCGTCCTTTTCCCCGGGGTGAAGCTCGCGGGGGGTGCGGGTGAGGGAATCGTAGAGGCGGATGGGCATGACGCGGAACGGAAGTTGGAAACGGAAAACCGGCGGGATGGCAAACGCGACGTGGCGGGTGACACGCGCGGGTGCGACGGGAGGCGGTGAGAGCAGGCGGGCGGGCCCGGTATTCCGGGCGACACGGGCGCGAGCCGGCTTCAGCAACCGCCGGGCATAGTTCGGCAACACGTCGTGGGCGACGTCTGGATCGGGCCGAACGGGAGGGCGGGACGCATGGGCGACGCCTAGGAACGCTGTGATGCGGCGCGAGTTCAAGCTCTGTTTTGGTTCTCGCCGGCACGGCGCAAAATCCGCGGCGCGAAGGGCAAGATTTCCATAGCCGGACCGCGGGGGAGCGGCTACCGTCTCCGCTCCATGCCAAACGAAAAACTCGTGCTCACGCACCGTCCGCGTCGCCTGCGCCGTTTCGCCAGCCGCCGCGCGATGGTCGAGGAAACCGTTCTGCGCCCCGCCGACCTGATTGCCCCGCTCTTCGTGGTCGACGGCTCCCCCGCGCCCGAGGAGATCGGGTCGATGCCCGGCGTCTTCCGCCTGGCCATCGCCGACCTGGTCAAGGAGTGCCAGGAGATTTTCGCCCTCGGCGTGCCGGCCGTCGCGCTGTTCCCGAAGCTCGATCCGAAGCTGAAGGACGAGAACGGCACCGAGGCGCTCAACCCGCAGACGCTCATCCTCCGCGCCGTCCGCGCGGTGAAGCAGGCGGTGCCGGAGCTGTCGATCATCACCGACGTTGCGCTCGATCCCTACACGAGCCACGGCCACGACGGCGTGCTCAACGCCGAGAAGGACAACGTCGACAACGACCGCACCGTCGCGATCCTCGCGCAGATGGCCGTCATGCAGGCCGAGGCCGGCGTGGATTTCGTCGCGCCGTCGGACATGATGGACGGCCGCGTCGGCGCGATCCGGAAGGCGCTCGACGCCGCGGGCTACACCGACACGGCGATCATGGCCTATTCGGTGAAATACAATTCGGCCTACTACGGGCCGTTCCGCGACGCTGTCGGCAGCGCGCAGGCCGCGGGCACGCGGCTGCTCAGCAAGGCGACTTACCAGATGAATCCCGCCAACCGCCGCGAGGCCATCCGCGAGATGCAGCTCGACGTGGCCGAGGGCGCGGATGTCGTGATGGTCAAGCCCGCCGGCGCCTACCTCGACATCATCCGCGAGGTGCGCAACGCCACCCGCACGCCGGTCGCGGCGTATCAGGTCTCGGGCGAGTATTCGCAGATCCACGCCGCAGCGCGTCTCGGCTGGCTCGATCTCGTGCGCACGCGGCACGAGTCGCTGCTCGCGATCAAGCGCGCGGGCGCGGACATGATTCTGACGTATTTCGCGAAGGATATCGCAAAGGCCTACAAAGGCTGAGCGAGCCGCGAGCGGTGCATTTCAGGTGGGCGCCGGTCTCCCGACCGGCGCCCTTTTTTGTGCGTGGCGGCGGCGGGGCGCGGCCTTGTCGCCGCTGGGACAGCGGCGACCACCTCGGGGAATGAAGGCGGTGGTTAGGGTGGGAAGGGTCGGTAGTGTGCTTCGCGAAGCGGGCGCATCCCTCCTTTGAGGGACGGCGGGTGACTTGAGGCGTTGGCGGGGCGGCGTAGGTTTCGGCCGCTACCCCATGAAGGCGCATTCTGTTTCGCGGCGAGCGGCATCGATGCTCGCCGGCAGCGTCGCGGCGATCGCGTTCGCTGCTGAGACGCCGACGCCGGTCGACTCCACGGTCTACGAGCTGCCGAAATACACCGTTACGAATCCGCTCGAGTTGCCAGCGCCAGAGTCGTGGCGCTATGCGCGGATTCCGGGATTCGAGGTGCTGAGCAACGCGTCCGATCGCGCGACGCAGCGCTTCCTGCGGGATTTTCAATTGATGCAGCAGGTGATCGACATCACGTGGCCGGTGTTGCGCCGCGCCGGTCCGCCGCTGCCGACCACGCTGATTTTGACTTCGGGCGGCAAGGCGGCGCGGCCCTTTTTGCGGCCAGCGGGAAAATTGGTGGGCGACATCGACGTGTTCGAGTTCGAGGAGTTTGATCCCGACGATCCTCTCCGTGCCAAATTCGGTCCGGGTGGTGTCTCGAGCCAGCTGTTCGCCAATGAAGAGCAGGCCTGTATCGTGCTGAATCTCGGTCACGACGGCCGAGGCCAGACGGATCCCTACCGGCAATTCTACGATCGCTACGTGCGCTACCTGATGAGCCGCTTCGATGCGCCGAGCCCGCCGTGGTTGGTGGAAGGGGTGGCGAGCTTGTTCGCCGGCATCGATTACACGGACAAGTGGATCGAGTTCGGCGTGCTCGGGCGAGGCGACGACGACTTCAGTCAGCGGCTTACGCCCAAGGCTCCGGCAATGGACAGCAGCGGCGATACTTCGATGGTGCCGCCGCCGTTGATCAGCCGCTTGGGCACGTTCCCTTCGCTGGCGGCGATGTTGACGGCGAGCGAAGGCCAGCTCCGGAGCGATCTGAAGCTGAGCACGCTCGCACAAGCGTTCGTCCACATGTGCCTCTACGGACGTGGGCTGAAATATCAGAAACCCCTGTTCCGCTATCTCGATCGCGTGAGAGGTGGGCCGGGCACGGAGGAGATCGTGCGGGAGTGCTTTGGCATGAGCATCGCGAAACTGCAGGAGGAAGTGCAGGGCTACTCGGCGTTCACCGACTATCGCTCCATTCAGTTTCGCGCGCAAAAGGGCGCGCGCCTCGCGCCTCCACCGGAAGTTGCCTTGCGCGCGGCGACGCCCGCGGAGATCGGACGCATCAAGGGTGACGGGTTGCTGCTCGCGGGTAACCGTAACGCGGCCTTCCTGGAACTGCTCGCGCCCTACGTGCGCAAGCAGCCGGACTGCGATCTGCTCGCGTCGCTCGGGCTGTTCGAATTGCAGTCGGAATCGAGCGCGCGGGCACAGCGCGGGCGAAAGTTGCTCGAGGCGGCCGTGAGTGGTGGGACGACGCGGGCGAGAGCCTATCTCGAACTGACGCGGCTGAGTCTGAGCGAGCAGGTTGGCCCGATGGAGGAGGCGCGGCGCGCGCAAATCCTCGCGTGGTTGCGGAAGGCCGTGAGCATGCCGCCGCCGCTGCTCGGTGCCTACGAGTTGCTGGCGAGTCTTTGGTGGGAAACCGAAATGAAACCGCCCGCGACGGATCTGGTGCTGCTCGAACAGGGCGTGCGCCGTTTTCCCGGGCAGCTCGCGTTGGTTTATCGGACCGCGCAGCTGTGCGCCGAAGGCGGGCGGGTGGCGCAAGCCGCGGCGCTCGCGGAGTGGGGCGAGCGGGCCGCGCGAGAGCCGAAGGATCGGCAACGCTTCGCGGAATTGCGGGCGAAGCTGCCGGCGGCTCCGAACGCGAAGTGAACAAAAAAAGGCGGCCCGTGGGCCGCCTTGGAGATGGCAAGTGGGCGGAGCGCTTAGCCCTTCGCGAGCTTGCTGTGCTTGCGGCTGTAGCCGAAGTAGACGGCGAAGCCGATGGCCATCCACACGATGAGATTGAGCCACGTGATGGCCGGCAGGGAGAACATCTGCACGATGCAGGTGATCACGCCGAGGATGGGCACGAGCGGGACGAGCGGGGTCTTGAACGGGCGCGGCAGCTGCGGCTGGGTGTAGCGCAGCATGAGGACGCCGGCGCAGACGAGCGCGAAGGCGAGCAGGGTGCCGATGGAGATGAGTTCGCCGAGGAGATTGAGCGGGAAGAGGCCGGCGATGATCGCGCAGGAGACGCCGGTGATCCAGGTCGTGACGTGCGGCGTGCCGTATTTCGGGTGGATCTTGGCGAAGTAGGACGGGAGCAGGCCGTCGCGCGCCATCGAGTAGAAGATGCGCGGCTGGCCGAGGAGCGAGACGAGGATGACGGAGGTGAGGCCGGCGAGCGTCGCGGCCTCGATGAGGTAGCGGAAGATGGCGGGCGCCTGGATCTGCTGGAGCGCGTAGATGAAGGGCGCGTCGACGTTCAGCTTCGAGTAGTGGACCATGCCGGTGAGCACCAGCGACACGGAGATGAAGAGGAACGAGACGATGAGCAGCGTGCCCAGCAGGCCGACGGGGAGGTCGCGCTGCGGGTTCTTGGTCTCCTGCGCGGCGGACGAGACGCAGTCGAAGCCGACGTAGGCGAAGAAGATCGCGCCGGCGCCGCGGAAGACGCCGCTCCAGCCGAACTCGCCCCACGTGCCGGTGTTGGCGGGGATGAAGGGGTGCCAGTTGGCCTTGGGCGTGTCGGGGTGGCCGAGGAAATAGTAGATGCCGTAGCCGACGAGGGCCAGGAGCACGCCGACCTTGATCACGACCATCAGGTTGTTGAAGCCGGCGGACTCCTTGATGCCGATGTAGAGGATGTAGGTCAGCAGCAGCGAAATGAAGACGGCCGGGATGTTGATCAGCGCGCCGGTGGTCTTGAGCGTCTGGAGCTGGAAGGTGAAGAATCCGAGGTTGATCGGGATGGTGCGGTCGGGATCGACGTCGAGCGGCGCGCTGGCGAGCGAGGCGGGCAGGGCGAGGTGGAACTCGTTGAGGATGTCGCGCGTCGCGCCCGACCAGCTGACGGCGACCGCCGCGCCGGAGAAGAGATACTCGAGGATGAGGCACCAGCCGACGACCCAGGCGAGGATTTCGCCCAGGCTGCCGTAGGTGTAGGTGTAGGCGCTGCCCGAGACGGGGATCATGGCCGCGAGCTCGGCGTAGCAGAGTCCGGCGAAGAGGCAGGCGATGCCCGAGACGATGAACGACAGGGCGATCGCCGGGCCGCCGTAGAGGGCGGCGGCCTGGCCGGTCTGGACGAAGATGCCCGCGCCGACGACGGAGCCGATGCCGAGCGAGATGAGGCTGATGGGGCCGAGCGTGCGCTTGTAGCCGTGTTCGGCGCCGGCCTCTTTCTGGAGATCGGCGATGGGTTTCGTGCGGAAGAGGCTCATGGCGGCGCGGGCGGGAGCTTACTTGGCCGGATTGTTCAGCTTCGAGTGGCGGCGGCTGTAGGTGAAGTAGATCACGATGCCGATGGCCATCCAGACGAGGAGCCGGATCCAGGTGTCGCGCGGCAGGCCGACCATCTGCGCGCCGCAGATGAGGATGCCGAGGATGGGCACCAGCGGCACGAGCGGGGTGCGGAAGGGGCGGGGAAGATCGGGCTGCTTGTAGCGCAGGACGATGATGGCGGCGCAGACGATGACGAAGGCCAGCAGCGTGCCGATGGAGACGAGCTCGCCGAGGAGCGAGAGCGGGAGGCAGCCGCCGATGATGGCGGCGAGGACGCCGGTGATGAGGGTGGTGACGTAGGGCGTCTTGAAGCGCGGGTGGACCTTGGCGAAGGCCGGCGGCAGCAGGCCGTCGTTGGCCATGGAGAAGAAGATGCGCGGCTGGCCCATGAGCATGACGAGGATGACCGAGCTCAGGCCGGCGATGGCGGCGATCTCGACGACGAAGCGCAGCCAGCTCGGGGCGCCGGCGGCGATGAGGGCGTTGACGACCGGGGCGGCGTTGTTGAGCTGCGTGTATTTCTGCATGCCGGTCAGCACGAGGGAGATTACGATGAAGAGCACGGTGCAGATGAGCAGCGAGCCGATGATGCCCTTGGGCATGTCGCGCTGCGGATTCTTCGCCTCCTGGGCGGAGGTGGAGACGGCGTCGAAGCCGATGTAGGCGAAGAAAATCACGCCCGCGCCGCGGAGGATGCCGCTCCAGCCGAACTGGCCGTCGACGCCGGTGTTGGCGGGGATGAAGGGCGTCCAGTTCTCCTTCGCGACGCCGAAGTGGTTGAGGATATACCAGACGCCGAAGCCGATGACGCCGAGCAGCACGGTGACCTTGGTGATCACCATGAGGTTGTTGAAATTCGCGGACTCCTTGATGCCGACGTAGAGCAGGGCGGTGAGGAAGACGATGATGCCGACCGCCGGGAGGTTCACCAGCGCGCCGGTCGAGACGAACGGATGGTAGGGCAGCTGGAAGAGGCCGAGGTTGAGGTATTCGGTCTTGGTCAGGTCGACGTCGAACGGCGCGTTGCAGAGGTGCGCGGGGAAGGTGACGCCGCAGAAGTCGTGCAGGAAGGTCACGAAGTGGCCCGACCAGCCGACGGCGACGGTCGGGGCGGTGAAGAGGTATTCGAGGATGAGGTCCCAGCCGATGATCCAGGCGAAGAACTCGCCCAGCGTGGCGTAGCTGTAGGTGTAGGCGCTGCCCGCGATCGGCACCATGGCGGCGAATTCGGCGTAGCACAGGCCGGCGAAGAGGCAGCCGAGGCCCGAGATCACGAACGAGAGCGCGATGGCCGGGCCGGCGTATTGCGCCGCGGCCTGGCCGCTGAGCACGAAGATGCCGGCGCCGATGATCGCGCCGATGCCCAGGCTGATGAGGTTCGTGGCGGTCAGCGTCTTGTTCAGCCGCTGGTCGCCGGACGCTTCAGCCTGCAGCTGCGCGACGGATTTGGTTTGGAACAGGCTCATAGGGTAACTGAGTAGGGGTGGGTCGAGAAAGGCGGAGGACCCGAACGGGTCAAGAGGAGGTTGGCTTCGGCTTCCGGCGATGCGGGAGCCGCGGCAGGTGGTCCGGCCACAGCAGCATGAATGCCGCATAGCCGACCAAACCGACAACGGGGCCGAGAATGACCGAGCCGAGGTAGAGCGTGAACAGCGCGTCGCTCGACCACACGGCGCCGGGGTTTGCCATCAGGTGATTCCAGACCTCGAAGGGCGACTCGCCGCGCACGACGCGGCCGACGAAGTAGCACGCGGAAAGTTGCACGGGCGCGGTGAGCGGCATGGAGATGAACTGGAGCCCGATGCAGAGCAGCAGGTTGGCGCGGCCGAAGAAGCCGCACACGCCCGCGATGAGCGATTGCGCGGGCAGGAACGGGATCGTGGTAATCGGAATGCCGATGAGCCACGCGCGCGCCAGGCTGCCGCGCGTCGGCATCCACAGCGCCTTGTCGAGCAGCCGGTCGCCGAGCCGGGAGTGCAGGAAGGAGCCCTTCAGCCCCTGGCGCGACAGGCGGCGGCGGTGCAGCCAGCGGTGGGCCCAGAGGGGAAGGCGCATGATTCGCGGGGAGGCGGCGAGCGTGGAACTCAAAAGGCCGAGCGCGGGACCTGGATCGAGTCGCCGGGGAAGAGCAACGGGTCCTCCTCCGGCTGGCGCTGGGCCAGGCGGACGTCGAAGTCGTAGGCCTTGCGGTCGCGGGTGAGGGTGACCTTGGTCTCCTTGGCGTAAAGGGTGAAGCCGCCGGCGGACTGCACGGCCTTGGCGAGCGTGAGGTCGGTCGACCATGGGATGCGGCCGGGGCGCTGCACCTCGCCGCCGATGTAGACGTAGCGCTCGGTGACGGTGACGCTGACGCTGATCGCGGTGTAGAACTTGCGGTCGAGGTAGGCCTGGCGGATGGCGGTGGAGAGCTCGCCGGTGTTCAGGCCGGCGGCCGGGATGACGCCGAGGAACGGCAGGCTGATCGCGCCCTGCTCGTCGATCTGGACCGGGTTGTTGCTCGGGTCGGGAATGCCGCTGAGCGTGACGGTCAGCGAGTCGCCGGGGCGGAGCTGCGCCGCGGTGGCGGAAGCGGCGACCTTCGGGTTCCGGCCGCCGGCGGCGGTCGGGGCGCTCTCGCAGCCGCTGAGTGCGGCGAGCGCGACAATCACGGCGAGGGACAGCAGCGAGCGGGAAAGGCGCATGAAGTGCGACGTTACTGCGCGAAGCCGCGGGCCGATGCAACACCGGAGCGACCGGTCGCGGGCCGCCGCCGTCCGGGCCTCATTTCGGAAAACAAAACAGCCGACGGGGGTGGCGTCGGCTGCGAAATCGCGGGGGCGGTCGGAGGCGGCTTAGCGGCGGCCGCGGCGGCTGCGCGAGGGCTTGTCGTCCTCTTCGTCCGCCTCTTCCTCGTCGTCGAAATCCTTCTCGGCGCCGTCGTCCTCGTCTTCCTCGTCGTCGCCTTCGCCCTTCTTGGCCTCGCCTTCTTCGTCGGACTCCTCGTCGTCCTCGTCCCATTTGAGCGAGGCGTCGTTCTTCATGCGCTCGTCCTCCTCCTCCTCGATGTCGGGAAGATCGTCCTCGTCCTCCTCGTTCGCGGCGGCGCGGCGCTTCGAGCGCGCGCCCGTGGCCGGGGCCTCCTCGTCGTCGTCGTCGCCGTAGCCAGCGGGCATGAAGTCGAGGATGGCGGTGAGCTCGGTGAAGAGGTGGACGGACTTGCCTTCGATGAAGTCGTTGTTCTGGGCCTCGCGGATCTGGTCCTCGACCTCGTCGACCGTGAGCTTCTCCTCGAAGTCGAAGAGATCGTTCAGCAGCTTCACCCGCAGGCGGGTGAGGTGGTCGAGCAGGTCGGCGTAGGGCCCGTTCTCCTCGTCGATGATGTCGGGGAGGGCGAAGAGCTTTTCATCGGACTCGAGCAGCGATTCCTTCGTCCGGCGGAGATTCACCCGGCCCTTCCCGAGATCCTTGACGATGCGGAATGCGATGAAGGCGCGCTCGAACACGTCGGGGTCGAAGCCATATTCCCGCAACGGCTCGATGGCCTCGATGAGGTGGTCGACCTGGCGCGGATCGATGATGCTGAGGGCGTCCACATCCCAGTGCACGGGGTCGCTGACCTCGTCGACCCACCAGTTGTGGTCTTCGCCGAGCCGCACGTTGCACCATTCGAGTTGGGGGGTTCCTTTCGCCATAGAGTGTGAAACTTCGTCCGGAAAAAGGACGCGCGCATGCCCGTGTCAAATACCGAAACACCTTTTTCTTAAAAATCTTCGTGCCGCCCCAAACGCCTCGTGTTGAGGACAGATGTGGCGCTTGAAAGATGGCGGCCCGAACCCCATCGTCCGCGCCAAATGGGACGGTTCTACGACGCCTTCGCGAAGCCTTACTTTTTCCGCCAGGATCCGGAGCACGCGCACGAGTCCGCCGTGCGCGCCCTGACGCTGCTCGGCCGGGTGCGCCCGCTCTGCGCGCTGCTGGAGCGCTGGGCGCAGCTCGATGCGGCGGCGCACCGCCCGATCGAGTGCTTCGGGCTGAAGTTTCCCAATGCCGTCGGCCTCGCCGCCGGCTTCGACAAGAACGGCGAGGCCTGGCCGGCCGCGGCCGCGCTGGGCTTCGGCCACGTCGAGATCGGCACGGTCACGCTGCACGCCCAGCCGGGCAACCCGCGGCCGCGCCTGTTCCGCTTTCCGAGCGAGGAGGCCGTGATCAACCGCATGGGCTTCAACAACGAGGGCGCCGCCGCGCTCGCCGAGCGGCTCATGCGCCTGCCCGGCCCCGGCCAGCGCCGCATCCCGCTCGGCGTCAACCTGGGCAAGACCAAGGTCACGCCGCTCGAGCAGGCCACCGAGGATTACCTCGGGAGCTTCCGCCTCCTCGCCGCGCACGCCGACTACATGGTCGTGAACGTCAGCAGCCCCAACACGCCCGGCCTGCGCGAACTCCAGGACGCGTCGTGGCTGAAGCCGCTGCTCGCCGCGCTCGTGGCGGAAAACAAGACGCGCGCCCTCGCGGGCAAACCGCGCCGCCCGCTCCTGCTCAAGATCGCGCCCGACCTCTCGTTCCCGCAGATCGACGCCGCGCTCGAGGTCATCGCCGACCTCGGCCTCGACGGCATCATCGCCACCAACACCACCCTGGCGCGCCCGGGCTCGTTCGCGACCGTCAACCAGGCCGGCGGACTCAGCGGCAAGCCGCTGCGCCGGCGCGCCACCGACCTGATCAACTACATCGCGCGCGCCACCAACGGCCGGCTGCCGATCATCGGCGTCGGCGGCATCTACGACGAGGAGTCCGCCGCCGAGAAGATGGATGCCGGCGCCTCCCTGGTGCAGGTCTACACCGGCATGATCTTCCGCGGTCCGTTCCTGGCCCGCGAACTCGCCCACGCGCTCAGCGTGCGCCATCGACGCTGAGCGCCGCTGCGCACCGCCCAGCCCGCCCGCGCCGCACCATGTCCGGGATCCGCACACTGCTCGTGGACAACGGCTCGCTCGAGCCGGCGGCGACGCTGCGCCTGCGCGGTCTCGCGCAGGCGCTGGCGGCGCGCGTCGGGACACCCGTCGAGCCGGTGTCGCTGCTGCACTCGTCCGCCATCGCGCCGGACCGCCTCGGCGGCGTGCCGGCGGAAATCCTCGAGCCCGCGCTCGAGCGGCGCCTCGCGGCCGGCGCGCGCGAGTTCCTGCTCGTGCCGCTGTTCTTCGGGCCGAGCCGCGCGCTGACCGAGTATCTGCCGGAGCGCGTGGCGAAACTGCGGGCGCGCACGCCCGACCTGCGCGTGCGGCTCGCGCCGGCGCTCTTTCAGGCCGACGACCCGCGGCTGGCCCAGATCCTGGCCGATCACGTGCGCGCGACCGCGGCCGGCTGGCCCGCGCCCTGGCGCGTCGCCCTGGTCGACCACGGCAGCCCGGTGCCGGCGGTGACCGCGGTGCGCGACGCGCTCGCGGCGCAGCTGGCGGCGGCGCTCGGGCCGGAGGTTCGCGTGGCGGGTTGCTGCATGGAGCGGCGCGAGGGCGCCGCGTTCGATTTCAACGGTCCGCTGCTCGAGACGTTGCTCGGCGCGGACGCCTGGCGCGAGAGCGCGGTGGTCGTGGCGATGCAGTTCCTGCTGCCCGGGCGCCATGCCGGGCCGGAAGGGGATGTGGCCGCGATCTGCCAGCGTGCCGGCGCGGCTCACCCGCGCCTGCGCACCCGGCTCACGCCGCTGGTGGCCGAGCACCCGCAGCTGGTTGCAATGCTTGCGGACCGCTGGCGGACGGGGTGCGCGGCGGCTCCGCTTTAGGCGGGAGCGCCGCGCCGAAGGCGGCGGACGACAGCTCGGCCTCGAGCGGCTCGTCGCGCAGCGGCAGGCTGTCGAGCCAGTCGCGCCAGACCTGCAGCCAGGGTTTCGTGGGCTTATCCGGACGCATGGGTCACCTCGCGGGGACGGTCCACGGCGAAGAGCGCGCGGTTTTGCGCCGCGGCCTCGCCGATGATGATCAGGGAAGGGTGTCCTCGAGCTCGGCCGCGAGCTCGGTGGCGGATTCCAGGGTGCCGGAGCGGATGACCTGCGTCGGACGCGAGGCGTGGCTCACGATCAGCAACGGGGTGTCCGGGGCGATGCCGGCGTCCTTCAAGCGCCCGGCGATTTCGCCAAGCCGGCGCGCGCCCATGTAGACGCACAGCGTGGCGCCGGGGTGGGCGAGGGCGGACCAGTCCACGGAGCGCGAGCGCTTGCCCTCGCATTCGTGGCCGGTGGTGAGGATCGCGGTCGAGGCGACGCCGCGCTGCGTGAGGCTGATCCCCGCCGCAGCGGCCGCGGCGCACGCGGCCGTCACGCCCGGAACGATCTCGAATTCGATCTGCGCGCAGCGGAGGGCGTGCAGCTCCTCGCCCAGGCGTCCGAACACGGTCGGATCGCCGCCCTTGAGTCGCACGACGCGCCGGCCGGCGCGGGCGTGGGCCACGAGGAGCCAGTTGATCTCCTCCTGCAGGGCGCTGTGCGTCCCGGCGCGCTTGCCCACGTAGATGAACTCCGTGCCCGGGCGGCAGTGCTCGAGCAGCTCCCGGTTGGCCAGGTCGTCATGCAGCACCACGTCCGCCTGCTGGAGGGCGCGCAGGCCCCGGAGGGTGAGCAGGTCGGCCGCGCCCGGCCCGGCACCGACGAAAGTGACGAAGCCCGGCTCGGGCGGTTGAAACATGACTAGGGACATGACCTATGACCTAATTTGCTTTTGCAATGCGTCAATCTCCCGTTTTGGTCCGGCGTGTCATGTCCGACGCTCCCGCCATTGCCCCTGCGCCTGCCCTCTCGAAGAACGAGCTGCTGAAGCAGCGCGACCCCACCCTAGCCGGCGACATCGCCGCCACGCTCGCCAACGCCGAGGCCCTGCGCTTCTCGGACGACGACGAGCAGTTCATCAAGTTCCACGGATTCTATCAGCAGGACGACCGCGACAAGCGGAAGACGGGCAAGGAATACATTTTCATGATCCGCAACCGCCTGCCCGGCGGTGTCGCCACGCCCGAGCAATACCTCGTGTTCGACGACCTCGCGACGCGCTACGGCAACAACACCCTGCGCATCACGTCGCGCCAGGCGTTCCAGTGGCACGGCGTGGTGAAAAAGGGCCTCGGTCCGCTGCTCAAGGGCATCAACGACGCGCTCTCGACTACGCTCGCGGCCTGCGGCGACGTCGCGCGCAACGTCATGGCGCCGTCCACGCCCTCGACTTCCGCGCTGACGGACGAGGTGCTCTCGGACGCCGCGCTCGTCTCGCGCGAGCTGCTCCCGCGCGCGACCGCCTATCACCAGATCTGGGTCGACGGCAACGAGGTGAAGCTCGGCGCGGAGCCGCCGGCCGAGGATCCGTTCTACGGCCGCCAGTATCTGCCGCGCAAATTCAAGACCGCGTTCGCCATCCCGCCGCTGAACGACGTCGACATCTTCACCAACTGCCTCGGCTTCGTCGCGATCGCCGATCCGGCCAACCCGGCCCGCGTGCTGGGCTACAATCTCCTCGCCGGCGGCGGCATGGGCATGTCGCACGGCAACAAGGAAACCTATCCGCGCGTCGCCGACGTGCTCGGCTTCTTCCCGCGCGCGCGCCTGGTCGACGTCGCCAAGGCCGTGCTCGTCGCCTACCGCGACCACGGCGACCGCGCCAACCGCAAGCACGCGCGCCTGAAATACGTGCTGGAGGAAAAGGGCGCCGCGTGGTTCCGCGAGCAGGTCGAGCAGCGCGCCGGCTTCCGCCTCGAGGCGGCGCGGCCGATGCGCTTCACGAAGCAGGGCGATCTCTTCGGCTGGCACCGGCAGACCGACGGCCGCTGGTTCCTCGGCCTCTACGTCGAGGCCGGCCGCGTGAAGGACACGCCGGCGCGCCAGCTGAAGACGGCGCTGCGCCGCATCGTGGAAAAGCACCGCGTAGAGGTGCGCCTCACGCCGTCGCAGAACCTCCTCCTCGCGCACGTCCC
The DNA here is from genome assembly GCF_047777955.1 of Oleiharenicola sp. Vm1. Lineage (GTDB taxonomy): Bacteria > Verrucomicrobiota > Verrucomicrobiia > Opitutales > Opitutaceae > Didemnitutus. The sequence continues at coordinate 1,791,742 of NZ_CP180537.1, forward strand.
CGAAGCCGCGCGCGACGACGTCACCGCGCTCCTCGCCGAGCACGGCATCCCGGTCGAGAACCAGGCCGGCGCCGTGCGCCGCGCGTCGATGGCGTGCCCGTCGCTGCCGACCTGCGGCCTGGGCCTCGCCGAGAGCGAGCGCGCGCTGCCCGGCATCCTCGACGACTTCGAACGCGAACTGGCGGCGCTCGGCCTGGCCGACGAGGAGATCATCATCCGCATGACCGGCTGCCCGAACGGCTGCGCGCGTCCCTACATGGCCGAGATCGGCTTCGTCGGCCGCGCGCCGAACAAATACAACATCTACTTCGGCGGCGACGAGGCCTCGCTGCGCCTCAACCGCGAATTCCGCGCCAGCGTGAAGCGCGAGGATCTCCTCAAGGAAATCGGCCCCGTCCTCCGTCGCTGGCGCGACGAGCGCCGGCCCGGCGAGCGCTTCGGCGCGTTTGCCGAGCGGGTGATTTTCCCGGAACTCGCGGCCGCGGCCGCCGCCCCGGCCGCCACCGCCCCGGCTGCGACGCCGACTGTCACCTCATGAGCCAACGTCCCTCCGCTTCCCAAATCGCGCAGTGGAACGCCGAGCTGCGCGCGCGCACGCCGCTCGAGATCACGCGCTGGGCCGTCCAACACGGCGCGGGCCGCGCGATCGCCTCCACGAATTTCCGCCCGTATGAGGCGGCGATCCTCCACCTCGCGACCCGCGTCCAGCCCGACATCCGCGTGCTCTGGGTCGACCACGGTTACAACCGGCCCGCGACCTACCGCCACGCCGAGGCGCTGCGGGCGCGGCTGCGGCTGGACGTCCACGCCTACCTGCCGCGCGTCACCGTCGCCCATCGCGAGGCGCTGCACGGCCCGGTGCCCGATCCGGCCGACGAGCCGGCGATGAAGGCGTTCAGCGCCCAGATGAAACTCGAGCCGTTCCAGCGCGGCATGCGCGAACTGGCTCCGACGGTCTGGCTCACCGCGCTGCGCCGCGACCAGACGGCGAACCGCGCCGCGCTCGACCTCGTGGCGTGGGACGAGAATTTCCAGACGCTGAAGGTCAGCCCGTTCTTCTACTGGGACGACGCGCAGCTCGATCTTTACCTGCGCGAACACGACCTGCCGAACGAGTTCGATTATTACGACCCGGCCAAGGGCGACCAGAAGCGCGAGTGCGGCCTGCACGCCGCCTGGGGCAAGCGCGCGCTGGCGGAAGTGGGCACGGAGGCCGCCGGCAAATGAGCGAGCCTGTCATGCCTGTAATCCGCTCCGCGCCGCGCGCGTCTAGCTCACCGATGAGTTATCACCTCGATCACCTCGACTGGCTGGAGACCGAAGCGATCCACGTCATGCGCGAGGTTGCGGGCGAGTTCGACCGCCCCGCCATCCTGTTTTCCGGCGGCAAGGACTCCATCTGCCTGCTTCGTCTCGCCGAAAAGGCGTTTCGTCCCTCGGAGCTGCCGATGCCGCTGCTCAACGTCGACACCGGCCACCACTTCCCCGAGCTGAACGAATTCCGCGACCGCCGCGCGCAGCAGCTCGAGGCGCGCCTCATCGTCCGCACGGTGGAGGACGCGATCGCGCAGGGCATCGCCACGCCCGCGCCGGGCGAGATCTCGCGCAACCGCCTGCAGATTCCCACCCTGCTCGCCGCGGTGGAGGAATTCCGCTTCGACTGCCTGATCGGCGGCGCTCGCCGCGACGAGGAGAAGGCGCGCGCCAAGGAGCGGTTCTTCAGCTACCGCGACCAGTTCGGCCAGTGGGACCCGAAGAACCAGCGGCCCGAACTCTGGAACCTCTACAACGCGCGCCTCAGCCCCGGCGAGAACATGCGCGTGTTCCCGCTCAGCAACTGGACCGAGCTCGACGTCTGGGAATATATCCGGCGCGAGCGGCTCGAGGTGCCGAGCATCTATTTCAGCCACCGTCGTAGTTGTGTGCGTCGTGGCGGCCAATGGTTGCCGGTCACGGATTTGGTGCCTCCTCAGCCCGGCGAACGGGTCGAGGAGCTCCGCGTCCGCGTCCGCACCATTGGCGATATCATCTCCACCGGCCTGATCGAGTCGCCGGCCGACGACGTCGACGACATCATCGCCGAGGTCTCCGCCGCGCGCGTGACCGAGCGCGGTTCGCGCGCCGACGACCGCGCCTCCGAAGCCGCCATGGAGGATCGCAAGAAGGCGGGCTATTTCTAAACCGCGCCCGCGCGCACTCCTTTCTCCTCCTCGATGGTTTCCGAAGCTCTCGCCTCCTCCGCGACCCACGCCCGCCCGGCCGAACCCGCCGCGCCCGCGATCGACCTCCTCCGCTTCAACACCTGCGGCTCGGTCGACGACGGCAAGTCCACGCTCATCGGCCGGCTCCTCTACGACTCGAAGTCGCTGATGGACGACCAGGTCGAGGCGCTCGAGCGCTCCGCCGACCTCACCGGCGGCGGCCGCGTCAATCTCGCCAACCTCACCGACGGCCTGCGCGCCGAGCGCGAGCAGGGCATCACGATCGACGTCGCCTACCGCTACTTCGCGACGCCGCGCCGCCGCTTCATCGTCGCGGACACGCCCGGCCACGTCCAATACACGCGCAACATGGTCACCGGCGCCAGCACGGCGAACCTCTCGATCGTGCTCGTCGACGCGCGCGCCGGCGTGATCGAGCAGAGCCGCCGCCACGCCGCCATCGCCGGCCTGCTGCGCATCCCGCACCTGGTCGTCGCGGTGAACAAGATGGACCTCGTCGACTGGAGCGAGGCGCGCTTCAACGAGATCCGGGCCGAGTTCGAGAAGTTCCTGCCGCGCCTCGGCATCAAGGACGTGAAATTCATCCCGCTGAGCGCGCTGAACGGCGACAACGTCGTCGCGCCCTCGCCGCACACGCCGTGGTATCCGGGGCCCACGCTGCTCGCGCACCTCGAAACCGTGCACATCGGCAGCGACCACAACCTCGAAGAATTCCGCCTGCCGGTGCAGTGGGTCAACCGGCCGAACCGCCCCGGCGACGCCTCGCTGCACGACTTCCGCGGCGTCAGCGGCCAGATCGCCGGCGGCATCGTCCGCGTCGGCGACAAGGTGCTGGTGCTGCCCGCCGGCGTGACGACGCGCGTGAAACGCATCCACACGCTCGACGGCGACCTGCCCGAAGCCTTCGCGCCCCAGTCGGTCACGCTCGTGCTCGAGCACGACGTCGACGTCTCGCGCGGCTCGATGGTCGTGCGCACCGACGCGCTTCCCGGCGGCGGCACCGACCTGCGCGCCCAGCTCTGCTGGATGCACCCGCGCGCGCTGCAGCGCGGCCGCAAGCTGCTGCTGAAGCACACCACGGCGACCACGCCCGTGATCGTCAGCGAGCTCCTGCACCGGCTCGACCTCGAGACGTTCGAGCCGCGCGAGGCGCCGTCGGAGTTCGCCCTCAACGATCTCGGCGAGGTGCGCCTGCGCACGGCGAAGCCGATCTTCTTCGACGGCTACGCCACCAACCGCCTGACTGGCTCGTTCATCCTGATCGACCCGGACACGCACGCGACGGTCGGCGCCGGCATGCTGCACGCGCCGGCCGAGACCGTGCGCGCGGAATTCGCCGACTACACGATCTGAGGCCCGCGCCGGGCCGCCCGCCAAAAGATTTGCCCGCCCGGTGCGGTCGCCGCTACGGTCGCGCCGTGAAGATCCCGGTCAAGCTCGACTACTCGTGTCGCATCCTCTGCGAACTCGCGCGCCACTACGAACACGGCGAGCCCGTCCGCATCGATGATCTGTCGAAGGTCGAGGCCGTGCCGGCGAACTTTCTCGCCCAGATCCTGGGCGAGTTGAAGAACGCGAAGCTGGTCGTCAGCCGCCGCGGCGTGCAGGGCGGCTTCCTGCTGGCGCGCGCCCCGGACCAGATCACGCTGTTCGACGTCGTCCAGGCGATCGAGGGCGACCTGATGGAGCTGAGCGGCAACTTCGACGGCAAATCGGGCCGCAAGCTGAAGCAGATCTGGAACGAGATCCGCGGCGCCGCCGTGGCGCGGGCGCGCGACTACACCCTCGAGGCGATGGCCGCGAAGGTGGAGGCCGAGATGTATTACATCTGACGGCCGCGGCCGCCGCGGCGGGCGAGTCGGCTGCGCGGGGGCACGATTAGGCGTTTGACCCTGCCGGCGGCCTTAATTTGTTAAAGGTCATGTCCTCACTCGCCTTTAACGACATCGTTGCCACCGTCGGCAACACCCCGCTCATCAAGCTCAACCGCCTCGCGGCCGGCCTGCCGGGCAACGTCTACGTGAAGGCGGAGTTCTTCAATCCGCTGGCGAGCGTGAAGGACCGCATCGGCCGCGCGATGATCGAGGCGGGCGAGCGCGAGGGTAAGATCAAGCCCGGCACCGTCATCGTCGAGCCGACCTCCGGCAACACCGGCATCGCGCTGGCCTTCGTGGCGGCGCAGCGCGGCTACAAGCTGATCCTGACCATGCCGGAGACGATGTCGGTCGAGCGCCGCGTGCTGTTGCGGATGCTGGGTGCCGAAATCGTGCTGACGCCCGGCGCCGAGGGCATGAAGGGTGCGATCGCGAAGGCGAACGAGATCCTGGCGCAGCAGGGCGACAAGGGTTTCATGCCGCAGCAATTCGAGAACCCGGCCAACCCCGAAGTGCACCGTCGCACGACGGCCGAGGAGATCTGGGCGGCGACCGGCGGCAAGATCGACGCGTTCGTCGCCGGCGTCGGCACGGGCGGCACGATCACCGGTGTCGCCGAGGTGATCAAGGCGCGCACCGCACTGCATGTCGTGGCCGTCGAGCCGGTGACGAGCCCGGTGATTTCGGGCGGCCAGCCGGGCAAGCACAAGATCCAGGGCATTGGCGCGGGTTTCATTCCGAAAGTGCTCAACCGGGCCATCATCGACGAAGTGGTCACGGTGGCCGACGAGGATGCGTTCAACACCTCGCGCGAGGCCGCGCTGAAGGAGGGCATCCTCGGCGGCATCTCAACCGGCGCCAACATCTGGGCCGCGCTCCAGCTCGCGAAGCGCCCCGAGTTCGCCGGCAAGACGATCGTCACCATCGCCCCGAGCTTCGGCGAGCGCTACCTCTCGACCGCGCTGGCCGAAAAGGCGCGCCAGGAAGTGACGAGCTGAGCGAGCTTCGGTCGCGCTTTCCACCGCGCCGGCATTTCCGCCGGCGCTTTTTGTTGGGCGGAGGCGAGGCCTCCAGCCAGCCCGGCCACACGGCGATCGTTTCTCGTTAGCCGCGGGAGAGGGGCCGTTGTCCTCAACGGCCCTCGGCGCAGCGGCATCCTAGCCGAAGAACGGTTGGCGACGACCGCCCCGGCCGACGCGCATCGATCCGGCCGCCGTCAGATCGACCAGTCGAAATCCTCGATCCCGCCGAGCACGGCCTCCTTCGTGCGGCGCGGACGCACGACCAGGTTCGTGTCCTGGTAGTAGGCGATGCTGTTGGCCGGGATCGAGTCGAGGAGCCAGACGTTGGCGCCGACGACCGAATGCGCGCCGATGCGCGTGGTGCCGCCGAGGATCGTGGCGTGGGCGTAGATCGTCACGTGGTCGTCGATCTGCGGATGGCGTTTCACGCCCTTGATCGGCTGGCCGCTGGCGTCGACCTCGAACGATTTCGCGCCGAGCGTGACGCCCTGGTAGATTTTCACGTGATTGCCGATCACCGCCGTCTCGCCGATGACGACGCCGGTGCCGTGGTCGATGAAGAAATGCGTGCCGATGGTCGCGCCGGGGTGGATGTCGACGCCCGTGCGCTCGTGCCCGAACTCCGTGATCATGCGCGGCAGCAGCGGCACGCCCTCCCCGTAGAGGACGCGGGCGATGCGCTGCAGCGAGACGACGAGGACGGAGGGGTAAGCGAGGATGATCTCCTCGAAGCTGCGCGCGGCGGGATCGCCGGTGTAGGCGGCGTTGACGTCGGTCTGGATGATGCGGCGGATCTCGGGCAGCTTGGCCAGCGTGGTGGCGGTGGCGCGCTCGGCCCGGGCGGCCGGATCGGCCTCGCCGGCAAAGCGGAGGGCCTTTTCGACCTCGGCGCGCAGGTTGCGGGCGATCTTGGCGAGCTGTGGTCCCAGCCACTGCCCGACCTCGGCCTGCTTGAGCGAGCTCTTCTCGAAATAGCCCGGAAACAGCACGTGCATGAAATCCCGGGCGAGCTCCGCCACGCTGTCCTGCGAGGGCAGGTTGGGGCCATCGAGGTGGTTGATGCCGCCGTCGCGGGCGTAGGATTCGAGCAGGGCTTGAGCGAGGGCGTTCGGCTGCATGAAGCGCCGGCACGATTCGCCAAAAGGCGCCCGGGGTCAAATCCCCGACGCGTCAGTTTCCGCGCGAAAATCGCGGGGTCTGGGCCGGTTGGCTCCGGCGCGGCGACTCCCTCGAATCCCGGAGGGAGTGGTGCTCAGGGGGGGACTCGAACCCCCACGCCTTACGGCACACGCACCTCAAACGTGTGTGTCTACCAATTCCACCACCTGAGCGATTTCCAGTGAAGGAAGGGCGAATTAGGTAAATCGTCGGAACCTTGTAAAGCACTGAAATGCGCTTGCGTTGAACTTTCTGCGTCGGGACACTTCGACTTCCGCGTGGCACGACCGTAGCTCGCGGAACACCAAGCTAGTAAACCGACTCCCACCGGGTAACCACTCCCGTTTCCCCGCCCTTCATGGACGACCAACAGCCCGCCCCCGAGAGCAACGACGAGGGTCTGAACAAGATCGATCTGTCGCAACTGCAGAGCTTCACCTTCGGCACCCAATGGACCGAAGTTAAACCCGTCGGCCCCGGCGGTCGTCGCGAGCGCGACGACCGCGGTGGCGAACGCCGCGACCGGCGCGACGATGCAGGGCGCGGTCCTGGTGGCGCTCCGCGCGATCGGCGCGGCTTCCGCAAGCCCGCCGGCGCTCCCGCCGGCGAGGGCGGCGCGGCCGCTCCGCAAGCGCCCGAAGGCGAGCGCCGCTTCGACGCCCCGCGTGGCGACCGTCCGCCGCGCGGCGACGGTTTCCGCGGTGGCCCGCGGCGCGATTTCCGCGGCGGCCCCGGCGGCGGCGAGCGCCGTGATTTCCGCGGTGGCGACCGCCGCGATTTCGGCGGCGAGCGCGGCGCCCCGATGGAGCGCGGCCCGTATATCAGCCCGTATTTCACCAGCACGTGCTATCCCGAGGACACCGGCTTCGCCGCGATGGTGAAGGCTGTGCGCGCGTCCTGCCGCACCTTCCAGTTGTTCGAGATCACCAAGGCCGTGCTGGAGAAGAACGACCGCTTCGTCGTCGTCATCCAGCGCAAGGCCCCGGAGAAGCCCGCCGAGGGCGAGGCTGCCGCGGCCAAGCCCGGACCGCTGTTCATGACGATCCCGGATCACCTGCCCTTCGACACCGAGGAGGCCGCGATCCAGCACGTCCTGAAGAACCATCTCGCTAACTTCTTCGACACCGCCGAGGTCGAGATCGAGGCGCCGAAGGGCAATTTCCCGATTATCAACAAGTGCGGCATCACCGGCGAGCTGCTCGGGCCGCCCAACTACCACAAGTATCAGCAGATTCTCCAGCAGCACCACGCCACGCGCCTGGGGCGCATGCCGTTCGAGAAATTCCGCGACAGCATCGTTTCGTCGCGCGAGCCGGAAGTCGTCCAGCAGTGGATGGACAAGATGAAGAAGGCCACGCGCTACACCTGGAATCCGAAGCTCGCGAAGCCCGCCGCCCCCGCGGCCACTCCGGCCGTCGCCGCTCCGGCCGAGGGTGCTGCTCCGGTTGAGGCCGCCGCGGAAGCGCCGCCGCCCGCCGAGGTCGCGCCGGCTCCCGCGCCCGAAGCCGCGCCGGCCGGCCCGAGCTTCGACAGCCTCGAGGAGGCGCGCGCCTACCTGCTCGCGAACGCGAAGGAAAAGGTCGTCCGCGCGGTCGAGAACGTCCGTTTCCACGGCAAGCTGATCGAGAAGCTCCCGCCCGGCGAAATCAAACGCGCCGTCGAGGGCCACGTCGAGCGCCAGCGCCGCTTCCCGCTCGACACCGCCAACGCGCTCCGCGGCCGCCTGCGCCGCGAGGGCTTCACCATCTTCAAGAAGGGCTCCCGCGGCGTCTCCTACGTCTGTGCCGTGAAGCGCCGCTTCCGCGTGCCCGGCCAGGTGTTCTCCGAGGCGATCGGCGCCCTGATCGACTTCATCGAGAAGAACCCGATGCTGCACGTGAAGGACCTGCCGCAGAAATTCCTCGGCCTCGATCTCGCCGCCGCCACCGCGGCCGCGCCGGCTCCGGCCGAGGGCAGCACGCCCTCGCAGACTCCGTTCGCCGCGCTTCCGCCCGAACAGGCCGACAAGCTGCGCAAGATGAACCAGGACCTGCGCTGGCTCGTCATGGAGGGCTACGTCACCGAGTTCTCCGACGGCAAACTCTTCGCGCCTCCGCCCATGACGCCGCAAGCCGGCAAGAAGGCGGACGAGCACGGCGAGGAGCACGACCCGGTCGACTTCCCGGAGGCTCCGGCCGCCGCTGTCGCCGAGGCCGCGCCCGCCCCGAGCGCGGCGGCCCCGACGGCGGAAGCCGCCCCCGCGGCGGAGGCTCCCGCACCCGCCCCCGCGGCCGAGCCGACGCCGGCCCCGGAGGCCCCGGCCGAGGAATCGCCCAAGACCGAGCCACCGGCCGGCGCTTGAGTCCGCCCATGCGCCGCGTCGCGATCATCGGCAACGCGGGCTCCGGCAAATCCACCCTCGCGCGGCGCATTGCCGCCGAGTGTGGCGCGACCGTGCTCGATCTCGATACGGTCGCGTGGGAGCCGGGCAAGCCGGCCGCCCCGCGCGCCTCCGCCGCCGCGGTGCGCGAGGTGCGCGCGTTCTGCTCCGCCCACGCCGCGTGGGTGATCGAGGGCTGCTACGGCGATCTGGTCGAGGCCGTGCTCGACGGCGCGGTCGAGCTGGTCTTCCTCAATCTCTCCGAAGCCGACTGCGTGCGGCAGTGCCGCGGCCGCGCCTGGGAGCCGCACAAGTGGAAGACGAAGGAGGCGCAGGATGCGCACCTCGACTGTCTGCTCGACTGGGTGCGGGCCTACTATCGCCGCGACGGCGCGTTGTCGCTCGCCGGCCACCGCGCGATCTTCGACCGCTATGCGGGGCCGAAACGGGAGATCACGCAGCCCGCGGCGCTGCCGGATCTCACTGCGCGCGAAGCCTAGGGCGCGTGCGGCGCCGGCACGGCCAGCGCCCAGCTGGTTCGTCGCGCGAGCGGGTCCGGTGCTCCGGAGAGGCGCGTCTCCGGTCGCGCAGTCTCACTGCAGCCGCAGGTGGTGCTTGTCGCCGTCGACGATCGCGAACGTGACGTGCAGCGCATTCGCCGGAATCCACCCCGCGATCTTCTCCGGCCACTCGACGGCGAGCACCCAGGGACTGACGAGAAATTCGTCGAGCAGCAGCTCCTCCACCTGGGCGGCGCTCTCAAGGCGGTAGGCGTCCATGTGCACGAGCGTGCGCCCGGCCCCGCGATACACCGAGTAGATGGCGAAGGTCGGACTGGTCACGTGTGCGTGCACGCCGAGGCCCTCGGCCAGGCCCTGGACGAACGTCGTCTTGCCCACGCCCATGTCGCCGTGGAGGGCCAGCGTGGTGTCCGACGGCAGCGTCGCGGCAAACTCGGCCGCGAGCCGACGTGTGGCTTCGGCCGAGCCGGTCGTGACGCCGGCGCGCAGCTTAGCGGAGATGCTCATAGCCGCTGTAGTCGAGCAGGCGCACGGCGCCGGGAGGCATGTTCTCCTTCTTGGCGAAGACGCCGATCTGCGTCAGCCGCAGGCGCGGGAACCGTTTCTTCCACGCCGCCTCGAACTTCTTCTGGTCGGCGCGGTGGCAGACGACGACGAGCAGCTCGTAGTCCTCGCCGTCGCCGAGCGCGTGGAAGAGCGGGGTCTGCTTGGTCTGCGCGGCGCACCGGCGGGCGGCGGCGCTGATGGGCACGGCTTCCTCGCAGATCGCGGGCGCGAGCCCGGCGGGCGTGAGCGAATCGAGGTCCTTGGCCAGGCCGTCGCTCACGTCCATCATGGCGCAGACCTCGGAGCGTCGCGCCAGCCACAGGCCCTCGGTCAGGCGCGGGGTGAACTGGTAATGATGCCCGAGCAGCGAGCCGCCGAGGGTGCCGGTGACGTAGATGCGGTCGCCGGGCAGCGCGCCGCCGCGCGTGACCACCCGCGGGCCGGCCGCCTCGCCGTGCAGGGTCAGGAACGCGCCGAAGAATCCGGCCGGGCCCTGTGTGATGTCGCCGCCGACGATCTTCACCTGGAACCGGCGCGCCGTCGCCGCGATCCCGAGGTAGAACTCGCGCAGCCAGGCGACGTTGGTGTCGGCGGCGAGCGCGAGCGAGAGCACGGCGGCGACCGGCCGGCCGCCCATGGCGGCGATGTCGCTCAGGTTGCGCTTGAGGAGCTTGGCGCCGACCGCGCGCGCGGGCACGGTGTCGTCGAAATGCTGCCCGTAGATCACCGGGTCGGTGGTGATGAGCATCTGCTTGCCGCTGGCGGGCACGACGGCGCAGTCGTCACCGATGCCGAACGGCGCCTGGGGCGAAGCGTTGCCGAGCCACTGGCGGAGGGCGACGATCAGCCGCTGCTCGCCGAGGGCGACGACGGATTCGGCGCGGAGCGGCGTGAAGAGCTTCATGAGTCGAGGCCGGAGAGCACGACGATCAGCGTGTTCAGGTTGAACAGGCCGTGGGCGATCATGGAGACGCGGATGTCGCCGGTGCGCTCGTAGGCGAGGGCGAGCACGGCGCCGAGCATGGCGAGCGGGACGAAGCCGGCCCAGTTGCCGTGCAGGGCGCCGAAGAGCACGCCGCTGACGAGCAGCGCGGGCGCGCGGCCGAAGCGCTGGCGGCAGAAGCGGAAGATCGCCCCGCGGAAGAGCAGCTCCTCGTTGATCGGCGCGAGCACGCAGGCGACGAAGAGCATGGCGCCGAGCAGCGGCTTGGAGTGGACGTGGCCGAAGACGGCGAGCAGGTCCTGCGGGTCGTCCGGCAGGCCGGCGGTGCGGAGCACGAGGTTCCACGCCGCGCTGATCAGCGCCAGCGCGGGCAGCGCGATGACGACGGTGGACAGCGCGTGGACGAGGATCTTGGCCAATGGCTCGCGGCGCGTCTCGAGGACGGGCGGCGGCGGCGCGCCGTAATCGGCGTGGAGCATCCGGCGGACGAGCCAGAAGAGCGGCCAGCCGAGCAGGGCGGCGCCGTGGAAGCCGAGGCCGTAGACGACGACCTCGAGCCCGGCGCGCTGCGGGGACTGCTTGATCGTGTCGGCGAAGTAGTGGTGGCCGACGCCCTGGCCGATCAGGCCGCAGAGGAAGATGGCCAGCACCAGCAGGGTCACCTCGAAGCCGGCGAGTTCCCAATGCGCGAGGCGGCTGCGGTCGAGGAGCCGCGCGCGGTAGTCGGCGACGCCGAGCGCCCGGGCGATGAGCCACGCTCCGGTCAGGAGCATGCCGATCTCGAGGGCGGCGATGACGAGCTGGTGCGGCGCGAGGGACATGAAGCGCCAGACTGAAACGAAATCCCGCTCCGAGGGAAGCGCCGAGTCGGGCGTGACTCGGAGGCCTGCCGGGGCCGCCGTCGGGGGCGCGGGGGCCGCCCGGCCGGCTCAGGCGACGATGGCGCCGTGCTCGAACACGACCTTGCCGCCGACGATCGTGGTCTTGACGCGACCGGTCAGCTTCTTGCCGTGCCACGGCGAGTTGCGGCTCTTCGACTGGCCCTTGGTGGCGTCGTAAACCCACGGCTCGGTCGGGTCGAAGAGGCAGACGTCGGCGTTGGCGCCCTCGGCGAGCGTGCCGGCGGGGAGCTTGAGGACGTTGGCGGCGCGGCGCGTCATCAGGTCGATGACGTAGGGCAGCTTGAAGCGGGCTTCGCCGACGAGGACGTCGAGCGTGACGGCGAGCGCGGTCTCGAGGCCGATGATGCCGTTGGGCGCGTAATCGAACTCGCGGTCCTTCTCGTCCGGCGAGTGCGGCGCGTGGTCGGTGCCGATGCAGTCGAGCGTGCCGTCCTTGAGGCCGGCGATGATGGCCTGGCGGTCCGCCTCGGTGCGGAGCGGCGGGTTCATCTTGAAATGCGTGTCGTAGGTCGCGAGCGCTTCGTCGGTGAGGGCGATGTGATGCGGCGTCGCCTCGGCGGTCACGCGCACGCCGTCCTGCTTCGCCCGGCGGAGCAGCTCGACCGAATAGGCCGAGCTGATGTGCTGCATGTGGATGTGCGCGCCGGTGTAGTGGGAGAGGATGATGTTGCGGGCGACGATGATGTCCTCCGCGGCGTGCGGCCAGCCCTTGAGGCCGAGGCGCGTGGAGACGTTGCCCTCGTTCATCACGGCCTTCTCGGTCAGCGAGTCGTCCTGGCAGTGGTCGAGCACGCAGAGGTCGAACATCTTCGCGTATTCGACGGCGCGGCGCATGAGCTCGTTCGACTGGACGCAGAGCCCGTCGTCGGTGAGCGCGACGGCGCCGTTGGCCTTGAGCGTGCCGTGCGGCGCGAGCTGCTTGCCCTGCATGCCGACGGTGATGCAGGCGGTCGGATAAACGCGGACGGCGGCCTTGGCGGCGGCGCCGTTGACGAGCTGCAGCGTGCCGGCGTTGTCGATCACCGGCGAGGTGTTCGGCATGCACACGACGGTGGTGAAACCGCCGGCGGCCGCGGCGCGCGAGCCGGTGAGGATGTTTTCCTTGTGCGTCTGGCCGGGCTCGCGGAAGTGGACGTGGATGTCGACGAGGCCGGGCGCGACGACGAGGCCCTTGGCGTCGATGACGCGGGCCTGCTTCTTTTGCGCGCCGGTGAGGGACGCGACGAACTTGCCGTCGATCGCGAAGACGTCGCCGACGGCATCGCGCTTGGAGGCGGGATCGATGACGCGGCCGTTTTTGATCCAGAGAAGGTCGGGCATGGGAGTTATTCGACGGGGGCGACGTGCTCGGGCTGGCCGCCGGCGCAGAGGTAGAGGACGGCCATGCGGACGGCGATGCCGTTGGTGACTTGCTGGAGGATCACGCTGCGGCCGGAGTCGGCGAGGGCGCTGTCGATCTCGACGCCGCGGTTGATCGGGCCGGGATGCATGATGATGGCATCGGGCTTGATCCAGGCGGCGCGCGCCTGGTTGAGGCCGAACATGCTGGTGTATTCGCCGAGCGAGGGGAAGAGACCGGACGCCTGCCGCTCGTGCTGGATGCGGAGGAGCATCACGACATCGGCGTCGGCGAGGGCTTCGCGCAGGTTGTGCGAGACCGTGACGCCGAGCGGCTCGAACCAGTGCGGGACGAGGGTGGACGGACCGACGATGGTGACGTTGGCGCCGAGCTTGGTGAGCGCGTGGATGTCGGAGCGCGCGACGCGGCTGAAGAGGATGTCGCCGAGGATGACGATCTTCTTGCCCTTCACCGTGCCGAGGTGCTGGCGCATCGTGAAGACGTCGAGCATGGCCTGGGTCGGGTGCTCGTGCGCGCCGTCGCCGGCGTTGACGACGGGGATGCCGAGGCGCTCGCTGAGGTAGCGCGGCGAGCCGCTGGCCGAGTGGCGGAGCACGATCATGTCGGCGTGCAGCGCCTGGATGTTGAGCGCGGTGTCCTTGAGCGTCTCGCCCTTGGTGGTGCTCGATTTGTCGGCGTCGAAGGAGATGACCTCGGCGCTGAGGAGCTTGGCGGCCATCTCGAAGGAGATGCGGGTGCGCGTGCTCGGCTCGAGGAAGAGGTTGACGATGGTCTTGCCGCGGAGGGCGGGGACCTTTTTCACGCGGCGGTCGAGGATGCGGCGGAAGGCGCCGGCGGTCGTGAGGACCTGTTCGATCTCAGCGACGCTGAGGTCTTCGATGGTCAGGAAGTGTTTTCGCGTCCAGGGCACGGCAGGTCAGGGTTTGCGGTCGTTGGCAGCGTAGGAGGTGAGAGTGACGGCGTCGCGCGCGGGGTTCTGCGCGTCGAGGGTGACGACGACCTTGTCGGTCGAGCCGGCCTCCTCGAGGGTCAGGGCGCAGTAGTTGGCGCTCAGCGGCAGGCGGCGGCCGCCGCGGTCGACGAGGACGGCGAGTTCGACGGTTTCGGGTCGGCCGTGGTCGAAGAGCTCGTCGAGGGCGGCCTTGACGGTGCGACCGGAGTAGAGGACGTCGTCGACGAGGATGACGGTGGCGCCGTTGACGTCGTGCGGGATGATCGTCGGGGAAAACTCCTTCGGGATTGGGTGCCGGCCGATGTCGTCGCGGTGGAAGGAGATGTCGATGGTGCCGCGGCCGCAGGTGACGCCGTGGCGCTTCAGGGCGAGGGCGAGGCGGTCGGCGAGGACGATGCCGCCGTTGGCGATGCCGAGCAGGAGCAGGCGGGCGGTGTCGCGGTGGCGCGATGCGATGGACGACGCGAGGCTTTCGATGGCTTCCCGGATGCGTTTGGCGTCGTGCAGATTTCGTGTGCCCACGAGACCGTGGTTTTGCAGCCCGCGTGCGGCGGCGTCGAGCTGAGAATGGAACTATTTCTGCGTCAGCAGCGGCGCTGGGCGGTGAAATAAGGCGGGCCGCCCCTGGCGGGGCGGCCCGCGGCATGATGGCGGTTTGCCGGCGCGTAGCTTGCCGACAGAGCCGCTGCGGGTGTCCGGTCAGCCGACCAAGGCTTGGTTGGACGGGCCCAGCTTAGGCGCGGAGGCGACGGACGGGAATACGCAGGGCCGCGTAGATCCGGGGGCGCTCAGTCGAACAGCTCGCGCTCGGGCGGCGGCGGGGTGAACGGGACGATGCAGTCGGGGCCCTCGTGGCGCGCGCTGTTCATGCGCGGGTCGACGCGGTGCGCGCGCATCGCCTCGGCGGGGAAAGGGGCGCAGAGCGCGTCGAGGCGCGCGGGCGGCAGGGGTTCGCCGCCGAGCCACTCCGGCGCGGTCGCGTCCGTGAGCAGCACCGGCATGCGGTCGTGGATCGGCGCGAGGAGGTCGTTGGCCCGCGTGGTCACGATGACGAAGGCCGGGGGCGTCGTTGCGGTTTCCGGCCGCCAGAGGCCGGCGAAGAAGAACGGCGCGCCGTCGCGGCGCTGAAAATAATGCGGCAGGCGCGCCCGGCCCTGTTTTTCCCACTCGTAGAACCCGTCGGCGGGCACGAGGCAGCGGCGATGCCGGGCGGCGTCGCGAAAGGCGCCTTTCGCGAGCAGGGTCTCGCTGCGGGCATTGGCGAGCGGCAGCGGCCGGTCGCCCGGGGCGCGGGGCGGCAGCGACACGCCGAAGGCGAGCGGCGCCAGCGCGTTGACGCCCTTTGCCGGGTGACGGCGGGCGCGCGGGTGGAGAGGGCGATGTTGTAGAGCTCGCGCAGGCGCTGCGGCAGCCCCAGGCCGAGCTTGGCGAGCGCGCGCTGCAGCGCCTCGAGCTGGTGGAGCGAATACCGGGTGCACATCGCGGAGGACGAAACGGAAAACGCGCCGGCTGCCAAGCCGGCAGCGCTTCACGGCCGCTCGAGCGTGGCGCTCATCAGGCCGATGACAACGTCGTTGGCGAGCGCGCGGACGGTGAGCGATTGCAGCTCCTTCGCCGGGTCGAGCGTGAGGTCGAGCACGGTGGCGGCGCCGCCGGGCACGGGGCGGCCGGCGCCCTTGAAGGTCGCCGGATCGAGCACGCGCACGGCACCGGTCCTGAGGTCGACGCGCAGCGGCAGGCCGCCCGCGCGCGCGAAGGCGAAGTCGTCGACAAAGTAGTCCTGGTCGATGGGCCACCACGTCGTCGGGTTCTCGAGGGCGAGGCGGGTGGTCGAGCCGTCGCGGTAGGTGACGACGATCTCGCCGTTGTCGAGGCGGCTCTGCATCGCCCAGGTCGAGCCGGCGAGGAGCAGGTAGAGCTTGCGGGCGCGGCCGGCGAGCGGCGCGGTGAGTTCGGGCGGGAAATTCTCCCAGCGGGAGACGAACGCGACGTTCGGCGCGTCGGCACCGCCCGGCGTGGCGAGGGCACGCCGTTGGGCAGGAGGACCCGGCCGCCGTGCGCGGCGGCGACGGCGCGGAGGCCGGCGTCGTCGAGCTCGAACGTGTCATGCGGGTGCGTCCACGTGCCGTAGCCGTTGCGGGCGAGCGCGAGCGAGGCGCCGGCGGGGCGGGGGCCAGGTAGTCGTGGCGGAAGAGCTGCGCGACACGGTCGTTGAAGAGCGGGGCGAGTGCGAGGGGTTCGCACCGGTCGGGCGCGGACACCGGCGTCTGCCAATCGGTCGTGAAAACCGGCGCCGGCGCGGGGGCGGCGCGGATCTCGAACTCGACCGGCTGCCACCAGCGCAGCGTGCCGTGCTCGACGCGGGCGAAGGCAGCGCGGGCGCCGGCGAGGCCGGTGGCGCGTCCGCGCAGGCGGGAGCCGGCGAGCGACACCTGGCCCAGCGCGCCCTGCGGATCGGCGAACTCGACGATGCGGGCGCCGAGATCGAGGTCCAGCTCGCCGCCGGGCGCGAGGGCGCGCTCGGCGGGGCGAGGCGGCGGCGGCTCGCCCCGCCACTCGATGCGGAGGTCGAAGGCTTCCGCGGCGGGAGCGACGATCTCGATCCGCGGCTCGCCCACGGAATCGGGCAGCGGATGCCACGCGACGGGCCGGCCGTCGAGCGTGGCGCGGGCGTCGGCGCCGCGCGCGGGCACCTGCAGGCGGAGCGCGACGGGCTGGGCGAGGCGCGACGTCAGCTCGTAGCGGTCGGTCGCACCGCGGCGGTCGAAGGCGAAATCCAGCTGGGGATGATGGAAACGGGCGCGGTCCCAGTCGGCGGGGAAGCCGGGGTGGACGACGATCTCGCGCGCCAGCAGGTCGGGCGCGAGGCCGAAGAGCCCCTCGGCGATCGCGCGCGCGGCGATGCCGATGCCGTCGCCGAAATCGCGCTGCGACTCGCGGCGGTAGACGTCGAGCGCGGTGGCCATGCCGAAGTTGCCCGGGCAGGCGCCGAGGAAAAGGCTGTCGAGCACGGCGCCCTTGAACAGGCGGTTGGCGGCGTCGGTGCGCCCGGCCTGCCAGAGCGCGAGCGCGGTGTGGGTGGACTCGGCGAAGACGACGTTGTTGAGCGACCACGTGTAGGGCATCCAGTTCGTGGTCGCGATCGTGTGCGTGCCCGGCGGGACGCCGGCGCCGGCGAGCGGGAAGCGCGGCAGGGCGGTGTCGGCGTAGCGGCCGAGCTGCCAGGCCTGGAGCGGCGTGCCGGCGCGGGCATCGAGTGCGTGGTAGACCGTCCATGCGGCGGCGGCGGGGTGGGCGCGCTGGAGGCCGAGGCGGTCGCGCGACTCCGCGAACCAGCCTTCGCGCGGCAGCCAGAGCTGCTGCTGCAGGCCGCGCTCGATCAGCGTGGCCTCGTTCTCGAACGGCGCCGGGTCGATCCGCAGCCGGCGGGCGAGGCGGGCGGCCTCGCGGTGATGGAGGAGGTTGGCGGCGGTGGCGTGCGTCGCGCCGCCGCCGGAGTAGGTGAGGTCGTCGCTCGCCCAGATGGCGGCGTAGGCCTCGTAGAGCGGGAGCCGGTCGGGGCCGAACTCGCGGCGGAAGAGCCGGCGCTCCCACGCCAGCGAGCGTTCGATCACGGGCCAGATCTTCCGCGCGTAGGCGAGGTCGCCGGTCCAGCGCAGGTGGCGGAAGAGGGTGTCGAGCGCCACGAGGTTCATGTCGTAGTGCGAGTGGGTCAGGTCGCCGTTCGAGTGGAGGGCGGTCTCGTTGCGCGCGAGATTCGCCGCCGCCTCGGCGGCGGGCAGGGTGGCGGGGACGGGCGTGGTGTCCTGCTGCGCGGCGAAGCCGTCGAAGTGCGCGCGCGTGCGCTCGGGCCAGCCGAGCGCGTCGCCGGCGTAGCCGACGCGCCAGCCGAGCAGGCGGGTGCGCCAGGCGACGGCGCCGTGGAGGAAGGCGTGCTGCCGGTCGTCCCAGACGGCGTCGGCGGCGATGTTCAGCGCCGGCAGCACGGCGTCGAGGAACGGATCGGGCGTCTCGATCGCGACCCGGCCGGCGAGGGCGGCGAGCCGCGCCTGCTCGGCGGCGAACAGCGCCGGCAGGGCCTCGCGGACCAGCGCGGGCTCGCCGTTGCCGCGGCGCTGCAGGGCGAGAAAGACCGGCCGCTCCGGCTCGAGCGCGAAGCGCCCGAAGCCGACCGGCAGCGCCGGCGTCGGCGCCGGGGTGAGGAGCGCGGCGGGTTCGTCGCGCGTGGCGTCGGCGATGTCGACCGCCGCGAAGCCCGGGAGCAGCGCGGTGACGGAGCCCTTCGGCGCCGTCACGGTGAAGGCGGCGTCGCCGAGCGCGACGGCGTTGCCGCGCGCATGCTCGGGCTGGAAGCGGAAGTATTCGCGCACCGGGGTCGGCTCCGTGCCGAGGTCGCCGTCGCGCCGGCCGCGCTCGCCGGTGATGCCACCGAAGACGGCGGCGAGCTCGACCGCCGGCGCGCCGCCGAGCTCGAGGCGGAGCAGGAGGGTCTCGGAGGATTTCGCGACCAGCGCGGTGAGCGTCAGCGTGCCCTCGCCGAGGGCGGGATCGCGGATCTCGTAGACCATCGTGCCGGCGCGGTAGCGGGCCGTGACCTGCGCGGCGTCGCTCAGCCAGCGCGGGCCGGCGCGGCCGAGGAGCGCGAGGCGGAGCACGCCGCCGCGGCCGGGCAGGTAGAGGAGAAGTCGGGACGATCGCCGGCGTCGGCGCGGAACGCGCTGGCGCCGCCGTAGAGCGGGCGGTTGAAGCGCTCGGCGCCGTTGACGATCACGAAGTCGCCGCCGTCGGGGCGGTAGCGCAGCGGGCGGGCGATCTGGCCGGCGAGATTGGGGCGAAGCTCGGCACCGAGGCGGGCGGTCGGCTCGGGTTGCGCGCCGGCGCGGCCGGCCAGCAACACGGCGGCCGCGAGCGCGGCGACGGACAGGCGGGGTGACATCGCCGCCAGCGTGCGGGTGCGGACGCGGTTGTCGAGGCCGCGGCGGCGCTTGTCCCCGGGCCGGGCCGAGGGGAAGTCCGGCCCTCGAAAGAGGGATGAGGGCGCGGCGCGGGCCTGCTAGTCTCGGATCACTCCACGCGCTCGTGCGTGGGCATACCCCAATCCACCCCATGAAGCACACTACCCCGCTCGCGGCCCTGGCCGCGGCCTTGTTCGCGCTCGTTCCGCTGACGGAAGCCTCCGTCATCTTCCACAACACCGGCACCACCTCCGGCTGGGACTCGATCAACCAGGAGCACAACGGCACCGTGATCCAAGTCACGAACGTCGTCTACAAGGGCTCCACGGCGATCAAGTGCACGCAGGTCTACGACTCGAGTTACACCGGCCGCTACCACTCGGAGGTCGTGAAGAACAACGTCTACTCCCGGGGCCAGACCGGCTTCTACGGCTTCGCCTTCCGCCTCCAGGCCGACTGGAGCTTCCAGAATCAGAGCTACAACCTCGCGCAGTTCATCGCGGACTTCAGCGACTACGGCTGCGACGACTACATCCCGACCACGATGGTGTGGATCCGCGGCAACCAGCTGAACTCGCGGGTGAAGACCGGGCCGGTGTGCAGCGCCACGACCACGCAGTTCACCAATCTCGCGACGGTCAGCGCCGGCGTCTGGCACAAGATCGTGATCCAGGCGAACTGGCAGAGCGACAGCACGGGCTACTTCAAGCTCTGGTATGACGGCACGAAGGTGTTCGAGCGCTTCAACATTCCGACCACGCTGGCCGACGGCCGCGGCATCCAGATGCGCGCCGGCCTCTACGCCAACGGGTGGCACGACGACGGCTACATGGCCGGCAGCCAGGGCACGCGCCAGGTTTGGTATGACCAGATCGGCGCGGGCACGACCTTCGCCGACGCCGACCCCGACCAGTGGTGAAATCCGGTGCGGGCGCGTCCGCCGCACGGCGCGCGCCCGCCCGTTGCCATCGCATGAACTGGCCCCGGGCACTGCTGCTCGCCGCGGGCGTCGGGCTGGCCCGCGCCGCGGCCGCCATGCCGGACGACGTGCCGGACCGGCTGTTCGATTTCGCCCCGGCCGGGCCGGGCAACCCCTGGGTGGCGCGGCTCGACGGCACCGAGGAAATCCCGGTCAGCGAACTGCGCGCCTACGCGGCGGCGCAGCGGGGCGGCGCCGATCCGGCCACGCTCGCGCCGGAGGCGCGCCGGGCGCTGATCGCCGACCTGGTCGACGAATACCTGCTCGTGCGCGCCGCGCGCGCCGCCGGCGCCGACACCTCCCCGGCGTTCGCCGGCCGCATGGCGCACACGCGCCGGATGCTGCTCGCCGAGCTGCTCGTCGGGCGCGGGGTCGGCGCCGTGGCGCGCACGCCGGAGGATTACGCGGCGCGGCTGCAGCGGCTGCGCGACGCGGTGTTCGACGCGTGTCCGATCGAGGTGTCCAACGAGGCCCACGCCCGGCTCGTCGCGGCCCTGGAGCCGGCCGGGCGCGCGCTCGCGGCGCGCGACGGCCGGGCGTTCGCGGCCGAGACGGCGCGGCTCGGATCGATCGTCCTCGCCCGCTATCCCGGCGGCGTGGTGGAGGCGCGCAAGCTCCTGGTCTTCGCCCTGGCCGTGCCGGAGTCCGAGCGGCCGGATGCGGCGCAGCCGGCGGGGCTGACGCAGCTGCTGAAGGAGCTGCTCCTCCCCGAGCTGCTCGCCGACGCGGCCCGCGCGCGCGGCATCGAGGCGACGCGGGAGTTCCGCGCCAAGGTGATCGAAAACGAGAATTCGCTCCGGCGCCTGTTCGCGCGCGACGAGCTGCTGCAGGAGACGCGGCGGCGCAGCGCGGTGCCGGCCGAGGCCGAGGTCGCGGCCTGGTTCCAGGCGCAGCGCGCGCGCTACGGCGCCGGCGTCGAGTTGGCGGCCGTGCGGGCGCGCGTGGAAAGCGACCTGGTGGAGGAGCGTTGCGCGCAGGCGCGCGCGGCCTTGCTGGCGACGCTGCGGCGCGCGCACCGGATCGAGATTCGCGACGCGGCCGTCGCGGCGGAGGCGGGCTCATGAACGCGCGCCTCCTCGCCGTCGCGGCGGCGCTGGCGGGATTGCTCGGCCTGTGGTGGGCGCAGGCTGGCGCGCCCCGGCGCCGCGCGGCGCTTCCGGCGGAGGCCCGGCCCGCGCCGGTCGGGTGGATTGCGGGCGACGCGAGGCGCGAGCTGCCGCGCGACCGGGAGGATGCCGAGGTCGCGACGCGCCGGCGCGAGGAGCTGCAGCGGGAATTGCTGCGGCAGGAGATCGATTTGGAGCAGCTTCGCTACGGCGCCGGTTACTGGGAGGCCGAGCTGGCCCCGGCGGATGGCGCGGTGATCGAGGAGGCGCGCGCGGAGCTGCGCGCCGCGCTGGCGCGGGAACTCGGGAGCGCGGAGGCGCTGACGGCGTATTTCGGTCCCGAGCAGGCGGCGCCGTGCCTGCGTTTCCTAGATGCGGCGACACGGGAGCGCCTCCTGGAGGCGTTCGCGCGGGCGGCGCACGACGCGCCGCTGACCACGGCGACGATGCTGGAGGCGGCGCGCACCTGCCTTTCCCCGGACGACTTTGCCCGCTACCGCGAGTGGAACGCCCCGGAGGCCGTGGCCCTGCGCGAACGCCTCGCGGGGTTTGCCCCGACGCAGGGCGAGTTCGACGCGATCCGGACTTGGACGACGCCGGAGGGCGTCGCAGAGGACGCGCTGCGGACCGCGCTCGGCGCGGAGCGGTTTGCCGCCTGGCTCGCCCAGAATGAGCCAGAGATGCAGACGGCCCTGCGCGAGATCCGCCGACTGGGCGGCGACACGGCCGACGCTGAGTGGCTGCGCGCGGAGCGCGGGCGGCTGATCGCGGCCCTGGGCGCGGTGTGGAGCGATCCCTCGCTCCCGGACGAGGCGAAAGCCGCGCGCGCGGCCGCCCTGAAGCGCGCGGGCCGGGAGGCGCTCGCGGCGCGCTGGGCGAGCGGCGATCCCGCCGCGGCCGATTTCGACCTGTTACCCTGAATCCATGAAAACTCCCCTGCGTCCGCTCGTCCTCTCCCTGCTCGCTGGCTCCGCCGCGGTCTCGCTCCGCGCGCTGGAATGGCAGACCTCACACCTCGAGCGCCGTCCGCCGGCCGGAGCGGAAGTGGTGCGCGTCGAGTATCGTTTCCGCAACTCGACCCCCAAGCCCGTCCGGATCACCGGGCTGACCACCTCGTGCGGTTGCACGGAAGCGTCGGTCGACGACACCATGGTCCGTCCGGGTGCGAGCGGGAGCGTCAAGGTGCTGTTCACCGTCGGCAAGCGCACGGGCCGGCAGTTGAAGTCCATCTACGTGCACACCGACGAGACGCCCGGCCTGACCGAGCTGGAATTGGTCGTGGAGCTGCCGAGCGAGGGCGCCTGGCAGTGACGGCGGGCGAGCGGCCAACAAAAAAGCCCGCAAGTTGCGGGCATTTAGTGGGATGGTGGACTCTACTGGACTCGAACCAGTGACCCCTTCCATGTCAAGGAAGTGCTCTAACCAACTGAGCTAAGAGTCCGGGAAAACTGAGCCGGCTACTAAGCATGAGCTCCCCGGGACCGTGCAAGAAAAATTATCAGGAAGTCTGGCGGGGGCTCAGCGCACGCGGACGTCGACGATGACCGAGTAGCCGAGCCGCAGCTGGGCGGCGAAGGCGCGGAGGCTTTCCGGGGCGAGCACGATCTTCACCGGGATGCGCTGGACGACCTTGTTGAAATTGCCGGTGGCGTTGTCCGGTGGGAGCAGGGCGAACTGGGCTCCGCTGGCGGGCGAGAAGCTGTCGATCCGGCCGTGGAGCTTTTCGCCGGGGAAGGCGTCGACGGAGATGTCGACCGGCTGGCCCGGGTGCATGTGCGCGAGCTGGGTCTCCTTGAAGTTGGCGACGATCCACGGGGCGGGCTCGGCGAGGGCGAGCAGGGTCTGGCCGGCGGTGACGCGGTTGCCGGGTTCGACGTTGCGGTTGCCCACGCGGCCGTCGCTCGGCGCGGTCAAGGTGGTGTAGGCCAGCTCGCGCTCGGCGTCGCGGAGGGCGGCGGCGGCGACGGCGATGGCGGCGTCGGCCGAGGCGGCCTGGGCCCGGACGGATTGCTGGGTGGCCTGGGCGGACACGACCGCGGCGCGCGCGGCGGTCTGGTTGGCCTCGGCGGCGGCGACGGCCGCGACGGCGGCGTCGTAGTTGCTCTGCGCGGCGTCGGCGTCGGACTGCGGCACGGCGCCGCTGCCGCGCAGGAGCTGCTGGACGCGCTGGAGCGAGAGGCGGGCGAGGGCGAGTTGCGCCTGCACCTGGCCCAACTCGGCATCGGCCTGCGCGGCGCGGGCGCTGGCCTCGGTGTATTGGGCATCGGCCTGGGCGCGGGCCGCGGCGATCTGTGCGGCCTGGGCCTTGGCCTGGGCGAGGGCGGCGTCGGCCTTCTGGCGGGCGATCTCGAACTCGAGCGGATCGAGCGTCACGAGGACGTCGCCGGCCTTGACGTCCTGATTGTCGCGCACGCGCACCTCGCGCACCTGGCCGCTGATCTGCGGGCTGATCTGGTGGAGGTGGCCGACGAGGTAGGCGTTCTCGGTTTCCTCGTAGTGCCAGGCGTGCCAGGCGAAATGGCCGAGCCAGGCGGCGGTGCCCAGGGCGACGGCGCCGAGGACGAAGGGCATCGCGCGGCGGGCGCCGGCGGGCGCCGCCGCGGTCTTGGCGGGCGGCGGGGTGTGGCGATGCGCCGGGCTGGCGGGCGCGGTTTCGGAGGGCAGGGGAGCGTTGGCGGTGCTCATGGGAAGGGAGCGGTTCGGGTTGGGAAAATCAGTGGGCGGCGGCGGCCGCGTCCTTGTTGCGCCCCTGGCCGAGCAGGAGCAGCAGCGGCACGGTGGCGATGAAGGCGAGGGCGACGTAGCGGAAGACGTCGGCGAAGGAGAGGAGCAGCGACTGGGCGTTGAGCGCGGAGTCGATGAGGCGGAGCGCCTGCTGGTGCGCGCCGACCGGATCGGCGGAGTGGGCGGCGAAGGCGTGCTCGTAGAGCTGCAGGCGCTGGAGCGTGGCCGGGGCGCCGGCACTGACCTTCTCGGCGAGGATGGCGCGGTGCACGGTCTCGCGGTGGGCGAGGGCGGTGGTGATGAGCGCGATGCCGATGCTGCTGCCCATCTGGCGCGTCAGATTGTAGAAGCCCGCGCCGGCAGCCACGTCGGTCTTGGGCAGGTTGCCCAGCGTCGCGAGCGACAGGGGCAGGAAGATCATCACGGTGGACAGGCCGCGCAGCACCAGCGGCCAGAAGAGCGAGCCGGTGCCCGTGTCGGGGTTGATCTGCGCCAGCCACAGCGCGGTGGCGATCATGCCGCTGGCGCCGAGGGCGATGAGGAGGCGGGCGTCGTAGCGTCCGCCGATCCGCCCCATGACCAGCATCATGAAGGCCGAGGCCAGGGCGCCGGGCATGAGCAGCAGGCCGCTCTGGGTGGCGCTGAAGCTCAGGTAGTCCTGCACGAAGATCGGGATGGCGAACATCACGCCGTAGAGACCCATGCCGAGCACGAGCGAGTAGAGGCTGCCGGCGGCGAGCGAGCGGTGGCGGAGCACGCGGAGGTCGACCGCCGGGTAGTCGATCGAGAGCTCGCGCCAGATGAAGCCGGCGAGGCCGGCCGCGGCGCCGATCGCCATGAGGGTGATGAAGCGCGAGCTGAACCAGTCGTCCTGCTGGCCCTCCTCGAGCATGGTCTGGAAGCAGGCCAGGCCGACGGTGAGCAGGCCGATGCCGAGCCAGTCGACGCGGCCCTGCGCGAGCTCCCCGCGGGTGTCGCGCGGCAGGAACACGAGCGTCATCAGCACCGCGACGATGCCGACCGGCAGGTTGATGAAGAAGATCCAGCGCCAGCCGAGCGCGTCCGTCAGGTAGCCGCCGAGCACGGGGCCGATGGCGGGGCCGGCGATGACGCCGATGCCGAAGATCGCCTGCGCCGCCGGCTGCTCCTTCTTGGAGAAGGTCTCGAAGAGTATCGACTGCGCCTTGGCCAGCAGGCCGCCGCCGCACAGGCCCTGCATGATGCGCGCGGCGATCAGCATGCCCAGGTTGACCGACAGGCCGCACAGGACCGACGACGCGGTGAAGCCCACGAGCGAGAAGAGCAGGTATTGCTTGCGCCCGAAGCGGTCGCTCAGCCACGCCGTCAGCGGGATCATCACGACGTTGGC
Organism: Oleiharenicola sp. Vm1; assembly: GCF_047777955.1. Lineage (GTDB taxonomy): Bacteria > Verrucomicrobiota > Verrucomicrobiia > Opitutales > Opitutaceae > Didemnitutus. The sequence continues at coordinate 1,816,734 of NZ_CP180537.1, forward strand.
GCAGGCGTAGCCGGTGGAGATCCAGCCGACCTCGGAGAGCGTGGCGCCGAGGTTGCCCTGGATGTCGGGCATGGCGACGTTGACGATGCTGGTATCGATGATCTCCAGCAGCGCGCCGAGCGCGGCGGTGATGGCGATGACCCATTTCAATACGCCGCGCTCCTGCAGCCGGGCGGCGAGGGGGGAGAGCAGGCGGCGGTCGGAGCCGTAGAGGCCGTGCAGCGCCGCGCTCATGACCGGCGGGCGCGTCCGCCCGCGCCGTGCAGGGTGAGGTCGACGACCCCGGCCAGGTAGTCGGCCGGCGAGTAGTCGAGCTGGACGTGGGGCGTGGCCCGGCGGAGCGCGCCGGTGAAAAGCATGCCGACGAACAAGTCCGCGAGCAGGTCGGCGCGCACGTCCGGCGCGAGTTCGCCGGCGGCGCGGGCGCTTTCCAGGCGCTCCTGCAGCGCGGCCTTCAACGGCAGGAAGATGCCCTTGAACACCGCGCGCTCCTGCCGGCAATGGTGGTGGTGGATCTCGCCCAGCATGGTGCGGATGAGCGGCAGGTTCTCCGTGAATAGCCGGTCGTAGACCGCCGCCGTCGCCTGCAGGTCGGCGCGCAGGTCGCCGGTCGGAGCGGGCGCCTGCGGCTGCTGGCCCTCGCCCTCGCGGCCGAAATTCCGCGCGACCACCGCGGCGATCAGGCGGTCCTTGGTCTGGAAGTGCCGGAAGAGCGTGACCTCGTTGACCCCCGCCTCGCGCGCGATCTCGCGCGTCGTGGAGCCGTTGAGGCCGTCGCGGGCGATGACGCGCGCCGCCGCTTCGAGGAGTCGTTCCCGGGTGTCCGGGGTGGAGGGCGAGGCGGCGGCTTGCATGCAAGTAACTACTTGCACACATTGGCAGGGTCGCAAGCGGGATTTCCGCCCGCCGCCGCGGCCGGGCCGCAACTGGCTGGCGGCCAAGGCGAAAAATGTCGCCCCGGCGACACGCCGCTTGAAACCCGCCGCTTTTGTGCGACGCTGCGCCGCATGCTGCAGTCCCTCCGCATCCGCAACCTCGCGCTGCTCGAAGCCGTCGAGCTGGAGTTCGATGGCGGGTTCACGGCAGTCACGGGCGAGACCGGCGCCGGCAAGAGCATCCTGCTCGGCGCGCTCTCCCTGCTTGCCGGGGCGCGGGCGGACAAGACCATCATCCGCCAGGGCGCGGCGGCCTGCGAGGTGGAGGCGGCGCTGTTCTTCGCCGACGCGCGCAAGCTCGACGCGGCGCTGGAGGCGCTGAACCTGCCGCCCTGCGACGACGGCCTGCTGATCCTCAAGCGCAGCGTGCCGCGCGACAAGGCGCCGAAGATTTCCGTCAACGGCTCGCTGGCGACGCTGAGCGCGCTGCAGGCGCTGGGCGAGCAATGGATCGATTTCCACGGCCCGGGCGAACCGCGCCGCTTGCTCAAGGACGGCGGCCAGCGCGAGCTCCTCGATCTCTTCGCGAAGAACGACGACGCGCGCGCCCGCTACGCGGCGGCCTACGGCGAGTGGCGGCGGCTCAGCGAAGAACGCGAGCGCCTGCTCGGCGCGGACAAGCTCTCGCCGGACCAGATCGAGTTTCTGCGGGCGCAGCTGAAGAAGTTCGACGCGCTCGAGCTCACCGACGAGGCCATCGCGGCGCTCGAGCGGGATTTCACGCGCCAGCAGAGCGCGCAGGAGATTGTGCAGCTCGCGGCCGGGCTCAGCACCGGCCTGAGCGGCGAGGACGGCGTGCTCGGGCGCGTCGCGGCGCTGCTGCGCGAGGCGCGGCAGCTGGAGTCGTTTGACGCGGCGAGCCGGGCGCTGGCGGACCGGCTGCAATCGGTCTCGGTCGAACTGGGCGATCTCGACGCCGAATTCTCGGCGCTGGCGACCTCGCTGAATTTCGACGCGGAGCAAGCCGAGCTGCTGCAGGAAAAAATGAACAGCTGGCTCGACCTGAAGCGCCGCCACGGCGCCAAGCTCGAGGCCGTCATCGCGGCCCGCGAGGAGATGCGGCGCCGGCTGGAGTTGCAGGGCGACGTCGAGGGCTCGCTGGCGAAACTCGAGAAACAGATCGGCGACGCGCTGAAAGCCGCGAAGAAGGCCGCCGCCGAGCTCCGCGCCACGCGCGAGAAGGCCGGCAGCCAGCTCGAGCGCGCGGCGGCGAAGGTGATCGTCCAGCTCGGTTTCAAGAAGGCGGATTTCCGCGTGCGGTTCTCGGCCCTGCCGGAACTGGCGGCGCACGGCGACACCGGCGTGGAGTTCCTGTTTTCCCCAACGTCGGCGAGGCGCCGTTGCCGCTCAGCCGCATCGCCTCGAGCGGCGAGCTCGCGCGCGTGATGCTGGCGCTCAAGACCGTGCTCGCGGCGATCGACGACGTGCCGCTGCTGGTGTTCGACGAGGTCGACGCCAACGTCGGCGGCGAGATCGGCCGCATCGTGGGTGAGAAGATGGCCGACATCGCGGCCAAGCACCAGGTGCTCTGCGTCACGCACCTCCCGCAGGTCGCGGCGCAGGCGACCAACCACCTCGTCGTGACCAAGGACCAGAGTGGCGACCGCGCCTCGGTCGCCATCGAGCCGATCCACACCAGCCGCAAGCAGCGCGTCGGCGAGCTCGCCCGCATGCTCGGCGACCGCAACGCCAAGAGCGCCCTCGCGCACGCCGAGGAGCTGCTGGGGAAGAAGTGAGGCCCGGCCGCCAGCGGCCCGGGAGGAAGCGACCGGCCGGCCGCGCCAGTAGCGGACGTTGCTCCGACGCTTAGGCCGGGACATGACAGAAAACGCCCGCGCCTCCCGGCTCGCTTTTGCGGCCGGGGCTCTCTGTTATGACGCCGTGTCCGAGTCCCTCCATGCCTTCGCGCGTCGCCTCGCGACGATGCGCCCCTCCACGATCCGCGAAATCCTGAAAGTCACGGCGCAGCCCGACGTGATTTCCTTCGCCGGCGGCCTGCCGGCCCCGGAGCTGTTTCCCGTCGCCGAGGTCCGGGCCGCGGCCGATGCCGTGCTGGTCAAGGAAGGCAGCCAGGCGCTGCAATACGGCCCGAGCGAGGGCTACATGCCGCTGCGCGAGTGGATCGCCGCCGAGATGGGCGCGCGCGGCATCGCGGCGCAGCGCGAGGACGTCCTCGTCACCAACGGCTCGCAGCAAGTCCTCGATCTCGCGGGCAAGCTTTTCCTCGACGCCGGCGACGTCGTGCTGACGGAGAACCCGACCTACCTCGCGGCCATCCAGGCCTTCCAGACCTTCGAGGCGAAGTTCGTCGGCGTGCCGACGGACGAGCACGGCCTCATTCCCGAGGCGCTGCCGGAGCTGATCAAGCAGCACCGCCCGAAGTTCCTCTACACCATCCCGAGCTTCCAGAACCCGACCGGCATCACGCTCACCGCCGAGCGCCGCCGGAAGCTCGCCGAGATTGCCGCGCGCGAGGGCCTGTGGGTGATCGAGGACGACCCCTACGGCAAGCTGCGCTACCGCGGCGTGGACGTGGCGCCGATCAAGCACTGGGACACGGCCGGCCGCGTCATCTACGTCAGCACGTTCTCGAAGACCATCGCGCCGGGCTTTCGCCTCGGGTGGGTCGTGGCGCCGGCGGAAGTGTTCAATCGCATGCTGATCCTCAAGCAGGCGTCTGACCTGCACACGTCGAGCTTCGACCAGCGCGTGGCCTTCGGCTACCTCAGCAGCGGTAAGCAGCCGGAGCACCTGGAGAAAATCCGCCGCGCCTACGGCGAGCGCTTCGGCATCCTCGATGCCGCGCTGCGCGAGCAGCTGCCTGCCGGCTACTCGTGGACGAAGCCCGAGGGCGGCATGTTCCTCTGGGTGACCGGGCCGGCCGACCTCGATGCGCTGAAGCTCCTCGAGCGCGCCATCGCGCAGAAAGTGGCCTTCGTGCCCGGCCGCGACTTCTTCCCCGGCGACGGCGGCAAGAACCACCTGCGCCTGAATTTCTCCAACTCCACGCCCGAGCGCCTGCGCGAAGGCGTGCGCCGGCTGGCGGCGCTGTGCCGGACGTTTTGAGGGAGAACAACGAAACACACTAAATCCACGAAAAGGAACTGACTGAGATCAGGCGCCCGGTGGCATCCTTCGCTTCGCGCAACGGTTATTGTCCAGAAGAACTCCCGCGAATTGGGCGAATGGCCGCGAATTCAAAGGGAAGAAATTCTCCGCTCGGTTGACGGTGCCGATCGATGGCTCCGAAGATCGCGACTTTATTCGCGAGAATTCGCGACATTCGCGGGCGATTGTATGGGACCGTATCAGGTGACTCGCCTCGAGGGTTGAGCTCTTTTCGTGTCTTTCGTGTGTTTCGTGGTTACTAAAATCTCCATGCCTCGCCTCCAATTCCTCTGCTCGCGGCTGCTCGCCGCGTTTCTCCTGATGACTGCCTTTTTTTCCGCTGCGCGCGCGAGCGATGCGGCCGCGCGGCCGCTGCGCGTGCTGTTCTTCTCCAAGTCGGCCAACTTCGAGCACTCGGTCGTGAAGCGCGTGAACGGCCAGCCGAGCTGGGCGGAGCAGGTCCTCGGCGAACTGGGGAGGAAGCGCGGCTACGAATTCACCTTCACGAAGGACGGCACGCAGATCACGCCGGAGTTTCTGGAGAAATTCGACGTCCTGTTCTTCTACACCTGCGGTTTCTTCACCAGCGCCGTGCCGAACGTTGACGGCCAGCCGCCCGTGACCGAGGCCGGCCTGCAGGCCGTCTACGCGGCGGTCGCGGCGGGCAAGGGCTTCGTCGGCTGCCACAGCACCGCCGACTGCCTGCACACCGGCGAGCAGCCGCAGGTGAAGTTCCAGTTCGAGCCGGGCCGCTGGGTGACGCACGGCGAGAAGTCCCATCCCTGGGTGCGCTTCCTCGGCGGCGAGTTCATCCGCCACGGCAAGCAGCAGGCGACGGCGATCCGCGTGGTGGCGCCGGATTTTCCCGGGCTGCAGGCGCTGCCGGCGACGACGCGTTTCGCGGAGGAGTGGTATTCGCTCAAGGACTTCGCACCCGACCTGCACGTCCTCCAGGTGCAGGAGACCGCGGGCATGGAAGGGCTCGAATACCAGCGCGCGGCCTACCCATGCACCTGGGCGCGGATGCACGGCCAGGGGCGCGTCTTCTACACCTCGCTCGGCCACCGCGAGGACGTGTGGGCGTCGGAGTATTTCCAGGCGACGATCGCGGCCGGAATCGACTGGGCCGGCCGGCGCACCGCGGCGGACCTGACGCCGAACCTGGCGCGCGTCGCCCCCGGCCACGCCGAGCTGCCGCCGCTGCCGCCGGACGCGAAGTAGGCGGCCGCGCGCATCGAGTGCCGCGACCAAGGTCGCTCCCACAAAAACAACCTGAAGCGGGGTAGGGGCCGTTGTCCCCAACGGCCCTCAGGCCCTCCACTCGCGGCGCGCCAAAAGGGCGGTTAATGGCAACCGCCCCTACCGGAGTCGGCCCCGAGCGCGAAGTTTGCCTGGTGGGGCGCCCCGGACCATAGGGTCGCTGCGCGCCGGCAAACCATGCGCAATGCACGCCACGGGCTGCGCACGAAACAGCCTCGGGTTTTCGCGGTGGAGTTCTAGGCTGCCGGCATGAGTTCCGCCGGTCCCACGCCTTCCGGTTTCACGACCTGTCCGGTGCCGTTGCCGCACAAGACGGAAATCACGGTCGGTCACGGCGGTGGCGGCAAGCTCACGCAGGACCTGATCGACGCGGTGTTCCGTCCGGCCTTCGCCAACGCGGCGCTCGAGGCGCAGCACGACGGCGCGCTGCTCAACTTCCCCGGCGGCGGGCGGCTGGCCTTCACGACCGATTCGCACGTGGTGAGCCCGCTGTTTTTCCCCGGCGGCGACATCGGCAAGATCGCGGTCAACGGCACGGTGAACGACCTCTGCATGTGCGGGGCGATGCCGCTGTGGCTGAGCGCGGGCTTCATCCTCGAGGAGGGCTTTCCCGTCGAGACGCTGCGGAAGATCGTCGCGTCGATGCAGGAGGCCGCCGAGCGCGCGAACGTCGCGATCGTCACCGGCGACACGAAGGTCGTCGAGCGCGGCAAAGGCGACGGCCTCTACGTCACGACCGCGGGTGTCGGCGTGATCGAGACCCCGCTGACCGTCGCGCCGACGAGCGTGCGCGCGGGCGACGCCATCGTGCTCAGCGGCGACCTCGGCCGGCACGGCATGGCGATCATGGCCACGCGCGCCAACCTGAGCTTCGAGAGCGAGATCACGAGCGATTGCGCCCCGCTCGTGGCGCCGGTGCAGGCGCTGCTCGCGGCGGGTCTGGAAATCCACTGCCTGCGCGACCTCACGCGTGGCGGCCTGGCGACGTCGCTCGTGGAAATCGCCGAGCAGGCAAAGCTCGCGCTCGCGATCGACGCCGCGAAGGTGCCGGTGAGCGAGATGGTGCAGGGCGCCTGCGAGATCCTCGGCCTCGATCCGCTCTACGTGGCGAACGAGGGCCGCTTCGTCTGCATCTTGCCCGAAACGCAGGCCGCGCAGGCGGTCGAGCTCATCAACCGCACCGCGACCGACAACGCCGGGGCCGCGACGATCATCGGCAAGGTGAAGCCCGGCCCCGCCGGCCAGGTGACGCAGCGCAGCGTGATCGGCGCCGAGCGCATCGTCGACCGCCTCAGCGGCGAACAGCTGCCGCGGATTTGCTGAGCGGAGGCGCGATGCGGCACGCGTTTGCGGCGGGGTTCGGAGACCCCGCCCTACAACAGACGATGCGGGCAATCAGGTCGCGGCGGGTTCCAGCGTGCGGCTGCGGTAGCGGTAATAGGCGGCGCAGGCGCCTTCGCTGCTGACCATCGGGGCGCCGAGCGGGTGCTCGGGTTTGCAGCGGGTGCCGAAGGCGGGGCAGTCGTGCGGCTTCTTCACGCCGCGCATGATCTCGCCGCTGATGCACTCGGTGCAGCCGTGGTCGGCGGTGGTCGTGAGCGGGAAGCGTTTCGCGGCGTCGTAGGCGGCGTATTTCGCGCGGACGGCGAGACCGCTTTGCGGGATGACACCAATGCCGCGCCAGTCGCGGTCGGCGACTTCGAAGACGGTTTCGACGATCGTGCGCGCGTGCGTGTTGCCCTCGGTGCGGACGGCGCGGGAGTAGGCGTTCTCCACCTCGGCGCGGCCGGACTCGAGCTGTTTCACGCAGAGCAGGATACCCTCGAGGATGTCGACGGGCTCGAAGCCGGTGATGATGATCGGCGCGCCGTATTCCTTCGCGATCGGGCCGTATTCCTCGACGCCCATGATCGTGCAGACGTGGCCGGCGGCGAGGAAGCCCTGCACGCGGTTGTCGGGCGAGCCGAGGATGGCGCGCATCGCGGGCGGCACGAGGACGTGCGAGGTGAGAATGGAGAAATTCTTCACGCCGTCGCGCTCGGCGAGGAGCACGGACATGGCGTTGGCGGGTGCGGTGGTCTCGAAGCCGACGGCGAAGAACACGACCGGCTTCGTCGGGTTGGCCTTGGCGATGCCGACGGCGTCGAGGGGCGAGTAGACGATGCGGACGTCGCCGCCGCGAGCCTTGGCGGTGAGGAGGTCGATGCCGTTGCCGGGCACGCGCAGCATGTCGCCGAACGAGCAGAGGATCGCGCCGTGCTTCAGGGTGAGCTCGACGGCCTGGTCGATGAGGTCGGCGCTGGTGACGCAGACGGGGCAGCCGGGGCCGTGGACGAGCGTGATGTTTTTCGGGAGGAGATCGTCGAGGCCGAACTTCACGATGGCGTGCGTCTGGCCGCCGCAGATTTCCATGATCGTCCACGGACGCGTGGTGACGCGCGCGATGGCGTCGGCGAGTTTGCGGACGAGCGCGGCGTCGCGGTATTCGTCGACGTATTTCATGGGGTGGACAGCGACGATGCGGACGATGGGTTGGCGGTAGGGGCCGTTGTCCCCAACGGCCCAGGGGCGTTGGGGACAACGCCCCCTACCTCAGGCGAAGCGGGCAGCTCGATGCCGTCGAGTTCGCCCATCTGCTTGAGGTATTCGAAGGTCTGCGCGGCTTCCTCGGGGTCGACGGTGCTGATGGCGACGCCGACGTGGACGAGGACGTAATCGCCGAGCTTGGCTTCGGGCGTGCAGGTGAGGCTGACCTGCTTGATCACGCCGGAGAAGCTGACCTTGGCGGAGCGGAGGAGGGGATCGTCGCCGAGGATTTCGACGACTTTACCGGGGACGGCGAGGCACATGGGGAGGCGCTGCGAAGCGGCGCAGTTGAGAGTTGAGAGATGAGAGTTGAGAGTCGAAAACCGGAGTTTCGGATCCGGGCAGATTGCTGATCGCGGCGCGTCAGTTGCGGCGGGTCTGGTCGGCGAGGACCAGGACGAGGAGGAAGACGAGCACGGCGGGAATGAAAAGCACGGCGGTCATGACGGGAGGTCGACGGAGGTGAGGCCCCAGAGCGCCGCGAGGGCCTGGCCGGCGGCGATGGAGTTGTCGTTGGGAGAAAGCTGGCGGTGGGTCAGGACCTTGAAGCCGGCGTTGCCGAGAGCCTCGGTGGCGAGGTCGTGCAGGAGGGCGTTCTGGAAACAGCCGCCGGTGAGCGCGACGGTGCCGACGCCGGCCTCGGTGGCCACGGCCACCATCGCGCGGGCCAGGCCGCGGTGGAAATCGGCGGCGACCTCGTCCGGACCGCGCGGGTCGCGCAGGAGCTGCGAGATGGCCGGGGCCCAGTCGACGTCGAGCATCGCGCCCGGCGTGGCGGCGCGCACGACGTCGAACGGCAGGGCGGTGCGCGCCCCCGGCGCGCGCGATGCGGCGGCCTCGAGGTGGAGCGGCGCCTGGCCCTCGAAGCTGTTGCGCAGGCAGAGGCCGAGCAGGGCGCTGACGCCGTCGAAGAGCCGGCCGCCGCTGGAGCAGAGCGGGGAATTGAGTCCGCGCACGAGCATCTGCTGGAGCGTGGCATGCTCGAGCGGCGAGAAGCGGAAGCGGGCGCAGAGCGGACCGAGCAGGTCCATCTCGTGGCCGAGGCCGAGGGCGACGCGGCGCGAGTCCTTCACCGCGGCGTCGCCGCCGAGCAGGCGGAACGGACGCAGGCGGGCGAAGCGCGTGGCGCGGCCCTTTTCGAGGAGGATGAACTCGCCGCCCCAGACGGTGCCGTCCTCGCCGTAGCCGGTGCCGTCCCAGGCGACGCCGAGGACATCGTCGGCGGGGTGCTCGTGCTCGAGCAGGCAGGCGAGGACGTGGGCGAGGTGGTGTTGCACGGCGAGCTGCGGGAGCCCGGTGCGGCCGGCGAAGTGGGTGGAGGCGTAGTCGGGGTGCTTGTCGTGGACGACGAGCGCCGGGCGCGCCTCGTAGAGCTCGCCCAGCGTGGCGACGGTGCGCTCGAAGACGGCCTGCGTGGTGGCGTTGCCGAGGTCGCCGAGGTGCGGGCTGAGCACGACCTGGCGGCCGGAGGCGACGGCGACGGTGTTCTTCATCTGGCCGCCGACGCAGAGCGTGGTCTCGGGCAGCTCGTCCGGGAGGCGCAGCGGGCGCGGGGCGTGGCCGCGGGCCCGGCGGAGCAGGATCGGCTGGCCGGTGCGTGCGAGGCGGACGACGGAGTCGTCGACCGGGCGGGCGATGGGGCGGTCGTGCGCGAGGTGCAGGTCGGCGATGCCGCAGAGGCGTTCGCGCGCCTCGGCGTTGTCGGTGCAGAGCGGCTCCTCGGAGAGATTGGCGCTGGTGGCGACGAGCGGGCCGCCGAAGGCGCGGAGCAGCAGGACGTGCAGGGGCGTGTAGGGCAGGAGGGCGCCGAGCCAGGGATTGTTGGGCGCAAGGCTGTAGGCGAGGCGGCTGCCGGCGAGGCGGCGGACGAGGACGATGGGCGCCTCGGGCGCGGTGAGCAGTTTTTCCGCGGCGGGCGGGAGGTCGGCGCAGTCGCGCAGCGCGGCGAGGTTGGGGAACATGACCGCGAGCGGCTTCTCCTCGCGGTGCTTGCGCTGGCGGAGCTCGGAGACGGCCGGGTCGTTGGCGGCGTCGCACATCAGGTGGAAGCCGCCCAGGCCCTTCACAGCCACGATCTCACCGCGGCGCAGGGCGGCGACGGTGGCGTTGATGGCGTCGCGCGGCTCGGCGACGCGGTTGCCGGCGGGATCGGTCAGGCTGAGCTGCGGGCCGCATGCGGGGCAGGCGTTGGGCTCGGCGTGGAAGCGGCGGTCGAGCGGGTCGCGGTATTCGTGCTCGCAGGCCGGGCACATCCGGAAGGCCCGCATGGTGGTGCGCGGGCGGTCGTAGGGCAGCTGCTCGATCAGCGAGTAGCGCGGCCCGCACTGGGTGCAGTTGATGAACGGGTAGAGGTGGCGGCGGTCCGTCGGATCGAGCAGCTCGCGTTCGCAATCGGCGCAGAGCGCGAGGTCGGGCGGCGTGGTGGCGCTCGGCGCGGAGCCGCGGCTGGTGTCGCTCTCGCTGATGGCGAAGTGCGCGCCGACGGGCGGGTCGCCGGCCGCCGGCTCGAGGCGCTCGACCGACGCGACGGACGCGGCGGGCGGCGGGTGATGCTGCAGGGCGTCGACGAGCGCGGCGATCTGCGCCGCCTCGCCGGCGACGCGGAGGAGGACGCCCTCGGCGTCGTTGCGCACCCAGCCGTGCAGGCCGAGGCGGACGGCGGTGCGATGCACGAAGGGCCGGAAGCCCACGCCCTGCACGGTGCCGCGGACGCGGAGCAGCGTGTCGGTGAGCGTGGGGGAGGCGGACATGGCGGAGGACGGAGAGGCGGGAGTCAGGCTTTCGGCAGGCGGGCGCGCAGGTAGTCATACCATTGCGCGAGGCCTTCGCCGGTGCGGGAGGAGACTTCGATGATCTGTGCCTGCGGGGCGATCCGGCGGATGTTCTCGATCGCGAGCGAGCGGTTGAAGCCGAGCGCGTCGGCGACGTCGACCTTAGTGAGGAGGACGACGTGGGCGGACTTGAAGATCGGCGGATACTTGAGCGGCTTCTCCTCGCCCTCGGTGGTAGAGAGCAGGACGACGCGGATCTGTTCGCCGAGGTCGAAGGAGGCGGGGCAGACGAGGTTGCCGACGTTTTCGATGAAGAGGACCTTCGCGCCGGTGAGGTCGAGCGCCTCGACGCCGCGGGCGATCATGCCGGCGTCGAGGTGGCAGACGGTGCCGGTGGTGATCTGCGCGACGGAGGCGTGCGGGCGGTTGAGGCGGCGGCCGTCGTTGTCGGTCTCGAGGTCGCCGACGAGGACGGCGCAGCGGACTTCGCGGCCGAACTCGTCCAGCGTGCGCTCGAGGAGGGTGGTCTTGCCCGCGCCCGGCGAGGAGACGAGGTTGAGCGCGAGGAGTCCGCGGCCGAGGAAGTAGCCGCGGTTCCGCTCGGCGAGGATGTCGTTTTTCTCCAGCAGCGGGATGCTGAGGTCGAGGGAGCGGACCTGGACCTCGCCCTTGGGACTGGCTTGGAGCGCGGCGCTGATCTCGGCGGAGAGCGGCGCGGAGAGCGCGCGGGTGGGGGAGGCGGCGGCGCCGTTGAGGGCGTTGATGCGGATGCCGTCGTCGGCGAGGGCGGGTTGGTCAGCGGACATGGTCGGAAGTTTCGGCGGTGGAGAATTCGAGGCGGGAGAGTTCGAGCTCGCGGCCGGAGCGGACGTCGCCGGAGAAGGCGGCGCAGCGGGGGCACTGGAAGATGAAGCCGCCCTCGATGGTGAAATCGGCCGCGCAGTGCCGGCAGTGGGCGCGGGCGGGCACGCCCTCGATCTCGAGGGCGGCGCCCTCGGCGATGGAGCCCGGCGTGCAGGCCTCGAAGCCGAAGCGCAGGGCGTCGACATCGACCCCGGAGATGGCGCCGATGCGCAGGACGACGCGGGTGACGCGCGTCGCGTGATGGGCGCGCGCCTCGCGGCGAATCACTTCGAGCGCGGACTCGATGATGCCGACCTCGTGCATAGCGAAATGCATTGCACCCGGCGAGCGCGGGCGTCGAGCGGAGAGCGAATTTTCGCCAACGACTGCGCACCCTTTGCCAAGGCGTGCATATGCGCAATCCGCGCGCTCCGCTACTCTGGCGGCGCAGTCAGGCCAACGGTCCACCCTTGTATCTGAATCAACCCTAACGCGACGTTTCCCGATCCACGCCGAGCGCGCCGCACGCAACCATGGACATCGAATCGGCAACGAAACCCCAGAAGAAAGAGGAGACGATCTACGAACACATGTTGTCGCGCGGCGTGAGCCGGCGTGACTTCCTGCAGTTCTGCGCCTGGATGGGCGCCTGCATCGGGCTGGAGCAAACCGGCGTCGCGCAAATGACCAAGGCGCTCGAGACGAAGAAGCGCCTCCCGGTCGTCTGGCTGCATTTTCAGGAGTGCACGTGCTGCAGCGAGTCGTTCATCCGCAGCTCGCACCCGATCGTCGCGGACATTTTGCTGGATAAGGTCTCGCTCGACTACTCCGAGACCCTGATGGCCGCCTCCGGCCACCAGGCGGAGAAATCCCTTCAGGACACGATCAAAAATTACAAGGGCGAGTATCTCCTCTGCATCGAGGGCTCGGTCCCAACGGCGGAGGACGGCGTCTACTGCTGCATCGGCGGCAAGACCGCACTGCAGATCGCCGAGGAAGTCGCGAAGGACGCCAAAGCCGTCGTCGCGTGGGGCAACTGCGCCTGCTCCGGCTGCGTGCAGGCCGCGAAGCCCAATCCGACGTCCGCCAAGCCGATCCACAAGGTCATCGGCGGCAAGCCGATCGTGAACGTCCAGGGCTGCCCGCCCATCGCCGAGGTCATGGCCGGCGTGCTCGTGCACCTGCTGACCTTCGACCGCATTCCGCAGCTCGACAATCTCGGCCGCCCGAAGGCGTTCTACTCGCGCCGCGTGCACGACACGTGCTACCGCCGGCCGAACTACGACGCCGGCCTCTTCGTCGAGAGCTTCGACGACGAGAACGCCCGCAAGGGTTACTGCCTCTACAAGGTCGGCTGCCGCGGCCCCTCCACCTACAATGCCTGCGGCACGATCCGCTGGAACGGCGGCGTCAGCTTCCCGATCCAGTCGGGCCATCCCTGCATCGGCTGCTCCGAGGCGAACTTCTGGGACAACGGGCCCTTCTACCAGCGCGTGCCGGCCTTCCCGGGCTTCGGCATCGAGCAGACCGCCGACAAGCTCGGCCTCGCCGCGCTCGCGGCCTCGGCGGGCGGCGCAGCCGTCCACGCCGTGATGACCAATATCCGCAAGCGCCACGAGATCGGCGAACATGCCGGCGAGAACGCCGAGCAGGCCGAGAAGGACAACCCGGAGTCCAAATCCTAACCCCGGAGGAGCCACACCATGAGCGAAAGAATTGTAGTTGATCCTGTCACCCGCATCGAAGGCCACCTCCGCATCGAGGCGGAGGTGAAAGACGGCAAGATCGTCGATGCCTGGAGCGCCGGCACGATGGTGCGCGGCCTGGAGATCATTCTCCGCGGCCGCGACCCGCGCGACGCCTGGGCGTTCTGCGAGCGCGTCTGCGGCGTCTGCACCACCGTGCACGCGCTGGCCTCCGTCCGCTCCGTCGAGGACGCCCTCGACATCAAGGTCCCCGCCAACGCGGAACTGATCCGCAACATCATGTTCTGCACCCAATACATGCATGACCACGTGGTGCACTTCTACCACCTGCATGCGTTGGACTGGGTCGATGTCGTCAGCGCGCTGAAGGCCGACCCGGTCGCCACCTCCGCGCTGGCGCAGAAGCTGTCGAAGTATCCGAAGAGCTCGCCGAACTACTTCAGCGAACTCCAGAAGCGCCTGACGAAATTCGTCGAGAGCGGCCAGCTCGGCATCTTCGCCAACGGCTACTGGGGCCACCCGGCCTTCAAGCTCCCGCCCGAGGCCAACCTCATGGCGGTGGCGCACTACCTCGAGGCCCTCGAATGGCAGAAGGAGATCGTGAAGATCCACACGATCTTCGGCGGCAAGAACCCGCACCCGAACTACCTCGTCGGCGGCGTGCCCTGCGCCATCAACCTCGACGAGGCCAACGCCATCAACGCCGAGCGCCTCGCCTTCGTCGGCCAGACGCTGCAGCGCGCGAAGGAGTTCATCGAGCAGGTCTACATCCCCGACGTGCTCGCGGTCGCGCCGTTCTACCTCGACTGGGCCGGCATCGGCGGCGGGTTGGAAAACTACCTCGTCTACGGCGACCTGCCGACCAACGGCTTCGCCGACGTGAAGAGCTTCAAGTTCCCGCGCGGCGCCATCCTCGGCCGCAACCTGAACGAGGTCCACCCGGTCGATCCGAAGGACGACCAGGACGGCATCAAGGAGTTCATCGACCACTCGTGGTATGAATACTCCAAGCAGGGCGGCCTGCATCCGTGGGACGGCGAGACGAGCCTGAAGTATTCCGGCCCGAAGCCCCCCTACGAGCACCTCGACGTCGATAAGAAGTATTCCTGGCTGAAGACGCCGCGCTGGAAGGGCCACGCGATGGAAGTCGGCCCGCTCTCGCGCATGCTCGTCGGCTACGCCGCGGGCAACGACGACATCAAGGGCGCCGTCACCGATGCGCTCGGCGCGCTCAAGGCGCCGCCGTCCGTGCTGTTCTCGACGCTCGGCCGCACCGCGGCCCGCGCGATCGAGTCGCAGCTCGCGGCGAAGTGGGGCCTCGAGTTCTTCAACACCCTCCTCGCGAACCTCAAGGCGGGCGACACCCGCACGTTCACGCGCGAAAAGTGGGAGCCGAGCACCTGGCCGAAGATGGCGAAGGGCGTCGGCTGCACCGAGGCGCCGCGCGGCGCGCTCGCGCACTGGATCGTCATCGGCGACCAGAAGATCGCGAACTACCAGCTGGTGGTTCCGAGCACCTGGAACGCCTCGCCGCGCGACGGCCGGGGCCAGCGCTCCGCCTACGAGGCTTCGCTGATCGGCACGCCGGTGCACGATCCGCACCAGCCGCTCGAAATCATCCGCACCATCCACTCGTTCGACCCGTGCCTCGCCTGCGCTGTCCATCTCTACGAGGACAAGAAGGAGATCGCGCGTCACGAGTTGCTGGTGAAGTAACCCGGAGGCTCCCATGCCCTCACACGACTATCAACGGGTCTACGTGTGGCAGCAGCCGGTGCGCTGGTTCCATTGGATCAACGCGCTCTGCATCGTCACGCTCTGCACGACGGGCTACTTCATCGCGCATCCGCCGGCGTTCATGAACTCGGGCGAGGCGGCGTTCAGCTTCTGGTTCGGGAAGCTGCGCCTCGTCCACTTCGTCACCGCCTACGTGTTCCTGGGGAACTTCATGTTCCGCCTCTACTGGTCGCTCGTCGGCAACAAATACGCCAACTGGCGCAACTTCTTCCCGCTGTCCAAGGCGCAGATGAAGCAGGTCGTGGACGTCATGACCGTCGACGTCCTCCAGTCGCGCTACAAGCCGATGCGCAACCTCGGCCACAACTCCGTCGCCTACTTCACCTACACCGGCACGGGACTCCTCACGTTGTTCCAGGTCGCGTCGGGCTTCGCGCTCTACGCGCCGATGAGCGACCACTGGTTCCCGCAGCTCTTCGCCTGGGTCGTGCCGCTGTTCGGCAGCGAGCAGAACCTGCGCGTCTTCCACTACGCGGTGACGTGGCTGTTCGGCATCTTCGTGTTCATCCACGTCTACCTCGTGATGTATCACGACTACGTGGAGGGCCACGGCGTGCTGACGTCCATCATCGGCGGCTGGAAGTTCATGGAAAAGGGCAAGGCGCAGGCCGAGCACGCCACCGGCATCTCCGGCCTGCCGACCAAGCCATCGAAGCCTTAACCAAGCATGATCGGTCTCGATGAGCTTTCCGCCGCACCGGCGTCCCGTGAGATCGGGGCGCCGGAGTCCGCCCCGCAGGTCCTGCTGCTCGGCGTCGGCAACTGGCTCATGGGGGACGAAGGGGTCGGCATCCACGTCGTCCGCGAGCTCGAGGCACAGCCGCCGCTGTTCGGCGTGCGCACGCTCGACGGCGGCACGGGCGGCGTGAACCTGCTGCTCGAGCTCGAAGGCTTCCGGGACGTGGTCATGGTCGACGCCACGCGCGACGGCCAGCCGGCCGGCACCATCACCTTCCTTCAACCCCGCCAAGTGGGCGACCTGCCGCGTGGGCTGGGCGCGCACGATTTCGGGTTGAAGGACCTTTTCGCGGCCGCGGCCCTGCTCGGGCAGCTGCCCCGCATCCACCTCTACACGATCTCGGTGGAGGAGCTGAAACCCATGTGCACCGACCTGTCGCCCGCGGTGGCGGCGGCGGTGCCCGAGGTCGTGCACGCGATGCACGCGCACGCCGCCCGGCTCGCGGCGCCGACGCACGCGTGAACGCGGAGTTCCATGCCCACGTGCTCAGCCGCCCCGAGCTGTCGGTGCTGCTGGCGAGCACGGCCGGCGTCGCGGTGCTGCACACGCTCGCCGGGCCGGACCATTACCTGCCGTTCATCGTCATGGGCCGGGCGCGGCGCTGGTCGGTCGCGCGCACGGCGTTCTGGACCGCGCTGTGCGGGGTGGGGCACGTGGGCAGCTCGGTGCTGCTCGCGGTCGCCGGCGTGATCTTCGGCTACGGGCTGGAGCACGTGCAGTTCGTCGAGGAGATCCGCG
This sequence comes from Oleiharenicola sp. Vm1, assembly GCF_047777955.1. Lineage (GTDB taxonomy): Bacteria > Verrucomicrobiota > Verrucomicrobiia > Opitutales > Opitutaceae > Didemnitutus. Next base: position 1,833,217 of record NZ_CP180537.1, read on the forward strand.
GCAACCTCGCGGCGTGGGCGATGATCGCGTTCGGCGCGGTTTACTTCGCCTGGGGCCTGAAGAAGGCGCTCCGCGCGCGGACGCACGCGCACGCGCACACCCACGGCGGGCGCGACCACGCGCATGCGCACGCGCACGGCGGCGCGCATGCGCATCCGCACGGCGAGACGGAGGGCTTCAGGCTCACGCCGTGGATCCTGTTCACGATTTTCGTCTTCGGCCCGTGTGAGCCGATGATTCCGCTCGTAATGTATCCGGCGACCCAGGGGAGCTGGAGCGATGTGGGGGTGGTCGTGGGCGCGTTCAGCGCGCTGACGATCGGCTCGATGCTCGCGGTGGTGTTGCTGGCGCGCCAGGGCGCGCGCCTCATCGCCCTGCCGCGGCTCGAGCGCTTTTCCCACGCCGTCGCCGGAGGCACCATCCTCGCCGCCGGCTGCGCGATGGAGTTTCTGGGGTTGTGAACCGGCTCCGCATCTGTTGTCTGGTGCATGCTGCGGGTTGCGAATCCGCGGTTTTTCCTGAAGCGCGGGCGGGCCAGGTCGCTCAGGATGCCACCCCCTCGCGTCCATGTTCTATTTTTCAGAGCGAAAGCGCACACAACCCCTGCACACACGTCCGCAAGGCCTGCGGAGTCATTAGCAGAGCTTTCTGAGAGACTGGCCGCGCTGCCCAAATAATTTTTGCGAATAGAACACCAACGGGAGACCCAAACCAAAACCTAACCCTGCTTCAGCCATGAGCACTCGCTGGACAAAAAGCACACTGATCTTCGGAGGAGCCGCCATTTGGGGACTTCTTCTCGCATCGTGCGTCGTTTCGAATCGCACGATCGTCGCCCCGCCGCAAATCGCGGGCGCGACCTACGTCGGTTCGAACAAATGCGCGCAATGCCACGAGGAGACCGCCAAGGGTTTCCATTCGGCAACGCACGCCAAACTGGCCGCGAAAGGCGGCAACGCGCAGGACATCGGCTGCGAGTCCTGCCACGGACCCGGCTCGGTGCACGTGAAAGCGGGCGGCGGCGCCGGCACGATCGTGAATCCGGGCACTTCGCCCGAGACGTGCTTCCAATGCCACCTCGACAAGCGTGGCGAGTTCAGCCTGCCGAGCAATCACCCCGTGATGTCCGGCAAAATGAGCTGCAGCGACTGCCATAATCCGCACAGCGGAGACGCGGTTGCGCAAGGCGACACCACCAACGAGGGCAGCATCAACAGCACCTGCTTGAAGTGCCACACCTCGCAAGGCGGCCCCTACGTGTTCGAACACGAAGCGTCGCGCGAAGGCTGCGTCGTCTGCCACAGCCCGCACGGCTCGATGAACGCCAAGATGCTGAAGGCCCGCAACGCGAACCTGTGCTTGCAGTGCCACTTCCAGCAAAACACCTCGTCCGGCCAAATCATGATCGGTGGTCGCGACCACGGCTCCTTCCTGAGCCGCGGCACCTGCTGGTCCGCTGGCTGCCACGAAGCCGTTCACGGCTCTCACGTCAGCTCGTCCCTCCGCTTCTAACCCAACCTTTCTTCAGGACCTGCGATGAAAACACCTGCTTTTCTCCACACCGTCCGTGGATCCCTCTGCCTGCTCGCCTGCGCGAGCACGCTGGGTCTACCTTCTCTCACTGCGGCGGAAAAGGAACCCGCCCTCGAAAACTACATCGATCTCGCCGCCGGCTACAATCTACAGTCGGGCGACCGCGCTGGTTTCCAGCAACGCACCCAAGTGCATAAAGACGGCTTCGGCGGCATCGAGAGCCTCTATTACACCCAGGACCTCGCCGAGGGCCTCACGTTCAAACTCCGCGGCCGGGCGATCGCTGGTAACAACGATTACCTGCTCGATCTCTCGCTGACGAAGCAGGACGTGGGCTACCTGCTGTTCGGCTACAAGTCGTTCCGCACCTACTACGACGGTTCCGGTGGTGTCTGGCCGACCAACGGCTTCCGCCTGAGCCTCTACAACGAGGATCTCTATGTTGACCGTTCCAACCTCTGGTTCGAGGCCGGGCTCACCAAGCCGGACCTCCCGAGCTTCGTGCTGCGCTACGATTACATCACGCGCGACGGCATGAAGGATTCGACCTCATGGGGCGACACCGGACTGGCGGTCAGCGCGGCGGCGACCCGTAACATCAGCCCGACTTACCTGAAGTTCGACGAGAAGCGCCACATCGTCAAAGGCACGATCGCGAAAACCGGCGAGAAGAACGCCTGGACCATCGCTTACCGTGTCGACAAGGGCGACTATACCAACGGTCGCTACACCGTCCGTCGTCCGTTTGAGTCCACCACGCAGCGCTACACGACGAACAAGGAAGGCCAGGACTTCGACATGAACCAGATCCGCGGCACGTTTTCCTCGGACATCACGGAGTTCATCAAGCTGAACACCGCGGTCGCCCGCACGAAATACGACACCGTCCTGAGCGCCAGCCGCATCACGGGCGGTTCGTTCGACTCGGCGTTCAGCGCCACCGCGCCGAACCGGCAGTGGCACGATGAAGGCTTCTATGCTCTCCCCGGGATGAATCTTGGCGAATCTGAGATGACGCAGTCGATCGCCACGATCAGCCTGCTCTACACCCCGATCGAGAATTTGGTGGTCACTCCCGCGTTCCGCTTCGAGAAGACGACGTGGAACAACCGCATCGAGTTCGAAGAGACCAACGTGGGCAACGCGCCGAGCTTCGTCACCGCCATCGAGGAACTCCAAGCCGATAGCGAGAAGAGCTGGAAGACCTATACCTACGGCGCCGAGGCGCGTTACACCGGCATCGCGAACGTCTCGCTCAACCTCAAGGGCGAGGTTTCGACCTCCGATGGCACGCTCGCCGAAACGAGCATCGCCGAGCCCGGCACGCCGGCCGAGTCGATCGCGATCGATCGCGACACCGAGCTGAAGCGTGACACCCAGAAGATCGCCGCCACGATGAATTGGTATCCGCGGGCGGGGCACACCGTCGCGGTGCAATACTACTACAAGGCGCGCCAGAACGACTACGATGCAATCCGTGACACCACGCCGAACAGCATCACCTCGTCCGACCGCTATCCGGCTTACATCGCCAATCAGGATTTTGAAACCAACGATTTCAACATCCGCTACAGCTGGCGCGTGCTGCCGAACCTGCGCTCCGTCACGCGTTACGACTATGCGAAGACCATTATCCGCAGCCAGGAAGTGGGCCTCGCGTTCGGCGAAACGATGAACAACGAGCAAAGCATCCTGGCTGAAAGCGTCACTTGGAATCCGTTGCCCCGCTGGTTCCTGACCGGCAGCGTCAACTACGTGCAGGACAAGCTCCACACGCCCGCCAACGACGCCACTGGCGCGATCGCCGGCATCCTGCCCGAGAGCAAGGCCAACTACACCACGTGGAACCTCAGCAGCGGTTACGTCCTCGACGATCAGACCGATCTCTTCGTCGACTACATGAGCTATCGCACCCGCGACAGTTACGTGAACAACTCGACGCTCACGGTTCCGTTTGGCTCGGACAACAAGTATCAGGTCGCTTCCGCGACGCTGGTGCGCCGGATCGACCGCCGCACGACCCTCTCCCTCAAGTATTCCTACGCGAAGAACGAGGATGTGGTGTCGCTCGGCGCCGCCGATTTCACCGCTCACCTCATCTACGCGAAGCTCCAGTATCGCTTCTGAGCGAGCGCTTCGCCAAATAGTCTTATCCATGAATACCACGTCAAAGATCGCTGTCGCCAGCCTCGTGCTGGCCCTCGCGGCCGGCGCCTCCTACGGCGCCCCCGCTTCCGAAAACTGGGAAAACTCCTGCGCCTCCTGCCACGGCGCGGACGGCAAGGGCCAGACCAAGCAAGGCAAGAAACTCAAGATCCGTGACTACACGGACGCGAAGATTCAGGCCGAGCTCAAGGACGAGGAAATGGTCAAGGCCATCCTCGACGGCGTCAAAGGCGAGAACGGCAAGGAGCGCATGAAGGGCTTCAAGGAAGAGCTGTCCGAGGCGGACGCCAAGGACCTCGTCGCCTTCATCCGCAAGTTCAAGGCCTGACGCCGCCCTGACGCGGCACTCTCGAGAGCCGGCGGCCGATTAACCCGACCGCCGGCTCTTTTCTTCCTCACCCCTCGCGACCACCCACGACCATGTCCTCCGAGCCCCCCTCCACCTCCTCGGCGCCGCTCAAGCCGCGCTCGAACTACAACAACTGGATCAGCGCCATCGGCGCGGTCATCGCGGTCGGCGCCCTTTTCTCCTTCGCGCTCCTGACCTGGATGGACCTCACGGGCTCGAACAAGAACCCGTATCTCGGCATCTTCACCTATCTCGTCGCCCCCGGCTTCCTCATCGCCGGCCTCGCGATGATCCTCTTCGGCGGCTGGGCCCAGCGCCGCTGGCTCGAGAAGCACGGCGAGACCATGCCCGACAAGTGGCGCCTGAACTTCCACGACCCCGCCCAGCGCCGCCGCCTCGTCCTCTTCGGCGCCGCCGGCGTCGGCTTCCTCCTCCTTTCCGCCTTCGGCAGCTACCAGACCTACCACTACGCCGAGTCCACCCAGTTCTGCGGCCAGGTCTGCCACCAGGCGATGAACCCCGAGTTCCAGACCTACCAGCGCGGGGCGCACGCGCGCGTCGACTGCGTCCAATGCCACGTCGGCTCCGGCGCCGCCGCCTTCATCAAGGCCAAGCTCAACGGCACCCGCCAGCTCTACGGCTACATCCTCGACAACTACAACCGCCCGATCGACACGCCGGTGCACAACCTCCGCCCGGCGCGCGAGACCTGCGAAAAGTGCCACTGGCCGGAGAAATTCCACGGCAACATCGACATGTCGTTCGACCACTACCTGTCGGACAAGAAGAACACCGCCGTCTCGATCCGCATGCTGATGCACGTGAACTCCGGCCGGCCGGGCAGCCCGCTCGCCGGCATCCACTGGCACGTCTCACCGGACAGCACCGTCGAATACTACGCCGCCGACGCCGACCGCCAGGACATCGTCTGGATGCGCGTCACGAACAAGAAGGACGGCAGCGCCCGCATCTACCGCAACGAGGAGTTCAAGGGCGAGCCGCCCGCCGGCGCCATCCGCGAGATGGATTGCATCGACTGCCACAACCGCCCCGCGCACGTCTTCCCCACCGCCAACGAGGCCGTCGAGCGCGCCATGGCCCTCGGCGAGATCCCGACCAAGTTCCCCAACGTCAAGCGCGTCGCCGTCCAGGCCATGCTCCAGAAGGACATCAAGAACGACGTCGAGGCCCCGACCAAGATCGCCGACTTCCTCCGCAACAAGTTCAAGGACGACGCCGATCTTCCGGCACTCATCGCCGGCGTGCAGAAGACCTTCGCCGCGACCATCTACGTCGACCGCAAGGCCGACTGGCGGGTCTACCCGAACAACATCGGCCACAAGGACTGGCCCGGTTGCTTCCGCTGCCACGACGACAAGCACAAGACCGCCAGCGGCGAGTCCGTGAAGGCCAGCGACTGCACCTCGTGCCACTCGATCATCGCCCAGGGCAAGACCGCCGAGCTGGCCACGATTTCCCCCACCGGCCTCGAGTTCAAGCACCCCGGCGGCGAATACGACGAGGAGCTCAAGTGCGCCGACTGCCACAACGGCGGCATCCAGGGCAAGTAACCGTCCCTTTCCCCGAGCAGACCCCTTTGCTCTTAGTTACCCTCGGTTCATAGGTCAGTGACGCCGGCGCGGATCGCAAGATCCGCGCCGGTTGTCCATTCGGACCTCCGACCGACACAGCGCGAGCCCGCAGTTTGCGCTACACGCAAGCGCTGCGCAGCGTTCCGCAACAGGCGGCGGGTCAACGTGCCGATGAATCGGCATCCTCTCGTCGGTCGGATCCCCCACGAATGCCGCCCCAACTCCAACCGCACACCGCGAAATATGCCTGGTCCACCATCGGCCGCGCCTCGCCGCCGAAGCGGACCGCGGAGGAGCGCGTGGCCGATTTTCACGAGATCTACCGCGAGTTCGACGAGGCCACCGTGCGCGCCCAGGCCGCGCGCTGCATCCAGTGCCCCACGCCCGGCTGCGTCCAGGCCTGCCCCTCAACAACCGCATCCCCGAGTGGCTGGCCCTCACGGCCGCGGGCGACTTCCTCGGCGCCGCCGCGCTCTCGCGCAGCACGAGCAACATGCCCGAGATCTGCTCGCGCGTGTGCCCGCAGGAAAAACTGTGCGAGGGCTCCTGCATCCTTACCTCCAAGACCGACGCCGTCGCCATCGGCGCCGTCGAGCGCTTCATCAACGAATACGCCTTCCGCCACGGCGCCTTCGAACTGGTGCAGGCTCCCGCCAACGGCCGGCGCGTCGCGGTCGCGGGCTCCGGCCCCGGCGGCCTGGCCTGCGCCGACGAGCTGGCGAAGCTCGGTTACGGCGTCACCGTCTTCGAATCGCAGCTCATCCCCGGCGGCCTGCTGGTGAACGGCATCCCGGCCTTCAAGCTCGAGAAACACGTCGTCGAGCGCCGCGTCGACCTGCTGGTCCGGCGCGGCGTCGAGTTCCGGCTGGGCGTGCGGATCGGCTGGGACGTGCCGCTGGAGGCGCTGCGCGGGAAGTTCGACGCGGTCTTCCTCGGCGTCGGCGCGCAGCAGCCGAAGCCGCTTGACATCCCCGGCGCCAATCTCCGCGGCGTCGTGGACGCGCTGCCGTTCCTGATCCAGAAGAACGTCGACTCGCCCCTCGTCGAGGGCGAGCCGATCCACGTGGCTGGCAAGCGTGTGGTCGTGCTCGGCGGCGGCGACACCGCGATGGACTGCCTGCGCACCGCGCTCCGCAGCGGCGCGGCCGAGGTCACCTGCGTCTACCGCCGCGACCTCGCCAACATGCCCGGCAGCCGCAAGGAATACTACAACGCGGTCGAGGAGGGCGCGCGTTTCCTGTTCCTCACCAACCCGACCGAGATCGCGGGCAACGGCAACGGCGACGTCGTCGAGGTGCGCTGCACGCGCATGGAGCTCGGCGCGCCCGACGCCTCCGGCCGGCGCAAGCCGCGCGCGGTGCCCAATTCGGATTTCGCCATCGCGGCCGACCTCGTCCTCGTCGCCTACGGCTTCGATCCCGTCCCGTGGCCCGAGGGCAGCGCGCTGGCGCAGATCGAGGTCGACGATTGGGACGGGCTCAAGGTCGACGCCAACCAGATGACGAGCGTCGCGGGCGTGTTCGCCGGCGGCGACTCCGTGCGCGGGCCCAGCCTCGTGGTGCACGCCGTGCGCGACGGCCGCCGGGCCGCCGCGGGCATCCATCGCTGGATCGGCGCGCAGGCGTCGAGCGCCTGAACGGCGCGGGCTTGTCGGCGAAGCTCGCCGCCCATCCTCGCTCCAGCCGGGAGCGAGACCACAACCACTCGCGGCCTCCGTCTACTTTGCCGGCTCGGGATAATCGCGCCGGTCCTGGTCGCGCGGCTCGCGTTGCGGACGCGGCTCGGGCGCCGGGCGCGGTTCGGAGTGACTCGGCGGCGACGGCGTGATCGGTGGCGGAGCCGACGGACGCGGCGTCGTATCGTGGCCGCGGTCGTGATTGTCCGGGCGGTTGGCGGGCGGGCGATTGTGCCAGTCGGGCCGGCCGTCGTGGTTGCGATCGGGATTGCTCGGCCGGGGCGTGGGCGGGCGGGCGTCGTGGTCGCGGTCGTGCGGTCGCGCCGGCTTGTGGGTTGCGGGCGGTGGTGACGCCGGCGGCGTCGATGGCGGCGGCGTGTAGCCCGGCGGGTAGTGCGGTCGCGGCTCGTTGCGCGGCAGGTAGCGGTAGTAGCCGGGCGCGGGATACGGACTGTAGTAATAGCCCTGGTCGAACCACGGGTCGTAGACCGGCCAGTAGTCGCCACCGCGCACGCGGTCGTAGTCCGGCGGGGCGGAGTAATACGCTCCGGTTCCGCCGGGATTGAAGATCGTCACCTTGAAACCGCCGCTCTCGGAGATCGCCACGCGGATGATGCGGTCGGCCGCCGCGGTGTCCGGCACGAGCACGTCCTCCGGCGCGAGCAGGCCGCGCTCGGTGAGGTAGCGCACGACCTCGTCGCGCTTGGCCGCGAGCTGGTCGGTGCTGAGCTTGCCGTCCTCCGAGACGAGCAGCAGCGCGGTGTTGATCCGGATGGGCGCGCGGGTCGTGACGCGCGGCGGCGGGGGCGTCGAGCACCCGGCGAGGGCCAGCAGGCCGCCCGCGAGCAGCGCGAGAGGAAGGGCGCGCAGGAAACGCATGGCAGCACTCTCCGTGTTTTCGACGGATTCGCAAACCCCGGCTGGCGGAAAGATTCGCCGCCCCCGGGAACCTGACCCGCCCCGCGGGGTCAGCCGCGCGCGTGGTGCCGATGCCGCGCCTTGCCCGCGGCGAGCCAGACGAGCGCGGTGGCTTTTTCGGGCAGGCGACGGTCACCTGGTCCGCTGGGCGAAGGGCGCGGCTTGCGTGACGTAGGTGTCGATGCGCGGATCGGACGCCGGGGCTGGTCGACGCGTGGCCGAGTCCTTGACCGAATGGCCAGCGCCGAGGTGTGCCATCGCGTCTCATTTCCGTTGACCGCGCCGAAGGCGGACGGCTTCATCGCGGCCATGGTGCCGAGTGTTTTGATCGTCGACGACGAGAAGCACACCCGCGAGGGGCTGCAACAGGCGTTGCAGGAGAACTACGACGTGTCGGTCGCCGCGAGCGCCGACGAGGGCTTCAACCTGATGGACGCGCAGGAGTTCGACGTGATCGTCACCGACCTGCGCATGCCCGGCAAAAGCGGCCTGAAGGTGATCGACAAGGCCCTGACGCTGGCGAACAAGCCCGCGGTGATCATGATGACCGCCTACGGCAGCATCGACTCGGCGGTGGAGGCGATGAAGCGCGGCGCGGTGGATTTTCTGACCAAGCCGGTCAACATCGAGCGGCTCGAGATCCTGATCCAGCGGGCGCTCAAGACGCGCACGCTCGAGGTCGAGGTGAAGCAGCTGCACGAGCGGCTCGACGAGAAGTTCTCGATGGAGGGCATCGTCGGCCACTCGGAGAGGCTCAAGCAGGTCATCGACCGGGTGAAGCTCGTGGCGCCGTCGCGCGCCACCATCCTCATCGAGGGCGAGACCGGCACGGGCAAGGAGCTGATCGCGCAGGCGATCCACCAGGCCAGCCCGCGCGCCCGCGCGCCGTTCGTGCCGGTGCACTGCGCCGCGCTGCCGGCGGCGCTGCTGGAGAGCGAGCTGTTCGGCCACGAGAAGGGAGCCTTCACCGGCGCGACGGAGCGGCGCATCGGGCGCTTCGAAGCGGCGGACGGCGGCACGGTCTTCCTCGACGAGATCGGCGAGATCGGGCCCGAGATCCAGGTGAAGCTCCTGCGCTTCCTGGAGACGAAGAGCTTCGAGCGCATCGGCAGCACGAAGACCATGACCGTCGACGTCCGGCTCGTGGCCGCGACCAACCGCAACCTCGAGCAGATGGTCAAGGACGGGAAATTCCGCGAGGACCTCTATTTCCGCCTCAACGTCGTGCGCATCACCACGCCGGCGCTGCGCGAGCGCGCGGACGACATCCCCGTGCTGCTCGAGCACTTCGTGAAGCTCTACGCCAAGGAGAACGGCTACGACCCGATCACGATCGAGCCCGGGGCGATGCAGCACCTCCAGCGCTACCCGTGGCCGGGCAACATCCGCGAGCTGCGCAATTTCGCCGAGAACATCGTCGTCCTCCAGCGCGGCGGCACGCTGAGCGAGTTCGAGCTGGAGCCGAAATACCGCGGCGATCCCACCATGCCGCCCGCGCTCGCGGCCAGCCCGCCGGCGAACCCGCTTTCGGTCGAGGAGAACGAGAAACGCCTCCTGCGCGAGGCGCTGATCAAGGCCCGCGGCAACCGCACCAAGGCCGCCGAGCTGATGGGCATCAGCCGCCGCACCCTGCACCGCAAGATCGCGCAGTGGCCGGAGCTCGACGTCGTCGATCGCTGAGCGCGCCCCGCGCATGAGATCGACGCAGGAGTTCATCCACTGGCTGGAGCAGGGCGCGGGCAAGCGCGGCCTCGTCGCCGCCGCGCTCGTCGTGGGCGCGCTGCTGCTCACGTCCGTGTTCTCGTGGAAGCAGTTCCACGGCCCGCCGAACGAGTGGACGCTGCAGCAGGTCGAGCTCGGCCGGCAGCTCGCGCAGGGGCAGGGCTTCACCACCCGCGTGAACTACCCCCAGACCTACGCGGTGATGAAGGCGCGCGGCATGCCGTTGAGCGAGACGCAGCTCTACCCGGAGCTGCACCACGCGCCCTCTATCCGCTGGTGCTCGCGGCGGTGTTCAAGCTCGCCCCGGCGTCGATCTGGACGCACGTGCCGTCGCCGCCCAACGGCTGGGCGCCGGACTACCTCGTGCTGGCGGTGAACCTCGCGCTGTTCTGGCTCGCGGCCGGGCTGGTGTGGCGGCTGGCGCACCGGCTGTTCGACGCGCGGGTCGCCTGGCTCGCCGCGCTCGGCACCGTGGTGTCGGTGACGCTGTGGCAGCAGACCGTCGTGGTCAGCGGGCTGCCCTTGCTGGTGGTGCTGGTGCTCGCGGCCTTCCTCGTGCTGGCGGCGGGGGAGGAGGCCTGGGCCGAGTATCCGGCGTTCGATCGCGCGCTGGCGCTGCGCGTCGGCGCGCTCGGCGCGCTCGGCGGGCTGCTGTTCCTGACCGAATACTCGGCCGGCCTCGTCGCGCTCGTGTTCGCCGGCTACCTCGCGTGGCGCGTGCGCGGCGCGGCGCGCTGGCCGGCGCTCGGCGTGTTCGCCGGCGTGTTTCTCCTGCTCGTCACACCGTGGCTGGCGCGCAACCTGGCGGTCGTCGGCCACCCGCTCGGGCTGGCCTGGCAGAACCTCGCGCTGAAGGCGGACGACATCACCGCCTTGCCGGCCACGGCGCGCAACACGGCGACGGACGAGGCGATCGGGCTCGACGTGAAGAAGCTCGGCAACAAGGGCCTCACCGGCATGGAGCGCAACCTGAAGGAGCGCATCTGGTCCGGCGGCGGACTGCTCTTCACGGCGTTCTTCGTCGCCGGGCTGGCGTATTCGTTCCGCCACGGTCCCACCAACCGCGTGCGCGGATGCTTCGCGGTGACGCTGCTCGTGCTGCTCGCCGCCCAGCCCTTCTTCAGCTCGGGCGAGAGCCCGCGGCTGCCCGCTTATTACCTCGCGCCGCCGCTGATCGTGTTCGGCGCGGGCTTCTTCGCGGTGCTGGTGTCGAGCCAGTCGGCGCTGGCGCTGCACTGGCGCTGGGTCGCGGGCGGGCTGCTCGTGCTGCAGGCGCTCCCCTGGTCCGCGACTGCCTCGAGCCGCGCAAGGTCCACTTTATTATCCGCCGTATTTCCCCAATCTCTTCATGGAGCTGCAGCGCGACACCGCGGCGCGCTTCCAGCGCGGCGTCGCCATCGCCGCCGACGTGCCTGCGGGCACGGCCTGGTATGGCCAGCAGCGGGTCTGGTCGAAGCCGGAGCGCTTGCGCGACTTCTACGAGATCACAGTCCAGCAGCCGATCGGCGCGCTGCTGCTCACGCCGGTGACGCTCGACCGGCCGTTCTTCACCGAGCTCGCTGCGCGACGGGAGGACGCGATCCGCACGCTGTCCGACACCGGCGGGTGGGGCGCCGTCTACGCCGGCCTCGTCACCCGGCGCATGCCGGCCAATTTTCCGCTGAACGGCACGCCGCAGCGCCTGACCGAGAATATGGTGCTGCTCGTCGACCCGGGGGCCTTTCGGCCCAGGGGAAATTGATTTGCGTCTGGATTTGTGAGCGGGCTTGCTCAGCGAACCGGAAAACTTCCCGCGCTGACCATGAACCTTCCGTCCCGTCTCGCTGCCCTCGCGGCGCTTTTCCCCGCTTTCGCGTTCGCGGTCTACGCGCCGATCCCCGAGCAGGACCAGGGCAAGGCGCTGTCGTTCCGCCTCGGCGCCTCCGTGTCGCACGACTCGAACATCTTCGGCGCGTCCACCGGCGAGGTCGGCAGCATGGTCTATTCGGTCACGCCCTCCCTCAGCTACAACGGCTCGCTGGACGACCAGACGTTCGTGTCTTTCGGATATGACCTCAGCCTGGATCACTTCGTGGACCGGCCCGGCAAGAAGAACCTGACCAGCCACACGCTCAACGCCCGCATCGCGCATGCGTTCAGCGACACGACCAACATCGACGTCAGCGACAGCTACCAGATTTCCAAGAACCCGCAGTCGCTGCTCGCCGGCCTGCCGCTGAACACCGACCAGTCGTTCAAGATGAATCAGTTCAACGCCCGCTTCGCGACCGCGCTGAACGCCAAGACCGGCCTGGTGCTGAAGTATCGCAACATGGACTTCGCCTACGATCTCGCCGCGCTCGGCGCGCAGCTCGACCGCATGGAGCAGCTGGCGGGCCTCGAGCTGTCGTTCGCGCTCCTGCCCGAGACCAAGCTCGTAGGCGAATACCGCTACCAGGACGTCGCCTACCGCCAGGGCTCGGCGAACAAGGACAAGCGCTCGCACTTCTTCCTCGCCGGCGCCGACTACACGCCCAACCAGAAGACGACCTTCACCGCCCGCGCCGGCTTCGAGGACCGCACGCGCGAGGGCGAGCGCGACACCACCGCGCCCTACGCGGAGCTGAGCACGCGCTACGCCTACGGTGAGAACTCCTTCCTCGCCGCCGGCTACGTCTACACGCTCGAGGAACCCTCCGACGTGCTGCGCTTCACCGACACGAAGGTGAACCGCTTCTTCGTCAACGTGCAGCACCGGCTCTCCGCGCTCGTCACCGCGTCCGGCTCCGTCACCTGGGAGCCGTCGCAGCTCCAGGGCCGCACCGGCGTGGCGGACGTCGACGAAACCACCTCCCGCGTGGGCCTGGCGCTGTCCTGGCTCCCGACGAAAAACTGGGTCATCAGCGCGACGGCCGATGCCGATCACGTGAACTCCGACGACCCGAGCCGCGCGCAGGACCGCACGCGCTACGGCGTCTCGGCGCGTTTCTCCTTCTGAGGCCCCGCGCCGCCGCAATGGCCCCGTCCTCCGGTCACGGTTCCGCGACGCTCACCGATTTTGTCGGACTGCTGCGGCTGCGCCTGGCGCTCGTGCTGCTGGTGTTCGGCCTCGTGCTCATCACCACCGCCGGCGTGACCGCGCTGCTGCCCAAGTGGTATCTCGCGACCGCGAAGATCCGCGTCGAGAAGCCCGAGAGCGAGGTGAAGCTCTTCCAGAACCAGAACTCGTCCTACTACGACCCGTATTTCATCCAGGACCAGTTCGAGATCCTCCAGTCGGAGAAGATCCTCTACCGCGTCATCGAGAACCTGAAGCTGAACGACGCCCTCGGCCGCGCGCTCAACGACGGCCAGCCCTGGCCCTCGGCCATCACCTACCAATACCTCACCCGGAAGATGTTCACGCCCGAGTCGCGCCGTGCGACCTCGCTGATCGAGCTGAACGTCCAGGCGCGCGACCCGCAGCTCGCCGCCGCCATCGCCAACGAGATCGCCCGGGTCTACTCCGCCGACCGCGTGGACCTCGCCACCTCCGAGCAGCGTGAGGGCCTGGCCAAGCTCCGCGGCGAACTCGAGAAGCAGGAACAGGTCGTCGTCGCCCAGCGCGACCACGTCGAGAAGCTCCGCAAGGACCTCGACATCTCCGGCGTCGACCTCAACCAGCGTTATTCCGACATGGAGATCGAGCGCCTGCGCCAGATGCAGAACTCGCTCATCGCGCTCCGCGTCGACGCCATCGGGCGCAAGACCCGCTGGGAGCGCTTCCGCACCATCGCCGTCGCGGACCGCCGCAACCTCGTCAACTCCGAGCTCATCTCCGACCCGAACATCCAGAACCTCCTCCAGGCCTACCTCGTCGCCGACCAGAATCTCACCCGCCTCAAGGGCCGCCTCGGCGAGGCCCACCCCGACCTCATCTCCGCCGTCGACGCCCGCGCCAAGATCCAGGAGCAGCTCGACCGCCAGCTCGCCGGCTACGAGACCTCGCTCGAGATGGCGTTCAAGGAATCCGAGGCGCGCGTGATCGAGCTCGAGCGCCAGCTCGCGCAGGCCAAGGTCGACCAGATTCTCTCCGCCCGCGAGCGCATGCGCCCCTTCGAGGAGGCCGCCTCGAAACTCGAGGACGAGCAGCGCCTGCTCACGACGCTCAAGCTCACCCTCCGCCAGCGCGAGATCGATTTCCAGGTGCCGAAGAAGACGATCGAGATCCTCAACGTCGCCGAGGCCCCGCGCTACCCGTCCAAGCCGAACTGGAGCCTGAACCTGCTCTTCGCCGCCGTGTTCGGCCTCATCCTCGGCGTCGGCGCCGCGGTCCTGGTCGAGTTCTTCGACACCAGCTTCCGCAATGTCGCCGACGTCGAGTCGAAGCTCAGCCTGCCCGTGCTCGGCGTGATTCCGTTCCAGCGCACGCCCGAGCAGCGCTTCGAGCCCGGTTCGCCCGAGGGCGAGCCGTTTCGCGTGCTCCAGACCAACCTCAACCTCGCGCTCCGCGCCGGCCAGCCCGTCGCGCTCAGCATCTTTTCCGCCGGTCCGGGCGAGGGCAAATCCACCACGCTCCGCCAGCTCGCGCTCAGCATGGCCGCCGCGGGCGAGAAGGTCCTGCTCATCGACTCCGACGTCCGCCGCCCGACGCAGCACCGCCTCGCCGCCGTCGACCGCGCCCCCGGCCTCACCGACGTGCTGCTCAATCGCGGCACGTGGGCCGATTGCGTGAAGCGCGACGCGTCCGGCCTCGATCTGCTCACCGCCGGCACGCCGGGCAGCGTGACGCTCAGCCTGCTTTACGCGAACAAGCTCCGCGAGCTGGTGGCCGAGTTCAAGGGACGCTACGACAAGATCCTCTTCGACTCGCCGCCCATCATCGGCGTGAGCGACGCCTCCGTCCTCGCCAGCATCACCGACGGCACCGTCCTGCTGATCCAGCACCGCCGCAACCCCGCCAGCATGGTCCAGCGCGCGAAGCAGATCGTCGACAGCGTCAAGGCGCCGATCATCGGCGTGGTGCTGAACCAGGTCCCGACCGGCACGGGCGAGGACTACGGCTACTACACGGCGAACTACTCCTATTACTCGCACGAAGGCGGCGGGAAGAAGACCCGCGAGGCTGGCGGCCGCGCGGTCGACCAGATCGAGCTTTCCGAACCGGACGACCGGATGAAGCGCACCTGACGATGTTCCACCCGCGGGTCTTCGGGCCGCTTTTCGCGAGCTGTATGCTCGTGGCGGCCGGGCACGCGGCGGACATCCGCCTCGCCGGCACCGATCTCCTCGGGCCCGCGCTGGTGCAAGCGCTCGGGAAATTCGGCCAGGAAAACGACACGGGGATCGCGCTCGCGCTGGAGGGCACGAGGCCGGCCCTGGAGCGGCTGCGCGCCGGCGACGCGGACGTCGCCCTCTTCGTCCTGCCGCCCGACGAGGCGCCGCCCGGCGATCCGTTCGTCACCCGCGTCGTCGCCTGCCAGCCGGTCGTGCTCGTGGTGCCGGAGAAGCTGCCGCTGAGCCAGCTCACCGCCGCGCAGGTCCGCGGCATCTTTGCCGCCACGGGCGCGGAGAGTCTCTCGTTGTGGGGCCAGCTCGGCCTGACCGGCGAGTGGGGCGCGCGCGCCATCGCCGTGCAGGCCGTGGAGCCGGCGGCGGCGCTGACCCTCCCGCTGTTCCGCCGCCTGGCGCTGCCCGGGGCGGAGCTGAAACCCCACGTCCGCCTGGCGCCGCTTGCGCAGGTGCTCGAGTGGGCGCGCACCTCCGACAACGGCATCGGCCTCGTGCCGGTGCTGCCCGCGCCCGGAAGCGGGTTGCGCGCGCTCGCCCTGGCGCCGAGCGCGCGCGAGCCGGCGCACCGGCCCACGCGCGAGAACCTCCACGACGGCAGCTACCCGCTGCGTCTGCCGCTCTACGTCGGCTTCCGCCGCGAGGCGGCCCCGCGGCTGCTGCCGTTGCTGCGCTTCCTGCTGGGCGACGAGGGCGCGGACGCGCTGGATGCGGCCCACTTTCCCGCCCTGCCGGCCGAGGCCCGCAGCCGGCTCGCGCTCGAGCTGGAAGCGCTGGCCCGGCCGTAGCCTGCGGGACCGGAACAGGGCTTGTCAGGGCCGGGGAGGGGGCTTTCACTGGCCGGCTCAATTTCTCCCATGGCCTCGATCACCAAGAGCTACGAACCGCGCGACGTCGAAAAGAAGTGGTATGCCGCCTGGCAGGCCGCCGATGCCTTCGCCGGCCGCGTCACGCCGGGCAAGGAGCCCTACACGATCGTCATCCCGCCGCCGAACGTCACCGGCGTGCTCACGATGGGCCACGTGCTCAACAACACGATCCAGGACATCCTCATCCGCCGCGCCCGCCTCGAGGGCAAGGAGGCCATGTGGCTCCCCGGCACCGACCACGCCGGCATCGCCACGCAGACCGTCGTCGAGCGCGAGCTGCGCAAGCAGAAGCAGCACCGCCGCGACCTCGGCCGCGAGAAGTTCCTCGAGAAGGTCTGGGCCTGGCGCGAGGAGAAGGGCGGCATCATCCTCCAGCAGCTGCAGGCGCTCGGCGCCTCCTGCGACTGGAGCCGCACGCAGTTCACGATGGACCCGCACTACTCGCAGGCGGTGCTCAGCGTGTTCGTCGACCTCTACCGCAAGGGCCACATCTACCGCGGCAAGCGCATGGTGAACTGGTGCCCGGTCTCGCTCACCGCGCTCTCCGACGAGGAGGTGATCATGAAGCCGACCAAGGGCTTCATCTACACCGTCCGCTACGAGCTCGTCGACCTGCCCGGCCAGTTCATGACCGTGAAGACCACCCGCCCCGAGACCATCGGCGGCGACGTGGCCATCGCCGTGCACCCCGACGACCTGCGCTACACCGCGTGGATCGGCAAGAAGGTCCGCCGCCCGCTCGGGCCGCCGGCCGAGATCCCGATCATCGCCGACAGCGCCGTGGACAAGGAATTCGGCTCCGGCGCGCTCAAGATCACGCCCGCGCACGACAAGGTCGACTTCGAGATCGGCCAGCGCCACAAGCTGCCGGCGATCGACACGCTCAATCCGGACGGCGTGCTCAACGAGCTCGCCGGCCCGGAGCTCGCGGGCCTGGAGCGCTTCGCCGGCCGCAAGAAGGCCGCCGAACTCCTCAAGGAGCGCGGCGCCCTCGTGAAGGAGGAGCCCTACGAGAACAACGTCGGCTTCTCCGAACGCGCCGACGTCCCGATCGAGCCGCGCCTCACCTGGCAGTGGTGGCTCAGGTATCCGCGCGTCGAGGAGGCCAAGGCCGCCGTGCGCGACGGCCACATCAAGTTCCACCCCGAGCGCTGGTCGAAGGTCTACCTCCACTGGCTCGAGAACATCCAGGACTGGTGCATCAGCCGCCAGCTCTGGTGGGGCCACCGCATCCCGGTCTGGTATCGCAAGGGCCTCGACAAGGAGAAGCTCACCGAGGCCGATCTCGCCGACGCCACCAAGGTCCACGTCTCCCTCGCCGGCCCCGCCGATCCGGAGAACTGGGTGCAGGAGGACGACGTGCTCGACACCTGGGCCTCCTCCTGGCTCTGGCCCTTCGCCACCCTCGGCTGGCCCGACGTCGCGAAGATGCAGGAGCGCGGTTACGACTATTTCTATCCGACCAGCACGCTCGTCACCGGCCCGGACATCATCTTCTTCTGGGTCGCGCGCATGATCATGGCGGGACTGGAATACACTGGCAGCTCAGAGCTCAGAGCTAAGAGTCTAGAGCAGGGCAGCCAGCCTTCTCGCTCTCAGCTTTCGGAGTCCGAGCTGAAAGCGAGGATTCCGTTCCGCGACGTCTACTTCACCGGCATCATCCGCGACCAGCAGGGCCGCAAGATGTCGAAGTCGCTCGGCAATTCGCCCGATCCGCTCGACCTCATCGCCAACTATGGCGCGGACGGCCTGCGCTTCGGCATCATCTCCATCGCGCCGCAGGGGCAGGACATCCGCTTCCAGGAGGACCGCATCGAAGGCGGCAAGAACTTCTGCAACAAGCTCTGGAACGCCTGCCGCTTCCGCCAGATGAGCGGCGAGAGCGCCGACAACTCCTCGCTCGCCGCCGTCCTCGCGCGCCTCGAGGCGGCGAAGTTCGACGCCGACGACCACGCCATCCTCGAGCGCCTGCTCGCCACCACGCGCGCGGTCGAGGCGGCGTTTGCGGCCTTCGAGTTCAGCAGCGCCGTCCAGACGCTCTACGGATTTTTCTGGAATGACTTCTGCGACTGGTATGTCGAGGTCTCGAAGGCGAAGCTGCAGGACGCGACCACCAAGGCCAACTGCCTCGCGATCCAGGATCTCGTGCTGCGCCAGACGCTGCTGCTGCTGCATCCGTTCACGCCCTTCATCACCGAGGAACTCTGGCACCTGCTCGGCTACGGCGCCGACCATGCGTTCCTCATGCGCGACGTGCGCATCGAGACCGGTGCAGCGCTCGAAGCCGAGCTCGTGGCCCGCGGCGTGCGCGTCGATGCCGCCGCGGCGGCCGAAGTCGGCCGCTTGAAGGAAGTCACCTCGCAGCTCCGCGCCTTCAAGGCCGAGAACGGCGAGGCGGCGAAGAAGGATTCCGAGTTCGTCGTGGAGGCGGCCGACGCGCAGTGGGCCGTGCTCGACGCCAACATGGCGAAGCTGAAGCGCATGCTCGGCGCCGCCAGCGTCGCGCGCGGCAAGCTCTCGCCCAACGCGCCCGCCAGCGTCACGCCCTACGGCACGTGGAACCTGATCCGCAAGGTCGGCGCCGGCGATGCCGCCGCCGAGAAGGCCCGCCTGACCAAGGAGCTTGAAACCCTCGCGAAGCACATCGCCGGCACCGAGGCCCGCCTCGGCAACGAGGCCTTCGTCTCCAAGGCGCCGCCCGCCGTGCTCGAGGGCGCGCGCAAGCAGCTCGCCGACCTCAAGGCCAAGCAGGCCGAGGTCCAGCGCCTGCTCGCCGCGCTGGGCTGAGGCCGCGCGCCGCTCCCGGGCTTGCCGCGCGCCTCGCGCCCGGCAGGCTCGCGGCATGAGCCTCCTTACCCCGCGAATCCTCCGTGGCGGCGCGCTCGCGCTGTGCCTGCTGTCCACCCGCCTGGCCGCCGCCGACGCGCCGGGACCGCGCTATCACGCGATGCCGCCCACCGGCGGCGCCCCGCTGCCGTTCTCCGAGGCCGTGCAGCTGGGCGAGACGCTCTACGTGTCCGGCCAGATCGGCAATGCGCCGGGCACGTTCACCCTCGTGCCCGGCGGCATCGACGCGGAGGCGCGGCAGGTGATGGAAAACCTCAAGGCCATCCTCGAGCGCCACGGCAGTTCGCTCGACCGGGTGATGAAGTGCACGGTCTTCCTCGCCGACATCAGGGACTGGCCGGCCTTCAACGCCGTCTACCGCACCTATTTCAAGACCAACCTGCCCGCGCGCAGCGCCCTCGCCGCCAGCGGACTGGCGTTGGGAGCCAAGGTCGAGGTCGAGTGCATCGCCTGGGTGCCGCCGGCGTCCTGACCCGGCGCGGTCCCGACCGTCACCACGCGGCGGGGCCCCAAGCGATAATCGGCTGGCAAAGGCCCGGCCCGCCCGCCTCAATCGATTGTTCATGAAGAAGGCTCTCATCACCGGCATCACCGGCCAGGACGGCTCCTACCTCGCGGAGCTCCTGCTCGACAAAGGCTACGAGGTTCACGGGATCATCCGCCGCGCCTCGACTTTCAACACGAGCCGGATCGATCACCTTTACCGCGACCCGCACATCAACGGGGTGAAGCTGTTCCTGCACTACGGCGACCTCGCCGATTCCGTGCAGATGGTGAAGCTGCTCTACGACCTGCAGCCCGATGAGATCTACAACCTCGGCGCCCAGTCGCACGTGCGCGTGTCCTTCGACATCCCGGAATACACCGGCGACGTCGTCGGCCTCGGCGCCCAGCGCATCCTCGAGGCCATCCGCGAGGCGGGCCTGGTGAAGAAATGCCGCTACTACCAGGCTTCCTCCTCGGAGATGTTCGGCAAGGTCCAGGAAGTCCCGCAGGTGGAGACGACGCCGTTCTGGCCGCGCTCGCCCTACGGGTGCGCCAAGATGTATGCGCACTGGCTGACGGTGAACTACCGCGAGAGCTACAATCTCCACGCTTCGTCCGGCATCCTCTTCAACCACGAGAGCCCGCGCCGCGGCGAGACCTTCGTCACGCGCAAGATCACCCGCGCTGCCACGCGCATCAAGCTCGGCCTCCAGGACTCGCTCTACATGGGCAACCTCGACGCCAAGCGCGACTGGGGCTACGCCAAGGAATACGTCGAGATGATGTGGGTCATGCTCCAGCAGGAGAAGCCCGACGACTACGTCGTGGCCACGAACGAAACCCACACGGTGAAGGAGTTCATCGAGGAAACCTTCGGCCTGCTCGGCCTCGACTGGCAGAAATACGTCAAATACGACGCCCGTTACGAGCGCCCGGCCGAGGTCGACCTGCTCATCGGCAATCCCGCCAAGGCCAAGAAGCAGCTCGGCTGGGAGCCGAAGGTGCGCTTCAAGGAACTCGTCAAGATCATGACCGAGGCCGACCTCGAGCTCGCCAAGCGCGAGGCGCAGATCGCCAGCCTCCCGCAGCCTTCGAAAGCGCCCTTCGCCTGATCCCTTGCCCGCCCGTGGCACCGGGTGATCGGCGCGATTTGCGTCTGCGTCGCCGTGGTGTTTCCTGAGGCGCTTCCGAAATGAAAATCTTCATCGCAGGTCACCAAGGCATGGTCGGAGCCGCGCTCGTGCGGCGTTTCCAGGGCGAGCCCGGCGTCGCGCTCGCGCTCCGCTCGCGACGCGAGGGGCTCGACCTCACGAGCCAGGCCGCCGTGAACGCGTTCTACGCCGCCGAGAAACCCGACGTCGCGATCATCGCTGCCGCCAAGGTCGGTGGCATCCACGCCAACAACACCTACCCGGCCGAGTTCCTCTACGACAACCTCGCCATCGCCGCCAACTGCATCCACGGCGCCTACGCCGCCGGGGTGAAGCGCGTCCTCTTCCTCGGCAGCTCGTGCATCTATCCCAAGCACGCCCCGCAGCCGATGCCCGAGGACTGCCTCCTCACCGGTCCGCTCGAGCCGACCAACGAGGCCTACGCCATCGCCAAGATCGCCGGCCTCAAGCTCGCGCAATACTACCGCAAGCAATACGGCGTCCTCTACCACTCGGCGATGCCGACGAATCTCTACGGCCCCGCGGACAACTACCACCTGCAGAACTCGCACGTGCTGCCCGCGCTGATCCGGAAATTCCACGAGGCCAAGGAGGGCGGCCGCCCGGAGGTCGTCGCCTGGGGCACCGGTTCGCCGAAGCGCGAGTTTCTCCACGTCGACGACCTGGCCGATGCCTGCGCCTTCCTCCTGCGCCAGGACAACCCGCCCGACTGGGTCAACGTCGGCACCGGCACGGACGTCACGATCAAGGAGCTCACCGAGCTCGTCGCCGAGGTGACGGGCTTCCGCGGCCGCATCGTCTGGGACAGCTCCAAGCCCGACGGCACGCCCCGCAAGCTCATGGATGTCTCGCGTTTGACCGCGCTCGGCTGGAAGGCCCGCATCGGCCTCCGCGAGGGCGTGGCGAAAGCCTACGCGTCCTTCCTGGCCGAAAAAGCGGCGGGCACGCTCCGCGCCTGAGCCGGGGCGACGCTTAAGTCGCCCGGCGATCGTGTCGATGAGGAGGGGCCACCCCCGGCCCTCTATGTCCGATCCGCCTCCCGGAGCGGCCGATACCGCTCTGACCTCCGCCGGCTCCCTCAGCCCGGCCGACGCGCCGTTGCCCGAACGCCACGGCGGCGGAAGCGCGTTGGTCGCCGGCCGGCGCTGGCGCAATTTCCAGGTGCAGAAGGCGCACGCCGGCGGCTTCATCGCCACCGACATCACCTCGATGGAGGACGTGTTCCTGCACGCCCGCCCGGTGGACGATACCACCCCGATGCGACGCGAGACCTGGGAGCGGCTGCACCAGCTCGCGATTGAGGGCCTGGTGGCGGCGCTCGAGGCGCACGAGGAGAACGGCTGGCGCTACGAGGTCAGCGCCCTGCCTGCCGGCGTGCCCCTGCGCGAATGGATGGCGGCCCACCAGAAAGGGCTGCCCGAGATCGAAGCGGTCGTCCGCCAGCTCTCCGCCCAGCTCGAGGCGCTGCACGAGAACGGCATCGTGCACCTGCGGGTGCAACCGACCTCCCTCTTCATCGAGGACGACGGACATGGCGTGCACGTGCGGCTCGGCGGGCTCGAGGCCGCGACTCTGCACACGCAGACCGACCTGGTGCCGATCGCGGTGAATCCCCTTTACGCGCCCCCGAGGCCGCGGGCCTCTTCAAGCACAAGCCCGGCGTCGAGCTCTGCGCGTGGGATTGGTGGGGCCTTGGCCGCGTGGCGCAGGAGATCGCGCACGGCGGCCACGTCTACGGCCTGTTGTTCGAGCGCGATGTCACCGGTGAACCGCCCGAGCTGCGCGCCCGCACGGAGGCCGCGCTGCTCGAGCGCGATCCCTCGGGAGTTCGGGCCGGCGCCGTGGAGCTGTTGCCCGACAGCGTCAGTCCGCGCCTGCGCAGCCTGCTGCGCGGCCTGCTCGCCAGCTCGCGCGACGGCCGCTGGCACGGGCACCAGGTGCAGCATTGGGTGCAGGGGGAGCACGTGCCCGACCGCTACGACCTGCCGCGCGACGCGCGGCTTTTCTGGTGGGGACGCCGCGCGTTCACGGTGCCGGAGGCGGCCGAGTTTTTCCTCCAGCCCGACTATGCCTTCGATGGGCAGCGGCAGTTCTTCCCGACGCGGGCGGACGAGCCGACCATGCGCGGGTTTCTCGCCGAGATTCCCGCCCTCCGGGCCGAGCACGAGCGGGTGGAACAGATCCTGGGATACGTGGAGTCCTTCGCCTGGCAGACGCTGCCGCTGAACGCCCGGCGGGCCGCGATTGCCACCGTCGCCTGGCGGGCGCTCGCCCCGGCCGGCTACGCCGCGGCGCCCGCGGTCCAACGCTGGCGGCTCGACGCCGCGGGCCTGCAGGAGATGTTTTCCGATGCGCCGCCGGCGGAGGCGCTGGCCTTCGCCCGCGTGCTCAGCACCGGCCCGTATCGCCGGGCGGTCGAGGCGCTCGATGCCGCCGCGGGCCGTGTGCTCGCGCTGCTCGCCGGGGCGGGCATGGAGGCGCTGCAGGACGCCGCCGCCCGCGGCTGGATCGCGGCCACCGACGACCAGGCGCAGGCGCGGCTGCTTTGGTTCGCGTTCGAGCCCGACAAGGACCTCGCCGCCCGGCGCGACCGCCTCCGCGGCGCCTACGCGACGGCGGCGGACCCGGCGCTGGCGGAACTGCTCGCGAAGGACAAACCCTCGCGCCCGGAACTGATGCTGCTGGCCTTCGCCGGCGAGCACGCGCGTGAGTTTGGTTTCGTCACGCACGCGGAGTGGAATGCGCGCCGTGCGACCGAACTGACGCGACGGGCGGACCAGCTTCGGGCGGCGATCTTCTGGCAGCGCACCGCCCGCGTCCTCGCGGCGGCGCCCGGGTTGTTGGGCCGCTGGCCGGCTTTTCTCGCCGTCTGGGCGGCGCCCATCGTCCTCGCGGCGGCGGCGCGTGCCTGGCTCTGGGCCGGCGCCCTGGCCGCCCTCGCGCTCGGCCTGCGCTGGATCGCCCGCGCGGGACTCAACGGCCTCCTGGCCGACCACGCGCGCGAGGTGCCGCCATGGACGTGGCGCGATGGCCCGGCGCGCGCCACCCGCGCGGCCCGCGAGAGCCGCGAGGCGCTGGAGCCCGCGCAGCGGGCGAATCCCGTCGCGGCGTTCGCCGCGGTCTGCGATGAGATCCGCGCCCTCAACCTGAAGACCGCGCCGGTGCCGGCGCCGCCCTCCCGCCTCACGGGCTTCTGGCTGGCGTCGCTCGTGGCCAACGCCGTGCCCGTGGCCTTCTGCGTGCTGCCGTGGCTCGGCGTCGATTTCGCGCCGCGCCCGCCGGCGCCGGTGCTGGTGCGGCACGCGCCGGTGCGTTCGCCCGAGGACATGACCGCGCCGAAGGACGGGGCGCTCTATGAGATTTTCGACGACGGCTTCGGCCGGCGGCGTCGCGGGCCGTTGCGCGCCTGGGATGTCGCGCCCGAGGCGCCGCAGGCGGTGTCCGTGCTGCGCGTCAATCCGGCCTCGGCCGCGCAGCGCGCCTACGCGCGCGTCGGCGCCGAGCTCCTGCTCGAACCCTATCCGCGCAAGGATCTCAAGGTGACGATCGCGGTGCCCGTGCCGGCGCAGGGCGAGTGGGCGGTGGTGCTTTACGACACCGACGACCGCGAGTTGGCGGACCGGCGGACGTTTTTCCTGCGCGAGGCCCCGGCGGAGAAGCGGTGGTATTGGCTCGGCAACCGCCGCGTCGTCTACCTCGGCCCGCCCCCGCGCCTGCCGGAGCTGCAAAAAACCCTTGCGCCGCCCTGAGCTCTTTGGGCTCATGGGAGCAACATGATCGCTCCCGAAACCTTTTCGCACCTCGAGAACATCAAGAAGCGCGCCGGCTACTTGTGGAGGTTTCTTTGACGTCGAACAAAAGCAGCGCGAAATAGAGGCGATGGAGGCGCAGATGGGCGCCCCGGATTTCTGGAACAACAGTGACAAGGCCCAGAAGCACATCGCCAAGGTCAACGGCCTGAAGAAGACCATCGGCGGGCTCGTCGCCTTCAATAAGAAGCTCGATGACGCCGCCGTCATGGTCGAGCTGATCGAATCGGCCGACGCCGCCGAGCAGGAGGCCTACGCGAAGGAACTCGACGCGAACGTCTCCGCCATGGTCGAGGAACTCGACAAGCTCGAGATCGCATCCTTCCTCACCGGCCAGTTCGACCGCAACAACGCCATCTTCTCGATCCAGTCCGGCGCGGGCGGCACGGAGTCGAATGACTGGTGCGACATGCTTTTCCGCATGTATCTGCGCTGGGCGGAACGCCGCGGCTTCGAGGTCGAGGTGCAGGACGTGCAGATGGGCGACCAGGCCGGCATCACCAAGGCGACGCTCCTCATCAAGGGCGAGAACGCCTACGGCTACGCCAAGGCCGAGCGCGGCGTGCACCGCCTCGTGCGCATCAGCCCCTTCGATGCGAACAAGCGCCGCCACACGTCGTTCTGCGCCGTCGACGTCGTTGCGGAAGTCACCGACGAGATCGAGATCGAGATTCCCGACAGCGAAATCCGCGTCGACGTCTACCGCTCCTCCGGCAAGGGCGGCCAGGGCGTCAACACGACCGACTCCGCCGTGCGCATCACGCACATCCCGACCGGCATGGTTGTGGTCTGCCAAAACGAACGTTCGCAGATCAAGAACCGCGCCAGCGCCATGAACGTCCTCAAGGCCCGCCTCTACGAGAAGCGCCAGGACGAGCAGCGCAGCGAGATGGAGAAATTCTACGGCGAGAAGGGCGAGATCGGGTGGGGCAGCCAGATCCGCAGCTACGTGCTGCAGCCCTACCAGATGGTGAAGGACCTCCGCACCGGCGTCTCCACCAGCGACACGCAGGGGGTGCTCGACGGCGATCTCGACCGCTTCGTCTACGCCTGGCTGCGCGCGGGCTGCCCGCGCCACCGCAACAAGGACATCCAGATGGACGACGAGTAAACGGAGGACCGAGGCCAGAGGACGGAGGACTGGAGACCGAGAGCCGAAAATACAGCGCCGCCCGCTTTCGCCCGAACACGCACGAGCCATTTGAGTTTTCCCGTCCTCCGCATTCCGTCCCCAGTCCTCCGACCATGTCCGGCCTCGCCCACGCTCACATCCAATCCTCCCTCCGGGCCCAGCCGCTCTTCGAGGCGAAGACCTGGCAGCTCTCACCGGAGGCGTGGCCGCTGACACCGGAGCAGGCGCAGCAGCTCGAGGCGATCGGTGCCGCCTGCCTCGAGTTTCACCAGGCACTCGAGACGCTCTACCTGCGCTCCGCGACGGGGAAGAATCTCCTGCGCAACAAGCCGCTGCTCGCGCCGTGGGTCGCGGACTACCTCGATCGCGGCAAGCCCGCCGACCTCGTCCGCCACGCGCGCGACCCGAAGAACCGCGGCGCCTTTCCCACCGTGCTGCGGCCGGACCTGCTGCTCACCGACGAGGGCTTCGCGCTCACCGAGCTCGACTCCGTCCCCGGCGGCATCGGCCTCACCGCCTTCCTGAACCGCCTCTACGCCGACGAGGCCGGCGACCGCGTGCTCGGCCACGGCGACACGATGATCGGCAACTTCTATGCCTCGCTCGCCGCCCTGCGGACCGAGGTCGCCAACCCGCTCATTGCCATCCTCGTCAGCGAGGAGGCCGGCACCTACCGCCCCGAGATGCAGTGGCTGGCCGACCAGCTCCAGCGCCGCGGCCGCCGCGTCCATTGCCTCGCGCCCGACGACGTGTTCCCGCTCGGCGGCGAGCTCTTCTTCGACGTCGAGGGCACGCCCGAGAAGATCGACATCATCTATCGCTTCTTCGAGCTGTTCGACTGGGCCAACGTCCGCGTCGCGCCGCACATCCTCGAGGCGTGGAGCGCCGGCCAGGTCGCCATCGCGCCGCCAATGCGGCACTTCCAGGAGGAGAAGCTCGCGCTCGCGCTCTTTCACCACCACCTGCTCGGCGACTTCTGGGCCGAAAACATCAGCCGCAAATCCCTCGCCACGCTCCGTCAGCTCATCCCGCAGTCGTGGATCATGGACCCCGCGCCGCTGCCGCCCGGAGCCGTGCTCGACGGCCCCCGCGTCGGCGGCCGCGCGCTCAACGACTGGCGCGACCTGATCGCGGCGTCGCAGAAAGAGCGCGACCTGATCATCAAGATTTCCGGCTTCCACGAGACCGCCTGGGGCGCGCGCAGCGTCGTGCTCGGCAGCGACTGCTCGCGCGAAGAATGGCAGGCCGGCGTCGAGCAGGCCCTGAAACTCGCGCCCACGAACCTCCACGTCCTGCAGGAATACCGCAAACCCAAGCGCGTCGAGCACCCCTCTACGTGAAGGCCCCCGACGGCGTGGCGGACGCGGCCCCCGTCGCCGCCCCGCGGGCCGGACGGCTCCGGCTCTGCCCGTATTATTTCGTCGTCGATGGAGCCGCTCGGCTCTCCGGCGCACTCGCGACCTTCTGCCCGCCGGACAAGAAAATCATACACGGCATGCAGG
Organism: Oleiharenicola sp. Vm1; assembly: GCF_047777955.1. GTDB lineage: Bacteria > Verrucomicrobiota > Verrucomicrobiia > Opitutales > Opitutaceae > Didemnitutus. The sequence goes on from NZ_CP180537.1 coordinate 1,860,236, forward strand.
ATGCAGCCTTGCTCCCGACTAAGGTTTTCTCCTTAGCTTAAGCGGTGCGCATCGTTGGTCCCCTCGGGAGCTTTTTTCGGTTCGGTTCGTCGCGCCAGTGGCGCGTGACCGTTTTTCTCTGCGCCCTCTTGTCTCTCGGAGCGGCGATGCGTGCGGCCGACGCTCCGGCGCCCGACCTCGCCGCCATCCGCCAGCGCGCCGAGAGCGGCGATGTCGAAGCGCAGAACGTCCTCGGCAATAATCTCTCGCAGGCCAAGGACTACGCCGGCGCGCTCGCCTGGTATCAGCGCGCGGCCGGCAAGGGTTTCGCCCCGGCGCAGTTCAACCTCGGGCTCGCCTACGAGCTCGGTCGCGGCGTCGCACCGGACGAGAAACAGGCCTTCAGCTACTACCTGAAGGCCGCCGAGCAGGGCTTCCCCGTCGCGCAGTTCAACGTCGGCAACATGTATGCCAGCGGCCGCGGCGTGGCGAAGGACGACTTCGAGGCCAACATCTGGTTCAAGGCCGCCGCCGAACGCGGCCTCGCCGAGGCGCAATACAACCTCGGCCTCGTCTACGAGGTCGGCCGCGGCGTCCGCAAGGACGAGGCCCAGGCCGCGCGCTGGTATCAGCTCGCCGCCGAGCAGGGCTACGCCCGCGCCCAATACAACCTCGGCCTGCTCTACGAGGACGGTCGCGGCATCAAGCAGGACGACGCGGCCGCTGTGCGCCTCTACCGCCAGGCGGCGTTGCAGGGCTTCGCCCCCGCGCAAAACAATCTCGGCCTCCTCTACGTCACCGGTCGCGGCGGGCTCCCGGCCGATCCGGCCACCGCCTTCGCCTGGCTCACCCTCGGCACCGAGGGCGGCGCAGTCTCGCAGGGCCGCGATTACGTGGCCAAGACCCTCAGCGCGGAGCAGCGGACGCAGTCCGAGCGCATTCTCGCCGAACTGCGCAGCCAGCTCCGTCGCTCCCCGGGTCCGGCGCCGGCCGTCGCCAGCACCCCGACCGTTCCGCCGCCGACGGTTTCCGCCGGCGTCCCGGCCAAGACCCTGCGCGAGGACCTCGAGCGCCTCCAGGCGGCGAACAACCGCCTCGCCGAGGCCAACCAGCGCCTCACCCTCGAGAAGGCGCGCGTGGAGTCCGAAAAGGCCGAGCTCGAGAAATGGGCCCAGTCGCTCGAGAAATCGCTCAACGAACGCAGTGCCTCCGGCGAGGAACTCGATCAGGCGCGCAACGAGCTGGCCGACGTGCGGCGCCGGCTCGACGACAGCACCGCCAGCGTCGCGCGGCTGGAAAAGGAACTGGCGGCGGCGCGGGAGGAGCTCGCCACCAAGTCCAACAGCGACACGCGCGCGTTGCAGGACGAGATTGCCCGCCTGCGCCGCCTGGCGGGCGAGGCGAGCAGCCTGCGCGCGATCAACAGCCGCCTGGAAAACGATGTCGCCCGCCTGAAGTCCGGCACCGCGTCGCCCGCCCAGGCCGAGCAGCTGCGCGCGCAGCTCAGCGCCTCCACGACCGCGGAGGAGAAGGCGCGCGCCGAACTCAAGGCCGCGCAGGCCGATCTTTCCGCCGCCCGCTCGGCGGCCGAGACCAACGCCGCCAAGCTCGCCACCCTGCAAGGCGAGCTGGAGACCGCGCGCGGCACGGCCCAGTCCGCGGCGACGGCGACGAAGGAACTCGAGGCGCTCCGCGCCCGGGTGCAGCAGCTCGCGGACGAGAACGCGAAGCTGGCCGTCGCCGCCCAGCGCAACGACGCACCGCTCATCGCGGCGAAGAAGCAGGTCGACGACCTCCAGACGCAGCTGGCGGTCGCCGAGGCCGATCGCGCCAGCATCCGCGAGGATGCCGGCAAGCTGCGCGACGAATTCCAGAAGCTGCGCGCCGCGCTCGCCGCGGCCGAACAGCAGAACCAGCAGCTCCAGGCGGACATCGCCACGCTGCGCGACGCCGCGAAAGGCGCCGAATCGATCGCCAGCCAGCTGGCAGCGCTCCGCGCCGAGAACGAACGGCTCGCGACCGCGGCGAAGGACGCCGCGGCCCTGCGCACGCAGGTGACGCAGCTCTCCGCCGCCCCGCGCGAACTCGAGGCCGCGAAGACGCGCGCCGCCGCGCTGGAGAAGGATCTGGCGGATGCCACCGCCGCGCGGGGCGCGCTGGAGACCCAGCTGGCGACGCTGCGCCAGCAGCTCTCCGTCGCGAACACCTCCGCCGCCGGAGGCGACGCGACCGCCAAGGCGCTGCGCGAGCAGCTCGCGGCCGCGACCGAGAAGGCCCAGCGCGCGAGCGCGCTGGAGGCCGACTTGGCGAATGCCAAGACGGCGCTGGCGGCGGCGGAACAGGCCGGGCGTGAACGCGCGACGGAACTCGATTCACTGCGCCAGCAGCTCGCCCGCGCCAGCCAGGCCGGCGCGCCGGCGGGCGATCTCGATGCCCGGGTCGCCGCGGCGGAAGAAAATCTCAAGAAAGCCAACCAGGCGCTGAGCGGTGCGCGACTCGACCGCGAGCGCGCCGAGCGCCAGGCGGCCGCCGCCCAACGCGAACGCGACGCCGCTCGCACCGCGCTGGAGCCGCTCCAGGGCGAGCTGGCGACGAACAAGGCGTCCCTCGCGCAGGCGGAGCAGGCCGTGCACGATCTCACCACAGAGCGGGATTCGCTGCGCCGGCAGCTGGAGCAGGTCCGCTCTGCCGGGGCGGACGCGACGGTCGCGCAGGCGAAGCTGACGGAAGCGAACGAGGCGCTGAAGCAGAGCAGCGCGAGCGTGGCGGAACTGACCGCGGAGAACGATCGGCTGGAGCGCGCGCTCGCGGCGGCGCAGAAGGACGCGGCGGCGGCGGCCGGGTTGCGCGACGAGCTCGCACGGCTGCGGGCGTCGGCCGCGGGGCTGGCGAGCGCGCAGGACGAGCAGGCGCGCCTGCAGCGCGAAGCCGCGCAGCTGCCGGAATTGCGGGCCCAGGTGCAGCAGCTCCAGCGCGAGGCGGCGGACCGGATAGCGGCCCTGCAGGCGGCGCAAACCCAGCTCGCGACGGTGCAGCGGCAGCTCGACGAGGCGCGGGCGGCGGGCGCGCCGGCGAACGCCAAGCTGCAAAGCGACCTGACCGACGCGACGCAGGCCAACGAGCGGCTCCGGAACCAGGTGGCCGAGCTGACGGCGGCGAACGCCAAGCTCGAGCAGGACTTTGCCAATGCGCAGAAGACGGCCGAGGCGGCGCTCGCCGCGCAGGCCCAGGCCGTGAATGCGGCGCGTCCCGACGCTTATCAGATGGAGATTCGGACGCTGCAGGACCGGGTGAAGCAGCTCGAGTCGTCCATCGAGGACGACCGTATCGCGGCCGCGCGCGAGATCAGCACGCTGGCCGAGCAGCTGCAGAAGGCGCGTGAGACGAGCAAGGCGCTCGGCGATGCCAATCGCGCGCTGCTGGCCGCGAAACAGGCGGACGACGGCCCGAGCCGGGTGGAATTCGATCAGGTGCAGGCCCGCGTGCGCGAACTGACCGCGACCGCCGGAGACTTGAAAAGGCAGAACGACAAGCTCGTCGCCGATGCCGAAAAGCTCACGCAGGAGCGCGACGCGCTCAAGGCGCAGGCCGCCGAGGCGGAAAAAGCCGAGGGGGCCCATAGCTCCACGGTGGCGGAGCTGACGGAGGCGAACAACCGCCTCCAGCAGGAGAAGGCGGATTTCAAGACGCAGATCGCCGTGCTCACGCAGAAGCTGGCCGAGGCCGAGCGCACGACCGGCGCCGAGAACACCAAGCTGGCCGACGAGAACAAGGCGCTCGACGAGCGCCTGAAGGGCGTGGGCGCCCAGCTGGTCGCCGCCCAGCGGCAGATCGAGCAGCTCCGCCAGCAGCAGACCGATGCGACCCAGGCGGCGAGCACGGCGCAGGCGACCGCGGACAAGGCGCAAGCCGAACTCGCGGCGCTGCGGACGCGGCTTGCCGAAGCGGAGAAGGCGACGGATTCGCAGGGATCGTCGGTCGCCGAGCTGACCGCCACGAACCAGAAGCTCGAGCAGGAGCGCGACGCGCTGCGGCAGCAGCTCACCGCCGCCCAAGCGGAGTCGGCGCGGCTGGCCCAGGCGCAGAAGAGCGCGGAGCAGCTGCGGACGGACGCCGAGCGAAGCGCCGCGCAGAACGTCGACGCGCTGACGGCCCAACTGGCGCAGCTGCGCCGTGAGACCGAGGGTTTGCGAACCTCGAACCAGAGCTTGGCGGAGTCGAACCGGACCCTGGATCGCGAGCGCCAGCTGGCCGTGGCGCAGTTGCGGCAGGAGAATAGCGCTCTCGCGGCCCGCCTCGCGCAGGCGCAGGGCACGCTCGACCAGATCGCGGCGGCGGCGCGTCTCGGCACGCCGGCCGCCAGCCTCGCCTCCGCCAGCCAGCCGGTGACGTCGGCTCCGATCGCGGCACCGACCGCCAGTGCGGCGGCGCCGGTCGAGGCGCGTTACCACACCGTGTCGGAGGGGACTCGCTCTCGCGGCTCAGCCTCCGCTACTACGGCACGGCGAATCGCTGGCAGGAGATCTACAACGCCAACCGTGAGGCGCTGCAGGGCGCGAACGCGTTGCGCGTGGGGCAGCGGCTGCGCATCCCCTGAGGCGGGGCGCGCCATCCGGTAGCGGCCGAAACGCAAAAGCCCGCGCGGGCACCGCACGGGCTTCTGAACTATGGACTGAACGAAATCGTCCCGGGTCTCAGGCGACGGCGGTCTTCGACGGCGTGGCTTGGCCCAGCAGGTGTTGGAAGAAGGAGTCGCGGCGCTGGCGGGCGACGGCGAGGTCCTTGGTGCCGAGCGAGCGGCGGATACGCTCCTTGGTGAAGGGCGTCGGGTAAACGGTGTAGTGGAGGAACCACGTGCCGTTGTTGTTCCACAGGTGGTGGTTCGGGTTCTCGGCGTTGACGCGGAGGGCGGGGAGGCTGATGACGTTGGACATGATGCGTGAGCGGTTGATGGTGAGTTAATCGTTCGCGCTTCAGGTTTTTTCCTGAAAAACGAAAGCCGCCTGAGGGCATCAGGCGGCTTTTCGCTTTTTTCGGAGGAGTTTTTTGTTCGAGCGTTTTACCGCCCGCGCATCCGGGTGACTTTCGCCACTCGGAACCACCGTGATCACTCCTAGACCCGGTTGGCAGAACCGGCGGATTGCTCCGTCGATCCTTTCCTGATGCGACGCGAAACGATCAAATCGCCGCGCGTGACGCCAGAAAAATCTGCGTGCGAAATTTCGCATCGGCGGTCCAGGCTACAGCAACTGCCTGCATCTGGTGCGCTTAGACCAGATGGTTTCGACGGAAAATTTTTTGCGGCGGGCGATTTTTTCGGCGCCAAAGCGTATCTTTTCTGATTCAGTTTGGGGATGGAGCAGGACAAACGGAATCGATTCGAGGAAACTTCGACAGAGCGGCTGCGCGAGGAGGGCATCTACAGCGATGTCGAGGCGACGGCGCTGAAGCGCGTGATCGCGACGACGCTCATGCATCGCATGGAGCGGCTCGATCTGTCCGTGTCGGAACTCGCGCGCTCGCTCGGCACGAGCCGCGCGGCGGTAAACCGCGTGCTCGATCCGCTCAACGCCTCGCTGACGCTGAACACGCTGGTGCGCGTCGCGGCGGCGCTCGGCTGCCGCGTGAAACTGGAGATCGTCGTGCCGCGCGAGTGAGCCGTTCGATCGGCTCAGTGCGGCGCGCGCTCATCCGGCGGCGCGACGAACGCGTAGGGCAGCGCGGGAGCGAGGCCGAGTGGCCGCGGCTTAGCGTCGGATTTGCCGTCGCGGGAAACTCGCGTGCCGGTCAGCGCGAAGACGAGATTGCCGGCGCGCTGGGCGACGGGAGGCAGTGATTCGGCGGTGAGCGTGAGCTCGAGTGTCCGGCCTTGTAGGCGGCTGGCGGAAAGGACGAGGCCAGGGGCGGATTGACGAGCTCGGCCGTCACCTGGGCGAGTGGCGGCCCGGCAGCGGGCATCTCGATCGCCACGGAGGCGGCCTGACGCGGGACGAGTTGCAGGCGCTCGGGGGCGGCCAGTCGGAAGCCCGGGGCGCGCGGCGTGAGCTGGACGAGCCACTGCGCAGCCGGGACGAGGTGCCGGTAAAGGAAGGCCTGCATCGTGTCGTCGCAAGGGGCGGCGACGCGAGTGACGACACGGTCGGCGATGGTGGCGGTGCCGGTGAGGCCGAGCGTCAGCGGTCCCGGCGCGGCGAGGCCGGCCGAGGCGGAGAGCGTGAGCTGCACGCTGTCGGCGCCGGCCGGAATGCGCGCGCCATCGAGCCGGAGACCGCGGGCACCGGAGGCGAGCGCGAGGTCGATCGGGCCGTCGAAGCCATCCTGCCGCAGCGCGAACACGGTGACGAGCGCGTGACCGCCAGCCGGGACATTCACGGCGGATGGCGTGACGCGCAGGGCGAAGTCGGGCGCCGCGGCGTGGAGCGCGAGGCGGTAGCCGAATTCCGGGCCGCCGCGGTGCTGCGTGTCGCCGACGACGAGGGTGTAGTCGCCGTCGCTCGGCAAGGTGCAGGCGACGCGGGAGTCGGCCTGATGGGTCAGGAGGCCTTCGGTCTTGTCCTCCGTGTCGTCGTTGCGTGCGAGGAGGCGACCGTCGGGCGCGTGGAGCTCGAGGTAGGAATCGAGCGGCGAGTCGAGGCGGCGGGCGATGACCTCGGCGACGATGGCCTGGCCGGTGCGCCCGGTGAAGCGGTAGGCGTCGCTCTCGTCGGCGCGCGCGATGCGGCCGTTGGCGATGCCGGGGAGCGGGAGGGCGGGAGATGGCGAGTCGGACGAGTCCGGTTCGGTGATCTCCGGAGTCTCGCCGAGCGCGAAGCGGATCGAGTTGGACGCATGGCTGTCGCGATGGACGGAAAGACGCATGATGCCGGCGGGGCGGGCGGAGGTGTCGACGGAGAGGACGGTGGCGGGGAGATTCCAACCAGTGAGAGCGAGACGCGGAGTGGAGCCGCGCGGGGCGCCGAGCGGGAAGACGCTGCGGATGAAGGGCAGCTCTCCGAGGGTGACGCGGTAGACGAAATCCTCGCGGCCGCGGTAGAGCGCGTCGTGGATCTCGAGCTCGTAGGTGCCGTCGGCGGGGATCTCGCAGCCGATGACCGGATCGGGGCGGAACTGGAAGTCGTCGTTGAAGGCGATCTCGCGACCGGAGGAATCGCGGAGGTGGAGCACCGCTTGAAACCAGCCGGGCACGGCGTCGGCGAGGTAGGGGATGAGCGCGCGGGCCTGGAGGGCGAAAGTGAGTTGCTGGCCGCGACGGGCGGTGAAGCGCAGCGCGTCGATCTCGCCGGGAAGAATCTGGCCGTTGACGACCGTGGGGAGCGCGACGGCGAGCGGTGGGCCACGCTTGGCGGCGATGGGCGCCTGGCCGCGGCGCGCGGCATTGCCCGCGGAGGTGGCGGTGACGACCGGGGCTGTGACTTCGGGGAGCGTCCCCACCTGGAACACGAGCGGGTTGGAAAGGCCGTTGGCGGTGGCGAGGCGGAGCTCGCGGGTGCCGGGCGGGGCGTCGGGGGCGACGGTGAGCTCGAGGGTGACGGATTCGGCGAGCGCGGGTGTCCTGGCGTTGGGATTGCGGCGGGCGAGCGTGTCCTGGAGATCGGCCAGTTTCGCGGCGTCCGCGGCGGTGAACTTGGCGGCGTCGGCGGAGCGCCGCTGGCGCAGCTGTTCGACCTGCTCGCGGAGTTCGACGGCCTCGCGCTGGGTGAGAGGACGTTCGTAGCCGGTGAGGCGCGCGCGCAGACCGGGGCCGTTGAAGTGGGCGAGGGTGGCGTCGGCCAGGTGTTCCCCGGCGACGGTGAGCGTGAGCGTGGAGCCGCGGACGGCGCCGGCGGGGTAGACGTAGGCGAGGTGCGGGGCGGCGCGGCCGGGCGCGGCGGGTTGAGCGGAAAGGACGTGGGCGAAGGCAATGAAACCGCCGACAACCGCGAGAACGCGCGCGAGCGAGCGGCGCACAGCGCTCGATGAGTTTCGCGGGATGGACGGGAGCGGCGTCATGTGAGGGCGGCGAGGGCCTGGCCGGCGCCCTCGGGCACGGCGCGGAGGTCGAGCCCTTCGGGATGGGGCAGGCGCGCATCGGCGGCGATGCCGAGCTGGCGATAGATTTTCGCGATGAGGTCGGAGGGCGCGACGGGGTCGGAGGCGAGTTCCTCGCCGCGAGCGTCGGAGGCACCGATGACTTGTCCGCCGCGGAAACCGCCGCCGGCGACGAGGGTGGAGAAGACCTTGCCGTAGTGGCCACGCCCGCCGTTCCACGGGGCTTCCCAGAGGACCTTCGGCGTGCGGCCGAATTCCCCGCCGGCCCACACGATCGTCGAGTCGAGCAGGCCGCGCTGGGCGAGATCGTCGAGCAACGTGGCGAGGCCGCGGTCGAACTCGGGGAGCTTGCGGCGCATCTGCTGGAAGTGCTGCTTGTGGGTGTCCCAGCCCTTGTAGTTGATCGTGACGTAGGGGACGCCCTTCTCGACAAGGCGGCAGGCCATGAGGCAGGACTGGCCGAAGGTGTTGCGGCCATAGCGCTCGCGGACCGCGGCGGTCTCGGTGGAGAGATCGAAGACCTTGCCGGCGTCGCCGAGGATCATCTCGTAGGCCTCGTCCTCGCAGCGGGCGAAGGCTTTCAGGCGCGGTTCGCCGGAGCGGGTGGCGTGCGCGTAGGTGTTGAGCTGGTGCAGGAGGTCGCGGCGCGCGCGCTGGCGGGTGTCGTCGAGGCTGGGGGACACGACGCCTTCGACGACGAAGCGGTCGGCGGCCGGATCGCCGCCGGTGGCGAAGGGACGGTAGCGCGCGCCGAGGAAACCCGATTCCGAGAAGCGGCCCTGCAGCTCGGTGAGCACGATGTAGGGCGGAAGCAGGCCGCGGTAGCCGGCGTCGTAACCCTTGAACAAGGACACCACGGCGCCCGCGCCGGGGAACACGTCGCGCCCGGCGGGCTGGCCGGTCTGCACCATGTAGGCGGCGGTCTCGTGCGAGTTGTTGTTGTGGCTCATGCTGCGGATGAGCGCGTATTTGTCGGCCTGCTTCGCGAGCAGCGGCAGGAGTTCGCCGATGCGCATGCCGGCGACGTTGGTGGCGAGCGCGGTGGCGAGCGGGCCGGTGTAGGCCTGGCCGGCGTCGGGCTTGGGATCGAAGGTGTCGATGTGGCAGGGGCCGCCCCAGAGCCAGATCTGGATGACGGAGCGGGCCCGCGGCGCGACGACCGGAGCCGCCGCGGGAGCGGCGAGGCGTTCGGCCGCGGCGAGCCGCGAGCCGAGGGCGAAGCCGGCGGCGCCGAGCAGGCCGAGGCGGATCGCCTCGCGTCGCGTGAGGGGCGCGCCGCGGAGGCCGAGCGTGCGCAGCTCGGCGTCGAGGCTCCAGCGATGCGGGTCTTCGCTGTGGTGGAGGGGCATGGGGGCGGGGGTCAGTGCTGGTGGAGGAATTCGGCGCTGTTCACGAGGGCCCACGCGACGTCGAGGGCGGCGCGGCGCGGCGGCTTGGACGCGCGCAGGTGCGCCGTGACGACGGCGCGCTCCGCTGCCGTGGGCGGGCGCGCGAGGAAGGTGAGGAAGAGCTCGTCGACGGGTTGCGGGCGGCGGAGGAGCGCCGCGAGCGCGGGACCCTGCTCGAGCTTGCGCTGCACGTGGGTGGAGTTGAGCAGGTGGAGGCGCTGGGCGGCGGTGACGGTGGACGTGCGCTCGGCGGCCTCGCCGGTGTCGCGGGCGGGGCGGCCGAATTTTTCCAGGAAACCGCTCGTGATGCTGCCGTCGGGGAGGGCGATGGCGCGCTGCTCGGCGGGGATGAAGGTGAACGGCTCGGGAATCGCGCTGGTGTAGCTCTCGTGCGTGCCGGTGATCTGGTTGAGCGCGTCGATCAGCACCTCGGCGTCGAGCCGGCGCGGGGCGTAGAAGGCGAAGTGGGCCTCGGCGCACGGGTCGTCGGTGGGCGCGAGCGAGGAGCGCTGGTAGGTTTGGGAGGTGAGGATCTCGCGGAGCAGCGCGCGCAGGTCGTAGTGCGAGGCGACGAGGGTGGCGGCGAGGTGATCGAGCAGGGCGGCGTTCGCGGGCGGGTTGTCGGGGCGGAAGTCGTCGACCGGTTGGACGATGCCGCGCCCGAGGAGCCAGGCCCAGAGACGGTTGGCCAGGGCGCGGGCGAAGGCGGGGTTGTCGGGACGGAGCAGCCACTCGGCGAAGGCGTCGCGCGGATCGGCGTCGGGGGCGAGCGTGGCGGGCGAGCCGTCGGGAAAACGGAGGACGGTGGCGGGGCGTGGGAGGGTGGGATCGAAGAAGACGATCTCCTCCTTCCATTCGCGGGTGGCCTTGTAGCTGAGCTGGGAAAAAACGGGGCGAAGGCATCGAGCCGGCCGGCGGGCCACGATTCGATGCGGGTGCCGAGGAAGGTGAGCGCGACGACGCGGGCGAGGCCGGCGGGCTGGCGGTTGGCGGCGGCGCGCCAGAAGTTGGCGGGGCCGACGCGGAAGTTGCTGCCGTTGGCGGTGAGCAGCTCGCGGGCGAACTGGTCGAGCGGCAGGCCGTCGTGCATGGCGTCGCGGATCCAGCGATGGTAGCACTGGGCGGCGTTGGGCCAGAGGTTGACGGGAAATTCGGCCTTCACGCGCAGCACGTCGCTCCAGCGCATCGCCCAGTAGTCGGCAAACTCCTCGCGGCCCAGCAGCTGGTCGATGAGCGCGGCGCGCTTGTCCGGCGCACGCTCGGCGAGGAAGGCGCGCGCCTCGTCCGCCGTGGGCAGCGTGCCGATGACGTCCAGGTAGGCGCGGCGCAGGAAGACGGCGTCGCTGCACGGGACGGCCGGTGTCAGCCCGAGGGCGGCGAGATCCGCGAGCACGAGGTCGTCGAGACGCGAGCGGGGCGTCGCGGTCTCCGTCGTTTCAAAAGGCTCCACCGGCGCGGCGGTCGCCGGGGACGGGGAGCTTGCGATTGCGGGACCGGCCACGGCCAAGGCGAGAGCGAGCCGGAGGCCGGTGCGGCGGAGCGGGGAAGAAAAGGGGGCGAGTTCACGGCGAACCGGAAACGCGCGGCGCGTGGGGCGCGCAGATGCCATCATGACGCCCGGGCGTTATGCCGGCTACGCATGGCCTGGGCAAAGCATGGCGTCTTATAGCGCGTATTGCCGGAGGTGTTGAGTCACGTGCGGCTCGCGGCGGGGTAACTCGCCGGCGGAGACGGCGTCACAGCTCGCATGCCCCCTTTTGCGAGTGCGACGCCGTTCCCCGTCCCTGCCACGTCCGCCTCGCGTCCGGTGCCCGAGTCGTGCTGGACCGAATGGCCGCGTGCCGGTGAAGCGGCGGGCGTCACCTTCCGGCGGCTGGCGGAGCGGATCGCGGCGACGCGGGCGACGGTGGTGGCCTTGTTCGTCTACGGGGCGGTCGATCGGGCCGGAGAGCGCGAGGCCGCGCTGCGGGCGGGGTGGGGCGAGGTGAATTTTCCCGTGACGTGGATCGAGTGCGCGGCGTGCGACGGAGCGGAGCTGGCCGGCGTGCAGGCGCTGGGGTGGCACGGGACGGCGGTGGAGCGCCTCCGCGTCGGCGGACGCGTCGTCGGCTCGGTGGCCGATGACGGCGCCGCGCGGCATCTGTGGCTCGGCGGCGTCGCGCCGCGAGCGCTGATGCTGCCGAAGGCGGCGCAGGTGCAGCAGATGTTCGCCGAGGCGGAGCTGGCGCTCGACCTGGCGGGATTCGAGCTCGGTGACGTCGTGCGGACGTGGTTCTACAACGACGACATCCTGGCGTGGTATGGCGATTTCAACCGGGTGCGCACGGCGCACTACGCCGGCGTGCGGTGGCGGTCGGGATCGCTGCCGGCGAGCACGGGCATCGGGGCGCGCAACCGCACCGGCGCGGCGCTCGAGGTGGCGGGACGGGCCTGGCGCCCGAAAGGGGGAACGCGCTGCTGACGCCGCGGGAGATTGCCTCGCCCCGGCAATGCCCGGCGCCGGCTTACGGCAGTTCGTTCAGCCGCGCGATGGAAGTCCCGGTGGGCGACCGGCGGTGGCTGACGGTGTCGGGCACGGCGAGCATCCATCCGGACGGCCGCACGGCGTGGGTGGGCGACGTGCGGCGCCAGGTCGACCTCACGATGGAAGTCGTGGCGGCGATCCTGCACTCGCGCGGCATGGACTGGCGGCACGTCACGCGGGCGACGGCGTATCACCGGCACGCGGCGGACGTGCGGCATTTCCAGGCCTGGCAGGCCGAGCACGCGCAGGAAGCGCTGCCGGTGGTGAACACGGCGAGCGTGGTGTGCCGCGACGATCTGCTGTTCGAGATCGAGGTCGACGCGGTGGCGTGAGGGCGAGGCGAGGAGGCTGGGTTGCCCGCGAAGCACGTGAACGGGCGCGAAAGGGTTTCGCTGGATCGCCACGGCCCGCGGCGCGGGCCTCGCGATGTCCGGGATGCCGAGCTACGGTGGCTGGGCTGGTTTGCGAGTGGGCGCGGGATGGGCGGGCACGAAAAAGGCCGGGCATTGCGGCCCGGCCTTCGTGAGTGAGTGGCGACGTTCGCGATTAGGCGAGTTTGACGCCGAGGCGCTTGGCGGAGCGCTCGAGGGCGTCGGCCATGTCGGAGGGCGTGACCGCGACTTCGATGCCGCATTCCTGGAAGACGGCGATCTTGGCGGCGGCGGTGTCCTCGGCGCCGCCGACGACCGCGCCAGCGTGGCCCATGCGGCGGCCCTTGGGGGCGGTCGCACCGGCGATGAAGCCCGCGACGGGCTTCTTGCAGTGGGCCTTGATCCAGCGCGCGGCCTCGACTTCGGCGCTGCCGCCGATTTCGCCGATCATGATGATGCCCCAGGTGTCGGGGTCTTCATTGAAGAGCTTGATGACGTCGAGGTGCGAGGTGCCGTTGACGGGGTCGCCGCCGATGCCGACGGAGGTCGACTGGCCGATGCCTTTCGAGGTGAGTTGGAACACCGCCTCGTAGGTGAGCGTGCCGGAGCGGGAGACGACGCCGACGTGGCCCTTCTTGTGAATGTAGCCGGGAGCGATGCCGATGCGGCAGCCGCCGTTCGAGTCCTTGCCGGCGCCGGGCGTGACGATGCCAGGGCAGTTCGGGCCGATGAGGCGGGTCTTCTTGCCCTGCATGGCGCGCTTCACCTGGATCATGTCGCGGATCGGAATGCCTTCCGTGATCGCGACGCAGAGGTCGAGGTTGGCGTCGACGCCCTCGAGGATGGCGTCGGCGGCGAAGGGCGGCGGGACGAACACCGCGGAGGCGGTCGCGCCGGTGGCGGCGACGGCGTCGGCGACGGTGTTGAAGATCGGAACCTTGTGGGAGCCGTGTTCGAAGAACTGGCCGCCCTTGCCCGGCGTGACGCCGGCGACGATGGCGGAGCCGTAGTCGAGGGAGAGCTTGGTGTGACGACCGCCGAACTCGCCGGTGATGCCCTGGACGAGAACCTTGGTCTTTTCGTTAACGATGATGGACATTGCTGAAGGAGTTGAGAGTTGAGGGTTGAGAGTTGAGAGAGGCGGGTTGGTGGAGGCTTGGGGCTCTCAACACTCAACTCTCATCTCTCAACGGCTCGGAGCTCAGGCGACGAGTTTGACGATCTTCTGGGCGGCGTCGGCCATGGTGTCGGCGGACTCGATCTTGAGGCCGGACTCGGCGAGGGTCTTCTTGCCCGCGGCGACGTTGTTGCCTTCGAGGCGGACGACGAGCGGGATCTTGAGGCCGAGCTCGCGGGCCGCGGCGACGACGCCGGTGGCGATCGTGTTGCAGTCCATGATGCCGCCGAAGATGTTCACGAGGATGCCCTTCACGTTCGGGTCGGTGAGGATGATGCGGAAGGCCGCCTGCACCTGGTCCTTCGAGGCGCCGCCGCCGACGTCGAGGAAGTTGGCGGGGTTGCCGCCAAAGTGCTTGATGATGTCCATCGTGCTCATCGCGAGGCCGGCGCCGTTCACCAAGCAGGCAATGTTGCCGTCGAGCGCGATGTAGCTGAGGTTGTATTTCGAGGCTTCGATTTCCTTGGAATCCTCTTCGTTGAGGTCGCGGAGATCGACGATGTCCTTGTGGCGGAAGAGCGCGTTGTCGTCGAAGGAGACCTTGGCGTCGAGCGCGAGGACTTCGCCGGCGGGCGTCGTGATGAGCGGGTTGACCTCGACCATGGAGGCGTCGGTCTCCCACCACATGCGGTAGAGATTCGTGATGAGCTTCACCGCGTTCTTGAAGTAGTCGCCGGTGAAGCCGAGTTGGAAGGCGAGCTGGCGCGCCTGGTAGCCCTGGAGGCCGACGGCGGGGTCGACGAAGATCTTGAAGATCTTCTCCGGCGTCTCGTGCGCGACCTTCTCGATTTCGACGCCGCCCTCGGTCGAGGCGACGATGACGGGCTTCGAGGTGTTACGGTCGAGGAGGATCGCGAGGTAGTATTCCTTCGAGATGTCCGCGGCCTTGGTGAAGTAGATCGTCTGGACCTTGCGGCCGGCGGCGCCGGTCTGGGCGGTCACGAGCGTGTTGCCATACATCTTGTTGGCGTAGTCGAGCGCCTCGGACTTGGTCTTGGCGAACTTGACGCCACCCTTGAAGCCGTCGGTGAACGTGCCTTTGCCACGGCCGCCGGCGTGGATCTGGGATTTGACGACGAACGGGGCTTCGCCCAGCGCGGACAGCGCGGACTCGAACTCGGCGGGCGAACGGGCGGGCACGCCCTTCGGCACCGGCACCCCGTATTTTTCGAACAAGGCTTTGGCCTGATACTCGTGAATGTTCATGGGAAAAGAGGCGTTTTTTAAGCCACAAAACCCCGCCGAAAGACACCTAAAAGATGCCGCGTCCCTTGCCTGAAACGCATCATAAGCCACCCGGGGCGCTCCCGTAAGCGGAGCATAAGGCGCGGTTGCGACGCCGCCGTCAGGTGACGCAGCCGCGTCCGGTCGGTGATTGCGTTGCGCGCCCCGCTCCGCAAGATGCTCGACCATGCATTCCCACGAGCTGCTCAAGGAAGTGCTCAAGAAGACCAGCGCGAAACAGATCGCAGGCGATATGGGCCTGTCGCTCTCGCTCATCTACAAGTGGGCCGAGCCGCCCGCCGATGAGACCGGCAGCGGTGCGAACAACCCCCTCGATCGCATCGAGCAGCTGCTCAAGATCACCAACGACACCCGCATCGCCCAGTGGGTGTGCGAGCGCGCCGGCGGCTTCTTCATCACCAATCCGAAGCACAAGCCCCACGACATCAATCTCATCCCCTCGACGAACAACATCGTGCAGGAGTTCGCCGACATGCTGGGCGTCATCGCCGTGGCCGCCGCCGACAACCAGATCACCAAGGAGGAGGCCAAGGCCATCCGCCGCCGGTGGGAGGACCTGAAGAGCGTCACCGAGGGCTTCGTGCGCGCGTGCGAAGAGGGCAACTTCATCGCCCTGAAACAGGAAGCGACCGCGCGGGACGCGAAGGCGCAGGGCTGAGCGCCGCACTGGCGCGCACGCTTTTTTCCAAGGGCAACGGTCGGCTCGCGGGGCGGGCGCACCGCCGCGCCTCCGTCGGCGCCTTCGATGCGCGCGCTGTCACGGCAATAGCGCGGATATGTCCGAGACCTGTCGCCTCAGGCGCGGCGCCGCGGCCGCGCTCAGAACTTCAGCAGCTGCTTGGCGAGGAACGCCGACTGGATGCCGGCGAGCTCCTGCAGGCCCTTGCGGGCGAGGCCGAGCAGGCCGTCGAGCTCCTCCTGCGAGAACGTCGCCTCCTCGCCCGTGCCCTGCACCTCGACGAACTGGCCCTTGCCGGTCATGACGACGTTGAAGTCGACCGCCGCGTCCTTGTCCTCGATGTAGTTCAGGTCGAGCAACTGCTGGCCGTTGAAGAGGCCGACGCTGACGGCGGCGACGGAGTCGATGAGCGGGTTCTCGGCAATTTTCTTCGCGTCGAGCAGCTTCTGGATGGCGAGGCGCGCGGCGAGGTAGGCGCCGGTGATCGACGCCGTGCGCGTGCCGCCGTCGGCCTGGAGGACGTCGCAGTCGATCCAGAGCGTGTTGTCGCCCAGTTTTTGGAGATCGATGACGGCGCGCAGCGAGCGGCCGATGAGGCGCTGGATCTCGACGGTGCGGCCGTCGATTTTGCCCTTCGAGATGTCGCGTGCCTTGCGGTCGTGCGTCGAGTAGGGGAGCATCGAATACTCCGCCGTCAGCCAGCCGCCGGTGACGCCCTGCTGGCGCATCCACGAGGGAACCTTGGGTTCGATGGTGGCGGCGCAGATGACGCGCGTGTGGCCGAAGCCGATGAGCACGGAGCCCGAGGCGTGGGGGGCGATGTTGGCCTCGAGGGTGATGGGGCGCAGCTGGTCGGGTTTGCGGCCGTCGGGGCGCGAGGAGGTGGACATGTTGATGTCAGCACACGCGCGCGGCGCGATGGGGGCAAGGCCGGAAGCGGGCGGGTGACGCGGCGGGCGGCGGCGACGGGGCGCGCGCTCAGCTCGGGTTCTCGGGCGGCTCCTCGTCCTCGGGGAATTCCTGGGGCAGGAGCGGCGCGCGCGATTCGGCGGCGATGCGATGCGTGGTGGTCTTCTGCGCCTGCTGCTCCTGCATGTGCGCGATGAGGCGGTTGTTGAAGGTCTGCGCCGGATCGTGGCCCATCTTCTTCAGGGCCTGCACCATCGCGGCGACCTCGATCAGGCGCGCGATGTCGCGGCCGGGGCGGACGTAGAATTCGATGTGCGGCACCTTGATGCCGAGGATCTCGTAATAGTTCTCCTCGAGGCCGGTGCGCTCCTCCACGACCTCGGGGCTCCATTCCTTGAGGGTGACGACCAGGTCGATGCGCTTCTCGAGGCGGATGCTTTTCACGCCGAACATCTCGGCGATGTTGATGATGCCGATGCCGCGGCACTCCATGTAGCCGCGATTGAGCTCGCGCGAGCTGGCGGTGAGCTCGCGCTCGTCGACCAGGCGGATGCAGGTGAGGTCGTCGGCGACGAGCGAGTGGCCGCGCTCGATCAGGGCGAGGGCGCACTCGGATTTGCCGATGCCGGAGTCGCCGCGGATCATCACGCCGATGCCCTTGATGTCGAGGGTGGTGGCGTGCTCGGTGCCGGAGGGGGCGAACTCGTTGTCGACGCACAGCGTGGCGGCGTTCACGAAATTCATCGTGATCATCGGCGTGCGGAAGATCGGCAGGTGCATCTCCTGCGAGACCGCGAGCATGGGGTGCGTGGCGTTGTAGTTGCGCGTGAGCACGAGGCAGGGGATGCCGCGCTTCACCATCTCCTGGAAAATGATGATCTGCTGCCGCTGCGAGAGCGTCTTCAGGAAGGTCATCTCCGCCGCGCCGAGCACCTGAATGCGCTTCATCGCGAAATATTTGAAGAAGCCCGTGAGCGCGAGCGAGGGGCGGTTGATCGAGCCCTCCTTGATCAGCCGGTGCAGGCCCTCGCCGCCGGTGATGAGCTCGAGCTGGAGCTTGTCACGGTAGGTCTCGTAGAAATGCGCGACGGTGATGCCGGCGATGGCTTTGGTGGGCATGGGGGACGGCGGAAGTAGCGGGTAACGGGTAGTGAGTAGGGGAAGAGACGCTGCGGAACAAGCTCGCGCTCGCGGCAAACGCTCGAGGCGGACTCCGCGCTCCCCGCGACCCACTCCTCGCGACTAAAGGTTGAAATCCTTGCCCAGATACAGCTCGCGGGCCTGCGGGTCGTTGATGAGGAACTCGCCGGTGCCCTCGGTCATGACCTTGCCGCGGTGGATGATGTAGCCGCGGTCGACGATGCGCAGGGTCTCGCGCACGTTGTGGTCGGTGATGAGCACGCCGATGCCGCGGGAGCGGAGCTCGAGGATGATCTTCTGCACCTCGGCGACGGAGATCGGGTCGACGCCGGCGAAGGGCTCGTCCATGAGCAGGAAGCGCGGGCGCGTCACCAACGCGCGGGCGATCTCGAGGCGGCGGCGCTCGCCGCCGGACAGCGTGTAGGCGGGCTGGTCGGCGAGGTGGCCGATGCTCAGCTCGTCGAGGTGGTGCTTCACCAGGGCGGCGCGATCGCGGGACGACACGCCGCGCAGCGTCTCGACGATGGCGAGGATGTTCTCGGCCACGGTGAGCTTGCGGAAGATCGACGCCTCTTGCGGCAGGTAGCCGACGCCGAGCCGCGCGCGGCGGTGCATGCGGAGGTGGGTGGCGTCCTGGCCGTTGATGAAGACGCGGCCGCCGGTCGCGGGCACGAGGCCGACGACCATGTAGAACGTCGTGGTCTTGCCCGCACCGTTCGGGCCGAGGAGGCCGACGACCTCGCCGGCCTTCACGCGGATGGCGACGCCGTTCACGACCGTTCGCGGGCCGTAGGTTTTCACCAGGCCCTCGGTGTGGATCTCGAAATGCTCGGGCGCGACGGCGGTGCTCACGGCTGCTTCGGCGTCTCGGGTGCGCCTTCGACCTTCTTGTCCTTGTCGAAACCGAGGTCCTTCACCGGCGGGCCGACGATGCGCACGTTGGTGCCGCGCACCTGGCGCTCGCCGCGGAGGAGGAGGAGCTCGTCGCCGGTCCAGGTCCAGCCCACGCCGCGGTCGGTGACGACGGGGCGGTCGCTGAGGGTGATCTTGTCGTCGCCGGGGAGGACGACGGCCTTGCCGCAGGCGGCCTCGCGGTCGCCCTGCACGATGTGGACGCTGCCGGTCGCGACCAGCGACTTGAAGCGCTCGACCTTGCCGATCGTGGCGCCCGGATCGCCCTTGGCGCGGAAGGCCACGACCTCGAGCCGGTCGCAGGTCAGCTTGAGATTCGTGCCGGTGACGATGACGTTGCCCTCGAAGATCGACGTCGTCTCCGCATCGGTGCTCTTCATGTCGAGTTTCTGGCTCTCGATCACGGTCGGCTGGGTCTCGGCGTTTTGCGCGAGGAGCGGGCCGGCGAGCGCGGCGAGGAGGAGAGCGAGGCGAGGCAGCGTCATTGCAGGAAATTCTTCAATTCGGCGCGGAACGTTACGCGCACCTTCTGTTGCATGGAAACCCTTTTCTCCCGGTGGTCGTAGGTCCAGAGCGTGCCGGTGGCCTCGAGATCGTCGCGGATGACGCGGATCGCGCCGGTGCCGGAGACGACCTGCGTGTCGGTGAGGACCTTGGCGTTCGGGCTCAGGATCATCGTGTCGATGCGGTCCTGCGCGTCGCCGCTGAAGACGGTCAGCGTGAGCTCGCGGATGTCGATTTCCTTGGCGCTCATGAGGCGCGCCTCGGTGCCGCGCACGAGCCACTGGCGGAAACCCTCGGGCGTGAACGTGGGCAGGCGGAAATTCACGATCGGCGCGTCGGTGGCGATGCGGGTCGTCGTCTGCGCCGGCGCGAGGACCGCGGCGGAGAGGAGGCACAGCACGCCGAGCCACTTCCGGGCGGCGGGAAATTTCGAATCGGGAGCGCTCACGAGGCTGCCTTCTGACCCCGCGCGGCGAGGATTTGTTCACACACTTCGCGCACGGCGCCGTGGCCGGCCTCGCGGGCGGGGATAAAGCGTGCCGCCCGTAGCGCGGCGGGCATGGCCTGGCGCGGGGCCACGCCGACGCCGGCCCAGGCGATGGCGGGCGCGTCGATGTCGTCGTCGCCCATGTAGCAGGCCTCGCCGGCCTTCACGCCGAGCTGGGCCGCAAGTTCCTGCAGGGCGACCAGCTTGTCGGTGCGGCCCTGGATGAGGTGCGGGATCTGGAGTTCCTGCGCGCGCGCGGTGGTGGCGGCCGAGGGACGGCCCGAGATCCACGCCAGGGCGACGCCGGCCTTGCGCAGGCGGACGAGGCCCATGCCGTCGAGGATGGAGAAGCCCTTCGACTCCGTGCCGTCCGAGTGGATGCGCACGGTGCCGTCCGTCAGCACGCCGTCGACGTCCATGGCGAAGAGCCGGATCGCGTCCCAACGGAGGCGGGGTTTCGGTTTGCGACGGGAGGCGGGGGATTTCGGCGCGGCCACGGTGGAGCGGAGGTTGCGGGGTCGGACGCGGGCCGCCAATCTGATTTATCAAGTCGTCGCGAGCCGCCGGACGGACGCAGCTATCGTCTTGCGCCGCCGGGGCGGGGTGGGTTGCTTGGTCGCCGTCGCGCGGTGGGGCCCGCGGTTGGGCTCCGGGTGCGGCGGGTCTTCGATGTCGCAGGAATCCACTCCAGTGCCACCCTCTCCGCCGGACGACGCGCAAGCCGCGGCGCAGCAGGCGGCGCAGGCGGAGGAGCGTCGGCGGGTGCGGCTGTCCTTCGAGCGGCTGCTCAACGTCAGCCAGCAGCAGCTGATGAAACTCCTGCGCCGCCGCCTGTGGCTGCAGGAGAAGCTGCACCCCACGGAGTGGCAGGTGACGCTGTTCTGGTCCGCGGTGGCGGGTTTTCTCGGTGCGCTGTCGGCGGTGGCGTTCACCAGCCTGACCGAGGGCGTGCACGAACTGCTCACGGGCTCGCGCGCCGGCGTCGTGGAGACGATGCGGCTGATCCCGGCCTGGGCCGTCGTCCTCGTGCCGGCGGCGGGCGGCGTGGCGGCGGGGCTGATCCTGAAGTTCGGGCAGCGCTTCGCCGGCCGGCAGAGCGCGACCGACTACATGGAGGCGATCGTGATCGGCAGCGGCCGCATCCCCGCGCGGGCGAGCCTGGTCAAGACGGCGGCGTCGCTCTTCACCATCGGCTCGGGCGGCTCGATCGGCCGCGAAGGTCCGCTCGTGCAGCTGGCGGCGGTGGCCTCGTCGCGCCTCGGCCGCTGGCTGAGCCTGAGTGCGCCGAAGCAGCGCCTGCTCGTGGCCTGCGGCGCCTCGGCCGGCATCGCCTCCGCCTACAACGCCCCGATCGCGGGCTCGTTCTTCGTGGCGGAGATCATTCTCGGCACGATCGCGATGGAGAGCCTCGGCCCGCTGGTCATCGCGGCGGTCACGGCGGCGCTGACCATGCGGGTGATGACCAGCGCGGGCAAACTCTACGCCGTGCCGAGCTACGAGATGCACACGCCGTGGGAGATGGTGGCCTACGTGCTGCTCGGCCTGATCGTCGGCGCGCTGGCGCCGTGGTTCCTGCGCAGCCTGCGCGCGGCGGAGAATTTCTTTCGCGGCACGAAGCTCCCGCTGGTGCTGCGCCTCGGCGCCGGCGGCCTGATCGTCGGCGCGCTGGCGGTGAAGGTGCCCGAGGTCTGCGGCAACGGCTACTCGGTGGTGGTGGGTGTGCTCCAGGGCAACTACGTGTGGACGGCGCTGCTGCTGATCGTCGCCTGCAAGTGGCTCGCCACCTGCGCCTCGTTCGGCTCGGGCGCGCCGGGCGGCGTGTTCACGCCCTCGCTCTTCATGGGTGCGGGCGCGGGCTTTCTCTACGGCCAGGCGCTGCAGACGCTGTGGCCCTCCGCCGCGATCGACCCGCGCACCATCGCGATGGTGGGCATGGGCGCGTTCCTCTCCGCCGCCAGCCACGCACCGGTCATGGCGATCATCATGCTTTTCGAGATGACGCTCAGCTACGACATCATCCTGCCCCTGATGGTGTGCAGCGTCGTGGCGTATTTCACCGCCAAGAGCCTCGAGGGCGAGTCGCTCTACAGCGCCTCGCTCAAGCGCAAGGCCGTCGAGCAGGCCGCGACCGTGCCCGTGGCCGTGCGGGTGGGCGAGCTGATGCGGGCCGACCCGCCGACGCTGGCGCGCACGGCGTCGTTCGGCGAGATCGGCCGCGCCTTCCTCGCCAACCGCGTCAACAACCTCTACGTGACCGAGCCCGACGGACGCTTCGTCGGCGTCGTGTCGCTGCACGACATCAAGCCGTTCCTGCAGCAGCCCGACATCGCCGAGGTCGTGCTCGCCAACGACATCCTGCGCGACGATTTCCCGACCATCCGCGCCGACCAGCCGCTGAGCGACGGCCTCAAGCGTTTCCGCGAAGTCAGCGCCGAGCGCATCCCGGTGCTCGATGCCGAGGCGAAGCTGCTCGGCAGCCTCTCCAAGACCGACGTGCTTCTCGCCCTCGCGGAGAAGGCGCCGGTGGCCCCGACCGCCGCCTGAGCGGCCGGCGGTTCAGAAGCACCTCTCGAGATAGGCCGCGGCGGCGGCGGAGATGCCGCCGATCTTGTCCGTCGCCTGGCGGTAGAACTTGAAGTTCAGCTCGGTCTCGGGCCGGCCGTCCGCCCAGTCGGAAAACGGCTTCAGTTCCGCGCGGCCGCAGCGGCGCCGGGCGAGCGCCGTGCGCCGGACCGTGATGCTCACGCGCGGCGTCTGCCGCGCGACGCCGGGCCGCCGCGGCGTCGCTTGCGCCGCGGTGACAACCCCGCGGGCCCAGAGCCCCGTGCCGCCCTCGTTCTCGCTGTCGAAGAGATAGATCACGTCGCCCGCCGCGATCCCGCGCCCGCCATACATCGTCTTCTGCGCGGCGAACGAAAACACCGTCGCGGCGCGGTCGCGCAGCGGGGTTTTGATGACGTAGGCCGGCGTCGACATGCCGGCACCAAACCCGGTCGCCCGTGCGCCGGCAAGCCTCCGGCGCGGAAGCGAAGCCCCTTCGTCCCTCGCGCCGCCGCCGAGGCGCGCGAGCGCCCGGCGCGCCCAACGCCGTCGGCAGGGCCGCGTCCGCTGTCGCTGCACGCGGCAGTGCGCGGCGGCTTTTGGTATCGCGACCCGCGCTGCGAGCGGAGGGCGGTTGAGGGCAAGCGTCCCTTCCGGCGTAACACGCATCCTGGCAGGGGCCATTGCCCTCAACGGCCCTCGAACGAAGCCTAGCGCCTGAGCAACAACCGCGGACGCTGCTGCAACCCAGCCGGATGACCAGGCAACGAAGCTCGCTCTCTCCGCCGCGAGGGAAGGGCGCTTGGGGACAAGCGCCCCTACCGAAGAAACACGGATTGAGGTAGGGACGGTGTCCGATGTCGCTTCGCTCGGTAGTCTCCAACGGCCTTTGAACGAGGCTGAGCGCCCGAGCGACACGCTTGCGCCTCCGAGCAACACCCTCGGCCCTTTCCGCAACGACGTCGTCCGACCAAACAATCGAGCCGTCCGGCAAAACAAGGAACTCGTCCGCCGAAACAACGGAGTTGGAGCCCAAAACAATGGGCTCGTCTGACCAAACAATGTAGCCGGACCACAAAACAATGGAGTCGGGAGGCGAAGCAATTGAGTTGGGAAACGAAACAATTGAGTTGGCGGCTCAAGCAATGAGCGCGGCGGCTCAAGCAATCGGGTCGTCCGTGTAAACAATCGCCTCGGCGTGTAAAACAATCGGGTTGGCGTGGGAAACAATGACGCACGGCGGTCAAACAATCGCCTCAGCGCCTCAAGCAATGAGCTCGGCCGCTCAAACAATCGGGTCGGCGTGTAAAACAATGAGCTCGGCGCGTGAAGCAATGACCCTCTCGCGAGAAGCAATGACCCACTGCGGTCGAGCAATTGCGCAAGTGCTTGATTCCGGAGCCCAGCCCGGCGCCGCAGGCGCGAAGTGACCGCAAGCACCGCACCCCAGGCGCCGCGCAATTGAGGAGCCCCTGTCCGCGAAGCATGCGCTCGGAGGGTAGGGGCGGTTGTCCCCAACCGCCCTCGAACGAGTTGGCACCCACGAAACACACCAAAAACACGAAAACCAACCCGCCCGCGAATGAACGCGAATCGCCGCGGCTCACCCGAGCGATGGCGCGATGTCCCGGACGACGCCCGCGCATGCGTCCATGACCGGTAGGGGCCGTTGCCCTCAACGGCCCTGGAACGTGGCATCGCGCCGCGAACGCCAGGGCGCTTGAAGGCAAGCGCCCCTACCGAGGAAACACGCATCCCGGTGGGGCGGTGTCCGATGGCGCGGCGCTCGACAGCCCTCGACCGCCGTCGGGCGAACGGGAAACCACGAAACACGCCAGCCGCACGAAAGCAGCAGGGTGCCCGGCGAGGGAAACGGAGGATGCCAGGCGGAGCCGGGGCGA
The DNA here is from genome assembly GCF_047777955.1 of Oleiharenicola sp. Vm1. GTDB lineage: Bacteria > Verrucomicrobiota > Verrucomicrobiia > Opitutales > Opitutaceae > Didemnitutus. The sequence goes on from NZ_CP180537.1 coordinate 1,884,021, forward strand.
TCCGAATCGCGGTCACTTCCCGTGCGATGCCGGTGCCGGCTTCTTCATCAGCCGGTATGGCCCCTGGCGCGCATCGTCCACAACGCCGGGGACGGCCCTGATCAGCAAACTTCGGTCGTTCTGAATCTCGGCGAAGGGAGCCTCCTGCACGGGCCTGCCGTGCTTATCGGGATCAACCTGCCAAATCAGATCGTTGCCCCGCACAACGGTCGCGACTTCGATTTCGATATCGTCGAAGCGAATCTCACTGCGCTTCGCGAATAAAACGAGGCTGACGTGGCGAGGCGATCCTGCCGGGCTTTCCCAGCGAGCGATTGGCATGTCCGTTTCCTTCTTCGCACATGCGGCGAGGAAGAGAAGCCCCACCCGTGCAAGAACGCGCGCCGAATTCATCGTCCGCCCATCGTCACCGATGGCTGTGATGACTGGATCGGCTCTTCTTCATCGCGGATCGGAACTGAACGAAAGCTTTCGATCTCGGCCAAACACTGCGCGATCATCGAAGCTCATCCCGTGTGTGATGTAGCCGGCCTGCTCGCGGAGCGGCGTGCCTTCGGCCCATCGACCGCTAATTTGCCACGCACTGTCCGAATACTGGCTAATCCTCACTTCTTTCTTTTCTCCGGGACGCAGGGTGCCCAAGACAAAATTCTGATCCCAGACTTTCACACTGAGGTCAAAGAGCACCTCGGTAGATTCATTCGCAATCACGAGCCGCGCTTCTTGGCGCATAAAAGAGCGCAGGCCAAACAGGCCACCGACTAGAGCAACGGCCATAAAGAGAATGATGACGCGCTTCATCTTCCGCCCATCGTTTGAGGTCAGCCACGCAGGGCAGCGTCAGCTGCCCGGAGTTGGCCTGATCGAACGGTGCGGACGCCCCACTGCAATTGTATGCTGTCTTCGCGGCATTCTCCGCTACCTGCGCAAACAGTCGCTCAAGATTCCACTCGGCTGTCTTCCCTGCGGGAATCGTAACGCCAGTCCTAATCCTCGAAAACAGCCCATGCGCTTCTTTCCAGCGCGACGGGGACTGCAGTATCAAAACCAGATCGGAATACTCGTCGCGTCGTGAAACATAGGGCAGCAAGCGCTGCACAATCTCGAGTGCTCGGGCGGCATGCTGCGGCGTGTATTTCATCGGCTAACAGTGTTATTCAGATTCAGTGAAAAACCTCACTGTGGGGTGGCCCGTGGGAGTGAGGCTGGGGCAAAGCGGCTGGTGCTCAAGACTGTTATAGAAGGGGGGCGGTTTTTGCGGTTGCGATGCGACCCGACAAAAACCTCACTTTTTACATGGGCCGTTTTACACGATGAATGGCCCCATTTCCTTTCCGGTGTGGAAAGAACAGCTGGCGCAAGCCGGGCTGGGACCGAGCCGACAGGAGGCATTCCGGTGCGAAATTCTTTCCTTTCTCCGGCACTGCAAGGCCACGCATTCGGCCGCGACGGCTGAGCTCGCGCGGCGGTATCTGGAGGAACGCGAAAGGCTCACCCGAAGACCGGCACGCGAGGCGTTGCGCTGGTTTTTCCGGCAAGGCGCGCGCTGGATGGAGGCCAATCGGGAGCCGCGCGATGAACCGACCGGGACGCACGGATCTCCGGGGGCGAGACCGGCGCCGCCATCCCTCCGGGAGAGCGGGGCGATCCGCCCGTCTCCGAACCGCGGGCGCTCGGCTCCGCCCCGGCTGGCGGCGGATGACCTCGGGAACGAACCGTGGGAGCGCCAACTCGTGCGTGCGTTGCGTGAGCGGGGGATGCTCTGGCGCACGGAACAAACTTATCGGGGGTGGGCCGTCCGCTTCGCTCGCTTCATCGCTCCGCGCAGTCCCTCTGCCGCCGACGGAACGGACGTGGCGGCCTTTCTCTCGGCGCTGGCCGTCAACGGCCGGGCGAGTCCGGCCGCACAGAAGCAAGCGCTGAACGCGCTGGTCTTCCTGATGCAGGAAGCGCTCGCGCGCGACCTGGGCGAAATGAAGTTCACGCGTGCGTTCCCCAAACGCCGCCTGCCGACGATCCTGACGGCCGGGGAGTGCCGGGCGCTCTTCGCGCAGTTGGGCGGCACGCCGAGACTGATGGCCGAGCTCGCCTACGGCGCCGGCTTGCGCCTCATGGAACTGCTGCGCCTGCGGGTGCATCATCTGGATCTGGCTCGGAGCCAGTTGCGCGTGCTCGGGGGCAAAGGCGACAAGGATCGGGTCACGGTGTTGCCGGAGTCGCTGCGCGCTCGCCTGCATGAGCACCTGGCACGGTTGCGATCGCAATGGGAAGCCGATCGTGCCGCGGGCCATGCCGGGGTGTGGCTGCCCGAGGGGCTGGCGCGCAAGTATCCGAAGGCGGGTGAAAGCTGGGAGTGGCAGTGGCTGTTTCCCGCGCGGGATCTTTCGCGTGATCCGGCCAGCGGCGTCGTGCGACGCCATCATTTGAGTGACACGACGTTTCAGCGCATCGTGAAACAGGCCGCGACGCGCGCCGGCAGCAACAAACGCGTCACGCCGCATGTGTTCCGGCACTCCTTCGCCACGCACCTGTTGGAGAACGGAACGGACATTCGCACGGTGCAGGAGCTCCTCGGGCATGCGAGCGTGGAGACGACGCAGATCTACACGCACGTGATGAAGAGGCCGGGGCTCGGCGTGCGCAGTCCGCTGGATCGGAGGACGGAGGACTGAGGGCGGAGGACGGGCGCGGGGGGGCCGGCCGGACGGGAGCCGGCATCAGGGGGTGCGGCGGGAGAGGGCGGTTGGGGACTACCGAGCGCAGCGACATCAGACACCGCCCCTACCGGAGGGAGCAGGCGGTTGGGACCGCCGCCCCGACCGGCGGTCGGGGAGGAGGGTGGTTGGGGGCAAGCGCCCCGACCGGAGGGGTCAGACGAAGGCGAGGGGGCGAACTTCGTGCCGAGGATCTTCTGCGAGTCGCAGGCGAGCCAGCGGTCGAGGACGGTGGCGTAGACGGCGCGGAAGTCGGTCGAGAAGGTGAGGTCCTGGTTGTGCTCGACGGCGAGGCTGGGCGCGGTGCCGTGCAGGCCGGACTTCACGCGCGAGCCGAGGACGAAGAGCGGCGCGGCGGTGCCGTGGTCGGTGCCCTTGCTCTCGTTCTCGCTCGGGCGGCGGCCGAACTCGGAGAAGGTCATGGTGAGGACCTGGCCGTCGAGTTTCTTGCTCTCGAGGTCGCGCTGGAAGGCGGCGAGGCCCTCGCTGAGCTGCTTGAGGAGGTTGGCGTGCTGGCCGGCCTGGTTGGCGTGGGTGTCGAAGCCGCCGAGCGAGACGTAGTAGACGCGGGTGGAGTTGCCGGCGGCGATGAGGGCGGCGACGTTGCGCAGCGAGCCGGCGAAGGCGTTGCCGGGATACTCGGCGCCGGGGCGGTAGTCGGCGAGGATCTGCTGGAAGCGCTTCTCGGTCACGAGCGCGTCCATCATGGTGTGGCGGAGGTAGCTGGTGTTGTCGTGCTCGTGGTCGTCGTGGCCGCCGGCGGGGGCGGGGTGCTGGAGCATGTTCTCGAGCAGGGCGAGGTTCTCGCGGCCGCCGCGGCCGCCGCGGGCGCCGGGGGCGAGGTTGAAGGTCGGGTGGTCGCGCTCGGCGAGGAAGGCCTGCGGCACCTCGTTGCCGATGCTGACGGCGCAGGGCGCGCCGCCGGGGGCGCCGGCGCAGGCGTTGTCGAAGTAGCGGCCGAGCCAGCCGGTCGCGAGCGTCTGGTCGGAGTCGGCGGCGGTCTCCCAGATCTCCGTCGAGCGGAAGTGCGAGCGGTTGGGGTTGGGATAGCCGACGTTCTGCACGATGCCGAGCTTGCCGTCCTGGAGCAGCGCGTGGAGCGGCGCGCAGGCCTTGTGGAGGGCGATGCCGTGGCCGACGGTGAGCAGGTCCGACTCGGGCAGGCCGAGCGTGGGGCGGAGGCGGCGGTAATGCGGGTCGGCGAAGGGGACGACGGTGTTGAGGCCGTCGTTGCCGCCGGCGAGCTGGACGAGGACGAGGATGGTGCGGTCCTTCTCGGCGACGGGCGCCTCGGCGGCGACGGATTCGACGATGAACGACGGCGCGAAGCGGCTGAACGCGAGCAGGCCGATGCCGCGGCTGGTATATTTGAGGAACTCGCGGCGCGTGGAGGGCAGGAACGGATGCGGGTTGTTCATCGGGAGAGTGGAGACCTGGAGCTGAGAGCTGAGAGTCTGGAGTTGAGAGCTGAGAGTTGAGAGTTGAGAGATCGGGCGGCGGAGGGTGGGCGCCAAGAGGCGTAAGGAATCGGGGAGCGCGGGTGGACGGATCGCTCCTCAGCAGAGTTGGTAGTCGGGGGATTCGAGGAGGGTGGCGAGGGCGGTGCGGACGCGGGCGCGGGCGGCGCCGGGGTTGCCCTTGGCGAGGAAGGAGGCGAGCTGGTCGGCGAGGGCGGGGTCGTGGCGCGACGGCAGGGCGAGGGCGAGCAGGGCGCGGGCGGCGTCGGCGGGCGGCAGCTTGGCCCAGGCGTCGAGGCGGGCCGGGGCGAGGGTGAAGTTGGAGACGCCGTTGGTGGCGGCGACGTCGAGCTCGAACAGCTCGTCGGCGTTGAGCGTGGCCTCGTTGAGCGGGTTGAGCAGCGCGTTGGCGACGGCGCGGCGCGAGGCGAGGGTGGCGGAGTTGATCCAGTTGCGGCCGCCGACCCAGCCGCGGACGTTGGGCGGGTTGAAGGGCAGCTGGCCCATGGAGCGCAGGGCGCCGATGACCTGGCGCGCGAGCGGCGCGGGCGTGAGGTCGAGGTCCTGCGTGAGGCCGAGGAAATACTGCAGCGGGCTCTTGATGAAGTTGCCGCGGAACTCCTCGGCGTAGAAGAGGCGGCTGCCGAAGAAGGCGCCGAGGAGGGCGCCAAAGCGGTAACCCTGCCGGGCCCAGGCGGCGCCGAGAGCGTCGGTGTATTCCGCCGGCAGCGCGTTTTCGCTGAGGTAGAACTTCACCATCTCGCGCGGGAGGAAGGTGCCGGCGGCCTTCTGCTGGAAGACGAGGTCGATGACGTCGTCGCCGGTGAAGTTGCCGGTCTGGCCGAAGACGGTCTTGGTGCCGGCGTCGTGCTGGCGACGCTGGAAGAGGAACTTGCCCGCGACCTGCCGGTAGCCGGTGAAGGCGCGCGCGGCCTGCTTGATGTCGGTCTCGGTGTAGTTGCCCTCGCCGAGGGTGAAGAGCTCGAAGAGTTCGCGGGCGAAGTTCTCGTTGGGCGCCTCGGCCTTGCTCTGCTGGAGGTCGAGGTAGAGGATCATCGCGGGCGAGCGCGACAGGGCCTTGGCGAGGAGCGGGGCGGTGCCGAGGGCGCCGCGGCGGATCCAGTCCTGGTGCTGGTAGATGAGGGCGGAGTTCTTGACCTTCTCGGCGCCGACGACCCAGACGTCCTGGAGGAAAAGGCACCATTTCTCGAAGGGCGCGTGCTCGGGCTGCGCGGCGAGCTGCAGCCAGTGGATGGTCATGTCGGCGAGCGCCTCGCGCGCGCGTTCGCGGGCATCCTGCGCGGCCAGGCGGCGCTGCTCGGCGTCGCCGCGGCCCATGGCGCGGAGCAGCTCCGGGCCGTCGGCCTCGAGCTGGGCGATGAGCGCGGGCTTGGGGAAGGCGACGGGGTGCGCGAAGGTGCGCTGCAGCGTGGCGGTCGGGCCGTCGCGAAGGGCGCGGGCGGTCTCGGCGGGCGTCGCGGACCAGCCGAGGCGGCCGAGGAGGTGGCGGGCGGCAGACTCGTCCCACTCGGAAGCGGGAAGGGGTTGCCAGGCTTCTTGCGGCGAAAGCGAACGAAGGGCGGTGGCCATGAGCGCGGAAGGTTGCCGATGAGACGCGTGCGGACGGAGAAAGGTTTCAGCGGAGTAGCGCGAGCGTGGATGGCGGCGGCGCATGCCGCGAGGGAGAGCTTTTCTTTACCACGGATGGCACGGATGAAAAGGCACGGATGGTCAGGTGACGTGCGGGAGCGCGATCCGTTTCAATCCGTGGAATCCGTGGGAAAAGAAAACGCGCGAGCGCGGCGCAGAGCAGCGAGAGGACAGGGACGGCGGGCTGAGGGCAGTTGGATTGTTGTGGCAGCGAGCAAGCTCGCTCCCACAAGAGCGCGTCAGACGCCGAGGGCGGTGCGGTAGCGGCGGGCGACGCGCTTGGTGACGGAGGTGAGGGTTTCCCAGGGGATGGTGTCGGCCGCAGCGCTGAATTCGGCGAGGGTGATCTGGGCGTCGCCCTGGCGGCCGACGAGGACGACGGGATCGCCGGCGCGCGGCGCGGCGGGGAGGTCGGTGACGTCGACGATGGTCTGGTCCATGCAGACGCGGCCGAGGATCGGACAGCGGCGGCCGCCGACGAGGACGGCGCCGCGATTGCTGGCGGCGCGCGGGAGGCCGTCGCCGTAGCCGGCGGTGATGACGGCGACGCGCGAGGCGCGGCCGAGGCGGTGGGTGCGGCCGTAGCTCACGGTGGCGCCGGCGGGGAGTTCCTTCACCAGGCCGATGCGCGCGTGGAAGCTGAAGACCGGCTCGGTGCGCACGCGCGCGAGGAGGAGTGCGGGTGCGGCAGGACGCCGAACTGGAGAAGGCCGACGCGCACGGCGTTGAACGGACCGCCGGCGCCTGGCGTGGTCTCGAGCCCGGCGCTGTTGTCGGCGTGGATGAGCACCTGCGCGGGATCGAGGCCGGGGCAGCGGGCGAGCGCGTCGAGGAAGCGCGCGCGCTGCTCGGCGGTGAAGGCCGGGTCGTCGTCCGCGCTGGCGAAATGGGTGAAGACGCCGGCGAGGCGGAGGTGGCGCGCGGCGCGGATGGCGGCGTAGAGCTCGGGCGCGCGGTCGGCCCAGACGCCGAGGCGGCCCATGCCGGTGTCGAGCTTGAGGTGGACGGCGATCGGTTTGCCGGCGGCGCGGCCGGCGGCGTCGAAGCGCGCGACCTCGTCGAGGCTGGAGACGGTGGCGGCGAGATCGAGTTCGGCGAGGAAGCGGTCCTCGTCGGGCAGGGTGGCGCCGAGGAGGAGGACGGGGAAGTCGGGGCTGAGTTCGCGGATGGCGGCGGCCTCGGCGAGGTGGGCGACGGCGAGGAGGTCGGCGCCGGCGTGCATGAGGCGCGCGGCGGTCTGCGGCAGGCCGTGGCCGTAGGCGTCGGCCTTGACCACGGCGACGTAGCGGATGTGCGGCGGGAGCGAGGCGCGGATGAGGCGGAGGTTGCGCTCGAGCGCGGCGAGGTCGATCTCCGCCCAGCAGCGCAGCGGGAGTTGGGCGGAGGCGGTCACGGCGCGAGAGCGGCGCGGCGCCGCCGGAGCGGCACGCGGGAGGCCGGTGCGGTGCTGGCGGTGCGGTCGGCGGGCGCGCGGCGCGAGCTCATTTCGGGTTCGCGGTGGCGGCGCTGTGGACCTGCGCGGACCACTTCTTGTATTCCGGCGCCTCGTGCTGGAAGGCGTCGGGGGCGTTGGTGGCGTGGAAGAGATCGGCGTCGGCGTGGGCGGCGAGCAGCGCGGCGAGATCGAAGGCGCAGTCCTGCGTGGCGCGGGGAGGCGGGCTCCAGGCGCGGAACGCGGCGGGTTGCCAGAGCGGTGCGGGGTCGGCGGCGAGTTCGGCCGCGGGGACGCGGCGGAGCGGCGCGACGCGGTCGGGTGCGCCGAAGGCGACGACGTGCCAGGTGTCGCGGCGGGCGTCGGCGATGACGGCGCCGGTGTGGCCGGCGTGCGCGAGGCCGCGGGCGAGGAGGGCGAGGCTCTGGAATTGGTAGGCGGGGCGGGCGGCCAGCGCCTGCCAGGTGCGCAGCGCCATGGCGACGGTGCGCACGCCGAGCATGGAGCCGGGGCCGGCGTCGAAGGCGAAGGCGCGGACGTCGGCGAGCGTCAGGCCGGCGGCGCGGAGGGCGTCGTCGGCGAGCGCGAAGAGGGCCTTGCCCGCCTCGTCGGGGCTGGAGCGCCAGAGCGGCGGCTGGCCGGCGCGGAGGAGGCCGACCTGCACGGAGGTGGAGGCGGCGTCGACGACGAGGATACAGCCGTGGGCGGCAAGGAGTTGGGCGAGGGAGGCCATCGACGGGCGGAGCTTGGGCGCGCGCGGCGAAAACTCCAAGGAGGATTCGGCGGCGGCGGGCCAGAAACGGCTCTTGACCGGGCTGCGAGCGGCGACTTACCTCGACCTCTTTTCATTCAGAAAACGACCCGAATTTAAGCCGTGAACGTTCAAATCACCGACACCAACGAGACCCGCAAAATCCTCACCGTCACCCTCGACAAGGGCGAGGTGGACGCCGAATACCAGACGCTCGTCGGCGAGTTCGCCAAGCAGGCGAGCCTGCCCGGCTTCCGTCCCGGCAAGGCGCCGGTCGCGATGATCGAGAAGCGCTTCGCGAAGGAGCTGAAGGAGGAGTTCAAGGGCCGCGTGGTGAGCAAGGCTTACCGCCAGGGCCTCGAGGAGTCGAAGCTCGACGTCATCTCGATCGTCGACGTGGAGGAGGGCGAGTTCGCCCCCGGCCTCTCGGCCGCCGTGAAGGTCACGGTCGACGTCCGCCCCGAGATCAAGCTCCCGGAATACGTCGGCATCGTCACCGAGGTCGCCCCGACCGAGCCGACCGACGCCGAAATCGATCAGGTGATCGAGGGTCTCCGCAGCGAGCGCGCCGACTTCAAGGTCGCCGAGCGTCCCGCCGCCAAGGGCGATTACGTGCGCTTCGGCTACACCGGCACGCTCGACGGCAAGCCGCTGACGGAAGTCGTCGGCGACAAGGCCATCTACGCCTCCGCCCCGCAGACCTGGGAAGAGGTCGAGGGCGCCAACGAGGGCCTGCTGCCCGGCGTGAGCAAGCAGATCGCCGGCGTGCAGAAGGGCGACAAGAAGGACCTCACGGTGACGTTCCCGGCCGACTTCGCGCCGGTGGCCGCGCTCGCCGGCAAGTCGGTCGTCTACGCGATCGAGGTGCAGGAAGTCCGCGAGCGCGCGCTGCCGCCGCTCGACGAGAAGTTTTTCAAGGACAACCAGGTCGACTCCCTCGACGCGCTCAAGGCCCAGGTGAAGGCCAGCCTCACCGGCCGCAAGGAATACGAGAACAAGGCCAACCAGCGCCGCCAGATCACCGACGCGCTGATCGCGCAGGCGAACTTCCCGGTGCCGGAGAGCCTGATCGCCAGCGAGCGCGACGGCGTGCTCCGCCAGTTCATCGAGGAGAACATGCGCCGCGGCGTGCCGCAGGAGGAATTCGAAAAGAACAAGAAGGAGCTCTTCGACAGCGCCTCGAAGGCCGCCCTCTCGCGCGTGAAGGTGCAGCTCGTGCTCGCCAAGATCGCCGAGGCCGAGAAGCTCAAGGTCGACGAGAAGGACCTCAACAACTGGCTCATGCGCGAAGCGATGCGCTCCGGCCAGAAGCCCGACAAGCTCGTCAAGGAGCTCGGCAAGGATCGCGAGCAGTTCCGCGCCATCCAGCAGCAGATCCTCTTCGACAAGGCCCTTGATTTCCTGGTGTCCAAGGCTACGGTCAAGCCGGCAGCCGCCACCAAATGAGCTATTACGTCCCTATCGTCCTCGAAAACACCGGCCGCGGCGAGCGGTCGATGGACATCTACAGCCGCCTGCTGAAGGACCGCATCATCTTCATCGGCACCCCGATCGACGACGTGGTCGCGAACCTGGTGATCGCGCAGATGCTGTTCCTGCAGATGGAGGACCCGAAGAAGGACATCCATCTCTACATCAACTCGCCCGGAGGCGTCGTCACGGGCGGCATGGCGATCTACGACACGATCAACTTCCTGCAGTGCGACGTGGTGACTTACTGCATCGGCATGGCTGCGAGCATGAGCACGGTGCTCCTCGCCGCCGGCACGAAGGGCAAGCGCTTCGCGCTCCCGAACAGCCGCGTGATGATCCACCAGCCCAGCGGCGGCGCGGGCGGCCAGGCGGCCGACATCGCCATCGCGGCGAAGGAAATCCTGCGTTGGCGCCAGACGCTCAACCAGACCATCGCCCGGCATACCGGCAAGACCGCCGAGCAGATTGAGAAGGACTCCGACCGCGACTACTACATGAGCGCGGAGGAGGCCAAGGCCTACGGCATCGTCGATCACGTGGTCACCTCGACCCGCGACGCCCAGCAGATCGCCGGTGCCACCGCGGCATAAACCGCGCGGCATAAGGCAAAACCCGGCGGGAAAAATCCCTCGACTAACCGGCTCTAGGGGCCGATACCTAGCATCATGGCCAAATCCTCGCGCATGACCCTCTGCTCGTTCTGCGGCAAATCGCAGGCCGAGGTCCGCAAAATCATTGCGGGCCCGGGGGTTTACATCTGCGACTCGTGCGTCAACGTCTGCAAGACGATCATCGATCGCGAGGTGAAGACGGCCCCGGCGGAGGCCGCGGCGAGCACCAAACCGGCCTTCCGCCTCGTCAAGCCGTCCGAGATCAAGAAGGTGCTCGACGACTTCGTCATCGGCCAGGACCACGCCAAGAAGGTCCTCTCGGTCGCCGTCTACAATCACTACAAGCGCCTCAATTTCGACCCGAGCCAGGCCGCGCGCGACGGCATCGAGATGCCGGCCGAGTTCACCGACGTCGAGGTCGAGAAGAGCAACATCCTGCTCGTCGGCCCGACCGGCTCCGGCAAGACCCTGCTCGCCCGCACGCTCGCCAAGATCCTCGACGTGCCCTTCGCCATTTCCGACGCCACGACGCTGACCGAGGCCGGTTACGTCGGCGAGGACGTCGAGAACGTCGTGCTCCGCCTCCTCCAATCGGCGAACTACGACGTCAAGAAGGCCGAGTGCGGCATCATCTACATCGACGAGATCGACAAGATCCGCCGCACCACGGAAAACGTCTCGATCACGCGCGACGTCTCCGGCGAAGGCGTGCAGCAGGCACTGCTCAAGATCCTCGAGGGCACGGTGTGCAACGTCCCGCCCCAGGGCGGCCGCAAGCACCCGAACCAGGAATACATCCAGGTCAACACCTCGAACATCCTCTTCATCTGCGGCGGCGCCTTCGTCGGCCTCGACCAGGTGATCAAGAAGCGCGTCGGCCACCGCTCGCTCGGCTTCCACATCAACGACAAGGACCACGAGCTGTCGCCGGACGAGATGATGCGCTCCGTCGCGCCCGAGGACCTCGTGCGCTTCGGCATGATCCCGGAGTTCATCGGCCGCCTCCCGGTCGTCTCCGTGCTCGACGAGCTCAAGGTCGAGGACCTCGAGCAGGTGCTGCTCCGCACCAAGAACGCGATGGTGAAGCAGTATTCCAAGCTCTTCGCGATGGACGGCGTGCAGCTCACCTTCACCCGCGACGCCGTGCGCGCCATCGGCAAGAAGGCCATCGAGCTCAAGACCGGCGCCCGCGCGCTCCGCGCCATCCTCGAGAAACTCATGCTCGAGGTCATGTATGAGCTCCCGCAGCGCGACGACGTCGTCGAGGTCGTGATCGACCAGGCCGTCGTCGAGGGCCGCAAGCGCCCCACGCTCAAGAAGGCGGCGAAGAACGCCTCGACCTCCTCGAGCAAGGACGCCGCCTGAGCGGCGTCGCAGGCCGGTGATAAGCACAGGCGCGGTGCGAACCGCGCCTGGTTCATTTCCGCCCGGCGCCGAACGAGCGATGCCGCGAATGCACGATGCCGCCCACGCACGCTGCGGCGCGAAGGTAGGGGCGCTTGTCCCCCAGCGCCCTTCCGGCTCGCGCTGCGGTTGTCAGCCCGAGGGCCGTTGAGGGCAACGGCCCCTACCGGGGAGAGCTGCGGTGCGGGAAAACAAAAGGGCCGGTCGAGGACCGGCCCGGCGCGGATGCGCGGCGCCAGGCGCGCCGCGCGCGTGATTACCAGTTGAAGCTCTCGCCGCCCTTCACGGACTTCGCGAACTCGACGAAGAGCTTCACGCAGTTCTCCACGTCCTCGAGGTCCACGACCTCGCTCGGCGTGTGCATGTAGCGCAGCGGGATCGAAACGAGGCCGCAGGCGACGCCGCCGCGGGCCATCTGGATGGCGCGGGCGTCGGTGCCGGTGGGGCGCGGGTCGGCCTCGAGTTGATAGGGGATCTTCGCCTTCTTCGCGCACTCGACGAGGCGGGTGTAGACCTTCGGGTTGATGTTCGGGCCGCGGCAGATGATCGGGCCGCCGCCGAGCTTGGTCTCGCCGAAGCGGCGGTTGTCGCAGTCCGGGTGGTCGGTGGCGTGGCCGACGTCGACCGCGAGCGCGACGTGCGGATCGACGGCGAAGGCCGACGTGGTCGCGCCGCGGACGCCGATTTCCTCCTGCGTGGTGGCGACGGAGACGAGCTTGGCGCCGAGCTTGGCCTTTTCCTTCTTCAGGCGGACGAGCGCCTCGCCGACGACGTAGGCGCCGACCTTGTTGTCGAACGCGCGGGCCGTGCCGACGCTGCCGTGGATGAGCTCGAACTCGTGGTCGTAGGTCGCGACGTCGCCGATGGCGACGCGCTTGAGCGCCTCGGCCTTCGAGCCGGCGGCGATGTCGATCCAGATCTCGTGCTTCTTCGGCACCTTCTTGCGGTCCTCGTCGTCCATCAGGTGGATGGCGCGCTTGCCGGTGACGCCCTTCACCGGGCCGTTGGCGGTCTGGATGATGACACGGCGGCCGGAAATGATGCTGAGGTCGTGGCCGCCGATGGTGTCGAAGTAGAGGTAACCGTCCTTGTTGACGTAGGTGATGATGAGGCCGAGCTCGTCCATGTGGCCGGCGAACATGAGCGTCGGCGCGCCCTTGGCGTTCAGGGTGGCGTAGCGGCAGCCGAGCGCGTCGTTGGCGTAGGCGTCGGCGTGCGGCTGCACGAACTGGTCGTAGACGGCCTGGGCCTGGGCCTCGGCGCCGGAGGGCGACTTGGCCCGGAGCAGTTCGGTGAGGAAAGCGGGAGCGACGTAATTCGACATGGCGCTATCTCTGTTTCAACGCGGCGCGTGCCGCAAAAGGAAAATGGCCGGACGCGTTACGACGGCCGGAGGATGAAGTCGCCGCCCTCGACGGCGCCGCCGGGGCCGAGCTGCAGCGCTTCCCAGCGGTAGCCGAGCGGGTCGAGCAGGGCGCGGGTCGCGTCGGTCTCGGTGCGGCTGTGGAAGGCCATGAAGAGCACGGGACGCGACCGGCGGATGGATTCGATCGCGCCGGCGAGGGCGAGGTGCCCGTGGCCCTCGACGTCGACCTTCACGATGTCCGGCGGGCGGATCCGGCCGCGCTCCACCCAGCCGTCGAGCCGGACGGTGCGGATGCGGACCAGCGGCACGCCGGCGCCGGGCCGTTCGTGGGCGTCGTAGGCGAGGTGGACGCCGGTGTCGCCCTCGGTCGTGTCGGCGATGAGCTCCGCCTCGCCGTCCGCGCGCGACGCGGCCGCGCGGAGGCACTGCAGCCAGTCGAGGCGGTTCATGCGGGCATGCCGCTCGAGCCGCGCGTGGCTGGAGGGAAACGGCTCGACCGCGAGCACCTGTCCGGTGGGGCCGACGCGCCGGGCAAAGCCGCAGGCGTAGTAGCCGAAATGGGCGCCGAGGTCCCAGCAGACCTGGCCGGGGCGGGGGCCCTGGCGCTCGATCGCCGCGGTGACGGCGGGCTCGTGCGCGCCGCGCCAGTAGGACGTCCACGGATAAAGCGTCCAGCGCAACCCGGCGTTGTAGCCGCCGCGCGCGCGCACGGGCCAGTATTGGAGACCGGTGCCGGTCAGCACGCCGCGGGCGAGACGATGGAGCCAGCGCTTCAAGCGCCGCGGATCTGGTCCGCGATCTCCTCGAGCGGATACGTGATGATCTCCGCGAGGGTGGGGTGATACCACGGCGCGCGCAGCATATCGAACACCGTGCCGCGCCGCGCCATCGCGACCGAAAAGCAGTGGATGAGCTCGCCCGCGTCCTTGCCCACGATCTCGGCGCCGAGGATGCGCCCGCGCTTCGGCTCGGCCAGGACCTTCACGTAGCCGTATTTCGCCTCCATCAGGATCGATTTGCCGTGATCGTCGAACGGGTAGGAGGCGGCGAGGTAGGCGACGCCGCGCTGCTGGAGGTCGGACTCGAGGCGGCCGACGGTGGCGAGCTGCGGGTCGGTGAAGACGACGTTGAGCAGCAGGCCGTAGTCGACCGGCTTGGCGCCCGGGACGCCGAAGGCGTGGCGCACGGCCAGCTCGGCCTGCTGGATGGCGACGTGCACGATCTCGGCCGGGCCGGAGCAGTCGCCCGCGGCGTAGATGTGGGGCGCGCTGGTCTGCTGCCAGCGGTTGATGACGATCTGGCCGTTCGGGCGGGTGCGCACGCCGGCGGCGGCGAGGTTGAGCGGGGCGGTGTTCGGCTCGCGGCCGAGGGCGTTGAAGAGGTGCGCGGCGCGCCGGACGATCCGCCGGCCGTCGTGCTGGAACTCGACGGTCGTGCCGCGCGCGTCCTGCCGGATCGCCGTGATCTGCGTGCCGGCGAAGAGCTCGATGCCCTCGTCGACGAAGGCCTTCTGCACCACCGTCGAGGCGGCCTCGGAGTGGTCGCGCAGGATGTGGCGGCTGCGCTGGACGAGGATGACCCTCGAACCCATGCGGCGGAGGAACTGCGCCAGCTCGCAGGCGACGATGCCGCCGCCGAGCACGATCACGCTCTGGGGCAGGAAATCGAGGTCGAGCACGTCGTCGCTCGTCCAGAACTTCGCCTCCGCGAGCCCGGGCACGGGCGGGACGCTGATCTTCGAGCCGGTGCCGACGAGGAAGAAATCCGCGGCGAGCCGCGTGCCGTCGGAGAGCTCGACCGTGCGCGCGTCGACGAAGCGCGCGAAGGCGCGGTGCAGGTCGAAGTTGCCGCCGGCGAGCGCGCGCTGCCGGTAGGCGGCGAATTCGCCGATGATCCGCCGCTTGCGGGCGTGCACCGCCTGCATGTCGGCCGCGGCGCCGCGGACGCGCAGGCCGAACTGCGCGGCGTGGCGCGCGTGGTGGAGGATCTCGGCGCTGTAGAGCAGCGTCTTCGAGGGCATGCAGCCCTTGAGGATGCAGAGGCCGCCGAGTTCTTTCGCGCCGTCGACGATGGCGACGCGCTTGCCGAGCGAGGCGGCGAGGCGGGCGGCGTTGAAGCCGGCGGAGCCGCCGCCGAGGCAGATGAGGTCGTAGGTCTTGGTCTTGGCCACAGTCTATGGATACGCAGGGGCGCGAATTATTCCAGCGCGCGACCGGTTCAGCGCCCCATCCCGAACAGCATCACGTGGATCGTCTTCAGCACGATCGAGGCATCGAGCACGAAGGAGAAGTGCTTGATGTAGTAGAGGTCATACTCGAGCTTGCGCATCGTGTCCTCGAGGTTGGCGCCGTAGGGATAGTTGACCTGCGCCCAGCCGGTGATGCCCGGCTTGACGAGGTGGCGGAAGTGGTAGCACGCGATCTTGCGCTCGTAGTCGTCAACGAGCTTCACCCACTCGGCCCGCGGTCCGATGAGGCTCATGTCGCCCTTGAGGACGTTCCAGAGCTGCGGGGCCTCGTCGATCCGCGCGGCGCGGAGGAAGCGGCCGAGGGGCGTGATGCGGTCGTCGTGCTCGCGGGTGTAGACGTCGCCGCCCTGGTGCACGCGCATGGTGCGGAGCTTGTAGGCCTCGAAGAGCACGCGGTTGCGGCCGACGCGCGTCTGGTGGAAGAAGACCGGGCCGCGGTCCGTCAGCCAGATGCCCAGCGCGAGGACCGGCAGCAGCGGCGCGAACAGGAGCAGGCCGATCGCCGAGAGCACGATGTCGCTGAGGCGCTTCAGGCGCTCGAAGACCGGCTCGCGGGCGATCTGGAAGCCCTCCTGGAAGAGCCAGGTCTGGTTGAGGCGGTAGAGCGGGATCTTGCGCCAGTAGACCTGGTGGAAGAGCTCGAGCGTGTAGGTGGGCACGCCGGTGAAGCTCAGCTCGATCAGCCGCTGGGCGACGGCCGATGGCAGCTCGTGGCTCGATTCGCGCAGGATCACCGCGTCGATCTGCCCGGAGTATTCCTCGAGGTAGTCGACGACGTCGCCGAACGGCGGGGTGGAGACGGTCTTGTCCCGCGGGGCGCGCGCGGCGGAGCGGACGAAGGTCTCGTGCGTCGCGTAGAGCACGGACTGTTTCATCGCGTTCTTCCGGCACTCCTCCTTGAACGCCAGGCAGCTCTCGGGGCTGCCGAGGAAGAGGAAGTAGCGCTGCTGCTCGCCGGTGTGGACGCGCCGGTAGAAGAACCGGCGATACCAGAGCGAAATGGGAATGACGGCGAGATACGAGACGGAGGTGACGAAGCGCGAACTCTGCAGCTGGAAACCGACCGGGATGAACGCGTAGGTGAGCAGCAGCGTCAGCAGCAGGACGCCGATCTGCGCGATGACGTGCAGCGACGCGTAGGTGACCGAGAGCATGTCGGTGCGCGCGCTGTAGCCGTCGATCAGATAGACGCCGAGGAAGTGGATCACGACCGGGAGGAAGAGCGGCGAGAGGATCCACTGCTCGTGGCCGACGCCGTAGAGCCAGGCCACGAGGTTGAAGGCGCAGACGACGGACAGCGCGTCGAGGACGACGAGAGCGATCGTGACTTGGCGGGCCTGGGTCATGCGGGCGGACCAAACTAAGCGAAGCGCCGGCGGCGGAAGCAACGCCGATCAGTCGGCGGCGGTCGATTCGAGCAGCGCATCCCAGCGCGCGACGAGATCGACGAAGCGAAAGTGCCGCTCGTAGACGCACCGTCCGGCGACGCCGGACGCGGCGGCGGCCGTGCGGTCGGCGTTCCATGCGCGCAGCGTCGCGGCGAGCGCGGTCGCGTCGCCGTTGGCGAGGGCGTGGCCGCCGCCCTCGGTGTCGAGGAGCGCGGCGAGGCCGCTGGGGCGCGGGCCGACGAACAGGGCCGGGCGGCCGGCGGCGAGCACGCCGGCGAGCTTGCTCGGCGCGACGAGCCGCTCGAAGCCGGGACGGAGCGTGACGAAGTGCGCGTCGGCCGCGGCGAGTGCGGCGGCGAGCCGGGCGCGCGGCTGCGCGGGGAAGAAGGCGACGTTGGCCAGCCCGCGGGCCGCGACGGCGGCGCGGACCTCCGCGCTGCGCGGGCCGCCGCCGACGAAGGCGAGGCGCACGCGCGGCTCGTCGCGCAGCAGCGCCGCGGCGTCGAGCAGCGTGGCGAACTCGTGCACGCGGCCGAGGTTGCCCGAGTAGACGGCGAGCAGCGCGTCGCCCGCGCCCCACTCGCGGCGCACCGCCGCGATGTCGTCGGGTCGGGCCGGGAGGTCGAGTTCCGGCGGGGCCCAGTTGGGCAGGGCCACGGCGCGGTCGGGCGCGACGCCGGCGGCGAGGACGGTGGCGCGCATGTCGTCGCTGACCGGCACGCACAGGGCGCTGGCACGCCAGGCGCGATTGCGCGCGAGGCGGAGCGGGAGGAGCGCGGGCGCGGCCCAGGCGCCGAGGTGGGCGGACAGGACCTCCGGATAGATGTCCTGGATCCACTGCACGACGCGCGCGCCGTGCGCGCGCGCCAGCTCGGTGGCGGCGACGGCGAGCAGCGGCGGGTCGGTTTTCAGGATGACGACGTCGCCGGGCGCGACGAGCCGGCGGAGCTCGCGGCGGGCGCCGCGGAGGAAATGGCCGTAGCGGGCGAGCCGCCCGGCCGGCTCCGCGCCGGTGCGGTGGATGGTGACGCCGCGGAACTCCGGGGCGCCGTCGCCGGCGGCGATGACGTGCACGTCGCGCCCGCGCGCGGCGAGCGCGGCGGCGAGGTCGGTGAGCAGCTGCGCGGTCGCGGCCTCGCTGGGCCAGAACACGCGGTTGACGAAGATGAGCTTGGGGCGGCGCAAGCGTCAGGATTTCCGGCGCCGCAGCTCGACGGCCTTGGCGGCGCTGAGGAACTCATACCAGCCCATGAGGCGGCAGAAGATGAAGCCGCGGTAGCCGTCGAGGAAGCCGGCGCGCCACACGTAGTGGTAGAGGAAGCGCAGGGTCGGGCGGAAGGGCAGGCGCCAGGCCAGCTGGCGCAGGCGGCGCTTGCGGGCGAGCGCCGCGTCGATCGCGGCGGTCGAGGCGCCGCCGGTGGCGGCGAGCTGCTGGCGCGCCTCCCAGTTGGAGTAGCGGTTGTGCTTCTCCACCCAGGTGGCGAGGTCGGGGAAGGCGTAGTGCTCCATCTCGCCGCGGAGGTAGCCGGCGGTGCCGTCGAGGAGGACGTGCTCGTGCACCTCGTTGTCGCCGCTGCCCGTGTCGCCGGTGGCGGCGGGCTGCTCGTAGCGGCCGAGGCGGTGGCGGAAGAAGCGGAGGTTCCAGCTCGGGTAGTAGCCGCAGTGGTTGAGCCAGCCGTCGAGGAACCAGAAGCGGCGGTTCACGTAGTAGCCGTCGTGCTCCGGCTGCGCGGCGGTCGCGATGGCGCGCAGCTCGGCGGCGAGCTCCGGCGTCACGCGCTCGTCGGCGTCGATGATGAACACCCACTCGTTGCGCCAGGGCAGGGTGGCCAGGGCCCAGTTCTTCTTCTTCGGGAACTCGCCGTTCCACTCGAATTCGAGGAAGCACGCGCCGGCCGCCTCGGCGATGCGGCGGGTGTCGTCGGTGCTGGCGGAGTCGACGACGATGACCTCGTTGCAGAAGGCGACCGAGGCGAGGCACGCGGCGAGGTTGGCAGCCTCGTTCTTGGTGGGGATGAGGACGGAGATCGGGGCGAGGTCAGGCATGGGCGGGAGGGACGGCGGCGGACTCGCGGCGCTGGGCGACGAGGTCGAGGCGCGCGTAGGCCGCGGCGAGGTAGAGCGAGGACCAGAAGGCGATCATCACGGACGGATTGGCGAAGGAAACTCCATCGCGGCGTAGAGCAGGACGAGCCCGCAGCCGGCGAGCAGGTAGCGCGGCACCAGCGAATCGACCCGGCGCCAGGCGACGGCGCGCAGGGGCGCGAGGCCGAGCAGCACGAGCAGGCCGGTGCCGACGAAGCCGACCTCGGCCAGCGCCTGCAGCCAGTCGTTGTGCGCCTCGGCGTAGAACGGCTTCCAGCCGCCCGGCCCCGGATCGGGGGCGGAATTGTAGATCATGAAGACGTTGGCGTAGGTCTCGAGCCCCCAGCCGAAGACCGGGCGCGCGGCGGCCATGGTCCAGGTGTCGCGGTAGAGCCGCAGGCGCTGGTTGAGCGTGGTCTCGTGCCGCATGTCCTCGAGCTGGCGGACGGTCGCCTGGGTGCGCACGGCGATGACGTTGCGGCTGAGCGCGAGGATGCCGGCGGCGGCGAGCGCGGCGACGAGGACGATGCCGGCGATCGGCAGGGCGCTGGATTCGTGGTGCGCGCGGCGCGCGCGGGCGAGGCGGACGAGGAAATGCGCCAGGGCGCCGCCGAGGAAGAGGGCGAGCAGCACGGAGCTGGAGCGCGAGCCGCTGAGCGGCGCGGTGGCGGCCAGCAGCAGGGTGGCGACGGCGCCGCCGAGCACGGGCGAGTGCCAGAGGTCGCGGTGCTGGCCGCGCCGCAGGGCGTGGAAGACCAGGGCGAGGCAGGCGCCGGCGTTGAGCAGGGTGAAGGCGCCCCAGTGGTTGTGGTAGACGAAGGTGGCGAAGAAGAAATCGTTGGGCGACTTCACCCGGCCGAACCACAGGCCGTCCGCGTGGATGAGCTTCTGCAGCGAGCCGAAGACGGCGAGCGCGATGGCGTTGGCCGCGACGACGTAGAGGAGCTGGCGCAGGCGGCGGCGGCCCTGGAGGACGAAGAGGGCGTTGTAGCAGGAGAGCACGATGCCGTTGAACTGCCAGAGCTCCGCCAGCGAGAGGTCGGGCCGCGCGCTGCTCGGCAGCCACGGCCAGCGCGGCGTGACGTGGCGGAAGAAGGCCTCGCTCCCGCTCTGCATCAGCTCGGTGCTCGGGTTCCACGCGCTGACGAGCACGAGCGCGTCGAAGGCCAGCAGCGGCCAGAGGTGGCCGAGGAGCTGGCGCAGGGACTCGCCGCGCACCGAGCGGCGGCCGGCCACCATGACCAAGAGCGCGATGCCGACCGTGCCCCAGATCGCCAGCAGGTGCCGCACCCACGGCGCCTGGCCGCCGAAGCCCCAGGACGTGCCGACGATGAGCACGGCGAGGTGCGCGACGACGAGGCGTTCCCACCACTCGCTGCGGCGGGAGCGGACGGAGTCGTCGCGGAAGGAGCGTTCGACCGGGGCGGTCACGGCTTCAGGCTGCGGTAGAAATCGAGCAGGCGCGCCGCGGCGCGCTGCCAGGTGAACTCCTGCGCGACCCAGGCGCGGCCGCGGGCGCCGCGGGCGGCGAGCTCGCCGGCGGGCGCGGCGAGCGCGGCGTGCAGCGCGGCGGGATAGTCCGCCCAGGCCACGCACGCGCCGGCCGCGCGGGCGGCGAGGCCGGTCCACGGCGTCGTGTCTGTCACCAGCGCGGGCACGCCGGCGGCGAGCGCCTCGGCGACGACGAGGCCGAAGTTCTCTGAGTGCGACGGCAGGAGGAAGAGCTCGGCGGCGGCGAACGGCGGCGGGCGCGTGCGGCCGTCGGCGACGACGATCCGGTCGGCGGCGCGGGCGCACCAGCCCTGCACCTCGGCGAGGGTGTATTCCTCGGGCACGCCGGCGACGAGCAGCACCCAGTCGACGGGGGCGCTCGTCCGCCAGAGGTCGATGAGCTCGCGCAGGCGCTTCTTGCGATGGAAGCGCGAGTAGAAGAGCGCGACGCGACGCGAGGCGAGGAGCGGGAACTCGGCGTGCCAGGCCGCGCGGGCGGCGGCGAGGTCGGCGGGCGTGGGCAGCTCGACGCCGTTGGGCGCGACGCAGACCGGCTGCCGGAAGCCGAGGCGGCGGATGTCGTCGGCTTCCTCCTCGCTGGTGGCGTGCCAGCCGGCGGCGGCGCGCAGGGCGCCGGGATGCACGAACCAGCCGGCGAGGCGCTTGCGCCAGCGGCGGTGCTGCCAGGCCCAGCCGCTCATCATGCCGCGCGGCGAAATCACGAGCGGCACGCCGCGGCGGCGGGCGGCGTCGTGCGCGTAGCGCAGCGTGAGCAGCCACAGCGCGTGCGAGTGAATGACGTCGTAGCCCGTGGTGGCGAGGCGGCGGTCGAGGCCGGCCGAGGCGCAGAGCCAGCGCGGCGCCTCGCGCTCGTAGACGTGGATGGCCGCGGCGTCGTCGGCGGGCGGCAGCATGTGCTGGCCCGGCTCCAGCGTGGTGAGCAGGTCGGTCGTGACCGTCGCGGCCATGGCATTGGCGAGGGCGCGGACGGATTTCGAGGGCCCGCCGTGGCGGTCCTCGAGGCTGGGGACGACGTGGCAGAGGTGCATCGTCAGCGCGGGGCGAGCGTGGCGAAGTCGGCGAGGAGGCTCTCGGCGAACACGGGGAAGTCGTAGCGGCGGGCGTCGGCCTGCGCCGTCGCGGCCAGGGCGCGGCGCCGCGCGGCGTCGCGCACGGCCGGCTCGAGCGCGTCGGCGAGCCGCGTCGGCGCATCGGGCGCGGCGTGGCCGAAGACGAAGCCGTTTTCGCCGTGGCGAATGAAGTCGCGGAAGCACGCCAGGTCCGAGACCACCGGCACGGCGCCGGCGGCCATCGCCTCGACGACGGCGACGCCGAACGTCTCGCCCTCGGCGGCGAGGCTCGGGTAGCAGAACACGTCGAGGCGTTGGTAGATGCCGGCGAGCACGCGGTCGTTGAACTGCGGATCGAGCAGGTGGAAGCGCGTCGGGGAAAGGGCCTGGCCGAGGCGGTGGAGGAGGCGGTTGCGGAAATCGGCGCCCGAGCCGCCGCGGGCGACGTCGGCGGGACCGCAGAGGACGACGCGCCAGGGCGGCAGGCCGGGGCGGGCGGCGAGCAGCTTCAGCGCCTCGGCGAGCAGCAGCAGGCCCTTCTCCTGGTTGATGCGGCCGACGAAGCCGAGCGTCACCTCGTCGGGCGAGCTGCGCTTGGGCAGGAAGAGCGGCTCCGCCTGCGGGGTGGCGAGGAGCGCGTGGTTGATCGGGTAGCCGGTGACGCGGATGGCGGGGGCGAGCGCCGGGTTCTCCGCCGCGACGCGCGCGCGGACGAGGCCGCTGGGGGCGAGGACGCGTGCGAGCGCGCGGTAGCGGCGGTATTGGCCCTTGGGCATGCGGCCGCACATGACGACGACGCGGCCGGCGGCGGGCTTCCAGCGGCCGAGCCACATCGGGAGCGCGACGGCGTTGCAGACGACGATGTCGGCCGGTGGCAGCTGGCGGAACACGCGCCAGCTCCAGGCGAGGTCGAGGAGCAGGTTCTTCCAGAGCTGCGACTGGTGGTCCTGGCCCGGCAGGCGCACGTGCTCGACGCCGTCGATGGTCTCGCGGTCGGGGAGGCCGCGCCAGGTGCGCGAGACGGACACGACCCGGTGGCCGCGCGCGGCGAACTCGCGCCCGAGCTGGAACCAGGTCTTCTCGGTCGAGCCGCCGCTGAGCGGGGGCACGGGGAGGAAGAAGCCGTTGACGATCGTGATGCGCATCAGCGGGGCGGCAGGCTGGCGAGGGCGGCGAGGAGGCCGGCGGTGGCCTGCTCGTAGGTGTAGCCGCCGACGCGCTCGCGGGCGTGCGCGCCCAGGCGCTCGAGCGCGTCGGCCGGCGTGCGCAGGGCGGCGCGCAGGGTGGCGGCGAGCGCGGCGGGATCCGCCGCGGGGAAGACCCAGCCGGTCTCGCCCGGCGTGACGAGGTCGCGCTGGCAGCCGACGAGGTCGGAGACGAGGCACGGCAGGCCGAGGTGCATGGCCTCGTTCACCGCCAGGCCCCAGGTCTCGTAGCCGCCGCGCGAGGGCAGGGCGAAGAGGTCGCCGACGAGGTAGCGCGACGGCATCTCGCTCTGGTTGGCGAAGGGCAGGAAGCGCACCTCGCGGTCGCGCGCGCGGAGGCGGGCGAGCTCCTCGAGCGCGGCGCGCTCGGGGCCGTCGCCGACGAAGACGAGGGCGTCGCCCCGGGTGCCGACCTCATGGAAGGCGCGCAGGAGCTCGAGCGGCTGCTTGCGCTCGTGGAGCTTGCCGGCGAACACGACGACGCGGCGGCCATCGAGGCCGAGCTCGCTGCGGAGGTGGGCGGCGGCGCGGCGCGTGGCGGCGTCGCCGGCGTCGAAGCGCGCGGCGTCGACCGCGTGCGGGGCGAAGAAGAGCTTGCGCTCCGGCACGCCGAAGGCGCGGTAGTAGTCGCGGTTGGCCAGGCCGACCGTGGCGAAGGCGGCGAACTGCCGGAAGAGCAGGCCGAGCAGCGCGCGCCGCGGCAGCGCCGGTGCGCCGCGGCCGAGGAGGTGCGAGTCGCCCCGGAGGAGGACCGGCACGCGGTGGCGGCGCGCCCACCAGAGCGCGCGGAGGTGCGAACGCCAGTTGTAGCCGAAGAGCAGCAGCGCGTCGGGGCGCCAGGCGGCGAGGCGGTCGGCCAGCGCGGGGTTGTCGAGGCCGTTGAAATGATGGGTGCCGGGGTCGCGGGCGACGTTGGGGACGAACTCGGAGTCGTAGCCGGAGAGCAGGTCGACGTCCCACTGGATCGTCTTGCCGAACTGCGGGTCGTGCTGGGGCGTGACGCCGAACTCCCAGAGGTAGAAGACGCGGAACTCGAGCGCGCGGCGGGCGGCGAGCCACTGGAACCACGGGCTGTAGTATTGCACGGGGTGCGAGAGCACCACGGCGAGCCGGCGGGGCGAACTCATGCGGGCGGGATCAGGCCGCTGGCGGGGTGGAGGAACAGCGCGTTGTCGCCCTGGCGGGCGAGCGGGCCGATCGCGGGCACCAGGCGGTCGCGGCGGGCGACGAAGGGGCGGTAGCCGTAGGCCTCGAGCGTCCGGCCGACGCCGGGGCCCGAGTCGCCGAGGATCTCGGCGTGGATGGCGGAGATGCGGCCGGCGGCCAGGGCCTGGGCGGCGCCGGCGAGCGCGGCGGGTTCGCCGCCCTCCATGTCGAGTTTCCAGAGGTCGATGCGCTCGAGCCCGAGCCGGGCCATCTCGTCGTCGACGGTGACGAGCGGGATGGCCTCGCCCTCGGCGGCGTCGAGGCGGTTCCACGAGCCGTGCAGCGTGGCGTCGCCGACGGTCTTGAGGAAGGCCTGGCCCGGCGCGGCGGCGAGGCCGGCGGGGCTGACGGTGACGTTGGCCAGGTGGTTGCCGGTGACGCCGCGCTGCAGCCACGCGCGGGCGGCGGCGCCGGGTTCGTAGGCGAAGACGCGGGCGTCGCCGAGCAGGCTGACGAAGTAGAGCGTCGTCTGGCCGATGTTCGCGCCGGAGTCGAAGACCGTGTGGATGCGCGCGCGGTTGGCGAGCAGCCAGCGCCAGAAGGCGTAGCCCTCGTAGTAGCCGTAGACGATCCAGCGGTGGGTGACGTTGGCGAGGTCGAGCTCCCAGGGGATGCCCGGGCGCGTCTCGACCCAGGCGGTGCCGTGGCGGGCGAGCGAGGCGCCGAAGAGTTTTTCCATGACGCGCAGCTTGCCGCGGAACTCGTAGCGGCGGAGCCAGCGCAGGAGCGGGGGGAGCGGGACGAGGGAGGGGGGCATGTTAGGCGCCGAAGCTGCGGACGAACATTGGCACGCCGAGGACGGCGACGCAGGCTTGGAAGAGCGAACTCAGCCAGATGCTCAGGGTGAGTTCCACCTGAAAACTCCAGGCGATCAGCACGACGAGCAGCAGGCCGCCGTAGGAGACGAGCGGGCTCTCCGAGCCCCAGGTGGTGACCTTCTTGAGCATGGTGCCGACGAGGAGGCCGAGCGCACCCAGGCCGTAGAAGCCGAAGTTCGCGTAGGCCTCGGCCAGCATGCCGAAGCCGATCGTGGTGGTCTTGGTGTCCTCCTCCGTCTGCAGGCCGAAGTAGCGGGAGAGCTTGTTGGTGCTGATGTGGCCGACGGGCTTGTCGGGCCAGAAGAAGCGCGGCACGAACTGGCCCGGGATGTATTTGTAGGTTTCGCCGTAGAGGTAGTCCTGCCGCTCGGGGCAGACGGAGACGACGAGGCACATGATGTGGAAGAGCGAGGTGCGTTCGAGGAGCTTGCTGGTAGAGCCCTTCTGCCGCTCGTCGTCGTCGTGGGACTGCAAGCCCGACTGGATCCACTCGGCGTAGAAGGAGGGCAGGTCGGTGACGCCGATCTGCGGGGCGTCGCTGTTCCAGTATTTCGCGCGCAGCGCGCTCTTGCCGTTGTGGAGCACGGCGATCAGCGGCAGCACGAGGATCAGCGCGATGAACGGCACGCGGCGCGCGGCGGAGACGTAGCCGAGCAGCAGGAGCACGATCATCGAGATGCCGCCGACGAGGAAGAGCGACGCGCACTGCAGGATGAACTGGATGACGAAGTTCACCACGAAGAAGATCAGGTCGGGCCGCGCGATCGTGCCCGCGCCCCAGCGGCGGGCGGCGAGGAAGGTGGCGACAATGCCGATGCCGAAGAAGGCCGCGCGCAGGATGCCCTCGGTCTCGTTGGGCAGGAACTTGAAGAGCAGGTCGCGGTAGAAGAGCGAAAACAGGGTGTAGAGGCTCGTCAGCGCCATGCCGTAGGACAGGTAGCGGCTGAGCTTGTCGGTGACGATCGGATCGGTCCAGAACGGGGTCCGCTTCGGCCGGGCGCGCACGAGGAGATAGCACCCGATGGCGCAGCCCTGGAAGAGGATCACGCCCAGCGCGGCGGTGCTGATCGTGTCGGGATGGTAGAAGCCGAGTTGCTGGTGTCCGCTCAGCAGCGGGATGGCGTAGGCGTTCACCGTGGTGAGCATGAACGTCTCGAAGATCGGGAACGGCTTCGCGTCGCCCTTGGCCCAGAGCAGGGCGGGCAGGCAGCCGAGGCAGAGCATGATCAGCCCGAGGTAGAGGTGGAACGGGTCGTCGACGTGGGCCGACTTCGCGAAGTAGAGCACCAGCGCGGTCGTGCCGATCAGACCGTAGAGGAACAGGCTCTGGTCGTGCGCGGCGTCGCCGGGTTTGCGCGGGGCGTTGAGGTAGTCGACGATCTCCGCATCGACCGACGGTTCGGGCGGAGGCGGAGGGGGCTCAGGAGTTGGTGGGAACATCATGAGAGTGGGCGGCGAGCGCGGCGTCGAAGAGCGCGCACTGGCGGCGGGTGAGGGCCGCCGCGGTCAGGTTGCGGGCGAACCAATCGTCGCAGCGCGGAGAGTGCAACTCGGCCGGCCGTCCGGCGGCGGCCGCGGCGAGATAGGCGGCGACCTCCTGGGCCGGCTGCATCTCCCGGCCGGGCTGGAGCAGCCGGACGAGCCGCGCGCTGCGCAGGTGCTCCACCAGGCGCTCGAGCAGGCTGTCCGCATGGGCCAGCGCGAGCGTGGGCCGGGCGGCGAGGTAGTAGGGGTAGAGCTTGGAGGGCGAGTAGCTCGGGTCGTCGGTGCCGAGCAGGACGAGGCCGTCCGCCGCGCGCATGAAGCGCAGGGAATCCATGTAGCCGACGCGCGCGGGCAGTTCCGCGACGAGGTCGCCGACGCCGTAGGCCTCGGCGATCGGCTGGGCGAATTTCGTGGCGTGTTCCGGGCTCGCGTAGGAGGTGCCGACGAAGTGCAGGCGCACGCGCGCGGCGAGTTCCGGCTGGGTGTCGCGCAGCCGCCGCAGTCCGGAAAACAGCACGCGGACGGCGTGGCTGAAGGGCGGGCCGAGTCCGCCGGTGGCGACGAGGTTGAAGACGCCCGGCGGAAGCGGCGGGAGCGCGGCGCCCGCCTGGGGATGCGCGCCGACGAACTCGAAGTCCGCCTGCGGGGCGCCGAAGGGGATCACGGCGTGCGGCGGCAGCTGCGACCACTGGTAGCGCGCGCGCAGGTCGCGGAGGTAGTGGGGCGAGACGCTCATCAGCCCGGCGGCGTCGCGGAGGGTGCGCTCCTCGAACAGCCAGGCGGTGAAGCGGGCGAACTGGTATTTCCAGCCGCCGGGCGGATTCGGCGCGCCCGGCCGCTCGTAGTAGTCGCTGCGCCACGGGTCCTGCAGGTCGACGACGTAGGGCACGCCGAAGCGGCGCTTCCAGAGGCGACCGAGCGGCGTGACCAGATACTGGGTGGTGCTGAAGAAAACGAGGTCGAAGCGCTCGCGGGCCAGCCGGTCGAACGCGGCGCGGTTCAGCTGCGGCGCGCAGCGGATGCCGAGGTTGTTGATGCCGATCAGCCGGGTCAGCTCGCGCCGGAACGCCCCGCAGTGATGCACCGCGACGTCGCGCGGCAGGCTCTCAAGGAGGGAATCGTCCCGCCAGTCCGCCCGGTGCTGCGGGTCGACCGCGAGCACGACCGGTTCCCAGCCGAACTGGCGGTAATACGGCAGCGACATGCGCACGCGCTGGCAATCCGGCGCGTTCACCGGCGGGAAGTGCGGGCTGATGATCAGGACGCGTCTCACGCGGCGGGGGATCTTGGGCGCAGCACGCGGATGTCCCACACCTGCTTGCCGTCGGCGCTCATCACGGCGGTGGCGTGCACGGTGTCGCAGACGCCGGCCATGCGCCGCCATTGCGCGGCGTAGGCGCCGAAGCGGAAGTGGGAGAGGAAGAACAGCCCGCCTGGCGCGAGGTGGGCGCCAAAGGCGCGCAGCGTCGCCGCCGGGTCCCGCGCGTAGCCGATGCACTCGTTGAACGAGATCGCCTCGAACTGCCCGTCGGGGCGCCACGTCTCGTAGTCGCCCTCGGCGAATTCCATGCCCGGCAGCTGCAGCGCGCGGGCGCGCGCCACGGCCTCGGTGGAGAGGTCGACGCCGAGGTAGCGGGCGAACGGGTAGGGGCGGAACACGGTGGCGAGGCGGCCGCTGCCGCAGCCGAGGTCGAGCACGCGCGGCGCCGCGGGGAAGTGGTGGTGGATCGCGCCCGCGAGCACGAGGTTGCGCGGCAGCTCGTCCCAGCCGAAGAAGTGGTCCCAGTTGCCCGAGCGGTATTCGCGGTCGAGCGCCTCCTTCGCGATCGGGCGGCCGTAGCCGGCGGGATCGCGGACGAATTTCTGGAGCAGGCGGTCCTTGAGTCGGGCGAGGGGATTCATGGGCGGGAAGCGGGGCGGCGGAAGTAGAGCTCGACCGGCGCCGCCGCGGCGGCGGTGAGCACGGCGGGCAGGTGCGGGAGCTGGGAGGCGTGGCAGGCGAGCGCGCGCCGGCACGCGGGCCGCCACGGCGCGGCGGCGAGGGAGAAATTCTCGTCCGCGCGCAGGAGCTGGCGGCGCAGGCGCAGCGCGTTCCACCACGCCCAGACGGGGTATTCCCAGACCACGGGGGTCGCGCCGGCGACGCTCAGCGCCTCGCGCGCGAGCCACACTGCGGCGTCGTGCTCGGTGCTGCCCTCGCCGAGCAGGGGCAGGAAGACGTGCCGCGCGCGCACCGCGGCGATCCGCTCGGCCAGGCGCGCCACCACGCGGGCGTGCGCGTCGGGGTCCAGCCGGTCGAGCTCGCCGTCGGGCGCGTCGAGGAAGGTGGCGTGCGCGGCGCCGAGGCCGAGCGCGGCCAGGGCGGCGAGCGCCTCGGCCCGGCGCCGCGCGGCCCGCTCGGCGTGCGTGGCGCCGGGCGACCAGCCGGCGCCGGCGCTGTCGGAGACGAACGCGACGTGCGCCGGGGCGCCCGCCGCCGCGAGGGCGGCGAGGAGCGCGCCGCAGCCGAGCGTCTCGTCGTCCGCATGCGGCGCCACGACCAGCACGCCGACGCGCGGCAGCGGCAGCGGCCGGCTGTTGGCGGCGAGGAGGCCGCGCATCAGCGCGGCGAGGCGGAGGCGGAGCGATGCCTTCACGTCGAAGCGGGGGAGGCAGATCGGGCCAGTAGTCGGCGATGTCGAACGGCTCGGCCGGGGGCAGGCCCGCGCGCAGGATGGCGTTGAAGATCCGCAGCTGCTGCGCCGAGACGGCCGCGGCGGTGTAGGAACTCTGCAGCCGCGCCGTGTCGAGCGGCAGCGCCGCGGGGTCGGGCTGGCCGCGGAGGAGGGCGCGCAGCGCGGTGACGAGCGGCGCGATCGCTTCCTCCCGCCGCGCGGGATCGAAGGTGATGAGCGAGGCGCCGCCGATCTCGCGCATCCGGGTCTCGAGCACGCTGTCGCGCGGCGCGAGCGCGAGCGTCGGCTTGCCGGCCATGAGCGTCGGGTAGATTTTCGACGGCGAGTAGGCGCGGTCCTCGGAGCCGACGAGGAGCGCCACGTCGGTCTCGAGCAGGAGCTGGAGGGCGTCGAGGTAGCCGATGCGCGCGGGAGATTCGTGCACCTGGGCGGCGAGGCCGTGCCGGGCGGCCAGCGCGGTGGTGGTGGCCTCGCCCTGGCCGGCGCGGGCGTAGGAGGTGCCGTGGAAGAAGAGCTCGATCCGCGGCGGGGCGTCGCCGAGCCGGGCGACGGCGGCGAAGAGCAGGTCGAGCGCCGGGAGCATGTCGCCGCCGAGGCGGCCGGCATAGGCGATCTTGACCGTCGGCGTGGCGGGCAGCAGCCGCGGCGTCTGCGGCGCGCGCTGGCGGACGAGGGCGAAGTCCGCGTCGGGCGCGCCGAAGGTGACGACCGAGCCGCGCTCCGCCGCGAACCACGGGTAGCGCCGCTGCAGCACCTCGAGGTAGGCGGACGACACGCTGATGACGTGCGCGCAGTGCCGCAGCGTCCAGCCCTCGAGGAGTTTCGCCGAGGCGTAGGCGAAGAGGTATTTCCAGCCGCCGGGCGGGCGCGGCGCGCCGGGCTGGCGGTAATACTCGTTCAGCCACGGGTCCTGCAGGTCGATCACGTAGGGCACGCCGAATTCTCGGCGCCAGATGCGGCCGAGCGGGCAGAGGACGAATTGCGTGGTCGAGAAATAGACCAGGTCGAACTGCTGCTCGGTGAGCAGGCGCGTGCCGGTCTCGTAGAGGAAGGGCAGCGCGCGCAGGCCGAGGTTGTTGACGCCGATCCAGCGCGTCCAGCGGCGCGAGAACACCGGCGCGCGCACGATGCGCGCCGGGCGCGGCAGCGTGGCGAGCAGCGCCGGCTCGAGCGGGGCCATCGGGTCGTGGTCGGCCACGGTGAGCACGACGACCTCCCAGCCCGCGTCGACGAAGTGCGGCAGGCTCATGCGCACGCGCTGCATGTCCGGCGCGTTCACCGGCGGGAAGTGGGCGGAGACGATGAGCAGGCGCGGCATCAGGAGCGGAACGAGCGGTAGAGTTCCAGGTAGCGCGGGGCGACGACGCCGAGGCTGAAGCGCTCCTCGGCGTCGCGGCGGCAGGCGGCGCGGTCGAGTTCGCCGAGGCGGCGCACGGCGGCCACGCCGTCGTCGACGCCGGTGATGAAGAACCCGGTCCGCCCGGGCTGGACGATCTCGGGCAGCGCGCCGCGGGCGCAGGTGATGACCGGCGTGCCGCAGGCGAGGGCCTCGGGGAAGACGATGCCGAAGGGCTCGTTCCAGCGAATGGGCACGATCATGGCGGCGGCGCGGCCGAGCAGCTCGTTCTTCCGCCGGTCATCGACCTCGCCGATCCACTCGACGCCGTCGCGGCCGAGGTGCGGCTCGACCTCGCGGCGGAAGAACTCCGCCTGCGGGCCGCTCGCGGCGTGGTTGCCGGCGATGAGCAGCCGGCGGCCGGCGCGGCGGGCGATCGCAATGGCGAGGTCGGGGCCCTTGATGTCGTCGACGCGGCTGAGGAACACCAGCGGGGCGTCCGCGGGCACGCGGGACACGAAGGTGAGTTTCTCCAGCTCGACGAAGTTGGGCACGGCGGACCACTCGCCGCCCTGCGGCCGGCCCATGCCGCAGATGAACTCGCTGCAGCCGGTGAAGCGCAGCGTGCGGCCGCCGAGCCGGGCGGCGAGCGCGAGCTGCCGGCCGCCGGTGTGGCGCTGGTAGGACATCACCACCGGCTGGCGCGTGGCCAGCGTGGGCAGGAGGTAGCCGAGCCGGGAGAAGCTGTGCACGACGTCCGGCCGGAACGTCCGCACCGCGCGGCGGAGCGCGAGGGCGTTGCGCAGCGTGGCGGCGGCGCCGGCGATGCGCGCGTCGGCCCAGGTGAAGCGTGCGTCCACCGGCGCGGTCGACTCAGCGTGCGCCAGCAGCGCGACCTCGTGGCCGGCGGCGCGGTAGAACCGGATCAGCGCGTCGACGATGCGCTCGATGCCGCCGTAGCCGACGGGCGGCACGGGGATCAGCGGGTCGCAGGTGAGGAGCAGGCGCATGTTATTTGACGGCGTCGACGTAGAGCGAGTAGGGCGCGTGGTTCGGCTGGTCGATCGCCAGCTGCGGGTCGAGGGAGCGGCCGAAGCTCTGGCGCTCCACGCGGGTGAAGCCGGCGCGGCGCAACGCACGCTCCAGCGCGGCGAAGTCCCAGCCGAAGCAGTGCTCGCCGCCCTGGTGGAACACGTGGTTCACCAGCTCGATGGGATCGTTCATGTCGTCGGGCAGGCGTCCGGCGGGGAAGCCAAGCCCGGTCCAGAGCGCGGCGTCGTCCTCCACGTAGGCGCGCATGAAGCGCGCGGCGTCGGGCACGATGATGCGCGCGACGCCGCCGGGCGCGAGCACGCGGTGGAACTCGGCGAAGACCCGCGGCACGTCGTCGTGGAAGTCGATGTGCTCGATCACGTGCTCGGCCAGGATGCGCACGGCGCTGTCGTCGGCCAGCGGCAGGGGCCGGCGCAGGTCGTGGGTGCAGTAGAGGTCGGCGTGGTGGGGCGAGGCGTCGAGGTTGATCCAGTCCGGGCGGCCGCGGCCGCCGCTGCCGACGTTCAGCGAGACGCCGCGCAGGGTCCGCAGGCGCCGGAGGCGCGCGCGACGCCAGGGCAGGAGCGCGTTGGCCCAGCGCTGGCGGGCGAAGCGGAATTCCCGCGCAGGATGTCGAACACCCGCCGGCTGAACGGCGCGTGGGCGTAGGCCCAGCGGCCGAGGCGTTGCTTGAGCGTCATGGGGCGGTGGACGGCGCGCGGCCCCACCGGAGCGCGGGGCGTTCGATGCAGAACCAGCTGGCGGCGGCGACGGGCAGCACCAGCGCGAGGCTGAGCGCGCAGAGGGCCCACGGGCTGCCGCTCGCCGCGCCCAGGGCGACGAGCGCCTGCTGGACCGGGTAGTGGTAAAGGTAGATGCCGTAGGAGAAATCGCCCACGCGTTCGAGCGCCGCGCCGGGCAGGATCGCGGCGGCGAGCAGCGCCAGCGGCGGCACGAAGAGCGGCGCGGCGACGAAGTAGCCGCCGAGCGCAAACACCCCCGCCGAAAGCGCGCCGACCAGCAGCGCGCGCGGCACGGTCACGATCATGCGTTCCGCGTGCACGCACCAGAGCGCGCCCGCGGCGAAGAACGACGCCTGCGTGGCGAAGCGCCACACGATCCAGCCGCGCGCGGCGGTGCCGGGCGAGGCCTGAGCGAGCAGCCACGGTCCGGCGAGGTGCAGCGCGAACACCGCCAGCGCCGCGCCCCAGAGCAGCGCCCGGCGGGAGGTGAAGGCGAGGAGGGCGCCGCCGAGCGCGACGCCGACGTAGCAGAGGAACTCGGGGAACAGGCTCCAGAGCGCGCCGTTGGCCACGCCGGCCGCCGGGTGGGCGGCGAAGAGGTCGCCGATCGTCGGCTGGCTGATGCGGAGCAGGAAATTCCGCGCCACGTAGCCGAGCATCGGCGCGTCCGCGTAGGCCGCGGCGAGGCCGGCGCCGTGCTGGCGCGCCCACAGCCAGGGGAAGAGCGCGAGGCCGGTGAGCGCGAGGCAGGCCCAGAACGCCGGGAAGATGCGCCGGAAGCGCTTCCGGGCGAAATCGGCGGCGGACCGGGAGCGCAGCCAGCTCTGGGTGACGAGATAGCCGCTCAGGGCGAAGAAGGTGTTCACGCCGATTTCGCCGGCGAGGTTGACGCCGCCGTGGCGATACGGCTCGCCGAAGAGACGCTGCAGCGGATCGGGACCGTGGCCGCCGACCTCCCACGCGTGGCCGAAAACCACGATGCCCGCGGCGAGCAGGCGGAGCAGGGTGACGGCGTTGCCGCGGGTCGAGAGGTGGCGCTCCAGCGTCATGGCTTGCCGGCGGCCTTCTTCACGGCGCGCAGGACGAGTTCCTTTTCGTGGTCCCAGTTGAAACGCGTCTGGCCGAGTTGCCAGGCCGCGGCGCGGGCGGCGCGAGCGCGCGCGGGGTCGGCGAAGTAGTCGTCGAGCTGCCGGGCCACCGCGCCGGGGTCGGCGAAGTCGCCGACGAGAGCCGCGGCGCCGAGCTCGCCGGCGAGGGCGGACTGGGCGCGGGTGTTCGACATCAGCTGCGGCACGCCGGCGAGGAGGTAGACGAAAATTTTGTTCGCGAGGCAGATGTCGCGGTTGAGCGGCTCGGTTTGCTCGGTGGAGAGCCCGAGATCGGCGGCAGCGGCGAGGCGGGTCATCTCCGCGGACGCGGCGAACGGCAGGAAAACCGGTGGGCGGGCCACGCCGGCGCGCGCCGCCCGCTCGGTCAACTCGCGCTGGAACGACGGCGCGACGTGGCCGCGCAGGTGCAGCTCCGCGGGCGTGCGCATGCGGCCGAGGATGGCGATGATCTCCTCGATGCCGCGGCGCGGGCCGACGGTCTGCGAGAACCAGTAGAGGCGCGCGGGGCGATCGGCGGAGACCGGGCCGGGATCGACCGGGGTGGCGGGCGCGTCGGCGAGCGGGAAGACGTTCAGCACCGGCACGGGCGCGAGCTGGTAGCGCTGGACGTATTGCTCGGCGATCAGCGGCGCGGCGGCGGTGAGGTGGCTGGCCCGCGGCAGGAAGGTGGCCTGGAGGATCCGGGTCGCGGTGCGCTGCACGGGATCGAGCGCGATCTCGGGCGTCTCGGCCTCGTGGAAATCCTCGATGTCGAAGCCGAACTTCGCGCCCGTGCGCCCGGCGGCGAATGCGGCGGCGGCGAGGCCGGCGAGGCAGTGGCCGATGTAGTAGTGGGCGTCGAGCGCGGCGGCCGCGGCGGCGAGGCGCAGGGTGTCGGCGTGGTGCGCGCGCGCGGCGGTCTCGGGCGTGGCGAACGGTGCGCGCAGGATGAGCTTCTGCGCCAGCCGGCGGCGGACCTTGCGCACGAACGCGCCCGCGCCGCCGAGCGAGTCCACCGCGGTGCTGCCCCACGGCGCGCGGCGGGCGATCTCGGCGTCGAGCGCGACGTTGGGCGGATAATTGCGGCCGTGGACGACGTGCACCCGGTAGCCGGCGGCGTGCAGGGCGTCGGCCTCCTTGAGCAGGCGCGGGGTCGAGGTCAGGTGACCCGGCGTGACGAGGCAGATGAGTTTGGCGTCGCTCATGCGGAGAACAGTCCGGCCTCGCGCAGCGTCGCGGCGAGCCGGGCGCGGTAGTCCGGCCACTGCCAGCCGGCGGCCGTGCGCAGCGCCGCCTCGCGCATGGCGCGGAGCGGCGCGCGTTCCGCGGCGCAGCGCTCGACGACGTCGCCGATCGCGCCGGGATCGCCGGCCTTGATCAGGAGGCCGTTCTCGCCGTCGCGCAGCAGGTCGGAGGCGCCGGCGCAGTCGGTGGTGATCACGGGCACGCCGCGCGACCACGCCTCGGTCACGACCATGCCGAAGCCGTCGCAGAGGGTGGGGAAGATCAGCGCGTCGGCGCGGTGCAGCGCGGCCATGAGCTCGGAGTGCGGCACGGCGCCGGCGAATTCGACGCCCTCGGGCACGGGGCGCACGACGCGGTCGGGCAGCGCGACCGAGCCGTAGACGCGGAGACGGGCGTGGCGGCCGAGGCGACGCTCGCGCCAGGCGTCGAGGAGGTAGTGCGCGCCCTTGCGCACGCTGAAGGTGCCGGCCCAGACCAGTTCCAGCGGGCCGCCGCTGCTCCCGCCGCGCAGCGCCAGCTCGCGGTCGATGACCGGCGGGGCGCCGTAGGGGACGAGGCGGACCTTGCCGAGGTCGAGGCCGGCGGGCCCGAAGCTGCGGCGGGTGAACTGGGAGGCGGCGATGACGACGTCGGCGCGGGCGAACTCGGCGTGGCGGCGGGCGATGCGCTGCTCCTCGCGCTCGGCGGTCCAGCGGTGCCACGGCGTGATCAGCTCGGGGAACTTCTCCGCCTCGCGGTCGAGCAGCGCCTGGACGAAGCGCGGCTCGGGGGCCGGCATGTCGTAGGCGACGCGGATGCCGAGGGCGTTCGCCCGCGTGATGGTGGCGAGCGAGCTGTATTCGAAGGCGTAGACGCCGCTCAGGCCGGGGTGCAGGCGCCGCGCGACGGCGGCGTCGAAGGCCTGCTCGGTGCGCTCCCAGACGAAGTCGGTGAGCCTGCCGTCGCGGTCGGCACGCGCGGTGGCGACGCGCAGCAGTTCGCCCCAGGGGCGCGACTCGACGAGCGCGGCGGGCACGGCGCTGACGGTGCGGCGGCGGAACTCGCGTTCGAGGTCGAGGCCGACCAGGCGGCCGGCGGCGAACGCGGCGCGCTGCGCCAGGCTGTCGGGCGCATAGCGGATGCTCGTGACGTAGCGGTCGAGCTGACCCGCCTCGTGCAGCGCACGCGCCGCCTGTTGAACGAACGGCGCGACCATCGGGTGGAAAATGCGGACGCTCATGTCAGCCGGGGAATTTGCCCGCGAGCACCTGCAGGCGGCGCGCCAGTTTCCAGCCGACGAGCCGGCGGACCGCCTGGAAACCGCTTCCGCCGAGCGGGCGGAGCGCCGAGCCGCCGAGGCTGCGGGCGAGGTTTTCGGCGTCGGCGACGAGGTCGGGCGCGGCGGGATAATAGTCGTAGGCGAAGCGCTGCGCCAGGTCGGCGGCCGCGCGGCGCATCGCCGGGCCGTCGTCGAGCAGCGTCATCTCGTCGACGATGAGCTGCAGCGCGAGGTGGGCGGACTCGAGGTGCCGACGGCTGCGCTGGGCGCTGAGGCTGGCGGGGAGGCCGGAGCGGTAGAGCGACACGGCGTCGGCGCAGTAGGCGACGCGCGTCGCGGCGGCGACGGCGCGGGCGAAGAACTCGCCGTCGTCGTTGAGGCTGAGGCGCTCGTCCCACGGGCCGGCGGAGGCGACGATCGCGCGCGGCAGCAGCCAGGCGGCGGGGTGCATCATGCAGTCGTGCGAGCCGTAGCGGCGGAGGTAGTCGCGCGGCGCGAGGTCGACGAAGAGCGGGTTGTCGTCCGGAAAGGCCGCGCGCGCAGGATCGTCGTGGAAGCGGCCCCAGCGGGCGGTGAGGGCGGTGCCGGCCGGCTCGCGCGCGGCGCGGGCGAGCTGCGCGGCGATCTTGCCCGGGGCGAGCAGGTCGTCGGCGTCGAGGAACTGGATGAATTGCCCGGAGCTGGCGGCGAAGGCGGCGTTGCGTGCGGCAGCGGCGCCGCAGTTCGGCTGGGCGATGACCCGGACGCCGCGCGCCTCGAAGCCGCGGGCGATGGCGAGGCTGTCGTCGCGGGAGCCATCGTCGACGACGATGATCTCCGGCGCGTCGCCGCCGCCCTGGGCGAGTGCGGACTCCAGCGTCGCGCGCAGGTAGGGCGCGGCGTTGTAGCAGGGGACGAGGATGCTGACGCGCGGCGGGTTCAAGGCGAGGGCGTGGCGGCGAGGGGCAAGGCGAGCGGCGCCGGCAGGTCGCGGCCGGCGAGCAGCGTCAGCCGGCGGGCCGCGGTGACGGACGCGAGCGGGCGGCCGCCCAGGCGAAAGGGTTCCGTCGGCGCGACCGCGCCGAGCTGGCGGCGGGACCACATGGGGTTCACGACCCAGAGGTCGCGCGGACCGATCGCGGCGGCGGATTGCCAGCGCGTGCTGCGGCCGGGACTCCACGCCCAGGCGAGGTCGACGGCGCCGGCCGGAGGATGGTAATCGAAGACCGTGCGGAGGGTCGCTGCGTCGAAGACGACTTGCTCCGGGCGGGCCTCGTCGATGTAGGCCCGCACCCGCGCGCGGAGCGCGGGATCGTCGTTCGCGCGGTCGGCGAGGGCCTGGACCGTGTGCTGCACCGCGAACCAGGCGACGAGCACCGCGGCCGGCAGCACGCGGGCGGCGCGGGCGAGCGGCGAGGCGGCGGTGGCGGTGAGAATCAGCGGCACCGCCGCGACGACGAGGACGAGATAGATCGCGCACGGCCCGGGGTAGAGGGCGAGTCCCAGCGCGCCGCAGGCGGCGACGAAGAACAACGCCCGGCGCGCCCGCTGCGTGCCGCGTGCCGGCGCGGCGAGCCAGGCCAGGAGCGCGAGCGCGAGCACGCCCCCGCGCACATAGCCGTCGTAGCCGACCCGCAGGTGCTCGAAAAACTTGGCCAGCCGGCTGGGCGTGGCGCTGACGAATTGCGCGTGCACCCCGATGTCGTGGACGAGCTGTCCGAAGTGGCGGCCGACGATCGCGAGCAGGACAAGGAACGCGGCGGCGATGCCCGTGGCGATGCCGGCCGCCAGCGCGGGGAGCGGTTCGCGGCGCGCCCGCGCGTCCCAGAGGTGGAGCGCGGTGCCCGGCGCGGCGAACACGATCCAGAACGGGTGCGCGAGCACCGCGAGGCCGTTCAGGGCGCCGCCGAGCGCGGCGCCGACGAAGTCGCGGCGGCGCAGCAGGAGCAGCTGCCCGCCGGCGAGGCAGAGCAGGGTGAAGGCTTCCGGCCGCAGCCCGCGGTGGAGAATCCAGCCGCCCGCGATCATCGTTCCCAGCAGCGCGGCCGAGCGCCCGACGTCGAAGGCGCGGAGCAGACGCCAGAGGCAGGCAGAGGCGGCGAAGCCCAGGGTGCAGATCCACGCCGTGAGGCTCGACGTGGAGACGCCGAAGACGCGCAGCCAGCCGGCCAGTGCGACCGGATAGATCGGCGGCTGCACGAGGAACGGCTCCGCGGAAACTCCCGGCAGATAGCCGAGCCATCCGACGCACCAGGGATTCGCGATTTCCCCGTGTTGGGCGAGGTGCACCGCGATGCCGGCGAAGAAGGCGTCGTCGACGTTCGGCCGCGGGAGGCCGGCGAGCCAGAAGGCGGCCCAGATCAACGCGAGGATCCCGGAGAACACGAGCGCCTCGGACGCGGATTGCCGGCTCGCGCCGCTGACCGGCAGCATGCCGGATGCGACCGGCGCGCGAGGGGTGAAGATGGCGCGGGAGGAACTCACGCGGGGATGCCGAGGCGGGCGCCTTGGTTCACGCCAGGCGCAGGGCGAGAGGAGGTGCCGTCACGGAGGCGAGGACACGCGCGGCTCATGAGGCTGCCCCGAGCGGGCGAGGGCTCGGGAGGAGGCGACGGCCGGATTGAGGAAGGGACGCTCGATCGCCCGGTGGAACAGCGCGGCGACGGCGACGACGGCCGCGAGGCAGAGCAGCTGCACACCGGCGAGCGCGGCGGGGTTCTCGGGCTGTGGCGTAATCAGGCGCAGGAAGCCGAAAACGCCGACGGGCACGTGAATCAGGTAGAGGCTGTAGGAGATCGTGCCCAGGTAACCCAGGGGCCGCAGCCACTGCGGCAGGCCGATCCGCGGAATGACGGACAACAGGAGCGCGGTCGCGATCGCGACCGTCAGGTAGGCGGCGCCGATGTAGGCCGAGGGCGCGACGAGGAGGCGCACCACCGGCAACGCGCAGGCGCCGAGCATGAGCAGCGCCCACGGCGAGTGCGCGCGCCGGAGCGCGAGCGCCGCGCCCAGTCCGAACAGCGGCCAGTAGCGCACGAAGAAGAGGAGTTGCCTGGGTCGGCAGCTCCATCGCGGCGGCGAGGCAGAGCGCCACGTGCAGGAGGGCCAGCAGAGCGACCTGCGCGCGGCTGGGCGCGAGCAGCAGGCCGGCGAGCAAGGCATAGAACGCCACCTCGTAGGAGAGGGACCAGTAAACCCAGTTGATAGCGGGCACCGGACTCGCCGGGTCGGTCACGAGCGTGAGGTTGGCGAGCCACGCCAGCGCCGTGCCGGGCGCCCGCGCGACGTCGTTCACGCCGCTGAGGAGCTTCGTGCCCGCGGCAACGGCGAGGACCAGGACCCAGGAGGCGAGATAGGGCGGATACAACCGCCGCAGCCGGCGCGTCCCAAAGGCGAAGGCCGATCCGCCTCGCAGCCACGAGAGCGTGATACACCAGCCGCTGAGAACGAAGAACACCGGGACGCCCAGATGGCCGTAGGACCACACTTGCCGCCAGAGGCCTCCGCCCCCGTGCTCGATCACGGCGTTGAAATGAAACAGCACCACGCTGGCGGCGGCCAGCCCCCGGGCGATGTCGATCCAGCCGTCTCGTGCCGCCGGATTCATGACTGGGCGCGGCGCCAGTTGTGGCGGAAATACCAGGGTTTCGAATCGGCGACGTAATGGTGCATCACGGCGGCGCAGCGATCGGCCTCGGGCGGGCGCGGGCAGGTGACGTAGTCGGCGGCGGAGGCGATGGCGCAGTCGCGGCCGGCCACGAGCATGGCGATCAGCGCCTGCTCGAGGTAGTAGCTCGTGCCCTCGCGGGCGTGCAGCGTGGCGGTCCAGCGCTCGAGCTTTTCCCAGTCGAGCGCGGCGCCGTCGAGGCCGGTGAGGCCGACGTTCACCCGGTCGGCGACCGGCGCGCCAGCGAGCGCGTCCATCAAGCCGCGCGAGTAGCCGTAGGAGGTCTCGCAATCGACAGCGTGGAGCGGACGATCGGGCGCGTCGGCCCAAGCGAGGATGAAGTCGGGCCGGCGGAAGAACAGCAGATCCGAGTCGATCACGAGCTTCCACCCGGAGCGGCCGACGTGTGGATCGAGCAGCTTGCGGAGGTTGGGATAATTCAGCCAGCGCTCGCGCAGGACGGGGAATCGCGCGGCCGGCAGGTGCGCGTCGAGGCGCGCGATGGCGTCGGCCCGCTCGACGAAGCGCGCGGCGGGGAACAGGCGGAGAAGCGGGGCGCGGAATTCGCCGGCGAGGGAGCCGTCGTCGTAGATCACCGGCGCGAGCGGACGCTGCGCGTGCCGCGCGAACGTCCACAGGCAGAACGCGGTTTGATACCAGAAGCGCCGCCCGGTCAGCAGGTGCAGCTCGACCGGCGCGCCCGCGGCGGGAGGCAGCGCGGGCAGGGTGCGCGCGGCGGCCTCCATCGCGGCGCGTCCGCGCGCGGTGCGCCACACCTCGAGCGGGCCGCCGGCGGCGAGGACGCTCCGCACGTAGCCGGCGGGGCGGTGCCAGGTTTGGTAGACGATGCGGCCGGCGAGGGACATCAGCGCAGAGTGGCGAGGCCTTCGAAGTGACCGCAGGCGCCCTGCCAGCGGATGCGCGCGACCGGGCCGGACCACGCACGGTAGGCGAACCACGCCTTCATCTGGCGCAGCGGCACGGTCCACGGCGCGACCGGCGGCCAGGGATTCGCGTCGTGCCGGTGCAGCACCTGCACCCACGAGCGGGCGATGCCGCGGTTGAGGCGCGCGAGGTAGTCCGGTTGCACGCGGCCGGCGGGGATGAGGTGGGTGAGCGCGAGGGCGGGAAAATAGCCCACGCCCCAGCCGGCGCGCAGGATCGCGAGCACGATGTCGTTGTCGCCGCTGGAGGAAAGTTCCCGGCCGCGGCGATCGGGGAGCCGCGCGGCGGAGGCGTCGGCGAGCCAGGAGGCGAGCGCGGCGCGGCGGATCGCCATGCCGGCGCCGATCGGGGCGCAGCGCGGGTATTCGTTGCGGCCGGTGGCGGCGTCGAAGAGGACGCGCACGTCTGCGGGGCGTCGCCGAGGTCGCGGAGCGCGAGCAGGCCGTCGAATTCCGGCTGCCACCACGCCGGGCGCGGCTGTTCGAGCTCGCCGATGCTGCGGCCGCCGATGGCGCCGAGCTTCGGGTGTGCGGCGAGGATCGCCGCGACCTGGTCGAGGTAGTCGATGGCGAGGACGTTGTCGTCGTCGACCATGACAACGAACTCGCCGCGCGTCTCAGCGAAGCCGCGGCGGCGCGCCGGCGTGAGGCCGAGGGCAGGCTCGGCGACGAGCCGGAGGTTGGCCGGCGCGTGCGGCGCCAGCTCCGCGACGGTGAGGGCGGGCGCGGAGGCGTTGTCGAC
Organism: Oleiharenicola sp. Vm1; assembly: GCF_047777955.1. Lineage (GTDB taxonomy): Bacteria > Verrucomicrobiota > Verrucomicrobiia > Opitutales > Opitutaceae > Didemnitutus. Next base: position 1,924,584 of record NZ_CP180537.1, read on the forward strand.
GACGACGAGCTCCCAGCCGTCGGCCGGCAGCGTCTGCGCGCGCAGCCCGGCCAGCGTGCGCGCGAGGCGGCCGCGGTGCGGGTTATGCGTGGGCAGGATGACGGACAGTCGCACGTTCAGGCCGGGTCAGCGGAGGAAGCCACGGATGGGGCCGATGTCCTCACGTGCCGCGGAGGTGCGTCGGGCGCGTGCTGGGGCGCCAGCCGGCCGGAGCCGGGCGGGTGCAGACGCGCAGGAGCGCGACGAGGATTTTCAGGCCGATTTGGCGAATTGCTTGAGCCATGTGAGTTTCTCCTCGCGGGTTTTCTGGAAGGGATTGCGAAAGAGCTGGTCGTTGAGCACGAGCAGGTCGATGTCGGTGTTGAGGAAACATTCCCAGGCCTCGGCGGCGGTGCGGACGATGGGCTGGCCGGAGACGTTGAAGGAGGTGTTGATGAGGATCGGGACGCCGGTCTGCCGCTTGAAGGCCGTGAGCAGGCGGTGCATGTCGGGGTGGTTTTGCCGGGCGATGGTCTGGAGCCGCGCGGAGTAGTCGACGTGCACGACGCTCGCGATCTCGCTGCGGGGAAAGTCGAGGCGCTCGCGGAGCGAGGCGAACTTCTCCGGCTGCGGCGTGCGGCGGGCCGGGACGAGGTTCGCGGTGTATTGCATGAAGTCGCTCGGCTCGTCGGTGTCGAACCACGCCGCGCAATCCTCGGCGAGGACGAGCGGGGCGAAGGGGCGGAACGACTCGCGGAACTTCACCGCGAGGTTCAGGCGCGACTGCATGCCCGGCTGGCGGGCGTCGGCGAGGATGGAGCGGGCGCCGAGGGCGCGGGCGCCGAGCTCCATGCGGCCGCGGACCCAGGCGACGATCTTGCCCGCCGCGAGCTGGCCGGCGACGAAGGCGTCAAAATCGCCTGGGACCGGCACGCGCCACGCCTGAGCTTCGGCCGGGATCGGCCCCGGTTCGCCGCCGAGGTAGAAGCCGTTGTGCGCGATCTTGAACGGCGTGCCGCCGCGGCGTTCGCGCTCGAGCAGCAGCGCGGCGCCGAGGCCGGAGCCCATGTCGCCGCCGACGGGCGAGTTGAAGACGCGGGTGAAGATCTTCGCGGCGCGGAGCTTGCCGGCGGTGACACAGTTCTGCGCGCAGCCGCCGCAGAACACGAGGTGCTCCTCGCCGGTCGCGGCGCGGATGTAGCGCGCCATCTTGAAGACCTCGTCCTCGAAGATCTGCTGCAGCGAGGTGGCGATGTCGATGTGGTCGTCGGTGAGCGGCGCCTGGGCGTCGCGGACGGGCACGCCGGTGGCCGCAGCGACGAGCGGCAGCGCGGCGAGCAGCGACTCGTGCTGGAACTGCACCGGCGCGCGCAGGCGGAAGCCGCCGCGCTCGTCGGTGGTGAAGAGGCGCGAGAGTTTCCCGACGTAGCGCGGCGTGCCGTAGGGCGCGAGACCCATGACCTTGTATTCGGAACCGAAGGAGTGGAACCCGAGATACATCGTCACGAGCGTGTAGAACATCCCGAGGCCGTTCTCGTAGGTCTGCTCGGCGCGCAGCTCGAGGCGGCCGCCGTCGATCACGCCCATGCTGGCGCTGTAGTCCTCGCCCTTGCCGTCGACGCAGAGGAAGGCGGCGCGCTCGAACGGCGAGGTGTGGAAGCCGCCCGCGACGTGCGTGAGGTGGTGCCAGGCGAAGTGGAATTTCGCGGCGGGGAACAGCGCGCGCGCCGGGTCGGTGTAGTAGCCGGCGGTGCGCTCGGGCAGCAGGCGGCCGAGCGCGCGGGTGAAGGCGTTGCCGGGCCGCGCGGAGAGGTTGAAGAGGTGGCTCTGCAGCGGCTTCTCGGCGAAGACGACGTCGGTGACGTCGGCGGGCGCGAGCCCGCCCATCGCCAGCGCCTCGGCGATGGCGCGGTGCGGGAACGAGCCGTCGTGCTTGAGGCGCGTGTGCCGCTCCTCCTGCGACGAGGCGATCAGGCGGCCGTCGACGAGGAGCGCGGCGTTGGCGTCGTGGCCGAGCAGGCCGCCGATGCCGAGGATGACGGAGCGAGGGGGCATGGGAGCGGAAAAGTTAGCGCGGTGCGCCGGCGGGCAGGGCGGCGGCGAGGCGGGCGTGGATGCGGTCGGGATGGAACTCCTCCTGCGCCGCGGCGCGCATCAGGCGCGCGTGGCGTTCCCACGCGCCGCGCTCGAGCAGCGCGGCGACGGCGTCGGCCACCGGGGCGCCGAGCGCCTCGGCCCGCGCGTTCCAGCCGCGCGCGCGCGCCCAGGCGGCGACCGGCGTGCTCGCCGGCGCGAGGATGAGCGCGGGCACGCCGGTGGCGGCGAACTCCGGGAGCTTGCTCGGGAAGCACGTGCGCACCCAGCGCGAGCGCTCGTCGTCGAACTCGTAGGTGACGACGAACGCGGTGGCCTCGCGGGCGAGGAAGTCGACGACGTCGTGGTTGGAGGAAAGTAGCCGCGCACCGCGACATTCCCCAGCGCGGCAAGGCGGGCCTCGGCCGCGGCGCTGTGCCGGCCGATGACGGTGAGGCGGCCGCCGGCGGGAGCGAGCGCGCGGGCCACCTCCTCCAGGGCGGGGACGGCGGAGTCGTGCAGGTAGCCCGCGTAGACGAAGTGCGCCGGGGTGCGGAACGCGGGGGCGGGGGCCTCGGGGGCGAGCGCGTTCTCGGGAATCGGGGGAGGGTCTCCGTCCGGACGCCGGGGTGAAGTTCGCGCAGCCACTCGCCCATCGCGTCGCTCACGGCCCAGACGCGCTCCGCGCCGGCGAGCACGCGGCGGTCGGACGCGAACTGCCGCGCCCGGGCGCCGGGCGCGGCCGGCTCGAAGTAGTCGTGGGCGAAGACATGCAGCGGCGCGCCGAAGCGGCGTGCGAGGTGCGTGCCGATCGAGGCGAACTCGCCGTTGAGGACGGTGAAGAGGGCGGCGAAGCGGGTGCCCGGCGGATGGGCCGCGCGGATCTCGCGGGCGTAGAGCGCGGCGCGCAGGGCGAGGGCGAGCGCGGACTCGCGCCGGAACGGCGGCCACCACCAGCGGCGGTAGGGCAGCGGCACGACCGTCCAGTCCGGCCGGCTGATCGGGATGCCCGCGAGGGAATCCTCGAGGCAGGCGCTGCTCACGCTCCAGCCCGCGTCCGCCAGGCGACGGAGATGGCGGTCGATGATCACCGGGCTGCCCACGCCGGGTCCGGGCGGGCAGTGGTTGAGGAAGAGGACGCGCGGCGCGGTCATGCGTGGGCGCGGACGGCCGGATCGGCGAGGAGCGATTCGCAGGCTGCGATCACCGCGGCGGGTTGCACGAGGCGGGCGTCGCGCTCGCCGCCCGGCGAGCGCGGGTGCACGAGGCGGAACGGGACGCCATGGGGCGAGAAGCGCCGGTGCGAGTTCACGTCCAGGGCGGGGAGTCCTCGCGGTCCCAGTGCACGACGACCACCGGACAGCCGGCGGCGGCGGCGAGGTGCACGGCGCCCGAGTCGTTGCCGACGAAGAGGCGGGCGCGGCGCAGCAGCGCGCCGGATTGGGCGGGGCTGAGCTCGCCCGCCAGGTTCACGAGGCCCGGTTCGTCGCCGGGGAAGCGGGCGGCGTCCTGCCGGTCGCCGAGCAGCACGACGGGGCCGCCGTGGCGCGCGCGCCACTCGCGCGCCAGCAGGAGAAAATGCCCGGCCGGCCAGAGCTTGTGCGGCAGCGAGGCGCCGACGCCCAGGGCGAGCAGCGGGGCCTCGGCCGCGATGCCCGCGGCGGCGAGGCGCTGGCGCAGGGCGTCCTCCTCCGCGGGCGGGCAGTGCAGCTCGAGCGGGCCGGCCGCCTCGACGCTCGCCCCGGCGGTGCGCAGGAGCAGCAGGTTGGCCTCGGCCTCGTTCAGCGGCGCGGCGGGATAGGCGATCTCGGTCGTGAGCGCCGCGGGGCCGGCGATGGCGTCGGCGGGCGGCGTGGCGAAGCCGAGGCGCCGCGGCGCGCCGCTCAGGCGCGCGACCAGGCGCGCCTGATGGTGGTCGGGGCCGGTGCGCGGGATGAACGCCCAGTCGAAGCGCGCGCCGCCCAGCGTCGTGCGGAAGAAGCGCGCGATGGCGTTCACGCGGCGGAGGGCGCCGAAGCGCCGGGGCGTCTCGTCCAGCTCAAGCACGTGGACCGCGTCGACGTGCGGGCAGTTTTCCGCGAGCCCGGCGGCCAGGCGGCGTGTGAGCAGGGTGATGCGGGCGCGCGGCGCGGCGCGGCGCAGCGCGCGCAGGAACGGCGTGGCGAGGACGAAGTCGCCGAGCGCGTCCAGTTTCACGACCAGGATCGTCCGGGCGTCCGCGAGCAGGCCTGCGGCGCCGCCGGGAGCGATGCGGCGCGCCGCGACGAAGCGGGCGAGGCGGGTCGGAAACGAAACCGGCGCAGGGAAACTCACGCGAATCAGGAACCGGGGGCGCGAAGCGTGCCGAGCGAGGCGAGCGGAAACGCGAGCGTTTCCAAGTGCGGCGGCAGGGCGACGATGTCGAAGTGCGGGTCGCCGTGCGGCTGCATAGCGAGGAGGTAGTCGAACCAGCGGCCGATCTCGGGATCGGCCGGCCCGGAGAAGTGCGAGAAGGGGCCGTCGTTGCGGAACCAGAGGAGGCGCGCGTAGCCGGCCGCCTGCAGCGTGGCGAAGGCGACGTGCGGGTCGTTGCCGGCGCCGCGGAGCAGGGCCGGGTGCCACTCGAAGATCACGGCCGGCTGGTCGCGCGCGAGCAGGCACGTCGCCCCGGCGAGCGCCTCGCCGTCGGAGCCGTCGATGTCGATCTTGAGCACGTCGAAGCGCGGCGCGGCGTCGAGCAGCACCGCGTCGAGCGTGGTGGCCGCGACGGTGCCGGCGCCGGAGGCGGTCGCGGTGCCCGGGTGGTTGTGCACGAGGGCGGCGACCCGGCCAGGGGCGCGGGCGAGCATGGCCTCGTGGATGGTTACGTGGGGGAAGCGCGCGGTGTTGGCGCGGAGCAGCGGCAGGAAGTCGGCGTCGGCTTCGACGCAGTGGATGCCCGCGAGGCCGGCACCGGCCTGCTCCTCGAGCAGGAGCACGGTGTTGCCGAGCGAGGCGCCGACATCGATGACGCGCACCGGCCGGCCGAGGGCGGCGGCGGTCTGGCGCACGAGTTCGACGAGCGGGCGGTTGAAGAGCGGCACGTCCTGCAGGAGGAACGGGTAGGGATTGCCGCCGTTCAGGCGCGCGGGGAAGCCGTGCAGCACGGTGTCGAACTCGCCGCGGTAGCCGTCGTAGATCGCGCGCAGTTTTCTTTCGATAAAGGCGAGGCGCAGCACGCGCAGCCGGTGCCGCGCGCGCGGGAGCCAGCGCGAGATCCAGGAGACGAGGGCGGTGCTCATGGGGAGAGTCAGCCCAGCAGGGCGAGGCCGCGCATGGTGGGCGCGGTGGCGAAGCGGCGATACCAGCCGCGGGCAAAGGCGTGGCGGAGGGCGAGGGGCACCGAGGCCATGTGCGTGAAATCGTCCACGAGCACGAGTCCGCCGGGGGCGAGCAGGTCGCGGGCGAGGGCCAGGTCGGCGATCTTGCCCTCGAGGCTGTGATCGCCGTCGACGTGGATGAGATCGAAGCGCGGCCGCCGCTGGAGCCGTTGCCGGATGCGCGGATCGTGTGACGAGCCGGCGATGAATTCGGAGGTCAGCGCGGGATACTCGCGTCCGACCTGCCGCAGGGCCCGGCGCGCGCGTTTCAGGCCGTCGGGCAGGTAGAAGTCGGGATCGACGCCGACGTAGTGGCCGGCGCCGGCCGTGGCGCGAGCGAAGACGACCGCGAGGTAGCCCGTGCGCACGCCGATTTCCAGCAGGCGCGGAGCGGGGCAGGGGCGCAGTTCGCGGAGGAGCGAGTGGTAGAGCGGGTAGTAGTCGCGGGAAAGCAGCCACGGATCGCGCGGGTCCAGGTCCTCCTCGCGCCAGCAGGCGGCCAGTTCCCCGGCGACGGTGAAGAGCGCGCGGGAGTCGGGCCGGGGCTGCGCGAGCGCGTGGTCCACGTGATCCTGGAGCGCGGCATCCGGCGCCGGCAGCGGCGGCGGTTCCGCCGCGCGGAGCGCGTCGCGCACTTCCGGCAGGTCGGTGGCCTCGGGGGCGGGCCGAGCAGGAGGCCCCGCAGCTTGCGTTTGACGCGGGCGGTGAGGGACAGGGTCATCGAACCGGCAACCGGATTTTCAGGAGGGCAGCGTCTGCTGGGACCAGCGGACGGGCGGCTCGATCAGGCCGATGCGGGAGTCGCGCAAGTCGCCGCGCAGGCTGCCGACCTCGTCGATCTCGAAGCCGAGGAAATCGTCCACGACGTCGTAGACCTCGCGGTTGGGCTCCACGGCGGCGACGGTGAGGCGGTAGCTGCCCGGAGCGAGCAGGCCAGGCAGCTCCACGTCGAATTGGTAGCGTCCCGCCTCGCAGCGCGGGATGCGGCGGGCGGCGTCGGCGCTCGAGGTGGTGAACACGGCCTGGTTGCCGGCGGAGGAGACACGGACGCCGATCTGCAGGGCGGAGAGGGCGCGGGTGGCGCGGACGACGATGCGCAGGCGCACGGGCTGGCCGGGCGCGAAGGCGCCGACGCCGTCGGCGGAGGGGCCGGCGACGTCGATCGCCTCGAGCATGCAGGCGCTCGCCGCCTTGGCGGCGGGGCGGACGTAGCGATGCTGGTGCGACTCGGCGAAGGCGGCCTCGTAGGCCGCGGCGACGCGCGAGACGTCGTCGAAGGTCTTGAGCTGGCCGCGTTCGAGCAGCACGGCCTTGCTGCAGAGCTGCCGCACGACGGGCATCTGGTGGCTGACGAAGAGGACGGTGCGGCCCTCGCCCTGCGCGACCGATTGCATCTTGCCGAGGCACTTGCGCTGGAACTGCGCGTCGCCGACGGCGAGGACCTCGTCGACGATGAGGATCTCCGGCTCGAGGTGGGCGGCGACGGCGAAGGCGAGGCGCACATACATGCCGCTCGAGTAGTGCTTCACCGGCGTGTCGAGGAAGCGCTCGACCTCGGCGAAGGCGACGATCTCGTCGAACTTCCGCGCGATCTCGGCGCGCGACATGCCGAGGATGGCGCCGTTGAGGAAGATGTTCTCGCGGCCGGTGAGTTCCGGGTGGAAGCCGGTGCCGACCTCGAGCAGCGAGGCGACGCGGCCGCGGATGTGCACGCGGCCGGTGGTCGGCTCGGTGATGCGCGAAAGGATCTTGAGCAGGGTGGACTTGCCGGCGCCGTTGCGGCCGATGATGCCGATGACCTCGCCGCGCTGCACCTCGAAGCCGATGTCGCGCAGGGCCCAGAATTCCTCGTAGGTCGAGCGGCTGTTCCAGCGGAAGCGGCGCCAGACCTTGCGCGCGCCCTGCATGAGCGAGTCGCGCAGGGTGTCGGAGCGGGCCTGGTGCGCGAGCCGGTAGTGTTTGCCGAGGCCCTCGACGGTGATGATCGCGTCGCTCATGTCAGATGATGTCGGCGAAGCCGCGTTCGGTGCGGCGGAAGAACCAGATGCCGCTCCAGAGGAAGAGGCCGGTCATGACCACCGCGATGAGCTGTGCCGGCCAGAACAGCGGCACGTCGCCGCGAAGCAGACACCAGCGGAAGCCGTCGATGATGCCGACCAGCGGGTTGAACGAGTAGAGCAGGCGCCAGTTGGGCACGTTGGCGGTGCTGAAGCCGACGGGGGAGAGGAACACGCCCACCTGGATGAGGAACGGCAGCACGAAGCGGAAGTCCCGGTAGCGGACGGTGAGCGCCGCCAGCCAGAGGCCGGAGCCGAGCGCCGCCGCGAGCGCGAGCAGCAGGTAGAGCGGCAGCGCGAGCAGGCGCCAGTCGGGGAACTGGCCGAAGAACACCGCGAGCAGCGCGTAGAGCGCGATGACGAAGAGGAAGTCCACCAGCGCCACCGCGATCGACGCAAGCGGCACCAGCAGGCGCGGAAAATAGACCTTCGAGATCAGGTGGGTGTTGCCGACGAGACTGCCGCTCGCCGCGGAAAGGGCGTTGGCGAAGAGCTGCCACGGCAGCAGGCCGGCGAGCACGAGCAGCGGATACGCGGCCTCGGGCAGGTGGCCGGCGGGCATCTTCGCCAGACGGCCGAACACGAAGGTGAACACCACGAGCGTGATCGCCGGCTGGACGAGCGCCCAGGCGACGCCGAGCACGGTCTGCTTGTAGCGGACCTTGATGTCGCGCCACGCGAGGAAGCCGAGCAGCTCGCGGTAGCGCCAGAGATCGCGCCAGTAGTGCCGCTCGGCGCGGCCGGCCTCGATCGTGAGTTCGAATGGTTCAGCGGGCATCAGGAGAAACGCGAGCCGCGGACGACGGGCGCGACGACAGAGGCGGTCGCCGCGACTATCGTCACCACGGTCTCTAGGGTGAAACCACTAACAATGCTTCGCCGCGTCACGTCTGGGAAGAGGCGGCGGAAAACAGGGGCATTGAGTCCGACGGCCAAACGGCCGGCCATTGGCAGGCCAGCGGCATGCAACCGGATCGCGCGCGTCGTGGCAATGCGCTTTTTCACGCAAAGCCTTAGAAACAAATGGCTTTGCTTATTTCCTTGGCTTTTTCTCCGCCGTTCAGCAACGCGACCAGATGCAGACCGAAATCCACCGCCGTGCCGGCGCCGCGCGAGGTGGTGATGCGGCCGTCCGTCACCACGCGCTCGTCGGCCAGAATCGCCGGCAGTTCGTCGGCGACGGAAAAGTGGGCCGTGTAGCGGCGTCCGGCGAGCAGGCCGCAGTCGTGCAGCACGGTCGGCGCGGCGCAGATCGCCGCGAGCCAGCGCCCCGCCTGGGCGTGGCGGAGGACGATCTCGCGCACGCGCGCGTCGGCGCGTAGGTGTTTCACCACCGGCGCCGCCCGGGAGAAAGACGAGGTCGAACAGCGCGTCGGCCACGGTCCCCAGGGCCGCGTCGCCGTGGGCGGTGATGCCGCTGCGGCCGGTGGCGTGGCGGTTGTCGTTCAAGGTGGCGACGGTCACCTCGACGCCGGCGCGGCGGAGCAGGTCGACCGGCGCAAAGGCTTCGATCTCCTCGAAGCCGTCGGCCAGGAGCGTGAGCACGGTGGGCATGCAGGGAGTATCGGGTCACCGCGGCCAAGTCACAAGCGGACTTCTCGGCGAATTGCCGGAGGGCGGCGGCGACTCGCCGCTTGTGACCGGTCCACTTGTGACTTGATACTCCCGGGATGCTCCCTTCGCCGACCAACGCCTCGTGATCTTCGGCTGCGGCTATGTCGGCAGCGCTCTGGCGGAGGTGGCGCTGGCGGGCGGCGCGCGCGTCACGGCGCTGACGCGCAATCCCGAGAAGGCCGCGGCGCTGCGGGCGCGGGGTGTGGCCACGATCGAGGCCGACCTGGCGAGCGAGGCGTGGCATGACCGGCTTGCCGGCGGGGCGGATTTCGTGGCCAACACCGTGAGTGCGGCCGCGCCGACGCCGGAAGGCTACCGCGCGTCCTACGTCGACGGCCTGCGCTCGATCCTCGCCTGGGCGGGCCGCACGCGCGTCGGCACGCTCGTCTACACGAGCAGCACCGGCGTCTACCCGCAGGGCGGGGAGCGCGCGTGGACGAGACGGCGCCGACCGAGGGCGCGTCTCCGACCGGCCGCGTGCTGGTCGAAGCCGAGAACCTGCTGCGGGCGGCGCCGCCCGCGGTCGTGCGGCGGTGGTTCATCCTGCGCTGCGCCGGCATCTACGGTCCGGGCCGGCACTACCTGCTGAACGCGCTGCGCGCGGGCCAGACGCATTTCAGCGGCGAGCCGGGCTTCCGCATGAACCTGGTGCACCGCGACGACATCGTGGCCGCGATCGGCGCGTGCTTTGCCGCGCCGCCGGCGGTGGAGAGCGCGGTGTTCAACCTGGGCGACGGGGCGCCGGCGACGCGGGCGGAGCTGGTCGGCTGGCTGGCGCAGCAGCTCGCGCGGCCCGCCCCGGTGTTCGACGGCGCCGCGCCCAGCGCGCGGAAAGGCGGCGAGCCGACGCCGGATCGCGTGATCGTGGCGGAGAAAATTCGGCGCGCGCTCGGATGGGCGCCGCGCTTCGCCGACTTCCGCGCGGGCTACGCCCCGCTGCTCGGAAAAGTCTAGCCTTGCCTCGCGGCGGAGCGCGCGGCGCAATTTCCGCTCTCCCTTTTCAACCCGCAATCACCATGGCCGGCGTAGGCAAACTTCTCAAACAAGCGCAGAAAATGCAGCGGCAGATCGAGGACATGCAGAAGGCCCTCGAGACGCGCGAACTCGACATCTCCTCCGGCGGCGGCGCCGTGCAGGTGAAGATCAGCGGCGCGGGCAAGTTCCTCGCGCTGAAGCTCGACCCGGAGTTCCTCAAGGAGGAGGCGAAGCTCGTCGAGGAGACGATCCTCAACGCCGTGCAGGAGGCCGCGACGAAGGCGAAGGAACTGAACGATTCCGAGATGCAGAAGATCTCGTCGGCGTTCCAGATGCCGGGGATGTTCTGAGGATTTGCGATTTTGGATTCTCGATTTCCGATTGAGCGATGGTTGTTCCTGGAGCGTGCACGCCCTCTGAAATCGGAAATCCAAAATCGAAAATCGAAAATGCCATGACTCCCGCGCTCGAGCACCTGCAGAAGCAGCTCAAGGGACTGCCGGGCGTCGGCTACCGCTCCGCGGAGCGCATCGCGCTGCACCTGCTGGTCGAGCAGCCGCAGAAGCTGCCGGAGCTCGTCGGCGCGCTGCAGGCCGCGGCTCGGTCCGTGCGCCGCTGCGCGAAGTGCGGCAATCTCGCGGAGGAGGACACGTGCCCCATTTGCGCCGACGAGCGGCGCACGGCCGGCCAGGTGTGCGTGGTCGAGAACGTCCCCGACCTGGCGGCCATCGAGCGCTCCGGGGCCTATCGCGGGCGCTACCATGTCCTGCACGGCAAGCTCTCGCCCATCCGCGGCGTCGCGCCCGAGGACCTCAACCTGACGGCGCTGACCGCGCGCCTCGCATCCGGCGAGATCACGGAGCTTATCCTGGCGCTCTCGAACGACGTCGAGGGCGAGGCGACCTGCCACTACCTGACCGAGCGCCTGCCGGCGGACGGCACGGTGAAGGTGACGCGCATCGGCTTCGGCCTGCCCAGCGGCGGCGGGGTGCTCTACGCCGACCCGGTCACGCTGAAGAGCGCGCTGGAAGGCCGGCGCGACTATTCGTGACTTGCCCGCGGCGCGTCCGCCGCTATGGCTCTTGGACCGTTCTTTGCGGGTATAGTATATCGGCTATTATGCGGCTTTCCCAAAGCTGAGAGGAGGGTTCGACTCCCTCTACCCGCACCAAATCCCCTCCCCGAAGTTTTGAATTTTTGCGGCCCATACCCCGTCTCACGGGCATGAAGTTCACGCCTCGGGAAAAAGCACCCCCACCGCCAGCCCCCCAGTCACCTCAATGAGAACCATTCGTCTTTGCGCCATCATCGCTCTCGGCCTGGCCCTCGGCTACCTCGTGTCCGAGGCCGCCGGCAAGCGGGCTCCCTGTTGCGAGAAGGCCGCGAAGCAAGGCCGCACCTGCGACCACGCCTGCTGCATCGAGGCAGCCAAGCAAGGCAAGAACTGCGAGAAGTGCGGCGGCAAGAACTGAGTCGCGCTTCGCCTTCGACCCGAGTCCCGAGCCGCGCCCGCACCGCGCGGCTTTTTTGTGGGCGGGTGGCGCCGCCGCCGGCGGGGCGCATGAAGTCGCCGGCGGAAAACGAAAACGCCCGCGGTGTCCGCGGGCGTCGAGGAGGATCGGGGTGGCGGCTCAGATCTCCGCGGCGACGGGCGCCGCGCCGAGGCGCTTGTAGCGCTCCTTGATGCGCCGGACAATGTCGTCGGTGGCGAGGCCGTAGTTGGCGCGGAGGATTTCCACGCTGCTGCCGTGCTCGACGAATTTGTCCGGCCAGCCGATGCGCTCGACCGCGGGGTGGCAGTCGCCCTCCTGCAACGCCTCGAGCACCGCGCTGCCGAAGCCGCCGGCGACGACGTTGTCCTCGAGGGTGACGAGGAGCGGGATGCACGCGGCCTGCGAGAGGAGCAGCGTGCGGTCGAGCGGCTTGACGAAGCGCGCGTTCACGACGCCGACGGAGAGGCCCTCCTCGGCGGCGATGCGGTCGGCGACCTTGAGCGCCTCCTGCACCATCGGGCCGAGCGCCCAGATCATGACGTTCGAGCCCTCGCGCAGCACCTCGGCGTGGCCGAGCGGAAGCGTGGCGGGCTCGGCCTTGATCTTCACGCCGGTGCCGGCGCCGCGGGGGTAGCGGATGAAGGCGGGCGAGGGGAGCTGCAACGCGGTGTGCAGCATGTCGGTGAGCTCGTCCTCGTCCTTCGGCTGCATCACCACGGCGTTGGGCACGCAGCGGAGGTAGGAGAGGTCGAAGAGGCCGTGGTGCGTCGGGCCGTCGTTGGGCGAGAGGCCGGCGCGGTCCAGGCAGAACGTCACGGGCAGGTTCTGCAGGCAGACGTCATGGATGACCATGTCGTAGGCGCGCTGGAGGAAGGTCGAGTAGATCGCGCAGACGGGGCGGAAGCCCTTCGTGGCCAGGCCGGCGGCGAAGAGCACGGCGTGCTCCTCGGCGATGCCGACGTCGAAGAACTGCCCCGGCACCTCCTTGCTGAGCGACGTGAGGCCGGTGCCGCTGGGCATGGCGCCGGTGATGCCGAGGACCTTCGGGTTCTGCTTGGCGAACCGGGTCAGGGCCGCGCCGAAGACGTCCTGATAGGCCGGCGGCGTGCCGGCCGCGCTCTTCACGCTCTCGCCGGTGGCGGGGTCGAACGGGCTGGCGCCGTGGAATTTTTCCGGGTGGGCGATGGCGGCCTCGAGGCCCTTGCCTTTCTTCGTCAGCACGTGCACGAGCACGGGGCTGTCGCAGTTCTTGGCGAACTCGAGGTTCTTCACCAGCTCGTCGAGGTTGTGGCCGTCGACCGGGCCGACGTAGCGGAGGCCGAACTTCTCGAAGAGCGAGGAGTTGACGAAGAAGTCCTTCGTCTCGCGCTTCCACTTCAGGTAAAGCTGGTTCATCTCGCCGCCGTGCGGCAGGCCGAGGAAGAACTTCTCCACGTCGTGGTGGAGCTTGTTGTAGGTCGGGTTGGTCGAGAGGCGGTTGAGGTATTTGGCGATGGCGCCGACGTTCTTGGCGATCGACCACTCGTTGTCGTTGAGGATGACGACGAGGCGCTTGGTCGAGCTGACGACGTTGTTGAGCGCCTCCATCGTGACGCCGCAGGTGAACGCGGCGTCGCCGCAGACGGCGACGACGTGCTCGCTGCTGCCGCGCAGGTCGCGCGCGGTGGCCATGCCGAGCGCGGCGGAGAGGGCGGTGCCGGCGTGGCCGGCGCCGAAGGCGTCGTGCGCGCTCTCGCGGCGATAGAGGAAGCCGGAGGCGCCGTCGGTCTTGCGCAGCTTCCGGAAGAACTCGCCGCCGCGGCCGGTCAGGAGCTTGTGGACGTAGCCCTGGTGCGCGACGTCGAAGACGAACTGGTCGTCCGGCGTGTGGAAGACGCGGTGCAGCGCGATCGTGAGCTCGACGACGCCGAGGTTCGGGCCGACGTGGCCGCCGTTCCGGGCGGTGACGGCGATGATGTCGTCGCGGATTTCCTGCGCGAGCTGCGGCAGCTGGGCGGGCGCGAGGGCCTTGACGTCGGCGGGACCGGCGATGCGGTCGAGGATGCGGGATGCGCTCATTAAGAGAGGGGCGTGGACGCGGGCGGTTACTCGCTGCGCGCGGGCTCGAACGACTCGAAGCCGGCGCCGCCGTCCTTCTGTTTCTTCAGCTTTTCGATCTTGAGTTCGGCGTCCTTGAGGCGGGTCTCGCACACCTTCAGGAGCTTGGTGCCTTCCTCGTATTTGGCCAACAGGTCCGCCAGTGGCACGTCGCCCTGTTCCATCGCGTCGACGATGGCTTCGAGGCGGGCGAGAGCCGTTTCAAAGCTGGGTTTGGCGTTCTTGTCGGTGTCCACGGAGTGTGACTGTGCGTCCGCGGGAGGGGTTTTCAATCAATCTTTGGCTGCGGGCGGTCGCGGCGGCGGCGGGCGGGTTCAAGCTCGCGCGGCTCGCGAAACCTGTTCTGCATCTTGGTCATGCATTGGCTGCCGCTCGCGGTCGTCGTCCTCCTCCTGCTCCGCCTCGCCGCGCAACTCGCGCTCGAGGCGCTTAATCGCGCCGAGACGCGCCTGCACGGCGGCGTGCCGCCGGGGCGCTCGCGCCGATCATGGACGACGCGACGTTCGCGCGGGCGGCGGACTACACGCTGGCGAAGAGCCGCTTCGCGTCGTTCGAGTTCGTCTACGACGCGCTCGTGCTCGTGGCCGTGCTCTTCAGCGGCGTGCTGCCGTGGCTGTGGGCGCGCTTCGACGCCCTGGCGCCGGGCGCGGCGTGGAGCGGCGCGCTGTTCCTCGTCGGGACATTCCTGCTGCTCAGCCTGCCCGGCCTGCCGCTGGAGTGGTGGGGGCAGTTCCGCCTCGAGGCGCGCTTCGGCTTCAACCAGAGCACGCTCGGCCTGTGGGTTACCGACCAGGTCAAGGGCTGGGCGCTCGGCCTCGCGCTCGGCTTCCCGCTCGCCTGGGCGCTGCTGAAGCTCGTGGCGTGGGTCGGCGCGGCGTGGTGGCTGTGGGGCTTCGCGCTGCTCTTCGGCTTCCAGCTCCTGATGCTCGTGCTCTATCCGAAGCTGATCCTGCCGCTCTTCAACAAACTGACGCCGCTCGCGGCGGGCGAGCAGCGCGACCGCCTGCTCGCGCTGGCGGACCGCACCGGCTTCCACGCGCAGGCGATCGAGGTGATGGACGGCTCGAAGCGCTCCGGCCACTCCAACGCCTTCTTCACCGGCTTCGGGCGCTTCCGCCGCATCGTGCTCTTCGACACCCTCATGGCGCAGCTGACGCAGCCGGAGCTCGAGGCGGTGCTCGCGCACGAGATCGGCCACTACAAGCGCGGCCACATCCCGCAGCGGCTCGTCACCGGCGCGCTGCTCCAGCTCGGCGGCTTCGCCGCGATCGCGTGGCTGGTGCAGGCGCCGTGGTTCAACGCCGCCTTCGGGCTGCCGTCCGGCGCGCTCGCGCCGACGTTCCTGCTCTTCGCGCTGCTCGGCTCGCTCGCGACCTTCTGGTTCTCGCCGGTCGGCAACTGGATCTCGCGCAAGCACGAGTATGAGGCCGACGCCTTCGCCAAGGCCGCGCTGGGCTCCGCTGCGCCCATGGTCGGCGCGCTGCACAAGCTCGCGCAGAAAAACCTCTCCAACCTCACCCCGCACCCGCTCTACAGCGCCGTCTACTATTCGCACCCGACCATCGTCGAGCGCGAGCGCGCGCTGGCGCAGGGGCCTTAAGGCGCCGGCGGGAATCTTTCGGCGCGACGAGCGGTGCTCAAGACGCGGCGAGCGGACCGCGGGCGAGCGCTTCCGGCATCGCGGGCGTCTCGCTCAGCGCGCGGCGGATCGTGGCGAGCAATTCCGCGGTGGTGTAGGGCTTGCTGAGAAAGTGGGTGATGCCGGCGTTGGCGGCTTTGATCTGGTTGTTGTTGTCGCTCAGGCCGCTCGCGGCGATCACGGCGACGTTCGAGTCGGCGCGGCGGATGGCGGCGACGAGGGCGGCGCCGTCCATGATCGGCATCATCATGTCCGTCAGGACGAGGACGATTTCCGAACGGTTGGCGTGGAAGAGGGCGAAAGCCTGGGCGCCGTCGCTGGCAGTGATCACCTGATAGCCGGCGAGTTCGAGGGCGTGCTGGGTGACTTCGCGGATGATCTCTTCGTCTTCGACGAGCAGGAT
This sequence comes from Oleiharenicola sp. Vm1, assembly GCF_047777955.1. Classification (GTDB taxonomy): domain Bacteria; phylum Verrucomicrobiota; class Verrucomicrobiia; order Opitutales; family Opitutaceae; genus Didemnitutus. The sequence goes on from NZ_CP180537.1 coordinate 1,940,252, forward strand.
CGTCTTCCCGTCGCCGCCGACGGGCGGAACGGATTCAGGGGACACGCCGGCGGGGCTCTCGACCGGAGCGGTGGCGGCCGGCAAATACACTTTGAACACGGTGCCTTGTCCCGGCTCGCTGTAGACGTTCACGAAGCCACCGTGCGCGCGGGCGATGCCGACCACCGTCGACAGGCCGAGGCCGGTGCCCTTGCCGCACTCCTTGGTGGTGAAGAACGGATCGAAGATCTTGTCGATGATCTCGCGGGGAATGCCGGTGCCGGTGTCCGCGACTTCGACGAGCACGTAACGTCCGGGGGAGCCCTGGTGACTGAGCGCGGCAAACCGCGCGTCGAGTTCGACGTTGCGGGCCGAGAGGGAGAGCTTGCCTCCGTCCGGCATGGCATCGCGTGCGTTGACGCACAGGTTGAGCAGGATCTGGTTGAGCTGCGTCGGGTCGGAATGCACCAGCCAGAGGTCTTCGCTGCACTCCACCTGGAGGGTGATGTTGCGGGGGAAAGTGCTGCGCACGATCGCGGCGACTTCGCGGGCCACGTAGCGGAGGTGCACGGAGACGCGCGCGCCTTCCTCGCCGCGGGCGAACGAGAGCACCTGCCGCACGAGGGCGGTGGCGCGAGTCGAACTTTGCTCCATGAGCTGCAGGACGCGCTGGTCGGCGGCGGTGCGCGGTGAAAGCTTGAGGAGGTCGAGGCCGACAAAGATCGGGGCCAGCAGGTTGTTCAGGTCGTGGGCGATGCCGCCCGCGAGCGTGCCGATGCTCTCGAGGCGCTGCGCGCGGAGGAATTTGGCCTCCATTTCCTTGCGCTCCGTGATGTCGGTGTCGGTGGCGAGAATGGATTTCGGATTCCCGTGCGCGTCGCGGAGCAGCGTCCAGCTGCAATCGACGGTGAGCACCTTGCCGTCGCGCGTCCGCTTGTCGAGGTGGCCGACCCACGCGCCTTGGTTCAACACCGTCTCGAGCGCGGCGCGTAGCCGAGCTTCATCGGGGCGCAACAGGTCCGGCAAACGGCGTCCGAGGGCTTCGGTGGCGCTCCAGCCGTAGAGGCGCGCCGCGCCGCGGTTCCAGAAGAGGATGACGCCGTGCAGATCGCACACGAAGATGCCGTCGTTGGTCTGATCGAGCAGCGCGGCCTGCTCGGCGAGTCTCAGCTCGCTGGTCCGCATCTCGGCGAGGCTTTGGTTGAGGGTCTCGAGTCCGGCCGCGAAAGTGGCCGTGATCGCGAGGCCGACCAGCACGCAGGCGGCGATCAACACGACGATGATGATGCGGATGTGCTGGGCGGGACCGGCGAACTCGGATTCCTCGATCGAGGCGGCGATGCTCCAGCCGGAAAGCGGCTCGGGCACGAAGGCGGCGAGCTTGCGCGCGCCCTGGCTCGAGACATAGCGCAGCACCCCGCTTTCGCCGGCGAGCATGCGGCGGCTGAGCTCGGTCGCCCCGGGAACGGTCGCGAAGTTCAGCTTCAAGGCGCGCTCGGGGTCGGGATGCGCCACGATGAGGCCCGTGCGATCGATGGCGAATGGGTAGCCGGTCTGCCCCAACCGTTGCTGGCTGATCAGGGAGGCGAGGCGTGTGATTTCGACCGAAAGCCCGAGCAGGCCTGCGAAGCCGCCCTCCGCATCGAGGATGGGGATCGCCACGACGATGATCGGCACGCCGCCGATCTTCGAGCGGAGCGGATCGCTGATGACTGGGGCGAGGGTCTCGCGGGCACGACGGAAATAGGCCCGGTCGTTCACGTCGATGTCGGCATAGGCGTCGATCGATCCGTCGCGCAGCACACCGGCAAACGAATGCCCGTTGGCGCCGACGAGGAAGATGCCCTGGTAGGAATGGACCGAAAGACCGCGCACCAAGCTGCGAATCTGGCGATTGGCCGAGGCGAGGCCCCTGGCGTCGAGTTCGCCGCTGCGACGGCGGAGGACCGCGTTCACCAGCGCCTCGACCTGGGCCAGACTGCGGGCGGTATCGAGGTGCCGCTGCATTTCGTTGTGGGTCAGATGCGCGAGGTCTTGAGCCACCTGCCGCAGGTAGGCATGGCCTTGCTCGGTGAGCGTGTCCTCCACCCGCACCGGCAGCACGAACAACGCGATCACCAGCGGCAGCGTGGTGAGCACGAGCACCGTGATGAGCAACTTCACGCGCCGCGACCAGCGCGTGGCATGTGAACCGAGGAGCGGGCGCGCGAGCCTGCTCAGCGTCCTCAGAAGTTCAGCTTTGAAACGCTCTCGCCAAGGACTGGTCCGAGGCGAGGCAGCGGCCGGCGTCATAGCGTCGAGATCAGTTCTTCCACGTCAAACCGGCCGCGCACATCCACCGGCCAAAGGCGCGTTCGGAGAAGGTGCGGAGGTTGTTCCACGCGCGATGGCGCGTGAGATCGAGGGTGAACGTGGCGCGCGCAGAAAGACGGCGAGCGACGCCGACGGAGAAGAACGACTCCCAGTCATCGCGCACCGCGGGGTAATAGTCGCAGCGGTGGACCTTGGCGGTGCCGCGGGCGGACCACGCGGGGCTGGCCGCCCAGGTCAGGCTGACCTCCGCGCAGGAGTCGCGATAGGCGGACTTGCCCGTGCTGGACAGCCACTCGAAACGGGCGAGCCGTCCCGCGAGCGTGACGGAGGCAGCCGGTTTCGCCGTGAAACTGCCTTCGCACCAGAGCGAGGTGCGGTCGCGATCGGAGAACACGCGGGGATCGATCCGGCCGGAGTAGTGGCGAAAATCGGGGCCGGCCAGCAGGGCGATCGAGAGTTTGGGCGTGGGCGAGCCTTCCCAGCCGAACGCGAGGCGTTGGTAACGGTTGCTGTAGTCGAAGTCGCAGTTCGGGAGCGGCACGGTGGCCTGGACCTGCCGCCCGGTGCGCGCGCCGACCAGCCAGAGCGAGGCGGCGTTTTGCCGCCAGCCGACATCGAGGCCGGCCTGCAGGTCCGAGCGGTTGGCGAACGGCACGTTGGCCGCGTCGACGTCCGTGCGGTAGTCGTAGTCGAGCCAGGAGATGGAACCGCGGACGACGCCGTGGGCGAAGGTCGTCTGGGTCTGCGCCTTGAGCCGGTGTTGCCACTGCCGGCGGCGCTCGCGCCACAAGGCGACGGCGTTGGCGTTGGCGGCGGCGGTGGACCGCAGCGTCGAACGCGAGCCGTCGACGAAGAGCGAGGAGGCGTCCCAGGTGGTCTGCCACTCGCCGCTGGATTGCTGCCCGGCGAAAGCGAAGCGGTGCGTGGTGAAATTCTCGCTGCTCCAGTGGGAGAAATCCTGCCGCTCGCCGGCATAGGCGAGTTTGCAGGTGCGCGCCTCGCCGGGGCGGCCGGCGAGGAGGGCGAATCCGGCGGACACGGAAGTCGTGAACGACTCGGCATCGCCGAGCAGTGCGGCCGAAGTGCCCTCCGTGCCGATCGGATTCGAATCCCAACCGAGTCGCACCTGCGCGGTGGTTTCGCCGAGGCGCAGCGCGGACGCCTCAGTGGCGTGCGAGAGCGGGAGCAGGAGCGGAAATGCGAGGAGCAGCAGCGGAGCGCTTTTCATGCGAGGGAGGGTGGGATGGGAAGGGGGACCGCGGTGGGCGTGGCGACGGCGCGGGTGGAGCCGTTCACGAGTGCCTGCAGGTCTTGAATGGCGGACGACAGCGTCTGCGCTTGGGCGCCGAGCTCCTCGGCGGCGGCGGCGCTTTCCTCGGCGGCGGCGGCGTTGGTCTGCACCACGCGGTCCATCTCGCGGTTGGCCGTGTTGATCTGCTGCACCCCTGGTTCTGCTCGCGGCTGGCGGTGGCCACTTCGGCGACGAGTTCGTCGACGCTGCGGACCTTTTCCACGATCTCGACGAGGCGGTTGCTCACCAGCTCGCTGATCTGCACGCCTTGCGACGTCTTGGTGATGGCGCCTTCGATCTTGGCGGCGGTTTCGCGGGCGGCGACGGCGGAGCGCTGGGCGAGGGCACGGACTTCCTCGGCGACGACGGAGAAGCCGGCTCCGGCCTCCCCGGCGCGCGCGGCCTCGACGGCGGCGTTGAGAGCGAGGATGTTCGTCTGGAACGCGATCTCGTCGATCGTCTGGATGATTTTGGCGATGTCGTCGCTGGCGCGCTTGATGTCGGCCATCGCGGTGCTCATTGCCCGGAGGTCCGTTGCGCCGGCGTCGGCGGCGCTGCGGGCGCTGCGGGCGAGGTGATTGGCCTGCGTGGCGCCGTCGGCGTTGCGCTTGGTCATCGAGGACATCTCCTCGAGGGCGGCGCTGGTCTCCTCGAGGGAGGCGGCTTGATCGCTGGCGCCGCGGGCGAGCGATTGACTGGCGGTGGAGACTTGTCCGGCGGCGGAGGTGATCTGATCGGCGCCGCGGACGAGTTCGCTGATCACGCGGCGGATCGAGCGGCCGGTGGACTCGGCGATCCAGATCGCGGCGGCGATCGTGGCGACGAGCACGGCGGTGAAGAGTCCGAGCGTGAACCAGAGGTAGCGGCGGCCACCCGCTTCGACGTCGGCGCGGAGTTGCGCGAGCTCCGCTTCGACATTGTCGATGTAGACGCCGGTGCCGACGAGGAAGTCGGTGCCGGGAATGGGCGCGGAGTAGGCGAGCTTCGGTTGAATGCCCTTACCTTCCTTTTCGAACTTGTAGCGCACGAATCCGCCGCCCTTTTTCGCGGCATTGACGAGGTCCTCGACGAAACGCGTGCCGTTGGCGTCGATCTGGTCGATGAAGTTCTTCCCGTTACCGGCCTTGTTGATCGGAACGTTGATGCGATTGCCGGCGAGATCGTAAGCGAAGAAATAGCCGGACCGGTCTTCGAAGAAGCGGATGCGGTCGGTTTCGGCCACGATGGCGGCAATCTTCTCTTCGCGGGTGGCGAGGGGAGCCACGCGGGCGGCGAGGGTGGTCGCTTCGATCGCCACGGCGGCGCGGATCAGGTCCGAGTGGCCGCCGATCGCCTCGCTGGCGAAGCGGGGGAAGATCACCGCCTCGCTGATCTGCTGTTTCGTGTAGAGGTTGGCGAGTTGCAGTGCCACGGCGCCGATCAAGAACAGGAGCGGCAGCAGCAGGAGCTTGCGGCGGAGACTGGTGCGATGTGCGGAAGTCGGGAGCATGGTGCGGCGAGGTGGGGCGCGCCGCGAGGAGCGGCGTTGCTGACCTCTTTTCATTCGGCCGTCCGGGGGAACGTCCTGAGCGTCGTTAGTTCAATCCTGCGCGTTTCTTGTCCGTTGTGGCGCCGCGACGGGGTGCGAAAGGGGGTCGACCTGCTCCGGGATTCGCGTTCTCTGTTCGCATGCTCTCACTCCGGCTTCACCGTTATCTTGTGCTCGGCCTGCTGTTGTCGGTCTCCGCGGCGATCGCATCCGCCCTCACCGTCGGCGCCTACAACGTCGAGAACTACACCCTCGCCGACCGCATGGTCGACGGCGTCTACCGCAAGGCCTACCCGAAGCCCGAGGCGGAGAAGCAGGCGCTGCGCGAGTCCATCCGCGGCTTCGCGCCCGACATCCTTGCGCTCGAGGAGATGGGCGGGCCGCCCTTCCTCGCCGAGCTCCAGGCCGACCTCAAGGCCGCCGGCCTCGACTACCCGCACGCCACCGTGCTGGAGGCGGCGGACAACGACCGGCACGTCGCGATCCTCTCCAAGCTCCCGTTCAAGGACGTGCGCCGCCACACGCAGGTCGGGTTCAAGTATTTCGGCCAGCCCGACCTGGTGAAGCGCGGCGTGCTCGAAGTGACGTTCGCCACGACCGCGGGCGACCTGACGGTTTTCGTCATCCACCTGAAGAGCAAGCGCACCGAGCGGAAGGACGATCCCGAGAGCACGCTGCAGCGCGAGCTGGAGGCCACGGCCGTGCGCGACCTCGTGCTGGCGCGCTTCCCGGACCCGAAGCAGGCCAAGTTCATCGTTTGCGGCGATTGGAACGACACCCGCCGCAGCAAGCCCGTGCGTTCGCTCCTGAAGCGCGGCGACACCGAACTGGGCGAGCTCCTGCGCGCCTACGATTCGCGCGGCGAGACGTGGACGCATTTCTACCGCGCGGAGGAATCCTACACGCGCATCGACTACCTGCTCGCCTCCCCGGGTCTGCTGCCCTTCGTCGGCCACAAGGGCACGGCGAAGATCCACGACGGTCCCGGCGTGCGCGAGGCCAGCGACCACCGCCCGGTCTACGTGGAGCTCAAGCTCGCGCCCGCGCCGTGACGCGCGCCGCCTAGCCGCCGAGCGCGCGGAACGCCTCGCGCCACACGCGCGGGCCGTCGCGCTCGATCACGTCGCCGTGCCCGGGCACGATGCGCTCGAAGTCCCAGGCCGCCACCGCCCGCACCGAGGCGATGAACGCCGCGCGGTCGCGGACGTGCAGGCGGCCGAAGCGCGACTGGCGCGGCGGCGCGCCGCCGATGTCCGCCGCCCACGAGACGAAGCGCGCGAGCGCGCCGCGGGGTGACGGCACGTTGAAGAGCGCGTCGGCGAGCAGCAGGGTGCGCGAGGCGCGGTGCAGGAAAACCTGCTCCTGCACCTTCGGCATGCCCTCGATCATCTGCCAGGCGAAGCCGGCGAGCTCCGGCGTCCCGGCCGTGATTTCCACCAGCGGCCAGTCCGGATGCTCGGCCATCACGCCGGCGCTGCCGAGGAAGCGCGCGGCCGGGAAGGCCCGGAAATACTGCGGATAAAAAGGTCGTGGAAGCGGCTCGGCACGACGAACGCGCTGATCTCGCCCAGCGCGCGGAGCGCGGCGATGGTGGGCGGCGAGGCCCGCAGCGGCGAGAAGACGACCAGCCGTCCGTCCGCGGCCCGCGCGACCGCGAGCCGGCGCCCGACGGGCAGGCCCGCCAGCACGAGCGGTTGCGCGTCCGTCCAGAGTTGATCGGGGTGCAGCGGGTGCATGCCGGCAGCGTCGGCGCGCCGCGCTTCCGCCGCAAGCCGTCACTCGGCCGGCGCCCGCGCCCGCCGGGCCGCAAGCGCGATGGGCACGCCGACGAGGAAGGTGTGCACGGCCAGGCCCGTGGTCACGACCAGCGGCGCGAACGAGACGGGGCGGGGAAGGCGGACAGCGGCAGCACGACGAGATTCATCAGCCAGTAGATCAGGAAGCCGTAGAGGGCGCCCCAGAGGAAGGCGCGGCGGGTGAGCGCGGGGAAACGTCCACTGGCGGCGTGGAAGGCGAAGGCGAAGGCCAGGGCGATGAGGAAGTGCAGCGCGAGTCCGAGCGCGGCCACCGGCGCTCCGCCCTCGAACGCCCGGGCGCCGAGCAGGCCGCTGGCGACCGATTGCAGGACGCGCGTCGGCGCGACGCCGCGCCAGGCGGAGAAGCCGACGGCGTAGGCGATGTCGCACAGGCCGGCGATCAGGCCGCCGAGGAGCATGGTCCGGATGCCGCGGGAAAGGCGCATGGCGGCAGTGCAGCGCGACCGGCACGGCCCGGCAAGCGTCCTGCGACGACCATGGGGATTTCGCGCGCGGAACGCGCGGGGCTTACGGCCGGGGCAGCAGGCGCGCGCCGTCGGCGGTGTGCAGCTCGATGATCTCGGGGCGCGGGTGACCGCGCGCGGCGTGCTGCGCGGCGATGTCGGCCGCGCGGGCTGCGGTGAAGCTGCGGTCGGTGAGCGCCATCACGGCGCCGCCGAAGCCGCCGCCGGTAAGCCGGGCGCCGTAGACGCCGGGCGCGGCGGTGAGCAGCTCGACCAGCGAGTCGAGCGTGGGCGTGCTGTTCTCGAAAAGGTCGCGCGAGCTGCGGTGCGACGCCGCGAGGAGCGCGCCGACGGTCTGCAGGTCGCCGGTGCCGAGCGCGCGGACGACTGCGGCGACGCGCTCGTTTTCCTCGATGACGTGGCGGGCGCGCGCCGCCGTCTTCGGCGGCAGGCCGGCGGCCCGGGCGTTGAAGTCGGCCGGCGCGACCTCGGTGAGCCAAGTGGCGCCGAGCGCGGTCGCCGCGTCCTGGCACTCCCGGTGGCGGGTGGAGTAGAGGCCGTCGACCAGCGCGTGCTTTTCCAGGGTGTTGAAGACCCAGAGGCTGACGTCGCTCGGCAGGGGTAGGAGGTAGAACGCGGGGCCGCGGCAGTCGATGTGCACCAGCTGGCCGGCGCGGCCGAAGGCGCTCGTGCCCTGGTCGAGGATGCCGCAGGGCACGCCGACATGGATGTTCTCGGCGTGGCGGCCGATCGCGGCCAGGGTCGCGGGCGCGGGGGCGGGGACGCCGGTGAGATCGAGCAGCGCGAGCGCCGTGGCCAGCTCGAGGGCGGCGCTGCTGGAGAGGCCCGCCCCGGTGGGCAGGTCGGAGCCGACGAGCAGGTCGAAGGCGTCCGGCGCCGGCAGGTTGAAGTCGCGCAGGCTCTGCCAGACGCCGCGCGGGTAGTTGATCCAGGCCTCGGCGCCGGAGAGCTTGGTGGTGTTCGCGGCGGGGAGCTCGACGGCCTGGCCGTCGAGGCCGGAGGCGAAGCGCAGGCGGCCTGGCGCGTTTGCGGGGGCGGCGGCGACCCAGACGTAGCGGTCGATGGCGGCGCCGATCACGGCCCCGCCGTTGTAGTCGGTGTGGTTGCCGATGAATTCGATTCGTCCGGGGGCCCGGGCGATCACCTGCGGCGTGCGGCCGTAGCGTTGGCGGAAATTCTCACTCAGGATGCGCTCGTTCATCGGCAGGACCAGCAAACTGGCCGGGGCAACGCTGGCCAGAGCGAACTGCGTCACTCCGCGGCGGCGCGAGCGGGCGCCGGGCGGCGGCGGGATTTTCGCAAAAAACCTCTTGGCAAACGCGCGCCGCTCCACCTACTTTGGCCCTTCGCGCTGGTGGAATAGCGAAGTGGCCAAACGCGACTGACTGTAAATCAGTTGGACTCCGTCCTTCGGTGGTTCGAATCCACCTTCCACCACCACTTTCGAGACCCGCAGCCGGCGACGGCTGCGGGTTTTGCGTTTCCTCGGCGCGCGGGTCAGAGCACGCCGGCCTGGCGGAAGCTGTAGAAACCGGCGCCGCGCGGGTCGGCGGCGGCGCGGCCGAGGACGACGTGGTCGAGCAAGTCGATGTCCACGGCGCGGGCGGCGTCGCGGAGCTGGCGGGTGAGCTGGACGTCCGCCGCGCTGGGCGCCGGGTCGCCGCTGGGGTGGTTGTGCGCGCAGATGATGGCGGTGGCGCCGTGGCGGATGGCCTCGCGGAAAACCTCGCGCGGGTGGGCGAGGCTGCTGGTGGCGGTGCCGGAGGTGATCTCGACCTGCTTCATCAGGCGGTTTTTCCGGTTCAGACAGAGGACCCAGAATTTCTCGACCTGGAGGCCGGCGTAGTGCGGCGCGAGGTGGTCGCGCACGAGTTCGGGGCGATTGAGGAGGGGATCCGTCTCGCCGGTGTCGGCCAGCACGCGGCGGGCGACTTCCATCACGGCGATGAGCTGGAGGGCCTTGACGCGGCCGATGCCCTTGAGGCGGCGGAAGTCGGCCTCGCTCCACGTGACGAGGGTGCGGAGCGAGCCGGCGTCGGTCACGAGCTGGCGGGCGATGGCGAGGACGTTGTTGCCCTTGCCGCCGCTGCGGAGCAGCAGGGCGAGCAGTTCGCTGTCGCTGAGGGCGGCCGGGCCGAGCTTCTGCAGCCGCTCCTGCGGGCGGTCGGAGACCGCGAGATCCTGGACGCGGAGGGGCGGGTAGGGATCGCTCATGGGGCCAGGCGCTTCGCCCGCGGCCCCACGAGCAGTGCGCACTCAGTAGTGCTTCACGTAGCCGTTGCGTCGGAGTTTCTCGAGCCAGCGCTCCTGCGCTTGGCGGGCGTATTGCTGGACGAGCATGCGCTCGATCTGGTCGCGGACCTCGTCGAGCGGCTGGATGCCGGCGAACTTGCGCTCCTCGACGTAGAGGAGGAAGGCGCCCTCGGGCATCACGAGCAGCTGGCTCGTCTGGCCCTTGTCCATGGTGAAGATGACGTCGGCGAATTCCTTGCGCAGGTCGGACTTGCGCTGCCAGCCCCAGTCGCCGCCCTTGGTGCGGCGCGGGTCCTGCGAGTAGAGGCGCGCGAGGTCGATGAAGCTGGCGCCGGCCTTGAGCTGGTCGAGGACGGGCTGGGCCTTCTCGCGGAGCGCGGCGTCGGTCTCTCCCTCGGCGCGGTTGAACTGGATGATGCGCAGGTGGACCTGGTCCTCCTGGTAGAACCGCTCCTTGTTCTCGTCGTAGAAGGTCTGGATCTTGACCGGGGAAACCTGGGTGGCGGACTTGCGCTGCTGCTGGCGCATGTAACCGTAGATCATGTCCTCCTCGACCTCCTTGCGGTAATCCTTCTGCGAGATGCCGCGGCCGCGGAGGTAGGCGAGATACTTGGAGCGGTCGCCCTCGAACTGCGTGGCGATGATCTCGGCGATCTGGTTGTCGACGAAGCTGGCCGGGACCCGGCGCTTCTCGTCCTTGTAGAATTCCTTCACGATCAGCACGCGGTCGATGAGGTCCTGGACGATCGAGTCCTGCAGCGCGGTGATCTTCTCGTTGAATTCGCGTTCGTTGCGGCTCTCGCGCTGGACCTGCGGCAGCAGCGGGGCGATCTCGCGGCGGATGTCGTCGACGGTGATGACCTTTTCCTCGACGACGGCGGCGATGCCGTTGGCGAACTGAAGATTCAGTTTGTCGGCGACGGCCTTCTCGGCGTTTTCCGGAACCGGTTTGGCCTGCGCGCGGACGAGATTCGGGAGGGCTGCCGTCGCGCTCAGGGCGAAAAAGGCGGAGGCGACACGGAGGCTGCGGAACGTCATGGGTTCGGAAGATTGGTCAGAAAGACGATGAGTTCTTTCAACCTTGCGGTGGGGGTGGGGGCGGTCAAGCGGGGAAAGCGGTTGTGGAGCTGGATGAAGTCGTCGCGCCGGCCACTGTGGCGCAGACACTTAAGGCGTCCGGAATCCGTTTCGACGGACAGCAGGCCCTTTTGTTCCGCCCGGACGCGGATTTCGGTCACCAGGAGCAGCGCGCGGACCTCGGGGCCGAACTTGCCGAAGCGGTCGCGCAGCTCCGCCTCGATCGCGCGCACGGCCTCGACGTTCTCGGCCATCGCCAGCCGCCGGTAGAAATCGATGCGCAGCCGCGCTTCGCCGATGTAGCCGGCCGGGAGGCGGGCCTGGATCTTGGCGAACTCGCCGGCCTCGCGCTCGGCCTGCTTGAGGGCGCTGAAGCTGTCGGTCGCCTCCGCGCGCTTGGTGGTGGTCCGGTCGGCGCCCTCGCCGACGAAGACGAAGTCGAGCTTCACGCTCGCGCGGACGGCGGCGGCGTGTTTCTCGCCCTTCAGGCGGGCGACGCTCTGCTTGAGCAGCTGGCAATACAGCTCGAAACCCACGCCGACGATGTGGCCGCTCTGCTCGGCGCCGAGGAGGTTGCCGGCGCCGCGGAGCTCGAGGTCGCGCATGGCGATGCGGAAGCCGGCGCCGAGCTGGTTGTGCTGGCGGATGGCGCTGAGGCGCTGCCGCGCCAGGTCCATCACGCGCGCGTGCCGGTGCAGGAGCAGATAGGCGTAGGCCTGGTGCTTGAAGCGTCCGACGCGGCCGCGGAGCTGGTAGAGCTGCGAGAGGCCGAAGCGGTCCGCGCCCTCGATGATGATCGTGTTGCAGTTCGGGATATCGAGGCCGCTCTCGATGATGGTGGTGCAGACGAGCACGTCGTAGTTGCCGGCGACGAAGTCCGTCATCACGTGCTCGAGGTCGCCCTCGTCCATTTTGCCGTGGCCGACGCCGATCCGGAGCCGGGGCAGCAGCTCGCGCAGGCGCGCCGCCACGAGGTCGATGCTCATGACCCGGTTGTGGAGGTAGAAAACCTGGCCGCCGCGCCGGACCTCGTGCTGGATCGCCTCGACCACGACCTTCTCGTCGTAGCTCTTCACGATGGTGTGGATCGGCAGGCGGTTGACCGGCGCGGTCTCGATCGTGCTCAGGTCCCGCGCCCCGGTGAGCGCGAGGTAAAGCGTGCGCGGGATCGGCGTGGCGCTCATCGAGAGCAGGTCGACGTGCGCGCGCCAGCGCTTGAAGACCTCCTTGTGCTTCACGCCAAAGCGCTGCTCCTCGTCGATGACGACGAGGCCGAGATCCTTGAACTGCACGTCGCTCTGCACGAGGCGGTGGGTGCCGATGAGGATGTCGATCTTGCCGAGCGCCAGCGCGGCGAGGATCTGGTTCTGCTCCTTGCGCGAGCGGAAGCGCGACACCATCTCGACCGCGACCGGGTAGCCCGCCATGCGCTCGCGGAAGGTGTTGAGGTGCTGCTGCGCCAGGACGGTCGTCGGCACGAGCACGGCGACCTGCTTGCCGCCCATCACGGCCTTGAACGCCGCGCGGATTGCCACCTCGGTCTTGCCGAAGCCGACGTCGCCGCACACGAGCCGGTCCATCGGGCGCGTCCGCTCCATGTCGGCCTTCGCCGCGGCGATGGCCTTGAGCTGGTCGGGCGTCTCGGTGAACGGGAACGCCGCCTCGAATTCCTTCTGCCAGGTGTTGTCCGTGGCGAAGGCGTGGCCGGGCTGCGCCTCGCGCCGCGCCTGGATCTGCAGCAGCTCCGCCGCGAGGTCGAGCGTCGCGCGCTCGGCGGCGGCGCGGACCTTTTCCCAGCGGCCTGAGCCCACGCGGCCGAGCTGGGGCTTCACCTTGGCGAGGCCGACGTAGCGGCTGATCAGGTGCGACTCCTGCAGCGGCACGTGCAGCGTGACCTTGTCGTCGAACTCGAGGAGATCACCTCGCGCACGCCGTCGGCGGTCTCGAGTTTCGTCAGCCCGCGGTAGACGGCGACGCCGTGCTGGAGGTGGACGACAAAGTCGCCCTCGACCAGGTCGGAGAAGTCGAGCAGCTGGTCGACGGCCGACGGGGTGACCAGCGCGCGCTTGCTGGCGGTGCGGCGCTGGCGCTTGCGGCCGAAGATCTCGGTCTCGGTGACGGCGACGTAGCCGCGCGGCGCGGCTTTCGCGGGCGGGGCGCCCGCCCCGCGGGTGTCGTCGCGAAAACGGACGCGGAAGCCCTCGTTCACCGTGCCGCGCACGAAGCGCGGCTTCAGCTGCTTCAGCTCGGCGTCCTCCTCGAGCAGTTCGCGCGTGCGCTGTTCCTCGCCTTCCTTGGAGACGAAGAGATCCACGGCGTAACCCTCGCGTTTCCACGCGAGCACGCGCTCGAGGAAGCGCCGCCGGGCCACGTCCTCGGCCTCGAGGCGCTCGTGCGCCAGCTGGTTCTCCTCGGGAAAGGAGCGGTGGTGCCGCAACGACTCCGTGTCCCACGTCTGCTCGTCGGCGACCCCGTCGAAAAGCGCGCTGGCCAGGTCGAGGTCGCCGAGGCCGAAGAGGCGCGGGCAGCGGCGGGCGAGCGCGGCGAGGGCGGGCGACGCGCCGGCGCCGCCCAGCAGGTCGAACGCCTCCTCCAGCGCCTTCGGCTCGACAAGCACGGCCTGGGTGGCCGCGCCGAGGTAGTCGAGCAGCGAGGCCTGCGCGTGCGCGGCGTGGATCTGCGGGGCGGCGGTGAGCGTGATGTGCGCGACGCTCTCGCCCGAGCGCTGCGACACGGGGTCGAGCGCGCGGATGTCCTCGAGCGTGTCGCCGAAGAAATCGAGGCGGTAGGGCTGGTGCGCGGTGATGGGGTAGACGTCGACGATGCCGCCGCGCACGGCGTATTGGCCGGGCGCTTCGCACACCGCCTCGCTGTCGTAGTCGAACTGCCGCAGCAGCTCGAGCAGCCCCTGAAACGGCCGTTCCTCGCTCCGGCGCAGCGTGACCTCGCGCTCGGAGAAGTCCTCGGGCGGCGGCACGGGCTGCAGCAGCGCGCCGGGCGTCGTCAGCACGAGCAGGGCGTCGGGCGCGGACGTCGCGTGCCGGCGCCCGCGCAGCCGACTCAGGACGGCGAGGCGATCGCTGGCGGCGTTGAAGGCTTCGCGCAGGTCGCGGCTGTCGGCCTGCGACTCGGGGAAGACGAGCACCTCGAGCGGAGCCGGGTTGCCGCGGGCGTGATGAAACAGCGCGAGGTCCTCGGCGAACGCCTCGAGCCCGCGCGCCTCCTCGACGACCACGAGCCAGGTCGGCGCCGCCGCCTCCGCGACGAGCCGCGCGAGCGCGTAGGCGCGCGCCGGCGGGCAGACGCCGGTGATCTTCGTGCGCGACGCGGGAGCGGGCTCGGACATGGGGAGGTCCTACGGTGCAGCACGGTGCGCGCGGCGCAAGCGGGCAGGTGCGCCCGGCCGGCGACCCCACTTCGCGCTGGACCAGACCCGGGCGTTCCCGAATAAAGCGGCATGGCCTGCACGGTTTTCACCATTGCGAACCAGAAGGGCGGCGTCGGCAAGACCACGACGGCCGTCAACCTCGCCGCCGCCCTCGCGGCGCAGAAGATCCACACCCTCGTGGTGGACCTCGATCCGCAGGCCAACGCCACCAGCGCGCTCGGCGTCGAGAAGCAGGAGGGCAAGTCGCTCTACAAGCCGCTGCACGGCGAGGGCAGCGCGTTCGAGATGCTGACGCCGACCGCGTGGGAGCACCTCGCGCTCATCCCCTCGGAGGTCGACCTCGCCGCGATCGAGATCGAGCTCGCCCAGCAGGAAAATTACCTCCTGCGCCTGAAGAGCGTGCTCGACCCGCTCCGCAATTCCGGCGGCTACAAGGCCATCATCATCGATTGCCCGCCCGCGCTCGGCATGCTCTCGATGAACTCGCTCGCGGCCGCCGACCACCTCCTGATCGCGCTCCAGTGCGAATACATGGCCCTGGAGGGCCTCGGCCAGATCCTGAAGGTCGTCGACCGCCTGAAGAATGCCGGCGTCAATCCGGCGCTCGATGTCGGCGGCATCGTGATGACGATGTTCGACAGCCGCATCAACCTGGCCAAGCAGGTCGTCGAGGAGGTGCGCTCGCACCTGCCGGAGAAGATTTTCAACACCGTCATCCCGCGCACCGTGCGCCTGAGCGAGGCGCCGAGCTTCGGCAAACCGATCTTCGCCTACGACCCGCACAGCCCCGGCGCCGCCGCCTACACGGCGCTGGCGAAGGAAGTGGCGGAGCGGTTCAAGCTGTCCGAGAAATGAGCGCCGCCGGTCCTCGCCCCGGGTGAGGCCGGCCGCGCTTTCCGGGCCTCCGGCCGCTTGCGCTTTCGCGTTTCTGCGGCTTACTGCTGGCCTCTCGCATGTTCGCCTCGCTGGGCAAATACTACGCCGCCTTCACCGTCGGGCTCCAAAGCAACCTGATCTACCGGGTGAACTTCGCCGTGCGCGGGTTCTTCTCCTTCTTCCACCTCATCGTGGTGTTCATCCTCTGGGGCGCGGCCTACGCGGGGAACGCCCACATCGGCGGCTTCAGCCTGGCGCAGACGATCACCTACTTCGTGGCGCTGATCGTGGTGCAGTTCATGATCGGGGCGTTCAACGAGGACTATCAGATCAGCGAGGAAATCCGGAACGGCCTGATCAACCAGTTCCTCCTGAAGCCGGTGAACTACTTCGCCTACCGCTTCAGCATCTACCTCGCGGCGCGGCTGGTGACGGGCGCGCTGATCCTGCTGCCGCTGGTCGTGTTCTATCCGCTGCTGCGCGACCACCTCACGATGCCGCACCAGCTGTGGCCCTACCTCTACGCGATGCCGGCGCTGGTGATGTCGGCGCTGATCCAGTTCGGCATCGCCTACTGCTTCGGCATGCTGACGTTCTGGTTCCTCGAGATCCAGGGCTTCGTCATCCTCTCGATGGCGCTCGAGTCGGTGCTCGGCGGGCAGATCTTCCCGCTCGACCTCCTGCCGAAGTGGCTCTTCGGGCTCTCGGCGGGGCTGCCGTATTTCTACCAGATGTATTTCCCGGTGGCCCTGCTCACGGGTCGCATCGACGACCCGGTGATGGCCGCGCACATGCTGAAGATCCAGCTCTTCTGGGTCGTCGTGATCCTCGCCCTCGGCCAACTGCTCTGGCGCCGCGGCCTGCGCCTGCACACGGCGGTGGGCGGCTGAGGGGAATTTATGCAGGACGACTTATGAGGGATGAAATCGCCCGCGCCGTCTCGCTCACCGTCGATTTGCTCCCTTCATCAATCGTCCCTCGTCTTTCATCCCTAGCATGAACCTCGCCCACTACGCCCGCATCTGGCTCGCCTCCGCCCGCTACGCGGTCGTGCGCACCCTGATGTTCCGCGGCGACTTCTTCGTCTGGGCGCTGGTCGAGCTGTTCTGGATGACGGTGAACGTCCTCATGGTCTCCGTGATCTACGAGCACACGCAGACGGTGGCGGGCTGGACGAAATACCAGATGCTGCTGCTGGTCGGCACCTCGATGCTGATCCAGCGCTTCCTCATGGGCTTCTTCTGGAGCAGCATCTTCGAGATGGGGCGCAACATCCGCACGGGCAACTTCGACTTCTTCCTCGCGCAGCCGGGCAACGTCATGTTCACGGCGACCACGCGGAAGCTCGATCCGGACAGCCTGATCAACTCGCTCGTGGCCCTGTCGGTGGTCGCCTATTCCGCGCGCCAGCTGCACCTCGCGCCCGGCGCGGCAGACCTCGCGCTCTACGCGCTGCTGGTTTTCTGCGGCGTCGTCATCCACTACAGCGTGCTCGTGCTGAGCATCTCGGCCGCGTTCTGGATGACGAGCGCGCAGGGCATCGAGGGCAGCTACTTCACGCTGAGCGAGTTCTCCCGGCTGCCGCGGCAGGCCTTCCACGGCCTGGCGAACGTCGTGTTCGTCTGGACGCTGCCGATGGTGGTGGTGAGCAACGTGCCCGCGCACACGCTGCTGCACGGCTTCGACTGGCGCCTGACCGCGTGGGTTGTCGGCATGGCCGCGGCGTGGTTTGCCGTCGCGGTGTTCGTCTTCCACCGCGGCCTGCGCCGCTACGCCAGCGCCAGCTCGTGACCGGCGTTGCGGGGTGGACAATTCCCCGCGAATCGCGTTTCACGGAGCCGACCGCCGCCATGCCGCACACCGCCAAGCTCGCCGCGCTGCAAAAGCGCCTCGGCCACACCTTCCGCCAACCCGCCCTGCTCGCGGAGGCGCTGCGGCACGCGTCATCCCTGCAGGACCAGCCTGCAGCCGGCGCGCACAACCAGCGCCTCGAGTTCCTCGGCGACTCGGTCCTGCATTTCGTGCTGACCGACGCGCTGTTCCGGCAGTTCCCGGAGGAGCGCGAGGGCGTGCTCAGCCGGCGCCGCGCCGGGCTGAGCAAGGGCGAGTTCCTCAGCCGGCTCGCGCGCGACCTCGGCGTCGACGCGGGCCTGCAGCTCGGGCAGAGCGAGGAGGACGCCGGCGGCCGCGGCCGCGACTCGATCCTCGAGGACGCGCTCGAAGCGATCGTCGGCGCGATCTACCTCGACGCCGATTTCGCGACCGCGCAGCGCGTCGTGCTCGGCTGGTATGGCTCGCTGCCCGAGCGGCTGAAGGCGATGGAGGGACATGACAACCCGAAGGGCCAGCTGCAGGAGATGGTGCAGCCGGCGCACGGCAACGGCGCGCTGCGCTACGAAGTCGTGAAGGCCACGGGGCCGAAGCACGCGCAGGAATACGAGGTCGCCGTCTTGCTCAATGGCCGCACGATCGGCTCGGGGCGGGGCACGTCGAAGAAGAACGCCGAGGAAGAGGCCGCGCGGATCGGCCTGGACACGCTGCGCCACGAACGGGCGGAGCGGAAGGAATAGGCGGAGCGCGCCCGGTAGCGCCGCGGGCGCGGGTCACTGCACCGCGGCGAGAATCTTGCCGAGCAGGACGTCGGGCGACTCGCGAATGTCGAGCTCGAGCGCGTCCTTCGGGTGCTCGAGCGCCTCGAACTGGCTCCGCACCAGGTCGGCCTTCATGAAATGGCCCTTCCGGCGGCCGACGCGCGCGAGGATCGTCTCGTAGTCGCCGTTGAGGAACACGATCGCGACCGGGTGCTGCGCGTCGCCCGCGAGCACCTGGCGGTATTTCTCCTTCAAGGCGGAGCAGGTGAAGACCGCGCTCCGGCCGGCGTCGATGGTCGCGTTCATCTTGGCCCGGATCGCGGCGAGCCAGGGCGCGCGGTCCTCGTCGTTCAGCGGCGTGCCGCCGGCCATCTTGGCCTTGTTGGCCGCGGAATGAAAATCGTCGGCCTCGAAGTAGGGCCAGCCGAGGGCTGCGGCGGCGCGCTGGCCGAGCGTCGTCTTGCCGGAGCCGGCGACGCCCATGATCAGGAGGATGCGTGGAGAGGAGCGGACACGGAGCGCCCGATTGAGCAGGCGCGCGACGGCGGCGCAAGCGGGCAGCGGGTGCTCGTGGCTGTCATAAGTGCAAACGCCCGGCATCGGGCCGGATGGGGCGGGGGATTTCGAACGTCGGACCGGTCGTTCGCGTCTAAAGCCCCAAGCACCGGCGCTTCGTGCGCCGCCCCTTACCCCCTCCGCCCGCGCCGGCATCCGACCTTGGCAAACCCCCGCCCGTCATGATTGGCTCCGCGTCCTTTCCCCGCCTTCATCGCATGCAAGTCAGCGCCCGCTCCTTCTTCTCGCTCACCCGCGCCTCATGGCGCGAGACCCTCGTGCTCATGGCCATCGCCTGGCTGGTGCCGTTCCTGGTGCACCTGATCCCGTGGAGCGGATCGCTGCCGCTCGGCGTGCACATGCTGCCGGCCTTCTGGACGGCGTTCGTGGCGGTCTACCTCTACGGCGCGGGCATCGGCGTGCTGGTGGCGCTGGTGGTGCCGGCCGTGAACACGCTCACGACCGGGTTGCCGGTGTCCGGGCGCGTGCTCGCGATGTCGGTGGAACTGGTCGCCTACGTCGGCCTGGTCGCGCTGGCGCTGCGGCGCTGGCCGTCGCTCCGGCTGATCGCGCCGCTGGCGTGGCTGCCGGCCTACGCGATCGCGCTCGCGGCGCAGTGGGTCGTGCCGGCGTTCGGCCCGGTCGGCAACCCCTTCGCGCACTACGCCGGCACGCTGGCGAACGTCTGGCCCGGCCTCCTCGTCCTGCTCGCGCTCAACGCCGTCCTCGTGCGCCTGCTGCCGAAGGACGCGGACTGGGAAGACGAGTAAGACGCACGGCCGCGCGCCGCGCGCTGGCAATTTCCGGCGCGGACGCTACCAAGTCCGCATGCTGTTCCTCGCCCTGCTGGCTGCCGTCGCCGATTTCGACCTGCGCGCCTACGAGCGCCCGCGCGTTGTTTCAGCCGCCGAGGTCGCCCTCGCGCACGCGCCGCGCACGCTGACCAGCGTGCGCAATCCCCGCAGCGCGGGCGGCCCGCACGATTTCTCCTCCGAGGGCGACTACTGGTGGCCCGACCCGCAGAAGCCCGGCGGGCCCTACGTCCGCCGCGACGGCCTGACCAATCCCGACAACTTTGTCGCGCACCGCACCCTGATGTTCGGCCTGGCGCGCGACGTCGGCGCGCTAGCCGCGGCGTGGGACCTGACGCACGACGAGCGCTTCGCCGCCGCGGCGGTGCGGCACCTGCGCACGTGGTTCGTCGATCCGGCGACACGCATGACCCCGAACCTCCTTTACGCGCAGGCGATCCAGGGCGTGGCGACCGGGCGCGGCATCGGCATCATCGACACGCTGCACCTCGCCGAGGTCGCGCTCGGCATCGAGGCCTTGCGCGAGTCGCAGTCGCTCACGCGCGAGGACGACGCGGCGCTGACGCAATGGTTCCGCGACTACCTGCACTGGATGCGCACACACCCCTACGGTCTCGAAGAGGCGAAGCAGGAGAACAACCACGGCACCTGCTGGGTGCTGCAGGCGGCGGCGTTCGCGCGCCTGACGGGCGATGCCGCCGTCCTGGCGGAGTGCCGCGCGCGCTTCCGTCGCGACCTGCTCACACAGATGGCGGCCGACGGCAGCTTCCTGCGCGAACTCGCGCGCACCAAGCCCTACGGCTACGCGATCTTCAACCTCGATGTGATGACCGCCACCGCGGTCGTGCTCTCGACGCCGGACGACGACCTGATGCGCGCGACGCTGCCCGACGGGCGCGGCCTGCTGCGGGCGGTCGGCTGGCTGGCGCCGTTCCTCGCCGACAAGTCCCGCTGGCCGAAGGCGCCGGACGTGATGTATTGGAACGACTGGCCGATCCGGCAGCCGGCGCTGCTCTTCGGGGCGCTGGCGAGCGGCAACGCCGAGTGGCTGGCGACGTGGCGGCGCCTGCCGGCGGACTCGGCCGTCGAGGAAGTGCAGCGCAACTTCCCGGTGCGTTATCCGACGCTGTGGCTGCGCCGCCCCGGCGCGGCGCGCTGAAATCACCTCACCCCGGGCGCGGACGCGTTGGCCGGAGCGCGATAACACGGGTCGCCGTAGGGATCCGGCTGTTGCTGGCGCTGCAACTCGGCGGCGGCCTGGGAGAGGCCTTCGGCCAAGCTGGCACACCCCGTGATGCACGCGAGCATGCCGAGCGAAACGAAGGCGAGGAGGAGGCGGGGGAGGTGACTTTTCATCGGGATAACAGGATGACGCGAGCGGGCGCGTTTTCTTAGGCCCAGCGACCCGAAAGACCGGTGCCGCCGCGTGCGCCCTGCGGGGACCGGCCTGCAGAAAAGATCCGAGGGCGCGCGGGGATTTGACGGGCGCGGCGACTGGCCCCACCTAGAAACAGGCACCGATGAAACACCGCCGGGATCACAACGTGAAGAAACGCTCGCTGGACCGATTGCCGGGCGCGCTGCTCGCCAGTGCGGCGCTGCTCGTGCTGCCTGGCGCGGCCGGGTGGCCGGTTTTGGAGCGGTGGGGATGGACGTGGCTCGCGTGGCCGGGCGCATTGTCCATGGTCTCCTTTGCCCTCTATGCCTTCGACAAGCGTCGGGCGGAGCGAGGCGGCGGGCGGATTCCCGAAGCCCAGCTGCTCGCGTTCGATGCGCTCGGCGGCTGGCCGGGGGCCGTGCTGGCCCAGCAAGTCCTCCGGCACAAAACCGCCAAGCTAGGCTATCAGGTCGCGTTCTGGTTCATCGTCCTGGCCCACCAGGCGGCGGCCGCGTGGTGGCTGTTCGGGTGAGGCGACGGCTCCTCTCACTGGCCGCAGCCGGCGGACGGCGGCTCGGGCCCGGTGCGAGCAGAGAACTTACTGCTCCTCGGTCGGGCCGTGGCGATACTGCTCGTAGGTCCACGCGCCGAGCGTGCCGAGGAGCAGGATGACGACGTAGTCGGCCGGATCGAGGGGTTTGCCGGCGAGCGAGAATGCCAGACCGGCGATGACCGCGAGACCGACCGCGATGAGAACGGCTTTCATGGGGGCTGAGGGAAGAGCCGGCGCGCGGCGAGGCGCGCCGGGCGTTTCGTTTTGCTGACGAAGTATACACCCACGGGGCGGGGACGCTACGCATCCCTTGCGCCAGCCCGGCGGCGTGCCGCCCATTGCCAAGGGGCGGAGGCTGCGCTAACTTGCTTTCATGAGCCGAGCTTTTACCCGCGAAGACGATGCGCGCGACGTCGTGGTGCCGCGCCGGGTGTCGCCGCTGCCTCCGGGCGCGCGCAACTATCTCACCGCCGCCGGGGCGGAGCGCCTGCGCGCCGAGTTGAAGCAGCTCAACGAGATCGCGCCGCAGCTGATCGCGGCCGCGGCGGAGGAGGGCGGCCGCGGCGCCGATGCGAAGGAGGAGCTCCAGCGCACGGAGGAGCGCATCGCCTATCTCCAGCAGAGCCTCGGCAGCGCGGAGGTGACGACGCCGCCACCGCCGCCGCACGACGTCGTCCGGTTCGGCGCGATGGTAACCGTGCGCGACGCGAAGGGCGCGGAGTCGACCTACCGCATCGTCGGGGTGGACGAGACCGATTTCTTCCCCGACGCGGTGAGCTGGCTCTCGCCGATCGCGCGGGCGCTGCTCAACGCGCGCCTCGGGCAGCGGGTGCCGTTCAAGTTCCCGACCGGCGCCACGCAGCTGGAGATCGCGGCGATCCGCTACTGAGCGCGGCCGGCGGCGCCGGCGTCACTTGATCCAGCCGTGGCTGCGCAGCCAGGTCTCGGCGCGCTGCGGCCATTGCGCGGTGGGGACGTGCTTCGCCTCCATGGCGAAGCCGTGGCCGCCCTTCTCGTAAAGGTGCATCTCGGCCGGGACCTTCGCGCGGCGCAGCGCGGCGTAGAAATCGAGCGTGTTCTCGATCGGCACGGTGGCGTCGTCCTCCGCGTGCACGAGAAACGTCGGCGGCGTGGCGGGCGTGACCTGGCGGTCGGTCGACAGCAGCGCGGCGAGCTCCGGGGTCGGATGCGCGGAGATCAGGTTGTCGCGCGAACCCCGGTGGATGTGCGGGCCTTCCATCAGGATCACGGGATACAGCAGCAGGGCGAAATCCGGCCGCGCGCTCACGGCGTCGAGCGCCGCGCCGGTCTTGCCGTCGGCGTGGTCGTAAAGGGTGGCGGCGCAGGAGGCGAGGTGGCCGCCGGCGGAGGAGCCGATGATGCCGATGCGGTGCGGGTCGACGCCGAACTCCGCGGCGCGCGAGCGGACGATGCGCAGGGCGCGCAGCACGTCCCGCAGCGGCGCAGGATGGCCGTATTCCTTCAGGCGCGACTTGACGACGAAGCACGTCACGCCGAGGCCGTTCAGCCACTCGGCGTAGCGCGCGCCCTCGCGCTCGGCGGAGAGAATCGCATAGCCGCCGCCGGGGCAGATCACGACGGCGGTGCCGTTGGCTTGGCCCGGCGCGGGCGCCCAGACGGTGAGCGTCGGCTCGTGCACCTCGGAGATGCGGCCGGTGGCGTCGACGTGGTCCGGGGCGGTGTGCGGCTTGACGCCGGGAATGCCCTCGGGCCAGAGCGGGATGACGGGGTGTTCGGCGGCGGAAAGCATGGCGGCGGTGAGGAACAGGGCAACGAGACGCAGCATGGACGCGAGCAAACAAGGCCCCGGTCGTCCGCACAAGGCTGCGTTGCGTCACCCCGCCGGCGCCTCAGAAGGGGAAATCGCCCGCGGGCTTCGGCAGCGTCGGCTTGGCCTCGACGGCTTGCCGGGCGCGGACGTGCGTCGCGCGCGCGGCGACGGTGATGGCGCGCTGCGGGCGCACCGGGCAGGCGAACTCGCACGCGCCGCAGCCGATGCACAGCTCCTCCTTCACCTGCGGCAGGCGCAGGTTTTCGCGGAAGGGCACGGTGTCGACGGCCTTGGTCGGGCAATGCTCGGAGCACGCGGCGCAGTCGGTGCCGTCGGTCTCGACGATGCAGCGGGTGCGCTCGAACTGCGCCGTGCCCACGCTCGTCCGGCGCTTATCGGCGAGCGCGAGCAGCGAGATCGCGCCGGTCGGGCAGACCTCGCCGCAGCGGCGGCAGTCGAAGTTGCAGAAGGCGCGCTCGAAATCCAGGTGCGGCTTGGCCCAGCCGCGCCAGCCGTAAGCGAGCGCGGCCGGTTGCAGCACCTGGGTGGGGCACTCGCTCACGCAGAGCAGGCAGCCGGTGCAGCGGTCGAGCAGGCGGGCGACGCTGTCCGCTCCCGGCGGCGCGACCGGCGCGCGTGACGGAGGGGCGGGCGCGGCGGCCTGCAGCGCCGCCAGCGGGGAGCAGGAGCGCGCCGGCGACGAACGTGCGGCGGTCCTGGTCGACCCCGGGCCGTCGCGCCGGCCGCCAGGCGAAGCGGTAGCCGATGCCGCCGTGCGTGCAGGCGCCGAGGCAGTTGGCGCAGGCCACGCAACGGGACGCGTCCACATGGCCGCGGCGCAGGTCGATGCACTGGGCCTTGCAGGCGCGCAGGCAGTCGGCGCACTTGGTGCAGGCGGCGCGGTCGATCGCGAGGCGGAAGGCGCTCGCGCGCGCCAGCAGGCCAAGCAGCGTGCCGACGGGGCAGACGGTGTTGCAGTAGAGCCGGCCGCGCCAGACGGCGAGGACGGCGACGGTGGCCGCGGCGAGCAGGGCGAAGCACACGAGCCCGAGGGGCGGCGCGGGCGGCGGCACGCGGTAGATCGCCTGCGTGCCGAGGGCTTGGGCGGCGGGGACGAGCGCGTTGTTCAGCGCGACGAGCAGCGGGCGTCCGAGCGCGGCGGCGATGCGGCCAAAATGGCTGTAGGGATCGAGCAGCGTGAAGACGATCCCCGTCGCACCGAGCGCCGCGGCCAGCAGCGCGGCGGAGAGGATGCCGTAGCGCACAGTCCTGTTTCCGGGCGAGAAGGGCAGCGCGGCACGGCGGCGCGGGCGGACGCGGGCGACGACGTCCTGCAGGATCCCGAGCGGGCAGACGGCGGCGCAGTAGACGCGGCCGACGAGCAGGGTGACGACCAGCAACCCGCCGAGCGCGGCGAGGGCGAACGCGCTGCCGGCGGTCGCGGCGAGCGTCGCGGGACCGAGTTGCACGGCGGCCGCCGGGTGGGCGAGCCACGCCGGGACGAGACCGCGGAAGTCGAGGAAGGCGGCGGCGAGGACGACGAGGAAGAGCAGCGCGAGCGCGACGCGGAGTGGTTTCAGCCAGCGGCGCACGGCTCAGGCGAGCTTGACGCGACGGATGTCGAGCGCGTCCAGGTTCGTCGTGCCGAGACCGTGGGCGGCGGCGAGGCCGATGTGGCGGATGCTGGCCGGGTCCTGGTTGAGCAGGCGGGCGGCGGCGGTGTCGACGGCGACGATGTCGGTCGACGCGAGCAGGCTGCGGAGCTCGACCACGTCATCGGCGGCGCGGCCGCGCGGGCCGTTGCGCACCATCGGGTGGTAGGCGTCGACGATGTTCAGCGTCGGCGTCTTGAAGGTGAGGAAGTCGGCGATGCACTGGTGCAGGTCGTTGCGGTGGTAGAAGCGGCGGTCCCAGACCACGCCCATGAGGTTCTTGGCGGCGCCGGTCATGAGCGAGCCGCTGTGGTGCTTGAGGACGGGGACGTTGATGAACACGTCGCTGTCGAGCACGAGCGCGTGGACCTCGGCGGACTTGAGCTTCACGCCGCGCGGGATCGCCACCGGCCGGTAGAGCGCGTGATCGTCGCCGGTGACGACGATGCCGCCGGCGTCCCGCACCGCCTGCTCGATGCCGCTGTTGGCGTAGCAGCGCTGCCACTGGTCGCAGGTGTGGTCGAAGACGCTGACGGATTTCGCGCCGGCGTCGCGGCAGAGCTGCACGAGGTGGCCGACGAGCGTGGGGTGGGTGTTGGCGCCGAGGTCGGGCGCGACGTCCCAGCCGATGTTGGGCTTGATCAGCACGGTCTGGCCCGGGCGCACGAAGCGGCCGATGCCGCCGAGTTCGGCGAGGGCGCGGTCGAGCATGGCGGGGCGTGAGCCGTCGCGCACGGCGGCGAGGATGGTGCGGGCTGCGGGGGCGGCGGGCGGGGCGTCGGCGGCGAGGGCGCGGGTGAAGCGGCCGGCGGATACGGTCGCGGCGAGCGCCAGGCCGGTTTTGAGGAAGTCGCGGCGACTGGTCTTCATGGAGCCAACAGGGTAACGCGGCCCGCGGCGTGCGAGCCGTCGAGCGAGCACCTTACGCCGATGGCGCGGCGGTGCCGCGCATAACTTGGCCAAGGCTCGGCCTGAGTTGCGCGCGCAGGGCGCGGCCGGCTCAGAGGAAGAGGTAGACGTAGGTCGCGAACGTGACGGCGACGAGGCCGGCGGAGGCGGCGAGCGACCAGAGCAGGCTGCGGCGGCGGGCGGCGAGGGCGAAGGTGGAGACGAGCACCGCGGCCTGGGCGCCGAGCATGCCGTAGAAGAAGCGCGCGCTGCGCCGCTGGTGGCGCTCGGCGACGAGGTTGGTCTGCCGCACCTGGAGATCGAGGAGGCGGGCGATGGACTGGTTGAGCTTCGCCTCGGCGTCGTAGCGCAGCGACGAGTAGCGCAGGCGCAGCACGGCGAAATCGCGACCGAGGGCCCGGCGCGCCTCCGCCGAGGCGTCGATGGCGTCGCCGAGGCGGTCGCCCTGCTCGATGACGGGGCGGAGCAGGTCGTCGAAGGCACGGGCGTGGGCCAGCGCGGCGTGGAGCGCGGAATCGAGTGTCGCGGCCGGGACGTCCCGCAGCGCCGCGGCGATGTCCGCGGCCGGGGAGGCGTCGTCGATCGCCGCGAGGGCGGTCCGGATCTCCGGGGCCAGCGCGGGCGCGACGGCCGGTGCGGGCAGTTGCCCTGAGAGCAGCGTGTCGAGCGCGGCGAGGACGGGAGCGGGATCGGGCAGGGCGGCGGCGAAGCGGCGCAGGGCGGCGGCGTCCGGCTCGAGATCGCCGGCGGTGAGCCGCGCGGTGTCGAGCGCGCCCGACTGGATGGCGCCGCGGAGGCGCTTGGCCTGGAAGAAGCCCCACTGGTCGCCGGCCTTGGACTGGAGCTGCGCGGCGAGGGCGCGGACGTATTGGGCCTTGGTCATCTCGCTGCTGGAGAGACCGGCGAGGAGCGTGGCGACGACGGTCATGACGACGGGCGTCATGCCGAGCACCTTGCCCCACCGGCCTTCGGGGAGGGTGGCTTTGATTTCGGCGGGGACTTCGGCCTTCATGGGCGCAGATTGCGCCGGGGACGAAGGGCGGGGCGAGCCGAAAGGCAGCCGGGGACGGTGCGCCGGCGGCGGCGGACGCTCAGTGCGCCTTCGCGACCTCGACGGCGAAGACGTAGTCGGGGCCGAGCAGGTTCGAGCGGAAGATGATGAACTTCTGGTCGGGCGTGAACATTGGGTTCGGCTCCAGGCGGTAGTTGTGCCGGGCCAGGTCGACGAGCTTCTCGGACTCGAGGTAGCCGCCGCGGATGAGGTGCTCGCCGAGGGTGCCGCGGTCGGACACGAGCTTCGGGCGGAAGAGGAAGAGCCACGGCGACTGCCGGTCGCCGTCGCCGCAGAACAGGGTCTGGTCGGGCGAGGAGTTGTCGTGGATGGAGGACTGGCTGGTGGCGTCGTATTGCAGCCAGGTGCGTTCGCCGGTGGCGGCGTTGGCGCTGGCGATGAACGAGACGCGGCCGCCGCGGGGGAAGTGCAGCTGGTAGTAGACCGTGCGGCCGTCGGCGCCCCACCACTCGTGGCCGGCGATCTCCATTTGCATCGTGCGGCGGTGGACGAGCTGGTTTTGCGAGCCGTCGGTGCGGATGGTCCAGATGCGGTCGACGAGGTGCCAGTGCCCCTCGTGGCAGTAGAGCAGGAGCGTGGGATCGGTGGGCGAGAACTGGAGGTGGTTGAGCCAGTTGGTGTCGTGCTGGAGCAGCGGCGTGAGCTTGCCGGTGGCGAGATCGACGGTGAAGAGCGTCATCGGGAGCTTCGCGTTCAGGCGGCGCGTCATCAGCTCGGCCTTGTTAGCGGGTTCGCCCTGGTTGACCGGCGACATCCGCGCGGAGGCGGCGCGCGGCGTGCCGTCGTAGGCGCCGCTGGCGTGGGCGTCGCCCTCGATGAAGGTGCCGGCGCCCAGCGTGTCGTCGGCGTTGATGGTGACGACGCTGGCGCGCGGCGGGAGATCGACGAGCTTGCGCGTCGCGCCGGTATCGAGGTCGCAGCGCCAGACCGAGGCGGGTTGCGCGGCCGCCGCGGGCAGGAGTAGAACAGCGTGGACGTGCGCCGGCTGACGCCGATGGGGTGCGCCGGGGCGGGAACGAGCGCCTTGGCGCGGCGGGTGGCGAGCTCGAGGGCAGAGATGCCGTGGGGTGACGTGTAGACCATCCAGCGGCCGTCGGGGCTGAAGGCGTTGAGGTTGAAATACAGGCTGGCGGAGCCCGGCTCGTCCGTGAGGCGGATGACGCGATGACCGGTGGCGGGATCGATCCACTCGCGCGGCGGGGCGGCGGCGGGCTCCGCGGCGGACGCAAGGCCGGACGAGAAGAGCAGCCCGCCGGCGAGCGCGGCGGCACGGAGGGTGGGGCGGAAGTTCATCGCGCGGAGAGAGACGGCGGCGGGCCGGTCGTGGCTACGCGGCGCCGGCGGGCTTTGAGACTTGGCGCGTCGGCCCGGTGGCGGCAACGTGGCGCGCGGGCCACCCCTCCCATGACCTCCACGAACGCGAACCCTGCCGCGGTGATCTATTGTCCCGCGATGAACGAGTCCGACGCGAGCCAGGCGATCGATGGCGTCGCCCAGCGCCTTGCCCGGACGCTCGATCACCACAGCGAACCGATCGGCACCGCCTACCGGGTGCGTGCCGCCGCGCCCGAGGACTACGGTGCGCAGGGGCGCACCGAGGTGCGCGAGATCCTGCGCGTCGATCCGGGCAAGAACCCGGAGACGGAGGGCGTGGTGACGCATCGCGTCTACTTCCTCGACTACCTGCCCCTGCTCGACGACGACGCACCGGCCTCGAACCTCCTGCTGCGCACGGCGAACCTGCTTTGGCAGTGCGTGAAGCTCACGGTGCGCTTTACCGCCGCGTGCGCGGTCGCCGAGTCGTTCAGCAAGCGGCAAAAACTCAGCGTCTTCGTCGGCGGCCTCGCGCTGGCGGGCGTGCTGCTTTACACGGGCCTCGCGGTCGGCACGGTGGCGCGGCTCGTCTACGATGCCTGGTCGCAGCCGGCGACTCCGGCGGCCGTCGTCGCGACCGCGCCGGCCCCAGCCAGTCCGGCCCATGCCGTCGCGGCGGCTCCGGCCGGTGCGATCGCGGGAGCGCCGGCGGCTTCCGTGCCGGCAGCGCCGGCGAAAACGTCCGCCGCGGCGCAGCCCGGGCAGCCGCTGGGCGATCGGATCCTCTCCTGGATTTCCCGGGCGCCGGGCCGGCTGGGGCACTGGCTCGCGGAGCTGCCGGGCCGCGTCTGGCGCTGGCTCGGGTCGGCGAAGGCCAAGACCATCGCGGTGCTCGGCGCGCTGGGGCTGAGCGTGTCGGGCTTGCGCGCCATGCTCGATCGCAGCGTGACCATGACGCTGCGTTTCTGCCGCTACCTCGATGCGGGCGCCGCGCGCGCGTCGTGCACGGGGAAGTTCAACGCGCTGCTCGAGCACGTGCTCGAGAGCACGCCGTCCCGGGTCGACGTCGTGGCCTACAGCCTCGGCAGCCTCGTGGCGCTGGACTCGCTCTATCCGCCGGAGGGCTGTCCGAACACGCGCGTCGGCCACGTCCGCACGCTGACGACGATCGGGTGTCCGTTTGATTTCGTGCGGACGTTCTGGGAGCAGTATTTCGACGGCCGCAGCGCGACCGCGACGGGATTGCGGTGGCTCAACGTCTACTCGCCGGTCGACGTGCTCGGCTCGAATTTCGCCAACGACGACGGGTTGAAGGCCCGGGCGACCCGCG
Organism: Oleiharenicola sp. Vm1; assembly: GCF_047777955.1. Lineage (GTDB taxonomy): Bacteria > Verrucomicrobiota > Verrucomicrobiia > Opitutales > Opitutaceae > Didemnitutus. Next base: position 1,969,196 of record NZ_CP180537.1, read on the forward strand.
GCATCAACGGGTCGTCGCGCACGGCCAGGGACCAGGACGCCGCCGCGGGCGATGCGGCGCCGGGCGAAAACCTCTTCTACGATCCGATGGGGCGCCGCGAGCTGACGCTGTGGCACGCGATCGTGTTCGAGGGCTTCGTCGCGCACGAGCGCTACTGGGTCGCCGGGCAGCCCGACGCGGAATCGTGCTACGAGTGTTTCGTGCCCAAGCTCTACCCCGGCACGCCGGCGCCTCAGTCGTAGGCGGGCAGGGAGGCGAGGAACTCGCGGCTGGCGCCGGGCGAAAACAAAAGCCCGGGCGCGAGGCCCGGGCAGGGAGGGCGACTGCGGGCAGCCGCCCCGTCGGGATTCGCTCAGCGGACGACGCGGGCGCCGCCGCCGCCCATCGTCTTCTCGACTTCCTTGCGCGTGGCCATCGAGGTGTCGCCCGGCGTGGTGCTGGCGAGTGCGCCGTGGGCGGCGCCGTATTCGACGGCTTTCTGCGGGTCGTTGAAGGTCATGAAGCCGAACTGCAGGCCCGAGGCGAACGAGTCGCCGCCGCCGACGCGGTCGAGGATCTCGAGCTCCGGATACTTGCGGCTCTCGTAGAACTTGCCATCGTGCCAGAGGATGGCGGACCAGTCGTTCTTCGTCGCAGTGATGACGCGGCGCAGCGTGGTGGCGGCGACCTTGAAGTTGGGGAACTCCTTCACGGCGGTGCCGATCATGTCCTTGAACGCGTCGAGCTCGATCTTGGAGATGTTGTGGTCGGCGCCCTTGACCTCGAAGCCGAGCGAGGCGGTGAAGTCCTCCTCGTTGCCGATCATGACGTCGACGTATTTGGCGATCTCGCGGTTGATCTCCTGGGCTTTCTTGAGGCCGCCGATGGTTTTCCAGAGGGAGGGGCGGTAATTGAGGTCGTAGGAGACGATCGTGCCGTGCTTCTTGGCGGCCTTGACGGCCTCGACGGTGAGTTCGGCGGTGGAGGCGGAGAGCGCGGCGAAGATGCCGCCGGTGTGGAACCAGCGCGCGCCGAGCTTGCCGAAGATGTGGTCCCAGTCGAAGTCGCCCGGCTTGAGCTGCGAGGCGGCGGTGTTGCCGCGGTCGGGGCAGCCGACGGCGCCGCGGATGCCGAAGCCGCGCTCGGTGAAGTTGAGGCCGTTGCGGACGGTGCGGCCGATGCCGTCGTCCTCGCGCCACTTGATGAAGTCGGTGGCGACGCCGCCCTGCATGATGAAGTCCTCGACGAGGTGGCCGACCTCGTTGTCGACGAACGCGGTGCAGACGGCCGTTTTCAGGCCGAAGCATTTGCGCAGGCCGCGCGAGGTGTTGTATTCGCCGCCGCCTTCCCACGCGGTGAAGTGCCGCGCGGTGCGGATGCGGCCCTCGCCGGGATCGAGGCGGAGCATGACCTCGCCGAGCGAGATCTGGTCGAATGTGACGCTGTTAGCAGGTTTGATTTGGAGCGACATAGGAGTCGGGGTTGAGTGGTTGATGGTTGCGTGCGGGGGACGGGAAGGGAGGGCGCTAGGAGCGCGCGGCGGCGCGGGCGGGCAGCGCGCTTTTCAGCGCGCGCTGGTAGGCCCAGAGCATCTTGTTGGCGGCGTAGCGGTCGATGGCGGGGTAGCCGTTGGTGACGGAATCGCTCTCGTGGAGCAGATCGAGGCCGTGGTCGGAGCGGAAGACGCCGTCCCAGCCGAGCTCGACCAGCGTGCGCATGACGGCGAGGAGGTCGACGTTGGCGGTGGGGTCGGCGTGATCGGCCTCGTGGAAGGTTTTCTCCGCCGTGGTCTTCACCGTGCGGAGGTGGGCCCAGGCGATGGCGTCCTTGAACTCGCGGATCATGCCGACGATGTCGTTCGCCGGGTCGGCGCCGTAGGAGCCGGTGCAGAAGCAGAGGGCGTTCGAGCGGTGCGGGTAGAGGGCGAGGAGGCGGCGGATGTCGGCGGCGTTGCAGAGGAACGCCGGGAGGCCGAGGTAGGACCACGGCGGATCGTTCGGGTGCGCGGCGAGGCGGATGTTGCTCGCGGCTGCGGCCGGGACGATGGCCTGGAGCGCGTAGCGGACGTTTTCCCAGAACCCGGAGACGCCGAGGTGGGCGTAGGCCTGCTGGAGGGCGGAGAACTCCTCGCGGCTGTAGCGGCGGCCCCAGCCGGGCAGGAAAAGGCCGTGCGACAGGTCGATGCGCGCCATGGCGGCGTGATCGTAGGCGAGGCCGCGCGTGCCGTTGGGGTGGAGGTGGGCGAGCTCGGTGCGCCCCCAGTCGAGCGGCATCAGGTTGTAGGTGACGATGATCTCGCCGATGTCGGGGAAGGCCGTGCGGATGTTGGCGAGCGTCTGGATGTAGTTCGCGATGTGGAGGTCGCGGTCGCCGCGGCCGAGCTTCATGTCATCGGTCCAGAAGACGCTCTCGATCGGACCGAGGGCGAGTTCCTGCTCGGACAGCTCGTCGCGCAGGCGACGCAGGTCCTCGACCGGCCAGACTTCGCCGGGCGGGACGTGGGCGAGATGGGTGACGACGAGCGGGCGCGGCGTCATTTGCCGCAGCCAGAGCAGCGGCACGCGGTCGGAGTGACCATACCAACGGAAGGCGGTTTGCATGGAATTGTCAGGGAGGGGTGGACGGGGCCGGCATGGCGCGGCGCCGGAAGTAGACGCGTTCGCTCTCGGGGTCGCGGCGGTAGAGTTCGTCGACGTCCTCCAGGCGCTGGATGCACCAGGGCGCCGAAAACGTGAAGCCGTTCTTGGTGAACACGAGGTCGTCGGCCAGGTAGACGCAGAGGTGGTCGAGGGCCGCGGCGCCGCGGCGCCGGTAGCCGATGAGGTCTCCCAGCTGGCTCGGCGCGGGGATCGGATCGAAGCGGGCGAGCAGGTCGGCCCAGGCCATCTCGCGGTGCTCGGTCCATTCGCCCGGCAGGACGAGGTAGCGCGGGTCGGGACGGTCGGATCCGAAATTGAAGGCGGTCCAGAAGCAGCTGGGCGTCGGCCCCGGCTCGGTCGGGCGGAAGTAGGTGTTGAGCAGCTCGCGCTCGATGGCCGGCAGCAGGTGGATGAGATCGAGGAAGCGCTGGTGCGGATCGGCGGCGAAGGACTCGAGGAGACGAACGACGTTTTTGTCGTGGGACAGGTTCCAATACCGGGCGATGCCCGCGACGTCCGCGGGAGCCGGCTTTTCCAGCAGCACGACTAGGCCGGGCACGCGCAGCGCCGTGCGGTGGGCCGACAGCTGCTCGCGCCGATCTGGCAGCAGCTGATAAAGCGCGCCGAAATCGGACAGCATCATGTGGTCGCCGCGGGTGTAGACGAGCCGCGCGATCGCCTCGCGGACCGTGGGCGAGAGCGACTCGGCGTCGAGCCACTCGTCGATCTTGAAGCCCTTCGGAAAGGGAATGTGTTGTGCGTAATCCGTGACCGAGAGGCCGCCGACGAGATGCCCGAAGGTCGCGGTGCGGAAGGCGGGCGGCACGGCGAGGACGAGGTCCAGGGGCGGCTCGACGGTCAGGCGGCCCTGCGCATCCGGCGTTGCGGCGCGGAAGAGGTCCTCGAGAGCGGTCCGCACCGCGGGCGGCATCTCCACGGCGGCGCAGGCGGCCAGCAGCGCCTCGCGGCTGATGCCCGCGAATGTCCACCGGGGCTTGCCGTCGGGCGGCGGCAGCTGGGTGAGCGTGTCGGCGCCCGGGGCGAGCAGGACGTCATAGTAACGGAGCCGGCCCCAGGGGCCGGCCGCGGCGGTCTTGAGGTGCAGGCGCTGGCGCCACGCGCCCGGCATGCGGCTGAGGGAGAAAGGCGGATCGCCCGGCTCCTCGCGCGCGCGCCGGAGACGGAACAGACGTGGGGGCTTGCCCGCGTAACGCGGGTTCAGGTGGCCGATTTCTTCCAGCGGAATGAACTGCCAGGGACCGAACGCCGTCGGCCGGCGCGCGAAGCCGATCTGGTCGGCGATGTAGACCGCGGTGTAGGGCCACGCCGTGGTGTCGGGGTCGCCGTAGACCAGGAGATCGCCGTAGCGCGGCGCGCCGGTGGCCGGCTCGGCCTCGCGTTCCAGCCAGTCCCGAAAGCGACCTTCCGCGCGCGGATCGGCGCCGGGGGCCAGCGCGAAGAAATCCGACGCCGCCACGCTGCTCTCCACCCCGGCGTCGTCGGCCTCCGCGAAGTCCGGCGGGAACGTGTTGAGCAGCGAGCGCGGCAGCGCGGGGAGGATGTGCACGACGTCGAGGCGCGGGCCGTTCGGCAGCGAGGAGACGGCGTTGAGCATCGGCTCGATGGCGCGGTAGCGGCCGTGCAGCTGCCAGTAGGCGGCCTGGGTCGGCGCGTCGAGCGTCTTGCCCGGCTCGCGGCGCAGCTTGAGGATCGTCGTCTCGGCCGCGAGGGCGATGCGGTAGAAATCCCGCCGGTCCTGCGGCGAGGCGAAGGCGTCCTCGAGGGCGTAGAACTCCGAGAAGATGAGCCGGTCGCCGGCAGGGCGCGCGGTGGCGCGGAGGCGGCGCATCGCGGCGCGCCAGCGCGGCTCCGCGTCGAGGCGCGCCACCTGGATGCGGTCGAGCGAGAGCGGCCAGCGGTAGCTGAGGTTGCGCGGGTGGCGCTCGAGCCAGCTGCGCCAGACGTCGAGCTCGGCCGGCGTGAAGCGCGCGAGCAGCGCCTCGTCCGGCACGACGAAGCGGTCGCCGTCGGGCGCGGTGCGCACGGCGGCGGCGATGGCGTCCGCCAGGGCGGGGAGAGCCCGCGGTCACGGAGCAATCCGGCGAGCGCCGGCCCGGCCTCCGCCGGGAGATACCAGCGCGCGGGGAAGGCGGGCAGCGTGAGCAGCTGGAGATCGGACGGCTCCAGCGCCAGCCGGCTGCGCAGCACGGGCGGCTCGCCGGGTTGCGCCGCCGCGAGCGCGGCGGCGGCGAGCGAGGCGAGGAAGGTGAACGTGACCGATGGCCTCATGCGGGGCGCGCAGGCCGGCTCCGAGGCGCGCGCCTAGGCGCGCGCGGCGGCGGCGACGAATTCCTTCGCGCGGAGCGTGATGGCGGCCCAGTCCTTCGCCTTGAGCGCGGCCGGTTGCACGAGGGCGCTGCCGGCGGCGGTGGCGTAGGCGCCGGCCTTGAGGAAGTCGGCGACGGTTTCCGGCGTGACGCCGCCGGTGGGCATGATGTTCAGGAAAGGGAACGGGGCCTTGAGGGACTTGATGAAGGCCGGGCCGAAGAACTCGGCCGGGAAAACCTTCACGATGTCGGCGCCGAGCTCGTAGGTGTTGTAGGCCTCCGTCGGGGTGAGCGCGCCGCCGAGGATGGCGAGGCCGCGCTCCTTGCCGGCGGCGATGACGGCCGGGCGCACGCAGGGCGTGACGATGAACTTCGCGCCGGCGGCCTGGGCTTGCGCGACGGTCTCGGCGTTGACGACGGTGCCCATGCCGAAGGTGACGTGCGGGAGCTCCTTCGCCGCCTTGGCGAGGACGTCGAGCGCGCCGGGCGTCGACATGGTGAGCTCGATGACGGTGAGCCCGCCGGCCGCGAGGGCGCGGGCGCAGTCGATGAGACTGTCGGGGCCGTCGGCGCGGATGAGCGCGATGACCTTCTCTTGTTTGATGCGGGCGAGGACTTCGGACTTGTTCATGGGGAAGAAAAAATTTTCGCAGTCGAAAGGCTAGCAGAGCTTCGTGTCTACACCCGGCCAAACCGTGTCATGGCGAGTAATACACAAGCGGTGCGCAAACGGGGCGGAGCGGCGGGCGCCGCGCGGCGGAGCAGGAAGGAGCGGGGCTCATTCGCCTCCGGCCCACTTGGGTTTCTGGCGGAGGTGGTAGAGGCGTTCGCCGGCCTTGGGCTCGAGGAACACGCCCTCGTGCTCGCGGTTGGCATAGTCGTCCTTGTTGATCGTGCGCCAGTCGCGGTAGCCGAGGTTGATCTTGCGGCACGTCGCCTCGGGGATGCCGGTGGCGAGCGTGACGCGGACGCGCGGGGTCTCGATGCCGGTTTTCTCGTCGTAGGTGCCGATGCCGTGGACGTGCGTCGAGTGGGCGAGGGTGCCCCAGGGCTCGTGCTTGAACTTGTCCCACTGCTTGAGGAAATACTGCACGCAGTGGTAGCCGATGCGCTCGATCATCTTGCCGTGGACGACGGAGACCTCGTGGATGTGCGGCGCGTAGATGATGAGCTCGCCGCCGTCGGCGACGATGGGCTCGAGTTTATACATGCACTTCCCGCCGACCCACAGCTCGTCATACATGGCGGGCGCGCAGCTCAGCACGGTGTGAAACGGGCGGTCCTTGTAGGTGATATGGAGCTCGCGCGAGAGTTCGCTCGCGTCGTCCCAGGCCTGCTCGGGCGTGCCGGCGAAGAGGCCGGCGAGCTCGCCCTTGCCCTGCACGACCATGGCGAAGCAGAGCTTCGGCACGGTGACCATCGCGCCGGCGCGATCGACGACCTTGCGCACGGGCGTCCACTTGTTGCCGATGATCATCGGGTTCGTGACGACTGCGCCGAGCCAGTGGAAGAAGTTCAGGATCTGCGGGCCGGCGACGCCGGGGAAGAGATACTTGTTGCCGCCGGAGAAGCCCACGACCTCGTGGGGAAACACCGGGCCGACGATGATCAGCTGGTCGTAGTCGAAGAGGCGCCTGTTGACGTGCACGGGGACGTCCATCGCGAAGAGGCCGCCCGAGAGCTGGTTGATCTCGGCGGCGGGGATGGCGCCGAGGTCGCGCAGCGCCGCGGGGTTGTCCCACTCGTGGTTGATGAACTCGACGTCCCGGTAGGTGGTGGCGCGCTCCGCGGCGGTGATCTCGACGCGCTCGTTGATGGCGGCGTCGGGCATCGGCGGGTGCGTGCCGAGGGCGATCATGACGTCGAACTTGCGCACCGCGCCGGCGAGCTGGGCGAAGAGGGTCTTGAACATCAGGCCGACGGGCGCGGTGCGGGTGCCGTCGGGGATGATGAGGCACACGCGTTGGCCGCGGTAGTCGGCGGCCGGGCAGGCGCGGGCGACGAGCTCGCGGACGGTGTCGGGCGCGACGGACTGGCCGGCGGGGGCGAGGGAGCGGAAGGGGCGGCGGGCATGTCAGGAGGATTCGTGGCCGTGGTAGCCGAGGTGTTCCGAGAGCTCGCGCGCGGCGGCCAGCACGTGCGCGCCCATCTCGGGGATGCGCTCGCGGGTGAAGCGGACCGTAGCGGCGGTGATGCCGATGGCGGCGGCGACCTTGCCGTCGGAGGCGTAGACGGGGGCGGCGACGCAGCGGACGCCGGGATTGAACTCCTCGTCGTCGAGGCTGTAGCCGCGCTTGCGCGTCGCTTCGACCTCGCGGCGGATTTCCGCCAGCGTGGTGCGCGTGTGCGGGGTGCGCTTGGTGAGCTTGGTGCCGGCGGGGTAGAGCTCCGCCAGCCGCTCGTAGTGGAGGAAGGAGAGGAAGGACTTGCCGGTCGACGAGCAGTGCAGCTCGGCGAGGAAGCCCGGACGCGACGCGGCGCGGAGCGGGTGGGGGCTGTCCTGGACGGCGACGATGAGCGAGCGGTCGTCGCAGGGGATCGCGAGGTGCGCGGTCTCGTCGGTGGCCTGGGTGAGGCGGAGCAGGACGGGCTGCGCCAGCTCGCGGATCTCGGTGCCGGCGAGCGCGGCGTTGCCGAGCTGGATGAGGATGGGTCCGAGCTCGAAGCGGCCCTCGACCTTGCGCGCGAGGCCCTCGAGCGTGAGGGTGCTCATGATGCGCAGCGTCGTGGTGACGGGAATCTTCAGCTCGCGCGCGATGTCGGCGACCTTGTAGCCCTCGGTCGAGCGTCCGAGGAGCTTAAGAATCCGGCAGGCGTTCCGAAGATTGGGAATAACGTATCGCTCCGCGCCCGCATCGACGACGGAGGCGGCGGAGGTGGACTTGGCGGGGAAGGGGGCGGGTTTCACCGGAACGAGCGTTAACAGATTTGGGGCGGGCTGGGGCGGGAAATTTTTATTGCCAAAAACAACCGAATTCACCATTGAATGGCAAGTTCATTAGTGAACTGACGCGAAATCCCCGCTCCCCCGCTGTTTCGCGCCGATCCAACCCTACCACCCCCGCACCTATGCTACCCAACCCGACCGCATGTCGGCATGCGTTTGCCGTCTTCGTTCGTCGTTTCCATCGCGGCGCCCTTGTCGGGCGCTGGCTCGCCAGCCTCGCGCTCGCGCTCGCCTTTGCCCTGCCGGCCTTCGCGCAAGCCGGCGGCGGCGAAATCGCCGGCCGCGTCCTGAACGTCGGCACCGGGCGTTACCTGAACAACGCCCGCGTGACGATCGACGGCACCACCCGCGAGGTCTTCACCAACGAGTATGGTGAATACCGCCTCAGCGACGTGCCCGCCGGCACCGTCACCGTCCGCGTCGCCTACACCGGCCTCGACACCAAATCCGAGCAGATCACGGTCACCGCGGGCCAGAGCGCCACGCTCAACTTCGACCTGACCAGCGCCGACCGCTACGGCAAGGACGAGAAGATCGTGCAGCTCGACACCTTCGTCGTGCAGTCCAACCGCGAATACGAGGGCAATGCGCTCGCGACGAACGAGCAGCGCTACGCCCCGAACGTGAAGGTCGTCATGGCCGCCGACGCCTTCGGCGCGGTCAACGAGGGCAACCCGGGCGAGTTCCTCAAGTATCTCCCCGGCGTCTCGGTCGACTACGTCGCCGCCGACGTCCGCACCGTGTCGGTGCGCGGCTTCGCCTCCAACTTCTCCAACGTCTACTGGGACGGCATGCGCCTGACCTCCTCCGCGTCGGGCAGCAGCAACCGCGTGTTCGAGTTCGAGCAGGTCTCGATCAACAACACCTCCCGCACCGAGATCGTGAAGCTCCCGACGCCCGATCTCCCGGCCGACTCGCTCGGCGGCGCGGTGAACTTCGTCTCGAAGAACGCCTTCGAGCGCAAGGGCGCGCAGTTCAACTACCGCGTCTACATGAACATGAACTCGGAGAACACCGACCTCTTCCAGAAGACCCCCGGACCGGGCCAGAAGAAGACGTTCAAGGTGCTCCCGAACGTCGACTTCGACTACACGCTCCCGGTCAACGACCGCTTCGGCATCGTCATCACCGGCCTCTCCTCGAACCAGCACGTCGAGCAGCACCGCTGGCAGCCCACCTGGAATCACCAGCAGGGCGGCGCCACGCCCACGAATCCCTACCTGCAGCAGTGGCAGATCCAGGACGGCCCGAAGACCACCAACCGCGCCTCGATCGGCATCAAGGCCGACTGGAAGGTCACCAAGAACCAGACCCTCTCCGTCGCCTACCAGGACAATTACTACAAGACCTTCTTCGGTAATCGTAACCTGAACTTCAACATGGGCACCACCGCGACGCCCACGCCCAGCACGGGCACCGCGCTCGCCTGGGGCTCCGACTACGTCCAGGCCGCCACCGGCCGCGGCCAGGTCACGCAGGGCAGCTCCTTCCGCGACAAGCTCGGCAACACCTCCGCCGGCAACATCGTCTGGAAATGGAGCACGGCGGACTGGGACGTCGACGCCGGCGTCAACGGCGTGCAGTCCCGCACCTGGTATCGCGCCCTCGCGCGCGGCCACTTCGCCAATGTCGGCACGCGCCTCCAGAACGTCAGCAACCTCCGCGCCGACGGCATCGCCTTCCCCGGCGGCATGAACATCACCGCCACCAACTCCTCCGGCGCGCCGATCGACATCTACGACCTCTCCAACTACCGCCTCACGACCGCGTCGAACGACCCGGTCGACGGCAAGGCCACGATGAAGAGCGGCCACCTCAACGCCGAGCGGCACTTCGACTCCTGGCGCATTCCGCTCAACGTGAAGGCCGGCGCCGAGGTGCGCGAAGAGGGACGCGACAACCGCCGCTACTCGGAGAGCTACACCTACGTCGGCGCCGACGGCGTCGCCAACACCGCCGACGACACCGCGGCGGCCTTCCTCGACACCGTCTACAAGGGCAGCGATTCCGGCTTCGGCTCCAAGTCGATCCAGTGGATCAATCCCTACGCCCTCGCGGACGTGTATGCCCGCAATCCCGGCTACTTCACCACCAACGCCGTCACGAACGAGACCAACCGCATCAACAACTCGGAAAAGATGTCCGAGCGCGTCTCCGCCGGCTACGTCCAGGTCGACGGCCGCCTCCTGAACGGCAAGCTCCGCTTCGTGACCGGCGTCCGCTACGAGAAGACGAACGACAAGGGCCAGGGCGTCCTCGTCAACCCCGACGCCGTCTGGCAGCGCAACGCCAACGGCACCTACGTCGACTCCGACAACAACTCGGCCAACGGCATCCAGCGCGTCCGCCGCACCGATGCCGGTGCCGCCGGCTCGATGGAGGAACTCCGCCTCGTGCGCGTCGAGCGCGGCTACCGCGCCGACCGCAGCTACGACGGCTACTACCCGAGCCTCCACCTCACCTACGAAATCCGGGACAACCTGCTCCTGCGCGCCGCCTACGCCAAGACCTTCGGCCGGCCCGACTACGCCAACATCATCCCGAACACCACCATCAACGAGGATGACACCGACCCGAACGCCGTCGGCTCGATCACCATCCGCAACACGGCGCTGAAGCCCTGGACCGCGAACAACTACGACCTCTCGCTCGAATACTACCCCGACAAGGGCGGCCTGATGTCGATCGGCGCCTTCCAGAAGAAGCTCAGCGATTTCTGGACCACCCGCGGCGGCGTCGTCGATGCCGCGCTCGCGGACGAGCTCGGCATCGATTCCCGCTACATCGGCTGGGCCGTCAGCACGACGATCAACGGCGGCGACGCCGAGATCAGCGGCTGGGAGTTCAGCGTCATCCGCCCGCTCAACTTCCTCCCGGGCTGGGGCCGCTACTTCACGGTCAAGGCCAACGGCACCGCCCTGCACCTCACCGGCGACAACACCCCGGACTTCCGCGGCTTCATCTCCAAGACCGGCAACTTCAGCCTTAGCTTCTCCAAGAAGCCCTGGGTGCTGAACGCCAACATGAACTTCCGCGGCCGCCAGAAGGGCACCTCCGCCACCGCCGCCGCCGCCCAGACCGGCGCCCAATACGGCACTACCACGGGCTTTTTCGAATACTACCAGCCCCGCTGGAACCTCGACCTCAGCGGCGAATACCAGTTCAGCAAGCGCTTCACGTTCTTCGCCGCCGCCCGCAACATCCTCAACAAGGAGCAGGTCATCGAACGCTTCAATCCCGACACGCCCGGCTACGCCCGCGGCTTCCGGTGGGAAGAGTTCGGCGTGAACTTCTCCTTCGGCATCAAGGGCACGTTCTAAACTTCGCCGGATTGGCTTCCGCCAACCCGTCGCCGACGCGAGCGCTTGGGGGCCTCGCGTCGGTGGAAAAGTCCGCCAGCCAGCGTCGCTGGCGGACTTTTCTCTTCCGGCGCTCCGCTCCGCACCCGTAGACTCCCCCGCATGGCCGCTCGCCGCGCTTTCCTTCCGTTCCTGCTGGGCTTCGCCCTCGCGCTCCACGCCCAGACCGCCACGCCGGCGACCGAGCCGCCCGTCCATCTCGATCCGCTCACCGTCAACGCGACCAACGACGACCCGGATTACGACGCCACCGGCATGGGCTCGCTCGACGAACAACTTCGCGACGAACCGTTCGCCAACGACCTCATCCAGCCCGTCGACACCCAGCTCGACGAGAGCATGGCCACCGACCTCGGCGGCGAACTCGCCGCCGTTGCCCAGCCGTCGCCCGCCGACCGCATCACCGGCGAGGAACGGTTGAATCTCCGCGGCTTCCCCACGCCGGTCATGCGCAACGGCTTCGTCCAGCTCGGCATCAACGACGCGCTCAACACCGCGCGCACCGTCGTCATCCAGGGCCCGCTCGTCCCCGTCCTCGGCCGCGCCGCGCCCGGCGGCATCCAGGACATGCAGACCGCGCGCCCGCAGGCGAAAGACCGCCAGCGCTTCGACGCCCAGTTCACCTCGCTCGACCGCCAGCGTTCCCACCTGGAGACCACCGGCCCGGTGGTGAAGAAAAACTCTGGCAGCGCCTCGCCGTCGACTGGCAGCGCCGCACCGGCCCCGAGCAGTTCGCGCACGAAAACTGGCTCTCCGTCAGCACCGCGCTCACCTGGCGCCACAGCCGCTCCGCCAGCACGCTCGTCTCCGCCGACTACCGCGAGATCCGCGCCCGCGTCACGCCTGGCATCCCCGAATACCGACCGCACGGCGGCCTCATTGCCGGTCCCTACCTGCCGCTGGCCCTCTTCAACGCCAACGGCCCCGATGCCGCCGTGCGCCGCCGCGCCGCCGTGGTCGGCGTGCAGTTCGACGGCGCGCCGACCAAGACGCTCGCCGTCCGCGCCAACGCGGAAGGGTGGTGGCGCGACGTCACCCAGGACCGCTTCACCACCTCCGTGCTCTCGCTCGACACCGGCCTGTTCGAGGGCACGCGCGAGCCGCGCCACCTCGAGCAGCCGCAGCACGCCTTCGCGCTCCAGCTCGAGCTGACGAACCGCTTCCGCGCCCTCGGCGCCGATCACAAGCTCCTCGCCTCCGGCAGCCACACCTGGGGCGAATACGGCCGCGAGGACCGCGCGCTGCCCACCGCCGTGCGCGACGCCCTCCCGCTCAGCGTGCGCCGCTTCAATCCGTTCGCGCCCGACTATTACCGCCCCGACTACGATCCCGCGGTCTACAGCCGCATCCTCACCGACCGCACCGAGCACGCCGGCTACACCGCCTTCGAGCTGAGCGACCGCGCGGCGTTCCAGCGCGGCCGCTACGTCGTGTCCACCGGCCTGCGCTACGACGCCGTGGCGCTGCGGGTCGAGGACCGCCGGGTGGGCGCCGCCTTCCCGCGGGTGAGCGACGGCGCCGCCCAGCTCAGTTACCACGCCGGGCTCAACTGGCAGGTGAAGCCGAGCCGCCTGCTGGCCTTCGCGAGCATCAGCACCGCCTTCGACCCGTCCACGCGCGTCGACGCCCGCACCGGCCGCATCCAGGACAACGAGACCACGCTCGGCTACGAGGCGGGGCTCAAGGGCCGTGCCGCCAAGGGCGCCGTCGAATACAGCACCGGCGCGTTCCTCCTCTACAACCGCCACATCTCCCGCCGCAACCCGCTCTACGACGATCCGGTCTTCGACGCCAACCAGACGCAGCCCCAGCTCGTGGCCGCGGGCGAGGAGCGCTTCCGCGGCGTGCGCGCCGAGGCGCGCTGGCAGGCCACGCCGGCCGTCGCCCTTTCCTCGCGCCTGGTGGCGATGCAGGCGATCACCACCGCCTCGCCCGACCTGCCGCAGGAAATCGGGCGCGCGATCTCGCGCCTGCCGGCCTTCACCAGCTACACGCAGCTTCGCTACCGCCAGCCCGGCCCGGCCGGCGGCCCGTTCGCCGCGGGCACGTGGCAATACGTCAGCAACTACGTGGCGAACTACGCCGATGCGCGCCGCACTTTCCTGAAGTTCCCCGGCTACGGCCTCCTGCACGCCAGTGCCGGCTACGCCTGGCGCACGCCGAAGCGCACCTTCGAGATCGAGGCCGGCATCCGCAACGTCCTCGATCGCGACCTCCTCGCGAGCAACGCCCGCCTCGGGGCCGATCGCGAGTTCACCTTCTCCACCCGCCTGATCTTCTGACCATGATCCGTCCGCTGCTCGCCCTGACCGCGCTCGCGCTCGCCGCGCGCGCCGCCGACCTCAAGGCCGATGCCGTCGTCGCCCTCGACGGCAGCGGCAACTACACCTCGCTCAACGAGGCCATCGGCGCCGCGCCGATGCGCACCGACGCCACCCAGCCGCGCTGGGTCATCCGCGTGAAGCCCGGCATCTACCACGAGCGCGTCTACGTCCAGCGGGAGCGCGGCCACATGCGCATCGTCGGCGACGACCGCGAGAAGACCGTGATCGAGTTCAACGTCCACGCCAACCTGCCCGGCCCCGACGGCAAGCCGCTGGGCACGTTCCGCACGCCGACCGTGCAGATCGACGGCGACGGCATGATCTGGGAGAACCTCACCCTCGCCAACACCGCCGGCCCGGTCGGCCAGGCGCTCGCGCTCCGCGCCGACGGCGACCGGCTCGAGTTCCGCCGCGTCCGCTTCCTCGGCTGGCAGGACACCGTGCTGCTCAACCGCGGGCGGCACTACTTCGAGGACTGTTACATCGAGGGCCACGTCGATTTCATCTTCGGCGCCGCCACCGCCTGGTTCGAGCGCTGCCACATCCACGCCCTGCGCGACGGCTACCTCACCGCCGCCTCCACGCCCCAGGGGACGGCGCACGGCTACGTGTTCTCGCATTGCCGCATCACCGGCGCCGACGGGGCCAAGACCTACCTTGGCCGCCCTTGGCGCAACTACGCCCAGACGGTCTTCCTGCACACCGAGATGTCGGCCAACGTCCGCCCCGAGGGCTGGCACAACTGGAACAAGCCCGAGGCCGAGAAGACGACTTTCTACGCCGAGTTCGACAGCACCGGCCCCGGCGCCTCGCCCGCCACCCGCGTCCCTTGGGCCCACGCGCTCACGCCCGCGCAAGCCGCGGCCTACACCCCCGCCGCCGTGCTCGGCGGCACGGATGGCTGGAATCCCGCGCGCTGACCGCACTCCCCCGCGGCATGGGCTCCTCACGCCAGTCCCCGGCCTCGGCCCGCCGGCCTTCGCCCCCTCGAAGGAGGGGGATGTTTTCCTCCCATCCGGAGGAATTCTCGCTTGCCCGGAGGGGCGTAAAATTCATAAATGAACCGATAGTTCATTAGCGAACTTTGCGCGTTGCTCCCGCCCTCCTGGCTCCTCACCCCGCTGTCCGCCCCTTTCGCCCCGCTCTCTCATGGACCTGATTCCTGCTGCTGACGTCCGCACCTATGGCACGATGTCGACCGCTGCGCTGCGCGCGGCGTTCCTTCTCCCGGACTTGTTCCAACCCGGCCAGCTCGTGCTCCGCTACTGGGAGACCGACCGCACCGTCGTCGGCGGCGCCGTCCCGACCGGCGCGCCGCTGGCGCTCTCCGCCGCGGCCGAGCTGCGCTCGGCGTTCTTCTGCGAGCGCCGCGAACTCGGCGTCATCAACACCGGCGGCGCGGGCGCCGTCACGGTCGACGGCCAGCGCTACGATATGGCCCGGCTCGACACGCTCTACATCGGCCGCGGAGCGCAGGCCATCGCCTTTGCCTCGGCCGACGCCGCGCAGCCCGCGCGCTTCTACCTGCTGAGCTACCCGGCGCACACCGCGTATCCGACGACGCTCGCGCGCTACGACGCCGCCAACGCCGTCGCCCTCGGCGCCGCCGCCACCGCCAACGACCGCCGCCTCAACAAGGTCATCCACGCCGCCGGCATCAAGAGCTGCCAGCTCGTCATGGGCTTCACCATCCTCCAGCCGGGCAGCATCTGGAACACCATGCCGCCGCACACGCACACGCGCCGCTCCGAGGTCTACATGTATTTCAACATCCCCGCCAACGCCGCCGTCATGCACTTCATGGGCAAGCCCGACGAGACGCGTCACCTCGTCGTGCGCGACCACGAGGCCGTTCTCTCCCCGCCGTGGTCGATCCACAGCGGCGCCGGCACCGACAGCTACGGCTTCATCTGGGGCATGGGCGGCGAGAACCAGGACTTCGCCGACATGGATCCCGCGCCGATCGCCACGCTGCGCTGATTTCACTCTCCGCCTGCACCCACACCATGAGCAACATCCTCGAATCCTTTAAACTCACCGGCAAAACCGCCGTCGTCACCGGCGCCGCCCGCGGCCTCGGTCAGGGCATGGCCCTCGCGCTCGCCGAAGCCGGCGCCAACATCGTCGCGGTCGACATCCTCCCCGCCGAGGACACCGTCAAGCAGGTGCAGGCGCTCGGCGGCAAGGCCGTGGCGGTCGTCGGCAACCTCGGCGATCGCGCCTCCATCCCGCAGGTCATCGCCACGGCGAAGCAGACCTTCCCCGCGCTCGACATCCTCGTGAACTGCGCCGGCATCATCCGCCGCGAGGACTTCGTGAAGTTCTCCGAGAAGGACTGGGATGACGTCATGGGCATCAACATCGACGCCGTCTTCTTCCTCAGCCAGGCGTTCTGCAACGACGTCGTGGCGCGCGGCGGCAAGGGCAAGATCATCAACATCGCCTCGATGCTCTCCTTCCAGGGCGGCATCCGCGTGCCGTCCTACACCGCCTCGAAGAGCGCCGTGCAGGGGCTCACGCGCCTCATCGCCAACGAGCTCGCCGCGAAGGGCATCAACTGCAACGCCATCGCGCCCGGCTACATGGCGACCGACAACACCGCGCCGCTCCGCGCCGACGAGAAGCGCTCCGCCGCCATCCTCGACCGCATCCCCGCCGGCCGCTGGGGCACGCCCGACGACCTGAAGGGCGCCGTCGTCTTCCTCGCTTCCCCCGCGTCCGACTACGTCAACGGCTACACGCTCGCCGTGGACGGAGGCTGGCTCGCGCGCTGACCCGTTTTATGAAACCCCAACTCCTGTTTGCCGGGCTCGCGCTGCTGTCGAGCTCGCTGCTGGCGGCTGAGAAGATCACGCTCACCGTCACGCACTCGCTGGACATCGCCCGTCCGGCCGAGACGATCACCGTCCCCTGGTCCGAGATCAACCAGCACCTCCCCGGCGCGCTGCTCCAGCACATCGCGGTGAAGGACGCGCAGGGCCACGTGCTGCCTTATCAGGTCACCAACGTCGCCCCGCAGGCCAAGGACCCGAAGGGCCAGGGCATCGCCTATGGCGAGCTCATCTTCCAGCACGACTTCGCCGCCGGCGAGAAGCGCGCGACCTTCACCGTCGAGAAGACCGAGACGGTCGCCCCCGTGTTTCCGTCGAAGGCCTTCGCCCGCTACGTGCCGGAGCGCCTCGACGACTTCGCCTGGGAAAACGACAAGATCGGCCATCGCACCTACGGCCCTGCGCTCGCGGAGCCGGCCAACGGCTCCGGCAAGGAAGTGCTCGTCACCAGCGGACTCGACATCTGGGTGAAGCGCGTCAGCTACCCGATCGTCGACCGCTGGTATAACAAGGGACACGACCACTACCACAAGGACGAGGGCGAGGGCATGGATCTCTACAACGTCGGCCCGTCGCGCGGCTGCGGCGGCCTCGGCGTCTGGGACGGCAAGACGCTTTGGGTCGGCCGCAACTACCGGGGCTGGAAAGTCATCGCGAACGGCCCGGTCCGCGCGATCTTCGAGCTCACCTACGACACCTGGATGGCCAACGGCGTCATGGTCTCCGAGGTGAAGCGCTTCACCGTCGACGCCGGCCACAACCTCGACCAGATCGACAGCACCTTCCAGATCACGGGCGCGAAGGAAGTCGTCATCGGCATCGGCCTGAACAAGACGCCGACCGACAAGGGGCAGGAACCGAAGATCACCACGACCCCGACGCCGGCCGACGGCTCCATCACGCAGTGGGTCGAGCAGAAGACCAACGGCGCGCTCGGCACCGCCATCCTCGTCGCCTCGGACGCCTTCCAGGGCTTCGCCGAGGACGACCGCAACGAGCTCATCCTCGCCAAGGTCGCCGCCGGCCAGTCGCTCCGCTACTTTGCCGGCGCCGGCTGGTCCAAGGCGGGTGAATTCACCACCTACCAGGCGTGGAAGGACTACGTCGCCAACGCCGCCGCCCGCGCCCGCGCCCCGGTTTCCGTCACCGTCACCCCGAACTGATTTCGCATGAAACGACTCCTCTGTTGCGCGTTCCTGTTGTCTGCGGCGCTCGTGGCGCCGGCCTCCGAACCAACCTTAACCGTGATGGAGCGAGTCGCCGACTGGCAGCTCGCGCATCCGGCCCCGAAGTGGAAAGCCACCGACTGGCACAACGCCGCGTTCTACGCCGGCGTGATGGCGCTGGTCGAAGTGTCGCCCAGCCCGCGCTTCCGCGAGGCCATGGTCAAGATGGGCGAGGGGAACTCCTGGAAACTCGGCGAGCGCGTCTATCACGCCGATGACCACGCTGTCGGCCAGACCTACGCCGATCTCTACCGCGCCACCCGGGACGCGCGCATGATCGGGCCGATGCGCGAGCGCTTCGACTCCATCCTCGCGCACCCGAAGGACGACAACCTGCTCTTCGACGGGAAGAAGAATCCCGGCCACACCGACCGCTGGTCGTGGTGTGACGCGCTCTTCATGTCGCCGCCCGCCTGGGCCAAGCTCGCGCAGGTCACGGGCGAGGCGAAGTATCGCGAGTTCGCCGTCGCCAAGTGGTGGGTGACCTCCGACTACCTCTACGACCGCGACGAGCATCTCTATTTCCGCGACAGCTCGATCTTCCCCAAGCGCGAGAAGAACGGCGCCAAGGTCTTCTGGGCGCGCGGCAACGGCTGGGTGCTCGGCGGCCTCGTCCGCATGCTGCAGGCGCTGCCCGCCGACCATCCGGCGCGCGGCCGGTTCGTGCAGCAGTTCCGCGAGATGTCCGCGCGCATCGCCGCCCTGCAGAACGCCGACGGCTACTGGCGCGCCAGCCTGCTGGATCCCGCCAGCTACCCGATGCAGGAGAGCAGCGGCACCGGCTTCTTCTGCTACGGCCTCGCCTGGGGCATCAACGAGGGCCTGCTCGACCGCGCCCACTACGAGCCCGTCGTGCGCAAGGCCTGGTCCGCGCTGCTCGCCTGCGTGAAGCCCGACGGGCGCCTCACGCACGTGCAGCCGGTCGGCTTCACGCCGGTCACCTTCGACGAGAACTCCACCGAACCCTACGGCGTCGGCGCCTTCCTGCTCGCCGGCCGGGAAATGATCCGCCTCGGCCAATAACCCCTCCGTTCCCTCTGCTGTCATGAAGCTCACCCGCACCCTGTTCGCCCTCGCGGCGGTTTCCGCTTTCGTCCTGCGCTCGGCCGCGGCCGACGTGCCCCAGAAATTCAACGGCGCCACGCCGCTCGAGTGGTCGCAGCGCCTCGCCGACTCCGAGATGAAGCGCCTCGGCACCGCACTCGAGGCCGGCGGCTCCAATCCCAAGGCGCGCTGGGATTACTCGCCCGGCGTGCTCGCGCTCGGCCTCGTCCGCCTCGGCGAGACGACCGGCAACAGCGCCTACACGCAGTTCGGCACCCGCGCCGTCGCGTCGCACGTCAATCCCGACGGCACGATCAAGGGCTACAAGGAGGAGGACTACAACATCGACAACATCCCGCCCGGCAAGGTGCTCCTCGCCGCCATCGCCCGCGGCGACAAGAACCCCGCCTACGTCAAGGCCGTGCAGACCCTGCGCGACCAGATGCGCCGCCACCCGCGCACGAGCGAGGGCGGCTTCTGGCACAAGAAGCGTTACCCGCACCAGATGTGGCTCGACGGCCTCTACATGGCCTCGCCCTTCCTCGCGCAATACGCCGTCGAGTTCGACGAGCCCGCGCTCTTCGACGACGTCGCCAAGCAGATCGTCCTCATGGACGCCCACAGCTACGACCCCGCGACCGGTCTGTTCTGGCACGCGTGGGACGAGGCCAGGGCCCAGAGCTGGGCGGACAAGAAGACCGGCTTCTCGCCGCACTTCTGGAGCCGCGCCATCGGCTGGTATGCGATGGCGATCGTCGACTCGCTCGACTACCTGCCGGTGAGCCAGCCGGAGATCGACCACATCGTCGGCATCCTCAAGCGCCTCGCCGACGGCGTCGTCCGCTGGCAGGACCCGAAGACCGGCGTCTGGTGGCAGATCACCAACCTCGGCACGCGCCCGGGCAATTACCTCGAAGGCTCCGGCTCCTCCATGTTCGTCTACGCCCTGGCCAAGGCCGTGAACAAGGGCTACCTGCCGCGCGAGAAATACGAGGCCGCGATCCTCAAGGGTTACCAGGGCCTCCTCGACACACTCATCAAGTCTAACCCCGACGGCACCATCCGCCTGACGCAGATCTGCCAGGGCGCCGGCCTCGGTTACACCATGGCCAACGGCCGTCCGCGCGACGGCTCCTTTGACTACTACATCAGCGAACCCATCGTCGACAACGACCCGAAGGGCACCGGCCCGTTCATCCTGGCGGGCATCGAGGTCGAGAAGATGGTGTCGACGAAGTCGGCCGCGACCGCGTCCTTCCAGGCGCGCGGCTGGGACGACTACGAGCGCGTCCTCGCCCGGATCAAGGCCCCGACGTTCCCCGCGAAGGATTTTCCCATCACCGATTTCGGCGCCACGGCCGGCTCGCCCGACAGCAGCGACGCCATCGCCAAGGCCATCGCCGCGTGCCACGCCGCGGGCGGCGGCCGTGTCGTGATTCCTGCCGGCGAGTGGTTCACCGGCGCGATTCACCTCCAGAGCAACGTCAACCTCCACGTCAGCAAGGGCGCCACGCTGAAGTTCCTCACCGATCCGAAGAAATACCCGATCGTCTTCACCCGCTGGGAAGGCGTGGAGCTGATGAACGTCTCGCCGTTCATCTACGCCTGGGAGCAGGAGAACATCGCCATCACCGGCGAAGGCACGCTCGACGGCCAGGCCGACTGGGACAACTGGTGGGGCTGGAACAAGAAGGAGCCGGGCAAGGTGACGCGCCAGAAGGCCGCCCGCGACCGCCTGCTCCAGATGGGCGAGACCAACGTGCCGGTGGCGCAGCGCGTCTTCGGCCCCGACGACCACCTGCGGCCGAACTTCATCCAGCCCTACCGCTGCAAGAACATCCTCATCGAGGGCGTCAGCATCATCCGCTCCCCGATGTGGGAGATCAATCCGGTGCTCTCCGAAAACATCACCGTGCGCGGCGTGAAGATCCATTCCCACGGCCCGAACAACGACGGCTGCGATCCCGAGTCCTCGCGCGACATCCTGATCGAGGACTGCGTGTTCGACACCGGTGACGACTGCATCGCCATCAAGTCCGGCCGCAACAACGACGGCCGCCGCGTCGGCGTGCCGACCGAGAACATCGTCATCCGCAACTCCAAGATGCTCGACGGCCACGGCGGCGTCGTCCTCGGTTCCGAGTGCTCCGGCGGCATCCGCAACGTCTTCGTCGAGAACTGCGAGATGGACAGCCCCAACCTCGACCGCGCGCTCCGCTTCAAGAACAACGCCGTCCGCGGCGGCGTGCTCGAGAACGTCTTCATGCGCAACGTCCGCGTCGGCCGGGTGGGGGAGGCCGTGCTCACGATCGACTTCCGCTACGAGGAGGGCGCCAAGGGCGACTTCAAGCCGGTTGTCCGCAACGTCCAGCTCGAGAACGTCACCAGCTCCGCCAGCCCCCGCGCGCTTTACATCCGCGGCATCCCGGCCGGCGTGATCGAGGGAATCCGGGTGAAAAACTGCCAGTTCAACGATTTGACTGAACCCGAGGTGGTCGAGCACGCCGGAATTGTTACCTTCACCAACGTCACCCTCACCCCGAAGAAATTGCCCAAGGGACTCAACTCCGTCCCGAGTCCCGAAGCCAAATGAGCGCCCCTGCCCAACCCCCGACCCCGATGAGCCAGTTCAACCAACTCAACGAACAGATCGGTCGCTATCGCTGGACGATCTGCGCGCTCGTTTTCTTCGCCACGACGGTCAATTACCTCGATCGCAACGTGCTCGGCCTGCTCAAGCCGATCCTGTCGGACGACGGCGTCTTCGGCACCGACAAGGCCGCGCAGGAGCTGAACTACTCGACCGTGGTGATCTGCTTTCAGTTCACCTACGCGATCGGCATGATCTTCGCCGGCCGCTTCATCGACTGGGTCGGCACGAAGTCCGGTTACGCCTACTCGCTGATCGGTTGGAGCGTCGCCGCGATCGGCCACGCCTTCGGCCACCACACCTGGAGCTTCGGCTTCTGGCGCGCGGCCCTCGGTCTGACCGAGTCGGGCAATTTCCCCGCGGCGAACAAGACCATGGCGGAGTGGTTCCCGAAGAAGGAACGCGCGCTCGCGACCGGCCTCTACAATTCCGGCGCTAACGTCGGCGCCATCGTCGCCCCGATCACCGTGCCCTACATCGCCGAGTGGTGGGGTTGGGAATGGGCGTTCATCCTGACCGGCGCGGTCGGTCTGCTCTGGCTCTTCTTCTGGTATCGCACCTACGACTCGCCCGCCGCGAAGCTGAAGAACGGCCAGCTCACGCAGGCGGAATACGACTACATCCACAGCGACAAGGACGATGCTCCGGCCGCCGCCGCGGGCTCTCCGGTCGCCAAGGTCAGCTGGTTCAAGCTGCTCGGTTTCCGTCAGACCTGGGCCTTCTTCTTCGGCAAATTCCTCACGGATCCGATCTGGTGGTTCTACATGTTCTGGCTGCCGGCGTTTCTCAACGAGGAGAACGCGCGCAAGATTTCCGCGTTCAAGGCCGCGCATCCCGGCTTCACCGGCGCGAACGATGAAGTGCCCGGCTTCATCAGCTGGACCGTCGCGGTGGCGGTCGTCTATTCGATTTCAACGATCGGCTCGATCTTCGGTGGCTGGCTGCCGAAGCGCTTCGCCAACGGCGGCATGGATCTCAACAAGGCGCGCAAGCTCTCGATGTTCATCTTCGCCCTCGGGCCGCTGAGCGTGCTCTTCGTCTCCCGCCTCGGCGAAATCGACATCTGGCTCGCGGTGCTGACCATCGGCGTCGCCTGCGCGGCGCACCAGGCCTGGTCGGCCAACATTTTTACCACGGTGTCTGACATGTTCCCGAAACGCGCCGTGGCTTCCGTCACCGGCATTGGCGGCATGGCCGGCGGCATCGGCGGCATCCTGATCGCTCGGGCGGCGGGCGTGCTCCTCGCGCACTACACCACGCTCGGCAAGATCGAGGTCGGTTATGGCATCCTCTTCGTCGTTTGCGGCTCGGCCTACGTCGTGGCCTGGATCGTCATGCACCTGCTCGTGCCGAAGTTCCAACTCGTCAAGCTGGACGAAGCCTAAAATGAACTGCCGCGCGCTCGTGCTCTGCCTCCTGCTCGCCGCGCCGCTCGGCGCGGTCGAGTCCGTGAAGTGGTCCGAGCGCCTCCCGCGCGACCCGCAGTGGCTCGCCGGCGACCGGGCGCGGGCCATCGCCGAGAACCTGCTGCTCTACCAATACCCGTCGGGCGGCTGGCCGAAGAACATCGATATGGCCAAGCCGCTCGCGCCGGCCGAAAAGGCCGAGCTCGAGGAGCGCGCGCACGACGACGCCACGATCGACAACGGCGCGACCACCACCCAGATCGCGTTTCTGGCCCGCGTCTTCACCGTGGCGCCGGAGCCGCGCTACCGCGCCGCCGCCGAGCGCGGCATCGATTACCTGCTCGCCGCGCAGTATCCCAACGGCGGCTGGCCGCAGTATTTCCCGATCCGCAAGGGCTACTACACCCACATCACCTTCAACGACGATGCGATGGTCCGCACCCTCGAGGTGCTGCGCGCGGTGGGCGAGGGCGGCGCGCCCTTCGCCTGGGTCGACGACGCCCGGCGCGAGAAGGCCCGCGCCGCCGTCGCCCGGGGCATCGACTGCATCCTGAAGTGCCAGGTCGTGCAGGGCGGGAAACTCACCGCCTGGGCCGCCCAGCACGACGAGCAGACCTTCGCGCCGGCCTGGGCGCGCAAGTTCGAGCCGCCCGCGCTCGCCAGCCGCGAGAGCGCCGGCATTTTGAGCTTCCTGCTGAGCCTGCCGGATCCCGCGCCGGAAATCGTGCGGGCCATCGACGCGGCCGCCGCCTGGTTCGAGAAGGTCCCGGTGCATGGGATCCGCTGGACCGAGCGCCCGACCGCCAACGGCATGGAGCGCTTCGCCACCGCGGATCCGGCCGCGAAGCGCACCTGGGCGCGCTTCTACGAGCTCGGCACCGACCGCCCGGTCTTCATGGGCCGCGATTCGGTGGTGCACTACGACGTCAACGAGATCGAACTCGAGCGCCGCAACGGCTACGGCTGGTATTCCGACCAGCCGGAATCGGTCCTCAAGGCCTACGCCGCCTGGAAGGCGAAGCGGAAACCCTGATCGCCGCCCCTTCTTCACGCATGAACTCACAAGCATACCTCGCATCCCTTTTCGGTCTGCACGGCAAGGTCGCCGTCGTCATCGGCGGCACCGGTGAACTCTGCGGCGCCATGGCCGAAGGCCTCGCCGGCGCCGGCGCCGAAGTCGTCCTCGTCGGCCGCAACGTCGACAAGGCGCAGGCCCGCCTCGACAAGATCGCCGCCGCGGGGGCAAGGCCTGGTTCCACAGCGCCGAGGCCACCAGCAAGGCCGAGCTCGAGGCCCTGCGCGACGCCGTCGTCGCGCGCAGCGGCCGCATCGATATCGTCGTCAACGGCGCGGGCGTGAATTCCGCCACGCCCTACTTCGACATCTCCGAGGACGAGTTCGACCGCATCGTCCGCGTGAACCTCAAGGGCGTCTTCCTCGGCTGCCAGGTCTTCGGCAAGTTCCTCGTCGACCAGGGCCAGGGCGGCTCGATCATCAACCTCGGCTCGATGTCGGGCGTGGTGCCGCTCTCCCGCGTCTTCACCTATTCCGCGACCAAGGGCGCGGTCCACAACCTCTCGCTCAACCTCGCGCGCGAGTGGGCCCCGCACCAGGTGCGCGTCAACGTGCTCGTCCCGGGCTTCTTCCCCGCCGAGCAGAACCGCAAGGTCCTCACGCCCGACCGCGTCGCCAACATCATGGGCCACACCCCCATGAAGCGCTTCGGCGAGGCGCGCGAGCTCATCGGTGCGACCCTGCTCCTCGCCAGCGATGGCGCCGGTTCCTTCATCACCGGCGAGGAACTCATCGTCGACGGCGGCTACCACGCCATGACGATCTAGCGCCGCGCCGCGGCGCAGTTGAGAGTTGAGTGCTAAGAGTTGAGAGAGACCGAAATAATCCCAACCCATCCGCCACTCGAGACTGCCGCCCGTTCAGCTCTCAACTCTCAGCTCTCAACCCTCAACTTTGGCTCAGATGTCCATCAACACTTTCCTTCTTAAGAACCGCATCCGCATCGCGCAGAACCCGTGCGTGAGCCCCGACTTCTGCCTCGATTGGCCCGCGTTGCAGGCGGACATCAAGGCGGGCCGCGTGCAGGAATACGCCAAGAGCGCCTTCGCGACGAAGGCCGGCGGCTTCACCCTGGTGGAGAGCGCCGCGGGCGATTGCGCGTGGAAGCTGGCGGCCGCCGCCACCCCGCTCGCCGACGGCATCGCCCACGCGGGCGCGACCTATTTCCCCGCGAGCTGGGCGAATCTGCTTAAGCTCAAGAATCTCATTCAGGAGCACGACGCGGCCTCGACGATCTTCCCGACCGCCGGCGCGAAGCTCGGCCGCAGCACGCTCGGCGTCGGCGCGCGCTTCACCACGCTGCACTGGCCCGCGGTGGAGTGGGCGATGAGCGCCCTCGAACTGGGCATGACGGCCAACCAGAACTCCATCCCGCGCGAGCTGGTCTACGACGTCGACGCGATGCTCGAGAACCGCCTCGACACCGTGCCGTTCCCCTTCATCGGCACCAACGTCCCCGAGGGCCACCAGGGCCAGAGCGTCGAGGGCATGAGCCACGGCTCCGTCATCTCGCGCCTCAAGTCCGGTTTCCATCACCGCAAGATCGCCTGGAGCTTCAACGCCGACCACCAGCCGATCGGCGGCAAGTTCGACGTCCGCGAGGACGCCCTCGTCAAGGGCTGCCTGCTCGCCAGCTACATCACCTTCGATCTCTCGCCCGAGCTCGCGCTCAACCAGCCGGCGAAGCTCGCGGACATCCCCGCCGACGTCGTGAGCCAGACGCGCGCGCGCGTCGCCGCCGCCGGCCTCAAGCTCGATGACGCCGCGTTCAACAAGCTGCTCGAGACGGTCTGGACGCCGATGCAGAAGATGAAGCGCCGCGACGACAAATACGCCGCCGCCCGCGCCGCCGCGTTCACCACCGACGTCGGCCGCAAGTATCTCCGCGAGCTCTCCATCGACGAGCTGCCCGGCCTCACCACGCCGGAAACCACCGCCATCATGCTCGCCCTCTGCGAGGTGCTTGGCATGCCGGTGAACTTCATCGCACCGGCGTTCGGCTTCCAGAAGAACACCCCGTATCCGGACAACGCCGCGCTGCAGAAGCTCATCGAGGCGCAGTGGAACGTCTGCCAGAAGTTCGGCGTCTCGATCGGCTTCCACTCCGGCTCGGGCAAGTCCGCCGAGAACTACCAGGTCATGGGCCGCGTCACCGGCAGCGCGCTCGAGATCAAGACCAGCGGCCGCTACACCTACGAGATGGGCGTGGCGCTGTCGCAGTCGAAGAACGCGGCCGACGCCGCCCTCTGGCGCGACTGGTATCGGTTCACGATCGACATGGCCGTCGCCGGCGCGTTCAGCGCCGACCCGACGGAGCAGAAGATGGCGCGCGTGTTCATCACGACATCCCTCACCGCGGCCGGGAAACCGGCGGACGTCTACGCCTCGCCCGCCGCGACGCGCGCCGCCCTCGAGGCGCTGCCGCCGAGCGCCGAGCACATGTTCTTTTTCGAATACAACTTCCTCTACGTGCTCGCCGCCGGCGGCCGTGCGGAGAAGGCCGCGCTCGGCGACCACACGCCCGCCGGCTATGCGCAGCGCGCACGCTTCTACGCCATCAGCCCCGAGGCGCGCCTGATCTTCGCCCGCCGCGTGGCCGACTACCTGATCTTCCTCGCGGAGAACACCGGCCTCGCCACCGCCGAGCGCTGCGCCGCCGCCCGCAAGCTCCTCCACGGCTACCAGACCTACGACGCCTTCTTCGACGCGATCTCGCGCTGATGGATCCTCGCGCCGTGCCGCCGTTTTCTCTCCCTCAATGAAACCGTTCATTCACGACGATTTTCTCCTCCAGACCGCCGCCGCGCGCGATCTCTACCACGCGTTCGCCCAGGACGAGCCGATCTTCGACTACCACTGCCACCTGCCGCAGAAGCTCATCGCCGACAACCACGCCTTCGCCGACCTCTCCGAGATCTGGCTCGGCGGCGATCACTACAAGTGGCGCGCGATGCGCACCAACGGCGTGCCGGAACGCGTCTGCACCGGCGACGCGAGCCCGCGCGAGAAGTTCGACGCCTGGTGCGCCGCCGTGCCGCACACGCTCGGCAACCCGCTTTACCACTGGTCGCATCTCGAGCTGAAGCGCTACTTCGGCATCGACGAGGTGATCAACCCGAAGACCGCCGGCGCGATCTGGAAGGCCGCCAACGCCAAGCTCGCCGGCATGCGCGTGCACGATATCCTCGCGGCCAACCAGGTCGCGGTCATCTGCACGACGGACGATCCGGCCGATTCGCTCGCTGATCACGAGCGCATCAAGCAGCTCGGCCTGAAGACGCGCGTCTACCCGACGTTCCGGCCCGACAAGGCCCTCGGCGTCAACGCCCCGGCTGCCTACAACGCCTGGCTGGAGCGCCTCGGCGGCGCCGCCGGCATGCCGGTCAAGACCTTCGACGACCTGCTCGCCGCGCTGAAGAAGCGCCACGACGACTTCCACGCCGTCGGCGGCCGCCTCTCCGACCACGGCATGGAGCAGGCGCTGGCCGAGCCCTGCACGCTCGCGGAGGCGAAGGCGATCTTCGACGCTGCGCGCGCCGGCCGCGCCGCGACCCCGGACGAGTGGGCGAAGTTCGGCTCGTTCCTCATGCTCGAGTTCGGCCGCTGGGATGCCGCGAAAGGTTGGACGAAGCAGCTGCACCTCGGCGCGCTCCGCAACAACAACACCCGCCTGCTCAAGTCGCTCGGGCCCGACACCGGCTTTGACAGCATCGGCGACTTCCCGCAGGCGCGCGCGCTCAGCCGCTACCTCGACGCGCTCGACTCCACTGGCGAGTTGCCGCGCACGGTCCTCTACAATCTCAACCCGGCCGACAATTACGTCTTCGCGACGATGATCGGCAACTTCCAGGACGGCTCCGTCGCCGGCAAGATGCAGTTCGGCTCCGGCTGGTGGTTCCTCGACCAGAAGGAGGCGATGGAGTGGCAGATGAACGCGCTCATGAACCTCGGCCTGCTCAGCCGCTTCGTCGGCATGCTCACGGACTCGCGCAGCTTCCTCAGCTACACGCGCCACGAGTATTTCCGCCGCGTGCTCTGCAATCTGCTCGGCGGCATGATCGAGCGGGGCGAGATCCCCGTGGATCGCGAGCTCGTCGGCGGCATGGTAAAGAACATCTGCTTCGCCAACGCCCGCGGCTACTTCCGCCTCGAGCTCGATCCCGCCTTCCGCGCCTGAGTCGCGCAGCGCCGGCTCCGTCCCGCCTGTAGGGCCTCACCTCGCGCGAGGCCTTGCGCCGCCCGGGACGCATGCCGCGCTCGCTCCCGCGGTTCGACGCCAGGTCGAGCTACCGTTCAAGTTCTTTCGCCGTCGCGCGTCGAGTGACCGGCGCGCGATGGCGAACGTCTCTTCTCCCATGAAACCCCTGTGCCTCGCCGCGCTCCTCGCGGCGCCCCTGCTCGCGCTCGCGCAACCGGCCCGCCCGCTCCTCATCGATCTCGAACACCGCTCCGACGCGGCGCTCGCCGACGACGCGAAGAGGGCGCTCAAGCTCCCGATCCGCACGATCGCCGACAAGCCGACGCCTTCGCCCACCGGCGACGCGCACGACTACATCAGCTACGCGCGCTACTGGTGGCCCGATCCCGCGAAGCCGGACGGCCTGCCCTACGTCCGCCACGACGGCCATCACAACCGCGAGCGCGTCGACGCCGGCGACAACAACCGCCTGTGGAAATTCACCGGCACCGTCTCGACACTCGCCCTCGCGTGGGTGAAGAACCACGACGAACCGGCCGCGCGCCGCGCCGGCGAGTGGTTCCGCGCCTGGCTCATCACGCCGGCGACGCGCATGAATCCTTCGCTCGACTACGCGCAGGTGCGCCTTGGCCACGACAACAACCGCGGCAGCTCGTCCGGCATCCTCGACGGCCGCCAGCTCGCCTGGGCCGCCGACGCCGCGCGTCTGCTCGAAGGCTCGCCTGCGCTCACCGCCGAGGAATCGCGCGCAGTCCGCGCGTGGTTCGAGGACTATTACCGCTGGCTCCAGACGGCGAAGAACGCCCGCAAGGAGCGCGCCGCCGAGAACAACCACGGCACCTGGTTCCTCGTGCAGGCCGCGGGCATCGCGCTCTACCTCGGCCGCGAGGACGATGCGCGGAGGATTTTCGAGGAGGACAAGGCGCGCATCGCCGCGCAGTTCAAACCCGACGGCAGCCAGCCCGCGGAGCTCGTGCGGCAGGACGCGCTCGGCTACAGCCGTTTCAATCTCGCGGCGCAGCTGACGCTCGCGCGGCTCGCCCGGTCCGTCGGCGTCGACCTTTGGCGCTACGAGGCGCCGAACGGCGCGAGCCTCCCAAAGGGCCTCGCCTACCTCGCGTCTTACAACGCCGATCCCTCGAAGTGGCCCGGCAGCCAGCGGGAGAAGCTCCCGCCCGGTTTCCTCGATGCGGTGCTGGCCCAGGCGGCCGAGCTCGAACGGCCCTGACTTCGACGCTTGGTCGTCCCGTTCGTCGACGCGGGCTTGCGCGCCGCCCGCGGGCGCGCAGCGTGGTGACACCCTATGAAGAAACTCATCCCCGCTCTCGTTCTTTGCGCGGCCTGTGCTTTCGGCTCGGCCGCTTTCGCCGCCGACACCGCTCCGAAGTCCGTCCTCCACGTCGTCACCGTCAGCTGGAAGGCCGGCACGACGCCCGAGCAGATCCAAGCCGCCCTCGACGGCGCCCAGGCCATCCCCGCCGCCTACCCGGGCGTGCTGCGCGTCTGGACCAAGACGCTCAAGCAGCAGGGCGAGCGCACCCACGTCATCGCGATGGAGTTCAAGGACGCGGAGGCGCTGAAGAGCTACACCAAGAGCCCGGCGCAGGAGGCGTGGTATAAGGTCTACCTGCCGATCCGCGACCACAGCACGACGTTCGACGTCACGAACTGAGCGCGGCGGCCGCGCGGTTTTCGAGGGCGGCCGTGCGGCCGCCCTTTTCAGTTGTTGGCGGCGCTGGCCACCAGCTCGCCGACGGTCCCGGACTGGTGCCCGCTCAGCTCGGTGCGGAGCTGGCCGCATGCGGCGTGCACCTTCGCCTCGAACTTGCGGAGATTGAAGCTCGGGTAGAGTCCCTCGCGCAGGATGGCCCACTCGGCGGTCTCCTCGAGCGGCAGGGAGCTCTCCAGCAGCGGATCGCCCGAGGTGCCGACCTCGTTCTGCCGGCAGAGCGCGCGGGAGAGGAGACGATGGCGACGAGCTGCCGGTCCTCGGTGGCCGCCGCCGGATTGCTCCACCAGCGCAGGACGTTGGTGAACCGGCGCGAGAGGCCGAAGTGCTCCGCGAAAATCGTGGCCAGCTCGGGCGTCGTGCAGCCGAGGAAGAGCTTTTCCGTCTCGCGCCGCGGCAGGCGGTTCAGGCGGGCGTGTTCGAGGATCGCCTGGCAGCCGGCCGGGCGCAGGCGCGCGAGCAGCAGCAGGCCGAGGTCGTGCATCTGGCCGATGGTGCGCGCGGGCGCCTCGAGGCTGTTGAATTCAAGCTCGCGGCAGATCAGCTGGGCGATGCGCGCGACGGCGCGCTGGAACAGCCAGTAGCTCGTCCACCCGAGCGCGGGCTCGAGGCTGAAGGTGCGGGCGTCGATCAGCGTCAGGCGGCGCGCCTCCTCCTGGAGGCGGATCTCGCCGAGCTGGCCGACGGCGAGGCGCGCATCCTCGATCCGGTTGAAATCGTCGCTGGAGGGATGCGCGCGATTGGCGGCGATGAGCATCAGCGTGCTCAGGCCGGGATCGCGCGCGACGATGTCCATGAGCGGGTTGATGCAGGAGGGATGGCCGTTGGCCATCATCTGAAACGATGCGGCGGCGGACTCGATCACCGGGCAGCCGGGCAGGGCAATGACCTCCGCGCGCAGCTGCTCGGGCGTCACGACCGGGCAGCGGCCGGCGCTCGGGGCCGCCAGCCAGAGGGCGCGTTCGCGTTCCAGGGCGCTTGGGCCGGAGTCGCTCCCCGCGGTGAAGTCGGGACAGTCCCGCTGCGGGTCGATCCAGTGGGCCACGAGATCGGCGGCGAAGTCGAGCTGCGCAAGATCGGCGGGCAGGCCCGACCACGCTCCCGCGGAGGAGTGCTCGACCATCTGGTTGAGGCACTCGACGACGCCCCAGGCTCCCGCGGCCTCGGCTTGCTCGCGCAAGGGCAGGGCGGTGGAGGCGACGAGCGGGTGGTCCTGCAGCGCGGCGTCGCGTTCCAGCGCGGGGCGGGCGGCGAGGAGGGCGGTCCGCACCTCGTCCAGCATGCGGTGCATCTCGGCCGGCGTGAGCCCCATCATGCGGCAGAACGACTTCTCCTCCTCGAAGTGGCGCGCGCGCCAGGGGTTCACCTCGGCCTTCTCGATCTCGGCGAAGATGTCCTCGTCGTGGTAGGGCTTGATGAGGAAGTTCTGCACCCGCAGCTCGAGGGCGCGCTTCACGGCGTCGCGGTCGGCGTGCTCGGTGTAGATCACGACCGGCAGGAGTCGCAGCAGGCGGTCCGCCTTCAGCCGGCGGACGAACGCCAGCCCGCCGTCGCCGGCGATCTTGAGCTCGGTGAAGATCAGGTCGACGCGCACGTTGCGGCGGATGACTTCCAGCGCGTCCGTGGCGCCGGCGGCGCAGGCCAGACGATGGCCACCCCGGGCGAGGATGCCATGCATGGCTTTCCTCGCCACTTCGTTGGTGTCGACCAGAAGGATATTGGCCATGGCGCAGGGACAAGGCGCCGCCGGAGACGATGCGAGCCGCAGCGCCTTGCGTCACTATCATCGACGCAATGGGCGCGCGGTTTAGTCCATTCGGCCTCGCGGGCCGGATCAGGCGGGCATTTCCGCCGGCCGGAGGGCGAGCACATGCCGCTCGGTGTGGCGCAGCAGCGTCAGGCGGACCGGGCGATCGATGGTATCGGCGGTCAGCCGCTGGTGCAGGTCGGTGACGGAGCGGATGGGATGGGCGTCGAAGGCGATCAGCAGGTCGCCCTCGCGGATCCCGGCCGCGGCGGCGGGGCTGCCGGGCGTCAATTGCGACACCAGCACGCCGGTTTCCTGGTCGAGGTGGTAGACGCGCGCGATGGACCGGAGCAGCGGCGCCGTCTGGCCGCCGAGCCCGAGGTAACTGCGGCGGATGCGCCCGTCCTTGATCAGCCACGCCGCCACCCAGCGGGCGAGGTTGCTGGCGATGGCGAAGCAGAGGCCCTGCGCGGGGCGGATGATGGCGGTGTTCACGCCGATCACCGCGGCGCGCGTGTCGAGGAGCGGTCCGCCGGAGTTGCCGGGATTCAGCGCGGCGTCGGTCTGGATGATGTTGTCGATCGTCCGCCCGGTCTGCGCGCGGAGGGAACGGCCGAGGCCGCTGACGATGCCGGCCGTGACCGTCTGCTGGAAGCCCATCGGGCTGCCGACCGCCAGGGCGATCTGGCCCGGGCGCACGCGGTCGGAGTCGCCGAGGGTGAGGAAGGGCAGGGGCTCCGCGCTCACGCGCAGCACCGCGAGGTCGGTGTGCGG
This sequence comes from Oleiharenicola sp. Vm1, assembly GCF_047777955.1. GTDB lineage: Bacteria > Verrucomicrobiota > Verrucomicrobiia > Opitutales > Opitutaceae > Didemnitutus. The sequence continues at coordinate 2,001,450 of NZ_CP180537.1, forward strand.
GTCGTCGCCCACGAGATCGGCGCGCAGGCGGCGGCCGTCGGCGAGGTGGAGGAAGATCTCCGCCGCCGCGTGGACAACGTGGCTGTTGGTCAACGCGTAGCCGTCGGGGGAGAGGAAGAAGCCGGAGCCGCTCCCGGCGGCCGCGCCTCCGGCGTCCGTTTTCCGGCCGAGCACTTCGACGTGGACGACCGCCTCGCGCGCCTGGGCGAAGCTGCGGCTCACCGCCTCGGAGTAGGCGTCGAGCAGGGCGGGATCGGAAGGCGGAGCCGCCGTCGGGTGGACGGGGATGGTGGGCGCGGAAAGAAGTTCGAGCATGACGCCCGCACCGTGGTCAGGAAGTTGCGAATGGCAACTGGCCGGGCCGCTCAGGCGCCGCCGTAGAGCGAGACGAGGCCGGCGGCGAAGGCGTCGCGCAGGACGTTGTAGTGGTTCTTCCCGGGAAACCGCTGCGTGGCGACCGTCAGGTCGCGAAACGGCGTCGTCGCGAGCTGCCGCTCCAGGAGGGCGAGATCCTCGGTCATCGACGCGCTGTCCTCCGCGCCGACGCTGAGGAAGAGGCGGGCGGGCAGGGCGTCCTGCGCGGCACGGAGCGCCGCGACCTGGCGCAGGAGGTCGCGTTCGGCCCACCAGATCGACGGCGCGCTGGCGAGGTGATGGGTGAAGAAGGGCTGGCGCTGGAAGAGGGCGTGCAGCACGAGCAGCGAGCCGAGGGAATGGCCGGCGATGCCGCGGACGCCGGCCGCGAGCGGATGGCGCCGTCCGAGCTCGGGCCAGAGCGTGCCAGTCAGGAAACGCAGGAAGGCATCGCCGCCGCCGCTGCCGGGTTCGTCGGAGTGGGCGACGGGCGTGTAGTCGCGTCCGCGCCGGTTGCGCGGCTGGCCGAAAGTCGCGCCGTAGCCGACCCCGACGAGCAACAGGGGCGGCACGGCACCGGTGCGACGGAGATCGTGGTAGGCGGCGCGCGCGTCGGCGAACATCGCGTCGCCGTCCAGGAACAGCACCGCCGGCCATGGCCCGGGCTCGCGGACCGGATCGGGCGCGTGGACGAAAAGGTGGTAGTCGGTGCCGGTTTCCGGGGAAAGGAGCGTGAACGTCGGAGGCATCGGGCGGGCGTTTCGGCTGTCTCAGCGGCACCCGGAGTCACGTAAACCCCACGGGTTCGGTGCCATCGTGGTGCCACTCGTCTTTCTCAGAGTGGAGGTGCGGGGCGGAATCGAACCGCCGAATAGAGCTTTTGCAGAGCTCGGCCTTACCACTTGGCTACCGCACCGGAGCAAAATCGGCCCGCAACTTGGGTCATCTCCCGGCGCTGCGCAAGAACTGAAATTCGGAAACCTGGCCGCGGGGCGCGCGGCCGGTTCAGGCGGGCACGCCGACCGGCGCCGCCAGGCGCACGCGGATGACGAAGAAGAACTTCGAGCCGACGCCGGGCGTGCTCTCCACCCAGATGGTGCCGCCCATGAGCTCGGCGAGCCGCTTGCAGATGATGAGACCGAGGCCGGTGCCGCCGTAGCGGCGGGTCGTGCCGGGCTCGGCTTGCACGTAGGGCTTGAAGAGGCGGGCGGCCTGCTCGGCGGAGATGCCGATGCCGGTGTCGTGAACGGTGAAGCGGAGCAGCAGCGTGTCGGAAAGATCGTCCGGTGCGACCGCCTCGAGCTGGAGCACCACGCCGCCGCGCTTGGTGAATTTCACCGCATTGCCGACAACGTTGATGAGGATCTGGCGGAGCCGGTAGACGTCGCCGCTCACGACCGCGGGGACGTCCGGGGCCACGCGGGTGTCGAGGGACAGGTTGGCGGCGGCGGCCTTGGGGCGGAAGAACGCCATGACCTCCTCGATGCAGGTGCGGGGGGAGAAGGGCTCGTTCTCGAGCTCGATCTTGCCGGCCTCGATCTTGGAGAAGTCGAGGATGTCGTTGATGAGAAAAAGGAGGGAGTCGCCGCTGTTGCGGATGAGGTTGACGTATTCGCGCTGCTCCGGCGTCAGCGCGGAGCCTTCGAGCAGGTTGGCGAAGCCGATGACGCCGCTGATGGGGTTGCGGATCTCGTGGCTGACGATGGCGAGGAACTCGCCCTTGGCGCGGTTGGCCGCCTCGGCGGCGTCCTTCGCGCGCAGCAGGGCGACCTCGGCCATCTTGCGGGCCGTGATGTCGTGGGCGACGGCCTGGTATTCCACGAGCCGCCGGTCGTTGTCGTAGATCTCCCGCACGATCCACTGCAGCCACGTGGTGGCGGCGGGCGTCTTGATCTCCTGCTCGTAGGTCTGGACGGCGGGATCGCTGTTCCAGGGGATCTTGCTGCTCGTGGCCATGCCGGCGAACGGTGTGCCGATGAGCTCGGAGCGTTTTTTTCCGTAGAAGCGGCAGTAGGCGCCGTTGACGAAGGTGAGCGTGCCGTCGGGCTTGTAGCGGCAGATCAGGTCGAACTGGTCCTCGACGATGCCGCGGTAGCTGGCCTCGACGCGCTGGAGCGAACGCGCCATGCGCTCGATCTGGCGGGCGAGGCCGATGATCTCATCGTGCCCGACCTCCTCATCCTTGGCCGGCTCGTCCGGTCCGAGGTCGGGCTGCGCGGCCTTGGCCTGGGTGCCGAGCGCCTTGACGCGGGCGAGCAGGGTGCGGTCCCAGAGGTAGCCGCTGAGCACGAGCAGCACGCAGCCGATGATGGCGAGCGAGAGGATGTAGTAGTTGGTGCCGAGCTTCTCTCGCAGGTCGTCCTGGAGGATGATCGCGGCAAGCGCCGCCACCAAGCTGATGACCAAACCCAGGACCATCCATGTCTTGCGCTGCTGTTGCATGCGGGGGTGCGCAGGCAAGGTAGCGGCAAGGCGGCGCGACTGTCTAACCGTTTTTGTCCCCGGGCCGTTTATCCGTATCGGCCGGCCGCAAGCGACGCCGGCGCGGCGGCGGGCTCACCCCGGTCCGTGGCGCGGCGGAGCACGGCGTCGAGGCTTTCGGGCGTGAAGGGTTTCTGGAGGAAGGCGGTGAACTCCGTCGTGTCGCCGCGGGCGCGCGCCTCCAGCTCGCTGTAGCCGCTGACCAGCACGCAGGGCAGGTCGCTCCGTCGCCGGCGCAGTTCGCGCAGGGTCTCGAGGCCGTCCTTGCCCGGCATGGTGAGGTCGAGCAGCGCCGCGGCGAAACGCGACGGCTGCGCCGCGAACGCGGCGACGGCCTCGTTGCCGTCGGCGGTGACGACGGAATCGTAGCCGAGGCGCTTGAGCACCTCAGTGAAAAGGGGCGCAGCGAATCGTCGTCGTCCGCCACGAGCACCGCGCCGCGCGGCGCGCCGGAGACGGCCGTCGGGACCGGCGCCGGGGCCGGCGCCTCGGCGCGGGCGGTGGCGGGCAGGTAGACGCGGAAGGTGGAGCCCTCGCCCGGGGCGCTGCGCACCGTGAGCGCGCCGTGGTGGGAGCGGACGATGCCGAGCACGGCCGCGAGGCCGAGTCCGCGGCCGGTGAATTTCGTGGTGAAGAACGGGTCGAAGATCCGCGCGCGCACGTCGGCATCCATGCCGCAGCCGTTGTCCGTGACTTCGAGGCAGGCGTAGGTCCCCTCCGGGATGTCGGGCGAGGGCAGCGCCCCCATCAGCTCCCCGCGCATCAGGTCGATCCGCTGCGTGGCGACGCGGATGCGGCCGCCCCTCTCCGGCAGGGCCTCGGAGGCGTTGATCACGAGGTTCATGATGACCTGCTGGAGCTGCGAGGGGTCGCCCTCGACGAGCGGCAGGTCCCGCGCCAGCGCGAACTCGAGGTCGGCGTGGCGCTTGGTGGTGAGCTCGAGCAGGTGGACGGTGTCGCGGGCGACGGAGTTGAGCGAGAGCTGCTCGATGGTGAAGGCGCCCTTGCCGGCGTAGGCGAGCAGCTGGCGGCAGAGATCGGCGGCGCGATGGGAGGCGGTCTTGATCTTCTCGATCCGGGCGCTGCGGTCGGGCGAGGCCTGCTCGTCGAGCTGCATGAGCGAGGCGTTGCCGAGGATGACGGTGAGCAGGTTGTTGAAATCGTGGGCGATGCCGCCGGCGAGCACGCCGAGGCTCTCGAGGCGCTGCGTCTCCTGCATCTTCCGCTGGAGGTTGTCCGCCTCGGCCTCGGCGAGCTTGCGCGGGGTGATGTCGGTGTGCGTGCCGGTGATGCGCAGCGGCAGGCGCGTCTGCGGGTCGCGGGCGACGACCTTGCCGCGGTCGAGGATCCATTTCCATTCGCCGCTCTTCGCGCGCAGGCGCATCTCGAGGGCGAAATGGTCGCGCTCGTGCCACAGCCTGGACTCGTCGGCGAGGACGCGCTCGCGATCGTCGGGGTGGACGAGTTCGAGGAAGCCGAGGCGGCCGGGGGCGATGTCGGCGGAGGTGTAGCCGAGCATCTCAAACCAGCGCGGGCTGCGCAGGATCTGACCGGTCTTCGCATCCCAGTCCCAGAAGCCGTCCTGGCTGCCCTCGAACACCAGCGAGAGGCGCTCCTCGCTCTGGCGGAGCGCCTCCGCCTGGCGGGCCACCTGCAGCAGCATGCGGCGCTGCCAGGCGAAGGCGACGAGGATGATGGCGACGGTGACGACGAAGGGGATCGCGTAGGGCCGCACGTCGCGCCAGCCGAGCTCGCGCGGGCGCAGCGGGCCGACCCATTTTTCGTAGAGGCGGTCGTAGCCGTAGCTGCGCTGGACGGAGAGCAGGCCCTCGTTCAGCTCGGCGAGGAGTGCGGTGTTCTGGGGCGCGACGCCGAAGTGCTCGCGGTAATCGAAGTCCGGGAACTGCAGCTGCGAGGCGGCGATGCCGGTGATGCCGCGCTGCTTGAGGATGTGCCGCACCACCAGCTCGGTGGCGAACACCGCGTCGGCGCGGCCCGCCCGCACCGCCTCGATGCAGTCGGTGATCGAGGGTGCGAAGACGAACTCGACGCGCCAGGGCTGGCGTTTCAGGTATTCGTGGGCGCGCGAGTCGCGCGGCACCGCGACGCGGATGCCGTTCAGCTCGGAGAAGTCGTAGAGCGGCGGATGCTCCTCGCGGATGAACATCGCGCCGCGCATGACGGCGGTGGTGACGCTGAACGCCATGAACGCGTGCCGCTCGGGCGTGTCGACGACGTTGCAGATGATGTCGAGCTCCCCGGCCTTGAACTTGGCCAGCAGTTCGCTCCAGGGCAGGACGGCGTAGTCGATCTCCAGCGCGCGGTCGGCGGCGACGGCGCGGAGCAGGTCGACGGAAAAGCCGGCGGGAGTGCCGTCGGGCGCGGCGAAGGTGAACGGTGCCGCCTCGGCTTCGACGCCGGCGCGCCAGCGCCGCTTCGGTGCGGGGAAGCGTCGTCCGCCCGCGCGCCAAGGCTGCCGCAGGCGCAGACGAGGCACCCAAGGGCCATCCACGTGCGGTGGAACGGGGGACGAATCATCGGAGGTGAACCTACTGTATCGGACAGGATCGCCCCGACCTTACCGGCTCAAGCCTGTTTCCGGGGGTAATTCCGGGAGCTTATCGCGCGAAGAACGGATTGAAACGGCGTTCCTGCGTCAGGGTGGTGAGCGGGCCGTGGCCGCAGGCCAGGACGGTGTCGGCGGGCAGGCGGAAGATTTTCTCGCGGTTGTGGCGCAGCTGGTCGGCGTAGTGCTCGCGGCTGCCCCCGCACGAGGCGGCGAAGAGCGAGTCGCCGACGACCGCGAGCGGCCAGGAGAGACCGGTGACGTAGAAGGTCGTCTGCCCGGGCGAATGGCCGCCGGTGAACAGGGTCTTGATCGCGACCTCGCCGAGGTGGAAGTGTGCGTTCTCGGCGAAGGTGCGGGCGCCGGCGTAGTCGATCGGCTCGAGCTCGTTCGCCCAGACCTCGGCGCCGGTCGCGCTGGCCAGCTCAGGCAGGTCCGCGACGTGGTCGTCGTGCGTGTGGGTGATGAAGATGTAGCGCAGGTCGAGCTTCTCGGTGGCAAGCGTGTCGAGCATCGCGCCGCAATCCGTGCCCGTGTCGAACGCCGCCGCCAGCCGCGAGCGATTGTCCCACACGAGGTAGCTGTTCACCGTGAGATCCTCGAACGGCGTGTTGAACATCGCGAAGCCGCGCGGGAAGAGGGGCTGCTCCGGATACCACTCCTTGCGCGCGAGCGAGAGCAGGGCGGCGCCGTTGAGCTGGAGGGCGCGGGCGACGGCGCGCAGCGGGTGGTCGCGGATCTCGCCCTTTTTCAGCGCGGCGAATTCGGCGGCGGTGATGCCGGCCTTGGCGACGAGGGCGGCGTCGGACAGGCCGAGGCCGCGCTGGGCCTTGCCGAGCACGTCGGTGAAATTGTCCTCCAGGGGGATTCGCGGCATGGCGGGGACGTTCGCCGCCCGGCAGGCGGTGCGCAAGCGGACAGTGCGGGTGTGCCGAAGCCGGCGGGCGGGCTCCGCGTCCGCCGGCGCCGCCGGGACCCGACCGGCTCCGTCTCCGGCGGCTAGGGGTCTCACCCTATTCGCGGGATTGACGCGCCCGGGCGCCGCGGCATCCTGCCGGCCATGACCGTCAAGTCCCTCGCGCTCGCCGCGCTCGTCCTCCCCGCCGCCTTGCTCGCGGCCGACCAGCCGAAGATCACCGCCTACGAGCGTTCGCAGGGGTGGCGGTTGCTGGACAAGACCGAGTGGCACGGCTTCGGCGCGAACAAGCTGCCGGCCAACTGGCAGGAGCGCGACGGGTCGCTGGTCGGCCGGGCCGGAGCGGCGCTGGTGAGCAACGACGATTTTGCGGATTTCGAGCTCACGTTCGACTGGAAGGTCGCCCCGGAGGGCCGCGGCGCGGTTTACTTCAAGGTGTCCGAGGACGAGAACTCGCCCGAGAAGTCCGGCCCGGTGATGCAGCTTGCCGGCCACGGGGATGCGCTCGGCGGCAACGGTCTCGTCGCGCCGGACCGCAAGGTCACGCCGCAGTTCGACGTGTGGTATCGCGGCAAGATCGTGGTCTACGGCAACTCGGTCGAATACTGGCTCAACGGCGACAAGGTGATGAGCTACCTGCTCGACACGCCCGAGTGGCGTCAGGCGGTCGCGGCCAGCGCGAATCCGACCGTGGCCAAGTTTGTCCACGAACGCGGCGGCCGCGTGGCGTTCGCGGGCCAGGGCCTCGAAATCCGCAACGTGAAGGTGCGGGCGATTTGAGCGCGGAATCGGACGGCTCCACGCTGGCACGGCTCGTGGCGTGGTATGTGCGCCACTGCAACGGTGAGTGGGAGCACGGATTCGGATTCCGGATCTCGACGCTCGACAATCCCGGCGTGGCACTCGACGTGGGGCTGCGGGAGACCGAGCTGGAACACGTTCCCTTCGCGGAGATCAAGGTGGACTATGATACCGCCGACCGGTGGATGATCTGCCGGAGGAACGACGAGCGCTTCGAAGGCCGCGGCGCCCCGGGCCGGCTGGAAGACATGATCGAGGAGTTCTTGCGCTGGGCGGAGGCGCACGCAACGCGCCAAACGGACTGACCTTCCCCCAAACCAAACAGGCGGCGCCCGGAAAGGGCCGCCGCCTGCTGGACACACACTAAACAAACCAGTTCTTATTTCGGCGCACCGACGCTGATATTTAGCTTTTCCAGCGTCACCCCGAGCTGGCGGTCGTATTCGGCGATGGCGCGGCGGTAGTCGGACTCGGCCCGAAGCTCGCTGACCTCGAGGCTGGCGACGATCTCCTGTTCCTGGGAGACGAAGAAGGTGCTGCTGCTGCCGGCGCGGAGGCGCTTTTGCTCGGCTTCGAGCACGTCCTGGGCGAGTTCGCGGGCCTTGCGGGCGGCCTCGACGCGCTGGCGGGTGACCTCGATGTTGTTGGCGGCGTTGCCGACGGAGACGACGATGCCCTGCTCGACCTGCTCGAGGTCGATCTCGGCCTGGCGCTTGGCGAACTTCGCCTGGCGGTAGCGGCCGCGCTCGCCGGTGAACGTGAGCGGGATCGTCACCTGCACCCCGTAGCTGAAGGAGCGGAAATCCTCGTTGCGCACCATGCGCTGGGCGGTCTCGCGGTTGGCGTCGAGGCCGTTGTAGCCGTAGCTGCCGACGAGGTCGACGCGGGGCAGGAGCTGGTTGCGCTGGTATTTGTAGTTGATGTCGCTGCGCTTGAGGTTGAGCCGGGCCTGCTGGTAGTCGGGGCGCTTCTTGAGCGCTTCCTGGAAGTCGAGGGCGGGATTCACGACGGCGACGGGCAGGGTGGCCATCGGTTCGATCTCGATCGACCAGTCGAGCAGGCGGGGGGTGCGTTCGTCGGAGATGAGGGCCTTGAGGGCGTTCTCGGCGTCGTGCACGAGGCGCTGGGCAACGAGGATGTTCTCCTCGCGCATGGCGACGCGGGCGCGGGCGGAGGTGACGTCGTAGTCGGACATCGCGCCGACCTTGAAGCGCTTTTGGTTCTCCTCGAGAAGGGACGCGGCGAGGTCGCGGAAGCGGATCGCGGTGCGGAGATTGGCCTGGGCGAAGTTGAGGTCGTAGTAGGCGAAGATGACGTTGGTGACGGTGTTGATCACCGAGGCGCGGAAGGCCCACTCGGAAATGTCGCGGCCGGCCATCGCGATGCGGATCTGCGCGGTGGTGGTGCCGAAACCGAAGCCGCGAAGCAGCGGCTGGCGGGCGGAGACGCCGCCGAAGGTGTCGTAGGTGTCGGCGAAGAGGTTGAACGTGCCGCGGGCGTTGGTCTGCGTGGCGCCGAGCGAGTAGGTGAGGCCCCAGGGCATCGTGCCGTCGAGGCTGAGCGTGTAGGCGTCGGTCTTGTCGCGGGTGTAATTGCGGAGGCCGGTGATCGCGTCGAAAGTCTGGAGCGGGTTCTCGTTCTCCGAGTAGGTGTATTTGCCGTTGAGCTGCGGGTCGAAGAGGCCGAACTGCTCGAGGACCTTGGCGCGGGCGATGGAGACGTCGATGGCGTCGGATTGGATCGTGTAGTTCTTCGCGACGGCGCGGCGGATCGCTTCGTCGAGCGTCAGCTTCTCGCGCACCGCGCCCGGTTGCGCGGGCGCGCCGGCCGGAGCGGTCTGCGCCGTGGCGGTGGCGAGCGAAGCGAGGGAAAGGAGGAGGGCGAAAAAGCGCCGGGACGTGAGCATGTGAGGGGCGATGGGTGCGGGAGCTTTGCAACCCGCATGCCAGCGCGATGGGTTGTTTCAAGGTGCTTTTAGACAATGATTAAAGAATTGTCGCCGCCGGACCGATCCCCCGCCGCCGGTCGCGGGCGGGATTGGGGATTCCCAAAAATGGGAACGCCCGCGACGGGACGTTCAGCGCACGCGCTGCAACTCGTAGGTCTCGATGCGGTCACCGCCCTGGGGGTCCGGGCCGGACAGCACGATGAGCAGGCGCTGTTCCGACACGCGTTCGTAGACGAACTGCTGCGGCCAGTCGTGCGCGCGATTGGCGAACGTCGCGCGCCGCGCCACGCGGTCGAAGGCGACGAGCGGGAAGGAGTCCCGGCTGCGCTTGCCGGCCGGGTGCGGGGTGAGCGTGAGCACGCCATCCTGCAGGGCGAAGTGCTCGAGATCGAAGAAGACGCAGCGGCCTTCCAGGCTGTATTCCTTGCTCGTGCCGAGCAGCACGCCGCCTTCCGGCGTGGTGTAGGTCGTCTCGAGCCTGCGGCCGGCGGGCGTCGTGCCGCGCCACTGGCCGGCGAGCCAGGAAAGCTCGGCTACGCTCGTGACCGCCTCGGCGGCGCGCCCGACGAGGCCCGCGCCGCCCAGGAGCAGGGCGAGCGCGAGCAGCGGGCGGGCGCGCGGCGCGATCATCACTCCCAGCCGATCTGGCGGCCCTTGTTCTGTTCCTGGAGCCACTGCATCAGCGGCGCGTAGTATTCCACCATCGCGCGCGTCGAGAGTTCCTCGCCCGTGGCCTCCTTGAGCACCTTGCGCCAGTCCTCCGTCTGGCCCTTGGCCATGATGGAGCGGAGGAAGTCGCCGACCTGCTTGTTGCCGGCGTAATTGCAGGACTGCGGGGGCTGATGGAGGATGTGCTTGGCGATGTAGTCGTGGAGCTGGAACTTGAAGACCTGCGCGATCGCGTAGCTGTAGTAGTAGGCCGGCGTGTCGTTGATGTGGGTCTTGGTCGCGGCGTCGCACCATTCCTCGCCGCGCTCGGTCGGGGGCTCGACGCCCTGGAAGTCGCGGACGTATTGCCACCAGCGCCGGTTCCACTCGGACGCCGGCAGGTTGTGCGCGTAGATGTCGGCCTCCCAGTGCGTCATCACGCCCGAGGCCCAGAAGATGAACGGCACGCCGGGGGCGAGGGCGTTGTTGAGGAGGAAGGCGTTCTCGTCGGCCTTGAAATCCGCGGGGAGCACGCCGAGCGATTTCAGGTAGGGCACCTGCGAGGCGGCCAGCGCGGTGAGTTCGCCGAAGCCCTCGTGGAAGGCGGGGTTGGCGCCGTTGCGCAGCAGCGCCGGCACCTCGGGGCGCGTGTAGGCCATGAAGTAGTAAATGTGGCCGAATTCGTGGTGGTTGGTCGTGAACCACCACGGGTTGGCCTCGATGCTCTGGAGCGAGCGCAGGTCGTTCTCGAGGTCGACGTGCCAGGCGGAGGCGTGGGTGTTCTTCTTGCGCGCCCCCTCGGCCGGATAGAGGTCGGATTTTTTCCAGAAGCTTTCGGGCAGCTTCGGGAAGCCGAGGCCGACGTAGAACTGCTCGGAGGATTTCGCCACCCACTCGGGCGTGCGGCCCTTGAAATACGGTTCGAGGTTCGCGGCCTCGACCATGCCGTCCCACTCCTGCGCCCAGCGGTTGTTGATCCAGTGCGCGGGGATGCGCTTCGGCACGGGCTGATGATACTTCTCGGCCAGCTTGTATTTCACCCAGGTGTGGAGCTGGAGGTAGAGCGGGCGCAGCACGCGCATGAACTCGTCGTTCAGCTTCACCATCTCGTCGGTGGTCATGCCATAGCCGGCGACCTGGAGCGCGAAGTAGTCGTCGAAACCGAGCTCGCGCGCGACGCCGTTGCGCAGGTCGCGCAGCTTGACCAGACCGGGCTTGAGCGCTTTGCCCGACTCCTTCGAGGCTTCCCAGACCGCCTGGCGCTCGGCGAGGTCGGTGCTGCTCTGGAGGAGGTTGTCGATTTCGTTCACCGAGATCGGCTTTCCGTGCAGCTTGAACTCGAAGCCGTTGAGCGTGGACGCCTGCGCGGTCTCGGCGGCGATGCGCGCGCGGGTGAGGTCGGGGTTCGTCATCGGGCCCTCGGCGGAGAGCAGCAGCAGGCGCTCGAGCTGGCGGACGGTGAGTTCGTTCAGGTCCTTGCGCTCGAGGAGGAGGGCGCGTGTTTCCTTGATCAGGGCGGGATTGCCCATGAAGGCGGCGCGCGCCTTGCCGGCGACTTCGGAGGCGGCGTCGTGCACCGGCGAGACGTCGGTGGCGGCGTCCCACTGGGCGTTGCTCTCGACGGTGTAGAGCGCCTGGTAGGAGGCGTTGACGAGGGCGAGGAAGCGGTCAGCGCGTTCCTGCGTGGGATTGGTGTCGGCGTGGGCGAGGGCGGCGGCACAGCCGAGCAGCGCCGCGCACCGGCGCAGCGTGGAGGGGAACAGGTTGAACATGGCGCGCACCGTAGCCCGGCGGCGCGCCGTCTCAACAGCGAATCGACGAAGCGTTACTGGGTGCGCAGCGCCACCTGCGGATCGACGCGGGTCGCGCGCAAGGCCGGCACGAGGCAGGCCAGCAGCGCCACGCCGCCGAGCACGAGCGCGATCAGCGCGAACACCAGCGGATCGCGCGCACCGGTCTGGTAAAGGAGCGACTGGATCGCGCGGCCCGCGGCGAGCGCGCCGAGCAGGCCGACGGCGATGCCGGCGGCGGCGAGCTTGCCGCCCGCGCGGAGCACGAGGACGAGGATGTCGCGCCGACTGGCGCCGATGGCGAGGCGCACGCCGAACTCGCTCGTGCGCTGCGTCACCGCGTAGGCCATGACGCCGTAGATGCCGACGGCGGCGAGCAGCAGCGCGAGGCCGGAGAACACGCCGAAGAGCGTCAGGGCGAAGCGCTGGCGCGCCTGAGAATTTTCCACGAGCTTGGTCAGCAGCTCGGTGCGCGCGACGGGCTGGTCGGGATCGACCGCGTAGACCTCGCGGCGCACGAGCGCGGTGAGCGCCGACGGGTCGCCGCCGGTGCGGAGCACGAAGCCGAGGTTGGTGAACGGCGCCTGCGCGAGCGGATCGTAGGTCTGCGGCATCGTCTCCTGCTCGATCGAGGCATGCTTCACCTCGTTGACGACGCCGACGATCTCGCGCCACGTCTGCGGGCCGTTGGTCATGTTGATGCGCTTGCCGATCGGATCCTGGCCGGGGAAGAAGCGGTCCGCGACCGCCTGCGAAACGATCGCCACGCGCGGCGCGCCGGCGCGGTCCTGCGCGGTGAAGTCGCGACCGCGGACGAGCTTGATGCCCATCGCCTGGAAGTAGCCGGGCGTCACGGCGAAGTAGTTCGTGCTCGGCAGCTCGTTCTCGGGGACGTTGCGGCCCTCGATCTCCAGGCCGAGCACGTAGTCGCTGCCGGAGAAGGGCAGCACGTGCGTCGCGCCGACCACCTGCACGCCCGGCAGCGCGGCGAAGCGCGCGCGCACCGCGTCGATGAACGCGGCCTGCTTTTCCGGCGTGTCGTATTTCGAGTTTGGCGCCGCGACCGAGACCCAGAGCGCGTTGTCGGCGTCGAAGCCCGGGCTGGTGTGTGCGAGGCGGGTGAAGCTGCGCATCAGCAGGCCGGCGCCGGCGAGCAGGACGAGGGCCAGGGCGATCTCGGCCACGACGAGGCCGCTGCGAACCCAGTGCCGCCGCGCGTCGCTGGTGCCGCGCGAGCCGTCCTTGAGCGCGTCGACGAGGTTGACCTTCAGGCTCTGCACGGCGGGCGCGAGGCCGAAGACGAGGCCGGTGGCGACGGCGAGCACGACCGTGAACAGCACCGCCCCGCCATCGAGGACGATTTCGGCGCTGCGCGGCAGGTTGGCCGGCGCGATGGCGAGCATGGCCTGCAGGCCCCAATGTCCGAACAGCACGCCCAGCACGCCGCCGGCGAGGCTGAGCAGCACGCTCTCGGCGAGCAGCTGGCGGACGATGTGCCAGCGCGTGGCGCCAAGCGCGGCGCGGACGGAGATCTCGCGCTGGCGCGCGGTGGCGCGGGCAAGGAGGAGGTTGGCGACGTTGGCGCAGGCGATCAGGAGCAGGAAGCCGACGGCGCCGAGCAGGGCGTAGAGCGTCGGCCGCACGTCGCCGGTGGCGTAGTCGAGCCAGCGCTTCGCGAGGACGCCCCAGTTCTTGTTCGTGTCGGGGAAATCGTGCGCGAGGCGCGCCGCGATCGTCTCGAGCTGGGTGCGCGCCTGCTCGGGCGTGCAGCCGGGCTTCAGGCGGCCGTAGGCGGTGAGGTAGTGACCGCCGCGCTGCGCCCATTGCTGCTCGTTCAGCGAGAGCGGCGTCCAGACGTCGGTCGTCGCGCCGCGGCGGAACGTCGCCGGCATCACGCCGAGGACGGTGAAGGGGTTTGGTTCAGCGTGATCGTCTGGCCGACGATCGCCGGGTCGCCGCCGAACTGCCGCTGCCAGAAGGCGTGGCTCAGCACGGCGACGGTGTGCTTGCCCGGCGTCTCGTTTTCCGCAGTGAAGCCGCTGCCGAGCCCCGGCGCGGTGCGCAGCACCTTGAAGAAGTCGCCGGTCACGCGCTGGGCCACGACGCGGACCGGCTCGCCGCGGCCGGTGAGGTTGTAGCTCGAGTTCTGCGCGACGAAGATGCTCTCGAACGCCTCGGTCTTGGCGTAGTCGCGGTAGTTGCCGGGCGAGAGCGAGAACTCGGGGAATTCCGGGAAGTTCGTCTCGCGCACGATCATCAGCCGGTCCGACTCGGGATACTCGAGCGGGCGGAGGATGACGGCGTTGACGACGGTGAAGAGGGCGGTGCAGGCGCCGATGCCGAGCGCGAGCGTGAGGATGGCGAGGGCGGTGAAGCCCGGGGACCGGCGCAGTTGGCGGAGGGCGAAACGGAAATCGTTCATGGTGCGTGCTGCGCGGGACAACCGCGCGCCGCCGTCAGGGTTACACGAAATCTCGGGTGTGCCGAGTCGATTGCGCCGGCGCTTACTCCGTGCGCAGCGCGACGAGCGGATCGACTTTCGTGGCCCGCAGCGCCGGCACGAGGCAGGCCGCCGCGGCGACGACGCCGAGCACGCCCACGATCGCGGCGAAGGTCAGCGGGTCGCGCGCGCCGATGCCGAAGAGCAGCGACTGCATCAGGCCGGCCGCCAGCAGCGAGCCGCCGATGCCGAGCAGCAGCCCCAGGCCGATCAGGCGTCCGCCCTGGCCCATGACCAGGCGCACGATGTCGGCCCGGCTGGCGCCGAGGGCGAGGCGCACGCCGAACTCCCGCGTGCGCTGGGCCACGCCGTAGGCGATGACGCCGTAGAGCCCGATGCCGGCCAGCACGAGCGCGACCGCGGCGAACACCGCCACGAGCAGGAGCGAGAAATAGCGCTGGCCGAGCGACTCGTCGTAGATCTGCTCCATCGTCTTCTGGGTGTGGACGGGCAGCGTCGGGTCGACCGCCTGCACCTCGCGGCGCATGGCGGCGGCGAGCGCGCCGGGTTCGCCGGCGGCGCGGATGACAAAGGTGAGGTTGTTGAACGGGAAGACGTGGTAGGGCTCGTAGGCCTGGACCGGCGTCTCCGCGTCGAGGCCGTTGATCTTCGCGTCCGCCACGACGCCGACGACCTCGGCCCAGTTGGGCGGATCGGCGAGGGCGACTTCGACGCGCCGGCCGAGCGGGTCGGCCACGCCGGGGAAGAACTTCCGCGCGAACGCCTCGTTGATGATCACCACGCGCGGCGCGCCCAGGGCGTCGCGCTCGGTGAAGGGCCGGCCGCGCACGAGCCGCATGCCGATGGCGCGGAAGTAGTCGGGCGAGATGGTGCGGTAGCTCGTGACCGGGGCGGTGCTGACGTTGACGTTCGGGTTGCTCTCGAGCCGCATGATGAAATTCGGCCCCGGCTGCAGCGGCGCGCTGGTGGTGAGCGCGGCGGAGGCGACGCCCGGCAGCGCCTGCAGGCGGCGGACGACCTCGCGCGCGAACTGGATGCGCTTCTCGTCGTTCGTGCCGAGCGTGCCGTAGCGGGCGAGTGGAAGGTCGACCCGCAGCGTCAGGATCCGCGCGGTGTCGAAGCCGGCGTCGACCTGCTGGAGCCGGTGGAAGCTGCGGATGAGCAGGCCGGAGGAGACGAGGAGCACGACGGCGGCGGCGACCTGCACGACCACGAGGCTGTGGCGCAGCCAGCCGCGCGAGGCGGTCGTGCCGTGGCTTTCGCGCAGGGCGAGCGTGAGGTCGGTGCGCGAGGCGTGCCACGCGGGGATGAGGCCGAAGACCAGTCCGATGAGGAAGGTGGCGCCCGCGGTGCAGGCGAGCACGCGGCCGTCGATCGTAACCTCGTCGAGCCGCGGGATGCTGGCGGGAGCGAGCGCGAGCAGGGCGTGAAGCAGCCATTGGCCGAGCAGGGTGCCCGCGGCCCCGCCGAACAGGAAGAGCACGAGGCTCTCGACCGTCAGCTGCCGCATCAGCCGCGTGCGCGAGGCGCCGAGCGCGGCGCGGATGGAGATTTCGCGCGTGCGCGCGGCCGCGCGGGCGAGGAGGAGGTTGGTGACGTTGGCGCAGGCGATGAGGAGGAGCGCGACCACGGCGGCGAGCAGCACGACCAGCGCGGGGCGGACGTTGGCGACGTAGTCGTCGAGCATGGCGTAGGCGACGCAGGCCCAGTCCTGGTCGGTGGTGGCGAATTCCCGGGCGTAGCGCTGCGTGAGCACGGCGAGGTCGGCGCGCGCCTGCTCGAGCGTCGCGCCGGGCTTGAGCCGGCCGAAAACCTGGAGGTTGTGCAGGTCGCGGCGGTTGCGGTTGAAGTCGTCGGGGGCGAACGGCGTCCAGAGCAGGCACTTGGAGGGAAAATCGAAGCCCGGCGGCATGACGCCGATGATCTCGCGCGGCCGGCCGCTCACCTCGAGCGTGCGACCGAGCACGTCGGCGCGTCCGCCGAAGCGCTGCTGCCAGAGCGTGTGGCTGAGCAGCACGACGCCGTCGGCGCCGGGGAAGAATTCCTCGGGCTTGAAGGTGCGGCCGAGGGCGGGGGCGACGCGCAGGGCGCGGAAGACCTGGTCGGTGAACACCGCGCCGGGCACGCGTTCGGGCGCGGTGCCCTCGGCGACGAGGCTGAAGTTCGCCGTCTGCCAGGCGCCGACGGCTTCGAAGGTCCCCTGGTCCTTCTGCACCGAGAAGAACGCGCCGGCGGCGAAGGACGCCTTGGGGAAATTCGGGCTGCGGTGGTAGAGGCGGACCAGTTCGTCGGGGGCGGCGAAGGGCATCGGGCGCAGCAGCACGCCGTTGATGACGGAGAAAATCGCGGTGTTGGCCCCGATGCCGAGGGCGAGGGTGAGGAGGGCGACGGCCGTGAAGCCGGGGGATTTCAGCAACTGACGAAGGGCGTGGCGGACGTCTTGCATGGCGGATTTGTGGCGGTCCGGCGCGCGGGCGGGAACGCAAAAGCGGGGAACGCTCGCATTCCGCGACGAAGATGGCCCGCGGTGCGGCGAGCGCGGGAGGGGCGCCGGGGCGAGGGCGTGTCGCCGGACCCGGAAGAGCGCGGTGAGCCAAGGCGAGCGCGGGTTGCGGACGGGGAGAAACGCCGGCACGGGACAGGAGGTGAGTAAATTTCGCTGGCCTGCCGCGCGGCGCGCGCCAAAGCAGGAGGCATGCGGATTTACTTCATGGGCATCTGCGGGACGGCGATGGGCAACGCGGCGCTGCTGGCGCGCGCGAACGGGCATCAGGTGCTCGGCGCCGACACCGGCATTTATCCGCCCATGAGCCACGTGCTGGCGCAGGCCGGCATCGAGCTGCACGAGGGCTACGACGCCGCGCGCCTCGAGCGGCTGCGCCCCGACCTCGTCGTCGTCGGCAACGCCATGAGCCGGGGCAACGTCGAGGTCGAGTGGCTGCTCGACACCCGCGCGCTGCCCTTCACGTCGCTGCCGGCGCTGCTCGCGGACTTCGTCCTGAAGGGACGGAAGAACATCGTCATCGCCGGCACGCACGGCAAGACGACCACGACCGCGCTCACGGCCTTCCTGCTGCGCGAGAACGGCCGCGATCCGGGCTTCCTGATCGGCGGCGTGCCGCAGGACCCGCCGGTCGGCAACCATCTCGGCAGCGCGGGCGATCCGTTCGTGATCGAGGGAGACGAATACGACAGCGCGTTCTTCGACAAGCGGAGCAAATTCATCCACTACACGCCGCACATCGCGGTGATGAACAATCTCGAGTTCGATCACGCGGACATTTTCCGTGATCTCGACGACGTGAAGCGGACATTCTTCCACCTCTCGCGCATCGTGCCCCGCAACGGCTGGATCGTCGTCAACGGCGACGATGCCAATCTCGCCGCGCTCGGGAATTTCCCGTGGACGCGGCTCGTGCGCGTCGGCCTCGGCGAGGCCTGCGACGTGCGCATCACCGACTTTGCCGAGACGCCGAGCGGAGCGAGCTTCACGCTGAATTGGAAGGGGACGAAGTGGGCCGACGTGCGCTGGACGCAGCCCGGCCTCTTCAACGCCCGCAATGCCGCCATGGCCGCGGTCGCGGCGCAGCTCAGCCTCGCGCCGGTGCCCGCCGGCGAGGCGCTCCCGGAGAATCTAGCGTATTACGCTGGATCCGGCGCGGCGCTCGATCTCTCGCCGCTCGCGCGCTACCGCGGCGTGATGCGCCGCCAGCAGCTGCTGCTGGACACGCCGCGGCTGAAGGTGATGGAGGACTTCGGCCACCACCCGACCGCGGTGGGCGAGACGCTGGCGAGCTTCCGCGCGCGTTTCCCGGGGCATGTCATCCACGCGGCGTTCGAGCCGCGCAGCAACACCTCGCGCCGGCGCGTGATGCTCGATGCCTTCAAGGCGGCCTTGGTGCGTGCCGACCATGTCTACCTCGGGCCGGTGGCGCGCGCGCACCTGCTGAAGCCCGAGGAGCGCTTCGACCACGACGCGCTCATCGCCTTCCTCGCCGAGCAGGGCGTGCGCGGATGCACGGCGCCGTCGAACGCGGAGCTTTTGGAAAAACTCGTCGCCGTCACCCGCGCCGAGACGGAGAAGCCCCAACTGGTGGTGTTCTTCACCAACGGCTCCTTTGACGGCATCATCACCGGCTTTGTGAAGCAGGCGCAGGGCTGAGGGCGCCGGCGCGGAACCTATTGCGTCGCCGGCGCGAGGAGCTGGCTGATGCGCTTCTCGAGGGCGTCGTAGGCGCGTTCGTTGAGTTCGCTCTGCCGGCGGAGGCGTGCGAGCTGACTCTGGCGTCTTTCCTGGTCCGAGGACGGAAGATCGGCGCCGCTGGTGCTCTCGAGAAAGCGAAGGATGTTCTCCTTGTCGTTCTTCACGCGGGCGGCGAAGTCGTCGGCCTGCAACTGCAGTCCCTCGACGAGCACGTCGCGCACCGTGCGGCCGTGGAGGCGCAGGCAGAGCGGATTGCTCGTGGCCTCGGGATCCGCCTTGGCCCAGCCATGGGTCGTGTCGCGGATGCGGACCACCGCGGTGGAGAACTCGTCCGCGAGCGGCGCGGGCATCTTCTCGAGCGTGTGGTCGAGCCAGCCCTGAAGCTCGTTCGCGTTGCGGCCGTCGATTTTCCAGTCGAGCGGATCGCGCGGCGTGCAGGCGGCGAGGACCGCAGTGAGAAAAAGAAGCAGGAAGCGGCGGAGTCGGCTCACTGCGCCTGCTTCGCGACCTTGTAGACGACGGGTTCCTCGCCCTGGGGCAGCGCGAGGAGGTCGTAATCGTGGAAGGAGTTGATCGTCACCTCCGCGAACCGGCCGACGGGCAGGCTCTTTGGCACGTAGACGCGGCCGTCGATGTCCGGGGCGTCGGCTTCGCCGCGGGCGACGCCGGGCTCTTCGACGAGGACGCGGAGCTTGCGGCCGACGTAGCTCTTGGAGACTTCGCGGGCGATTTCCTTCTGGAGCGCCATCGTCTTGTGCCAGCGGGCCTCCTTCACCTTGGGCGGGAGCTGGTCGGCCATCTTCGCGGCGCGGGTGCCTTCTTCCTGCGAGTATTTGAACACGCCAAGGCGCTCGAACTTCGTCTCGCGGATGAACTGGCAGAGCTCGTCGACGTCGGCCTCGGTCTCGCCGGGGAAGCCGACGATGAACGTCGTGCGGACCGCGATGCCGGGGATGCCGGCGCGGATGCGCTGGATCAGGTCGCGGATGTAGGCGCCGCTGGTCTCGCGCTGCATCAGGCCGAGCATGTGGTCGCTGATGTGCTGGAGCGGGATGTCGATGTAGCGGGCGACCTTCGGACACTCGGCGATGGTCTTGATCAGTTCGTCGGACCAGTGCGCGGGGTGCGTGTAGAGCAGGCGAATCCAGAAATCGCCATCGATGGCGTTGAGCTCGCGGAGGAGGGTGGTGAGCGCGGTGCCGCGGGAGGAGTCGACCGGCGTGCGCGGGTTCGGGCGCTGTTCCCACGTGTCCATGCCGAAGAAGGTCGTGTCCTGGGAGATTAGGTTGATCTCCTTCACGCCCTCGGCGACGAGGCGGCGCGCCTCGGCGACGACGCTCTCGACGGTGCGGCTGCGGTGGCGGCCGCGGATCTGCGGGATGATGCAGAAGGTGCACGGGTGGTTGCAGCCTTCGGCGATCTTGAGGTAGGCAAAATGAGCCGGCGTGAGCCGGAAGCGCGGCGTGTCGTAGTCGGGGATCCAGGTCGACTTGCCCTCGATGAACGAGACCGGCGCGTCCTTCTTGCCGCGTTCCTTGGCGTAGATCTCCTCGATGATCGGCGCGACCTTGGTGACCTGGTCGAGGCCGATGAAGGCGTCGACCTCGGGCATCGCGTTCGGCAGGTCCTTGGAGAAGCGCTGCGACATGCAGCCGGCGACGATCAGCTTCTGCTCCTTGCGGCGCTTGCGCATGCCGCGGTTCTGATGGACCTCGAGGATGTGGCCGATCGATTCCTCCTTGGAGGAGTCGATGAAGGAGCACGTGTTGACGATCACGACGTCGGCCTTCTCCGCCTCCGGGATGACCTGCATGCCGGCCTGGTGGAGGTGGCCGACCATGATCTCGCTATCGACGAGATTCTTCGCGCAACCGAGGGAGATGAGGCTGACCTTGATCGACATAAATGAAATGCGCCCGCGGCTGCGGGCGCGAAAGGGTGGGCGTTGTCGCCGCGGCTTACTTCTTCTTGGCCTTCGCCTTGTTGGCGGCGTTCTTGCGCTTCATGTAAGCGACGCGGCGTTTCTTCTTAATGACCTTGTTGTATTGTTTGCCCATGGTGGTTGGTGAATGAGTGAGGGGGGATTTGTCCGGATTGCGGGGCGCGAGTCAAGCCCTCCGGCGGCTCAGTAGCGGGCGAGCGTCGGGTCGACTTGGAGGGCCCAGGCGTCGATGCCGCCGGCGACGTTGGTGACATTGTCCCAGCCGGCGGCGCGCAGGAACTGCGTCACGCGCGCGCTGCGGCCGCCGTGGTGGCAGAGGATGAGCACCTGCCGGTCCTTGGGGATCTCGTCCAGGCGGGCGGGGATTTCGCGGATGGGGATGTGCTTGCCGCCGGCGACGTGGCAGACGGCGAGCTCGTTCGGCTCCCGGACGTCGATGAGCAGGGCCCCGGCCTCGAGGAGGCGGGCGGAGTCGGCGGCGGTGGTTTCGAGCGGGAAAGGCATGGGAGCGCCGAAAGTGGGTCAACGCTCCCGAAAGGCAAACCCAGTTCGCCGTTGACGGAGCGGGGAGGCGCGGAATCGTTGGACGTCATGCCTGCACGCTACGTCGTGATCATGGCCGGCGGCCGGGGCGAACGCTTCTGGCCAGCCAGCCGTCACTCCACGCCCAAACACCTCCTGCCGATCGTCGGTGAAGCCCCGATGCTCACGCAGACGGTCGAGCGCGTGCTCGGCGTGGCGCCGCGAGAGAACATCTTCGTCATCACGACGCAGGCCCAGCTCGCCGGCGTCCGCGCGGCCTGTCCGCAGCTGCCCGTGGAAAATCTCGTGGCCGAGCCGATGGGGCGCGACACCGCCGCAGCGACCGGCCTCGCCATGCTGCTGGTGCAGCAGCGCGATCCGCAGGCGGCTTTCGCCATGCTGCCGGCCGACCACGTGATCCACGACGTGCGCGAATACCAGGCGCTGCTCAACGCCGCGTTCGCCACGGCCGAGAGCGCCGACGTGCTCGTGACGCTCGGCATCAAGCCGACGGAGCCGGCCACGGGCTTCGGCTACATCGAGCAGGCCGGTCCGTGGAAGAACGTCGCCGGTCGCGAGGTGATTTCCGTGAAGCGCTTTGTCGAAAAGCCCGATCTCGCGACGGCGCAGGAATACCTGGCCTCGGGCCGCTACCTCTGGAACGCGGGCATGTTTGTCTGGCGCGTGCCGGTGGTCGAGGCGGGCCTGAAGACCCACGCGCCGGAACTGCACGCCGGACTTGTCGCCCTGGGGCAGGCGGCGGCGCGGGACGGCTGGGCGAGCGCGCTCGCGGCGGCTTATCCGCACCTGAAGAAGATCTCGGTCGATTACGCCTTGATGGAAAAGTCGTCCAACGTCGTCGTGGTGCCGGCGACGTGCGACTGGGACGACGTCGGCGCCTGGCCGGCGATCGCGAACCATTTTCCCAAGGACGCGGCGGGCAACGTCCTCCGCGGCCTCGCCATGGTCGAGGGCGGCGCGAACAACATCGTGGTCGCGCGCGACGGCCACCTCACGGCCGTGGTCGGGGCGAGCGATCTCGTGGTCGTGACCACGGCGGACGCCACGCTGGTCTGCCCGCGCGACAAGGCGCAGGAGATCAAGGCGCTGCTCAAGCGCCTCGAAGCCGACGCCGAGAAGAAGAAGTTTCTCTGACGGATGCGCTGCCTCGGCATCGACTACGGTGCGAAACGGATCGGCCTCGCCCACGGGGACGAGATCGGGGTCGCGACGCCGCTGCCGGCCGTGCTCGAGCCGGCGGGCGACGCGCGCTGGGCGAAGCTGGGCGAGGCGATCCAGGCCCGCCGCATCACCGATCTCGTGGTCGGTTATCCCTACAACATGGACGGCTCGGTCGGCTTCAAGGCGAAGGAGGTCGACGCGTTCGTGGCCGAGCTGAAGGCGCGCTTCGGCCTGCCGGTGCACCTGGTCGACGAGACCCTCACGAGCTACGCCGCCGAGTCGTCGATCAAGAAGAAGGACCGCCGCGGCGTGCGCGATAGCGGCCTGATCGATTCGCGCGCGGCGACGATCATTTTGCAGGACTTCCTCGACCAGCGGAACCCGCCGGTCGCACCCGAGCCATGACGGCGACCGCGAAGCCCCCGCGCTGGAAGTGCGTCGTCGCCTACGACGGCAGCGCGTTCGACGGCTGGCAGAGCCAGGAAAGCGGCAACACGATCCAGGACGTGCTCGAGCGGCGGCTGGCGGCGATCTTCAAGACCCCGCTGCGGCTCCACGGCAGCGGCCGCACGGACGCCGGCGTGCACGCGCTCGGGCAGGTGTTTCATTTCGACGCGGCCTGGCCGCACGGCGCCGACAAGCTGCGCCTCGCCCTGCAGGCGACGCTGCCGAAGAGCATCCAGATCGTCAGCGTGCGCCGGGCGCCGGCGAGTTTCCACGCGCGCTTTTCCGCGAAGGGGAAGGTGTATCGCTATCACGTGTTTCTCGGCGAAGCGGACCCGTTCCATACCGCCTATCGCTGGTCGTTCGACCGGCCGCTCGATTTCGCGGCGATGGAGCGCGCGGCGAAGGTGCTGCGCGGCCGGCAGGACTTCTGGGCCTTCTCGGGCGAAAACGACCGCACCTACGAGACCACGGTCCGCGACCTGCGCCGGCTCGAGATCCGGCGGCGCGGGCGCGAGCTGACGTTCACGTTCGAGGCGGACGGCTTTCTCTACAAGATGGTGCGCAGCCTCACCGGCGCGCTGATCAACGTCGGCCTCGGCAAGCTCACGCCCGCGCACATCGCGGAGCTGATCCGCACGCGCCGGCGCATCCCGACGGTGGTCACGGCGCCGCCGCAGGGCTTGTTTTTGGTCAAGGTGAAGTATTGAGTGGCGGGCGATGAACGCCGTGCTGCAACGGGCCTGGCGGGATACGCTCGACGTGGTCTTTCCGCGGACCTGCGTGCACTGCCAGGGCGTCGTCGAGGCGCACGGCTTGCGGCACCTCTGCCCGGCCTGCGCGCCGCAGCTGCACGTGGTGGCTCCGCCGCACTGCACGACGTGCGGCCATCCCTACTACGGCGAGTCGGAGGTCAACCGCCTGTGCGAGCACTGCGAGGCGCTGGTGCCGGAGTTTCGCGAGGGCAAGACCGCGATCCTGTCCCGGGGGCCGGGGCGCGCCCTGATCCACGCGCTGAAATACCACCACGGGCTGCACGTGCTGGAGGACGTCGTCGCGCTGATGCGGCGCGCGCCGGGTTACGCCGATTTCGTGCGGAGTAAGATTCTCGTGCCCGTGCCCCTGCATCCGCGCAAGCAGCGCGAGCGCGGCTACAACCAGAGCCGATTGCTGGCGGAATGTGCGGTGCAAGCGGTTGATGGCGAGGCGCGCATCGCGGATTTGCTCGTGCGGGCGGTCGACACGGTTTCCCAAACGCACTTCGACCGCGCCACCCGCCAGCGGAACTTGAAAAATGCCTTTGCTTTGGCCCCCGGCGCAGTCATAACGCCCGGCCATCATTATCTCCTCATCGATGACGTCTTCACCACGGGTTCCACGCTCAACGCCTGCGCCGCAGTCCTGCGAAAAGCCGGCGCGTTGAACCTCGACGTCATCACCTTCGGTCACGGCTGATTTCCCTCGCGCCATGTCGCATTTCTCGAAACCCAAGCTGGCCACGCCCAAGAAGAAGAAGAACATCCCGGAGGGCCTGTGGACGAAGTGCCCGGTCTCCGGCGAGATCATCTTCAACAAGGACCTTGAGGCGAACCTCATGGTCGTGCCGAAGAGCGGCTACCATTTCCCCATCGGCTCGCGCGCGCGCATCGCCGGGCTGGTGGACGAGGGGAGCTTCCACGAATACGACGCCGGCGTGAAGTCGGCCGACCCGCTGAAGTTCGTCGATTCCGCCGCGTATCCCGACCGGATCAAGAAATACGAGAAGGAGAGCGGCCTGCCCGAGGCGGTGATCTGCGGCACGGGCAAGATCCACGGCATCCCGGTTTCGCTCGCGGTGATGGACTTCCGTTTCTGCGGCGGCGCCATGGGCGCGGCGGTCGGCGAGAAGATCACGCGCGCGATCGAGCGCGCGTTGAAGCAGAAATGCCCGTGCATCATCGTCAGCTCGTCCGGCGGCGCCCGCATGCAGGAGGGCATCTACTCGCTCATGCAGATGGCGAAGACCAGCGCCGCCCTCGGCCGCCTCGCCGAGGCCAAGCTGCCCTTCATCTCGGTGCTCACGCACCCCACGACCGGCGGCGTCACGGCGAGCTTCGCCACGCTCGGCGACGTGATCATCGCCGAACCCGGCGCCCTGATCGGCTTCGCCGGCGCGCGCGTCATCAAGGAGACCACGAAGCAGACGCTGCCCCCGGGTTTCCAGACCGCGGAATTTCTCCTCAAGCACGGGTTGGTCGACCAGATCGTGCCGCGCACGGAAATGCGCGACCGCCTGCGCGACCTCCTGCAGGTTCTCTTCCTCAGGAAGAAAACGCGCGCCGTGGCTGCGGTCACGGCCCACGAGGCCGCGGTCGCCGCGACCTGATTCCCGGACCGCGCGCGATGCCCTCGCTGTCTCCGCGCTTCGCCGACTACGCGGCGGCCACGGAGTATCTTTACGCCCTGAAGAGCGTGGGGGTGAAGTTCGGCGTCGACCGCATGCGCGTCTTCGCGGATGCGCTGGACCATCCCGAGCGCCGCTACCCGGTCGTCCACCTCGCCGGCACCAACGGCAAGGGATCCGTGTCGGCGATGATCGAGTCGATCCTGCGCCACGCGGGCTACAAGACCGGCCTCTACACCTCGCCGCACCTCGTGAAGCTCGGAGAACGCGTGCAGGTGAACCGCACGATTCTCAGCGAGGCCGAGATCCTGCGCTACGCGGGGGAACTGGCCCCGGTCGCCGAGCGGCTCGGCGCCGGCGGCCTGGACGAACACCCGAGTTTCTTCGAGTTCATGACCGCGATGGCGTTCCTGCAGTTCGCGCGGGAGCGCGTGGACGCGGCCGTGATCGAGGTCGGCCTCGGCGGCCGGCTGGACGCCACGAACATCGTGCAGCCGGAGGTGACGGTCATCACTTCGATCGGCTACGATCACATGGAGCAGCTGGGCGACACCCTCGCGCAGATCGCCACCGAGAAGGCGGGCATCATCAAGCCCGGCCGCCCGGTCGTGCTCGGCCGTTTGCCGGCGGACGCCGAGACGGTGATCCGCGCGATCGCCCGCGAGCGCGGGGCGCCGATCAGCGCGGTGCGGGAGATTTACGGCGACGACCTGGCGCGCTACCCGGAGACGAATCTCGAGGGCGATTACCAGCGGTGGAACGCCGCCACCGCCACGCTGGCCGCGCGCGGGCTGAGCCCGCGGTTCCCCCGCCTGGACGAGGCCGCCATCGCGCACGGGTTGCGGCATGTCACCTGGACCGGCCGCTGGGAGCGCACCGCCATCGGCGGCCGTCCCCTCATCCTCGACGCCTCCCACAATCCCGAAGGCGCCGCCGTGCTGGATGCGAACCTGGCGCGGCTGGTGCAGGAAACCGGCCGGCGCCCGATCGTGGTCACGGGCGTGCTGGGCGAGTTTCGCGCGCGCGCGCTGTTCGAGGTGATCGCGCGGCACGCCAAGGAAGTGCACCTGATCCCGCCGCACCAGGCCCGCGCCTGCAGCTACGAGGAGCTCGAGCGCATTGCGGGACCGGCCTTGTCGGGCCGCCTCCGACGCGCGACGATCGAGTCGGTCTTTCCGGATGCCCAGCGCTGCGCGCTCGGATCGGCGGACGATATTGTGGTCGTGACCGGCTCTATCTACTTGCTGGGCGAGGTATTGGCTCGGATTCAGCCGGACCGTGGCGCGGGCGAGCAGCGCTTGCAGGATTATTGATTTGGCGGTGCGGATTTCCCGGTCGGATGGTAGGCCGTATGGTGGCTTGCTATAAGCAGCCAATGCGGGATAATTCCATCACTATGGTTACCGACAAATTCAAGAAGCTGGAGCAATATCAACGGGAGATGGCCAAGCTCGAAAAGGAGCTGGCCGGATTCAATCGCAAGCTGCTCGCCCTGCCGGGCAAGTTTGGCTTCAAGTCCGTGGACGCTCTGATCGACGCGCTGCGTGCCGCCGCCAAGTCGGGCGGGGCCAAGGTCGCGGCGAAGGCCGCGTCGTCCGGCCGCAAGCCCCGCGCGGTGATCACGGCCGAGACCAAGCAGAAGCTGAAGGCGCTTGCGCAAGCCGGCAAGACGGGGGCGGAGATCGCCCAGGCGCTCAATATTTCCCTGCCGAGCGTGCAGAATATCAAGAAAGAGCTCGGCCTCGTCAAAGCGCGCAAGTAAGCGCCGCCGGCTCCGCCGGATTTTTGTCTTCCAGCCGCGCGGGCCAGCGCGGCTGTTTTATTTGAGGGCGATGAGCTCCGCCGTCGCCGGCACGTCCTTGATGATCTGCGAGGGCTGGGGGCCGACGCCGAGGTAGCGCAGGTTCGGCAATGCGGCCGGCGGGCGGTCGCCGTAGGCGACGCGCACCAGGCTGCGCACCATCGCGGCGGTGTAGAGCTGCGCGGCGCGCGGCAGTTCGCCGAAGCGGCGGACGCCGGAGATGTCCTGCGTCCAGCCCGCGTGCTTTTCGTAGACGGGGCGCAGCGTCTTGCGGAGCGCCTCGTTGCGGGGGACGTGCGGGTAGCGCTTGCCGCTGGCATCCTCGTAAGCGACGCAGATGAGCAGCTCGGTCGCGCCGGTGAGCGCGTCGATTTTGTTGATCATCAGGTCCTGGTATCCGCCGTAGCGGAGCGCGTCGCCCTTTTCCACCGCGTCATACCAGCCGACCATCCGCTGGCGGCCGGTGACGGTGCCGAACTCGATCTGCTTCAGCTTCTGGCAAATCGGCAGCGCGTCGTCCATCTGGGTGAGGAAGGTGTGGGTGCCGACCTTGGTGTCGTAGGCCTTCGCGACGGCGAAGGTGTGGATCGGCTGCACCGGCACGCCCGCGCTCTCGAAGAACTCCGGCGTGAACGTGTGCGAGGCCGTGACGTTCGGCGAGAAACCGTGGCGCTTGTCGAGCCAGTAGGCCTGGCCGAACTCGCCGACGATGGAGCGGCCCGCGGCGAGCTCGCGCAGCACGAGTTCGCGCACCTCGCCGATGTTGGCGCGCAGCTGCTGGCCGGCGTCCCAATACACGCGCGCCAGCTCGTCGACATTGAGGGTGAACGGCGCCGCGCCGCGGAAGCGGTTGAAATCGAACTCCGTCGGGGCGAACAGCCCGAGTTCGATCGCCTCGGCGTTCGCGCGCTGCTCCGCGGCCGAAAGCTTCTCGAAGAACGCCTCCCACGCCGCCGGCGACACCTGGCAGACGTGCTGGATGGTGCGCAGCGCGCGGTCGGCGCGGCCGGCGATCTTGCGCTTGAAGTAGTTCTCGCCGCCGAGGAAGTCGGCGAACGTGACCTGCCACTGGCCGGTCTCGTCCTGGTAGGACGGGGTGATGCCGCGGCCGGTGGAGCCGCGCGGCTCCTCCTTCAGGACGTTCACGCGGTAGTCCTCCCATGCGAGGTCGAGGAGGCGATGCGACAGGTCGGAGACCATCGCGCGCTCGTCGACGAGCAGGCGGCTGAAAATCGCGTAGCCCTTCGCCTCGAGCGGGCGGGCCTCCCAGAGGATCTTGCGCGGGTCGGCGACCACGCCGGCGCCGATGGCGAGATGCGCGACGCTTTTCTCGACCACGCCCGCGGGCAGGAGGTTCAGCTTGATGCCGCCGGCCGTGTGCCCGGAGTTCGAGCCGCCGTTGACCTTGAACACCACCGAGACCGCGGCGGGCGTGTCGTGCAACTCCTGCACGACCTCGGGAATGAGGCGGCCCTTGCCTTCGTCTCCGAAGGAAATGCCGACGTCGGCGATCAACTGGCTGCGAAACGGTGTGAGCGACATGCTGGGGGCGGCAGCCGGGAAGTGAGTCCCCAGTTGCCGAACAGCTCAAACGCGACCGGGCGCGGCGCGGCAAGGCAAAACCAAGTCATCCCCGTGCGGCGCGGGCTCGACGCCCGGCGGCGTCCGGCGCATGCTGTCCGGATGCGTGCGGAGATCTTCACGGGAACGGAGCAGGGATTCGCAGTCGTCGGGCTGCGGACGGCGGGGGCCGAGCTGGCGATGGTGCCAGCGCTGGGCGGCCGGGTCGTCAGTCTGCGCAGCCGGCGCACCGGACGCGACTGGTGCTGGCATCGCGCCGGTGTGACGTGGCTGTGGCGGAGCGCGCCGGGCGACGATTTCGGCGGCAGTCCGCAGGCGGGCATCGACGAGTGCGTGCCCAGCGTGGCGGCGTGCGAGTGGCGCGGCCGCCGCGTGCCGGACCACGGCGAGGTCTGGTTTCAGGAATGGCGACTCGACGAGGCGGAGCTGGCCGCCGGCCGGCTGACGGCCGAGGTGACGTTGCCGGTGACGCCGCTGAAATTCCGCCGCGCCATCTCGGTCACGGCGCACGGTTTTCGTTTCGACTACGCGCTGACGAATGTCGGCGCGGCGGCGGAGGAATACGTGTGGTGCGTGCACCCGCTGTTCACGATCGCGGACGGCGACCGCCTGGAACTGCCCCGCGAGGTGCGCACGCTGCGGGTCAACGGCGGCATCGGCACGCAGCCGATCGCGCAGGGTGATCTCTGGAGCTTCCCGGAACCGCAGCCGGGCTTCCGGCTCGACCGGCTCGAGACGCCCGGCATGCCGCGCGGTTGCATCAAGGGCTTCGCCGGTCCGCTGCGCGAGGGGTTCGCCGCCCTGGCAAACGACCGCACGGGCGACCGGCTCGAACTGCGCTGGGATGCGGCCGCGGCGCCGCTCCTCGGGCTGTGGCTCAACCGCGGCCACGCGGGTTTCCATCACGTGGCGCTCGAGCCCACGAACGGCGCGCCGGACTCGCTGGCGCAGGCGGTGAACGACTGGAAACAGTTCGGCGTGATCCCGCCCGGCGCCACGGCGACGTGGTGGCTCGAGTGGCGCGTGAGCTGAGAGTCGCTCGAGCGGATCAGCGACGCCTGTTCCCGCGTAGAGCGCGGAGCAGGACGAGGACGGCGACCGCGTTGAAACCCCAACTGGGTGCGCCTCCACCGCCGCCGCTCGCCGCGCTGGCCGGACTCGCCACGCTCAGGCTCAACGTGGCAGGTGCGCTGGTGACGGTTCCGAGCGAGTTGGTTACCGTGACCGTGTAGCTGCCGGCTTCGGCGTCCTGCACGTTGGCGAGGACAAGCGTGTCGGTGTTGGCTCCGGCGAGGGTGGTTCCGTTGCGGAACCACTGGAAAGACGGTGTGGGTGCGCCGGTCGCGGCGACCTGGAAAGTGACGTTGCTGCCGCGAGTGACGGTCACGCTGCGCGGTTGGGTGGTGATCACCGGGACCGCCCCCTCAGTCAGCGCTCGAACCTCTGCGGCGGTGGCGGTGACGTTGCCCCACGCGCCAAACACGGTCAGCTCGAGTTCGGTGACCGTGCCGAGCGGAGGATTTCGGTAGGAGGCCGTCGTGCTGGTGTCGTCGGACGTGAACTGGAAGTCCGACAAATCGGTGGGAGAATAGTTCGAGTAAAAGTCGGTGCTTTGACGGACTTTCCAGCGAGTGGCCAACGGCGGTGTGCCGGCGAAGGCGGCGGTTCGGCGGGCTGATCCTTTGGCTCGGATCCCTTCAAAGGGCTGGGGGCCGGATTCGGCAGCGACGCCTCGACGTGATAGATGCCGACGTCAGTGGATTGAACGTTCGCAATCGTGTAGCTTTCGTTCGTCGCACCGGAGAGGGGCACGCCGTTGAAATACCATTGGTAGCGGATGCGTTCGCTGCCGATGAGGGCGGTGGCGTGCGCAGTCAGCGTCACGCGCGCTCCGGCCTGAACGGCCTGACTCTGCGGGTGGTCGGTGAAGTAGGCGCCATAATAGGGCGGTGGTGACGTGCCTGGAGTGGCCGACCCAAGCTCGGCGGCCGCGTCGCTTGCGGGAGCTTCCATGACCAATCTGAATCCACGAAGCGCGTCCGGTGTATCGGTGGCGCCGTCCGCGGTGAACTCATCGGCGTTGCCGAGCACGTCGTAGCAACCCCAGTGGTTCATGTCCCGACGGTCGCTGCCTACGACGTGAATGTGTGCGCCGGCGGGTGTGCCGCGCGAGGCGCCCTGCCTCAGCTGTCTGGCCTGCGCCTCCGTCGGGAGCGAGACGCTGCGTCCCGTGCGCGCCGTCAACCACGCGCAGTAGGCGAGCGCATCGTCGCGGCTGACGCCGGTGACGGGATGGTTCGCCTGCTTCGCGGGAAGTTGACCGCCGGCCCACGTTTCGGGCCGACGGGACGAGTCGGTGGCCCGCAGAAAATCATCATACTCGAGGTTCGTGACCTCGTATCTGCCGGCGAGGAACGCGCCGAGAGCCCGGTCGTTCCCCGTGGACACGCGCACCATGTTGGCCGGGACACCGCCGCGGGCCATCGCGACGGCAGTCAGCGGATGCGGCAGCAGGTTTCCGGCTGCATCGGCCGTTTGTCCATTCACGGCGGCGAGCCTTTCGATCAGGCGTTCGTCGTCGGTGTCATTCGGTGCGGTGGTGCTGCGCGGGGAGGCGGACGCGACGCCGGTGGCGTTCAACAGGAACAATGCAAGCAGCCAATGGGAAGAAGTCATGGGGGCGCGCGTGTTCCCGGTCGGCCCGCCCTGGAACTTTCGGAAGGCTTCCCGTCAGCCGCGGCCTCGCAAGCAGGAAGTGAAAACGCCTCCTCAATTTAGCGGCGCTATGCTTCCTGATTAGGTATCCGGCGCCATGGCCGGCCCCCGTCAGCCCTTGCGGGTCGCGACCTCGATGACGTCGTGCGGCGCGGCTTCCTTCTGGCCGGCGGGCGTGACGCGGACGTAGCGGGCCTTGGCGCGGAGGTCGGGGAGCGTCTTGGCGCCGAGGTAGCCCATGCCGGACTGGACGCCGCCGATGAGCGTGTTGAGCACGTCGTCGACCGAGCCGGAGACTTCCTTGAGCGCCTCGATGCCCTCGGCGGCGACCTTGCGCACGGTGTCGTTCTTGTCGTGGCCGTAGCGCGCGGCGGAGCCGGCCTTCATCGCGGCGTGGCTGCCCATGCCGCGGTATTGCTTATAGAGCTTGCCCGAGATCTCCATGATTTCGCCCGGCGCCTCGCGGCAGCCGGCGAGCAGGCCGCCGAGGATGACCGCGTCGGCGAGGGTGAGGGCCTTCACGATGTCGCCGGACTTCGTGATGCCGCCGTCGGCGATGAGCTTCACGCCCTTCTTCGCCGCGCCCTGGCTGGCGACGTAGAGCGCGGTGAGCTGCGGGATGCCGACGCCGGCGACGACGCGCGTCGTGCAGATGGAGCCGGGGCCCTGGCCGATCTTGATGGCGTTGGCGCCGCAGTCGGCGAGGAACTCCACGCCGGAGCCGCTGGTGACGTTGCCGGCGATGATGGGCAGGGCGGGGAAGGCGCCGCGCACGAGGCGGACGACGTCGCCCACGCCGGCGGTGTGGCCGTGCGCGGTGGAGACGGCGACGCAATCGACCGCCTCGTCAACCAGCGCGCCGACGTGCGCGATGACCTTGTCGCGGTCGAGTTCGCCGTTGGGCTTGCGGATCGGGGAGAGGGCGGCGCCGACGACGAGGCGGAACTGCGAGTCGCGCGCGGGCTTGCGGCGGGACTTGGCCTCCGAGGTGATGCGCTCGACGTCGGAGCTGGTGATCAGGCCGCGCAGGCGGTCCTGGGTGTCGACGACGAGGATCTTGTGGATGCCGACGTGCTCGGTGAAGAACTTGTCGGCCTCCTTGATCGGATCGGCGCCGAGGGCCCGTTCGTTCACGGTGACGAGCTGCTTGCGCGGTGTCATCACGTCGGCGACCTTCTTCGACTTGTAGCGCTCCTTGACCAGGTTGCCGGACAGGAGGCCGGCGAGCTTGCCGCTCTCCTCGACGACGGGGAAAGTGCGGAAATCGAAGCGCCGCTGCTCGATCATCTGGAGGACGTCGCCGATCGTGACGTCGGGCGAAACGGTGATCGGGTCCTGGATCAGGCCGTGCACGTGGCGCTTCACGCGGGCGACTTCCTTGATCTGGTCCTTGGCCGGGAGGTTGTAGTGGATGAGGCCGATGCCGCCGTTGAGCGCCATCGAGATCGCCATGCGCGACTCGGTGACGGTGTCCATGTCGGACGAGATGATCGGGATCTGCAGGCGCAGGCCGTCCGCGATCACGGTCGAGGTGTCGGCGTCCTTCGGCAGGATGTCGCTGAAGAGCGTGGCGAGCGATACGTCGTCGTAGGTCAGCGCGCTCGGAGCATTGGCGGCGAAGAACGAATCGGCCGGGAGATAAAAGTCGGATTCGGCGGCAACAGACTTGGTCATGGTGTTGCCGTTAGCGAAATACTCCGCTCCGGCGGAACCTCAACGAGAAACTTTTGCCAAGTGCGTCTTCGGTGTCTTGCTTGGTGCGGATGTCCTTGCGCTTCAGCTTCCGCACCTACCGGCGCCCGTTGCGCGCGCCGTTGCGCACGGCGCACGGCCGGTGGACGGAGCGCGAGGGGCTGCTGCTGCGGGCCGAGGCGGAGGACGGCACGGTGCGCTGGGGCGAGGTGGCGCCGATCCCCTGGTTCGGCTCCGAGACGCTGGCGGAGGCGCGGGAGGTCTGCGCCCGGCTCGGTGACACGCTCGACGCCAGCGCGTTGGCGGCGGTGCCGGAGCGGATGGGCTGCGTGCGCTTCGCACTCGCGAACCTGCGGGAGGACAACCAGGCCGCGCGCCCCGCGCCGGCCGCGGGTTTGCGTTTGCCGGTCGCGGCGCTGCTGCCGGCGGGCCGGGCGGCGCTCGCGGCGGCGGAGGCGAAGCTCGAGGCGGGTTTTCTGGCCTTCAAGTGGAAGGTGGGCGTCGAGCGCGCGGAAGAGGAAATGCCCGTGCTCGACGACCTGCTCGCGCGTCTGCCGGGCTACGCGAAGCTCCGCCTCGACGCCAACGGCGCGTGGTCGAATCGCGACGCGACGCGCTGGCTGGAGTTTTGCGCGGAGCGGCCGGTGGAGTTCGTCGAACAGCCGGTGCTGAAGACGGACACGCTCCTCGGCCTGGCGGAGGATTACCCGGTGAAGCTGGCCCTCGACGAGTCGGTCGCGCACCTCGCCGCGGCGCGCGAGTGGCAGGCGCGGGGCTGGAGCGGCGTGTTCGTCGTGAAGCCCGCCCTCGCCGGTCCGCTGGACGAGCTGGTCGCGTGGGCGCGCGCGACGAAGCCCGACCTGGTGCTGTCGAGCGCCATCGAGTCGGCGCTCGCGCGCGCGCAGATCCTGCGGACAGCGTTCGCCGAAAAGCTGACCGAGCGGCCGCTCGGCTTCGGCGTGGGCGAAATTTTCGGCGAGCGCGCATGGGACGGCCCGGCGATCGGGCCGTTGCTCGATGCGGCGTGGGGCGACGCCGTCGATCCGGAGGTCCTATGGAACGCCGCGAGCTAGCGCGCTTGCTCGGGACCGGCCCGGTCGCCGAGGCACGCCGCACGCTCGTCAGCGCGGCGGACTCCGGCGAGTTTCGCGCGGCGTTCGCGCGCGCGGTGGCGGGCACGGGCGAGGTTTTCCTGGGCAACCCGGCGTGGAGCGCCGCGGAGCGCGAGGAGTGCGCGCGCCTGCCGCTGGCGCCGACCGAGGCGACGAAGGCGCAGCTCGGCCTCGGCTGGCTGATGATTCCGACCGGCGGCTCGTCGGGGCGGTTGAAGTTTGCGCGGCACGACAGCTACACGATCGTGGCGGCGGTGCAGGGGTTTTCCACGCACTTCGGGCTCGCGCGCGTGAACGCGCTCGGTCTGCTGCCGCTGCATCACGTCAGCGGCTTCATGGCTTGGATGCGCTGCGCCGTCACCGGCGGCGAGTTCCGCCCGGCGAGCTGGAAGGCGATCGAGGCGGGCGAGCGGCCGGCATTGCCGGCGCAGGCCGATGGCTGGGTGGTTTCGCTCGTGCCGACGCAGCTGGAGCGGCTGCTCCGCGAGCCGGCGGCGGTCGAGTGGCTGCGGAGCTTTCGGATCGTTTTCCTCGGCGGGGCGCCGGCGTGGCCGGACCTGCTGGACCGCGCGGCCGAGGCGCGCGTGCCGCTGGCGCTGAGCTACGGCATGACGGAGACCGCGGCGATGGTCGCGGCGCTGCGGCCGGAGGAATTCGCGCGCGGCGAGCGCAGCGCGGGCGGGGTGATGCCACATGCCCGGGTCGAGCTGGGCGACGACGGCGTCATCTGCATCAGCGGGCGCTCGGTGTTTCGCGGCTACTACCCGGACTGGCGGCACGAGCGGACGATGTTCGCGACGGCCGACGTCGGGCGCTTTGACGCCGCGCGGCGCCTGCACGTGCTGGGGCGGCGCGACGCGGTGATCATCTCCGGCGGCGAGAAGGTGCAGCCGCTGGAGGTCGAGGCCGTGCTGAAGTCCGCGACGGGCTGTGCGCGCGTGGCGGTGATCGGCGTCCCGGATCGCGAGTGGGGCGAGCGCGTCGTGGCCCTGTTCGCGGCGGGCGAGGGCTTCGACGTCGCGCGGGCGCGGGTCGCGGCGCAGCGCGAGCTGTCGGCGCCGCAGCGGCCGAAGGACTACCTGGCGCTCGCCGACTGGCCGCTGAGCGAGGCGGGCAAGTTGAACCGCCCGCAGCTGCGCGCGCGGGCCGAGGCGCAGCTTCGCGCTGGCGCGGGCCGCGGATCGGCCTAACTGTTGCCGCGATGAAAAAAGCCGAGATCGCCGCCGTGCTCACGGACATCGGGACGCTGCTCGAGTTGAAGGGCGAGAATCCGTTCAAGATCCGCGCCTACGTCACGGGCGCGCGCCTGATCGAGTCGCTGAGCGAGGAAGAGATCGCCGCGCGCGTCGCCGCCGGCACGCTCGAGGAGGTGAAGGGCATCGGGGAGGCGCTGGCCCAGAAGATCGGCGAGCTGCACACGACGGGGAAGCTGGAGTTTTACGAGAAGCTGAAGGCGTCGCTGCCGCCCGGCCTGGTGGAATTGCTGGAGATCCCCGGCGTCGGCCCGAAGAAGATCAAGGCACTGCACGAGCACCTCGGCGTCGACTCGATCGCCAAGCTGGAGGCGGCGTGCCGGGCGGGCACGGTGGCGGCGCTGGCGGGCTTCGGCGAGAAGACGCAGGCGAAGATCCTCGAGGGCATCGCCAACCGCGTCGCCTACGGCAAGCGCCACGTTTGGTTCGAGGCATGGCAGGCGGCGGAGCCGATCCTGGCGGGGCTGCGCGCGCTGCCGCAGGTCGAGCAGGCGGAGCACGCCGGCAGCCTGCGCCGCCGGCTCGAGACGGTGGGCGATCTGGATTTCCTCGTGGCGACGCGCGACCCGCAGCCGGTGGCGGACTGGTTCGTGCGGCGGCCGGAGGTGAAGGAGGTCACCGCACACGGCGAGACGAAGGCCAGTGTGCGCCTCCAATCGGGCATCCAGGCGGATCTGCGGATGGTGCCGCCGGAGCAGTTCGTGTTCGCGCTGCACCACTTCACCGGGTCGAAGGACCACAACGTCCAGATGCGCCACCGCGCCCTGCAGCGCGGGCTGAGCATGAGCGAGTGGGGACTCGTGCCCGCGGAAGGCGAGGGCACGGCGAAACAGAAGGCCGAGGACCGCGGACGGCAGACGGACATCGCGACGGAGGAGCAGCTCTTCCGCGCGCTCGGCCTGCCTTTCATCCCGCCCGAACTGCGCGAGGGCCTGGGCGAGATCGAGGCCGCCGAGGCCGGGCCGCTGCCGCGCCTGCTGGAGGAAGGCGACCTGCGCGGCGTGTTCCACAACCACACGACGGAGTCCGACGGCCACAACACCCTCGAGGAGATGACGCGCGCGGCGCAGGAGCTTGGCTGGGAATATTTCGGCGTGGCCGATCACTCGAAATCCAGTTTCCAGGCCCGCGGTCTCGACGAGGCGCGGCTGGCCGCGCAGGTCGCGGCGATCCGGAAGCTGAACGCGGCGAAGAAATTCACGACGCATGTCTTCGCCGGCAGCGAGGTGGACATCCTGCCGGACGGGCGGCTCGATTTTGCCGACGACGTGCTGGCGACCCTGGATTACGTGGTCGCATCGGTGCACTCGTCATTTAAGCAGAGCCGCGAGGACATGACTGCGCGCATCATCCGGGCGATCGAGCACCCGCGCGTCACGATGCTCGGGCACCTGACCGGCCGCCTGCTGCTGGAGCGGCCGGGCTACGACGTCGATGCCGACAAGGTGATCGATGCCGCGATCGCCCACGGCGTGATCATCGAGTTAAACGCCGCCCCGTGGCGCCTCGACATGGACTGGCGCCTGTGGCGGCGCGCGGCCGAGCGCGGGCTGCTCACGAGCATCAACCCCGACGCGCACGCGACCGGCCAGCTGCAATGGTTCCGCGCCGGCGTGGCCGCGGCCCGCAAGGGCTGGCTGACGAAGGAAAACGTGTTCAACACCCGTTCGCTGGCCGAAGTGAAGCAATACCTCGCCGCCCGCGCGGCGCGCTGAGGGAACGGAGGCGGCCGCCCGCGGCGACGCGGGCTTGTAGTCGGCCATGGCGCCGCCCAAGCTCGCCGCGCATGGTCTATCTGGTCACCGGTGCGGCGGGCTTCATCGCCTCGAAAGTCTGCGAGCGGCTGCTCGCGGACGGCCACACCGTCGTGGGGGTCGACAATCTGAACGACTACTACGATCCACGACTGAAGGACTACCGGCTCGCCCGCCTGCTCGGCGCGACGGAGCAATTCCTGCCCGGTGCGGCGGTGACGTCGCGCTACGCGGGCCGGGCCGTGAAGCACGGGCGCTTCCACTTCCGCGCGCTGGACCTCGAGGATCTGGCGGCGCTCGAGGCTCTGTTCACGGAGTTCCCGTTCGACGCCGTGTTCAATTTGGCGGCGCGCGCCGGCGTGCGTTTCAGTCTCGAGAACCCGCACGTCTACCTCTCGACCAACGCCCACGGCACGCTGAACGTCATGGAGGCGATGCGCCGCCACGGCGTGCGCAAGCAGGTGCTGGCCTCGACCTCGTCGCTTTACGCCGGATGTCCGATGCCGTTCACGGAGGATCAGCCGGTCAACACGCCGCTCTCGCCCTACGCCGCGACGAAGAAGGCGGCGGAGCTGATGGCCTACACCTACCACAAGCTCTACGGTCTCGACACGACGGTCGTGCGCTACTTCACGGTGTTCGGACCGGCGGGGCGCCCGGACATGGCGCCGTTCCGGTTTATCGAGTGGATCACCCGCGGGCAACCGATCGAGCTCTTCGGCGACGGCACCCAGGCACGAGACTTCACTTTCGTCGACGACATCGCGCACGGCACGGTGCTGGCGGCAAAGCCAGTCGGCTACGAGATCGTCAACCTCGGTGGTGGCAACAATCCCGTCAGCCTGCACGCGATTATCGGCTGCATCGAGTCAGCGCTCGGTCGGAAGGCCAGGCTCGTCGGCAGGCCGCCGCACGCGGCCGACATGCAGCAGACCTGGGCCGACATCACCAAGGCTGGCCGTTTGTTAGGCTGGCGTCCCCAGGTCTCGGTCGAGGAGGGCTTCCGCCGCACCGTCGCCTGGCATCGCGAGCACGCGGCTTGGCTGGCGCAGATCCGACTTTGAATCATCCGATGGCTGACTCTCCTCGCCGACTCTATTCCGCCGACCCGAAGGCCGGTTACCTGGCCGCCAAGGTCGAGATCGAAGCCGCGATCGCGCGCGTGCTCGAGAGCGGCACCTACATCCACGGGCGCGAGCTCGCGGCCTTCGAGACGGAGTTCGCGGCGTTTCTCGGCGCCGGCGGCTGCGCCGGCGTGGCGAACGGCACCGACGCGATCGAGCTGGCGCTGCGCGCGCTCGGCATCGGGCCGGGCGATCGCGTCGCCACCGTTGCCAATACCGTGACCGCCACCGTGGCCGCGATTGTCGCGACCGGAGCGGAGCCCGTTTACGTCGAGATCGAGTCCGACACGATGCTGATGAGCCCGGCCGCGCTGGCCGAGGCGCTGCGCGCGGATGGCGCGCGGCGGATCCGGGCGGTCGTCCCGGTGCACCTCTACGGCCAGGCCTGCGACATGCCGGCGATCGTCGAGCTGGCGCGTGCGCACGGCGCCAAGGTTCTCGAGGACTGCGCGCAGGCGCACGGCGCGACGGTGGCCGGTCGCGTGGCCGGCACGTGGGGCGACCTGGCGTCGTTCAGCTTTTATCCGACCAAAAACCTCGGTGCGCTCGGCGACGGCGGCGCGGTGGTCGGCGGCGATGCG
Source organism: Oleiharenicola sp. Vm1 (assembly GCF_047777955.1). Classification (GTDB taxonomy): domain Bacteria; phylum Verrucomicrobiota; class Verrucomicrobiia; order Opitutales; family Opitutaceae; genus Didemnitutus. The sequence goes on from NZ_CP180537.1 coordinate 2,039,705, forward strand.
ACGGCGCTGGAGCGCGTGCGACGGCTCCGGCAATACGGCTGGCGCACGCGCTACGTGAGCGATGAGCACGGGCGCAACAGCCGGCTCGACGAATTGCAGGCGGCGATCCTGCGCGCGCGTCTGCCGCGCCTCGCGGCGGAGAACGCCTCCCGCGGGCAGCTGGCCGCGCGTTACGCGGCCTTGCTGGCCGGCGCACCGCTGCAGCTGCCGGTCGTGGCGCCGGGGCGCACCCACGTCTGGCATCAGTTCGTAGTGCGCACGCCGCGCCGCGACGCGCTGCGGGCGACGCTGGAGGAGCAGGGCATTTTCTGCGGCGTGCTTTATCCCGTGCCGGTCTACCGGCAGCCCGGGTATGCCGCCGAGGTGGGGCGGCCGCAGACCGAGCGGGCCTGCGCGGAGGTGCTCTCCCTGCCGCTGCATCCGGGCATCGCGCCCGCCGACGTCGAGCGCGTCGCCGCCGCCGTGCGCTCCGCGCTGCACGCCTGAGCCTGGCGGCGCGGAGCGCGGAAAATCCTCCGGGCAACCGATTCAGGCTCGCGCTCGCGCGTTGCGGTGCTTTTTCGCGGCATGAAATGCCAACGTTTGCAGGCACTGGTTTTCGCGGGCTGGCTGGCACTGGCGGGCGGGGTGGGGGCGGGACGCGCGGCGTTGCCGGACTACGACCTCCACGTGCTCTACGACAACAGCCCGGCGAACGGCGGCTACTACAACACCGAGGCCGGCGTGGTCGCGCCGAGCACCTTCGAGCGCCTGGGCGAGCGGCTTCCGACCACGACGGAGCGCTTCGTGAGCCCGCCGAACGCGCTCAAGTTGCACTGGAAGTCCGCCAGCGGCGGGGCGTGGCACGCGGTGATCAAGGATCCGGGCCGCGACTGGCGGAAACTCAAGTTGGACGGCGACACGCTGGCGTTCTGGTGCTGGTCCGACACGGAGATCACCGCCGAGAACTCGCCGCGGGTGACGATGCAGGACGCGGCCAACAACTGGGCCGCGCCCGAGACGCTGGTGCAGGGCACGGCGCGGCTGCCGGCGAAGCAGTGGGTGCGGGTGAAGCTCGCGCTGGACGGGCGCCACTCGATCTTCCGGGACACGTCGGACCGCACGTTCAAGATGCAGGATGCGGTCGCCGTGATCTTCACCCAGGGACTCGACGACGGCGGCGAGCACACGCTCTACGTCGATGATTTCATGATCGTCGACAGTCAGGCCGCGACGCCGCCGGCCCCGGCGGCGCCGGGCGCCGTGCAGGTCACCGGCTACGAGCGGCACTTCGACGTGTCGTGGCAGCCCAGTCCCTCGGAGAACGTGCTCGCCTACCGCATCTATCGCTCGGAGGACGGCACGACCTACCAGCCTGTCGGCACGCAGCGCAACGCCTGGACGCGCTTCATGGACTGGGCCGGTGCGCCCGGGAAGCGCGCCAGCTACCGGGTGACGGCGGTCGATCTCGACGGGCGCGAGTCGCCCCTGAGCGCGCCCTCCGCGGTGGCGACGACGCGCCCGATGACGGACGACGAGTTGCTCGAGATGGTGCAGCTCGCGTGCTTCCGCTACTACTGGGAGGCGGGGCACGCGCATTCCGGCCTCGCGCCCGAGATTCTGCCCGGCGACCGGAACCTGATGGCGCTCGGCGGCAACGGCTTTGGCGTGATGGCGCTGCTCGTGGCGACCGAGCGCCAGTGGATCACGCGCGAGCAGGCGACGGAGCGGCTGCAGAGGATCCTGCGTTTCCTCGACGCCGCGCCGCGTTTTCACGGCGCGTGGGCGCATTTCCTCGACGCGCGAAACAGCCAGGTGATCCCGTATTTCGGCATCTACGACAACGGCGCGGACCTCGTCGAGACGGCGTTCATGATGCAGGGTCTGCTCGCGGCGCGGCAGTATTTCGACCGCGACACCGCGGCCGAGCGCGCGATCCGCGAGACGGTGACGCGCTTCTGGCGCGAGGTGGAGTGGCCGTGGTTCCGCAAGGAGCCCGACAGCGACTTCCTCTGGTGGCACTGGTCGCCCGACCACGGCTTCCACATCAACCACCCGCTCGTCGGCTGGAACGAGTCGATGATCATCTACCTGCTCGCCATCGCGTCGCCCACGCATCCGGTGCCCGCGAGCCTATATCACACCGGCTGGGCCGGGCAGTCCGACCTGGCCGTGCGCTATCGTCGCGGCTGGAGTCGCACGACTCAGGGCGACCACTTCGTGAACGGGAACACCTACTACGGCATCAAGCTCGAGGTGGGCGAGGGGCCCGGCGCGGAGCTGTTCTTCACCCATTTCTCCTATCTGGGCTTCGATCCGCGCGGGAAACGCGACGCCTATACGAACTACTTCAAGAACAACCGCGCCATCGCCCGCATCGCGCGCGCCTACTGCATGGCGAATCCGCGCGGCTACGCCGGCTACGGTCCGGATTGCTGGGGACGCTCCGCGGGCGTGAACAACGGCGGCGGCCGGCCCGAGCCCCGCGACGACAACGGCACGATCAACGTCATGGCCTCGCTCTCGTCCATGCCCTACACGCCCGACGAGTCGCTCGCCGCGCTGAAGCACTTCTACCGCGACCTCGGCGACCGCGTCTGGGGCACGTTCGGTTTCCACGACGGTTTCAACGAGACCTGGAACTGGTTCGACGAGGACTACATGGCGCTCAACCAGGCGCCCATCGTCGTCATGATCGAGAACCACCGCTCGGGATTGGTCTGGAAGAACTTCATGGCCAATCCGGAGATCGCGCCCGCGCTCGCGAAGATCGGGTTCAAGCCCGATGCCGAGCCGGTGAAGTGAGGCGGCGCCCGCCCGCGAAGCCGCGCGGATCTGCGTGGCGCGCCGTCGCATTCGCGTGACGTCCCGCGGACGCGGCTCAGCGTGCGAGCTGGATGATCGCGTAGCTGAGCGGCGGCAGCTCGACGCGCCAGGCGCCGGCCGCACCGGCGAGCGCGTGCGTTTCGCCGTCGAGCGACGTCGCGTGCGAGAGGTCGAGATCCGCCGGGAGGACGCCGGCGAGCGGGCGGTCGGTGGGATTGAGTGCGACCAGCACGCGGTCGTGCTCACGGGTCCGGAGGTAGGCGATCGGCTGGCCCGCGTCGGCGAGCAGCGCGCGGAAATCCCCGCTGGCCCCCAGCGCCGGATGGGCGCGACGCAGCGCGATGAAGCGTTGCACGGCGCGGAGCGGCGAGGTGGCGTCCGCCAGCTGGGCGGCGACGTTCGGCCGCTCGGGCGACGGATCGACCGCGAGGTAGAATTTCTCGAGCGGGGCGGTGGAGAAGCCGGCGCCGGGCGTGGCGTCCCACTGCATCGGCGTGCGCGCCGGCGTGCGCTCGTAGCCGCCCTCGCGGTTCACGGTGAACGGCGGCGAGCGCATCCCGAGCTCGTCGCCGTAGTAGAGGAACGGCACGCCGGGCATGGTGAGCAGGAAGGCGTGCGCCACGACGAGGTCGCGGGCCGCGCGGCCGTTGCCGAGGCGCGGCGTCGTGTCGTGGTTGCCGGTGTGGAGCGCCATGAAGCCCCGCCCGCGGGTCGCGGCCAGGAGCGGCTCGAACTCGGTCAGGAATTTCCGGAAGGGCGTCGTGCCGCGCCGGTCGAAGATCGCCGGCTGGCCGCCGTGCTCGCGGAAGACGGACGCGTAGCCCGGCTTCGTCCACTGCAGGAGGAAATCCATGTGGAAGCCCTGCGGGATCGCGAGCTGCGGCTCGGACCACTCGGAGACCATCGCCTTGTCCGGATAGTCGCGGTCCATCCACTCGCGGAACTCGCGCCAGAGCGCGGCGGTGGCGGTGCCGTCCGGGTCGTTCTTCACCAGCGAGCCGGCCATATCGACGCGAAAGCCGCTCGCGCCCATCTCGAACCAGAAGCGCATGATCTTCTTCAGCTCGGCGCGCACCGCCAGCGGACCGGGCGCGTCCACCCGCTGTTGCCACGGCTGCGCCGGATCGGGCCGGGCGTAGCCGTAGTTGAGCGCGGGCTGGCAGGAATAGAAGCTGGCGATGTAGTTCGCGCTGCGCTCGGCGGTGCCGACCACCACCTGCTGGTTCGGGGCGAAGAGCTGCCCGACGCCGGCGGTCCAGATATACCAGTCCGTGTAGGCGTTCCTCGCCGCCCGCTGGGATTCGCGGAACCACGGATGCTGGTCGGAGGTGTGCGCGGCCACGAGGTCGAGCATCACGTGGATCCCGAGCCGCCGGGCCGCGGCGAAGAGCTCGCGCAGGTCGTCGTTGGTGCCGTAGCGGGGCGCGACGCGGTAGAAATCGGCGACGTCGTAGCCGCCGTCGCGGAAGGGCGAGACGAAGCAGGGATTCAGCCAGATGCCGGTGACGCCGAGGTCGTGCAGGTAGGGGAGCTTCTGAATGATCCCGCGCAGGTCGCCGATGCCGTCGCCGTCCGAGTCGGCGTAGCTCTGCGGGTAGATCTGGTAGAACACGGCCTGCTCGAGCCAGGCGGGTGGGGGACGGAGCTCGGCCGCGGGCGCGGCGACGCAGAGGAGCCCCGGCAGCGCCAGGCGCGCGAGGCGGGCGACGACAGCGTTCATGCGCGCACGCTAGGTCCGGCGCCGCGACGCGGGCAATCCCTCTTTGCACACGTTTGCTTGCCGGGCGCCCGCAGACCTGCACGATGCTCGCACCCATGCCCCCCGCCGCTCCCAACGGCTCGACAAGACCGGTATCGTCCAGATCGCCGCCAAGCTCGGCGTCTCGCCGTCGACGGTTTCCCGCGCCCTCCGTCCCGAGACGGCGCACCTCGTGCGCGAGGACCGGCGCAAGGAGATCCTCGACCTCGCCGAGAAGCAGCACTTCCTGCCCAACCTCGGCGCGCGCATGCTCCGCAAGGGCGTGAACACCACCCTCACGGTGGTCGTGCCGCTGGATGAAAACATTTTCTTCTCCGAGTTCTACGGCCGCTTTCTCGCCGGCACGCTCCACGCCGCCGCCGCGCGCGGGTGGGGGTGCACATCTGCACGCTCCGCCGCAAGGAGGGCGCGAGCTTCCGCGAGGCGATGCAGCACCTGGCGCTCAACTCCTCGGGGCTCATCTACCTGGCCGAGCCGCTGTCGCAGGCCGACGTGCAGGAACTGAAGGGCTACCGCCGGCCGTTCGTGCTGACCAAGTCGGCCCTGCCGCCCGGCGTGCGCGCGGCCGACCTCGGCGTGCCGGTCGTCGGGGTGGACAACCTCGCCGGCGCCCGCTCGGTCGCCAGCCTCCTGCTGCAGCTCGGCCACCGGAAGATCGGCCTGCTGCTCGGCCCGGCCGGCTCGCGCGACGCCGACGAGCGGCGCCGCGGCTACCTGGAGATGCTCGAGAAGGCCGGGGTGAAGCCGCGGGCCGAGTGGATCTTCGAGGGGAATTTCAGCGCGGAGACCGGCCGCGCCGGCATCACGAAGTTCCTGCAGTGCGCCGAGCGCCCGACGGCCGTGTGCTGCGCCAACGACGAGATCGCCTTCGGCGCGATCAACGCCGCGCACGTCGCCGGCCTGCGCTGCCCGGACGATCTTTCCGTCGTCGGCTTCGACGACGGCATCTGGGCGACCGCCTGCCAGCCGGCGCTGACCACCGTGCGCCAGCCGCTGGCCGACATGGCGGAGCGCGCCGTCGGCCTCGTGGTGGAGGCGGCCAATTCCCCCGGCGCCGCCGCCCGCGTGATGCTCGACGAGATGCCGGCGCCGATGATGATTCGCGAGTCCACGCGGCCGCTGCGCACGGCGGACCGGAAATAGCCCGAGGCGGTTCGTTCGGCTCCAATGACAAGTCGTGCGGCGTTTTTGGCCTTGCTTTGCAAACGTTGTCATGAAACTGTCCGCCATCCCCGGCGCGCTTGCGGCGCCCTGTTATCGCACCCACACCATGCTGTTCGTCTCCCGTTTCGCCGTCTGGCCGGCGCTGCGTCGCACGCTTTGCTTCATGCTGCCTGCGGTCCTGCTTCTCTCCGCTCCCGCCCGCGCGGCGACCCTCTCGCCGGAGGACGAGACGCTGCTGGATGACATCGAGCGGACGGCGTTCCGGTTCTTCCAGGAGCAGGCGCACCCGCGCACCGGGCTCGTCCGCGATCGCGCCCGGGCCGACGGCGCCGAGAGCGCGGGCAAGGCCAGCATCGCGGCGTCAGGCTTCTCCTTCAGCGCCTGGGTGATCGCGACGGAGCGCGGCTGGGTGAACCGCGCGGCCGCGGTGGAGCGCGTGCGTGCGAAGCTGCGCTTCCTCGCCCACGAGGCGCCGCGGCACAACGGCTTCTTCTATCATTTCATGGAGATGGACACGGGCGAGCGCGCGTGGAAGTGCGAGCTGTCGTCCATCGACTCCGCCCTCGTCTACGCCGGCGCGATCGTGGCGCGCGAGTATTTCGCCGACCCGGAGATCACCGCGCTGGTCAACCGCCTGCTCGGCGACGTCGACTGGAACTGGTTCCTCAACGACGGGAAGCAGGTCGCGCTGAGCTGGCACGACGAGACCGGCTTCTCGCGCTACCGCTGGGACCGCTACTCGGAGCACGTGCTGATGAGCTTCCTCGCGCTGGGCGTGTCGCCGCAGCCGCTGCCGGCCGCCTACTGGCGCGCGTGGGAGCGCAAGCCGCTCGGCCGCTACGGCGACTTCGTCTACGTGCAGGAGCCGCCGCTCTTCGTGCACCAGTTCCCGCAGGGCTATCTCGACCTGCGCGACCGACGCGACGCGACGATGGATTACTTCAAGAACTCGCAGCTGGCGACGCTCGCGCAGCGGCAGTTCAGCATCGACCTGAAGAACGAGTTTCCCAGCTGGGGAGCGAACCTGTGGGGTCTGACCGCCTCCGACTCCGCCACCGGCTACAAGGCTTGGGGTGGTCCGCCGCGGACGCTGCGCTTCAATTCGTTGGACGGCACGATCGTGCCTTGCGCCGCGGCGGGCTCCCTGATTTTCGCGCCGCGCGAGACGCTGGCCGTGCTGCGCCACCTGCGCCTCGCCTACGGCGACCGCATCTGGAAGCGCTACGGTTTCGTCGACGCGTTCAATCCCGAGACGGGCTGGGTCAACCCCGACGTGCTCGGCATCGACCAGGGCATCTCGATGATCCAGGCGGAGAACCTTCGCAGCGGACTCATCCAGCGGCTGTTCATGCGCGCCCCCGAGGTGCAGCTCGGCCTGGCCAAGGCCGGGCTCTACTCCACGCGGCGCGCGCTCACCCGCGGCGAGCAGGATCTCCTCCGCGCGCACGTCGCGCTCGCTTGGCAGCAATTGCAGCAGACGCCCGCCGACCCGGGCCTGCAGCTGACGGCGACCCTCGCGGCGCACCGCCTCGGACTCCTCGACGGCGGCGACGCGGTGGAGGCGGTCCGCCGGCTCATCTCCGCCACGGCGCCGTCCAGCGACGCGGCCACGAGCCTTTTCGCCGCCGGTCTGATCGCGGCGCGGCAGGCGCTGCCGGTGCTGGCGCCGGAGGCGACGCAGCGCCTGGGCGCGCTGACCTGGTCGGCTCCCGGGCCGGGAGAAAAACTCGGCTCGCTCGCGCGGCTCGGCGCCTTCCTCGGCATCGGCCTCGGGCGCGCCGCCGAGAGCGCCTGGTCCGGACTCGACCGCACGACGGAGGCCCTCGGCGCGGTGCATGTGCTGCAGTCCGGCGACGTTGCGGGCGCGGTGCTCCCGGGCCTGTGGCTCGACGAGCGCGCGGTCCTGAGCGGGGCGTCGGCTTCGCAGCTGGCCTACGCCACCCTCGACGCCGCGCCGGAGAAGCTCCCGGACGCGATGACGCTGGCGCTGCTGCTGGATCATTTTCCCGGAGAGGTGCTGCACCGTTTTGCCGGCGCGCTCGCGCGCAAGAGCGAGGGCGGCGCCGAAGCCCAGGCGGCGCTGGTGATCTCGGCCGCCAATCTCCTTTCCAGCGAGTGCGTGCGCGCGTGGTTCGGCCGCGACGCGGTGGCGAAGCAGGCGCGGGCAGCGATCCCGGAGTTCGTCGAGGGCGCGTTCGGCGACAAGACCTCCGTCGTGGCGCAGCGCGAGCTGCTCGGCCCGCGCGTGCTGCCGCCGGCCCGCCGTGCGATCGCGGTGGCCAGCGACCAGCCGCGGGAGAAGTGGGAATGGCACCGCGTCGCCGGCCTGGAGTTCAAGGACTCGCTCGCGGACGTGCGCCCGGGCGACGCCCCGGTCGAGTTGAAGTTCGCCTTCACCTGGGACCAGACGGCGCTGCACTTCCATGCTGTCGTGGTCGACACGCCGTCCGGCTACCAATACCCGGCCGAGCGCAACCGTCTGGTCGAGGTCTTCCTCGATCCCGCGAACGACGGCCTGCTCTGGCTCGGCGCCGGCGACTACCAGTTCGGCTTTATCCGCTCGCATCACTGGGAACTGAAGAACACGGCGGACGCCGTGGAGTTCTTCCATCATGCGACCAGCAGCGGCAAGATCACGCCCACGGCCGACGGTTACACCGTGGAAGCCTCGATCCCGTGGAGCGCGCTCGGCGTCACCCCGAAGGCTGGCCTCGAGATGGGCGCGTGCCCGGCGGTGGTTTCCGAGGGCACGAAAGAGTGGGAGGCCACGATCAAGCTCACCTGGTCCTACGTGCGCGAGGACGAGAGCCACGTCCGCCTCGGCGTGCTCCGCCTGCAATGACTTTTGTTCTGACAACCAGACCAAAACCCAACCCGTGCAACTACACCTGAAATGAAAACCCCGATCCCCCGCATGATCACGTTGGCGTTCGCGCTGACGTCGGGCGCCATGCCCGCCCTGCGGGCGCAGACTGCTGCTGCGCCTGAGACCACTCCGCCGGCGAAGGAAGACGTCTACACCCTGACGCCGTTCGTCGTGAACACCGACAAGGACGTCGGCTACGTCGCCGTCGACTCGCTGGCCGGCGGTCGCACGAACACGCCGGTCAAGTTCACCCCGACCTCCATGTCGTCGCTGACGCGCACCTTCATCGACGACCTCGGCATCCAGAACGTTCGCGACGCGCTCAAGTGGACGCCCAACGTCGTGCCGCAGGACCTGAATGCCGGCAAGGGCTTCGGTGGCGCGGCCTTTCAGGACTGGGCCTTCAACTACCGCGGCGCCGGCGCCGGCGAGCAGGGCGGCCCCGGACCGACGCGCAATTACTTCTCATTCTACCAAAACCAGGACGCCTACAACGTCGAGCGCATCGAGTTCCTCCGCGGCCCGAACTCCATCATCTTCGGCCTCGGCACCGTCGGCGGCCAGCTGAGCACCTACACCAAGATCCCGCGTCTCGACCGCAATTTCGTCAACGCGGCGATCACCATCGATGACAACGGCTCCAATCGCTACGAGCTCGACGTCAACCGCAAGGTGAACGACACGCTCGCGCTGCGCCTGAACGCCGTGAACGACAACAACCACGGCTGGCGGCAGAACGACGTGAACCACACCAAGGCCGTCGATCTCGCCGGCGTGTGGAAGATCACCGACGACGCGCAGCTCCGCATCGAGGGCGAATACGCCAAGATCCGCCGCACGCTCATCTCGTCCACGATCGGCGACAAGCTGTCCGGCTGGGACGGCACCACCGCATCGAACACCTGGGGCGCGGCGCCCACCGGCTCCGCCCGCACGGTTCCGATCCAGAACGCCGGCGCCTGGGGCGACTGGCTGAATCCGTTCTGGGTCTACATCCCGAGCCTGCCGGACGGCAAGAAGCTCATGGGCTGGGCCGGCGGCTACGCCTCCAGCAACAGCCTTTCCGACTCCGGCCAGGCGCTGAACTGGCAGCCCTCCAAGGGCTGGTATCCCACGCAGATCAAGCTCCCGTGGGAGTCGACCTATCAGGACACCTCCAAGATCCCGGTCCGCCCGAGCAATGACTGGACCTATGGCAACGGCGTCAGCGACATCGACTATCGCGACCTCACCGTCACCTACGACCAACGGATCAACCAGAACTTCGACTTCACCGCCGCGTTCTATCGCTATTACGACACCCAGAGCGCGAAGGATTACGAAGGCACCGGCGGCGCCGCGATCGACATCAACAAGCAGCTCCCGGACGGCACCGCGAATCCCAACTACGGCAAGGCGTTCGCCGACTTCTTCCTCAGCAAGCAAACGCAGAGCCGCAACGTCACCGAAGGCCGCGCCCAGCTGAACTACCACTTCGACTCGACCCTCTTCGGCAAGTCCTGGAAGCAACTCTTCTCGGTCTCCGCCTCGCAGAAGGAACTCAAGCAGTCCGCCCGCCAATACCTGGGCCAGGTCGGCAACGGCACCACCATCACCAACCCGGCGGACTGGGTGCAGAACATGATCTGGGGCCGCATCTACCTCGACACGCCGAACCAGGTCATGGCCATCCCCGAGGTCGTCAACGGCCGCGCGGTCGCCTACATGCCCAAGGCCGACGGCTACTGGTTCGACTTCGACGACACCTTCAAGCTGACCGACTTCGCCGCGATGTCGCAATCGCGCCTCCTCGACGACGCCCTCACCCTCACGCTCGGCGCCCGCCGCGACCGCTACAAGGAAGACCTGCGCGAACTCCGCCGCGGCCCGAACCTGACCGACAACATCGTGCATGAGTCGCAGAGCGGCGACACGTATTCCGCCGGCGCCGTCTACTTCGTCACCAGCAACGTGGGTCTCGTGACCAACTACTCGAAGAACATCCAGCCGCCGCACGCCGGCTCCCAGCCGCTCCTCAGCGGCGCGCGTCCGAACCCCGAAGAGGGCAAGGGCCTCGAATACGGCCTGCGCTTCTCCACCAGCGACAACAAGTATTACGCCACCCTCATCCGCTACGACACGCAGTCGAAGGGTCACCTCGTCGAGAACCCGATCGGCTTCCGCGCCGTCTGGCAGCGCTTCAACGAGGCGCAGGGCAACCCGACCAACTCGGGCAACGGCAACATGGCCTTCTCCGACACGACCTCGCTCGACGTGAAGGGCTATGAGTTCGAGATCACGGCCAACCCGACCAAGAACCTCCGCCTCCAGGCCAGCTACGGCACGCAGAACACGTCCAAGGTCGACTACTACCCGGACAGCCGCGCCTACTTCAGCTCGAACCTGGCCGCGTGGAACGCCGTCGTGAACAACGCCGCGCTCGACGCCGCGAAGCGCACCACGCTCCGCTCGGAGATCGCGAACGTCCAGAACGCCCTCGATCAGGCCAAGCCCGGCTCGAAGCAGGACGGCCAGCTCAAGTATACCGCCGCCTTCTTCGCGAACTACACGTTCACCGACCGGATGCTCAAGGGCTTCGAGGCCGGTGCCGGCGTCACCTACGCCGCCAAGCCCTACGCCGCGGTCTACGACAACGTCACCTACTACGGCGACTCCCGCCTGACGACGAACCTGACGCTCCAGTATCACACGAAGATCGCCTCGGTCCCGACGCACTTCGCGCTCTACATCGACAACGTCCTCGACGACCAGGATCCGTGGGTCACCAGCTACCACTGGGGCTACACCGACTCCTCCGGCCGCCACATCAAGGACGGCTACGTCCTCCAGGCGCCGCGCACGTTCCGTCTCGCCGCGCGCTTCGAGTTCTAAGTTCATCCGGAGGCGCCCGCCCTCGCGGCGGCGCCTCCTTCTCCGGTCTGGCCGCCCGGCCTCGGGCGGGGCGGCCGCCGGCTTATTCTCCCGATCCGCGAGCGCCGCTCGCCTCGTCCTCCGTCCATGGGTTCCGTCTCCCCTCACGCGCTCTCGCTCTCGGCCGCGGCCGACTTCGGGCTCATCGAGCTCACGTCCGCCAGCGGACTGCGCGCCCAACTGCTGCCGTCCGGCACGCTGTTCGCGCTGCGCCACCGCGAGACGCTCCTCAACCAGCTGCTGCCCGGCCCCGCCGAGGAAGGCCTCTTCCGCCTGCTCGTGCGCTGGCAGGACGCCGCGGGCCAGGTCGCCGGATCGGCGCCGCTGGTCGGTCGTGAGGTCGCTTTCGCTGCCGCCGGCGGCCCCGTCTGGCGCGCCGAGCCGCGCGCCGGCCTCGAATGCGTCACGACGCTGACGCTCCACCCGCAGCACGCCGCCTGGGCGTGGCGCGTCCAGCTCCGCAACACGTCGGGCGAACCGCTCGCGTGCGACCTTTTCCACGCCCAGGACCTCGGCCTCGCCGACGAGGGCGCGGTGCGCAACAACGAGGCCTACGTCTCGCAATACCTCGATCTCCTCCCCATTTCCGACGCGGCGCTGGGCCCCGTCCTCCTCGCGCGCCAGAACCAGCCCGCCGCCGGCGGCCGCCGGCCCTGGGCCGCGTTCGCGTGCGCCGAGGGCGCCGCCGCTTTCTGCACCGACGGCTACCAGTTCTTCGGCTCCGATTTCCGCCTCACCGGCGAGCCGGCCGCGCTGCGCGAACCCGCGCTGCCGTCGCGCCGCCTGCAATACGAGTGCGCGCTCGCCGGCCTCCAGTCGCGGCCGCTGGCGCTCGCGCCCGGCGCCACCGCGGTCGTGACCTTCGTCGGCCGCTTCGTCGAGGATCACCCGGCGGCCTCGTCGGCCGCCGACCTCGCGAGTCTCGCCGAGGTGCTGCCCGCCACCTGGGCCGCCGCGCCGCGCGCCGCGGCCTTCGCCCGCGCGCCGGGCTCCGTCTTCACCGGCGCGCCGTGGCTGCACGGCGCCAGTCCCACGGCCGCCGAGCTCGCGGCCTGGTTCCCCGGCGCGCGCCGGCACGAGGAATTCGACGCGCAGCGCCGCCTCCTCTCGTTTTTCTGCGGCGACCAGACGCACGTCGTGCTCCGCGCCAAGGAGGCGCTCGTCGCCCGTCCGCACGGCCACATCCTCCGCAACGGCGACTCGCGCTGGATCGACGACGCGCAGTTCGGCGTCACGTGCTACGCCGCCGGCATCTTCGGCGCGCAGGTTTACCTCGGCAACCCGAGCATCGCGCGCCTGCTCTCCGTGGTGCGCAACCCGCTCAACGTCGCGCGCGCCAGCGGCCAGCGGGTATTCGTCCGCCGCGGCGGAGCCTGGCAGCAGCTGGGCGTGCCGTCCGCCTTCGCCATGGAGGCGGGCCGCGTGCGCTGGATCTACCGCCTGGCCGACGCGACGCTCGAGGCCGTGCTCGAGTGCTCCGCCGCGCTGTCGGCGAGCTACCTGACGCTCTCGGTCGTCCACGGCGCCCCGCAGGAATTCCTGGTCACGCACCAGCTCGCGCTCGGCGCGAACGAGTTCGACGCCCGCGGCACGCTCGAGGTGCACGCCTCGTCCGGCTGGCTCGCGGCCCTGCCGGCGGCGACCGGCTTCCTGGCCCAGCACCTGCCGTCGACCGCCTTCGCGCTCGCGGCGGTGGAGCCGGGACAACTCGCCGCGCTCGGCGGCGACGAATTGATCCACGCCGACGGCGTGGCCCGCGGCGGGCCCTACGCGGCCTTCCGCTCGGTGGCGACCGCGCGCTTCGCGCTGGCGCTCACCGGCACGCACGACGGCGCGGCGGCGCTCGCCGCCGCCGTCGCCGCGGCCCGCGCCGACTACGGCCGGCCGCCGGCGTTGCCGCCCGCCGCCCCGGTGCGGCTCGGCGGCACGCGCGACGCCAGCGTGGCGCGCGTCGACGATGTGCTGCCGTGGTTCACCCACAACGCCTCCATTCATTTCTCCGCCCCCCACGGCCTCGAGCAATACGGCGGCGCGGCGTGGGGCGTGCGCGACGTCACCCAGGGCTCCATCGAGTGGCTGCTCGCCGCTGGCGAGCTTGCCGTCGCGCGGCGCGTGCTCGCGACGGTGTTCGCCCAGCAATACGCCGGGCCGGCGGCCCAGGCCGAGCATGTCGACGGCGCGTGGCCGCAGTGGTTCATGTTTCCGCCGTTCCACTTCATCCAGCAGGCACACAGTCACGGCGACGTGTGCTTCTGGCCGGTGAAGGCGCTGTGCGACTACGTCGAGGCGAGCAACGACCTCGCGTTCCTCGAGGAGGCGGTCGGCTACACCGACGCGAAGACCTTCACGCCGACGGCGCCGCGGGAGAGCCTCTGGGCGCACTGCGACCGCGTCGTGGCCCACGTCGAGGGCCGCCTCGTGCCCGGCACCGCGCTGGTGAACTACGGCGACGGCGACTGGGACGACACGCTCCAGCCCGCCGATCCCGCGATGCGCACGCGCATGATCAGCGCGTGGACGGTCGGCCTGGCCTTCCACACCTTCCGGCAGTTCGCGGCGGTCAGCCGCCGGGCGGGGCAGGGGGCCCGCGCCGAGAAACTCGAGGCCCTGCTCGCGCGCATGCGCCGGGACTTCGCGGCGCAGCTGATGCCCGGCGGCACCGTCGCCGGCTTCCTCATCAATGAGGCCGACGGCGCCAAGCGCCCGCTGCTGCATCCGGCCGACACCGTGACCGGCATTCGCTACCGGTTGCTGCCCATGACGCGCTCGGTGCTCGCCGAGCTGTTCACGCCCGAGGAGGCGCGGCGCCACCTCGCCATCGTCGAGCGCGACCTCAAGTTCACCGACGGCGTCCGCCTCATGAGCGAGCCGGCCGTCTACCACGGCGGTCTGGAAAAGCTCTTCAAGCGCGCCGATACCGCGGCGAACGTCGGCCGCGAGATCGGCCTGCAATACGTCCACGCCCACCTGCGCTACGCCGAGGCCATGGCCAAGGTCGGCGACGCCGACCGCCTCTGGGAGGCGCTGCAGGTCGTCAATCCGGTGGGCCTCGACCAGGTGGTTCCCCGCGCCGTCGCGCGCCAGAGCAACGTCTACTTCTCCAGTTCCGACGCGGACTTCGCCGACCGGGTCGAGGCGGCGGCGCGCTGGCCGGAGCTCCGCGCCGGCCGCGTGCCCGTGCGCGGCGGCTGGCGGCTCTACTCGAGCGGTCCGGGCCTGTTCCTGCACAAGGTCCGCGCCTGCCTGCTCGGCGTGCGCGAGTCGTTCGGCGACGTCGTGTTCGACCCGGTGCTGCCGCCCAGCCTCGACGGCCTCGCGGCCACGACGCACCTCTGCGGCCGCCCGGTGCAGCTCGTCTATCGCGTGCGCCACGGCACGAGCGCGCCGCGCGCCGTGCGCGTGAACGGCCGTCCCGTCGACGGCACGCGCGAGGCGAATCCCTACCGCGCCGGCGGCTTGCGCGTGCCCGCGGCCGTGATTTCCTCGCTGCTCCAACCCGCCGCCAACCGGATCGAGATCGACATCTGACCGCTGCGCCCATGACTTCCCACCACACGACGGCCGCGGCGGACCGCATCCCGGTTTCCCAGAAAATCGCCTACGGCACCGGCGCGATCGTGACGATCGTCGCGGTCAACTCCGTCGTGCAGCTGACGAACCTCGTCTACGTCGTTGGCCTCGGTGTCAGCGCCATCTGGATCGGCTACGCGCAGGCGTTTCCGCGGCTGTGGGACGCGATCATCGACCCGTTCCTCGGCAACATGTCCGACAACTGCCGCTCGCGCTGGGGGCGGCGGATTCCGTTCCTCGTCGTCGGCGGCGTGCTGATCGGGATCGCGTTCTGGGCGCTCTGGACGGTGCCGCGCGACTGGAGCAAGGAGGGGATGTTCGGCTACTTCCTCGTGACGTCGCTGTTCTTCTACACCGTCGTGCCGATCTACGCCATCCCGCACGGTGCGCTCGGGATGGAGATGACGGAGGACTACCACGAGAAGACGAGCCTCTTCGCCTACAGCACGGTGATCGGCAACATCGGCGCGCTGGCCCTCCCGTGGGTCTATTACCTCGCCAACCGCCCGATGTTCGGCGGCGACGCGGTCAACGGCGTGAAATGGGTCTGCCTCGGCCTGAGCGTTATGCTCACCGGCGCGGCGATGTGGTGCGCTTTCACCTGCAAGGAAGGCAAGCTCCACGAGGCCAGCCAGCAGGAGCGCGTGCCGGTGCTCCAGAGCTTCAAGGCCACCTATCGCAACCGGACCTTTCTCCGCCTCGTCGGCGCGTTCGTGCTGCTCATCGTCGCGTTCCAGCTCGTGATGGGCTTCAACAACTACATCCAGATCTTCTTCCTCTTCGGCGGCAACACGGACGCCGCTTCCGAGGTGATGGCGCTGAACGGCACGCTCTGGGCGACCGTCGGCATCCTCGGGGCGTTTCCGATGACGTGGCTGTCGAAGCGTTACGGCAAGCGCTTCACCGTGCTGCTGGCCTTCGCGCTGATCATCGGCGGCAACCTCTCGAAGATCGTCTGCTACAATCCGGCGCATCCGTATTGGACGACATTCCCGACCGTCTGCCTCTCGCTCGGCATGGCCTTCGCCTTCTCGCTCGTGAACGCGATGATCGCGGACATCTGCGACGAGGAGGAACTCGCCACCGGCATCCGCCGCGAGGGTATCTACTTCGCCGTCTACAACTGGTGGTGGAAGGTCGCGGTCTCGATCGCGACCATCATCAGCGGCTACCTCCAGCGCTTCACCGGCTTCGTCGAGGGCGCGAAGGTCCAGAGCGACACCACGCTCTTCCAGCTCCGCGCCTGGGAAATCGGCCTGCCGGCCGCGATCTGTCTGATCAGCGTCTGGCTGCTCGCCCGCTACCCGCTGACCGAGGCGCGCGCCTACGAGATCAAGGCCCTGCTCAAGCAGCGCAAGGCCGCGGCGACGCCCGCCGGTGCCGCCTGAACCACGCGCCCCGGGCCGGCGCGCGATGGCCCGAATCCTTCCCGCGATGAAAACGACTCCCGTCTCCTTCCGCTCGCTCCGTCGTCTCGGCGCCGCCGGGCTCCTGCTCGCCGCGGCCGCCACGTCCGGCTTTGCCCAGGCGCGCCAGCTCGACGACTTCGCGGCCATCGACGGCTGGTCGGTGGCCACCTCCGAGGGCGCGCACGCCACGGTCGGCCACGCCGCCGGCAAGACCGGCGGCGCGCTCGTGCTCGATTTCGACCTCAGCCAGGCCTACGGCCACGCCATCGCCCGCAAGGCCTTCGCCATCGACCTGCCGGCGAACTACCAGTTCACCTTCGAGCTCCGCGGCGAGTGTCCGGTGAACAACTTCGAGGTGAAGCTGATCGACGAGCACGAGAACGTCTGGTGGTGCAAGCGCCTCGCGGTGCAGTTCCCGGAGAAGTTCGAGACGCAGCACGTGCGCAAGCGCCACCTCTCCTTCGCCTGGGGCCCGCTGCGCACGCCGGAGATCCGGCACGTGAAGGCGATCGAGTTCGTCGTCTCCTCCGCCACCGGCGGCAAGGGCCGCATCTACGTCTCGAACCTCCGCTTCGAGCCGATCGACGACGCCGTCGCCGCCAACGCCCGCGCGAAGGTCAGCGCCAGCCACGGTGCGCCGAAGATCGACGAGCATGGGACGACGCTCGAGAACTGGTCGGTCCCGGCCGGGGCGGGGAGGAGTCGCTCACGGTGAACTTCGGTTACGAGCGCGAGTTCGGCGGGCTCATCCTCGACTGGGCGCCGGGCCGCCATGCCGCGCGCTACGCGGTGCAGACCTCGGCCGACGGACACGACTGGCAGACCATCGCCACGGTGCAGCAGGGCAACGGCGGACGCGACTACGTCTTCCTGCCGGAGAAGCAGGGCCATTTCCTGCGGCTCGCGCTCCCGGCCGGCGCGGCTGCGGTGGGCGTCGCGCTCTCGCGCCTCGAGGTGCAGCCGCCGCAATTCGGCCTGAACGAGAACGCGTTCTTCGAGGGCATCGCGCGCCAGGAGCGCCGCGGCCTGTTCCCGAAATACTACGTCGGCGAGCAGTGCTTCTGGACGACCGCCGGCAGCCCGGCCGACGGCGACAACGCCCTCATCGCCGAGACCGGCCAGATCGAGGTCGCGCGCTCGTGCTTCACCGTCGAGCCGTTCCTCTACGTCGACGGCCAGCTCGTCACCTGGAACGACGTGCAGCTGACGCAGTCGCTCGAGAAGGGCTACCTGCCGATCCCGACGGTCGAGTGGAAGCGCGGCGACCTCACGCTGCGCATCACGACATTCGCCGCCGGTCCCGCCGGGCCGAACAGCGTGCTGCTGACGCGCTATCGCCTCGAGAACGCCGGGGCGCCGGTGAAGGGCAAACTCTTCCTCGCCCTCCGGCCGTTCCAGGTGAATCCGCCATGGCAGAGCCTCTTCCGCGCCGCGGGCTGGGCGCGCATCGAGCGCGTGCAGCTGGCCGGCGGCGTGGTGCAGGTCAACGACCGCCACCTGATCCCGCTCGACCGCCCCAGCGCGTTCGGCGCCACGACCTTCGAGGCCGGCGAGATCACCGAGCACCTGGCGCGCGGCGCGGTGCCGGCGGCCGACACGGTCGAGGACCACACCGGCTTCGCCTCCGCCGCGCTGGCGTATGACTTCGACCTCGCGACCGGGGCGGCGAAGGAAGTGCGCACCGCCTCGCCCTTCCATCCCGGCGGCGACCCGATCCCGGTGAACGTCTCCGCCGAGGAAGCGGCGGCCTACGTCGACACCGCCCACGCCGCGGCGCGCGCGATGTGGGAGTCGAAGCTCGACCTCTTCCAGGTGCGCCTGCCGGCCTCGGCCCAGCCGGTCATCGACACCATCAAGTCGAACCTCGCCTACATCTTCATCAACCAGGATGGCGTGCGCTTCCAGCCGGGTTCGCGCAACTACCAGCGCTCGTGGATCCGCGACGGCTCGCTCACCTCGACCGCCCTGCTCGAACTCGGCCTGAACGACGCCGTCAAGGCCTTCGCCGACTGGTATGCGCCCTTCCAGTTCCCCAGCGGCAAGGTGCCGTGCGTCGTCGACCACCTCGGCGGCGACCCGACGCCGGAGAACGACAGCCACGGCCAGCTCATCTACCTGTTCATGCAGGTCTACCACTTCACCCACGACCGGGAGTGGCTGCGCGCGAAGTGGCCGCATGTCGTCCGCACCGTGCGCTACATCCAGGAGCTCCGCGCGACGCGCAAGACGGAACCCTACCGCAGCGGCACGCCCGAGCAGCGCGCGCTCTACGGCCTGATGCCGGAGTCGATCAGCCACGAGGGCTACTCGGCCAAGCCGATGCATTCCTACTGGGACGACGCCTTCACCCTCCGCGGCCTCAAGGACGCGGTGACGATCGCGGAGATCCTCGGCGAGACCGCCGCGGCGCGGGAGTTCGCCGCCGAGCGAGACGACTTCCGGAAGGACTTCTACGCCTCGATCCGCCTCGCGATGCAGAACACGCAGGTCGACTACATCCCGGGCTGCGCGGAACTCGGCGACTTCGACGCCACCTCGACCACCGTGCTCGTGCAGCCGGGCAACGAGGTCGGCCTGCTCCCGGAGCCGGCGCTGCATCGCACGTTCGACAAATACTTCGAGCGCTTCGTCGCCCGCCGCGACGGCAAGATGGAGTGGCTCGATCTCACGCCCTACGAGAACCGCGTCATCGGCTCCTTCGTCTACCTCGACCAGAAGGACCGCGCCCAGGCCTGCCTCGACTACTTCATGTCGCTGCGCCGCCCGGCCGGCTGGAACCACTGGGCGGAGGTCGTCTTCCGCGATCGCCGGACCCCGCGCATGATCGGCGACATGCCGCACACGTGGTGTGGCTCGGACTTCATCCGCTCGGTGCGCGGCATGTTCGTCTACGAGCGCGAGCAGGACGGGGCGCTCGTGCTCGCGGCGGGCGTGTCCGATGCCTGGGTGACCGACCCGGCGGGCATCGAGGTGCTCGCGCTGCCGACCTACTACGGCAAGCTCAGCTACACGGTGAAGAGCCGGCCGGCGGCCGATGGCTCCGTGGCTGTCGTCGACGTCACCGTCGCCGACGGGCTGCAGCGGCCCCAGGGCGGAGTGATCGTTCGCTCGCCGCTCGCGCGGCCGATCCGCGCGGTGTCCGGCGACGGCCAGCTCGTCGCGCCCGGCAGCAGCGAAATCCGCATCGACAGGCTCCCGGCGAAACTGTCGATTGCTTACTGAACCTCCCGGTCGCGGTCGCGCGCGAGCCGTTCGCCCGCGCGTGCCGCGACGTTGCCCATTCCCCATGCGTTTCCCCCGCTTCGTTCCCGTTCTTTGGCTCGGTTTCCTCTGCGTCGCGCTCCGCGCCGCGCCGGCCCCTCGATCGACGACCGCGTCCGCGACCTGCTGTCGCGCATGACGCTCGAGGAGAAGGTCGGCCAGCTGGTCCAGTATTCCTCGCGCGAGGACATGACCGGCCCGGCCTCCGGTTCCTCGATCACGCCGCAGCTCGAGAAGGGCGAGGTCGGCAGCATGCTCAACGTCGTCGGCGCCGCCGAGACGCGCCGGTGGCAGCAGATCGCGGTCGAGCACTCGCGCCTGCACATCCCGCTGCTCTTCGGCCTGGACGTCATCCACGGCTACCGGACGCTGTTCCCGATCCCGCTGGCCAGCGCCGCCTCGTGGGACATGGCGCGCATCGAGCAGGCCGAGCACATCGCCGCGACCGAGGCCGCCGCGGCGGGCATCCACTGGACCTTCGCGCCCATGGTCGACATCGCGCGCGATCCGCGCTGGGGCCGCATCGCCGAGAGCGCGGGCGAGGATCCTTTCCTCGGCGCCGCCGTCGCCCGCGCCCGCGTGCGCGGCTTCCAGGGCGACGGCTCCTTCGCCGGCACCGACCGCGTGCTGGCCTGCGCCAAGCACTTCGCCGCCTACGGCGCCGCCCAGGCCGGCCGCGACTACTTCACCACCGACGTGACCGAGCGCGTGCTGCGCGACGTCTATTTCCCGCCCTTCCAGGCGGCGAAGGCCGAGGGCGTCGCCACGTTCATGGCCGCCTTCAACGACATCGACGGCACGCCGTGCTCCGCCAATCCCTTCCTGCTCGACCAGGTGCTGCGCCGCGAATGGGGCTTCAAGGGCTTCGTCGTGTCCGACTGGGGCAGCATCGAGGAGCTGCGCGCGCACGGCAACGTGGCCGACATCCGCGAGGCGGCGCTGAAGGCGTTCAACGCCGGCCTCGACATGGACATGGAGAACGGCGCCTTCGGGCCGCACGTCGCGGAGTTCGTGCGCACGGGTAAGGTCTCGCTGGCACGCCTCGACCAGGCTGTGGGCGCCATCCTCGCCGCCAAGTTCCGCCTCGGGCTGTTCGAGGACCCCTATCGATTCTCCGACGAGCAGCGCCAGGCCGCGCTCCTGCTCGCGCCCGCGCATCTCGAGGCGGCGCGCGATCTGGCGCGCCGCTCCTGCGTGCTGCTGAAGAACAAGGACGCCGTGCTCCCGCTGAAGACCTCCGGCCTCAAAGTCGCGCTGGTCGGCCCGCTGGCCGACGCGCCGCTCGACCAGGTCGGCACCTGGCACGCCAAGGCGGATAAGAATGACACCGTCACCGTCCGGGCGGCGTTGGAAAAGGTCTACGGCGCCGGCCTGCGCTACGCGCGCGGCTGCGAGACGCAGGGCGACGACCGCAGCGGCTTCGCCGCCGCGCGCGCGGCCGCGGCCGCCTCGGACGTGGTCGTCTTGGCGCTCGGCGAGGACGTGTTCCAGTCGGGCGAATCCACCAGCCGCGCGTCGCTGGATTTCTCGGGACCGCAGATCGCCCTGCTCGAGGAACTGCACCGCGCCGGCAAGCCGATCGTGCTGCTGCTGATGGCGGGCCGGCCGCTGCTGCTGGAGAAGATCGAGCCGATGGTCGACGCCATCCTCGTGCCCTGGCACCCCGGCACGATGGGCGGGCCGGCCGTCGCCGATGTCCTCACCGGCGCCTACAACCCGTCCGGCAAGCTGCCGATCAGCTGGCCGCGCTCCGTCGGCCAGATCCCGCTCTTCTACGCGCACAAGAACTCCGGTCGTCCCGAGCCGCTGCGCCCGAAGGACCCGTATTTCTCCCGCTACATCGACCTGCCGAACAGCCCGCAGTTTCCGTTCGGCTTCGGCCTGAGCTACACCAGCTTCGTCTACGATCAGCTGCGCGTCAGCGCGCCGGTGCTGACCGAGAGCGGGGCGCTCACCGTCACGGTGCGCGTGCGCAACATCGGCCGCCGCGCCGGCGAGGAGGTCGTGCAGCTCTACGTGCGCGACCGCGTCGGCTCCGTCACGCGTCCCGTGCGCGAGCTGAAGGGCTTCCAGAAAATCGAGCTCGCCGCCGGCGAGGCGCGCGACGTGGCGTTCTCGCTCACGCCGGCCGACCTCGCGTTCTGGCGCGCGGACATGACCTTCGGCGCCGAGCCGGGCGACTTCGATGTGTTCGTCGGTCCCGACGCCACCGCGTCGCTCACCGCGAGCTTCAAGCTCGACTGACGCATGCCGCTCCGCCGCGTCATCGTCCTCGTCCTCCTGCTGGCCGCCCTGGCCGGCAGCAGCGGTGCGACGGAGTCGCGGCGCTTCGCCCTGACCCTGCGGCCCGACGACGTCCTGCCGACGGGCAACGAGCTCATCGCGCTGCCGACCATCCGCGCCGGCGACGGCGCGCTCGACAGCTTCAACGTCCTGTCGCTGCGTGACCGCGGGCTGCTCGAGGTCGCCGGCGACGCCGGCGACCCGGCGCTGCAGCCGTATTTCACGGTCGACGGCCAGCCGCTGCCGTTCCGCTCCCCGCGCTGGGAACTGCTCGAGTATTGGATCCCCACCGCGAGCCTCGCCGCGGACGGCCTCGAGCTCACGCTGACGTATTGCGTGCCCGCCGGCGCCCGCGCGGCGCTGATCCGCCTGACCCTGGCCAACCGCCGTGCGCAGCCGGTCGCGGCCAGCCTCGGCGTCCGCACCTCGTGGGGCGACCTGAACCGCGTGACCTACGCGCCGGTGGCGCTGCGCGGCGAACGGACGTTCACGACCGGCGAGACTTCGGTGTTCAGCTTCATCACCCACGACACGCACTTCGCCTGGGCGCTGAACGCCCCGGGGGCGACGGTGCGCGCGCCCGCCGCGCCCGGCCGCACGGCGCCGGGCATCGATGCGGCGCGGTCGTTCACGGTCGCCCCGGGCGCGCGGGTCGAGGCGAGCTTCTTTCTCAGCGTCGGGCTCGAGGAGAACAGCGCCGTGCACGCCGCGCGCGTGCTGCGGGAGAATACCGAGCGCGAGGGCGTCGACGGCGTGATCGCCGGCGCCGCCGCCTGGTGCCGTGCGCGCACGGGCACGACGGGGCAGGCCGACCTCGACCTGCTGATGAACCGGAACCTGCTCTTCACCGCGCTCTACGCCTGGGGCCGCACGCTCGACACCGAGCAGCTGGTCGGCATCACCTCGCGCAGTCCTCGCTACTACGTGTCGGCGGCCTATTGGGACCGCGACGCGATGCTGTGGTCGTTCCCGGGCCTGCTCGACATCGACCCGGCGCTGGCGCGCGAGGCGCTCGGCTACGCCCTCACGGTCCAGCTCCGCAACGCCGGCACGCACAGCCGCTACATTGACGGCATGGTGCTCGAGGACGGCTTCCAGCTGGACGAGGCGGTCGCGCCGCTCATCGCCCTCGGACGCTACTGGCGGCAGACCGGCGACCGGGAGTTCGTGGAGGAGCACCGCGCGGCCGTGCGGAAACTCCGCGACCGGCTGCTCGGGCGCTGCGACGCGGCCACGGGGCTCTACTCCTCGCACCAGGACGCGCAGGACGAGTTCCAGAAACTCCCCTTCATCATCTACGACAACGCGCTCGCCTGGCAGGCGTTCAACGAACTCGCCGCGCTCTTCACCGCGCTGCGCGACGAGCCGGCCGCCGCCGACGCGGCCCAGCGCGCCACCGCGTTGAAGGCGGCGATCCTCCGCCACGGCGTGGCCGTGCCGCCGGGCGCGACGGAGCCGATCTTCGCCGGCGCAACCGATGGCCGCACGCACGTCTTCGCCGAGGTGCCGCCCGGCTCGCAGATGAAGCTGCCGCTGGTCGGCTTCGTCGCCGAGGACGATCCGCTCTTCGTGCGCACCTACGACTGGCTGCATTCGCCCGCCTACGCGTTCTCGTTTTCCGCCGAGCCCTTCGGCCTGCCCGGCAGCCATCGCGTGCCCTTCACCACCTCGTGGAGTGTCGCCGACCACCTGCGCCTGAAGCGCAGCCGGGAGCACGCGCTGCAGATCCTGCGCGCGAGCGCGTGGGACGGCGGCATCATCACCGAGGGCATCGATCCGCACACGGCCGCCATGGACAAGGCCGGCCGCGCGTTCGCCACCGCCGCCGGCTACGTCGCCGATGCGCTCTGGCAGGAATTCGTCCGGCCGGTCCGTCCGTCACCTTCCACTCCATGAAAACACTGACGCTTCTCCTCCGCCGCGCGGCGCTCGCCGCGTGCCTCGTCGTCGCGACGCCATTCACCGCCCTCGTAGCCGCACCGGTGGCCTCCCAGGATTGGGCGAAGGACATGGCGGCCTTCGCCGCGCAGGACGCGGCGGCGCCGAGCGCGCCGGGCTGCGTCCTGTTCCTCGGCAGCTCCTCGATCCGCCTCTGGAAGACCCTGGCGACGGACTTTCCCGGCCTGCCGGTCGTGAACCGCGGCTTCGGTGGCTCGCAGATCGTCGACTCGATCGTGCATTTCGACCGCGTCGTGCTGCCGCATCACCCGCGCTTGATCGTCTTCTACGCCGGCACGAACGACATCGCCGCCGGCAAGTCGCCGGAGCAGGTCGCGGAGGATTTCCAGACGCTCTGCGCCAAGATCCACGCCGCCCGGCCGGAGGCGAAGATCCTCTTCCTTTCCATCCAATATTCGCCCTCGCGCTGGCACCTCCGCGACCGGATGGCGGCGGCCAACGCCGCGATCGCGAAGTTCTGCGCGGCGGATCCGCGCCGGAGCTTCGTCGACACCAACCCCGCCATGCTCGCCGCCGACGGCCGGCCCGACGAGTCGCTCTACTCGGCCGACCGCCTGCACATGGCGCCGGGCGGCTACGCCGTGTGGACCAAGCTGCTCGCCCCGCTCGTGAAATGAGCGACGGGCGCGCCCAGTTTCGCGATGCGGCGCTGCCGGTGGCCGCGCGGGTCGAGGACCTGCTCGGGCGGATGACGCTCGAGGAAAAGGTCGACCAGCTGCACCAGTGCGGCATCGGCGACGCCAACCCGAACAACCTCGCTGAGCGTCCGGACGAGTTCCGGCCGACCTACGGCTCGTTCATCCTCAACGGCGTCCAGGCGGACCTCGCGACGCGCAACGCGCTGCAGCGGATGTGCGTCGAGCGCTCCCGGCTCGGCATCCCGGCGATCTTCGGCTGCGACGTGATCCACGGTTACCGTGCGATCACGCCGATCCCGCTGGCGCAGGCCTGCACCTGGGATCCGGAGCTGGTCCGCCGCGCCTGCGCGGCGACGGCGGCGATGGCGCACGCGCAGGGCGTCGACTGGACGTTCGCGCCGATGGTCGACCATTGCACCGATCCGCGCTGGGGGCGCGTGGCCGAGACGTTCGGCGAGTCGCCGTTCGCGGCCAGCCGCTTCGCCGAGGCCTCCGTGCGCGGCTACCAGGAAGCGCCGATCCCGATCGCGGCGTGCCTGAAGCACTACGTCGGCTATGGCGCCTCCGAGGGCGGGCGCGACTATAGCGCGACGGAAATCCCGCCGCAGGCGCTCTGGGAGCGGCACTTGCCGCCGTTCGAGGCGGGCGTGCGCGCCGGAGCGCGCGCGGTGATGAGCGCTTTCAACGATCTCAACGGCGTGCCGACCTCCGGCAACCGCCAAACCTTGACGGAAATCCTGCGCGAACGCTGGCAGTTCGACGGCCTGGTCGTCTCCGACTGGAACGCCGTGCTCCAGCTCCTGCACCAGGGCCACACCGCGACCGAGGCGGAGGCGACGGCCCGGGCGATCACGGCCGGTGTCGACCTGAACATGGCGGACGGTCTCTACCGTCGTCATCTCGCCCGACTCGTGCGCGCGGGGACGGTGCCGCTCGCGGTGGTGGACGAGGCCGTGCGCCGCGTCCTGCGCGTGAAGTTCGAACTCGGTCTGTTCGAACGCCCCTTCGTGGAACCGTCCGCGCTCACGGGCGCCGCGCCGGACGCCGGACAGCTCGCGCTGTGCGAGGAGGTGGCGGTCCGCTCGCTCGTGCTGCTCAAGAACGACGCCGGCACGCTGCCGCTGCCGGCGGCGGCGAAGCGTCTCGCGCTGCTCGGGCCGCTGGCGCTCGACGCGGGCGCCTTGCTCGGCTCGTGGGCGCAGCAGGGTCGCGGCGAGGAGACGCCGACCATCGCCGCCGAACTCCAGGCGCGCCTGCCGGCGGGCAGCGAACTGGTCGTTGCGGCTGGTTGCGCGATCGAGGGCGGCGGACGCGAGGGCTTCGCGGCGGCGCTCGCGGCGGCGCGGAAGGCGGACTTCGTGGTGCTGTGCCTGGGCGAGCAGTGGTCGATGAGCGGCGAGAACGCCTCGCGCTCGTCGATCCGGCTGCCGGGCTGGCAGGAGCAGCTGGCGCTGGAGGTCGCCGCGCTCGGCAAGCCGGTGGCGCTGGTGCTCGTCACCGGCCGGCCGGTGGAGCTGCACCGGATCGAGCCGCACGTCGGCGCGATCCTCGCGGCGTGGCAGCCCGGCTCGCGGGCCGCCGCGGCGATCGCCCGCGTGCTGCTCGGCGCGGCGAATCCGTCCGGCCGCCTCGCCGTCACCTGGCCGCGCACGACCGGGCAGATTCCGCTCTACCACAACATGCGGCCGCGGGCGCGGCGCGACCCGGAGGGTTTTATCAGGACGTGCCGACCACGCCGCACTACGCCTTCGGCCACGGCCTGAGCTACACGACCTTCCACTACGGCGAAATCCGGCTGGCGCGCGCGAACGTGCGCGCGGGCGAGACGATCGCCGCGGAGGTGACGGTCACCAACACCGGGGCGCGGGCGGGAATCGAGAGCGTGCTGTGGTTCATCCGCGACCCCGCGGCCAGCATCACCCGGCCGCTGCGCGACCTGAAGCACTTCGAGTGCGCGGCGCTCGCCCCGGGCGAGGCGCGTGTGTTTCGGTGGGAGATCGAGCCGGGGCGCGATTTCGCGTTTCCCGACGCGGACGGCCGGCGCGTGCTCGAGCCGGGCGAGATCCAGCTCTTCGCCGGCGGGCGCAGCGTGACGCTGACGGTGCTCGCCTGACGCCCCGCGCGGGTGTGGAGTGCGACCCATGAGCAAGGGACGGCAAGACGACGAAGCGGCGGCGCCGGATCGTGCGCACCAGGCGTTCCGACGCCATGTCTGGCCGGTGCTCGTCGAGCACAAGTGGGCGGCGCTCGGCTCGGTCGCGCTGCTCGGCGTCCACGGCTACGGCCTCACGCTCCAGAACGTCTACCTGAAGTGGTTCCTCGACGCGCTGGAGCAGCACGGCGCGGAGGGCGAGCTGTGGCGGCGCGTCGCCTGGCTGGCGGTCGGCTACCTCGTCGCGACGATCGTCCTGCGCATGGCGTGCTGGCACCTCGGCTACCGGCTGATCACGCGGGTGCGGGAGCGGATCGTGTTCTCGCTGCGCAGCCAGTTCTTCCGGCACGTGAACCAGCTCTGCCTGCGCTTCCACGGCCAGCACTCGTCCGGCGAGCTGTTCAGCTACCTCTTCGGCTCGCCGCTGGCCTCGGTGATGCAGTTCTTCCAGCACACCTCGATGGCGGTGCCCGGCTCGGTGGTGAACCTGATCTCGCTGCTGCTGCTGTTCTGGCAGTGGGACTGGGTGGTCGCGCTCGTCGTGCTGGGCGCGGCGCTGCTGAGCGTGTGGTTCATGCTTCGCGCGCGGGTGAAGATGCAGCGGATCAGCGCGGACTTCCAGAGCGCGGAGGGCGACGTCAGCGGGCGGGTGGCGGACCTGCTGCGCGGCAACAAGGCGGTGAAGCTCTACGCGATGGAGGACCGGGTGGAGGAGGACTTCGCCGCGCAGGCGGCGATGATCAGCCGCAAGTCCTACGAGCGCGACGTGAGCAGCCACGTCGAGTGGATGAAGCAGGAAACCTTCGGCTACGTGTGCTACGCGATGCTGATGGGCGTGTGCACCTGGCGCTACCTCGACGGCCACATCTCGCTCGGCGTCGCGGCGGCGTGCTTCACGTCGTTCGTTTCGCTCCAGTGGCCGCTGCAGGCGATTTTCCAGGCCTTCACCTTCTGGGGCGGCGCGGCGGCCTCGCTCGCGCGCATCGGCGTCGTGCTGGAGACGCCGAGCACGACGCCCGACCCGGCGGAGCCGACCCGCGCGGTCCCGGCGCACGCGGCCATCGAGTTCGAGCACGTGAGCTTCGGCTACGAGCCCGAGCAGCCGGTGGTGCGCGACCTGTCGCTGCGGATCGCCCCGGGGCAGCGGGTGGCGCTGGTCGGCCCCTCCGGCGCGGGCAAGACCACGATCGCGCAGCTGCTGCTGCGGCTCTACGACCCGACCGCCGGGGCGGTGAAGCTCGGCGGCGTGGACCTGCGGCGGTTCGCGGCGGCGGACCTGCGGCGGCAGTTCGGCGTGGTGCCGCAGGACCCGTTCATCTTCCGCACGACGGTGCGCGACAATGTCCGCGTGGCGCGGCCGAACGCCGACGATGCGGCCATCCGGCGTGCGTGCGAGCGGGCGAACGCCTGGGAGTTCATCGCGGCGATGCCCGGCGGGCTGGACGCGAAGATCGGCGAGGGCGGCTCGACGCTCTCGGGCGGCCAGCGGCAGCGCCTGGCGATCGCGCGGGCGCTGCTGGCCGATCCGGAGTGCTTCGTGCTCGACGAGGCGACCAGCGCGCTCGACACGCTGAGCGAGGCGCTGGTGCAGGAAGTGATCGAGAAGAACCTGCACGGGCGCACGGTGATCTTCATCGCGCACCGGCTGGCCACGGTGAAGAACTGCGACCGCATCCTCGTCGTCAGCGACGGCCGGGTGGCGCAGGACGGGACCTTCGCCGAACTCGTCGCCCGGCCGGGGCTTTTCCAGGACCTCGTGCGCGGCCAGGCCCTGCGCGCCTGAGGCGGGCGCAAAATCCGTGGCGCGGACGGAGCCGCGCCACGGACACGGGAGGGCTGGAACAAAAGGCGGGTTACGCGGCGCGGGAGCCGTGCTCGTGGTGCGGGGTGGTGCCGACGACGCGGTCGCGGTAGTCGCTCGGGCTCTCGCCGGCGACGCGGCGGAAGACGCGGTTGAACTGGGAGAGCGACTGGAAGCCGGCGGCGAAGGCCGCCTCGCTGACGCGGATGTGCGGGTTGAGCATCTGCTGCTTCACCGACTCGACCCGCAGGCGGGCGAGGTAGTCCGTGAAGGTGAGGCCGGTGCCCGACTTGAAGACCTTGCAGAAGTAGAACGTGCTCATGTTCACCGCGCGGGCCACCTCGCCGACGCTGATCTCGCCGGTGTAGTGCTCCTGGATGTAGGCGCGGGCCTTGGTGACGACGGGCGACTCGGCGGTCGACTCCTGCACCATGACCTGGTTGCTGATCGAGGAGAGGTGGGCGGAGAAGACGGCGAGGAGGCGGACGATGGACTCGAACTGCGACTTGGTGAGGACGCGGGTGCCGAAGTAGGCCTTCTTGATGCTCTCGACCTCCTTGGCGGGCGTCTCGGCGCTGATCTGGCGCGCGATGGCCTTGAAGCCGGCCGGGCTCGGGGCCTGGAGCAGGATCTGGCCGGTCTGGAGGTGGCCGAGGACCTGCTCGCCGACGCGGACCGGCACGGCGGCCTCGCTCAGCCCGGCGAAGCACTGGAAGGTCTTCGCGCCGTCACGCGCCTGCTCCTCGGCCTGCTGCTGGACGAGCAGGCAGCTGGCGCAGGTCTTGTTCTTGCCGGCCATGAGCTGGCAGAAGGGATTCACGCGCTTCGAGTCGTGGAGCGGCGAGTTGAAGGTGCCGGTGGCGCGCAGGGCGAGCGGCAGGCCGGTGGTCGCCTCGAACGCGTCCTTGTAGTCCTGGAAAATCGCGGCGCGTTCGAGATGCTGCATGACGCTGCGACCGGAGTCGCGCGTGGTCGTGGCGGGCACGAAGGGGAGGGCGGGAGCGGCGTGGATCGCTTGCATGCGGAGAGAATAGCAGAAGGTGCGCAGACGGGTAATTGGCAGCTAGGCCGAGACTGGCTAAAGGATTTCCCTAGACGCCGGCGGCCTTCCGCTTGCCAGCGCCGGGGCGCTCGCGCACCGTGGCGGCGTGTCCAAGCCTGATTTTTCCACGCTGGGCCGCGAGGAGCTGATTGCGCGCCTTGCCGCCGACCAATCCACCTCGCCGGAGGAACTCGTCAACGCCGCGCGCGAGCTGCGCGACATGAAGGCGGCGCTCGACGAGCATTCCATCGTCGCCATCACCGATCCGTCGGGGCGCATCACCTACGTGAACGACAAGTTCTGCGCCATTTCCAAATACGCGCGCGAGGAGCTGATCGGCCAGGACCACCGCATCATCAACTCCGGCCACCACTCCAAGGAGTTCTTCCGCGAACTCTGGGGCACGATCGGGCGCGGCCACGTCTGGCACGGCGAGCTGCGCAACCGCGCCAAGGACGGGTCGCTCTACTGGGTCGACACCACGATCTTCCCCTTCCTCAACGCCGCCGGGAAGCCCTACCAATACATCGCCATCCGCACCGACATCACGCAGCGCAAGGCCGACGAGCTCGAGCTCCAGCGCATCGCCACGGACCTCGCGCAGAAGAACAAGGAGCTGGAGGCGATCGTCTACACCGTGTCGCACGACCTGCGCTCGCCGCTGGTGAACGTGCAGGGCTTCAGCCGCCAGCTCACCCGCGCCTGCGAGCAGATCCGCGAGGCCGGCGCCGCGGCGCCGGAGGGGCGCGTGGCCGTCGAGTCGCTCAAGAAGCCTCTCGAGGTCACGATCCCGCAGGCGCTCAAGTTCATCAACGCCGGCGTGACCAAGATGGAGTCCCTGCTGGCCGGCCTGCTGCACTACTCGCGCCTCGGCCGGGTCGCCCTCAACCTCCGCCCGCTCGACATGAACGCCATGCTCACCGAGATCACTGCGGCGATGAAGTTCCAGCTCGACGAGGCGAAGGCGCAGGTGCGCGTCGGCGTGCTGCCGCGCTGCGTGGGCGACAGCGTGCAGACCAACCAGGTCTTCGCCAACCTCCTCGACAACGCCCTGAAGTATCGCGCGCCCGACCGGCCGCTGCACCTCGAGATCAACGGCCGCGTCGAGCACGGCATGGCCGTCTACAGCGTCGCGGACAACGGCATCGGCATCGCGAAGGAGCACCAGGCGAAAATCTTCGAGATCTTCCACCGCCTCAATCCCGCCGACTCGCCCGGCGAGGGGCTCGGCCTGTCGATCGCGCAGCGCGTGCTCGAGCGGCAGGGCGGCCGGATTTGGGTTGAGAGCGCCGTCAACAGCGGTTCCATCTTCCACGTTTCATTGCCGGCGGCGTAATCGCGCTCGCCCGGACCACGCCATGAATCAATCACCCACCATTCTCATCGTCGAAGACGACGAGGGCCACGCCATCCTCATCCGGGAAAACCTCGAGATGGCCGGGCTCAAGAACCCGATCGAGCACTTCCGCGACGGCCAGGCGATCCTTGATTATTTCTTCGACGCGGACGGCAAGGTCCAGCGCGGCCACGATGGCACCTACCTCGTGCTGCTCGACATCCGCATGCCCAAGGTCGACGGCATCGAGGTGCTCCGCCGCATCAAGTCGGACCCCGAGCTGCGCAAGCTCCCGGTCATCATGCTCACGACCACCGACGACTCCCGCGAGGTCGAGCGCTGCCACCAGCTCGGCTGCAGCGTCTACATCCAGAAGCCGGTCGACTACGACAAGTTCACCGAGGCCATCCGCCGCCTCGGGCTGTTCGTCATGCTGCTGCTCGTCCCGCCGGTCGCGAGCAAGTGAGTCCCGCCGCCCCCAGCGCCGCCCCCGCCCGCCTCCTCGTGGTCGACGACGACGAGGGCCTGCTCATCTTGATGGCCGAGGCGCTGCGGGCGGAGAACTACCTGGTCAACACCGCCACCACCTGCCGCGAGGCGTTCGACCTGCTCAAGCGGGAGCCGCACGACCTGCTGCTGCTCGACCTCAAGCTCCGCGACGCCGCCGGCCTCGAGCTGCTCAACAAATACGCGGCCGCCGGACTGGGCGTGCCGTTCGTGGTCGTCACCGGACAGGGCGACGAGAAGGCCGCCGTGGCGGTGATGAAGCACGGGGCGCTCGACTACGTGATGAAGGACACCGCGCTGCTCGACCTGCTGCCGGCGGTCGCGCAGCGCGCGCTGGAGGCGGTCGCCCGCGACAAGGCCCTGGCCGCCGCGCGCGCCGAGCACGCCCGCCTCGAGGGCGAGGTGCTGGCCGCGAGCGAGCGCGAGCGCCACGCCATCGGCGCGGACCTGCACGACGGCCTCGGGCAGCTGCTCACCGCCGTGGAGTTCATGTGCACGGCGCTGAAGGAGGACACGGCCCAGACCCAGCCGCTCGTCGCCGCGCGCCTCGACCAGATGAGCGGCCTGCTGCGCGAGGCGGTGGCGCAGACGCGCTTCCTGGCGCGCGGCCTGGTGCCGCTCGGCAGCGGACCCGATGCGCTCTACCAGGGCCTCGCCGCGCTCGCGGACCGGACGAACGCCCTCGGTCGCGTCCACTGTGCGCTGGCCAGCGAGCAGCCGGTCGAGGTCGCCGACGCCCCGGTGGCCGCCCATCTTTACCGCATCGCGCAGGAGGCGGTGAACAACGCCGTCAAGCATGCCCGCGCGCAGAACATCCGGCTCAGTCTCGTGCAGCGGGCGGGACGCCTCGCGCTGGAGATCGAGGACGACGGGGTCGGCTTCCACGAGGAGGCTGAGAAGCGCGGCACCGGCTTGGGCCTGATGCGGCACCGGGCGGGCCTGATCGGCGCTGACCTGATCGTGAAGCGCCCGCGCGGGGGCGGCACCGTTATTTCCTGCCTCTGGCCGGCGAAGAAATGAAAGCCTCGAAGAAGACCGATGCCCCGAAACCCGCGGCCGCCGCTCCGGCTCCGGCCGACGCGCGCCGGCGCATCCTGGTGGTCGACGATCACCCCTTCATGCGGGCGGGTCTCGCGCAGTTGATCGACCGTCAGCCGGACATGTTCGTCGCCGGCGAGGCCGGCAATCCGGCCGAGGCGCTGCAGGCGATGCCCCGCGTGCAGCCCGACCTCGTGCTCAGCGACATCACGATGCCGGGCCGCAGCGGGGCCGAGTTCATCAAGGACCTGCACGCGCTCCACCCCGGCATGCCGGTGCTGGTGATTTCGATGCACGACGAGATGGTCTACGCCGAACGCATGCTCCGCGCCGGCGCGCGCGGCTACATCATGAAGGAGGCGGGCGGCGAGGCCTTGCTCGGGGCGCTTCGCCAGGTGCTGCGGGGCGAGATCTATGTCAGTCCCCGCCTGTCGGCCCGAATCCTGGAAGGCCTGTCGGGCGGACGTCCGCGGCAGTCGAATTCCCCGATCGCCAAGCTCACCGACCGCGAGTTCGAGATCTTCCAGCTGATCGGGCAGGGCAAGGGCACGCATGACATCGCCGCCCACCTCGGGCTCAGCACCAAGACCGTCGATGTCCACCGGGCCAACATCAAGGGCAAGCTGGGCATCGCGGACGGCACCGCGCTCGTGCGTCACGCCGTCCGTTGGGTGGAAACGCAGGGCAGCGCCTGACGGCGCCCGTTCCGCGCGGGCGGCGCCGTTGGTCCGTGCCACGCCAAAACGACGCGCCCGCGAGCGGTTCCGGGCTATGACATTTTGCAAGTGCCTGCGGCAGCGCAACCGGCGCAAGCAGCAGGAATTCTGAGGTGTGTCGAAATGCCGGTGATAGGCGCGACGGTCGGCAACAATCCGGTGGGGCGGAGACGACTTACAGACACAATTGCGGACGTGAACCCACTGCCTGCGCTGCCTGTTCCGTGGACCTGCGTCGTGCCGTTCGGCAAATCGGGCCGCGATGCCGCTGCCACGGTCCGCGCCCTCCGCGCCATCGAGGCGGAGCACTTCCCCGCTCACGACGCTGCGGACTTCGGGACCGTCGAGTCGGACCTGACCCTGCTCGGCCTCGCGCCGCACGGGCTGGCGCTGGCCCTGGAGCAAGGCGGCGCCCTGGCCGGCTTCTGCTGGCTGGTCCCGCTCAACGCGGCCGGCGAGGCGCGCCTGCTCCGCGGCGAACGCGACGGCGGAATGACGCCCGCGCACTTCGCCGGCTCGGCAGCCGGCTGCCGCGCCGTCTACATGACGAGCGTGGCGGTGCGTCCGCATTTCCGCGGCCAGGGCGTCGGTTCGCGCCTGCTCCACTGCGCGCTGCGCGGGATGGATGATTTTCATCCCCGCTGCCTGCTGCAAACCGCGTGGAGCGCCTGTGGGGCCGGCCTGATCAAGCGCTACGATCCGGTCCGCGTCGGCACCTGCGAGGGCCATCCGATCTTCCGTGCGAGCTGGGATCGCTTTGCGCTGCGCCCGGCGGCCTGAGGGCGCGGCAACTGCGGGATGGCGCTGGGCGGCGGCGGACGTAGAGTCCCGCCTGCATGAAACGCGTGTTCCTGTGGATGGCGCTGCTGGCCGGTGCGGTGTATGGGGCGGGGGAGGGGCGCGAGCGCGTCTCCTTCAACGCCGGGTGGAAATTCTTCCGCGGCGACGATCCGGGCGCCGGCGAGTCGCTCGCCTACGAGCGGGTGAAGGCGTGGATGCTGCCGACCGGCGACCACCTCCTGAACTACCAGCCGCCGCGTCCGGCCGCGCTGCCGCCGCCCGCGGCTTGGTGGCTGAAATTTCCGCGGCCGGACTTCGACGATACATCGTGGCGCTCGCTCGACTTGCCGCACGACTGGGGCATCGAGGGGCCGTTCGAGCAGGACCTCCCCGGCTCGACCGGCAAGCTGCCCTGGGCGGGCACGGGCTGGTATCGAAAGAAATTCTCCCTCCCCGCCGCCGAGGCCGGGCGGCGCGTCTATCTCGAGTTCGACGGCGCGATGTCCTACGCGCTGGTCTGGTGCAACGGCCAGCTCGCGGGCGGCTGGGCCTACGGCTACTCGTCCTGGCGCGTCGATCTCACGGCGCTGGTGAAACCCGGCGCGGAGAACGTCGTGGCGGTGCGCCTGAGCCCGCCGCGCGAGTCCTCGCGCTGGTATCCGGGCGCCGGCATCTATCGCAACGTCTGGCTGACGAAGACCGCGGACGTCGCCGTCGCGCACTGGGGCGTGACCGTGACGACGCCCGAGGTGGTCGCCGATCACGCGCTGGTCAACGTCGGCGTCACGCTCGCCAACGCCGGCGGCGCCGAGGCCGCCGTGCAGGCGCGCGTGCGCCTTTTGCCGCCGACGCCGGCGGCCAGCCGGTCGGCGAACCGGTGGCCGTGTCCGAGCCGCAGGCGGCGAAGCTCGGCGCCGGCCGCGAGGCGCACGTCGCGCACACGTTGCGCGTGCCGGCGCCGCGCCTCTGGAGCCTGCGCGAGCGCAATCGCTACGTCGCCGAGACGCGCGTCGAGCGTGACGGTCGCACGATCGACGTCGTGCGCACCCCGTTCGGCATCCGCACGCTGGCGGTGAGCGCGACCGACGGCTTCCGGCTCAACGGCGAGCGCGTGCCGATCCGCGGCGTCTGCCTGCATCACGACCTCGGCGCCCTCGGCGCGGCGATCAACACCCGCGCGCTCGAGCGGCAGCTGGAGATCCTGCAGTCGTTCGGCTGCAATGCCATCCGCACCAGCCACAACCCGCCCGCGCCCGAGCTGCTCGAGCTGGCGGACCGCCTGGGCTTCCTCGTCATGGTGGAACTTTCCGATGCCTGGCGCAGCGGCAAGAAGGCCGACGACTACAGCCGGCTTTTCGACGACTGGCACGAGCGCGACCTCCGCGCGATGCTGCGGCGCGACCGCAATCACCCGAGCGTCATCCAGTGGAGCATCGGCAACGAACTGCCCGAACTCGGCGACGCCGAGGGCTGGAAGCTCGCCGCACACCTCGCCGCCATCGTGCGCGAGGAGGACCGCACGCGCGCGGTGGTCGTCGGCAGCGACAGGCCGCCGGCCGCCTACAACGGCTTCGAGACCGTCGTCGACGTCATCGGCTTCAACTACAAGCCGGCGGAATACGCCAAGCTCCACGCGCGCCATCCGCACGTGGCGATGATGGGCTCGGAGACCGCGTCGACCATCAGCTCGCGCGGCGAGTATTTCTTCCCCGTGTCCGACAAGAAGTCGGACGGCGCGGCTAATTTCCACGTCAGCAGCTACGACCTCTACGCGCCGTGGTGGGCGTGGCCGCCGGACGTGGAGTGGAAGGCGCTCGACGAGAATCCCTACGTGCTCGGCGAGTTCGTCTGGACCGGCTTCGACTACCTCGGCGAGCCGACGCCCTTCGACAGCGATGCGACGAACCTGCTCAACTTCGCGGATCCGGTCGCGCGCGAGAAGGCGGCCCGGGAGCTCGCCGCGCTGGGCAAGATCCGCGTGCCGTCGCGCAGCAGCTACTTCGGCATCGTCGATCTCGCGGGTTTCCCGAAGGACCGTTTCTACCTCTACCAGGCCCGCTGGCGGCCCGACCTGCCCATGGCGCACATCCTCCCGCACTGGAACTGGCCGGAGCGCGTCGGCGAGGTCACCCCGGTGCACGTCTACACCTCCGGCGACGAGGCCGAGCTGTTCCTCAACGGCCAGTCGCTCGGCCGCAAGCGGCGCGGGCCGCTCGAATACCGCTTCCGCTGGGACGACGTGAAGTATCAGCCCGGCGAGCTGAAGGTCGTGACCTACAAGAACGGGCAGCCCTGGGCGGAGGCGGTGCAGCGCACCACCGGCGCGCCGGCGGCGTTGCGCGTGACCGTCGATCGCGCGGAGCTGCGCGCGGACGGCACCGATCTGGCCTACGTGACCGTGGCGGTCGTCGACCGGGACGGGTTGGTCGTGCCGCGGTCGCATCCGCTCGTGAAATTCTCCGTGGAGGGCGCGGCCGAACTGGTGGCGACCGACAACGGCGATCCGACCGACCAGCGCGTCTTCGCCAGCGCCGAGCGGAACGCCTTCAACGGCCTCGCGCTCGCGATCGTGCGCCCGAGGGCGGGCGCCGGTGGCGCGATCACGCTGCGCGCCGAGGCCGACGGTCTCGCGAGCGGCGAAGTGCGATTCTCGGCCCGCTAAGCTGTCCGAGACTCGGTGCCGCTGCGCGCCGCGCTCGTCCGCCAGCTAGCGGGTGGGTGGTCCGTCGATGCCGGCGGCGCGGAGGGCGTCGCAGATGCGCTTGGCGGCCTCGGCGTCCTGCGAGGCATAGGAGAGGAAAACGGCTTGGCCGGACGCGCTCATTTCAGTTGGTCGTCGGCGAGGCCCATCTTGCGGAGAAATTGCGCCCAGCGCGGATCGGAGGTGACGGAGCGGTAGGAGGCGTTGGTCTTCACCCAGGCGATCGCGGCGTCGCGCGACTCGTAGCCGCGCTCGAGCCACTTGAAGGCGTCGTCGACCTTGCCCGCGATCGCGCAGAGGTTGGCGAGGTAGCCGGACATGGAATCGCCGTATTTCGTGCTGATCTCCTGCAATGTCTTGTCGCCGGCCGGGGTGTTGCCCGAAACGAACTGGATCGTCGCGAGCGCGACGAGGCGGTAGCGCTCGTTGGGCTCGAGCCGAGCCTGCTCCATGGCCTCGTCATACCGGCCAACCAGCGCGAGTGCGCGGGCGAGGTGCGAGTGGTATTCGTCTCCCGTGGGCGCGAGCGCGACCGCGCGCCGGTAGGATTCGACCGCCAGCGCCGGGCGGCCGGACCAGAGGAAGATGGCCCCTTGCGACCAGTGGGCCCGCGGGTTGAGCGGGTCGCGCGCGGCGGCCTGGGTCGCCAGCGTCTCGGCGTCGGCGGTGAAGCCGACATTGAGGAAGCAGATTGCCGCGTCGCTCATGACGGTGACGTTCCCCGGTGCGCTCGCCAACGCGCGCCGGAAGGATGCGATGGCGCCGCGCCAATCGCGATCGTTGGTGCGTTGCACCCAGCCCATCGCGAGCCACCCGAACGGATGCTCCGGCTCGAGGTCGAGCGCGCGCCGCGCGGCAAGCCGGGCTTCGCGCATGGCGTCGGGAGTGGGCA
The DNA here is from genome assembly GCF_047777955.1 of Oleiharenicola sp. Vm1. GTDB lineage: Bacteria > Verrucomicrobiota > Verrucomicrobiia > Opitutales > Opitutaceae > Didemnitutus. Next base: position 2,077,294 of record NZ_CP180537.1, read on the forward strand.
GGCCGCCGAAGCGGCCGAGCTGGACGTAGCAGAGGGCCAGTTCCGCCCAGGCGTCGGCCAGCTTCGCGTCCTGCGCGAGGGCTTGCTGGTAAAACTGGATGGCCTGGCGCGCGCCTTCGTTCGTCTGCGCGGCAGCCGCATGGCGGGCCTGCAGGATCAGCGCATAAATCGCGGGGGCCGGCGCCGGCCGTTCCCGCGTCGTGGCCAGCTTCGCCCGCAGGTTCTGCGCAATCAGTCCGGCGATCTCGTCCTGGACGGCGAAGATGTCCTTGAGGTCGCGGGTGAAGGTGTCGCTCCAGACGTGGAAGCCGTCGGCGGCCTTGATGAGCTGGGCGGTGATGCGGACCTTGTCGCCGGCCTTGCGGACGCTGCCCTCGACGACGTAGGCGACGCCGAGCTGGCGGGCGATCTCGGGGATCGGGACTTCCTTGCCCTTGAAAAAGAAGGCCGAGGTGCGTGCGGAAACCTTCAGGCCGGGCACCTGGGCGAGGACGTTGAGAAGCTCTTCGCTGATGCCGTCGGAGAAATACTCGTTGGCCTTGTCGTCGGAGAGATTGGCGAACGCCAGCACCGCGACGGACTTGTCATCGACAACGGGAGCCGCGGAGGCGGGCTCGCCCTCGCGGCCCTCCGCGGTGCAGTGCGCCTGCTCCTCGGCCAGCAGCTGCTCGAATTCGGGCTGGCCGCGCAGCTTGTCCCAATTCGGGTCCAGCGCGAGGAGGGCGGGGGTGATGAAGGAACTGAACCCGACCACCTCGCGCAGGTAGGGCACGGCCCGGGCCGCGTCGCCGCGGGCGGCGTAGTAGCGGGCGAGGTCGCGGGCGCGGGGTTTGGTGAGATCCTCCCGCCAGGCGGTTTCGATGGGGGCCATGATCCGCGCGGCTTCCTCATCCTCGCCCAGCCAGGCGAGGGTGGTCGCGAGTTTCGCCTGCTCGATCTCGGTGGAGCGATCGCGGAGCCGTTGGCGGAGGACCGTCTCGGCTGCGCGCCATTCCGTGCGCGCCAGCGCCTCCTTGCCGGCGATGCGATACGCGAGCGCCAGGCCCCAGGCGCGGGGACCGGCGACGGTGGTGTCCTCGAAATACGGCCGGGCGGTGAGCTTGGCCGCGGTGATCACGCGCTCGGGCTGCCGCTCGAGCAGCCCGCACCACATGACCATGAACACCGAGCGATCCTCGGTGCGGTCAGCCACGGACAGGAGATCGAGACGGTCGAGCTCGGCCCGCATGCGCTTCACGTCGCCGTTGAGCGCGGCTTCCCAGTTGGCCTTGACCAGGATGGCCGAGGCGAACGGCTGGATCGCGATCGCTTCGTCGAGCTGCTGCATGGCCAGCTTCACATCCGCGGCCCGGAATCGGCGGGTGGTCATGCCAAAGCCCGCGAGGTGCTGCGCCAGCTCGTAGCGACAGAGGACGTTCGTCGGGAACCGGCGGGCGGCGTCGGTCAGGACCGCGATGGTTTCCTCGTTCCGGTCGAGCGCGTTGAGCGCGCGTCCGAGGCAGAGGTAGCTGCGGTAGTTGTCCGGCGCCACCTGCACCGCGCGGCGGGCGATCTTCTCCGCCTCGACGGGGAGGCGCTGCTTCTCGAAGACGTTGGACAGGGCGTTGAGCGCGTCGGCGTCGCTCGGGTCGAGTCCGAGGGCGCGGTTGGCCTGGGCCTGCACCTCCTGGATGCGGGGGTCGCTGATGTCCCAGTTGCGCATCAGGTAGCAAGCCTTCGTCCACGCGAGCACGGCCTGCGCGCGGGCCGAACCGGGCTCGAGGTCGACGGCCTTTTGCGCGAGGGTCACGGCGCCGCCTAGATCCTCGCGGGTGAATCCGACCCGCTGCGTCACGGCATAGGCTTGGCGGGCCAGGCGCGCCGATTCCGAGAGGGGCGCGGCGTTCGCGGTGTTGTTCGGCGCCGGCGCGGGAGTGGCGGGTGCGTCCGGGCGCGCGGCTTCCTTCTCCTTCAGCACGAGAACGAGAGCCATCGTCACGCCGAAGATCGGGAGCGCCCACCACCCGCGCGCCGGACGGCGGCGCGGGTGGGCGGCCGCTTCGCGGCGGATCGGGATCGGCTCCGTCGGTGCGACCGCTTCGTCGCTCAGGAGTTTCTTCACCCGGGCGACGAACGCTGGCGTGGCCTCGCCGCCGGCGAGACGCGTCCATTGCACGGCCTTGAACTCCGCCGGCACCTTGGCGACGGCGTCCTTGGTGTCGTCGATCACGACGGGCAGGAGGAAGGCCTTCTCGTCGGCCATGTCCTGCGTGCGCGCGGCGGCTTGTTTCCATTCGCGGCGGAAATAGCCCTCGAGGCGCGCCTGCGTGCTGGCGGAAATGACCGGTATGAACAGCGCGCAGCTGGCAATCTGGCCGCGGATCTTGGCGTCCCAGGCGTCGCCGCCGACCAGTTCGTTCTGGTCGAACCACACCTCGACGCCCGCGGCGCGCAGCGCGTCGCACATGCGCTTCGCGGCCTCGGCGTCCTGCGAGGCGTAGGAAAGGAAGACGGCTTTGTCGTGGAGGCTCATGGGCGCGCAGGGCTCTCGGCGGGGTGAGAGAGGCGCCAGGCCCGGATGCGGGCGCGGGCTTCCGTCTGTCCGATCGTCGCGATGAACTTTCGGAACGCCGGCTCCGCGTCGAGCCGGTCAAATCCGCTGACGAGAAAGATGCCCGGCGTGGTGCATGTTGCCGGGTCGAGTAGCGCGAGGGCTTCCTGGGTGCGACCGAGGAGGACGAGCGGGTAGCTCTGGTGCCAGAAGGAGCCCTGCATCGCGGCCGGGAGAAGCGCTTCGGCCTCCGCGCGCAGGCCCGCCTTGAGGAACACCTCGAATTGGAACGAAGGCGTGACCGCCTGCGACGCCGGAAGCTGGCGCGCCAGGGAGACGGCCTCGGCGGAACGGCCGAGATAGGCGAGCATCAAGGTCCGGTAGCAGACCGCCTGGAGGTTCGACGGCTGGAGGGAAATCGCACGCTCGAACATCGCCAAGGCTTGGGGGTAGCGCCCGGCCAGGAAGAGGAGGAAGCCATGGTTGTCGGCGATGCGCGACGACAGCGGATCGAGCTCCATCGCGCGGGCAATCTCCGCCAGCGCCTCGTCCATGCGCCCGTCGTAGCCCAGCAGCGCAGCCAGCCATTGGTGGGCCGAGGCGTAGTTCGGGTTCAGCGCGATCGCCTGGCGATAGGCCTGCTCCGCCTCGGCGAACTTCCAGCTGCTGAAGAGGACATTGCCCAGGGAGGCATGGGCTTCGGCCGAGCGCGGATCGAGCGCCAGCGCTTCGCGGATTTTCGCGAGCACGCGGGCGAACTCTGGCGGATCCGGGCGGGCAAACGTTCCGGTGACGCCGCGGTTGACCGCCTGGAAATACCAGACGTCCGCGAGGGCGGCGTGCGCGCGAGCGAAGCGCGGGGCGAGCGCCAGCGCCTGGCGCAGCAGCGTCTCGGCCCGCGTGAAGCCCTCTTCGTTGCGCAGGTTCCACGCTTGCCGGGCCTCCACGTAGAGCTCGAAGGCGTGCGGATCGACCGGGGCGGCCGGGGCAGCGCTGCCCTCGCCGAGCTTCAGGGAAAGCTGCGCGGCGACCAGTCCGGCGATCTCGTCCTGGACGGCGAAGATGTCCTTGAGGTCGCGGGTGAAGGTGTCGCTCCAGACGTGGAAGCCGTCGGCGGCCTTGATGAGCTGGGCGGTGATGCGGACCTTGTCGCCGGCCTTGCGGACGCTGCCTTCGACGACGTAGGCGACGCCGAGCTGGCGGGCGATCTCGGGGATCGGCGTGTCCTTGCCCTTGAAGTGAAACGAGGAGGTGCGGGCCGTGACCTTCAGGCCGGGCACCTGGGCGAGGACGTTGAGGAGCTCTTCGCTGATGCCGTCGGAGAAATACTCGTTGGCCTTGTCGTCGGAGAGATTGGCGAAGGCCAGCACGGCGACGGAGTTCCGGTCCGTCGCCGTCAGCGTGGCGGGAACTGGGGGCGAAGATTCACGATACGGGGCGAATCGCGGATCGGCCCGCAGCGCGTCGAAACGCGGGTCGAGCAGGATGCGGGTCAGCGATCGCGACGGAAACGAGGCAAACACCTCGTCTAGTCGGCCGAGGCGTGCGTAGAGCAGGGCCAGCTCGAAGGACATCGGCGTGCCCGGCGTCGGGCGCTCGTTGACCAGCTGCAGGTAGGTGCGCAGGCACTCCTCGGCGGCCGCCTTTTCGCCGAGACAGGCGAGCAGGTAGCTCTTTTCATAAAGCCGTTCCGGCTTGTTGGGCGCCGTCGCGAGTCGTTTCTCGACGGTCCGCAGGGCCGCGCGCCATTCCGCCTCGGCCGCGGCCGGGCGGCCGCCGAGTTCGTAGGCGAGGCCGATCAGCATGCCCTTGGGGCCGTCGAACATGAAGTCGGAGTAATACTCGCGCGGAAGCACGCCCCAGGCCTTCAAGGCGCCTTCCGCGTCGCGCCGGTAGTAGGGGATGAGGCCGGAGACGTAGTTGGCGCGATCCTCCAGCAGACTGGATTGGGGAATCCGCGCGAGCGCGGCCTCCGCCGAGGCGAGATCGCCGCGACGGAAAATCTCCATCACCGCCTTCAGCACCAGGGAGGAGTTGAAGGGCCTCTGCGCCAGCGAGCGCTCCAGTGCGGCGAACGCCTCCTCGGAGCGGCCGCGCTGCCAGAGGTAGCGGGCGTTGTTGAAGAGCGCGAGCGGGTCTCCGCCCGGCAGCGCGGCGGCGCGCTCGTTTAGCGCGAGGCACTCGTCGAAGCGACCGTTGATCATGACCGTCACCGCAAGGAAACGCAGCGCGGCCTTGTCGTCGGGCCGCGCGGCGACGACCTCGCGGAGCAGCTTCTCGGTTTCGGCGCGATTGATGCCCAGGGTGTTCCAGGCGCCGGCCTGCGCCAGCTTGGCCTCGGGCGAGTTGGGCGCCAGGCGCATCGCCCGCTCGGCCGTGCTGCGGTTCTGCTCCCGCCGCTCCGGGCTGGTATCCCAGCCGCGATAGATGAACGCGGCATGGACCTGGGCGGCCATCGCCCACACCAAGCCGTCCGTGGCATCGAGCTTGAGCGCGCGTTGGGCGAAATCGTCGGCGAGGGCAAAGTCTTCGCGCGTGGCTTCGAGGGCCTGCACCAGTTCCAACGCGCGCCGCGCCTGCTCGCGCGCGGGCGACGATGCGCTGGCGGGAGCAGTCGCCTCCGGCGCAGCGGGCGGCGTCGATCTCGGCTCGCGCGCGGGCGAGCCTGACCAAAGCGACCGCGTGGCGTAGGAGAGACCGGCGGCGATCCCGACGGCGGCCACCGCGTAGCCGATCCACGCGCGCTTCCGCTTGGGGGAGTCGCCGGTGCCGGTGCGGTGGTGGGGGATTTCTCGCCGGCCGACGGCAGCGCCTCGGCCTCGGCTTCCTCCAGCAGCCGGCGGACGCGCGCGCAAAAGGCGGGCGGCGTGTCGCCACCCGCGAGCCGGGTCCACTGCACCGATTTGAACTCCGGCGGCACGAGCGCCTGGGCGTCGCGCGTATCGTCGATCACCACCGGGAGCAGGAACGGCGTGCCGTCGGCGATCATGTGGGTGCGCTGCGCGGCGAGCTTCCATTCGAGGCGAAAATAGCCTTCGCGCCGCGCCTGCGTGCTGGCGGAGATGACGGGCACGAAGAGCGCGCAGGCGGCGATCTGCTGGCGGATCTTGCTGTCCCAGGCGTCGCCGCCGACGAGCTCGTTCTGGTCGAACCAGACTTCAAAGCCGGCGGCGCGGAGCGCCTCGCAAAGGCGCTTCGCCGCCTCAACGTCCTGTGAGGCGTAGGAGAGAAAAACGGCGCGTGGAGCGGAGGCGGTCACTTTTTCGGTTCCGGTTCGGCGAGGAGGGCTTGGATCTCGGGATCGTCGCGGAAGCGGGTGAGGCGCGGATCGAGAGCGAGCCGCTGACGGATCGTGGCGCGGCCGCCGGCAACCGAGCCGACGGCTTCGCGGATGAGCGCCAGCGCGGTGTCGCGTTCGCCCAGCAGCAGGTTGGCGGGAATCGCCTGGAACCACCACGTGCTGAGGGGGCCGACGGCAAAGGGGCGCGCCAAGGTCTCGTTGTAGGTCCGCAGCGCGGTGCGGGCCTCATCGGTCCGGCCGAGCGCGTGCTTGATCCAGGCCTCATCGAGGAAGGTCTGGCCGTCCTCCTGATTGATCGCGCGGGAGCGCTGGAGCGTCTCGAGGGCGGTCTCGTATTGGACGCGCGCGAGTTCCTTCTTGCCCGCCAGTTCGAGGAGCGCGGCGACGAGCAGCGCTTTCGGCCCGCGGTAATCGAAGTCGATCATCCAGGGTTCGGTGAGCGCATTCAGAGCTTCGAGTCCGTCGGTTGGCCGGCCGGTGAAGGCCGCGTAGAGAAAGTAGCCGAAGACCGTGCGCTCGATGCCGCGAACCCGCGCGGGCACCTGGTCGAGCACCGCTTTCATGCCGGGCAGGTCGCCGTGCAGTCCGAAACGCGCCCGCGCTTTCCAGACCATGGCATTGGCGATGGGAGCGAGCGCGAGCGTCTCGTCGGTGGTCTGCTCGAATTCGGCCCAGCGTCCGATGTCGCGGTAGTGGCGGGAGAGCTCGTAGCGGACCAGGGCGTCCTGGGGGAAGAGCTCGACGGTGCGCCGCGCCGACACGAGGGCCGCGCGCAGGCCTGCGTTTTCGTCCTCCAGATTTTTGTCGGAAAAAACGCTGCTGGCGGGCATGTGCAGGACCCACAGACAGTTGTCGCGGATGCGGTGAAAGCGCGGTTCCTGCGGGCACAGCTCGACGGCGCGCTGGGCGAGATCCAAGGCGTGCTGCTGCTCGACGCCGCGCGAGTAGAGGTGGATGGCGAGGGCAATGAGCGCCTCGGGCTCATCGGGGGCGAGTTGGAGGGCGCGCTCGGCGGTGCTCTTGGCCTTCTGGTAGCGCGCGGTGCTGCGGTCCCAGCCGCGCAGCAACCACATGCTGTGCACGCGCGCCATCGCGGTCGTGGCTTCCGCGTCAGTGGGGTTGCGGTCGAGCACGCGCTGGGCGATTTCCTCGGCGAGGCGAAAATCCTCCGGGATGACGTCGACGCGGTCGAGCAGGGCGACGGCGCGCTTCAGCTCCGGATTCTGCGGCCAGTCGCGCGCCGGCGCGTGGGCGATGAGCAGTCGTTGAAAGCGCACATCCGAACGCAGCTTGTCCCACAGCGGGTCGAGCTGCAGCAACGCGGTCGTGAGCGGCCAGCCGACGTTGCGCGTGGGATTGGCCTGCAACAGGCGCTCGAGCAAGGGGAGCGCCGCGTCGATGTCGCCCAGCGCCGCGTAGATCAGCACGGGTGAGTCGAACCACGGGCTCATGCCGTTGGCTTGAACCTCCTCGACGATCTTGGCCTCGCGCCGCGCCTCCTCGGCGCGCCCGAGCCAGGCGAGGAGCTGCCCGCGCGCGTTGCGGAGACGCGTGTCGCGCGAACCGCCGCTCTTCAAGCGGGCATCGATGACGGCGAGCGCGTCCTCGCTGGCGATGGCGGCGGCGTTGGCGCGGCCGGCGAGCGCTTGCGCCCGGGCGACGAAGTAGGCTTTGGGGCCGAAATACCAGCTGTCCTGGATGAAGTCCGAAGCGAGGCGGCTGAGGGTTTTGAGCGATTCGTCCGGCGCGCGTTGGCACAGTTGGGCGTAGGCGGTCACCCAGATGGTGCGCGGCTCGTTGCGGCTGTTGAGCGCGCTGCGTTGCAGCGTGGCCGCAGCGGCGTTCGCGTCGCCTTTCCATGTGAGCAACAGCATCGCGAGGCCGGCTTCGCTGTTGACGGAGGGCTCGGCGGCGATCGATTCGCGGATGGCGACGTCGGCCTTCTCGAAGCGCCCGTAATGGAAATTGAGCAGGAACTGGAGGTAGCCGGTGAGTGCGGCCCGGTCGGGTGCGAGTTCGCGCTCGCGTTGGTAGAGTTTCTCCGCCTCATCCGGTTTTCCCGACTGGTCGTAGATCCACGCGAGACTGCCGATGGCGCCCGTGTGCTGCGGCGCGCGGGCGAGCAGGTCGACGAAAACCTTTTCCGCTGCCGCCGGATCGATGTCGCGCAAGGCGCGGCCGAGGGCGTAGCGGGCGTCGTTGGATTCGGGGGCGAGGCTCAGCGCGCGTTCGGCATGGCTGCGGGCGGCTTCGCGGCGTTGCGGGCTGTTGTCGAAGCCGCGGGTGCGAATCGAGGTGTTGAAGAGCGAGGAGATGATCCAGATCTCGGCGTCGTTCTGATCCAGTTCGAGGGCGCGTTTCAGCAGGCCTTCGGCGGCGGCGTAGTCGTCGAGGGACGAGTTGTATTTGTCGAGGCTGAGCGCGCGGGCTTTCTCGGCGAGCGTGCGTGCTTCGGATTTTGCCGGGGCCTGCGCGCGGGGCGTTTCAGTCCGCGGCTCGGCGCGGCGCGCGGCTTTCCAGAACGGACCGAGGGCGAAAAGCAGGCCGGTGAGGGCGCCGACAATCGGGAAAATCATCCACCACTGCCAGCGCCGCGCGGGCTTCGCCCGTGACGGGGCGGTCAGCGGCGGGGCTGACGCCCGGGTGGTGGAGGCGGAGCCGGTGTGCAGCAGTTGGGCGATGCGGCGGCCGAGTTCGGCGGGTGTCTCGTCGAGGCGCAGGCGCGTCCATTGCACGTCGCGGAATTTCTCGGGCACGCGCGCGGTGGCGTCCGACACGTCCCCGACGACGACGGGAAAGAGAAACGGCGCGTCGTCGGCCATGAGGTGCGAGCGATCGACCGCGAGTTTCCACTCGAGGCGGAAATAGCCTTCGAGGCGCGCATTGGTGTTCGGCGTGATGAGCGGCACGAAGAGCGCGCATTCCTTGATCTGGCGGCGGATCTTCTGGTCCCAGGCATCGCCACCGCGCAGCTCGTTTTGGTCGAACCAGACTTCGATGCCGGCGGCGCGGAGCGCGTCGCAGATTTTCTTCGCGGCTTCGGCATCCTGCGAGGCGTAGGAAATGAAAACGGCTCGGGTCGATTCGCTCATGTCGGAGGCGTGGGTTCGCCGGACAATGCTCCGCCCGGGCGGGCAGGAAATTGTGCACGCAGCGTGGGAGGTTGTCCCGAGTCCGAAGCCTGTGTGTGGGGCGCGGGCCGAGGCATTGGGCGGTTTATCACATGGCAAGGTGCGGTGGGGCACGCCAGCCGGATTTCGCGGAAAACGTGTGAGCGGTAGGGGCTTAGCGGTTGACAGGCTGCGGCCTGCTCCCGTGCTATCTCGCCTCCCGCCGCATGCGCGCCCCGTCCCAACTGCCGCTGTTTCACGTGCTCGGATTCTCCGGTCACCGGCAGGTGGCGAATCCGCCGGGCGTGGCGCGCGTAATCGGCGAAGTGCTGACGGCGTTGCGAGCCGAGGCGGCGGGCGAGTGGATCGTGCTGTCGTCGGTGGCGGCTGGCTCCGATCAGTTGTTCGTGGAACAAGCCAAGCGCATTGGCTGCTCGTGGCATGCGATCCTGCCGCTGCCGCGCGCCGAGTTCGCGAAGGATTTCTCTGCGGAAGAGTGGGGGAAGGTCGAGGGCATGCTGGCGACAGCGGAGCATGTCCGCGTCATCACCGAGAATGGCACGCGCGAGGACGCTTACCTGGATTGCGGCATCGAAACGGTGAACGGCGCCGACGTGCTGCTGGCGGTGTGGGACGGGCAGCCCGCGCGGGGCAAGGGCGGCACGGCGGAGGTGGTGGCCTATGCCCGCGATCTCGGCCGGCCGCTGGTGTTGATCGATGCGAACACGCTCGAGGTGCGCCGGGAGAATTTCACGAAACTGAAGACCGACGACGCGCATTTCGCGGCGCTGAACAATCTGCCGCCGGTCGATCAGGGCTGGGCGACGAATCCCTTCGGCGCGCCGGCGGAGGTGCTGGCGTTTCAGTTCAAGTGCGACCGCGCCGCGATGCTCGGCTCGCCGCAATTCCGGCTGCTGATCGTCGGCACGGTGCTGCTCCACGTCGTGGCAACATTGGTGGCCGCGGGCGGGCTGGCGTTCGGCCTGCACTGGGTCGGACTGCCGTGGATCAAGCTGACGTGCTTGCTCGGCGCGCTCTGCGTCGCGGCGATCCTGCGTCACCACCACATGCACCATAACTGGGTGCGCTGTCGTCTCGCGGCGGAGTTTTGCCGCTCGGCGTTGTGCACGTGGGGACTGCCGCGGGCGACGCCGCTGTTCAACGACATCGATCTCACCGGCATGCGGGAACTCACGCGCACACTGCACATCCTGCACAGCCGCTCGACGTTCACGCGGCAGGTCGGGCTGGAGGAGTTTCGCGCCACTTACCTCAAAAGCCGCATCGACGACCAGCTGGCCTATTACCGCAAGCAGGAACGCAAGGCGCTGCCGTTGCTCAAGCGTCTGCGGCTGGGTTTCGCCATCACGACCCTGCTCGCGATCGTGTGCACGGCGCTCTACGCGGTCGACCACACGTTCCACCTGCACTTGCTGAGCGAGGGCGGCGAACAATTGATCTACGCGTTTCTGCCGATCACGCTGCCGGTGATCGCCGCGGCGCTGATCTCGTTCGTGTCGATCAACGACCTCCAGCGGCGCGTGGCCCGCTACCGGGAAATGTGCGCCATCCTCGAGGAGGGCCGCACGCAGCTGGCGCACTCGCCGACTTGGAACACGCTGGAGCGGGTCGTCTCGCGGATCGAGCGTGCCCTGCTCCAGGAAGTGCTGGAGTGGCACTCGATCACGAGCTTTAGCGAGTCGCACTGAGCGCGGGTCGCGCCGCAGGAAGGAGAAGGACTTATGACGCCGCCCCGGGGGCGGCGGTTGCACCTTAGCCGGTCGGCGGAGGTGAATATTTCGGGCGAACCTGGCGTCTCATCGTCGGTCAAACTCCTACGATGAACACCCAATCCGTTTCCTTTCTCGCGCTGGGCGCGGCCGCGTTGATCGGCGCCGCCGGCGCGTTCGCGGCGGAGACGCCGCCCGCCGCGGCCGTCCCGGCCGCGGAGCCCGCGATCGTCGCCCCGGCCGCCCCGGCGGACCGCATCATCTACGCCGGCCAGCTGCCGAGCGTCGCGCAGCTGACGCAGACCGCGCAGGCGCAGGGCCTGGCGATCGCCAACATCGTGCAGACGGCACGCGACATCACCGTGACGTATCGCCTGACGAACAACACGACGCGCACGATCTCCTATCAGCTGCTGCCGGAAGCGCAGCCCACCGCGGTGATGCCGGCTTCGACCGCCCCGGTGGTCGAGACGGCGCCGACGACGGTGCAGGTGGTGGAATACGCGCCGCCGCCGCGGACCGTCGTCTACCGTTACTACGATCCCTATTACTACGACCCGTTCTACTGGCCGCGCGTCCCGGTGTCGGTGAACCTCGGCTTCGGCTGGACGTTCCGCGGCGGTCACGGCGGCCACTATCACGGCCGGCACTGAGCTTCTGAAAACACCAATCCTACCCGGAGATTCGCCATGAAGAACCTTCGTCTCTCTCTCGCTGCGCTCGGTGCGGGCGCGCTCCTCCTCACCGGCTGCGTCGGCACCGGTCCCAACACGCAGCAGGGCGCCGTCGCCGGCGGCGCGCTCGGTGCGCTGGCGGGCGCCATCATCGGCAACAACACCGGCAGCCACAACGGCGCCAGCGGCGCCCTGATCGGTGCGGCGGTCGGCGCGATCGCCGGCGGCACGATGGGCAACGCGGTCGACCACCAGCGCGGCACGCTCTACGGCAACTACGACCAGGCCTACGCCTCGCGCGTGGAGACCGTCGCCGCGCCGCCGCCGATGCCGGCCGCGCCGCAGGTGCAGGAAGTCGTCGTCGCCGCGCCGTCGCCCGAGGCGGTGTGGGTGCCCGGCTACTGGAGCTACCGCGGCCGCGCCTACGTCTGGGTTTCCGGCCACTGGGAAATGCCGCCGCCCTACCACCGCAGCTACGTCGTCGCCCACTGGGAGCGGCGCGGGCATCGCACCTACTGGGTCGAGAGCTACTGGCGCTGAGGCGCCCGGCGTCGTCTATGCGCCACGGTCCGCCCCGCGGGCCGTGGTTTTTCTTTCACGGTGGCGGCTGGTCGTCGGCGAGAATCCGGTCCGCCTGGTCGGGACGGATGCCGTGCGTGGTCTCGAGGCCGAAGCGACGCCGCAGGTATTCCTCGAAGGTGAGCCACTCGCCGTCGTGCTGGATCGTGCGCGTCCAGGCGCACATGATGACGAGTCGGCGCGCGCGCTCGTGCTGCCAGAGCAGCCACAGCACGAGCAGGCCCAGCCCGCCCTGCACCGTCCCGCTCAGCCGAGCCGCCTGCGTGCTGCGCCGGAGCGCCGCGTCGAGCGCGGCGCGGTCGCGCTCCCGGGCCTGGCGCTCGCTTTCCTGCAGGCGCGCGATCGCCTGCCCGAGGCGGGCGGAGCGCAGCATCTCGCGGTGCGCCTCGGCCCATTCGCGCACGCGGTTGAACTGGCCGCCGCGCGCCCACTCGGCCAGGCGCGCGAAGCCGGCCTGGCGTTCGGCGAGGGTTTCGTCGATTTCCCGGACGAGCGGGGCGACGTCCGCCGCCTCCGGAAGCGCCGGGCGGAGGACGGCGAATCGATCCCGCACCGTGCCTTCGGCGGCCGCGGCCGCATCCAGGCCGCTGGTCCGCCAGGTGGTCAGAAACGTCTCGATGGCGACGTCCGCGGCGGTCGCCGCCGCGTGCAGGCGTTCGAGCAGGAGTTCGGCCTCGTGGCTGGCGTGGGAGCGGGCGAGGGCCTTCTGGAGGGTGGCGTCGGCCCGCCGGCTGGTGTGCCAGGAGCCGAGCGCGCCGCCGAGGGCGGCAGCCACGAGGGCGACCAGGACGACGCGGAAGGCGCGGGAGCGAAGCGGTTCGCGCGGTTGCATGGGACGGGAATGGTCCCCGTTGACCGCGGGAGCGAGGGTTGGGTTCGCCTCCGGGGGAAAATTGTCGCCGCTGCCCGGGTGAGTTACGGAGCGAGGGCGGGAGCAACGTCGAAGGTGTCGAACGCCGGCACGCCCGCCGGCGTCCGGATCTCCGAGCGCACGATCCGCACGTCGCGCGCGCAGTAGAGGCCGAAGGGGCGGTCGGCGGTGATGTGCACGTCGTCGAGGACGACGTTGCGCGCCGGGGCCTCGGGCAGGCCCCAGATGAGGCCGGCGCGCCGGCCGGGCGCCGCGGTGGCGGTGACGTGGCGGAAGACGATGTTGCGGAAATGCGGGGTCAGTGGCTCGACCGAGCGGCCGGGGTAGGTGGCTGCGATCGCGGCGGTGAGCCGCGTGAGGTCGCGGAACTGGCGCTCGGGGGCCAGGTAGGCGCCGTAGATCAGGATGGGGAAGTTCACGCCGGTCATCCGCAGGTTTTGATAAAACAGGTTCTGCACCGGCCCGCCGCGGTCGCGGTCGGATTTGATGCGAATGCCGCACTCGGTGCCGTTGAAGGTGCAGTCGAGCACGGCGAAGTTCGACACGCCGCCGCGCGTGTAGCTGCCGATGGAGAGGCCGTGGCCGGAGCCGTAGGTGCAGCGGCGGATGAGGACATTCGAGGTGTTGCTGCCGCAGGTGAAGTTGTCGTCGCCCACGCTCACGTCGCAGTCCTCGACGAGGATGTTGCGACCGCTGACGTCGCAGGCGTCGGTGTTGTGGCTGGGGTTGACCGGGTCGGTCGAGGACGGCGCGCGTATGGTGACGCCGCGCACGGTGACTTCGCTCGAGGCGCCGCCGATGGCGATGTGGAACATCGGCGAGTCGCGCAGGGTGACCTGCTCGATCAGGACGCGGGAGCAGGCGTTGAGGGCGATCATGCGCGGGCGTTTCGCGCCCTTGGTCTTGGCGAAGGGCCACCACGGTGCGCCCTGGCCGTCGATCGTGCCGGCGCCGGTGATGGCGATGTCGTGGAGGTTGGCCCCGCCGAGCAGGTCGTCGGGATGGCTGGTGCCGCCGGGATATTTTTCCAGCGGCAGCATGCGCAGCACCGCGCCGCGCGCCAGCTGCAGGCGCAGGTGGCTGGCGAGCTCGAGCGGGCCGCACAAGTAGGTGCCGTCGGGAATCTCCACCGTGCCGCCGCCGGCCCGGCGCGCGGCGTCGATGGCGGCTTGGAAGGCGGCGGTCTCGGTCGCGCTGCCGTCGCCGCGGGCGCCGAACTGGCGGACGTCGAAGCGGGCATCCGGGATCTGCGGCAGCGCGGGGTGGATCGCGGCGACGAAGGCCGGCAGGTCGTCGGAGCCGGCGGCCGGTGGAACGTCGGCGGCGGGCGCGGCGCTGGCGGCCAGCGCCGCCAGCAGGGCGAAAAACGGGGTTTTCATGGGGAGGGCCGATCTCATCGCGCGGGGGCGCGGCGGATACAAGGCGCGGGCCGTTCTCATCGTCGCACAGCCCGGCGCTGAGACACAGCGCGGCATTGCGGCGGGCGGGCGGAGGGGAGAGCATGGCCGCCTTCCGAGATGAAACTGCTCTTTTCCGAGGTGCGGCCGAATCATGCCGACTACGTCTACCCGTATGCGATCTGGGCGCTGCCCGAGGCGCACGAGACGCCGGCGGACCTGTTGGCGGCGGGTTTCCTGCCGTCGAACCACGCGCTCGAGCGCTTCTACCTCTGCCGGCAGCTGCGGGTGGACCTGCGGAAGTTCGCGCCCTCGTCGGAGAACCGGCGCGTGCTGCGCAAGGGCGAGGGAATCGCGGCGACGCTCGTGCCGCGGGCGGAGTTCGAGTTCACGGCGGCGCGGCGGGATTTCTGCCTCGCCTACACGCGGGAGAAAATCCCCGGCATGACGCCGGAGCGGCTGGCGTCGCTCTTCGCGAACCCGGTGACGACGCACGTGGTCGTGTTCCGCGAGGCGGACGGGCGCGAGCTCGGCTACGTGACGCTGTATCACGAGCCCGGCCGGATGGCGTTCTACTACTACGCGTTCTACGACCTCGCGGCGCCGCGGCCGAATCTCGGGATCTTCATGATGACCTGGACGGTGCGGATGCTGGCGGAGAGCGGCTGCACGCACGCCTATCTCGGCACCTGCTACTCGGCGGCGGCGCTCTACAAGACGCAGTTCGCGGGCGGGGAGTTCTTCAACGGCTGCGGCTGGTCGGCCTCGCTCGAGGAATTGAAGCACCTGCTGCACCGGCAGGACGACGCGGCGGCGCGCGGGCATTTGCTGGAGTCGGCCGCGTATCGCGAGGCCTTCCTCCCGGAGGGACTCGCGGCGGCGGCGGCGCGCAGCCGCTTTGCCGGCCGCTGAACGGCTGGTCGCGCCCAAGCAAAACGGGCCGGCATTGCTGCCGGCCCGTTGGGAATGGCGACGAACCCCCGCTCGCCACCAGTGCGCGAGATGCTAGCTCGCGCGGGGTTAACCCTAAAGCGTGCGGCTCAGAAGCTGCCCTTGATGCCGAAGGTCCAGTTCGTGCCGTAGTTTTCGTAGCGGAACAGCACGTCGGGATTGCCCGCGCTCTTTTCCATCAGCAGGTGCGGCGTCTCGAAGATGTTGCGGCCGGAGAAGAAAAACTGGAGGCGGTCGTTGATGGTGATCGCGCCGCTGAGGTCGCACTTCACGTTGCGCTTCTGGTAGCGGTTGGCCGCTTGGAAGGGGCCGGAGTCGTCCTGCCAGATGGCGCTGAAGCTCAGGTTCAGGCGGGTGTTGCGATAGCCGAGCGTGCCTTTGAGCGTGTGCGGAATGACGCCGAGGACGACTTGCGCGGGAGGCGTCTCGACGTAGGTGCGCGTGTAGGAAGCGGTCAGCGAGGTGCCCTGCATGATCTTCGGGAGGAAGTTCAGGTATTGCTGGTAGGAGTATTCCATCGAGCTGTAGGTGATCGGCAGCGGCGCGCTGCTGTAGCTGACGAAATCGTAGCCGTCGTAGTTGGGATCGGTGTTGCCGAACTCTTCCGACGTGAGGGTCTTTTGAAGCGTCTTGTTCGTGACCTTATTGCGGCTGGCGACGACCTGGAGGTTGTTCACACCGGTGCTGCCGAAAAAGTAGCTGAGCGAGGCGGCCATCTTCTTCGAGCGCTCGGGAAGGAGGTTCGGGTTGGGCGTGGTGACCTGCAGAGCGTCGTCGTTGATCTGGCGCGTGCCGCTGATCTTGCCGAGGTCGGGGCGGCGGATGGTTTTGCCCCAGCCGATGTCGAAGAGCAAGTTCGGCAGGATGGAGTATTTGGCCGTGGCGCTGGGGAAATAGTCCGCGTAGTCGCCGTGGCGCTGCACGCGCGGGCGCGAGTATTTGTAGTCGATCGCCGAGACGCTGTTGGGCGCGCCGGTGGACGTGACGGGGTAGCCGGCGGCGGCGACATCTTGGTTCGAGTAGGGATCGAGCTCGGTGGAGTCGATCTCGGTGAGCTCGTAGCGCACGCCGCCCTGGAGCGCGAGCTTGCTGAGGCGCGTGTTGCCCATGATGTAGCCGGCGGTGACGGTCTCCTTCACGTCGTAGGTGGGCTGGTTGAGATACGTGCCGGACTCGTAGTTGGCCAGGCTGATGCCCGCGGTGGAGGAGCCGGTGGCGCTGGTGGGCAGCGTGCGGACGAAGTATTCCGGATGGGTGTGGAAGAGTTCGCCGAGGGTGTCGCGGTCGGGGAACGGCGGGGCGCCGCCGCCGCTGAGCGAGGTGAAGACCACGCCGGGCTGGTTGCCGCCGCCGAAGAGAGTGAAGGGCGACGGGTAGTTGGCGAACGAGCCGGTGGTGCCGCCGCCGGGGCCGACGTAGAGCCACTTGTCGGAGTCGTTTGAGTTGCGCGCGAACTGGGCGTTGCGCGAGCGCTTGGCGCCGACCTGGATGAAGGACGGGAGGCGGAAGGGCAGGTTGTAGCGCGCGTTCAGGTCGCCGGACTTGATGTCGATCGTGTTCTGGCGGTTGTCGTCGGAGATGCGCGGATTGGTCTGGAGCGCGAGGTTGGTCCAGTCGGAGCCGCCCGTCTGCGTGATCTTCCAGTCGGCGGAGTCGGCGGCGGAGCGCGTGGCGGTGAAGCCGATGCCGGTGACGTTGTTGACCGTGGTGTTGGCGACGAGCTTGTGCGCGAGGTTGTCGTAGTCGTTGCGCGAGTGCGAGGTGGTGAAGGAACCGTCGACGCGGAGGTTCTCGCGGCGATACTCGAAGCTGGGCGAGAAGGTGAGGGTGTTGGTGAACTTGGCGCCGTTGCCGCCGCCGAACTGGATGCTGCCGGCGTTGGTGGGCGAGGAGCCGTAGGTGAGGACGCCGTCGCCGGGCACGGTGGCGCGGGTGCCGCCGGCGATCATCGTGACCTGGCGATTGTAGAATTGCGCGTGATAGCGGCTGAAGAGGGCGTTGAGCGACAGCGTGAGGTTCGGGGTGGCGCGGAAATCGAATGTCGCGGTGTAGCTGCCGCGGTTGGTCCACTTCGGGCCGTCCTTGAGCAGCACCTGCGTGAGCACCTGCGCGCGCGTGTCGGTGGCGGTCGGCGTGCGGTTGTAGCTGTGATCGACGCGGTATTGCTCGTTGTAGAGATTCGACTCCTGCAGGCTGAGGATGATGCCGAGGCGATTATTGAAGAAGATGTCGGAGTAAGTGGCGTTGAAGTTCGGGCGCCATTTGCGGCCGATGCGGTCGCCGGGTCCGGGCGTCGCGCCGAGGCCGAACTCCTGCGAGTTGAGCACGGTGGAGATCGAGCCGCCGAAGTAGCGGCCCTTGCGGTCGAATGCCTTCTTCGTCTTGAGGTTGATGTTGCCGGCGGGCGCGTTGGCGTCCATCGCGGCGCTGGTGACGCGGTTGATCTCGATCGATTCGATGCTGTTGATCGAGATGCTGTCGAAGCCGAAGGAACGGTTCGCCGTGCCGGAGGCGGAGTTCTCGAAACCGACATATTGGCCGAACGAGTCGGCGCTGGCGATGCTCTTGCCGTCGAGGGTGACGGAGGCGTATTCGGAGCTCATGCCGCCGATGCGCGGGCCGCGGGTGTCGGCCTCGACGTATTCGAGCTCGACGCCGGGGAGGAACTTGAGGAACTCGCCGACGTTGCCCTCGGTGATGTTGCCGAAGGCGTCGGAGGCGACGGAGCGGCTGAGGTTCATCGAGTTCTTCTGGCGCGAGAGGGCCTTGGCGTTGCCGTCCTTCTCCGCCGTGACGGTGAAGGTCTGCAGCTGGACGACGGCCTCGCCGCTCTTGGCCGCGGCGGCCGCGCCGCCGAGCTCGAATTCCTGGTTCGTGGTCTCGCCGGCGACGACGGTTACCTTCTGCGAGACCGGGGGCAGGCCGATGTAGGTGACGGTGACCGTCACCTCGCCGACGGGCACGCGCTGGAGCGAGAAGTAGCCGCTTGTTTCGGACACGACCGAGAGGTCGGTGCCCTCGACGCGCACGGTGGCGTCGCGGGTGTATTCCTTGGTCACCGCGTTGTAGACGTGACCGGTGATCGTGCCGGTGCCGGCGGTTTGAGCGAACGCGGCGATGGTGCACGCGAGCGAGACGAGCGCGACCAGCGCCCGGGTGGGGAGGTGTAGTTTCATGAGGTTGCCAGGGGGGACGATTGAACCGCGACGGAGGCGGGCGCCCGGCTGGCGAGGGGTGCCGAGGGGTGGCCGGGTGCGGGCGGAGAATATCGCGCGCGCCGGCGGGCCGCATCCCTCGTTGGAGGGGTGAGGCGCGCCGCGGCCCGCTCCTCCCTCCAAGGAGGGATGGCGCGGCGCGGTTTGCGCGCTAGACTGCACGCGTGTCATGGCCGAGCGCGTCGCCGCGCCCCGTGGCGCCCTCGCTGTGCCTGCCTTCCTTTTTCCCGGCATCTCCGCCGTCTCCTCGTGTTCGCCCTTCTCCCGCTCGGCGGGACCGTGTCGGCGCAATCGCCCCGGCTGACGCTCGCGCTGGACGCGTGGCAGTTCCGCTTCGGCGAACGGGGCGCGACGCCGACGGCCGCGACGGCCGCGGCCTGGGACGAGGTGCGCGTGCCGCACACCTGGAACGCGCGCGACGGCGCCGACGGCGGTGGCGACTACGTGCGCGGCACCGGCTGGTATGTGCGGCGCTTCACGCTCGGGCCGGAGTGGACGGCCAAGCGCGTGTTCGTGGAATTCGACGGCGCGAGCCGCTCCGCGCGGGTGTTCCTCAACGGCCAGCTCCTCGGCGAGCACGTGGGCGGGTTCGCCCGCTTCCGCTTCGACCTCACGCCGGCGCTGCACCGCGGCGCGGAGAACGTCCTGGCCGTCGCCGTGAGCAACGCGCCCGACGGCGCGGCGCCGATCTCGGCCGACTTCACCTTTTTCGGCGGACTCTACCGCGGCGTGCGGCTGGTCGGCGTCGACGCGCTCCACGTCGAGCTAATGGATCACGCGTCGCCCGGCGTCTACATCACGCCGCAGCGCGTCTCGGCCGAGCACGCGGACGTCGCGGTCGCGGTGCTCGTGCGCAACGACTCCGCGCAGGACGTGTCCGGCGAGGTCGAGGTGGTGCTGCGCGATGCGGCCGGCACGGTCGTCGGCACGCAGCGTCAGCACGGGGATTTTCCCGCCGCGAGCACCACGCGCACCAGCGTGGACTTCGCGCTGGCGCGCCCGCACCTCTGGAACGGCCGGCGCGACCCGCACCAGTATCGCGCGAGCGTGGTCGTGCGCGCCGCCGGCGCGGGGGGCGATGCAGTCGAGCAGCGCTTCGGCATCCGCGCCTTCCGCATCGACGCCGAGCGGGGTTTCCTGCTCAACGGCGAGCCGCTCGACCTGCACGGCGTGAGCCGGCACCAGGATCGCGCGGGCAAGGGCTGGGCGATCAGCGAGGCCGACGAGCGCGAGGATTTCGCGCTCATCCGCGAGCTGGGCGCATCCGCGGTGCGCGTGGCGCACTACCAGCAGTCGCCGCTGTGGTTCGACCTCGCGGACGAGTCCGGACTGCTCGCGTGGGCCGAGGTGCCGGTGGTGAACGAGGTGCCGGCGGGCGCCCGTTACCTCGACAACGCCCGGCAGCAGCTCCGCGAGCTGATCCGCCAGAACTACAACCGCCCCGCGATCATCTGCTGGAGCGTCGGCAACGAGACGCGCGAGGAGGGCGAACGCTCCGGCGGCCCGATCCGGGCCAACGGCGAGGAGTCGGGCCGCGTGATCGCCGCCCTCGCGCAGACGGCCAAGGCCGAGGATCCCACGCGGCCCTCCGTCTACGCCTCGAATCACCCGGCGGAGGACACGCGGAACTTTCTCACCGACGTGACGGCGTTCAATCGCTACTTCGGCTGGTATCACGGCCGCAGCGACGAGATCGGCCCCTGGCTCGACGACGTCCATCGGCGCTACCCGGCGCTGCGCTTCGGCATCAGCGAATACGGCGCCGGCGCGAACCCCACGCAGCACGAGCTGCCCGCGCGCAAGCCGCCGCACGCCGGGCCGTGGCACCCCGAGGAATACCAGAACGACTACCACGAGCGGCACTGGCTCGCGCTGCAGGCCAGGCCGTTCGTCTGGTGCAAGTTCGTCTGGAACATGTTCGATTTCGCGGTCGATGCGCGCCGCGAGGGCGGCACGCCCGGCCTGAACGACAAGGGGCTTGTCAGCTACGATCGCCGGCTGCGCAAGGACGCGTTCTACTGGTATCAAGCCAACTGGAGCGCCGAGCCCGTGCTTCACCTCACCAGCCGCCGCTATCGCGAGCGCCCGGCGGGACGCGGCGAACTGAAGGCCTATTCCAACGCGCCGCGCGTCGAACTCTGGCTCGACGGCCAATCCCTCGGCGTCCGCGAGAGCCGCGACCGGATTTTCCGATGGCCAGTCGACCTCCCCGTCGGCGAACATCGCGTCGTCGCCCGCGCGGGCGACCTCTCCGACGAGATCGTCTTCACCTGCCTGCCGCCCCCGGCCGCCACCCCATGACCAAGCTCACGCTCGGCGCTCCGTCCGCCGCCCGCTCGTTTCCGAAGGATTTCTGCTGGGGCGCCGCCTCCGCCTCCGCGCAGGTCGAGGGCGCCGCCGCCGCGGACGGCAAGGGCGCGTCGATCTGGGACGTGTTCTCCCGCCGGCCGGGCGCGATCAAGCACGGCGACACGCCGGCGGTCGCTTGCGATCATTATCACCGCTACCGCGAGGACGTGGAGCTGATGGCCCGGCTCGGGCTGAAGCACTACCGGCTGTCCATCGCCTGGCCGCGGATCATGCCCGACGGTGTCGGCACGCTGAATCGCCGCGGCCTCGATTTCTATTCGCGGTTGATCGACGCGCTGCTCGAGCGCGGCATCACCCCGTGGGTGACGATGTTTCACTGGGACCTGCCGCAGACGCTCGAGGACAAGGGCGGCTGGCCGACGCGGCAGGTGGTCGATGCGTTCGCCGACTACGCGGACACGATCGTGAAGGCCTACGGTGACCGCGTGAAAAACTGGATCACGCTGAACGAGATCGCGGTCTTCCTCGACAGCGGCTACTCGCTCGGCCGCCACGCGCCGGGGCGCAAGGAGGACTTCGCCACCGTGCACCAGGCGTTCCACCATGCGGTGCTGTGCCACGGCCACGGTGTCCGGGCCGTGCGCGAGCACGGCGGCGCCGGGGCGCGGGTCGGCCTGACCGACAACTCGCGTGCCATCACGCCGATCACCGAGACCACGGCCGACATCGTGGCGGCGCGGGAGGTTTTCAAGCGCACGAACTGCCGCATCCTCGAGCCGATCTTCACCGGCGCCTACGGCCCGGTCTATCAGCAGCAGACGAAGGGCTGGCTGCCGCAGGTCGCGCCGGGCGACATGGCGCTGATTTCCGCGCCGACGGATTTTCTCGGCCTGAACATCTACACGGGCGAGTTCGTGCGCGCGGGTGCCGACGACCAGCCGGAGAGCGTGCCGGTGCCGCCGCACTATCCGGTGGCGGACAGCCCCTGGCTGCGCTGGAACGCCCGCGCGCTCTACTGGGGGCCGCGCCACGCGGTCGAGCTCTTCGGCGCGAAGGCCGTCGTCATCACCGAGAACGGCGCCGGCTACGACGAGGCGCCGCCGGTCAACGGGCAGGTCAACGACCTGCACCGGCTCGAATACATCCGCGCCTGCCTCGGCGAACTGCAGCGCGGCATCCGCGACGGCGTGCCGGTCACCGGCTACTTCGCCTGGTCGCTGATGGACAACTTCGAGTGGGCCGAGGGCTACGAGCGGCGATTCGGACTGGTCTACAACGATTTTCAGACCCAGCAGCGCACGCCGAAGGCGAGCGCGTTGTGGTATCGCGAGGTGATGAACGCCAATGCCCTCGTCTGACCCGGCCCCGCTTTCCCGTCGCGCCTTCGTGCGCTCGCTCGGCGTGGCCGGCGCCGCGCTCGCCGCGGCGCCGTTGCTCCGGGCCCACGCGGACGCGGTGACGCGTGCAGAACGAACGCTGGTGCTGGTCCACCTCGCCGGCGGACACGACGGGCTCAGCACGTTCGTTCCGGGCGATGACGAGGCCTATTTTCGCGCCCGGCCCACGCTCGCCTTGCGGCGGGCGGAGACGCTCCGCCTCGGCGAATCCGTCTGGCTGAATCGTGCCGCGGCCGATCTCGCGCCCTGGTTCGAAGCCGGGGCGATCGCCGTCCTCCCGCAGGTCGGCTGCACCCCGGCGAGTCCGAGCCATTACCGCGCCACGCAGCTGTGGCGGAGCGGCAGCGCACCGGAGGAGGTGGCGGTGGCGCGGTGGACGGAGCTGACCGGGCGTCCGGTCGTCGACCACGGCGGCGCGTTCGAGGGGCGCTGGCGGAGATCGCCGCGCGCGTCCGCACCGTCGCGGCGGGCGAGATCCACCACGTGCGCCTCGACGGCTTCGACACGCATTTCGACCAGCGCACCGCGCACGACGCGGCCATCGCGCGGTTCGCGCGGGGCATCGCGCACTTCCAGCGCCAGCTCGCGCGCGGCGGTGCGGCGGAGCGCGTCCGCGTGGTGGCGTTTTCGGAGTTTGGCCGCGCGCTCGCGGAAAACGAGTTCGGCGGCACGCATCACGGCGGCGGCGGACAGTGCTACCTCATCGGCGCCGGCGTGCGCGGCGGCGTGCACGGCCGGATCGACGCCGCGGCGACGGAGGCGCCGGTCTCCCCCGGCAGGTGATCGCGACCGCCGCCGACTGGCTGGGCGTCGGCGCCTCGCGCGTGCTCGGCGAGGCGATCGCTCCGCTGCCCTTGTCCTCCTGATTTTCTATGCGCTCCCCCACATTGCTCCGTGCGATTGCTGTTCTATCCCTTCTTCCCGCGCCGGCCGCGCTCGCGGCGGGGCCGACCGTTGAGGTCTATCTGACCGCGCAGGAAGGCGGAGCGCGTCTCGCGCGCCAGGCGCCGCTGACCCTGCAGAAGGCCGGCGAGGCCACCGAGAAGACCGCCTACGTGTTCGTCGACCGGGCGAAGCGGTTCCAGACGCTGCTGGGCATCGGCGGCGCGCTGACGGACGCCGCGGCGGAGACCTGGGCCAGGCTGCCGGAGGCGCAGCGCCGCGAGCTGCTGCGCGCGTATTTCGATCCGCGCGACGGCATCGGCTACACGCTCGCGCGGACGAACATCCACTCCTGCGATTTCTCGAGCGGCAGCTACACCTACGTCGCCGAGGGCGACCGCGAGCTGAAGACCTTCTCCGTCGCGCACGACGAACGCTACCGCATCCCGTTCATCAAGGCCGCCCTCGCGGCGGCCGGCGGCCGGCTCACGCTTTACGCCAGCCCCTGGAGTCCGCCCGGCTGGATGAAGAGCAACGGCGAGATGCTGCACGGCGGCACGCTCAAGCCGGAGTTCGCCGCGACCTGGGCGGAATACCTCGCGAAGTTCGTCCAGGCCTACGAGGCGGCGGGCATCCCGGTGTGGGGACTCACGGTGCAGAACGAGCCGATGGCGGTGCAGCGCTGGGAGTCGTGCGTCTTCACCGCCGAGGCGGAACGCGACTTCGTGCGCGACCACCTCGGGCCGACGCTCGCGCGCCGCGGGCTGGGCGACCGCAAGCTCATCGTCTGGGACCACAACCGCACGCTGATGTATGACCGCGCCCGCGTGATGCTCGAGGATCCCGCGGCGGCGAAGTTCGTCTGGGGCGTCGGCTTCCATTGGTATGTGAACGACTCCTTCGAGAACGTGAAGCGCGTGCAGGAGGCGTTCCCGCAGACGCACCTGCTGCTCACCGAGGCGTGCCTTTATCCGTGGGACCGCGCGAAGATGACCGAGTGGCACTGGGGCGAGCGCTACGGCACCTCCATCCTGCGCGACCTGAACAACGGGGCCGAGGGCTGGACCGACTGGAACATCCTGCTCGACGAGACGGGCGGACCGAACCACGTGCAGAACTTCTGCTACGCGCCCGTGCACGCGGACACGCGCACGGGCGAGCTGCTCTGGATGAATTCGTTCTACTACATCGGCCACTTCTCGAAGTTCATCCGCCCCGGCGCGCGGCGCGTGATCGCGGCGCCCACGACCGACGAGATCGAGAGCACGGCGTTCGTGAACCCCGACGGCAGCACCGCCGTGGTGGTGCTCAACACCGGGGAGAAGGCTCAGCCCTTCGCCCTCAACCTCGGCGCGGACGGCGTCGCCTCCACGACGATCCCGGCGCACGCGATCATGACGCTGGTCGTGCCGGCGAAGTAGGGCCGAGCTCGCGGGGACGCTCGCTCTGCGGAGCCGGTCGATGCCGGCTCCGTCTGACGGCTTCACTTCAGCCGAATGATGCCGCGCTGGAGGGCGGCGGTGACGGCCTGCGTGCGGTCGGCGACGCGGAGCTTCGCCAGGATGCTCTTCAGGTGGTCCTTGGTCGTGTATTCGGAGATGCCGAGACGGTCGGCGATTTCCTTGTTCGCCAGCCCGGCGGCGAGCGCGTTCAGCACCTCGATCTCGCGCGGCGTCACCTGCTCGTAGAGCTGGCGGGACTTCAGGCGTGAGGCGACGTCCTGCGGGATCCAGCGGCGCCCGGCCGCCACGGCGTGGATCGCGGGGATCAGCTCCTTGTCGGTCGCGCTTTTCAGGACGTAGCCGCGCGCGCCCGCCTGGAGGGCGTTGTGGATCTCCTCGTCGCCGTCGAAGGCGGAGAGCATGAGCACGCGCGCGTCGGGTGCGCGCTGCCGGATCTGGCGCAGGGCGTCGGGCCCGCTCTTCACCGGCATGCGCACGTCCATCAGCACGAGCTCGGGGCGCAGCTGCTCGAAGAGGGCGACCGCCTTGTCGCCGTCGTCGGCCTCGCCGACGACGCGCAGGCCGGGCTCGGTGTTGATGAGCGCGACGAGGCCCATCCGGACGATGAAGTGGTCGTCGGCGACGAGGATGCGGATTTCGGGAGTGGCGCTCACAGCACGTTGTCCTCCGCGCGCGGGAGGGAGTCGTAGGGGATGGTGACCTGCACGGTCGTGCCTTCGCCGGGCGGTCCGCTGAGGTCGAGGCGCGCGCCGACGCGCTTGGCGCGCTCGTGCATGCCCAGGAGCCCGAAATGGCGCTCGCGGTCCGCGCTCATGCGGTCGGTGGCGAGTCCGCTGCCGTTGTCCTTGACGAGGAGCGTCGCATGGTCGGCGGCGAAGGTGAGGCGGACGACGGCGAGCGTCGCGCCCGAGTGCTTGATCACGTTGGTCAGGGCCTCCTGCGTGATGCGGAGCAGGTTTTCCTCCACGATTTCGGGCAGGCGGCGGCGCTCGCCGACCGTCTCGCACTCGACGGCGACCGCGCCGCCGGCGGCGACCTGGCGGCAGGTGATGGCGAGCGCCTCCGAGAGGTCGAACTGCTCGAGTTCGCGCGAACGCAGCGCCCAGATCGACTGGCGCAGCTCGAGCTGGCTTTGGCGGACGAAATCGCGGGCGAGCTCCAGCGGCGACTTCGCCTCGGCCGGCCGGTTCGGCAGCAGGCGCGCGGCGGTGTCGAGCTGGAGGGCGATGCCGGTCAGGGTCTGCTCGAGGCCGTCGTGCAGCTCGCGGGCCAGGCGCGTGCGCTCGCTGAGCACGGCGCGGAATTCGACCTCGGCCGCCTTGCGCGCGCCCATCTCGACCTTCAGCTGCTCGGTGCGCTCCTTCACGCGCTGTTCCAGCAGGTCGTGCGCCTGCTGGAGCTCGTGCTGGGCCTGCTCGCGCGCGGCGATGGCGGCGCTGAGCATGGCGTTCTTGTTCGCCATGGTGAGCAGCCAGGCGATGGCGCCGACGAGCACGACGGAGATGGTGAAGAAGCCGACGATCATGCGCTCGGCGGTGAACCAGCTCGGGTTCTCCAGGATGCGGACGCTGGTCGGGGTGGGGAGAAGCAGGTTCAGCGTGCGCATCTTGCCGTCGTCGCCCGTGTCGTATTTCGCCACGCCGGCGACCTCGACCAGCGCGCCGAGCGGCACGAGGGTGAGGGCGGAGGATTCCTGCGGCGTCTCGCCCTCGGCGGTGAAGGTCGCGTCGGCATTCTGGATCGTGCACAGGACGCGCGAGCCGGAGAACGGCCCGGCCTCGCGCTGGACCGGGCGCACGCTGCGCGCGAGCAGCCGTCCGCGCAGGCGGATGAACTCCGCCGGGTGCAGGCCGTCGCGCAGCTCCTCGAACGGCACGGCGCGCGGCTCCGGCGGCGCCTCGTTGCCCTCGACGGGGCGCAGCACGGCATCCTTGAGCACGGGCTGGTAATCGACGAATTCGATGAAGCCGACCGCCTCGACCAGGCGCCCCAGCGGCACGCGGGTGGGCTGCGGCGTCTGGATCTGTAGCGCGCCGGTGCCGTCCTGGACGAAGAGATCGAGGCCGATCCGCTGCAGCGTGACGGCGCCGCGGACGTGGAGGCGCTCGCCGAGAGTGGCGTCGGCGCGGTAGCGCGCGATGTCGCGGATGGCCACGATCGGCTGGGCGAAGGGCGGGTGCGTCTCGGCCTGCTCGACAAAGAAATCCTCCGCCGTCGGAACGAAGAGGTTCACCGCCGTCAGCTGGCGGATGGCGGCGTTGAACGACATCGTGACGGTGCCGCGCACGCGGACCTTGGCCGCGATCAGCGATTGCGGATCGACCTGCGGGGGCAGCTTGGGGAACACCCGCACGCGGTAGGCGCCGAGCGAGACGTCGACCTCGAGCTTGCGCGTGGCGGTCACGCCGACGGAGCGGACGACGCCGGAGATCTCGACGCGCTGGCAGTCCTCGACGCCGGCCATCAGGCGTTCGATGCTGACCTGCCGAGCGGGCGGCAGGGTGGCGACGCCGAGGCGGGCGATGCGGTTCGCCCGCACCACGGGGGCGAAGGCGCCGGGGCGGCTGACGCCGGTGACCTCGATCACCTCGCCGATCGCCGGCTGGGCGCCGACATGACTGATATAGACGCCGCCGCTGGCGTCCTGGAGGGTGAACTTGCCGTTCCAGTCCGGCTCGGCCGCGGTGACGACGCCGCGGATCGACACCGGGAGCTCGCGCCGCGCCGTGTCCGGCGAGAGCGCCAGCACCTCGGCGGCCGTGCGCAGCAAGTCCGACGGCGCGCTCTGCGCCGCGGTGGGGAGAACCGCGAGCGACGCCAGGCACAGGGAAATCGCGCCGCGGAGGCGGCGGAGGACGCGTCGGAGGGTGGGGGCGGCAGCGATGCGCCCTATGCAACGCCCGCCACCGCGGTTTCCAAGATTTCTTTGTCCCCCTCGAAAGAGGGATGCGGCCCGCGCCGCCTACGCGCGGGCGCCGTCGTCGAAGAAGACGACGACCACGAGGGCGGCGAGAACGATGGAGGCGGTGATCATGGAAGCGGGGGATTCAGGGCGCCGGGGAGTGGAGGGCGAGCGCCACGGGGCGCGTCCAGCCGCCGCCGAGGGCCTTGATGAGGCCGACGGTGTTGAGCAGGCGCTGGGCGGTCAGCTGCGTGGCGCCCCGCTCGGCGGCGAGCACGGTGCGCTGGGCGTCGATCACCTCGAAGTAGGCGACGTAGCCCGCGTCGTAGCGCGTCTGCGCCAGTTCGCCGGCGCGCCGGGCCGCGGCGACCGCGCGTTCCTGCGCGTCCGCCTGGTCGGCGAGCAGCTGGGTGGCGGTGAGACCGTCCTGCACCTCGCGGAAGGCGACGAGCACGCGCTGGCGGAAGAGGGCGACGCTCTCGTCGTAGGCGGCGCGGCTGCGCGCGAGGTTGGCGCGGTTGCGGCCGCCCTGGAAGATCGGCAGGTAGAGGCTCGGGCCGATGGACCACAGGCTCGAGTCGCTCTGGAACAGCCGGTCGAGGTCGCCGCTGGCGGTGCCGAAGGAGCCGGTCAGCGAGAGCGCGGGGAAGAACGCGGCCTGGGCCACGCCGATGCGGGCGTTCGCGGCGGCGAGCGTGGCCTCGGCGGCGGCGATGTCCGGGCGGCGCTCGAGCAGCTCGCTCGGGATCCCGGCGGGAACGGCCGGGATGGACGGAGCTGCGGAGAGCCGAGAGCTGAGAGTTGAGAGCTGGAAGTCCGGTGCGGCTGCGCCGAGGAGGACGGCAAGGGCGTTTTGCAGGGCGGCGCGGCGGTTCGCGAGGGCGGAGGTTTCGGCCTCGGTGGCGGCGAGTTCGGTCTCCGCGCGGGCGACGTCGAAGTCCGTCGCGGCGCCGCCCTCGCGGCGCGAGTTGACCAGCTGCAACGCCCGGCGGCGCAGGGCCACGCCGTCGGCCAGGAGCGCCGCCTCGCGATCGACGGCCCGCAGCGAGAAATAGGTCGTGGCGACCTCCGCGGTCAGCGCGAGCCGGACGTTGGCGTAGTCGGCGGCGCTGGCGGCGGCGTCCGCGCGGGCGGACTCGTTCAGCCGCCGCACGCGGCCGAAGAGGTCGAGCTCCCACGCGGCGTCGAGCACGCCGCGGTAGGTCGTGGTCTCGGCGACGGGGAACTTGTTGTCCGTCGTCTCCGAGGTGCGCGCGCGTTCGAGCGAGGGGCGGGCGCCGACGGACGGGAAGTAGCCGCTGCGGGCG
Organism: Oleiharenicola sp. Vm1; assembly: GCF_047777955.1. Lineage (GTDB taxonomy): Bacteria > Verrucomicrobiota > Verrucomicrobiia > Opitutales > Opitutaceae > Didemnitutus. The sequence continues at coordinate 2,105,913 of NZ_CP180537.1, forward strand.
GCGCCGGCGGCGGCGCGGGCCTGCTCGACGCGCGCGGCGGCGGCGGCGAGGTTCTGGTTGGCGTGCAGCGCGCGGGTCTCGAGCTCGGCGAGGACCGGATCGTCGAACAGCGTCCACCAGTCGTCGCGCGGCAGCGCGGCGGTGGGAGCGGCGGCGACCTTCCACGCGAGGGCGGAGGGCAGCGCGGGGCGCTGATAGTCGGGGCCCACCGCCGCGGCGAGCGCGGTGGCGAGCGGGAGTGCGAGGGAGAACGGGAGAAGGAAGGATTTCATGGCGTGGAGAGGCCGCGGCTCAGACCGGCGCGGGATTGCGCTCCGAGAAATGGCTGCGTTGGTGGAAGTAGGGGAGGGCAGGGGGACGGCGCTGGCGGCATCGAGCGCGGCGATCTGCGCCGGCGTGAGCTGCCAGCCGACCGCGCCGAGGTTCTGCCGCAGCTGCTCCTCGTTGCGGGCGCCGATGATCACGCTCGCGACGGTGGGCCGCTGGAGCAGCCAGTTCAGGGCGATCTGCGGCACGGTCTTGCCCGTTTCCGCCGCGACGGCGTCGAGGGCGTCGACGACCTTGTAGAGATGCTCGTCGGCCACGGGCGGTCCGAGGTCGACCACGAGCTGGGAGTTCAGCCGGCTGACGGCGGGGCGGGGCTGGTGGCGGCGGATCTTGCCCGTCAGGCGGCCCCAGCCGAGGGGGCTCCAGACGATGGTGCCGACGCCCTGGTCGAGTGCGAGCGGCATCAGCTCCCACTCGTAGCTGCGTTCGAGCAGCGAATAATACGACTGGTGGGCGACGTAGCGCTCGAAGCCGCGGCGCTCCGAGACCGCGAGCGACTTCATCAGGTGCCAGGCGGAGAAGTTCGAGCAGCCGATGTAGCGGATCTTGCCTGCGCGCACCAACCCGTCGAGCGTCGCCAGCGCCTCCTCGATCGGAGTCTGCGCGTCGAAGGCGTGCAGTTGGAAAACGTCGATGTAGTCCGTGCCGAGGCGGCGCAGGCTGGCGTCGACCGAGCGCAGCAGGTGGTGGCGCGACGAGCCGACGTCGTTCGGCCCGGTGCCGAAGCGGAAGGTGGCCTTGGTGGAGATCAGCACGGCATCGCGCCGGCCGGCGATGGCGCGGCCGAGGATTTCCTCGGAGCGTCCGTCCGAGTAGACGTCCGCCGTGTCGAAGAAGTTGACGCCGGCCTCGAGGCAGATGTCGACGAGGCGCGTCGCCGCGGCGACGTCGCTGGCGCCCCATGCGCCGAAGAACTCATTGGTGCCGCCGAAGGTGGCGGTGCCGAAGCTCAGCACCGGCACCTTGAGGCCCGAATGGCCCAGTAGTCTGTGTTCCATGGTGGGAGGAGTTGAGGGTGGAGAGATCAGGCGTGCTCCGGCGTGGCGACGGCCGGCGCGGCGGCCGCGGGCTGGCGGACGCCGAGTTTCTCGAGCACGGCGTAGAACACCGGGGTGAGGAAGAGGCCGAAGATCGTGACGCCGATCATGCCGGCGAACACGGCGACGCCCATCGCGCGGCGCATCTCGGCGCCGGCGCCGTGGCTGACCACGAGCGGGAAGACGCCGGCGATGAACGCGATCGAGGTCATGAGGATCGGGCGCAGGCGGAGGCGCGACGCCTCGACCGCGGCCTCGACGACGCCCTTGCCCTCCTCGCGCAGCTTCACCGCGAACTCGACGATCAGGATCGCGTTCTTGGCCGCGAGGCCGATGAGCACGATCAGGCCGATCTGGGTGAAGACGTTGTTCTCGCCGCGCGTCAGCCAGAGGCCGACGAAGGCCGAGAGCAGCGCCATCGGGACGATGAGGATGACCGCGAACGGCAGGCGGAAGCTCTCGTATTGCGCCGCGAGCACGAGGAAGACCAAAAAGATGCTCAGCGGGAAGATGTAGACCGCGGTGTTGCCCGCGATGATCTTCTGGTAGACGAGCTCGGTCCAGTCGAGGACCATGCCCTTGGGCAGGGTCTCGGCGGCGAGCTTTTCGATCGCGGCCTCGGCCTGGCCGGAGCTATAGCCCGGCGCGGGCGCGCCGTTGATCTCGGCGGCGGGATAGCCGTTGTAACGCATGACGCGATCGGGGCCGTAGGTCTCGCGGATCTTCACCAGCGAGCCGAGCGGCACGAGCTGGCCGGCGGCGTTGCGGGTCTTGAGGCGCAGGATGTCGTCGGGCCGGTCGCGGAATTCCGCGTCGGCCTGCGCGACGACCTGGTAGGTGCGGCCGAAGCGGTTGAAATCGTTCACGTAGAGCGAGCCGAGGTTGATCTGCATCGTCTCGAAGACGTTTTGGAGCGGCACGCCCTGGGCCTTGGCCTTGGCGCGGTCGATGTCGGCGTCGAGCTGCGGCGTGTTGATGGTGAAGCTGGAGAACAGGCCGGTGAGCCCGGGCGTCTGCCAGCCCTTGGCGATCAGGCCCTGGGTGGCGCCGTAGAGGGCGTCGAGGCCGTTGTCGCCGCGGTCCTCGACGTAGAGCTTGAAGCCGCCGATGGTGCCGAGGCCCTGGACGGGCGGCGGCGGGAAGATGGCGATGTAGGCGTCCTCGATCGCGCCGAACTCCTTCTGCAGCTGCTGCGCGATGGCCTGGCCGGCGAGCTCCTTGGTCTCGCGCTGGTCGAAGGGCTTGAGCGCGACGAAGACGATGCCGCTGTTCGGCGAATTGGTGAAGCCGTTGATCGAGAGGCCGGGGAAGGCGATGGCGTTGGCCACGCCCGGGTGCTTGAGCGCGATGTCGCCCATGCGGCGGATGACGGCGTCGGTGCGCTCGAGCGAGGCGGCGGCGGGCAGCTGGGCGAAGGCGACGAGGTATTGCTTGTCCTGCGTCGGCACGAAGCCCGTCGGCGTGCTCTTGAACAGCGCGCCGGTGAGCACGAGCAGGCCCGCGTAGACGACGAGCGCGATGACGGAGACGCGCAACAGGCGCGCGACGCCGGCGGAATACTTCTCGGCGGCCCAGGCGAAGAAGCGGTTGAACGGACGGAAGAACCAGCCGAAGGCGAAATCCATCGCGCGCGTCAGCCGGTCCTTGGGCGCGTGGTGGTCCTTGAGCAGGAGCGCGCTGAGGGCGGGGGAGAGCGTGAGCGAGTTGAAGGCCGAGATGACCGTCGAGATGGCGATGGTCATGGCGAACTGCTTGTAGAACTGGCCGGTCAGGCCGCTGATGAAGGCGGTCGGGATGAACACCGCCGAGAGCACGAGCGCGGTGGCGATGATCGGGCCGGTGACCTCGCGCATGGCCTGGCGCGTGGCCTCGAAGGGCGACTTGCCCAGGGCGATGTTGCGCTCGACGTTCTCGACCACGACGATGGCGTCGTCGACCACGATGCCGATCGCCAGCACGAGGCCGAAGAGCGAGAGGGCGTTGATGGAGAAGCCGAGGCCGTGCATCACCGCGAAGGTGCCGACGAGCGAGACCGGCACGGCGGCGAGCGGGATGATCGAGGCGCGCCAGGTCTGGAGGAAGAGGATGACCACGAGCACGACGAGCACGATGGCCTCGAAGAGGGTGTGGACCACGGCCTCGATCGAGCTGCGCACGAAGACCGTCGGGTCGTAGACGATGTCGTATTTCAGGCCCTCGGGGAAATTCTTCGCCAGCTCCTTCATCGTGGCGCGCACGGCGTCGGAGGTGGCGATGGCGTTGGAGCCCGGGAGCTGGGCGATGGGCAGCGCGACGGCGGCCTGGTTGTTGAGCAGCGAGCGCAGGGCGTAGGCGTTGGCGCCGAGCTCGACGCGGGCGACATCGCGCAGCTGCACGCGTTCGCCGGCCGGGCCGGACTTCACGATGATGGCGCCGAACTCCTCCTCGGTGGTGAGGCGGCCCTGGGTGTTGATCAGCAGCTCGGTGTCGACCGGGCGCGAGTTCGGCTGCTGGCCGACGGCGCCGGCGGCAACCTGGACGTTCTGTTCGCGGATGGCCGCGACGACGTCGGAGGCGGTGAGGCCCTTGGCGGCGACCTTGTTGGGGTCGAGCCAGACGCGCATGGCGTAGTCGCCCGAGCCGAAGACGCGCACCTCGCCCACGCCGTTGAGGCGCGCGAGGACGTCGCGGACCTGGAGCGTGGCGTAGTTGCGCACGTAGATGTTGTCGTAGCGGCCGTCGGGCGAGAAGAGGTGCACGACCATGAGCAGGTCGGGCGAGGCCTTGGCGGTGGTGACGCCGATGCGGCGGACGTCCTCGGGGAGTTTCGGCAGGACCTGCGAGACGCGGTTCTGCACCTGCACCTGCGCGTTATCGAGGTCGGTGCCGATGGCGAAGGTGATGGTGAGGGTCATCACGCCGTCGCTGGTGGCCTGCGAGAACATGTAGAGCGAGTGCTCGACGCCGTTGATCGCCTGCTCGAGCGGCGCGGCGACGGTCTCGGAGATCGTTTTCGGATTCGCGCCGGGATAGCTGGCGCGGACGACGACCGTCGGCGGCACGACCTCGGGATACTCGCTGATCGGCAGGCGGAACATCGAGATGAGGCCGACGAGGAAGACGACGATCGAGAGGACGCCGGCGAGGATCGGTCGCTTGATGAAATAGTCGGAGAAGTTCATGGGCGGGTGCGGGCTTTCGGGTAAGGCGGTGGCCGGGAGGGCCGCGCGGACGCGGCCCTTGCGAGGCGGGAGGAGATGGGCGGGGGTTAGCGGAGGGCCGCGATCTTGTCGCCGCCGGTCGCGGCGGCCTGGGCGACGGCCGGCGGTTCCGGGGCCACGGTCATGCCGGGGCGGACGCGCTGGAGGCCGTTGACGATGATGGTGTCGCCGGGCTGGAGGCCCTCGCGGACGACGCGCTTGCCGTCGACGACCGACCCGAGCTTCACCGTGCGGTAGGCGACGGTGTTGTTGTGGTCGACGGCGAGGACGAACTTCTGGCTCTGGTCCGTGCCGATGGCGCGCTCGCTGATGAGCAGGGCCGGCGCGGGCGCGCTGACCGGGATACGCACGCGGGCGAAGAGGCCGGGGATCAGGGCGCCGTCGGGATTCGGGAACACGAGGCGCAGCGCGAGCGAGCCGGTGGCGGGATTGACACGGTTGTCGGCGGACTCGAGGTAACCGTGGCGCGGGAAGTCGCGCTCGTCGGACAGCTGCAGGTCGACCGGGACGCGGCCAGCGCGGGTGAGGATGCGGCCCTCGCGGGCAAGGCGGTTGAACTTGAGCAGCGTGGCCTCGTCGACGTCGGCGTAGACGTAGGCGTCGCCCACGCTGACGATCGTGGTCAGCAGCGTGGCGTTGCCCGGCGAGCCGGAAACGAGGTTGCCGGCGGTGACGAAGGCGCGGGAGACGCGGCCGGCGATCGGGGCGCGGACTTCCGTGTGCTCGAGGTCGAGCTTGGCGGTCTCGAGCGCGGCGCGGGCCTCGGCGGCGGCGGCGCGGCGGGCCTCGACCTCCTCGCTGGAGATGGCGGCGGCGGCGAGGAGCTTCTCGGCGCGCGCGGCTTCGCGGGCGGCGACTTCGGCACGCGCGGTGGCGAGATCGAACTGCGCGCGATACCAGCGCGGATCGATGCGGAAGAGCACGTCACCCTTGTTCACGAGCTGGCCGGCCTGGAATTCGACGGCCTCGAGGTGACCGGAGACGCGGGCGCGGAGCTCGACGGTCTCGGTGGCGTCGACGTGGCCGGTGAGTTCCTCGAACTCGGTGACGAGCTGCTGCTCAACGGGTGCGACCGTCACCTTGGGGGCGGGAGGCGCGACGGCGGCCGCGGTGGGCGCCGCGTGGCTGGACGAGGTGACGGTGTAGATGCCGAGGCCGATGGCGAGGGCGCCGGCGGTGAGGAGCAAGGGACGTTTCAAGCGGGTGGAAGCGTGGGTGGTCATGGGAGAAGCGTGGACAGGCAAGGGAGGTTCAGGCGGAGCGATGCGTCGCGATGGCGGCATCGAGGTGGGTGAGGATTTCGGCCTTCGGGCGGACGCCGACGAGCGTCGACACGACGCGGCGGTCGCGAAAGATCAGCAGCGTCGGAATGGAGCGGATGCCGTGGTGCGCCGCCGGCTCCGGGTGGGCGTCGACATCGATCTTGGCGATGACGGCCTGGCCGGCGCGTTCGTGGGCGATTGCCTGGAGCACGGGCGCGATGGCCTTGCACGGGCCGCACCACGAGGCCCAGAAGTCCACGAGCACGGGTTGGTGTTCGGAGGCGTCGAGGACTTCGGAGGCGAACGAGGCGCTCGTCAGGGAGACGGGTTGGGCGAGGAGGGTGTTCATGGCGTGGAAGCGGGATTCAATCGTGGTGGCGGGTGAGCGGGGCTTGCAGGCGATCGAGAAGGAACGGATCCCAGAGGACACCGCTTGCCGGCGCGGGAAAGCGCGGACGGACTTCGCGCGTCGCTCGTTGCAAGGTGGAGGTGGATGAGCTGGTCATGGCTTGGCGAAGGGAAGACGGGCGGAAGGAGGAAATCTTACGCTTCATTTTGCGTGGAATAGTTGACTGGTTAGCTAGTTTGCGGGGGCAAAAAAGCGCATGGCCGCGGAGGCGATGCGCGCGTGTTTTAGGAATGGGGAAGGGTGGTCGTGGAGGCTTTGGCGCCGAGCAAGCGAAGGCCCATCTCCGGCAGGGCACGGGCGACTTCGGGGTCGTTCATGATGCGGCACTGGCAGACGATGCCCTCGATGAGACCGGCCAGCGCGGTGGCCTTTTCGGCCGGGTCGCACGGCTCGATCACACCCTCGGCCAAGGCGTCGCGGATGGCGGACTCGTAGTAGCGGCGCTTGCGGTTGAGAATCTCACGGATCTTGCCGTTCAGGTCGGCCTCGTGCGTCGAGGTCTCCGAGCCGACCGAGACAATCGGGCAGCCGAGCACCTTGCCGTGCTCTTGTTTGACGGCGACTTGCTTGTGGTAAACGGAGTCGAGGTAATTCGTGATGCGGGCGAGCGGCTCGAGCGAGGGCGAGAAGCGTTCGTCCATCGTGGGCTTCCAGTTCTGGAGCCACATGCGCTCCAGGGCGGCGACGGCGAGTTCGGCCTTCGAGCTGAAGAAATAGTAGAAACTGCCTTTCTTCACGTTCGCGCGCTGGCAGATATCGTCGATCGTGACGCCGCCGTAGCTCTCTTCCCAGATGAGGTCGAGAGCGGCGTCCATCAAGCGCTCGGCGGCGTCAGAGGTTCTGCCCATGACCAGCACAGATAGTTGACTAAACGGTCAAGTCAAGCGCCGACCTGCGGAATTTTTGAAATGCAGGAGTAGTCCGAGATAGAAGCGCTGCCGGAGGGGGCGTTTTTTGATTTTCGACGAAGCGCGGTTGCGGCCGGTCCTTGGGAGAGGATTGGTGCGATTCGGGTCGCGGCGGCGCGCTGCGAATGCAAAGCCAAATCGTGGGAGCGCGACCCAGCTTCGCGCGCGCAGGGCGTCGTCCACGCCATGCATCCGCCCGCCCGCGCGAATGCGGCTCGTTTCGATGCACGGCATACGGAGGGCGGTTGAGCGAACCAAGCGACACTGGGCGGCGAGGATTTGCGGACGGTATTCGCAGGCGCGAAGAGGCTTCATGTCGCATACGGACCCAAGGTGTCGCGCTTGCGATTCATGGCCCCCGTCCTGGGGTGAAGAGCTTTGACGAGACGGATTTTCCTTGCGGGATTGCGGGGCCGTTGGCCGTGAAGTGGCCGCGGTGTCACCCCTTTCATCCCCTGCCGTGAAGAAACTATCGTGCCTCTGCCGATGTGCAGTCGCTTGGTTTGCGCTCAAGAGCGTTCTCCTGACGTGCGCGGCGGGAAAGGCGGCTTCGTGGAATGCGAAGGACGCGGTGCACTACTCGTTCGACAGTTATGGCGTCGAACTCGGGCTCCCCGGGACAGTGGTCACGGCCGCGCTGCAGACCCGTGATGGCTACGTGTGGGTGGCGACGCCCTCGGGGCTCGCGCGGTTCGACGGGAATCGCTTTGTCGGTTTCTACTCCGCCAGCACCCCCGGTCTGCCGGGCGATTTGATTCACTGCCTGCACGAAGATCGCCGCGGCGTCCTGTGGATCGGCACGGACAAGGGGCTGGTGTGTTTCGCCGAGGGACGGTTCACGCGCGCCGGTCTGGACGGAGTGCCGGTGCGGGCGCTCGCCGAGGCGCCGTCGGGAAAACTCTGGGTCGGCACGTGGGAACGGGGACTGTATTTCGTTCGCGGCGATCACGCGCCCGAGCCCTTCATTCCGGAGAAATTGCCCCCGGCCTTGCGGGTCCGCGCCTTGTTCGTCGATTCGCACGAGGAAATCTGGATCGCGCCGGAGCGAAGCCGCGGATTGCTGCGGGTGGGCCGCGATGGCGTGCTCCACCATCTGGATGGCGAGGGCGGAGCGCTGGGCGAGGTCCTGACGATCTGCGAGTCCTCGCCGGGCACCCTGTGGTTTGGGACGAAGCGCGACGGCCTTTTTCGATTCAAGGACGATCAGCTGGAGCGCTGTGCGGAATCCACGGGCGCCGGCACCGCGCCGATCTACGAGGTCCGCGCGACGCGGGCGGGCGGACTTTGGCTGGCGGCGGGTGTCTTGAAATACGCCGCCTCGGCGGAACAGCCGGTTTTCCAGGCGGTGCCCGGCCTGCCGAATCGCAACGTGCAGGCGACCTGCGAGGACACCGAGAACGGACTCTGGCTGTGCGCGGGGGCGGAAGGGCTCACGCGCATGCGCGAACTGCCGTATCAACTCCTGTCGGTCCGGCAGGGTCTGCCGACGGACAACATCAAGAATGTGGCGGAGGACCCGCTGGGCGGCTTGTGGCTGGCGACGCAGGAATCGGGCGTGGTGCACGTGGATGCCGCGGGCGCGGTGAAGAGGCAGCGCGGGAAGGCGGGCCTGCCCGAAGGCGAGACGGCCGTGGTCTACGCTGCGCACGACGGCAGCGTCTGGGCCGGGATCAGCTCGCACTTGTGGGTGCGCCGCGACGGCGAGTGGCATCAGCATCCGGAGATGCGTTTCGTGCGCGGGCTCTACGAGGATCGCCGGGGCGCCATGTGGGTCGGCACCGAGTCGGACGGACTGTTTCGCGTCACGCAGGGGAGCTTCACCGAAATCAAGACGACCGAGGGCGCGCACGTCCCGCTGGCCACCTCGTTCGCCGAGACGGCGGACGGCGCGCTGATCGTCGGCACCTGGCGCTCCGGCATCTGGCGGGTCGATCCCGGCGAATCGGTCGCGCGCGACTGCCTGCAGGGCTTTCCGGCCACCGAGGTGCGGGCGGTGCATGTCGACCGGGAAGGCCGGATCTGGGCGGGCATCAACCAGCGCGGGCTCATCGTCTGGGACCACGCGCGTTGGTGGAATCCGCCGACGTCGAACCAGGCGCTGGGCGGCAGCGTGTCGGCGATCCTCGAGGAGGAGTCCGGCCGGCTGTGGCTGGGCACGCTCGCCGGCGTGTTGTGGGCGCAGAAGGAGGAGCTCCTGGCGTGGATGCGCGCGCCCGCCTCGGCGCCTCCGGTCCATGCCATGCCGGTGGGCGACGAGACGGGAATCATCCCGGTGTGGTCGGGCGCGCAGCCGGTGGCGTTGCGGGCGAGCGAAGGCGACCTGCTTTTCGCCACGCGGCGCGGTGTGCTGGCCATCGATCCCCGGCGCGTCGTCCTCAACCAGGTGGCGCCCCCGGTCCACCTGGAGGGAGTGTTCGTCGACCGGCATTCCGTCGAGGCGCGCGACGCGGTGCGTCTGCCTCCCGGGACGCGATCGCTCGCCATCGACTACACCGCGCCGAGTTTCGTCCAGGCGGGCCGGGTGCTTTTTCGCTACAAGCTCGAGGGCTACGATGCGGACTGGGTCGACGCCGGGACGCGCCGCGCCGCCTTCTACGGCAGCCTGCCCGCGGGCCGATACCTGTTCCGTGTTTCCGCCTGCAACAGCGACGGCGTCTGGAACGAGGCCGGCGCCCGGTTGGCGATCGTGCAGTTGCCGTATTTCTACGAGACGGCGTGGTTCGCCTGGCTGCTGGCGGCCGCGGTGGCAGCCGCGGCGTGGGCCCTGTATCGCTGGTCCAATCGCCAGCTGCGGCTGAAGCTCGAGCGCCTGGAGCGGGAACGCGCGATGGAGAACGAGCGCCGCCGCATCGCGCAGGACCTGCATGACGATCTCGGGGCGAGCTTGACCGAGCTGGGGCTGTTCGCGGAGGCGAACCGGCGCGCCGGGCCGGCCGCGGAGCAACCGGCGCTCGCCTATCTTTCGCAGCGCGCCCGCGCGCTGGTCACCTCGCTCGACGCGATCGTCTGGGCGGTGAATCCCGCCAACGATTCGCTCGATCACCTCGTCGCTTACGTCGGGGAGCTGTTCCAGGAGCTTTTCCGGGCGAGCGCGATTCGCCCGCGCCTGGACATCGCGCCGGGCATACCCCGCCTGCCGCTGCGCGCCGAGGAACGGTCCGACATCTTCCTCACGACCAAGGAGGCGATGAACAACATCCTGAAGCATTCCGGCGCGACCGAGGCGATCCTGCGGGTGCAGATGCACGGCCGCGAGCTGCGGATAACGCTGCAGGACGATGGCCGGGGTTTCGACCTCCATGCGGCCGCGGCGGCCAGCGGCAACGGATTGTCGAATATGCGGACGCGAATCGAGCGCGCGCGCGGGCGGCTCGCGTGGCGGACCGCGCCGGGGGAGGGGACGGAGATTACGATTGTCGTCTCCTTCGATGATCGGAAAGAACTGCCCGCGTCGCCGGAGTAGGCGGCCATCGCCACCCTCGTCCTCTGTCTCGCATGAACCCCATCACCGTCGCCATCGTCGAGGACAACGCCGCCGTCTGCGCGTCGCTGGAGAAGATGATCAACGCTTCCGAGCGATGCCGTTGCGTCTGCACCTGCCGCAACGGCGGCCAGGCGTTGCAGCTCATCCCCAAGCACCGGCCGGACGTGGCGATCATGGACATCAATCTGCCGGACCTGACCGGCATCGAGTGCACGGCGCGCCTGAAGCGGCAGCTGCCGCAGACGCAGTTTCTGGTGCTCACGGTCTACAACGACAGCCAGCAGATCTTCTCGGCCCTCGAGGCGGGCGCCAGCGGCTACCTCCTCAAGCGTTCCCTGCCGGAGGCGATCGTGCAGGCGGTGTGCGATGTGCACGCCGGCGGATCGCCGATGAGCGCGGAGATCGCGCGCAAGGTGGTGCAGTCGTTCCAGCGGCCGAAGGCGTCCGCGAGCGAGATCGAGGCGCTGTCTCCGCGGGAGATGGAGATTCTGCAGCTCGTCACGGAAGGGCTCACGACCAAGGAAATCGCGGACCGCTCCGGCGTGAGCTACACGACCATCTGCACGCATCTCGGTCACATCTACGAGAAGCTGCACGTGCATTCGCGCACGGCGGCGGCGGCGAAATATCTCCAGGCCGAGAAGCGGTGATGTGAGGCGGCGAGCGCGACCGGATCGCCTCGCGTTGCGTGGAGATTGGACCGGGCGGCGATGACGCTCTGCCTGCGAGCAGAAGCGCCAGACGCTGAAAAATCCTCAGTTCTACGGATACCGTCAGGGTCCGGCGATTGATAGGATGCGTGGAGTCACCCCGTCGCCCGTGATTTTTCCCACGGTGCTCCACCCCTAACCCCATCGCACATGAGATCCGGTGCTTTTCTGCTTGGCCGTTTTTCCCTGCTGGCCGCGCTGGCAGCCTTGTTGGTCACGGTCGCCCGCGCGACCCGTTACGACGTCTACACCACGGCGGATTTCACGGGCCTGCCGACCCTGGCTGCGGGCGACATCGTGGTCGTGCACGACGGCACCTACTCGAACGTCGGTAGCAAGACGATCACCGGCAGCGGAACTTCCGCGAATCCGATCCTGATTTACGCGCAGAATTCCGGCGCGGCCGTCTTCGCCGGCACGACCCACCTCGTGCTCTCCGGCTCGTGGCTGACTTTCGCCGGGTTCCGGTTCGACGGGCAGACCGCCGCCGGCGGCATGCCGGGCACGGAGAAGTGGGGCATCATCCAGACCGCCGCGGATTCGAGCGACTGCCGGATCACCAACTGCATGTTCCGCGACTTCAACTCCGGCGCGGTCGCCGGCAACACCTACTACTGGCTGGTGATCCAAGGCTACCGGCACACGGTCAACTACAACAGCTTCGAGGGGAAAACGACGATCGGCGCCTCCGTCGTGTTCGCGACGCCGGAGACGGACAAGACCACGCCGCGCAGCCATGTGTTCGCCTTCAACTACTTTGGCCCGCGCACCGTGATCGGCAGCAACGGCTACGAGGGCATCCGCGTCGGCGACAGCGCGCACCAGGGCTGGAACATGGCGTCGACGTTCGAGTTCAACTATTTTTATCGCGCGATCTACGGCGCCGGCGAACCCGAGCTGATCTCGAACAAGTCCGCCAGCAATCTCTATCGCTGCAACACCTTCGTCGAGAATCGCGGCCAGCTTTGCCTGCGCCATGGCGACAACTGCACCGTCGAGGGCAATTTCTTCTTCGGAGCGAATCTCGCCGACTCCGGCGGCGTCCGCATCATCGGCCAGAACCACATCGTCCGGAACAATTACTTCCAGGATATCGCCGGCAGCGGGGTCACCTCGACGATCGTGGTGCAAAAGGGCGATCCGAACTGGCCGGCCAGCGACGATGCGAGCACCTACGAGGTCGCGAACAACGCGCGGATCTTCCACAATACGTTCCTCAACTGCCAGCAGCCGATCTTTCTCGGCCGCAATAGCAGCGGGACCGGCGCCCTCGATCCGACCGGCGTGGAAGTGCGCAACAACGCCGTGCAGAGCGACGCCTCGGATGGGGCGGTTTTCGACATCGGCTACAGCACCTCGGCCATCGCCTTCAGCGGCAACTACGTTTACCACCCGAACGCGAACTACGGCGTCACGGGGATTTCCGGCGTCACTTACGGTCCGGGCTCCCCGGGACTGGCCCAGGACACAACGCTCGGCTACGCGATTCCCGCGAGCGGCAGTCCGTTGCTCGGCCTGGCCGGCAACACGACCCCCGCCACCGCGCTCGACATCCGCGCGCTGACGCGTCCGGCGAGCGGCAAGGACACCGGCTGCTACGAACGCGAGGTTGCCGGCGCCGGTGTCGGGCCGATGGAGCGCGGGGATGTCGGTCCGGAGTATTATGGCGGGCCGGCCGGGAGCTTCATCCCGCCGAACAGCCAGGCGGCCGCGCCGGCGTTTTCTCCGGCGGGCGGCACCTTTTCGTCGGCGCAATCCGTCACGATCAGCTCGTCCACGAGCGGCGCGTCGATTCGCTACACGACGGACGGCTCCACGCCGACTTCGACGTCCGGCACGCTCTACGCCGGCCCGGTCAACGTGGCCGCGACGCTCACGTTGAAGGCGATTGCCTTCAAGTCCGGCCTGGCGGACAGCGCCGTCACCACGGCGACCTACACGGTGCTCCCTTCGGGTGGCACGACGATCACGAGTGCTTCCGGCTTCGTGAGCGCCGCGCTTTCCTCGGCGCCGGCGGGGACGTTCACGGCGGAGTTCGACGCGCTTTCGTCGGTCTCCCCGGCAAACGCGGTGGCCGGCCTGTCGCCGGGCGTCGCGACCGGCTACACGAGCCTCGCGTGCATGGTGCGCTTCAACACCACCGGGCAGATCGACGCGCGCAACGGCGGATCGTTCACGACGAGCACGATCAACTTCACCGCGAACACGCTATACCACTTTCGTCTCGTGGTGAACGTGCCCGCGCACACCTATTCGGCCTACGTCACGGCGCCGGGCGGCAGCGAGCAGACCATCGGCACGAACCTCGCCTTCCGCACCGAGCAGGCCGCGGTTACCAGCCTTAGCCACGCGAGCTTCAACGTGAACGCCAGCCCCGGCGGCGCGCTCACCTACTGGCCGGTCACGCTGAGCGGCATCTCGGCCGCCAAGTTTTCCATCCCCGGCGCCAACGTGATCGCCAGCGCCGACGATGGCAACGTGCCCGCCAACACCGTCGACGGGAGCCTCGCGACGCGCTGGTCGGCGCAGGGCGACAACCAATGGATCCGCTACGATCTCGGCACGACGAAGACGCCCGCGTGGGTCCGCATCGCCTTCCTCAACGGCGACACGCGCACCTCCACCTTCGACGTGCAGCTCTCCGCCGACGGCTCCAGCTGGACCACGGTCTACAGCGGCACGAGCAGCGGCACGACGACCGCGCTGGAAACCTACAACTTCTCGAACGCGGCCGCGCGCTACCTGCGCATCGTCGGCCATGGGAACTCGGTGAACCTCTGGAACAGCATCACCGAGGTCGAGGTGTGGGGCTATTGACCCGCCCGGCTCCCGCTTCCCGCGAAACTCTGCCTCCACCAACCCCAAATCCCCTCATGACCATCCCAACCCGCCCGTCCGCCGCCGGCCTGCTGGCGCTGTGCCTCGCTTTCGGCGCCACCGCCGCGTCGGCGCAGAGCAGCCCCCCCAGCAAGGAAGACACCGTCACGCTCTCGCCCTTCGAGGTGAAGGCGGAGGAAAATCGCGGCTACGTCGCCGCCGAAACCCTCACCGGCACACGCGTGGCGACGCAAATCAAGGACCTGCCCTACACCGTGAACGTGATCACGAGCGAGTTCTTCGAGGACTTCGCCATGTTCCAGCTCGACGATTCGCTGACGCAAATCGGCGGCCTCACGGGCCTCGATGTCGGCGGCGGCTTCAATCTCCGCGGTTTCGCTTCGTCCTCGCAGCTGCGCGATGGCTTCTACCGCCAGGGCCGCTACGGCCAGACGAACATCGATCGCGTCGAAGTCATCAAGGGTCCGAACGCCGGCATCTACGGCCGCAGTTCGCCCGGTGGCATGGTCAACATGATCTCCAAGTCGCCACAGAAGGCCGAGACGCAGAAGCTCACCGTGCGCGGCGGCAGCTTCGGCACCCTGCAGGGCACCCTCGAGGCCACCGGCACGATCGGATCGCCCCAGACCTACTACATCGCGATCGTCAGCCAGCTGAACCGCGGCGCCGACGTGGACTACTTTCACATTCGCGAGAACCAGGCCTACTTCGCCGTGAAGCACGACACCAAGAACGGCGGCCACCTGCTGTTCTCGGCCGAACACTTCAAGCAATACCGCCACTCCCAGCTCGCGGTCGCGCCGATCATCACGGACCAGAAGGGCACGTCGTCCAACCTCGACGACGAGGTGATCGGCTACGCCAAAAACCTCGCGCGCTACCAGGCCTACGGTCCGAACAGCGAGAATTCGCGTTCGAACGACACGCTGCGCGCGAGCTACGACCGGCAGTTGAGCGACGTCTTCACCTTCCGCGCGGGCGCGCAGATCTTTTCCGCCAAGCTGCAGAATTTCAACGCGAACACCGGCTTCGGCGCGGTCACGATCAACAGCACCAACGCCGCCAGCAATCTCCTCTCCACGCGCGGCGCGACGCCGAATCGCGGCATCATCAACGAGGACGGCGGCGGCGTGCAGCTCGATCTCGTGGCGCGCTACAACCTGGCCAACCGCAAGATCACGAACAAGACCCTCGTGACGGTCGACTACAACGACTACTATCGCTTCGACCCCACGCGGAACAGCGCCGCGGCCGCCGCGCTCACCGCGTGGCAGACGGCGGGCTCAGGCCGCATCGTCGCCCTCAATCCGGACTACACGCCGGTCTCGGCGCTCACCTATTTCACCGGCACGACGGAGGATCCCCTGGGCGCGGCCTCGCGCTACACGCGCCGCCGGATCAGCGTCGTTGGTGGGCAGTTCCGTCACGAGTCCCGCTTCTTCAAGGACCATCTCCTGACCTACATCGGCTCGCGCTTCGACAAGGTTCATTTCAGTCAGCTCGAATATGTGACGGCGATCAATGGCGTCACGCCGACGATGGATGCCCCCATCCCGGTCAAGCGCGACGTGAACCAGTTCAAGCCCAACGCCGGCGCGCTGTTCAAGGTGAAGGAAAACTTCCGCGTTTACGCCAACTACAGCGAGAGCTACTTCGTCAACCAGGGCGAGAACCCCGTCGACGTCGCCAGTCCGGAATACAAATCGGAAACCGCCAAGGGCTGGGACTACGGCTTCAAGGGTTCGCTCTTTGACGATCGTCTAAACTACACGATCGGCTTCTACGACATCCAGCGCTTCGGCGTCCGCGTGACCGATTCCGTCGAGACGCCGGTCGGCTCCGGAAATTTCGTGAACGTGGTGCGCTCCGACGGCGACCAGCAGGTGGATGGCTGGGAAGCGGACGTGAATTGGTCGATCAACCGCTCCTGGTCCGCGGGCGTGAGCTTCGCGCACGTCAACGCCTCCTACCGCAATTTCGGCACGAGAAACCCGCAGGCCGTCGGCCGCCACGTGCAGAACATCTCGCCCGAAAACGGCGGTGCCTGGGTCAAATACAGCGGTCGCGATGGCTGGCTGAAGAACTTCTCGGCGAATCTCGGCGTCACCTACATCGCCGAGACGCCGACGGAAAGCCCGACGGCGGGCGACACCGTGACCATCGTCGGCGGCGTGCCGACGGTCACCCGCAGCACCTACCAATGGAAACTCACCGTGCCGTCGGTGACGCTGTGGAACGCGGGCTTCGCCTACAAATGGAAGCAGAGCGCCCGGGCGAGTCACTCGTTCCGCCTGAACGTGAACAACGTCTTCGACAAAGACTATCTCAAGGTGAGCAAGAGCCTCGGTGACCCTCGCGGTGTTTATCTGAGCTACAGCCTCACCTTCTCGAATCTCTTCGTCCACTGAACTCTGTCGCTAACGTGCTAGGGTGGGCCGCCGTGCCGCTCCAGCGATTCGGGGGAATCGCGCGGCACGGCGGTTCATTCGGCTGGCCGGCCGGTTCGCCGCCGTCGGACCGGTCACGCGGCCGCTCCCCGGGCGCGCGTCTCGCGCACGGACTGATCCTGAGCCTTTGCCTCGGCCTCCTCGGCTCCGCTCGCGCGGCCGGCGACGCTTTCGGCCCCTGGCCCGCGGGAAAGTCGCCGGTGGAAATCGGCCGCCGGATCACCGAACGCTATCTCGCCAGCCCCCACCAGAACCACGGCCGCCCCACGCCGCCGCGCGTGATCAACTACGCGGAGGTGTGCGCCTGGTATGGCGCGCTCGTTTTCGCCGACCGGAGCCACGATGACCGGCTCAAGACGCGCCTCGCCGAACGCTTCGAGCCGCTGTTTCGCGAGGAAAAGAGCCTGGTGCCGGTGCCGGATCACGTGGACTACACGGTTTTCGGAGCCGTCCCGCTGGAACTCGCGATCCAGACCGGCGAGCCGCGCTACCTCGCCCTCGGCGAATGGATGGCGTTCAAGCAGTGGTCGGAACCCTTCGGCCGGCGGCCGACGGCCGAGGCGCGCGAGTTTTACCGGCAGGGTTACACCTGGCAGACGCGCCTGTGGATCGACGACATGTTCATGATCACCGCGGTGCAGGCGCAGGCCTGGCGGGCCACCGGTAATCGCGTCTACATCGATCGCGCCGCCCGCGAGATGGTGCTCTACCTCGATCGGCTGCAGCAGCCCAACGGGCTTTTCTTCCACTCCCCGGACGCGCCGTTTTTCTGGGGGCGCGGCAACGGCTGGATGGCTGCCGGCATGAGCCTCCTGCTCCGCGAGCTGCCCGCCGACAATCCGGACCGGCCGCGCATCCTCCGCGGCTATCGCCTGATGATGGCGAGCCTGCTCCGGCACCAAGGTGCCGACGGCATGTGGCGCGAGTTGGTCGACGCCCCCACGGCCTGGCCGGAGACTTCTTCCAGCGGCATGTTTGCCTTCGCCTTCATCACCGGCGTCAAGGCGGGCTGGCTCGACGCCGCGACCTACGGTCCCGCGGCCCGGAAGGCGTGGCTCCAGCTCACGACCTACCTCGACGAGCGGGCGGACATGCGCGAGGTCTGCCAGGGGACCAACATCTACGAGCCCGCGAAGCACGGGTCCGACGGCCGGGCCTACTATCTCCAGCGCGAGCGGCTGGTCGGCGACATGCACGGCCAGGCTCCGATGCTCTGGTGCGCCGCGGCGCTGATGCCCTGACACGACCTTTCCCGTGAATCCCATCGTGATGAATCCCTCGTTAACTGTTCGCGGCCATCGCCGGCCGGTTTCCCTTGCGACGCGTGTGAAGGCCCTCGTGGCGGACGTGCGCGCGTCGTTCGCCATCCGCCGGCGGACGCGTCTGCACGCGTTCGGTCTGCTGTCGTTGCTCCTGGGCGCGGCGCACGCGGCGGCGGAACTGCCGCCGCCGGGCCTGCGCACCCTCGACGAGCCTGATCCGGCGCGCGATCTCCGCGTGGCGTGGCACCGCGAGGCGCGCTTCGGGTGCTTTGTGCACTGGGGCGTGTATTCCGGCCCGGCGGGAGTGTGGAAGGGGCGCGTGGGCGGCACCTATTCCGAGCATCTGATGCGCGTCCTGGAGATACCGCGGGCGGTCTATCTCGAGGAGATCGTGAGGCCCTTCAACCCCACCGGATTCGACGCCGACGCCTGGGTGAAGCTCATGCACGACGCCGGCATGCGCTACCTCGTGATCACCGCCAAGCATCACGACGGCTTCGCGATGTATCCGTCGAAAGTGTCGGCCTACAACCTGACGCAGCAGACCGCGTTCAAGCGCGACCCGATGGCGGAGCTCTCCGCGGCGTGCAAGAAATACGGGCTCAAATTCGGATTCTACTACTCGCACGCGTGGGATTGGGAGCATCCCGACGCGATCGGCAACGCCTGGGATTACGGCAAGCCGGGCGGCGAGTCGGGCTGGTGGGAACAGCATCCCGAGCTCGTGGCGCGAGCGACGAAATACGTGGAGGGAAAATCGATCCCGCAGATACTCGAGCTCATCGCGATGTATCGGCCGGACCTGCTGTGGTTCGACACTTCGAGCAAGACGCCGCCCGAACTCTGCCGCCGGATCCTGGCCGCCGTCCGCGCGGCCGATCCTTCGGTCGTGATCAACAGCCGCATCGGCGGCGGCGCCCTGGGCGACTATCGCTCGACTGCGGATCGCCCCGCCTATTTTCCCGAGGTCTTCTCGCATTGGGAGGCGATCCCGACGACGAACGAATCCTACGGCTACAAGCCGAGCGACACGTCGCACAAGCCGCCCGCGCATTTCGTCCGCCTCCTGGCGCAGGCGGTCGGGAAGGGCGGCAACATCCTGCTCAACATCGGGCCGCGCGGCGATGGGGTCATCGATCCCAAGGATCAGGAAATCCTCCGCGGCATCGGCACGTGGATGAAGGAGAACTCCGCGAGCATCTACGGCTGCGATCGCACGCCGCTGCCGGTGCAGCCGTGGGGGACCTCGACGCGCCAGGGCAACCGGCTCTACCTCCACGTGTTTTCCTGGCCGGCGGACGGCCGGCTCGTCGTGGGCGGCCTGCGCAGCACGCCGCTCGGCGCGAAACTGCTCCACGGCGGCGACCTGGAGATGCGACGGCTCAATGCCGACGACCTGGAACTCGCCTTGCCCGCGCATGCGCCGGACGCGATCGACAGCGTCATCGCGCTGGATTTCCCGGCGCAGATAGCGGCGAACAGCGCATTGCGCCTCTCCGGGCCGACTTATCTCCACGTGATGGACGGCCGTCTCGACGGCAAAGGCATCCGCTACGGCGACGGCAAGACGAACCGCGACGTGGTGGAGGAGTGGACGGGCGCGGATGCGACCGTCACCTGGACCGTGCGCGTGCCGCAGGGTGGCCGGTTCCGCGTGGCGGCCCAATACAACACCGCGACCAAGGGCGCGCGCAGCGCATTCGTGATCGAGGCCGCGGCGCAGTCGCTCGCCGCCAAGGTCGTGCCGACCGACAGCATGAACGTGTTTCGCCTCGCTCCGATTGGAGAAGTGACGTTCGCGGCCGGAGAGCACACCATCGTCGTGCGCGCAACGCAGCTCGACCGCGACGGCCTGATGCGGCTGCGCGGACTCGAGCTCACTCCCGTTCCCTGACCGTCATGCATCGCTGCCTCCTGCCGCTGCTCTTCCTCACGACACCGCTCTTCGGGGCGCCCGCAAGCGTCCCGCTGGCCCCGCTGATCAATCCGCGCGATTCCGACTACGAGCACGCGCGCCCGGCGGTTGATGCCTGCGCGGCAGGGCGGCCGATGTCGGTGGCCGGGCGGACCTTCGCGCGCGGCCTGGGCATGCAGGCCGACAATCGCACGGCGGTGGAGCTGAGGGGCGCAACGCGTTTCACGGCTCTCGCCGGCGTCGACGACGCGTCCGCCAGCACGCGGCCGGTGATCCTGCAGGTCGAAGTCGACGGCCAGGTGCGCTGGCACCGGGAAATGCGAAAGGGCGAGCCGGCGGTCGCGATCGATCTCGAGGTCCGCGGCGCGCAGGTGCTCGTGCTCGTCTGCCGCGACATCGGCAACAACTACACGCAGACGCTCGTGGACTGGGCGGAAGCGCAGTTCACCGTGGAGAGCGAGAAGCCGGTCTCGGTCGTCGCGCCATCACTCCACGAGCCGGCCGAGATCCTCACCCCCAAGCCGCCCGCGCAGCCGCGGATCAACGGACCGTCCGTCTTCGGTGTGCGGCCGGGGAATCCGTTCCTCTATCAGATTCCCGCGACGGGCGAGCGCCCCCTGCGTTTCGTCGCCGATCCATTGCCGGCCGGCCTCACCCTCGACGCCGAGACCGGACGCATCACGGGACGTATCGCCGCGACTGGCACGTATCGCCTGAGCCTCCGCGCGACGAATGCGCACGGGACGGACACGCGCGCCTTGCGCATCGAGGTGGGGGAGCGCATCGCGCTGACGCCGGCGATGGGTTGGAACAGCTGGAACTGCTGGGGCGTTTCGGTGGACCAGGAGAAGGTTCTGGCGTCCGCCCGCGCGCTCGTGACCACCGGCCTGGTCAATCACGGCTGGTCCTACGTCAACATCGACGACACCTGGCAGGGTCGGCGCACGGGGCCGGCGCACGCGCTGCAGCCGAACGCGAAATTCCCCGATCTGAAGCGCCTCTGCGACGAGCTCCACGCGATGGGGCTGAAGGCAGGCATCTACTCGACGCCGTGGATCACGAGCTACGCGGGCTACCCCGGCGGCAGCGCCGACAACCCGGCCGGCGACTGGGAGAAGCCGCCGAAGCCCAAGCAGCCGAACCGCAAGATCAAGCCCTGGCACCTGGGCGATTATTCCTTCGCCGCCGCCGATGCGCGGCAATGGGCGGAGTGGGGCATCGACTATCTCAAATACGACTGGAATCCCAACGAGCCGCCCGAAACCCAGGTCATGGCCGACGCGCTGCGCGCTTCGGGACGCGACATCGTCTACAGCTTGTCGAACAACGCGCCCTTGGAGCGCGCCGCCGCGCTGTCCGCGCTCGCTCATTCGTGGCGCACGACCGGAGACATCCGCGACATCTGGGGCAGCCTACGCGGAATCTGGTTCCAGCAGGAAAAATGGCGCGAGTTCGCCGGCCCCGGGCACTGGAACGACCCGGACATGCTCGTCATCGGCCCGGTCGATGTCGGCAGCGGCAAGAGCATCCGCCCCTCGCGACTCACGCCCAACGAGCAATACACCCACATCACGCTCTGGTGCCTGCTCTCGGCGCCGTTGCTCATCGGCTGCCCGGTGGAGAAGGCCGACGAATTCACCCTCAGCCTCCTCTCGAACGACGAGGTCCTCGCCGTGAACCAGGACGAGCGGGGCCAGCCGGCGAAGCAGCAGGTCGTCGACGGACGCAAGCTGGTCTACGTGAAACAACTCGCGGACGGCTCGCACGCGGTCGGTTTCTTCAACCTCGCGCAGGTCCCGCAGACGATCGCGGTCACCTGGTCGCAGCTCGGTCTCCCGCGTCCCACGCGCGTCCGCGATCTCTGGCGGCAGCGCGACCTGACGGTGCCCGATGGCGACGGTCTCGCGCTCGAGGTCGGCCGGCATGGCACCTGTTTGGTGCGCGTGTGGCCCTGATCCGCCGCGGCCGGACGATGCTCTCCTCTGAAATTATGTTCAACTTCTCCACCTTCGTTCGCGTCGGAGTTTTCCTCGTCGCCGTCGCGGTCGCCCGATCCGCCGAGCATGTCCCGGCCGCGGCGGAGCCGCCGGTCATCGATCCGGGAGACGCCAGCGCGGGGCAATCGCTGCTCCCGCTCGATCCGCCGGAGACGCGGGCGGCGCGCTTGGCGTGGTGGAGCGACGCGCGTTTCGGGATGTTCATCCACTGGGGGCTCTATTCGCAGTGGGGCTGCCATTATCCGGGCGCCGACGGCACGCTGCTCAACGGCAAGACCGAGCACATGATGCGTCACCTCCGGCTGCCGCTCGCGCTCTATTCGACGATCGCGGGCGTGTTCAACCCGGTGAAGTTCGACGCGGACGAGTGGGTGCGGATCGCCCAGGCCGGCGGCATGAAATACATCGTGCTCACGGCCAAGCATCACGACGGGTTCGCCCTGTGGAACAGCGCCGTCAGCGACTACAACGTTGTCCAGCGCACCCCGTGGAAACGCGATGTCGTGCAGGAACTCGCCGCCGCCTGCCGCCGCGCCGGATTGCGCTTCGGTCTCTACTACTCGCTCGGGCGCGACTGGTCCGATCCGGACGTGCCGACGACGCGCAAGGCCGACGGCAACCGCCGCTCCAACGACTGGGACTGGCCCGACGAGGGGGCGAAGGATTTCAGCCGCTATTTCGAGCGGAAGGTGAAGCCGCAGGTGCGCGAGCTGCTCACGCGCTACGGGCCGATCGACGTGCTTTGGTTCGATACGCCGGAGCAGATCAAGCCGGAGCAGAGCGTGGAGCTGATGCGGCTCATTCACTCCCTGCAGCCGGCGTGCATCGTCAATCAGCGGGTGGGGAATCGCTACGGCGACTACCGCGTCGCCGAGCAGGAGATCCCCGCCAGCGGTTGGACGGATGCCTGGGAAACCTGCATGACCTTGAACCGGCATTGGGGCTACTACCTCGGCGACGAGGACTACAAATCGACCGAGACGGTGGTGCGTCACCTGATCGACATCGCCAGCAAGGGCGGCAATTTCCTCCTCAACGTCGGCCCGACCGGCGAAGGCGTGATCCCGGCAGGTTCGAGCGAGCGCCTGCGCGAAATCGGCGCCTGGCTCGCGCGCAACGGCCAGGCGATCTACGGCACGACGGCCAGTCCGATCAAATCGCCGGGGTGGGGCCGTCTCACCCAGCGGAAAGCAGCGGACGGCGTCGTCCTCTACCTGCATGTCTTTTCCTGGCCGGCGGACGGGAAATTGTCGCTGGCGCTTCCGGGGGCCGAGCTGCCCGCGGCGACGCTCCTGGACGGAACGCCGCTCAACGTGGCGCGTCGCGCGGACGGATTGGAAATCGCTGCGTTGCCGCCCGACGCTCCGGATCGGATCTCGACAACGATCGTCCTGCGGCTGCGCGCGATCCCGGTGCGGTAAGTTCACGGCCAAGGCCACTCCCTAACTCCCAGCATCCACTTGATCGGTCTTCCAGCCTTCATGAAAAAGCCGCGTCGCTCCCCGTCCCCGAAAGTCCTGCTCGTCGCCAACGGCGACCTGCGCCAAGGCGCCAACGAAAAATGCTGGCCCGCGCAAGCGGCCATGGAACGGCAGCTCGCCGCCGCCGTTGCCGCCCACGGGGCCGAACTGATCCGCGCTCATCCCTACCACCCGCGCCGACGCCACGGTTTCATCGCCTCGCAGAAGGAGGGGATGGAGGTCTTCGCGCAGATCAATCCGGCCGCGCCACTCATCGTCGCCGAGAGCGTGTGGCAGTATTCGCACCACATCCTCCACGGCCTCATCTCGCACCGCGGCCCCATTCTCACCGTCGCGAACTGGTCGGGCACGTGGCCGGGCCTCGTGGGCATGCTGAATCTCAACGGCTCGCTGACCAAGGCCGGCGTCGCCTACTCGACGCTCTGGAGCATCGACTTCACCGACGAGTTCTTCCAGCGCGGCCTCGCCCAGTGGCTGAAGACGGGCCGCGTCCGCCACCCCGAGCGCCACGTGAAGCCGCTGGCGCGTTGCCGGGTGCCGTCGCGCGCTTCGCGCGCCGCCGCGAAGCTCGCGACCGAGCTGCGCACCCGCAAGGCGATCATGGGCGTCTTCGACGAGGGCTGCATGGGCATGTATAACGCCATCATTCCCGACGAACTGCTCTTCCCGACCGGCGTCTACAAGGAGCGCCTCTCCCAGTCCGCGCTCTACTACGCGGCGACGCAGGTCACCGAGGAAGAAGCCCGCGCCGCCTACGACTGGCTGCTCGCCAAGGGCATGCGGTTCCACCTCGGCCAGGACGAGGAGACCGAACTCACCGAGCGGCAGGTGCTCTGGCAATGCCGCACCTACATCGCCGCGCTCCGCCTCGCCGACGAGTTCGGCTGCGACACGATCGGCATCCAGTATCAGCAGGGCCTGAAAGACCTCTTGCCCGCCTCCGACCTCGTCGAGGGACTGCTGAACAACTCCGACCGGCCGCCCGTGCGCGACGCCGCCGGCAAGATCATCCGCCGCGGCGATGCGCTCCCGCATTTCAACGAAGTCGACGAATGCGCCGGCCTCGACGGCCTGCTCACGCACCGCGTCCACCGCGCCCTCGGCCAGCCGGTCGAGAACACGCTGCACGACCTCCGCTGGGGCGACTACGACCGGAGCCAGACGACGGACGACTACGTCTGGGTCTTCCTTATTTCCGGCAGCGCTCCGCCGGCGCATCACATCGGCGGTTTCAAGGGCACCGACTCGCACCGCCAGCCGCCGATGTATTTCCGTCTTGGCGGCGGCACGGTCCGCGGCGTCGCCAAGCCCGGTGAGATCGTCTGGAGCCGCGTCTTTGTCGCCAATGGCAAGCTCAAGATGGACCTCGGCCGCGCCAAGGTGATCGCGCTCCCCGCCACGGAAACCGAGCGGCGCTGGCAGGAAACGACGCCCCAGTGGCCGATCATGCACGCCGCCACCTACGGCGTGACGCGCGACCAGATGATGGCGCGCCACAAGGCCAACCACATCCAGGTCGCCTACGCGCATTCCGCCGCTGAGGCCGATCTCGCGCTCTACACGAAGGCCGCGCTCGCCGCCGCGCTCGGACTCGAGGTCTCGTTGTGCGGCACCAAGGCAAACGGCCAGCCGTTCTGACCATGAGCGCCGCCAACCCGCTCCTCGAACTCCTCGCACTCTCGCACGAACTCGGCCTCGAGAGCCGCCAGCTCGCCATCCTCGGGGAGGGCAATACCTCCGCGCGCACGGGCGCCGGCACCTTCCTCGTCAAGGCCAGCGGGGCGAATCTCGCCACGCTCGTGCCAGGCGGCGTGACCGAGTGCCGCGCGGACGTCCTGCTCGGCTTGCTCGCGCAGGCGGAGGCCAGCGACGCAGACATCGAGGCGGCCCTGCTTGCTGCGCGCGTCGATCCGGCCGCGCGCAAGCCCTCGGTCGAGGCCGTGTTCCACGCCTGGCTGCTCGGCCTGCCGGGCGTGAACTTCGTCGGCCACACGCATCCGGTCGCCGTGAACGCGCTGCTTTGCTCGGACCGCGCGCCGGATTTCGCCGCGCGCCGCCTGTTCCCCGACGAGATCGTCTGCTGCGGACCGAGTTCGGTGCTTGTGCCCTACACCGATCCCGGCGCGGCGCTCGCGCGCGCGATCCGCGACGGCGTCGAGCGTCACCGCGCCGCCACCGGCCTCGTGCCGCGTGTGATCCTGCTTGAGAACCACGGACTGATCGCGCTTGGCGCGACACCGCCGGCCGTGCTCGCGGCCACGCTCATGGCTGCCAAGGTCGCCGCGATCACGCTTGGCGCCTGCGCCGCGGGCGGCCCCCGCTACCTCTCGGACCTCGCGGTGCGCCGGATCGCCGGCCGCGCCGACGAGCACTATCGCCAGAAGATGCTCGGCCTTTGACCGGGCTGCGCCCTCGCCAGCGTCGCTTCCGCTTTCCCCATGTCCCATTCGCCCGCTCCTGCCCCGGCCGCATCGGCGTCCCCCGATCGCGCCGCTCTGTTCCACACCGCCGACGGTCAGAACGTCGTCGTGACGTTCATCCTGATTTCGTCGCTCTTCCTGCTGTGGGGCTTCCTCAACGGCATGATCGACGTGATGGACAAACATTTTCAGCAGGAGCTGCATCTCTCGCTCGCGCAGTCCGCTTGGGTGCAGTTCGCCCACTACCTCGGCTATTTTCTGATGGCGCTCCCCGCCGGCTGGCTTGCCCTGCGGCTCGGCTACAAGGGCGGCATCATTGCCGGCCTGCTCATGGTCGCCGCGGGCGGCCTGTGGTTCATCCCCGCCACGCAAATCGCGCAATTCTGGGCCTTCCTGCTCGGGGTGTGCTTCATCGCGGCCGGGCTGACCTTCCTCGAGACCATCGCGAATCCCTACGCGACCGTTCTCGGCGCACCCCGCTACGCCGCCATGCGCATCAATCTCGCCCAATCCTGCAACGGCATCGGGTGGATCTTCGGACCGATCGCCGGGGGGATGTTCTTCTACGGCAAGGATGCCAACGGTATTAGCCACGGCAGCCAGACGCTCTGGATCCCCTACGCCGCCGTGGCCGTCATTGTGCTCGTGCTGGCGGTCGTGTTTTATTTCGCACGGATTCCCGACCTCAAGGCGCCCGACGTCTATGCGGACGACGAGTCGCAGCCGAACCGCTCGCTCTGGCACCATCCGCACTTCGTCTTCGCGGTGGCGGCCCAGTTTTTCTACGTCGCCGCGCAGGCGGGCATCTTCAGCTTTTTCATCAATTACATGACCTCGGAGACGCCGCCGATTCCCGCGGAGTGGCAGACCGGCGTGCTCGCCGGCTGGTTCGAGATCAAGGGCGCCGGAGCCGTCGTGCTGAGCGACCAGGGCGCCGCCTATCTTGCCTCCCTCGGGTTCTTCTGTTTCCTCGCCGGCCGCTTCATCGGCTCGCTGCTCCTCGGCGTCTTCCCGGCGCATCGCGTGCTCGCTCTCTACGGCGTGCTCAACGCCGCCGCCTGCCTGCTCGTCGTGCTGAAGCTCGGCTGGCTTTCTGTGGTCTGTGTCTTTGCGGGCTATTTTTTCATGTCGATCATGTTCCCGACCATCTTCGCCCTCGGCATTCACGGCCTCGGGACCCGCGCGAAGCACGCGTCGAGTTTCATCGTCATGGCCATCATGGGCGGCGCGGTGCTGCCGAAATTTATGGGCGCGGTCGGCGACCGCTACGGCGTCGCGCGCAGTTTCCTCGTGCCGCTGGCCTGTTTCCTGATCGTCGCGCTCTACGGTTTCTCGTGGCGGCGCCTGAGTCGCACCGGTGCCGTGACGAGCGTGAAGCTGTCCAAAGTCCATTGAGTGTGGCTGAGCCGGTTTGCCGGTAGTTCGAGGTTGACGGCTTGAAGCCGTGTTTCGGCTTCCGTCCGAAGCTTGCCCAAGACTCTCTGCATCTGGGCAATTTCGTTTCTGGCGATTTCTTGTTCTTTCCCCAACGCCTCTTGATCTGCGCGTTCCCGGCCCGCCAACGCACCGGTCTGTGTCGCTCGCCCCGTCTCAAGCCGGCGCACATCAGTAGCGACACCGTTGAGCTTATTGACGGTATGTCCGCTTTTCATCGCTACGGGGCAAATCTTGCCTTGAGCGTGGACAATTGTTCGCTGAACCAAAGCGGATCGATCTGCACGTAAGGGCGGAATTCCTGTGGCTCTGACGACTCGCCTTTATCGACCAGAAGCGCAAAGCCGTCATCAACGTCCTCTGCCACCTTCGAACCAATTACGAGGTGGGATTCGTTATCGGTAAGTCGAAATCCGACACGGAGATTAAAACGATTCGGCACCTGCCGATCAAGAGCCGCAAGGGAATCAGTGACCACGAGGGTGTGGATACCGAAGCGCGATCCGTCCTCCAAAATGAGCTTAAGGCTGTCGCCGAGACTGGCGGCTGGCGCTGAACCCTTCGGGAGCGTCATGCGGCTAAACAGATTCTGGAATTCCACGCGCAAGTTTCCGAGCCGTTGTAGGCCAGCGAACACAAGAAGCGTGCTGGCCTCTGAATCGGCCCCTGCTTTTACGCGGGCAGCCAGTCCCTCCAAGACTGCATTCTCGCCGTCACCAACAAGGATCACTCGATTCGGAAATGATTTCGCCAGTTCAGTCAGAAGCATTGCTTCGTCCGACTTGCGGCTTTTCGCCGAAAAGATGATTGTGCCAATCCCATTCTTTCCCTTGCAATATTCCTCGAGCACTTCCGCAGAAATATCCTTCGATTAAGCCGAGCACGATGGCTCTACCCGTGCAGAAGAACGTTTTGGCGTGGAGGGCGTTTCAATTCATTAAATGGGGATGGGATGGATCGACCGGCGCGCCTCAGTTCGTGCGTCTGCCGGCCGTCAGCACGAAAGAACGCCTCTGGATGGTTCAAACTTTGCTCGACGAATATCCTGATAACTTTGAGCTGCCGGACTCGTTGTCTGCTAGCGAACTCACGACGCTTCGCGCCCAACGGTCGTATCGAATGTTCGGCCGAACCCAGTTCCGCTATTTACTGGGTTCGTCGGGCTCGATTGAGCAATCCAGTGTGGTTGCTATCCGTAACGAATGCGACAACGGGCCCACGAAATTCGCCTATCTCGGCGATTTCCTGCAAGGCTCTATCACAGTCAAGGGAGTCGAAGTCGATTTTTCAGGCAATTTGTCGCAAAGCTTCATCGCGTCGGAACCCTTGCCTGGAAACGGCGCAATCACGATCGGAGCGGACTCGCGCGCGTTGTCGTTCTACTTCGGAGGCCGCGTGGGTTTAGAGGGCCGAGTTCCAAACTACGCGTTATTCTCCCGCGATGCCCCGTTTATTTTTACGGAAATGATTTTTGCCCTAGGCGCTGACGGCAGGGACACGGGCTCGCGCATACGTTTTAGTGTCAACAAAACTTGGTCACCGAGCGGCACTACGGGAACCGCGCATTTCAACGAGATCAGGATATATTCCCGCGACTACGGAACCGGGGGAACAAGCTTCACCCGCGTAGCCCCGGTCTTCGAGATAGCGGGGCAATTGGACGCCTTCATCCAAAGTGGTGACCGCACGTGGCCCGGCGCCGCGCCGCTTCCTGAGATTCGATGAAATCGACTACAAAATACGGCATCATCCTGGCGCTCGTTGCGGGCATCGCTGGCATTTATTTCTGGCGCACTGGCAGAACTGCGCTTGCGGGGAAAGAATCTGAGCCGGCGCAGCACTCCGTTGTCGCGGCCGAACCGAAGCGCGCTGGTGAGAGCCGCGATGTCAAACGCGAAGCCGGGGCGCTCCTCGAAATCGCGCGACGGGTGACATCGGCAGAGCGTGATCGCTGGTCGGCCGACCGGGTCATAAGTGAGCTAAAGAGCGCGAAAACCTCTGCCGATAAGCAGCGCACCCTAGGGCAGTTGCGTGACGGACGCTACGACCGTAAAGCGGCTATCGAAGCGTTGAGGCTCGCGCTCAAAGACGACGACATCGCAGTGCGCGTGCTGGCTGCGGATCTTCTTTTCCAATGGGGCTCCACGGACGGTAAACAGACGCTGCTGAAGATAGTCTCTGAGGCGCGATCTACTCCGGCCGCTGATTTGATACAGGTCGTCAGAGCGGCGGAAGTTCTAAGCAACAACAAAGAAACCATTCCATATGATTCCCTCGTCGCTCTCTACAGGGAAACACGTGATGCAGGTGTGTTGCGTGTCATGGCTGCCCAGAAAGATGATAGGTATCTCGCTTTCCTGCTAGAACGAGCACGTGCTGAACCCAATGGCATGGTGCGCCTGATTGGAGATCTCGGAGCTAGTGGTGGGTATGATGTCGCTAAACAGGTATTCGAACGGACTCGCAGTCCGGAGGTCCTAGTGGATGCCGCTTGGGCGATGTATCGCTGCGGGGGCGACGAGCAGGCGCTTGCGTATCTGGTTGCTCAGGCGCGCGCGGGTTTGGAAGGCAAACAGGGCACCGACCCCTTCGCTGCGAATCTCGCCATTCAACACCTCGCGCTCATTCCTTCGGAGTCGGCGCGACAAGTTCTAGAGGAGGCGATGCAATCCAGCAATGGCTCTGCCAGCAGCGCCGCACTCGCGAGCCTGTATTTTGTCCAGAAAGACTTCGCATATGTGGATCAGTTCCTGATCACGTATCTCGAACACCCCTCAACTCAGGCGCAACAAGCGGGCGACGGGGCCGCTAAACCTATGTGGTCTGTAAACCAGAACTTGATCTGGCGAATCGTCCGAGAGCGAAACGACCCTCACATTACAAGCCTTGCGATCACGGCGAATAGGGGCAGGTCAGAAGATTTCTTGGGAACCGCTGGCGCCTTTCCGGTGGCAAACACGTGGCTGCGAGGCTACCTTAGGATGACACCAAGCGGGCCGTAGTTTGCACGCGTGGCATCTTTAGTCGACCTGTGAGATAATCACGGCACTTGGTTCCCATCGTCTTCAGACGATCCCCTGTTACCTCGACGACTCGCTAGAAACGTATGCCGCCGACGAAAGGGCCTCGCCGCTAGCTCGCGCCCGGCGAGGCCCTTTCATTTTGGAGCAGGGGATCGCCTGCGTATGAATGAGTTCGTCATCATGGGCACGCGCAACGAATGGGGACAGGAAGAGCCCTTCGCGCTCTTCCAGCGCGACCGCAGGCAGCATCTCCACGTCGTCGGGAAAAGCGGCACGGGGAAGACGACCATGCTGCGGAACATGATCATCCAGGATATCGAGGCGGGACGCGGCGTCGGCGTCATCGATCCGCACGGCGACCTCGCCCTCGATATCCTCGACCATATCCCGCGGCACCGCATCGAAGACGTGGCGTATTTCGATCCTTCGGATGCGGCGCACCCGGTCGGATTCAATCTTCTCGGGGCCGTGCCGCCGCAGAGACGTCACCTTGTGGCTTCCGGCGTGGTATCGGTCTTTCGCGGCATCTGGGCCGAGTCGTGGGGGCCGCGGCTTGAATACATCCTGTATGCGACCGTCGCCGCGCTCCTTGAATGCGAGAACGTCTCGCTTCTAGGCGTCACGAGGATGCTTTCTGACGAGGCGTATCGGGAGTGGGTAGTGCGTCAGGTGAAAGACCCCTTGGTGCGCGCATTCTGGGTCTCGGAATTCGGGCGATACGACAAGCGGTTCCTTCAGGAAGCCGTGGCGCCGATCCAGAACAAAGTCGGACAGCTCCTCATGGCCCCCGAGCTGCGGAACATCCTCGGGCAGGTCAAAAGCCGCATCGATGCGCGGTTCATGATGGATAACCGGCGCATATTCATCGTGAATCTTTCGAAAGGAAAGATCGGCGAGGACAAAGCGAACCTTCTTGGCGCCCGCTTAAGGTCCCGGGCGCGGCACGATGCCTCGATGAATTCGTTGCTCACAACAATCGTGCCAGCAGCGTTGCCAAGATCTCGACGACCTTGACGATAGCTGCGAGTAGCCGCAGGGCCTCTCGGATTGCACTGATACGAACGTTGCGAGACGAGCCAGCGTCGGCCTCGTCTTCGCGTGCCATGCGTGCGGGTTCTTAACAGGAGCCTCCTGCGCAGTGGGCAGAGAAGCGACCAGGCGGACACCGACGTGGTGCTCAGCCGCTTCGCCCCCAAAAAGCCGGCGGGAACGCGCCGACGGCGCGGTTCCGCCGGCGGGGAAGGAGAACGAAATTGGGCCGGGCGGCGGAAGTGTGTGCCGGCTAGAAGCCGCGATTCAGAGAGAGCGACCGTTCGGAAATGAACAGTCGAACGGTAGCTAGAGATTACTCGCGCAATCCAGGGTCCGCGAGAGGCCGAGCGTGAAATTGCAGTGGTTTAATTCATTTTGAATTGAACATCGGGCGAGCGCCTGATGCAATCTAAGGGAAATGGCTCGTTCTGCGACCGACGCATCCGTAGGTTCCTCCACACCCTCGCACCGAGTGTTGACGGCTGGGCGCCCTGCGGAATTTGTAGAGTTCGAGGCGCAAATCGTGGACTTTTTCGTCGACGCGGCCGAATTGCTCGGCGTGCCGAAGTCAGTGGCGGCAATTTACGGAGTGGTATTTGCGTCGCCGCATCCCTTGAGCTTTGCCGAAATCCAAGGGCGGCTCGATCTCAGCAAAGGCTCAGTGAGCCAAGGACTGCGACTCCTTCGTGAGATTGGTGCCTTGAAAGAAGTGTCTTCCTTGACCGACCGTGCGTCACTTTTCGAGCCGGATATGGAAATCCGGAAGATCATCAGCCATTTCGTGGAGCACCGTGTGCGCAAGCAGCTCGATACCGGACGCGATCGTCTGGTTGCGCTGAGCGCGCAAGTGCCGACCGGCACGCCGGCGGGAAAAATCCTGCGCGAGCGATTGAAGCATCTGCAAGGCACGCATGAGAAGGCGCGTGCGTTGCTCCCGGTGGCCAAGACTTTCCTCAACCTCGGTCGTTAGATTTTTCCGCCTCATGGCGGTCCCCTCCAGTTCCATCTTCCTTGTTGCGACGGCAAAGACGCGACGGGGCGAAGCCTTGCCATGAAAGACCTCGCTGCAGTTTACTCCGGCAAGCGCGTCCTCATCACGGGCGGGCTTGGTTTCATCGGATCGAATCTGGCGCGCATCCTGGTCGGGTTGGGAGCGCGAGTGACACTGGTCGACAGCTTGATCCCGGAATACGGCGGTAACCGACGCAATATCGCGGGACTCGAGGATCGTCTCGTCGTGAACATCTCGGACGTGCGCGACCACCACAGCCTGCCGATCTTCGTCCGTGAGCAGGATATCCTTTTCAACCTTGCCGGCCAGACCAGCCACATGGATTCGATGACGGATCCCGCGACCGACCTCGAGATCAACGGTCGCGCCCAGCTTTCGATTCTGGAGGCCTGCCGAAAGCACAACCCCCAGATTCGGATCGTCTTTGCCAGCACGCGACAGATCTACGGCCGGCCGGATTACCTGCCCGTCGACGAAAAGCATCCGCTCCGTCCGGTGGACGTGAACGGCATCAACAAACTCGCCGGCGAGCAATACCACCTCCTTTATTCGCAGGTCTACGGCATTCGCAGCACGGTGCTGCGCCTCACGAACACGATCGGACCCCGGATGCGCGTGAAGGATGCCCGGCAAACCTTCGTCGGCATCTGGATCAAGGCGGCGATCGAACAGAAACCCTTCGAAGTCTGGGGCGGCGACCAACTGCGCGACTTCACCTACGTCGATGACGCGGTGGAGGCGTTTCTCGTCGCCGCCTCCGAGCCGAGCGCGGTCGGCCAGATTTACAACATCGGCGGCGTCGAGCGGATCAGTCTGCGGCAACTCGCGGAGCAACTGGTCGCACAGGCGGGCGGGGCGGCCGAGTTCCGCGTCCGCGAGTTTCCGGCCGACCGCAAGAAGATCGATATCGGCGACTACTATTCGGACGGCTCCCTGATCGAACGCACCCTCGGGTGGAAGCCTAGGATCGACGTGCGCACGGCGCTCGAGCGGACGCTCAAGTATTACCGCGCGGAACTGCCGCACTACCTATGAACGATTCCCGGCGCATCCTGCCCGCTGATCCGCGTGCGACCTATTTGGCCGCGAAGAGCGAGATCGATGCCGCGATCCAGCGCGTGCTCGCGAGCGGCACCTATATCCTGGGACCGGAGGTGGCGGCGTTTGAGCAGGAATTTGCGGCGTGGCTGGGCGCGAGCGGCACCGTCACCGTGGCCAACGGCACGGACGCCATCGAGATTGCGCTGCGAGCGGTTGGCGTCGGCCCGGGTGATGTGGTGGCGACCGTTGCCAACACCGTGACGGCCACGGTGGCCGCGATCGTCGCCGTGGGAGCGGAGCCGTTGTTCGTCGAAATCGAACCCGACACGATGTTGATGGCGGCGCCCGCTCTGGCGCAGGCGTTAAATACTCCGCTCGGACGCCGCGTGAAAGCGGTCGTGCCGGTGCACCTTTATGGCTTGGCCTGCGATATGCCTGCGATCGTCGAGATCGCGCGCGCGCACGGGATCGCGGTGGTGGAGGATTGTGCGCAGTCGCATGGCTCGATCGTCGCCGGCCGCATGGCGGGCACGTGGGGTGACGTCGCCGCGTTCAGTTTTTATCCCACGAAGAACCTTGGCGCTCTCGGCGATGCGGGCGCGATCGTCAGCGGCCGGAAAGACGTGTTGGAGAACGCGCGCCTGCTGCGGCAATACGGCTGGCGGCACCGTTATGTGAGCGAGGTGCACGGTCGGAATTCCCGACTCGACGAGTTGCAGGCGGCCATCCTGCGCGTGCGTCTGGGGCGACTGACCGCGGAAAATACCTATCGCGGCGCGCTGGCCGAGCGTTACCTCGCCGGGCTGCAAGGCGCCGGCCTGCAATTGCCCGTGGTGGCGCCGGGGCGCACGCACACCTGGCATCAATTCGTCGTCCGCACGCCCGCGCGCGACCGACTGAAGGCGCAGCTGGAGCAGCAAGGCATCATCGCCGGTGTGCTGTATCCGGTGCCGATTCACCAGCAGCCGGCCTACCGCCAGGACCTTTCGCTTCCGCAGACCGAGCGCGCGTGTCGCGAGGTGCTCTCGCTGCCGCTGCACGCGGGTTTGACCCCTGAAGATGTGGATCGCGTGATCCAAGCGACGCGAGGAATGGCATGAGGAGCGAGGAAGGCCGCATGGTTGCGCACCGCGGGTTGTTTTTCGATCGTGATGGAACGCTCATCGTCCATCGGCACTACCTGCACGATCCCGATGGGGTCGAACTGCTGCCCGGTGCGCGAGAGATGCTGGAGTGGGCAACCGAAGCGGGATATCGCCTGTTCCTCTTCACGAACCAGAGTGGCATCGGACGCGGACTTTTCACCTTGGCCCAAGCGGAAGCCTGCAATGTGCGCATGTTCGAACTCCTCGGCGCGCGCGTGCGCTTTGCCGGGACGTGCGTCGCCCCGGAGACGCCGGAGCAGCCGCAGGTATACCGCAAGCCCTCGCCGCGCTACATCAGGGAGATGATCGCCGCTCACGGACTTGATCCGCGAGAGACCTGGATGATCGGAAACTCCCGTTCGGACGTGATGGCGGGAGTGAACGCGGGGGTCCGGGCCGCGCTGGTGCATGGCGACGCCGGCCTCGGCGACCTGCCCGCGGAGGTGGTGCGTTGCGAATCCCTTACGGCCCTGCGCGCGGTGCTCGCGGCGGCGCCTCAGTCAGCATGAAAATCGGAATCATCGGCGGTGGCTTGGTCGGACTCGGCACGGCGCTCGCGTTGACGCGTCGCGATCCGCGGCACGAGGTAGTGGTGCTGGAGAAGGAATCCGGCCCGGGGCGCCATCAGTCAGGCCACAACAGCGGCGTCTTGCATGCCGGCCTCTATTACAAGCCGGGCTCGATGAAGGCGCGGCTGGCCGTCGACGGCATCCGGCAGATGGCGCGGTTTTGCGTGGAGCAGGGCGTGCCGCACGAGCGTTGTGGAAAGCTGGTGGTGGCGGTCGACGAAAGCGAGGTGCCGCGGTTGCGCGATTTGGAAAAGCGCGGCATCGCCAACGGCCTCAGCGGGCTCCGCTGGCTCGGCGCGGCGGAGATCCGCGAGCGCGAGCCGCACGTGGCGGGCGTGGCCGCCCTGCTTGTGCCCGAGGAGGGAATCGTCGATTTTCCGGCCGTCGCCGCCGCGATGGCCCGCGTGCTGGAATCGCGCGGTGGGCGCCTGCGCTGCGACAGCAAAGTCCTTGGGTGGGCAGCCCGTGAGGACGGTCATACCTTGGAGACGCGCAGCGGGAACTGGTCGTTCGATTTCGTCATCAATTGCGCCGGACTGCATTGCGACCGCGTGGCGCGACTGGCCGGCCAGAGGCCGACCACCCGCATTGTGCCCTTTCGGGGTGAGTATTTCGTGCTGCGCCCAGCCGCCGCCGCGCTCGTGCGTCATCTCGTGTATCCCGTGCCCAATCCGACTTTCCCGTTTTTGGGGGTGCATTTCACGCGGCTCATACACGGCGGCATCGAGGCCGGGCCGAATGCAGTGCTGGCCATGCATCGCGAAGGCTATCGCAAGACGGATTTCTCGGCGCGCGATCTGGCGGAGAGCCTCGCCTTCCCGGGATTATGGCGCTTCCTCGCCCGCTACCCGCGTGCCTCATGGCAGGAGCTTGCGACCTCGCTGAGTCGGGAGCGTTTCCTCGGGTGCCTGCAGCGGCTGGTGCCGGATTTGAGCGCGGACGATCTCCGACCGGGCGGCGCCGGCGTGCGCGCGCAGGCGATGACGCCCGCGGGAGACCTCGTGCAGGACTTCGATTTCGTGGCCGGGGCACGTCAGCTCCATGTGCTGAACGCGCCTTCGCCAGGGGCGACCGCTGCCCTGGCGATCGGCGAGCACATCGCCGAGCGGGTCGCGGCAGCCTGATTTTACTCCTATGAAAATCCTGATCACCGGCGGTGCCGGCTACATCGGTTCCGTTCTCGCTCCCGCGCTGCTGCGCGACGGTCATCACGTCACCGTCGTCGACAGCTTCATGTTTCGTCCGAACAGCCTTGCCGATTGCTGCCACTACGAAACGTTCTCCGTCGTTCGCGGCGACTGCCGCGACGAGGCGTTGATGCGCCGTTTGGTCGCGAACGCCGATTTGATCATCCCGCTCGCCGCCCTCGTCGGCGCGCCGCTGTGCGATCGCGACAAGGTGGGCGCGCAGACGACCAATTCGGAGGCCGTGCGCCTGATTTGCCGGCTCGCGAGCGCGCAGCAGCGCATCATCATGCCCACGACCAACAGCGGGTATGGCATCGGTGAGGCGGGCAAGTTCTGCACGGAGGAGACTCCGCTGCGGCCGATCTCGCTCTACGGCACCAGCAAGGTGGAGGCGGAGCAGGCGGTGCTCGCCCATGGCAACAGCATCAGCTTCCGCCTCGCCACCGTGTTCGGAATGTCGCCGCGCATGCGGTTGGATCTGCTGGTGAACGATTTTGTCTACCGCGCCGTGACGGACCGGGCGGTCGTGATTTTCGAGGGCCATTTCAAACGCAATTACATCCACGTGCGCGACGTGGTGCGCGCGTTCCAGCACGCCATCGCCAACTTCGAGGCGATGAAGGGCCGGCCTTACAACGTCGGGTTGGATGACGCGAACCTCTCGAAGCTGGAGCTCTGCGCCGAGATCAAGAAGCAGGTTCCAGGCTTCGTGTTCCTCGAAGCGCCGATCGGCGAGGACCCGGACAAGCGGGACTACATCGTCTCGAACGCGCGGATCGCCGCCACCGGCTATCGGCCTGAGTGGGGTCTGCAGCGCGGCATCACGGAGCTGATCAAGGGTTACACGATCCTGCGCAACAGCACGTTCGCCAACGTCTGATGGTGTCCGCGTCTACGTCATCCGTTGCTGCTGTCGTGCTGGCGGGCGGCTTCGGCACGCGAGTGCGACACCTGCTGCCGGGAGTGCCGAAACCCATGGCTCCGGTGGCGGGGCGGCCGTTTGTCGAGCATGTCGTGCGCTACCTCCGGGCCGGCGGTGTCACTGAGGTCGTGTTGTCCACCGGTTATCTGGCGGAAGTGGTAGCGGGCTATTTTGCCCGCCGCCCGGTGTCGGACGTCGATGTCCGGTGCGTGGCCGAGCGGGAGCCGCTCGGCACGGCCGGCGGCTTCTGGCACGCCGCCCGGGGAGCGGCTTCGCGCCGGGAGCGTGGCTCGTGCTGAACGGCGATTCGATGGTCGTGGCGAATCTGCCGGCCTTCCTTGTGGAGTTCGCGCGTTCGGGCGCCGATGCGGCCCTGATCGGGCTGCCGGTGCCGGATGCCAGCCGCTATGGCTCGCTGGATTGCACGCCGGACGGACGGCTCCTCCGCTTCGCGGAGAAGCGGCCGGGAGCGGCGACGATCAACGCGGGCGTCTATGTCTTCCGGGCGGGAGTGCTCGACCGGTTCCCGTCGCAGCGTCCGCTCGCCTTCGAGACCGACGTGTTCCCGGAATTGATCGCGACGGGCGCACACGTGCACGTGCACGTTGTCGATGCGGCGTTTCTCGACATCGGCACCCCGGCCTCGCTCGCACAGGCGGAGGATTTCATCCGCGCCCAGCGCTCTCTCTTCCCATGATCATCTCACGCGCTCCGTTACGCGTCAGCTTCTTCGGCGGTGGCACCGATTTTCCGGAGTATTTCCGCACCGAAGGTGGCGCGGTTTTGGCGACGGCCATCGACAAGTTCTCCTACGTCACGGCGAGTCCGTTTCAGAGCAGCCTCTTCGATTACGCGGTGCGGGTTTCCTACTCAAAGGGGGAACTGGTTCGCGCGATCGATGAAATTCAGCACCCGGTCTTCCGGGAATGCCTGCGCCTGCTCGGGCTCGAGCGCGACATCGAGTTGCATACGGTTGCCGACCTACCGGCCTTCACGGGACTGGGCTCGTCGTCGACGTTCACGGTTTCGCTGCTCGACGCGCTGCATCGCTTCCGCGGCGAGGCGGTGCCCCCGTTGCAACTCGCCCATGAAGCGGTGCACATCGAGCGCAATGTGCTCAAGGAAAGCGTTGGCTTTCAGGACCAGACCACGGCGGCTGTCGGCGGCTTCAATGTGATCGAGTTCAGCGGCGAGGCCGATATCCAGGTGCACCCGCTCAACCTGAGCGCCGCGCGGCTGGCGGAACTGGAGAGTCACCTGCTGGTCGTTTACACGGGACTGAAGCGGCGGGCGGCGGAGATCGAGTCGCGGAAACTGAAGTCCCTCGAACTCAACCGCGGCTCGCTGCGGGCAATGCGGGCAATGGTGGATCGCGGTCGCGATCTGCTGGTGGACGGCGGGTCGCTCGCCGCCTTCGGCGGGCTGCTGCATGAGTCGTGGCTGGCGAAGCGCGCGCTCGACGCCGCGGTGTCGAACACCACGATCGATGAACTCTACACTCGCGCCCGCGAGGCGGGAGCGTGGGGCGGCAAGGTGCTGGGGGCGGGCGGCGGCGGCTTTCTGCTGCTCGTCGCGCCGCCCGAGCGGCACGCGGCGCTCCGCCGCGCCTTCGCGGATTCGTATCAACTCGATTTCCGCCTGAATGCGCCCGGCGCGCAGCTGGTCTTCGGCAACGGCGGATGCCTGCCGCCGCGCGCCGTGGAACGCACCGATGCGTAGCGCCCTGCAACGTTTGTGGCCCAGCCTGGGCGAGCACCGGAGCGCCGAGCAGCGGCGCGAAGGGGCGATCGTGCGCACGCTCGTCAGCGTTTACGCCGTCAAAGTCGCGACGGTGACGTCCAACTTTCTCGTGATCCCGCTCGCGGCCGGCTACCTCGGCTTGGAGAAATATGGCCTCTGGCTTTCCGCCGCCTCGCTGATGAGCGTGCTGGCGCTCTCGGATTTCGGATTGGGCAACAACCTCACGACGGCGCTGGCCCAAGCGCGCGGGCGAGGGGACACCCAGGGTGTGGCACATGCGGTTTCGGCCACCTTGTGGAGCGTCGCGGGCGTCGCGGGGCTGCTGTTCATCGGCTTCAGCGTTGTGCATCGCTTCGTAGACTGGGCGCATTTCTTCAACGCGACGGATCCGATGGTGGCGCGCGAGGCGCCCCGGGTGGCGTTGTTGGTCGGCGCGATTTCCGCGCTCCAACTCGTCACCGGTCTGACCCAGCGGATCTACGCCGGGCTGCAGGAAGGCTACTGGGCATCGGTGTGGCAGGGCGCGGGCGTGGTCGCCGGATTGCTGGCCTTGCTCGCCGGTATCCACTTTCGCGGCGAACCGTTCGTGCTGATCGCCATGCTCGGACTCGTGCCGGTGGCGGTGCAGGGTGTCGGGCTCGCGGTCGTGTTGCGCCGTCCCGAGTTGGGGGAGTTGCTCCGGCCCGCGGCGCTGCACCGCCGCGACATCACCGCGGTGCTCTCCGGGAGCGCGTTGATGTTCGTGGTGAACCTGCAGGCGGTGTTCTGGCTGTCCAAAGACAGTCTGTTGATCGCGCAGACACTCGGTTTGTCGGAGGTGGGCGCCTACAACACGGCATTTCGCATCTTCCAGTCGGTTTTCATGCTGCTGGCGGGATCGCTGGGAGCGACTTTATGGCCGGCGTATGCGGACGCGTTTGCTCGCGGCGACCGCGCCTGGATTCGCCGGAGCATCGCGCGCAGCCTTAAGGTGGGGGGCGGGGCGATGGCATCTTTCGCGCTGCTGTTCGTGCCGTTCGGCGGAAAATTGGTGGCGTGGTATGCCGGCGCGGGACTGGCCTTGCCGGTCCTGCCTCTGGCGCTGCTGGGCCTCTACTTTGTCGTCCTCGCCGGGGTGAATCTCCTGAGTTTCCCCCTCATGGGCGCGGGCCACGTGGCGGTGATCGCCTGGGGCGGGCTGTGCGGCGGGTTGCTTTCCGTGCCGCTTGCCTACGCCCTCATGCCGCGCGGAGGCGTGGCGGCGCTCGTGGCGATCAATCTCGGTTGCAATGCGCTCTTTCAGCTGTTGCCGCTGATCTGGAAAAACCGCCGCCTCGGGAACATTTGATCTTATGCAATGCCGTGTCTGTGACTCCACTCGCCTCGAACTCGCAATCGATCTCGGGATGCAACCCTGGTGCAATCATTTCCTCAAGGCGGAGGAGGTGGGCCGGGAGCCGTTCTATCCGCTGCGCACCGTCTACTGCCACGACTGCGGCACCGCGCAGCTGGATTACACGGTCAAGAAGGAGATCATGTTCGGCAACCACACCTACCTCTCCGGCGTGACGAAGTCGCTCAGCGCGCATTTCAAGGGCATCACCGACGAGGTCGATCGCCGGTTCTTCCACGCGACCCCCGGCAAGTCCGCGCTGGATATCGGCTCCAATGACGGCACCCAGCTCAAGCATTTCCAGGCGGCGGGCTACGATGTGCTGGGCGTCGAGTCGTCCAAGACGACCGCGCGGCTGGCCCAAGACGCGGGCGTGCCGACGCTGAACACGTTTTTCAATCACGAGACCGCGCGGGCCCTCGGGCGGAAGTTCCATGTGATCAACGCCGCGGGCGTTTTCTTCCACCTCGAGGAATTGCATTCCGCCGCGGAGGGCATCCGCGAGTGTCTGCACGAGGATGGGGTGTTCGTCGTCCAGTTTCTCTACATGAAACGGATCGTGGAGAACCTCGCGTTCGACCAGATCTATCACGAGCATCTGCTCTACTACAATCTGCGTCCCCTCGAGCGACTGTTGGCGCGCCACGGCTTGGAGATTTTCGATGCTTATCTCGCGCCGATCCACGGCGGCTCGATGATCGCCTTCGTTAAACATCGGGGGCGGGGCCCGGCGGCGAGCGACCGGTTGACCGCACTGCGCGCGGCGGAGGACCGCGAGCACAGCAACGACTTCGCCACTTACGTCCGCTTTGCCGAGCGCATCCGCCAATTCAAGGGCGAGAACCTCGCGTTCCTCCAGGCGGCGCGCGCCGCCGGCAAAAGCGTGTGGGGCTTCGGCGCACCGGTGAAGGGCAACACCATGCTCAACTACTTCGGAGTGAAGTCGGACCTGATCCAGTGTCTCGTCGAGCGCAACGAACTGCGGCGTGGACTCTTTGCCCCGGGTTCGCACATCCCGGTGGTCATCGAGCAGGATCTCACCACGACGCCCGATATCTACTACGTCCTGGCGTGGAACTTCAAAAAGGAGATCCTCGAGCGCAACCAGGCCCTGATTGCACGGGGCGTCGAGTTCTTCTTCCCGGTCAATCCGCCGGAGCTCTGAGCATGAAAATCCTCATCACCGGTGGGACGGGTTTCCTCGGCACCGCGCTGAGCCGGCGACTCGTCGAGCTCGGACATGACGTCACCGCGCTCGGCTCGCGGCAGGCGGACCTGCGCGTGCCGGGCAGTCTGGACGGCTTCGCCGGTCCGTTCGACCAGATCTATCACTTGGCGGCTTGGACGCAGGCGGGCGACTTCTGCCTGCGGCACCCCGGCGAGCAATGGCTGATCAACCAGCGGCTGAACACCACCGTCTTGGAATGGTGGCAGCAGCGTCAGCCGCAGGCGAAGCTCATCAGCATGGGCACCAGCTGCTCTTACGCGCCCGACCGGCCGTTGGTCGAAACGGAATACCTCAACGGGCAGCCGATCGACAGCCTCTTCACCTACGCGCACACGAAGAGGATGCTCCATGTCGGTCAGCTCTCGTTGCAGAAGCAGTTCGGCCTTCGGTGGCTGACGCTCGTGCCGTCCACGCTTTACGGACCGGGCTATCACACCGACGGACGCCAGATGCACTTCATCTTCGACCTCATCCGCAAGATTCTCCGGGCGCAGCTTTACGGCGAGGAGGTGGTGCTGTGGGGCGATGGCCGGCAGCGCCGCGAACTCGTCCACGTGGGCGATTTCGTGGAGGCGGCGGTCGCGCTCGCCGGGACGGTCGAGGGTGAACTCGTCAACGTCGGCGCCGGCGAGGAATTTTCGATCCGGCATTTTGCCGAGCTCATCTGCTCGGAGGTGGGCTACGACCCGGCAAGGATCCGCTACGATACGACCCGCTACGTCGGTGCCACCTCGAAATGTCTCGAGGTGACGAAGCTCCGGCAGCTGCTGCCCGGCTTCCAGCCGCGGCCGCTTCGGGACGGGCTGCGTTCGACCATTGCCTGGTTCCGCGAACACGAGGCGAAGCTCCTGCCGAAGCCCGCGCCATGAATTCTCGCGTCCGAGGTATCATTTCGGTCATTCCTGCGGATGACGGCGGAAGTGGTCACTATGTGCCGTATGCGGTGGCGGTTGGCCAGGCGGCACAACTCAACGGCTGGCGTCATCTCGGGCTCGTGCCCAAGACGATTCCGCGAGAGCGGATACCGGCGCATTGGAAGAACAGGCTGGCCACGTGGGACGAGACACAGCCGGCGCGATTTTCAAAGCCGCTCAAGTTTTTGCGGATGGCAATCTCGCTACGTTCGGCTTTGTCCGACCTCCTTACACAGGCGAACGTTGTGGTCCTCGATCCCTTTAGCGTGCTTAAGCTCGCCGCACTATGGCTCGCCCTCTTAACACTGCCCCGTCGAGAATGTATTGTGTGTCTGATCTATCGCTATGATAGCGACACCTCCAGAGGTGAGTTGCTGGCCTTTCGCTGGTTGAACAGAGCCTTTGCGATTATGATGCCGAACGGGAGATTCCTTACACTCACCGACAGCGAACCACTTAGGCTGTTTCTATCGGAAAAATTCTCTCGTCCCGTGCATGTTCTGCCGATTCCTCACACTTTTGCCGCAGTGCGGAAATCGGCCCCCGCCTCGCTGAACTGCTGCTGGTGGCCGGGCAAGCCGCTCGAAAACAAGGGGCGCGCCGTTCTGGCGCAGCTCGTGGTCGCGGCGGTGCCCCACGCCGAATCGTTTGTTCTGCGCGCCGCTCGCAGCGCCGGTTGGCAGGCGGTGGCGGGCGGCCCCGCCATCGAACTGTTGCCCGATCGCCTGACGGAGGAGCAATACGCGGCCGAGATGGCACGTGCAGATTTCATACTGCTGCCCTACGCCCCCGCGGTTTATCGTCGACGCACATCAGGAATTTTCGTCGAAGCCGTAGTTGCGGGCAAGATCCCCATCGTCTCCGC
The DNA here is from genome assembly GCF_047777955.1 of Oleiharenicola sp. Vm1. Lineage (GTDB taxonomy): Bacteria > Verrucomicrobiota > Verrucomicrobiia > Opitutales > Opitutaceae > Didemnitutus. The sequence goes on from NZ_CP180537.1 coordinate 2,149,094, forward strand.
GGGCACTTGGGCGGCCAGCGAACTTGAGCGCCACGGCCTGCTCGAACTCGCGTGGGTCGATTGGAATCCGCTGACGACGTTCACGCGTTTGCTCGCGATTCGCCACAACGCAGACCTAGCGTGCCGTCTGCAGGCCTTGCGCGAACGTTATGCCGCCGAGCACAGCATTTCGGGCTACGCCGCCACTCTGAAGCATCTTCTCACATGATTCGCGTCTTTTTGCATTCCCTCCTTTGCCTTTCGCGCCACGTGCGCGGCCGCTTGGTCGCCGTGGAGGCCCAACGTCTCTGCCGACTGGCGACTCGCGACGGTGTGGTGATTGACATCGGAGCACACTGTGGCTCATGGATGATTCCACTCAGCCGGCAGGTTGCCGAAGGGCGAGTCTACGCGGTGGAAGCCTTGCCTCATTATGCCGCCGTGCTGGGCTCACTCGTCCGCTGGCTGGGCTGTGGCAATGTCACGGTCTTGAATGGCGCGGCCACGGAGCGCGAGATGTCGCTTCCGCTGGTCTGGAAGGATTCGCACGGACGCCGGCTTACGGGGCTCACGCACCTCGCCGGCGTTGGCGAACCCACGGAGAATGCGGTTCATGTCCAAGGCCGGCCGCTGGATGCGTGGATTCCACGGGCGGATTGGTCGCGGGTGCAGCTTATCAAGTGTGATATTGAAGGCGCTGAGTTGGCCGCGTTTCACGGTGCAACGGGTATCATCGCCGCCGCGCGTCCCGCCGTTTACTGTGAGATCAATGCAGCCTTCTGTAGGCGCTATGGTCACACCGCCGCCGACGTTTTTGCCTTTTTCCTTTCGCGGGGCTATCGCGCGTTTGTTGCTGCGGATGCAGAATGGAGGGAAATTTCGGTAGATGCTTACGCTGAGAAGGGCGATGTGCTGTTTTTGTCCGAACGCCACCCGGTTCCGCAGAGCGCATGACCGGACGCCGTCGCCGCATTCTGCTCGATCTGCTTCCGTATTCGCCATCGGACGGCGGATTCACGACGTCGATCCATGCACTTCTGGAAGTGGCGACGCGCCTTGAGGAGTTCGAGTTCGGTATAGTTTATCACTCGGACTATCGGGCGCGCTTTGCGTCGTATCCGTTCCGGCACCATGTGGTGAACTTTCCGCGCAAGATGAAGTTCTTTGCGCCCCTCGCGATAATTCCGCCCTTGGTGCGGTGGCATGGCTATCACGCCGTGCACAGCGATATTTCGGCTGCCGTCACAACGACGGTGCCAACTTCGATGCGCGTGCACGATCTCTTTTATCTCATCAGCGGCGAAAGTCGGAATAGGCCTTGGCTGCATGAAGTCGTGGAAACGCTCTACCGACGCATCTATGTTCAGAGCATCCGGACCGCTGGCATCGCCGCGGCGATCTCCGAGTGCACCCGGCGCGATATTGTCCGGCACGCCGGTCGAAGCGCGACGAATTATCTGCTGCCGCACGCCGTGGCCCTGCCGGCGAGCACGCCGGTGGCCCGCGATTGGCCGGACAAGGAGCGTTCCGCGCGCTTGCTCTTCGTCGGTAGTATCGTCCCCCGTAAGAACCTCCGGACGCTTCTCGCCGCGCTACGTCAGGTGCGGCGCGCGTGGACGCTCGACATCGTGGGCAACGTCTGGTGGGGCGCAACGGGTCTCGGGGACGAGCTGCGCGATCCGCGCATCACTGTGCGCGGCTTCGTCCCAGACGGGGAGTTGGCCAGGCACTACGCCACGGCGGACCTGTTGATCAATCCTTCGCTTTATGAAGGCTTCGGGCTGCCGGTCGCCGAAGCGGTCGCCGCGGGCTGCCCTGCTTTCGCGGCGAGCGGCAGCGCGTTCGACGAGTTTGTGCCGGCGCTGGCCCGCTTCGATCCGCACGATCCGCCGGCGCTGGCTCGCTTGATCGACGCCCTCTCGCCCGATGCTCATCGCGCGCTGCTGGCCGCCGAGTTTGCCGCCTTGCAGCGTTTCTCGCGCGCTGGCCAGATCGCCGCATATCGCGCGGTTTTCCGTCGTCTGGTGGCGGATGTCCCCGAACTCTGACTTTGAAAGCCGCCTCTAACCCCACCTTCGATTACCAGCAGAAGCTCATGGCGCTGCTCACGGCCCTCACGTTCGTGGGCTACTCGGTGTATTCGTTTCTCGCGGTGGCGTTGAACCTCTCGGAGTTCGACAGCCGCATCATCACGGTCCCGTATCGCGCTGTCGTGCTGGCGCTGAGCCTGTTCCTTTTCCTCTCGGCATATTTCCGCCGTGAACTCGGCCCTTGGACTCGGACACATACGGTGTCCTCCATTGTCTGGCTCATGTATACGGCGCGGCTAATTTTCGATACCCTCTATCGCAACGAACCTCTGTCGCGGCCACCTTGGGAATTCTGGGCCTTCGCGTTGGGCGTCTGTTTCTTTTCATTCATCGGCTTGGTGCGCCGGTTTTCTGACGAAGCCCAACGGTGGGCGGCTTGGTTGGTCTGGGGGCTGGCGGCCGCCGCGTGCCTTCTGGGTCTGCTTACGCAGTCCGGCCAAGTCACCATGACCGAGGAGCGTGTGTCCGGAAATCAGATCCTAAATCCGATTTCCTACGGACAAACGGCAGTTACGCTTGTCTTGATGGCTTGCTATCTCGCGCTTCACGCACGGAAGACGGCCACGATTGTCTGGTTGCTGGCGTCGACGCTGCCGGGGTTCTACACGATCGCATTGGCGGCGTCGCGAAGTCCGTTGATCAGCTTGGCCCTTGGTATGGCGCTGCTTTCGATCCACGGCATCAAACGCGGCATCGGCTGGAAGATTGCCCTGGGCTTCCTGGCCGTTGCGATTGCACTTCCGATCGGTGTCGAATACCTCCTCGCGACCGGCAGCACGCTTACCAACCGATTGTTCGAAACCTATGATGCCTATCGCACCGGTGAAGTGGACCGATTGGTTCTTTGGGGTATCACCTTGGAAGAGTTTAGCCGCAGTCCGGTATGGGGCGCAGGGATTGAGCTGAGTATCGGCATGCACCCGCACAATCTGATTCTCGAGGCATGCCTTACCATGGGTTTCGTAGGGGGAGGTCTTTTCCTTTGGCTGATGCTCGACGGTATCTGGTCAGGCATCCGGCTGCTGAGTTCAGCGGAGGCGGCTTGGATGCCACTGGTTTTCATGCAATTCTTCACGGCGTCATTGTTTTCCGGCAATCTCTGGAGTTCAGTAGAACTCTGGGCAATCGTGCTGCTGCAAGCGGGGGCCGTTGCCGGACACCCGGCAAATCGCTTCCACGGCACAACCCCGTTGGCGGCGGCGCCACAGCGTGCGCTGCGGCGCGGAGCATGAGTTTTTAACAGGCTCCCGTGACATTGGCGCACCCAAGCTATTTGGCGACACGCAGCGTCCGTTTGGACTTCCTGCGCGGAATTGCCATCCTGCTGGTGTGCCTCGGACACCACGCGATTGACCTGTCCGCCGGCTACCTCAGCCCCGTGGTTTACGTGTGGTATCGGTTGGGTTGGACGGGCGTGGACCTATTCTTCGTGTTGAGCGGCTTCCTCATCGGCGGTCTCCTCTTTCGTGAAATCATGGAGTTTGGGCGCCTCGACACGCGGCGGTTCATCATCCGGCGCGGTTTCAAGATCTGGCCGCTCTATGCGGTCTACCTCGTGCTCGCGGCTTTCTCGTATTGGCAGAGCAACGGTTACGATACGCACCGGCTTTGGGTGGCGATCGGGCCAAACCTCTTGCACGTGCAGAACTACTTTCCGACGCCGCTCCAGCACACTTGGAGCCTCGCGGTGGAGGAACATTTCTACCTCGCGCTGCCGCTCCTGCTCTGGGCGCTGTTGCGGTGGGGAAATGACCGGCGGCTGGACCGCCTTCCGGTCGTCCTAGGCTGCGTGATGGTGGCGTGCGCGTTGCTCCGCCTGCCGAACCTCGGTCACGAGTTCCAGCCCTACACGCACGGGTGGCCGACCCATTTGCGCATCGACTCGCTCTGCGTGGGCGTGCTGGTCGCCTATGCCTATCACAATCGCCTCGCTTGGCTGGAGCCGATACGGACGCGACCGGTGATGTGCCTCCTTGTGGCGGCACTCGGTCTTTCGCCGCTGCTTATTTGGACGGCCCACAACGCGCCCGTCTATACGATCGGGTATTCGGTGATCGCGTGGGCCTACGCTCTCGTGCTGATCGCGGTTTGCGTCGGGCGCGTGGGCAGCGGTATCGCTTCGGTGCCCGGCGCGGCGGGTGTTGTGCGCGGCGTCGCCTATATCGGCTTTTATAGCTACCCGATCTACCTTTTCCACTATCGACTCGGGCAGATGCCCGCCAAGTGGATGCTGCGGCATTGGTCCGGTTCCGGATGGGAGACGACTCGCTGGATCGCGGCCACCAGCATCAACCTCGTGACGATCGTCCTGATCGGCGTGGCATTCGGGAAACTGGCCGAGCGGCCGATGCTCGCGTTGCGCGATCGACTGTTCCCGGCGCGGGCGAAATTGATCCCATGAAAACCCGCGTGTCCCTGTCACAAAGGTGGTGCCCACACTACCGCGTCCCGCTGTTCGAGAAGCTCGCGACGCTTTCGCGGCATGAGTGGATCTTTCAGTTCGGCTCGCATCCGGGTGGCGGCAAGGGCGGGCTCGATGCGGGAACGGGCTCGTTGCGCGTCCATCCGGTGCGCAATCGCTGGGTGACGTCGCGCTATTGCTGGCAACACGACGTCCGGCTCGACTGGCCGGGGCTCCAAGTGGCGGCGTTCGAACTCAGCTATTCCATTCTCTCGAATCCGCTGCTCATGCAGCGTGCCCGCGCGCGCGGGCTGCCTCGCATCGGCTGGGGGAAGGGCATCAGCGAGGCGGGCAGCGAGCGCTCGCTGCTCAAGCGGTGGGTCGAGCGCATTCACCTGTCCGGGTGTGACGCGATCATCGCCTACGGGCAGACGAGCCGTGACTATTTCATCCGCAAGGGAGTGCCGGCGGAGCGGATCTTCGTCGCGCAAAACAGCAACGACACCAACGCCATCCTGCGCCGTCGCGAGCGTTCGGCTGCGGAAGGTGCGGAGCTCCGGCGGCAGCTGTTCGGTGATCGCCGCGTGATCGTGGCCGGCTACCTCGGTCGACTGGCGCCGGAGAAGCGGGTCGATGTGATCCTCGCGTCTTTCGCCGCCGCGCGGCCGGAGCGATACGCTGCGCACCTCGTGATCGCCGGAGACGGTCCCTGCCGCTCGCAGCTCGAAGCCCAGGCGGCGACGCTCGCGTGCCGCGATCGCATCCATTTCGTGCCGCACGTGCCGGACGGCGCGGAGCACGGTTATTTTCAGCTCTTTGATCTCTATCTGAGCTACGCGGTCGGCGGTCTCGGTGCAGTCGAAGCGATGGCCCACGCTTGCCCCGTCGTCACCGCGCCGGAAAAGCGTCCGGAGCTCGATCTCTTGGTGGACGGCGAAACCGCTTATCTGGGACGGGATCTTTCGCCCGAGGCGTTCACGGCCGTGCTGGCGCGCGCCTGTGCGGCGCCGCGCGACGAACGGCGCCGCATCGCCGAACTGGCGCGCACGCGGGTTGCCGCCGGGGCGACCCAGGAGAAAATGGTGGAAAGCTTCGATGCAGCCGTGGACTACGTGCTGCGGAGACGATAATTTTTATGAAAATCGCGGTCTTTGGTCTGGGTTATGTCGGTGTAGTCACGGCGGGCTGTTTCGCTCGCGATGGCCATGAAGTCATCGGAGTCGATGTTTCCGCCGCCAAGGTCGCCGAGCTGAACGGCGGGCGCTCGCCGATCTTGGAAAAAGACATTCCCGAGATCGTGCGTGCGGCCGTGGCGCAGGGCAGGCTGTCCGCCACGACCACCCCGTCGACGGCGCTCGAGGGCGTGCAGATGGCTTTCGTCTGCGTGGGCACGCCGTCGCGCGCGGATGGCTCGCTGGATACGAGTTTCCTGGAGCGAGTGCTCGAGCAGATCGGCCAGAGCCTCCGCGGCCGCAAACTGCCACTGACGCTCGTGATCCGCAGCACCGTCCTGCCGGGCACGGTGCGCCGCGTCGCGTTGCCGATCCTCGAGCAGGCGGCAGGGCGTCCCGCGGGCGACGGCTACGAGGTGCTCTTTCATCCCGAGTTTCTGCGCGAGAGCTGCGCGGTCCGCGATTTCGACGAGCCACCCAAGATCGTGATCGGCGAGCGCGCGCCCGGCGCGGGTGCCGACCGCCTGCTGGAACTCTACCCGGGCATCGTTGCGCCGCGATGGGTGACCGCCTACGAGACCGCGGAAATGGTTAAGTATACCGACAACGTCTATCACGCGCTCAAGGTGACCTTCGCGAATGAGATCGGCCTCGTCAGCCAGTCGCTGGGCGTCGACGCTGCGCTCGTCATGGAGATTTTCCGGAGCGACACGAAGCTCAACATCTCGCCGGCCTACTTCCGGCCGGGCTTCGCGTTCGGCGGATCGTGCCTGCCGAAGGACACGCGCGCGCTGACGCACAGCGCGGCGCGGCAAAACGTGCAAACACCGGTGTTGCACGCGATCCTTTCGAGCAACCGTGCCCAAATCGACCGCGTGGTCGCGCGCCTCCTCGCGACCGGGAAGCGGCGGATCGGATTCCACGGCCTGGCGTTCAAGCCCGGCACGGACGACTTGCGCGAAAGCCAGTTCGTGGAACTCGCCGAACGCCTGCTCGGCAAGGGCTGCGAGTTGCGCATCTACGACGAGCACGTTCACTACACGCACCTGACCGGCCGCAACAAAGCGTATGTCGACGAGGCGTTGCCGCATCTCGCGCGGCTGCTCGTCGCCGAGCAGGTGGCCTTGGAAGGCTGCGAACTCATCGTCCTCGCGCACCCGGCGCCGGCGGCGCGAGTGGAGGCCTGGCTCGCCGCGGGCGTGATCGTGTTCGACCTGGGACCGGGACGATCCCTCGGTCGCGAAGCGGCCGGTTACCTGACGGTGGTCTGAAGCGAGATCCGACCGTTTCTCAAGGATCTGCTATGGCAACCCAAACAAAAGTCCCAGTCCGCTCGGGGAAGATTGGCGCGATAGAAATCGCGCGGGGTGTGGCTGCGCTTAGTGTGGCGTTGCATCACGCCGATACGACGGTGGCTTGGGGGATAAACTACAAGGCGCCGGCTGAGATAACATCTCTGGGGCTCGCCGCTCTGGAGTCTGTGTTTCATGAAGCCCTTAGCTTCGGATTCCTTGGCGTTCAGCTCTTTTTTGTGCTGAGCGGCTTTTGTATTCATTTGGCGCATAAGAACGAAGTCCCGCTGCGTGCGCGGTCCTTTGCGCTGCGGCGCTTCTTCCGGCTTTATCCGGTTTATCTCGTGATTTGTGTGTTGGCTTTCGCAGGTCACCTTGTCACCCGCGATGGCTTCTTGGGGCCGCAGCCACTGCAGAATTTTATCGGGCACTTGTTTTTTTGGCATTATGCGGATGGCGGGGCTAATGCCGGCATGGGGGCAAGTCCGGTCTTTTGGACTCTCACACTAGAAGTGTCCTTCTATGTCATCTACCTCTTCCTTGCCGGCTACATTCGGAAATTCGGAATTGGTCGATTTGTTGTGATTTGGCTTATCGTGGATGCCGTCTATCACTTCTGTTACTCGGGAAGTAGCGCGAGTTTCTTTGCGGCACAGAGATTTCCGCTTACTCGTTTTGGCGAGTGGTTATTGGGCGTGATGCTGGCGGAAGATTTTGCGGCAGGTAAAGGCACTCGCTTCGACGCGCTTGCCGGCGCTGCCCTGCTCGGTCTCGGATTCTTTCTCAATAGCGCACTCTCGTGGGACAAATACGTGAGCTTCGATATCCTCGGAAGTATGGGCTTCTTTTTCCTTTTGCGGTCCCAGTTATCCTCTAAAGGAGGGATGTTTGAACATTCGTCACTAGGAGAATTCTTCGCATGGGTGGGCTGCATTTCCTACAGCCTATATTTGATCCATCCCGTCGTTTTTTCCGCATTCAAGGCGCTGCTTCGGACGGTCGAAGCGCCCTATTTTCGGTTCGGCGGGTTCCTAGTCGCCATCATGGCAGCGATTTGTTTAGCGGCGCTGAGTTATCGCTTCTTCGAGGAGCCGTTTCATCGTTTGGGACGCCGCCTCGCCATGCGAGATGCTCGGTAATGGTTTTCTTCTGACTCAAGCATGTTTCGATTAATGCAATCGTTGCGTCGACTGGTGCCGCCGGCGGCGGTCGACTGGCTGCAGGCGGTCCGCGACCGCGTGGGCACCGCGCCGGTCGAGTATCTTGCGTCGTGGCCCGAGGACACGCGCGGTTGGAACGTGGATTCCATCGCGGCGATGCATGACCGGAACTGGCCCGGCTACCTGGAGTCGTTGCGCGGCATCTCGCCGCTGGGGGCGCCAAATCGGCCGGAGGGCGTGCCGTCGACCCGTGGGACATCATCAATCACAACAACCTGGTCTCATTCGCGGCCGTGCTCGGCATGGCGGCGCAGGGGCGGCAGCGGCTGTCGTTCCTCGATTGGGGCGGCGGGGTGGGGCACTACGGGGCGCTGGCCCAGGCGCTCATGCCGGATCTGGCGCTGGAATATGCGTGCCAGGACATGCCGGTGTTTTGCGAGGTCGGCCGGCGCCACCTGCCGCGGGCGCGATTCTTCTCCGAGCCGGATGCCTGCTTCGCCCAGCGCTACGACCTCGTTTTTGCCGGCAGCTCGCTCTGGTATATGCGCGATTGGCGGGAGATGCTGGGCAAGCTGGCGCGCGCGACGGACCGCTATCTCTTCGTGAACCGGATGATTTTTGTGGATCGCGTGACTTCCTTCGTGGCGATCCAGCGCCCCGGCAAGGCGCACGGGTATGCGACCGAATACCCGATGTGGATCCTCAATCGCACCGAATTTCTGGAGGCAGCGCGAGCCGCCGGGCTGGAGCCGGTGCGTGAGTTCCTCATCGGGCACGGTCCGCGCATTCATCGGGCGCCCGAGGAGGGCGCCTTCCGCGGCTTCCTGTTCCGGCCAGCGATCGCTCGATGACTACTTCGCCTTTCGCCACCGGGTCTGCGTCGCGCGTGCGGTATTTCTGCACGTATTTCGACCACAATTATCTGCCGCAGGGGCTCGCGCTCTACTACTCGCTGCGCCGCCACTGCCCGGGGATGCAGTTGTTCGTGCTCTGCCTGAGCGAAGAAGCGCGCGAGCAGTTGCGGGAGCGTCGGTTGGCGGATGTCACGACACTGTCGATGGCGGAATTTGCCGAGTTCGACCCCGAGCTCTTCGCGGTCCGTCCGACGCGCAGTGCGATCGAGTTCATCTTCACGTGCACGGCGTCGTTGTGCCGCTGGGTGCTGGCCCGCCACCCCGAGGTGGAGCTGCTGACCTACCTCGATGCCGACCTGTATTTCTTCAGTGACGTCGAGCCGATGTTCACGGAGCTGGGCGACGCTTCGATTGGCATCATTCCTCATCGCTTGGGACCCTCCGGATTTGTCCGCCGCTTTGGACGTTTCAATGTCGGTTGGATCAGTTTTCGGCGCGATGCCAACGGTCTGGCCTGCGTGGAGCGTTGGCGACAGCAGTGCATCGAGTGGTGCTACGATCGCGTGGAGCCGACGCGCTTTGCCGATCAGAAATACCTGGATGAATGGCCGGCCACGTTCGCCGGCGTGCACGTCTATACCCACCCGGGCGCGAATCTCGCGCGCTGGAACTACGCGGAGCGCAAGGTTCGTGCCGCGGGCGGTCAGGTGAGCGTCGATGGGCGTCCGCTGGTCTTTTTCCACTTTGCCAGTTTCAAGCAGCTGAGCGAACACGTGTTCGAGTCAGCGTTTTCGACGCATTGGATCCGCCCGGACCGGGTCGCGCGGCAACACATTCTGGGACCCTACATCGCCGAACTTCGCCACGTGTCAGGCCCCTTGCTGCCCCGCGGGCCGCGGCGGCTTTTCGGCTCGCGTCTCAATGTCTCGAGCCCGACCCGCCTGTTGCGCGAGTTGCTGGTGCTCGCGCGTTCGCTGGTGTGCTGGGACTTCGTGATCGTGCTCGCGCCGGACCGGCAGGATGCGCGTTACGCGCACATGGTCGGACCCGCCGCACGACCCGCGCCCGCGCCAGCGCCGGCGGTCCGCCGCAAAGTGTGGTTCGCCTTTGCGGATGCCAAGATCCACTCGGGCCAACGCGAGGCGTCGCGCCTTACCTACACCTCGCTGGATCCGGCGGAATGGGACGTGCGCCTGATCGTGATGCCGGGGTTCGAGCACAATCGGTCAGGCCTTGGACGCTGGGTGCGGTATTTCACGCGGCTGATCGTGGCGTGGCTCGAATTCCTCCCGGTCTTCCTCCAGAAACGTCCCGTGGTGCACATGAACATCGGGCAGACGAAGATGTCCATGGTGCGCGACGGCGTGCCGCTCCGCGCGCTGCACTGGTTAAAGTCGGAGGCGGAGATCATCCTGATGACGCAAGGGAGCGTTTTCATGAGCTGGCAGCCCGATGAATCCCTCGTGCGCGTCTTTCGCGGACTCGTCGAGCCCGCGCGTCTGATCACGGTCTTGGGACCGCACCAGGCGGCGCAGTTGCGGCGGCTCGGCATCCCCGCCGAGAAGGTTATCATCTCGAACAATACCTGCGGTTCAGAGGGAATCGACGAGGCGGAAATCATCGAGAAGCAGGCCCGAACCGAGCCGATCAGCTTGTTGCACCTCAGCACGCTGATCGATACCAAGGGTTTTCCGGAGTATCTTGAGGCCTTGGAACTTCTCGCTTCGCGCCCGGGCCCCCGGATCCAGGCGATAATTTGCGGCCGAGTGCTGGTTACGGAGCATTCGCAACGCTTCCGAAACCACCGGGACGCGGAGGACTGGATTCGAAACCGCGTCGAACGCATCAACCAGAGTTCCCGGGTCAGCGTCAGGTGGATGGCGGAGGGGGCGGACGGCGAGACCAAGTGGTTGCTTTATCGCGGTGCGCAGGTGTTCGTGCTGCCTTCGTATTATCCGGTCGAAGCGCAACCCATCGTGAACATCGAGGCGATGGCCCATGGGTGCGCAATTATCTCGACGACCGCAGGCGAGATTGAGGCGATGTTCGACGGGCGCGACGTCGCGACCATCCTCGATGAGGTCACGGCGCAGACGGTGGCGGAGGCGATCGAGGTGCTCGTGGCGGATGCGGAGAAGCGCGTGCGGCACGGCCTGGCGGCGAGGCGGTTGTTCGAGCGGAAATTTTCCCCGCGGGCCTATGCCACCACGTGGAAACGATTGCTGACCGACCCGGAAAGCAAGGGCGCATGAACCGTGGCCGCGCGGCGGGAGACACCTCTCCCATCTGGGTGGTGGTCACCCAAGTTTTTCATCCCGACACGCAGGCGACCGGAAAACTGCTCGGTGATCTGTGCGTCGAGCTGGCGGCGCGAGGAGTGCGCTGCCAGGTGCTCGCGGGCTTCCCGGCGGAGGATCGTGAACGGACGGGGGCGGTGCCGAGGTCGGAGCGCTGGCGCGGAGTCGACGTCCGCCGCGGAGGGCTGAAGGTGCCCTTCAAACGTTCGCTCGTTTGGCGGCTGTTGGGCTACGCCAGTTTCACGCTTTGGCAGTGCGGGCGGCTGCTGTTCGCCACTCCGCGCGGCGCGCAGGTCCTGGTCGTGACCAATCCTCCGTTCTCTCCCGCCGTGGTCGCGCTGTGCTCGTGCCTGCGCCGCTGGCGTTTTGCCGTGCTGTTGCACGACGTCTACCCCGACGGATTGATCGCCGTCGGTGCGGTGGCGGACGGGGCTCTGATTGCGCGGATGTGGCGGCGCGCGAATCGGTGGACTTGGGGTCGCGCGGAGCGGCTCTTCGTTCTGGGTCGCGACATGGCCGAGCTGCTGCAGAACCGCTATCAGATTGGCAGCGGGAAGATCGTCTGCGTGCCGAACTGGAATCCGCATGATCTCGGAGCGCAGCCGGTCGCCGCCGAAGCGACGCGGTTGTGGGCGCGCTTGGGTTTCCCGGCGGGCACCTTTGTGGTGCAGTATTCGGGCAACATGGGGTTGTGGCATGACATCGACGCCCTGGTGCAGGCGGCGGCGCTGCTGAAAGCGGAGACGGACATCGTATTCTTGATGATCGGTGGGGGGCGGCGGTTGGACGCGGCACGGCGATTGGCGGAATCGCTCGGCTGCGACAATATGCGCTGGCTGTCGTTTCAGCCCGAGACGGAGCTGGGCGATACTCTAGCCTGCTGTCATCTTGGCATCGTATCGCAGCGTGAGGGATTGGTGGGCGTTGCGGTGCCTTCGAAGATCTACGGCATCATGGGGGCCGGTCGCGCGATTCTCGCTGCTGTCCCGTCCCAGGCCGAGGCCGCGCGAGTGGTGGAGGAGGACAACTGTGGCAGTGTGGTCCCGCCGAGCGATCCGGCGGCGATTGCGAGTGCGATCAGCTGGTGGCGCCGCAACGACGAAGCCCGAGAACGCGCGGCTGGAAACGCATGGCGCGCGGTGCGGGAAAAATATGCCCTTGGCGTGATCGCCAAGCGCTATCAGGGTGCATGGGGTTGAATACCATGCTTGCCCCCTTGTCATGAGACTTCGCAGCATTTGGCACCTAAGCCGCCTCGCCTTCTTCGCGCTGGACTACGTGTTGTGCTGGGCGTCGGTGGTTTGCGCGTTCAAGTTTTCCCCGCGTTTTGCAGACGACATCATCCAAGGGGGACTCCTCAACCCTCACTTGCGTTTCGTCGGTTACGGTATGCCCTTGGCGATGGCGTTTGGACTGCAGTTGGCCGGCGTGCAGGTGAGCCAGGCCGGATTTCGCGGTTCGGAGACGCTGACCCGCACCTTGGTTGGCATCGTCGGCGGAATCGCTGTATTTGTCGTTTTGCACGCTTTGGTGGAGTTCGAGTTGGTGGGCCGTTACGTGCTGATTTTCTCCGTGCTTTACGGCGCGGCTTTGGTGCTCGGTTCGCGGTTGGTGCTGTGGCGATTGGCTGAACATGACACCCGCAACGTATTGGTCTACGGCCCCTCGAAAGTGGCCGCGGAGCTTGCGGCGCAAATCCGCGCCTTGCGTCTGCCGATCCGGGTGGTCGGACATGTCACGATCAGCGAGATCATGCCGGAATCGGCGGGGGCGTTTGCGGCGGCGCGACAGCTGGAGCTGCACGCCCACGCGATAAAACGGGGCGCGGAAGAGATCATCGTTTCGGTGCGCGATGGGATGTCGTCCGCCGAGCGCCAGGCCCTGCTGCAGTGCACGAGCCTGGGACTGAAGGTGGTCGATCTCGGTTATTTCTACGAGATCGAGTTCGAAAAAGTGCAAGTCGAGGAGCTGCGCGAGGACTGGTTCTGGGCTTACGACGCGGCGCATTCGCGGCCGGTGTTTTTTGCGTTCAAACGCATCCTGGACGTGCTCTGCAGCCTGGTTGGACTCGTGTTGTTCGCACCTTTCTTCCCGATCCTCGTCGCGGCGATTTGGCTGCAGGACCGCGGCCCGGTGCTTTATTCTCAGGTGCGCCTTGGACTGAATAACCAACCGTTCCGCATCTTGAAATTTCGCTCCATGCGTCTCGATGCGGAAAAGAACGGCGCCCGTTGGGCCAGCGTCGGCGACGATCGCGTGACGCGGCTGGGTCGCCTGATGCGCAAGACCCGCATCGATGAGGTTCCGCAATTTTGGAATATCCTTCGGGGCGAGATGTCATTCATTGGCCCCCGGCCGGAAAGGCCCGAATTTGTGGAGAAGATCGAAGAGCAGGTTCCCTATTACCGCTATCGGCACCTCATCAAGCCGGGCTTGACGGGCTGGGCGCAGATCAATTTCCCCTACGGCGCGTCGGTGGACGATGCGCGGCAGAAACTCGCCTACGATCTCTATTACCTGAAACATGCCTCGATCACGCGAGAACTGCACATTCTTCTCCGCACGATCGTGGCGATGATTCGAGGAGCAAGATGAGCGCGGTGCCGCTTAAAAATCGGCTCTTGCTCGGTGCCGCCGCCGTCGTGCTGCTCGCAGCAGCCGTCTCAGCTATTGGTGAAATAGCACGCGGAGATTTGCCTCGTCGTCTCTCTCCGCCGCTGGAGGAACGGATCCCGCGCCAAGTCGGTTCCGTCGAGGGGGAAGATGTGCCACTCGGGCCCAACGAGTTCGTCGATGCCACTGCGAAAGAGAAGATGGAGTATGACGACGTGTTAAACCGGGCATATCATACCTCTCGCGGCGTCTTCAGCGTTTATGTCGGTTATTGGGCTCGCGGAAAGCGGTCGCCAAGCCATGTGGCTTCGCACACGCCCGATCGCTGCTGGACCTTGGCGGGGATGCAGTGCGAACAAGCAGATCACGACTTTGCGTTGCATTGTGGTCATGGGCTGACGGTGGTCGGGCAGGGACGTCGGTTTCGCGACTCGCAAGGACAGGTGCTTTATACCGCGTTCTGGCATCGAGTCGGCGATCGCTTCTACGACTACGGTGGAACGCTCGGCGACAAGCCGTCTCCTTCAGTCCGGGTTAAACATGTGATCCGGGATCTTTTCGTTTGGCGCGAGGATCAGTTCTTTGTGCGGATCACGGCGTCGCGGCCGTTAGTGGACTTTGAGTCCGATCCCACTTTCCAGGCAGTCATGGAATCCGTCGCGAATGTTGCCGGCTTGATGCCGGCTTCTGCCAAGTAACAATGCGGCGCAGTCTACCACGGCATTAGACTTCTCGCTGTGAATATCGCCGCGCACAAGCATCGACCACCGCTGCATCCGCTGGAGCGTGCTCTCGTGACGTCCTTGTGTGCGGAAGCGGTGTTTCTCCCGTGGGCATTCGGCACTATGCACGCGTGGAGCCAAATACTAAGCGCTGGATTAGCCGGGGTGGCTTTCTCCTTCGCAATCTGGCCTCGCAACTATCTTGGAAATTTGGCGGCGGGCGGCGAGTTTCGACTGGTTGCTTGGCCGCGCCTGCTCCGGTTCCCGTTATTTTGGTTGGGAGGCGCATTGCTTGTGCTGCTTGGTGTTCAAGCAGCAAATGTGGCGTGGGAGTTTCAAATGAGTTCGAAAGCCTGGTGGATGCACCGACTACCGCATGTCGAGTGGATTCCCGCTGGCGTGTGGGCGCCTTTCGAACGCTACAACGTCTGGCGCTCGTTTCTGGTTTATGGTGCGGCCTGGTTGTGCGTTTGTGCGCTTTGGATTGGCATTACGCGGCGGCGTTCGCTTCAGATTATTTTTGCGGTCTTGGTGGTAAACGCGGTCGTTTTGGCAGGCGTCGGTTTCATTCAGCGCATTCTGAATGAACCGCGAGTATTGTGGATTCGGACGTTCAAGGACGCTAGCTCGTTTGCCAGTTTCGTTTACCAGAATCACGGCGGAGCATACTTTGGATTGATTGCTGCGGTCTGCCTCGGGCTGGCTCTATGGCATTTTTTCGAAGGGCGGAAGCGCATGGCGCGATCTACCCCGGCGCCGGTGTGGTTGATTCTCACAGCGATATTGGTCTTTGCGGTTCTCACTTCGCTGTCACGCGGTGCGGTAATCACACTCGTGGTCTTCGGGATTGGGGCCCTCATGGCATGGGTTATCTTGCGCTCGGGCAATCCAGTGCCCACGACCACACCGCGAGTGGTGACAGTTGTCTTGAGCTTGGCGTTTTTGGCTACGCTGTTTTGCGTGCTGCGTTACGTGGACTTCGAGAATTTGAGCAAGCGCTTCCGCGAGATGGCGACGATGCGAGCTAACACTGATAGCGTTGCAAGTCGCGTCATGGCTCGCAAAGCGGCGTTGGATATGTATCGCGATTACTGGCTGCTCGGATCGGGGGCAGGGAGCTATCGTTACCTCTTCACCCCGATCTATGTTCGACGCTACCCCGAAATCTATCGGAACGGGCGCGATTTCTGGGAACATGCCCACATCGACTGGCTGGAAATTCCAACTGAATTGGGATTGATCGGAGTGCTGCTCATCGCATCAGCGTGGGGGTGGTGCTTGCGCCAATTTGCGCGAGGGCACGGATGGCTGCATCCGATCGCAACGATGGTTTTGCTTGGTTGTTGCCAGACGCTCATTCACGCGGTCATCGATTTTCCCTTTCAGAATCCTGCGGTGATGATTACGTGGTGGGTTGTGCTGATCGGCTCGTTACGCTGGCTAGAGCTCGAATCGGTCGATTCGGGTCGACAGGCAGTTTCGCGAAGGGGCGCTTGTCTGAAGGAGCGAGACCTGGGGTAGTGCGCGCTGGACAGCTCGCGCCGTCCTCCTAAACGTAGTCGCTAGCTTGCGCGCAACCTGGTCCCTTCCTCTCGCGGCGATTCTTGTCCTCGCCGCGCTCCTTGAGTGGCGGCGGGAGGAACGTCTCCAGCAGCACGATTTCCTCGTTTACGGGGAGCTTGGTCGCGGTGCGGCGATCATCATCCCGGCCGACGCAACTCCGGCTGAACGCGAGGGGGCAGAGCTTTTAGCCCGCACTCTCGCGGCGACGGCGCGAAGCTCCTCCGAACGATTTCCGATCATTCGTGAAACGCTATGGTGGCGTTCTCGAAGGGCGATATATCTGGGCGCGACAAAGCAATCGGCGGCGCAGCCAGCATTGTCGCGAAGGACGGCGATCGAACGCCCGCTGGCATTCTCGGTTAATCCGAACGAGGTAATCATTTGGGCGGCGGAGAGAGAAGACGCTGGAATGGCGGCCAGCTTGTTTCTTGAGCGAATGTTAGGTGCGCGGTGGTTTATGCCCGGTCAAGACGGCTTGGAAGTCGCGCCGCGGGCGACATTGAAGCTTGTGGCGACTTGGCACAGTGAGATTGGCCGTTACTACTCACGTGAGTTGGGTGGCGTCGCCAGCGCAGCCATCGGTCGCGAATGGGTGTTGGCCAATCGGCTGAGTGCTCTTTTCCCGCATGGGCACACCGCGTCCGAGCTTGTGCCGCCAGCTCTCATAAAGCGGCGGCCGCAGTTTGCTCCGCTGCTGAATGGAGCACGTTTTCTCCCCGAGCCGGACGCACCGATAAATTGGCAGCCCGATCTGTTGGCTGACGGCTTGGTCGCACACGTGGCCGGCGAGCTCGAGAGAAAATTTCGCGAGAACCCGTCGGTATGGGGAGCTGCATTCGGGCTGAACGATACTTACCGCTTCGACCAAGGGGAACGGACCTTGAAAGTAGTTTTGCCTGAACGTTTCTTTCGGACTCGACCGGATTACTCGGACCTTCTTTTTCAGTTTCTCAATCGGGTTGCGCAGCCCCTTGCAGTGCGGTTTCCAGGCCGCTTCGTTACGACCTATGCCTACGACTGGACCGAAAACACGCCGCGCTTCCGGGTGGCTGAGAACATCATGCCATTTCTTACGGCAGATCGCAGCATGTGGTTCGACGCTGGATTCGCGGCTAACGATCGCGCACTGATTGAGCGCTGGGGCAAATTGGGGCCAAAATTCTTCGGCTTGTACGATTATTACTATGGCGCACCATTTCTGGTGCCGCGACCGACCCTGTGGGCAGTAACAGAGGCGATTCCTTACGCTTATGAAAAGGGCGCGCGCGCTTTCTTCGCTGAAGCGACACCGAATTGGGGGCTCGATGGCCCGAAACCTTGGCTCGCGGCGCAGCTTTTATGGAACCCGCGAGACGATTCGGCCCGCTTGCTAGCCGAATATTATAGGCGTTTTTGGAAGGAAGCCGCGGTGCCTATGCGGGCGTTTTTCGAGCTGTGCGACCAGCAATGGCGCGAGCAGCCGAAACCGCCGGTGTGGGTGAAATATCTGAAGGACGACGATCAGCGAAGGCTGTTCCCACCAGAGGTGCGACGTGTTTTGCAGCGCTGTCTGGAGGAGGCTGCGGCAACGGCAAAAACGAACACGGTCAGAAAGCGCGTCACGTTTGTTGCGGAAGCTTTCGCGGTCACTGAGGCGTTTTGCAAACATGATGAGACACGCGAAGAACTGCAGCGTTTGCTGCTCGATCCGAAGACTTCGACGAGCGCACTCAGTCTCGCTGGTGAGCGCTACGCGAGCGCACGTGCGGATTTCGTCGGGAAATACCAACAGCTACGTCGAAGGAGTCCGCTCGCAATCCAGACGGCGTCGATCGACGATTATCTGCGACACGATCCACGGCGACGGCTGGTGAGTGAAGTCGCGCGACGAAAGGAGACATTTTCGCTCTCCCCGCCATGGCTGGCGACGCTGTTCGAAGGTCGGGCGCCCTCTACGGTGGCGCTTCAAGGCGCGGGGCGCGAGTTGCTCGCTGATCCGGAGCTACGCACTCTTTCGATCAAGCAAGTGCATCCGTTCACGCTGACAGACTGGGTCGAGCGCGGCCCGTGGGGAGGGAAGACCGAACCGACTGAACGGCGCAAAATCGAGCTATTGCGTGACTCCGACGGCACGCAACGTCTCCGCTATTCAGGATGCAATCAGGAGTCGCTATGGCAGTGGCGAACAGTGCAGCCCGGGCATCTTTATCGTGCGACGGCGCGAATCAAAGGGCGGGTTAATCCTGGAACTATGGTCTACTTGCTCGTGCCGTTCGTTGATCGAAAGGGACAGCACCTCGGTCCGGGCCACATTGATCGTCTGCCGGTCGGGAATTGGCCAGACGCGGTCGAGCTAGAAGTGCTGGTCCGCGCACCGGCTAATGCCACTCAAGCTGCATTTTCGCTGCGCACTCTTTATCAAGTGCCCGGAGATTGGACAGAGTGGGAGGCGCTCTCTTTGCGCGATTTGGGACCTTAGTTTCCAGCGAACTGCGGACCGCCGCGGGTTCTCCGGAAAGGCACAGACTCGCTCTCATTTCTCTCGGAAGAGCGCGCGTAGACCGCTTGCCAGATCGTGCTCGGTTTTGAAACCAAGCATCCGCTGCGCACGCGCTGGATTGCCGAGCGAGTGACGGATGTCGCCCGCTCGCCCCGCTCCGTAAACAGCTTGGACGCTGCTTTTCAGCTCTGCAGCCATGGTGGCCAACAGGAGATTTAGCGAGGTGCTACGGCCTGTGCACAGATTGAATGTCCCGGAGGAAGCGTTGGGTGTAGTTGCCGCCAGAACGTTGGCACGCGCCACGTCGGCAACGGCGATGAAGTCACGCGTCTGTTCGCCGTCGCCATGGATCATGGGCTGCTGCCGCCGCTGCAGCGCGTCCGCAAAGCGAGAGATCACGCCGGAATACGAGGACGACGGATCTTGGCGGGGGCCGTAAACGTTGAAGTAGCGAAACGAGATCGCTGCGGCGTCAGGGCGATTTCTGCTACATTCAGCTATGAGGCGTTCGGATGCCAGTTTGGCTTCGCCATAGGGGCTGAGCGGCACGCATTCGGCGTCTTCATCAAGTGGTAGATGGCGATTGTCTCCATAGACGGCGGCGCTCGATGCGAAGACGATTCGACGCACAGAACGCACTCGCGAGGCCGCATCGATGATGGTTCGAGTGGCGTCGAGATTCAGCCGTCGATTCAGTTCAGGCTGGGCGATGCTCTCCGGCACGCTGACGAGAGCTGCCAAGTGAATGATCGCGTCTATTTCGCAATCGCGAATCAATGCGAGTAGCCATTGAGGGGTGAGAATATCTCCTTCGAAGAACCGGAAATTCGGGTGAGCTGAAGCGATTTTCAGGTTCGCTTTTCGGCCGGTGCGAAAGTTGTCCACGCCAACCACTTGGTGGTGCTCGGTGATCAAGCGTTCCACCGTATGGCTGCCGATGAATCCAGCAGCTCCCGTAACAAGAACTCGTGACATTTGCGTAGAAAAAATGAGCGAGATAATTCGGCAAGCTAGAATGAAATCCGTCGCACGCGCATTGAACGCGACAACACCATAAAATCGTTCATTTGGCCCGATTTTCGTGGCAAGTGGGCATCGACCTCGCCCCGGCTTGACCGCCGTCGCTCGCGCGTCGCTCACGTTCCGTTTCCCGAATTCGCCGCGCGTTCAGCCCGGTGGGGCGCGTGCGAACGGATGGACGTTGGGCGCGACGGTAAGTTGGTTCGATCACGTGAAGTCGCGCCGCAAGCCGAGTCCGCCCCGACCAGTCTGCCGGTGATTGCAGGAAGAAAGCGATTCCCTGATCGCGGATGACGGTGAGGGCGGATCCACGGTCGGCACCGGTGCAATCCCGGGCTGCCTGAAGATGCCCGCGGCCGCCGGAGGGTGCCGGGCGCCCCCCGTGTTCAGGGGCTTGGGCGGGGAGCGGACGTGAGAGGCGACGCCTCGATCTGGCGGAGGAAATCCGCCCTCACCCTCCGGGCGCAGTCCGGGCAGAGGCCGTGCGAGAGGCTGGGCATCACCGGGCGGTGGAAAAGCTGCAGCTCCCGCATCGCGTCCTCGACCTCCCCCCAGCGGCCTTCGCCGAGTTTCACCTGCTTGCACCAGCTGCAGATGATGACGAATTCGGGGCCGCGGGCGACTGTTTCATCTAGCAGCGTGACGCGCACCGCGTGCGGGATCTCGTTCCATGTTCCGTTTTCCACTTCGACAAATTGGTGGGCGCCCTTGGAGCGCGGGCGGAAGCGCACCCAGGACAGTCGCTTGAACTCCGGTGTATCGCAGCGCAGCGAGAAGCTGAGCGAGTCGCCTGAACTGCGAACGCGCTCGATGATCATATGGTAGAGTTCGCGTAAGCTCGGATCGCTGATCGCCGCCAGGAAGTTTGTGCCCACGGAGCCCGCACAGGCACAGACTGCGGAGGGAGATTCGGCTTCGA
The DNA here is from genome assembly GCF_047777955.1 of Oleiharenicola sp. Vm1. GTDB lineage: Bacteria > Verrucomicrobiota > Verrucomicrobiia > Opitutales > Opitutaceae > Didemnitutus. Next base: position 2,169,655 of record NZ_CP180537.1, read on the forward strand.
CGATGAGATGGGCCTCGTCCAGGAGGCAGCGCAGGTCGACTCGATCCATGTGAGTCTGATAATGCTTGTGGTGCGCTGTCGCAATGGGCGATTTGCCGGGGACCGTGGAGCCGCCTTCGCGATGCCTGCGAGGTCCGGTCCGCCGTCGCGACATTGGAGGCTGGTCCCTATCCCGGTGGAACTGCCAGCGGATCGTTGGCCGCGGAGCAAAATTGCGCGATTGGCCGGGGGCGGTGCCGCCACATCCAGATTCCACCGCTGTGATGGCTCACCGTGTGCACGGTGCTGGATGCAGGTCTCAGCGTTCGATGCGATCGCCCTCGAACTCGACGAGCAGCACCGTGCCCATCGCGTCGTTGAGGAAGCGCGGCAGATGCAGGAAGCGGGTGCCGTCCGGCGCCTGCTGCACGGGGAAGATCGTGTGCGGGTCCTCGAGCAGGCTGGCGGAGCGGATGGCGTTGCGGAACGCCGGCAGCGCGAAGTAGGCGTGGGGACCGTCGCGCTCGAGGTGGAAGAGCGTGAAGTAGAGCTTTCCCGGCTTCGTGGTGCAGCGCCATTCGGTGCGGGGCAGGAAGACGGGATGGCCGTCGCGCGTCCGGGCGCGGGCGGCGTAGTCGCCGAATTCCTCGCCGAAGGGAGAGCGCCCGGTCCCGTAGAGGGCCTCGCCGTTGACCCGCAGCCACCGGCCGACCGTGCGCAGGTTGTCCTGGCTGGCCTGCGGGATGACTCCGTCCTTCGTCGGACCGACGTTGAGCAGGTAGTTGCCGCCCTTGCTCGCGACGTCTATCAGCTTGAAGACGAGTTCGCCCGGTGACTTCCAATCGGTGTCGTCGGAGCGGAAGCCCCAGGTGTGGTTGAGGGTGGCGGGCGTCTCCCACGCCTCGTCGGAGCCGGCGGGCGGGATGACGTTGTCGCCGGTGCTGCGGTAGTCCCCGACCGCGCCGAGGCGACCGTCGATGAGGCAGTCGGGCTGCAGCGTGCGGACCAGGTCGGTCAGGCGCTTGGGCCGGTCGCCGCTCATCAGCTGCGGCGTGTCGAACCAGACCAGGCAGATCGGTCCGTAGTGGGTGAGCAGCTCGCGCACCTGGGGTTCCGCCTTCTCGCGGAGGTAGCGGTCGAAGGCGCCGCTGCGGTCCTTCTCGGCGTTGACGGGGAAATCCCAGTCGTTGCCCGCGCCGCCCGGCTCGTGCCAGTCCTGCGATTGCGAATAGTAGACGCCGAAGCGCAAGCCGCGCCGGGCGCAGGCGGCGGCGAGCTCCTGCACGACGTCCCGGCGGAAGGGCGTGGCATCGCAGACGTTGAACGGGCTCGCGGCGGAGCGAAACAGGGCAAAGCCGTCGTGGTGCTTCGCGGTGAGGACGACGTATTTCATCCCGGCGTCGGCGGCCAGCTGCGCCCAGGCGTCGGCGTCGAACTGGCTCGGGTTGAACTGGGCCGCCAGCTGCGAGTATTCGGCGACGGGGATCCGCAGGCGGTTCATGATCCACTCACCGATGTCGGGGGCGCGCTGGCCCTTCCAGTAGCCCGCCGGGATCGCATACAGGCCCCAGTGGATGAAGAGACCGAACTTGTCGTGTCGGAACCACTCGAGTCGCTTCTCCTTGGCCGCCGGACTCTCCGGGTCCGCCGGAGCGGCGGAGGTCGCCGCGCGGGTGGATACGCTCGAGGTGAAGCCGACCAAGGCCAGGCAGGCCGCGAGGAGGCAGCGGGACGGGGTTTTCATGGGGAACGGGAGACACTCCGCCACTTCGGGGCCGCGGACGCAAGCTGGCGGCTCCTTGCCCGCGGCTTCCTTGACGGCGCCGACGGAGGGCCGCGGACATCGCGGTCTCCGATCTGCGCGAGAGGCTCAGGCCTGCGCCTTGCCTTGGCTCCGGGCTTGGCTCATTGCCTCCAGCAGTTCGTCGCTAGAGAATGGTTTGCGGAGCCAGGCCGCCACCGGAAGCGTGGCGGGATCGAAGCCGCGGTCGTCCATGACGACGCCGGTCATCGCGACCACCGGCAACCGACGGGGCATCCGGCGCAGCTGGTCGATCAACGCCCGGCCATCCAGTCGCGGCATCATCAGGTCCGTGAGCACGGCCGCGAGATCGGCGTGGGCGGCGACGACCTGAAGGGCTTCCTCGCCGTCGGCCGCCTCCAGGACCTCGTAGCCGTGCGCGCGGAGGATGTGCACGGCGGCGGCGCGGACATCGGCCTCATCGTCCACCACGAGCACCTTCGCTCCGTCGGCGGTGGGGTGCCGCGGCGCGTCGGCGGTCGGCGCGGCGATCGCGGCGGTGGCTTTCGTCGAGGGAATGAACACCTCGAAACAGGTTCCGCCCGCGGGTGGGCAGTCCACCCGCATGAAGCCGCGGTGGCTGCGCACGATCGAGAGGGCGGTGGAAAGGCCCAGCCCGGTTCCCCGGCCGACGCCCTTGGTCGTGAAGAACGGCTCAAAGATGTGCTCGCGGACCGAGGGCGGGATCCCGCCGCCGGTATCCTGGATGGTGAGCACCACGTAACTGCCGGCGCCGCCGGTGCCGCCATTGGCGCGGACCGTGTCCGCCGTGAGCACGCGGTTCTCGGCGCCGATGCGCAGGCGGCCGCCATCGGGCATCGCGTCGCGCGCATTGACGCACAGGTTGATCAGAACCTGGTGGATTTGCGTCGGGTCGCCCTCAATCGCCCAGATGTCGGCCGGCACATCGAGCACCAGGGAGATGTTCTTCGGGAAGGTATCCCGCATGAAGGACTCAATTTCGAGCGCCAGCAGTCTCGGGCTGAGCGGGATTCGCTCGCCCTCCACGCCGCGGGCGTAGGTGAGGACCTGGCGCACCAGCGCGGCCCCGCGCTGCGCGCTCGTGCGCATCGTCGCGAGCAGGCTCAAGTCCCGGGCGGCGCTCAGCTGCTCTTGCAGGATCTCGACTCCCATCAGGATCGGAGCGAGGACGTTGTTCAGATCGTGGGCGATGCCGCCGGCCAGCCGGCCGATGCTTTCCATTCTCTGCGCGCGCAGCAGCTGCGACTGCACGGCCCGCGCCTCCGTGACGTCGGTGCAGATCATGAGGATGGACTCCGGGGCATTGTCGTCGTCGCGCACCAGCGACCACCGGGCGTTGACGGTGAGGCGCCTTCCGTCCCGTGCCTGGTGCGTGAGATCGCCCACCCACGCTCCCGAGGCGATGACCCGGGCGCGCAATTCGGGCTGCGCGGGATCGGCGACACCCACCGCCTCGAGCGGCCGCCCGACCGCCTCTTCGGCCTTCCAGCCGAAGATTCGCTCCGCGCCGGTGTTCCAGTAGCGCACGCGCCCCTCCAGATCGCAGACCAGGATCGCATCGCTCGTCTTGTTCAGCAGATCGGCCTGTTCCGCGATCTTGGCATTCAGGATCTCGGCGTCACGCTGGGCCGCCACCCGGGCCGACACGTCCTCGGTGATCGCGATCAGTTCCAACGGTTGCCCGTCCGCAGACGTGACGAGCGAGAAACTGCAGCGCAGCCACGCGACGCTGTCGTCGCTGCGTCGATAGCGGCTTTCGAGCACGCAGTTCTCGGCGGAGCTTGCGGCCAGGCGCGCCAGCACGCGCGCCACCTCCGCGCGGTCCTCCGCGTGGACCAGGTCCAGCCAGCCTCCGAGCGCGCTTTCCCCGGGCAACTTCAGGGAGTCGAGGAAGGCCGGGTTGGCTCGCGAGATCGTGCCGTCCGGCCGCATGGCGACGATGCCGTTGGCCGCCTGGACGAACACTCGGTTCAGGCGTTCCTCGCTGGCGCGGTATCTCTCCTCTGCGAGGCTGCGCTGGTGATTCTCCTCGCGCAGCTCCGCGGTCCGGGCGCGCACGGCTCGTCGCATTTGCGCGGTCCAGATTCCGGCTCCGATGGATGCGGCAAGGATCACGATCGCTGCGGCCCTCAGCCAGGCGAGCAACCGCGGATCCACGTGCGTATCGGGCTCAAACACGAATCCCTGGAGATCGAACTGGCGCGGCGCCAGACCGGTCTCCGCGAAAATCTGGGCGATGCGCTGCCAGCGTCCGGGATTGATGTGACCCAGCTCCACCACGTCGGGGAGGATGAAGTCGCGCATCGCCGCCGCCTCGGCGAGGAGCTGCTGCCGGGTGATCCCCCGCTCGCGCACGCCGGGCATCCGGAGAATCTGCTCGGCCACCTGCTCGGGATGGCTCAGGGCGTAGCTCCAGCCGCGCAAACTGGCCTCCACCACGGCTTGGACCAGGCGCGGGTTTTGGCGCGCTTGCTCTTCGGTCGTGAAGAGCACGTCGCCGTAGAAGTCCACGCCGTAGTCGATGCTCCGCAGATACGCACAGTCCACGCCCCGGGCAGCGAGGAGAAACGGCTCGACGGTGGCGTAGGCGGACAGGGCGTCGATGCGATCCTGCGCGAGGTCGTCGAGGTTCCAGGAGTGGGGCACGATCTCGACCCGGCTGGGGTCGATGCCCTCGTGGATCAGCATGGCGCGAAACTGGGCGGCACCCTGGTCGTCGGAGAGCATCACCCGCTTGCCGACCAGGTCGGCGGGGGTGCGGATCGAGCGATCCCGTCGGGTGAGCAGCACGTAAGGCGAGTGCTGAAACACGACGGCGCAGACCACCAGCGGTTGCCCGCGCATCCTCGCCTGGACGACGTCGGAGTCGGTGACGCCGAACTGTGCCGTGCCGGCCAGGACCGAGCCCAGCGGCGGCTTGCCTGGGCCGCCTTCGCGGATCTGCACGTCGACCCCGGCGTCGCGGTAGTAGCCTTGGGCCTGCGCGGCGTAGTAGCCGGCAAACTGGAATTGATGATACCACTTCAGCTGCAAGACCGCTTTGCCCAACGGAGCATCGGCTCCCGTCGCAAGGGTCGCGAAGACTAGGGCGCAGAGCGAGACCACCCTCCCGAGGAGATGCGCCCACGATGGGGGATTCGTGGTCGGGGAACTCATTGGCCAAAGATGATACCGTCCTTTTCCCCTAGCATCGGCGCGTTGCTTGCGGAACGCGACGCACTTTATGGACGGATTACCGGGCCGAGGCTGCGCGGCAAGGCCGGGGCGATGGACCGGTCGGGAGAGCGGGGAGCGGCGGCCGGGGACGTTTCGCCGCCGGCGCAACCGCGGCTAGGCGGTCGTCCGGGAGGCGGGAGGGAAATCGGTCGGCAGCCCCAGCGCCTCCCAGGTGGCGCGCTCCTGTTCGCGCTCCGCGGCGCACTTGCGGGCCTTGGCATGGGCGTAGCGGCCCAGCACGAGGCGCAGCGGCGGCTGCTCCAGGCCCGCGAGAGCGACGATTGCCTGCGCCGCGCGCGCGGGTCGCCCGGCTGACGGCCGTCGGTGGCGCGAATCAGGCGCGCGAAATTGCCCGCCGTGCCGTCGTAGTCGTCGATCCGGGCGGTGGCCGGCGCGACGTTGCGCCGGACAAAGTCGGTGCGGAAGGGGCCGGGCTCCACGATGGTGACGTGGATGCCGAGCGGGCGCAGCTCCTGGCGCAGGCTCTCGCTCGCGGCCTCCAGCGCGGCCTTGGCCGCGCCGTAGGCGCCGAAGCCGGGGTAGTTGGCAATCGCGGCGGCGGCGCTGACGTTGATGAGGTGGCCGCGACGACGCGCCCGCAGCGCGGGCAGGAGGGCGCGGATCAGCGCGAGGGGGCCGAAGAAATTCGTTTCGAAGACGCTGCGGATCTCCGACTCCGCGCACTCCTCCAAGGCTCCCACCAGGCCGCAGCCGGCGTTGTTGACCAGGACGTCCACCGCTCCGGCCTGGGCGAGCGCGGCACGCACGCTGGCGGGATCGGTGACGTCCAGGGCCGCGACTTGGCAGCGCTCCGATCGGGCGAGCGGTTCGAGTGCCGCGGGGTTGCGCGCGGTGGCGACGACCTCGTGGCCGGCCTGCAGCGCCGCCTCAGCCAATGCCCGGCCCAGGCCGGAGGAGCTACCCGTGATCAGCCAACGTTTCATGTTAGTCCTACGCGCGGCGGCGATGGGCGGATTCACCCTCGCGCCGCGGTCTCGCCTGATTGCCGCGCGCTCAGGCGAGGGGATTGCCGTGCGGTCGGCCTGTCCCTCGCGCGGCGTGCGACCGCACGGGGACCTCGCGGCGGATTTTCAGATTTTCTCCCAGCGGCCCTCGCGGTAGCGCAGGCAGGTGTCGCCCTGCAGGGAGAAGAGGTGCAGCCACTCGTGATCGAACAGCTGCCGCACCGCGGCGTGCTGGTGCAGCACGTCGGCGATCCGCTCCGGGGCGGCCTCGATGAAGACACTCAGGCGGCGGGGCTCATGGGTGAATTGCCGGCCATCGTGGATCGACTGCAGCGGCAGCCCCACCTTCAGGTCGCCGGCGTTGCCCTCGGTCGCACCCAGGCCTCCGAGCACATTGTGCAGGACCTTGTTGCCGGCACCGTAGCGGACAGGATCCACGCGGGAGGCGTAGTATTGCAGGTTGATCCAGCTCGCGACGACGACCGGGGCACAGAGGATCAAGGTGAGCACCTTGTCGCCCTGATCGGCGGTCGCATCGTAATCGTGGAGGAAGACGCGTCCCTCCAGATTGAGCCGAGCCGTGCGGTGGCGTGGCGCGGCCACGAAGGCGGCGTTGTTCGCGAGGCCCCATTCGGGGCGAACCTCGGAGATGTCCTCGGCGCGGCGGCGCACGGCGGCGGCGATCGCCGCGTCATCCGTGGCGCGGATGCCGAGCCGCGGCGCGCGTTCGCGGCGGGTGGCGGCTCCGGCCAGTGCGAGCGCCTGGCGCAGGACCGCGAGGTCTGCGTCGTGCGAGGCGGGGAGCTGCTCGAGGTCGAAGAGGACGATGTCGTCCGTCGTGGTGTTGTGCAGTCCCGCGACGAAGCAGGTGTCGGTCGGAATCGCGATGCCCTGTGCCGCCAGGCGGGCGCGGACCGCGGGATCGTTGAGCGTCGCGGCGGCGAGGCGGGCGTTCACGTCGCCGGCGTGGCCGCCGCAGGCCCCGCAGTCGAGGCCCGATGCGTAGGGGTTGTTGGCGCTCTGGCTTCCGTGTCCGCACAGAAGCACGAGGCGCGCAAAGTTTCGCGTGAGGCTCATGTTGCGGAGCGCGCCGGCGGCCAAGTCCGCCCGGGTCTCGACGGGGAGCTGCTCGAAGCGCGGAGCCGGCCGATCGCAGCGGGGACGCCGCGGTTTGCCCGCGAGCGCACCGCCAAAGGCCAGGCCCGCGGTTTCGACGAAGGTGAAGCAGGAGGCGGCGGAGTTCTGAAACGCTTTCCACGCCGCGGCTTCGGTCTGGTCCGCGGTGGCGCGGGCGGTCTCCTCCGCGGATCGGTTCTCCGCGGTGTTGACCGGAGGAACGAGCAGCACCGGGCAGCGGGCCGTCGGCGCGGCGGCCGCAGCCGGTCGGTGTGCGACCGGGAAGCCGAAGAATCCGGCGAATCCGATGGTCTGCACGCCGGGCAGCGTAGACTCGAGGTGGCGGCGCATGATTTCCGAGCGGACGTCGATGCAGAAGACGGCCTGGGTGAGCGGTCGCGCCGCCGGCGGCGGGAGGCTTTGGCCGGCGAGGGCGTGGGCCAGCTTGCGCTGGTAACCGGCCTCGTAGGCCCGCTGCCAGCGTTGGAGCGTCTCCAGATATTCCGTGCGCGCGGGAGCGGCCGATTGGTGGCGCCAGTCGGCGCGAAAAACCCCGTCGCGGGCGAAGGCCTCATACAGCGCGGCGTCGTAGGCGAGGCGGATGGCGAGCAGGTCCCGCAGCAGCGGATTGGACTGCCCGCGCAACGCATCCTCCCGGACCCGATACTGCGCGTGGCCCGCCCATCCGGGGATCGTCGCCAGCTGGCGGTGGAGAAAATCGGCGAGCGAATCGCATTGGGGATCCAGGCGCGCGAGGCAGCAGCGAATCGCGTCGGAGGCATCCCCGGGCAGCGCCGCGACGAAACTCCGGAAACCGACCAGCCCGAAGGCCTCGGGATTGCGGTCCTCGGCCGCGGCTTCGCGCCAGCCGGCGTAGAGGCCCTGGGTTTTCCACGGATAGGACCAGGTGGTCTGGTTCTCGTCGAACGCGACCGAGCACCACTTGGAAATCTCCTCGGCGACAAACGTGCTCCAATGCGCCCGCGGGTGGCGTTGATCGAGCAGGTCCGCCACGGTCAGGAGCATCCCGGCGGGGCGCGCGAGATGCGCCCGGTTCAGGGCCTGGCGCAGTTTCTCCGGCGTCCAGTCCTCATCGCCGGCGTCGGCGAGATCGGCGGGAGTGATCAGGCCGTCGGAATAGGCCTTCTGGTAGTCGGCGGGAGACAGAAGCGGCGCCGCGCCGGCAATCCGCTGCAGGTGAGCGCAGGCTTCCGCGAAGGGGCGATGGACCCAGCCGAGGAAGGGATTGACCGCGACGAAGTGACGAAGCGGCCAGAGCGGCGCAATCCGGGCGAGCGCGGAATCGATCGCGGGGGCCACGAGGTCGGGGCGGAAGCGGCAGGCGGCGGAGGAGGACAGGGCGGTGGACATGGAAGGGAAAGTTTGAGCGGAGCGGCGGCGTCAGGCGCGGATGGTTTCGGTCGGCCAGAGCCGTCCCAGCAGGCGGTTGAGATGCGTGCCGACGTAGAATCCGTTCAGCGCGTGAACGTAGAGCCGGCGGCCCAGCGGCGAGCGGTTGGCGCGCCAGAGCAGGGACTGGAAGACGAACAGGCCCGCAAAGATGCTGCCGACCGTGGCGGGGACCGCGGGTGACGACCACAGCGGCTCGGAGTGAGGGTAGAGCAGGGACGCCGCGCAGTGAAGGACGAGGCTGAGGAGCGCGATGACGAAGGCGGAGGCGCCGGCCCGCACCAGGGTGCGCGCCTGCGGAGCGGCCGACCACGCGCGCGCGATGCCGTAGGCCAGGGCGAGAGCGAGGATAAGACCGAACACGCCGAGGCTGCTGAATCCGGCCGGAACCAGGAGCCGGAACAGAACCGTGCCGAGCATCACCAGCACGGCGCCGGCGAGCACACCGAGCGTGATCGCCGGCGTGCGCAGCGGCACGGCGGTTCGCGGCACTGCCCCGATCGTGGAGCCCGCGGTGAGGAAGGCATGAGCCTTGTAGAGCGAATGGGCGACGATGTGCAGCAGCGCGAGCCCGTAGCCGCCGAGGCCGCATTGCAGGAACATGAAACCCATCTGCGCCACCGTCGAGTAGGCGAGGGCGCGCTTCACGCTGGGTTGCGCCAGCATCACGACCGCACCGAAGGCGGCCGTCACCGCGCCGACGATGGCCAGCAGGGCCGATGCCGACGGAACGGCCGTGAAGATCGGCGAGAGCCGGACGATGAGGAAGCCGCCGGCGTTGATGATGCCGGCGTGCATGAAGGCCGACACCGGGGTCGGGGTCTCCATCGTGTCAGGCAGCCAGCTATGGAAGGGGAACTGCGCCGATTTCAGCATCGCGCCCAGCGCGAGCAGAAACGCGACCGGCGCCAGGTCGTGATGCGTCCCGGCACTGATCGCGCGCAGGATGGTGTCGAGGTCGAAGGTGCCGTGTTGCCGGTGGAGGATGAGCGCCGCGGCCAGCAGGCAGAGGTCGCCCAGCCGGCTGAAGACGAATTTCTTGCGGGCGGAGAAGCGCGCTCCGGCTCGCTCCGGATAGAACAGCAGCAGGCGATGTAGGCACAGGCTGGTCGCGATCCATGCGGCCAGGAGCAGGAGAAGATGCCCGGCGAGGACCAAGGTCAGCACCGAGGCGAGCGTAAGACTCATCCAGGATACGAAGCGCGCCTGGGCCCGATCCCCGTCCAGGTAGCGGCGGGAGAAGCCGACGACCACCGCCCCGAGAAAGGAGACCAGCACACTCATCGTCCCCGAAATCGCGTCCAGCCGGATGGCCACCGCCGCCGCGTCCGGTCCCCAGGGAGACCAGCGTGCCGTCGCCGGCCCGGCGAGGACGCCGGCGACGGCGGCCACGCTCGCGAGCGCGAAGGCCGTCCACGCGGCGATGGCCGTGAGGCGCGCGGCGGCGGTGCCGGGGAGAAAGCGGGCGGCCAGACCGGCCGCCAGCGGAACCGCCGGCACGAGAAAGAGGAGATCCACGAAGACGCTCATGCGATTCATCCTAGCGGGCTCTTGCGTTTTAGGCGATTACATGGTTTTCAACAGAACGTTAGATTTAATTAAACCATGCCGGCATTCCTGAATTATCACCACCTGCGCTACTTTCGGGTGATCGCGCAGGAGCTCAGCGTCACCCGCGCGGCGGAGCGCCTGAATCTTTCGCCGCCCGCGCTCAGCATTCAGCTGCGCCAGCTGGAGGAAAGCCTGGGGCAGAGGCTCTTCGAGCGCGGACGGGGCGGGCTGCGCCTGACCGAGGCGGGACGCCTGGCGCTGGACTACGCGGAGGTGATCGGGCGCTCGGGCGAGGAGCTGATGGACGTGATGCGCAATCGCGCGCCCGGAGCCGCGCGACAGGTGCTCCGGGTCGGAGCGGTGTCGACCCTCTCGCGAAACTTCCAGCTCGAGTTCCTGCGCCCGGCACTGCACCGCGCCGAGGTCGAGGTCGTCATCCGCTCCGGGACGCAGCGGGACTTGCTGGTGTCGCTGCATGCGCACGAGATCGACCTGGTGCTTTCGAATTCGGCCGCCCGACGCGACGCGGAAACACCCTGGCACAGCCACCTGTTGGCGGAGCAGGCGGTGGGCCTGGTCGGCGTGCCGGCGTGGCGCCAGAAGCGGCTGCGCTTTCCGGCTGATTTCCGCGACGTGCCGGTGATCCTGCCGAGCCACGAGAGCAACACGCGTGGCGCCTTTGACCGGATCACCTCCGCCGCCGGGGTCAAACCGCGCATCATCGCGGAGGTCGATGACATGGCGATGCTGCGCTTGCTCGCCCGCGAGGGCGAAGGGCTTGCGCTGGTGCCGCCGGTGGTGGTGCGCGACGAGATCGACGAGGGGATCCTGGTCCAGACGCACCGCGTGCCGCAGATCCGGGAGTCCTTCTACGCGATCACGCCGAGCCGCCGGTTCCCCAATCCGCTCGTGGCCGACATGGTGGCGCGGATGGCGCGGACCATGTCCTGAATCGTTCTGCTTCGCCGCGGCGCCAGCGCCGCGAGCGCGCGAGGAGCCGTGGCGGGCGATCAGCCGTAACCCTTTGGATGACGAGAATGCCAGGACCACGCCGTCTGGATGATGGTGCGGATCTCGGTGTAGCGCGGATTCCAACCGAGCTCACGGCGGGCCTTGTCGCTGCTGGCGACGAGACGGGCCGGATCGCCCGGGCGACGCGGGGCCAGCTTGACGGTGATTTTCCTTCCCGTGACCACTTCGGCGGCGGCGATCACCTCGCGCACGGAGAAACCCTGCCCGTTGCCGAGGTTGTAGATGCGATTGCCGGTCTCGAGCGCCCCGAGGGCCAGGATGTGGGCGGCGATCAGATCCTGCACGTGGACGTAGTCCCGGATGCACGTGCCGTCGGGGGTGGGGTAGTCGTCGCCGAAGATCGAGATGTGGTCGCGCTGGCCGAGGGCGACCTGGAGCACGAGGGGAATGAGGTGCAGCTCGGGGTTGTGGTCCTCTCCGTGCCGCTCGGTCGCACCGGCGGCGTTGAAATACCGCAGGCACGCGTAGCGAAACCCGCGGGTCACGGCGAGCCAGTGCAGGAAGCGCTCGATGATCGCCTTGGACTCGCCGTAGGGGCTGCCGGGCACGATGCGCTCGTCCTCGGCGATCGGCAGCCGCAGGGGATCGGCGAAGAGGTTGGCGGTCGAGGAAAGGATGATGCGCTTGACGCGGTGGGCGTCCATGGCGCGGAGCAGGTTCAGCCCGGCGACGACGTTGTCGCCGAGGTAGGCGAACGGATCGCGCATGGACTCGCCAACGAGGGAGTTGGCGGCGAAGTGCATGACGGCGTCGGGGGTGAAATCGCGCATCGCCGCGGCGATCGAGTCGTAGTCGCGCAGGTCGCCGCGCACGAAACGGGCGCCGGGTTCGACGGCGGCCTCGTGGCCCTGCTGGAGGTTGTCGAAGACCAGGACCGCGTGTCCGGCCTGGAGGAGCATCTCGGTGGCCACGCTGCCGATGTAGCCGGCGCCGCCGGTGATGAGGATCTTCATGGCGTGATTTTCGAGGCAATGGTTTCGCGCAGGCGGGCGGCCGCCGCTTCCGGTGTGAGGTCGCGCTGAGCTTCGGCCAGCATTTCAAAGCCGACCATGAATTTCTTCACCGTGGCGGAGCGCAGCAGTGGCGGATGGAAATGGGCGTGCAGCTGCCAGTGCGCGGCCGGATCCGGTCCGAACGGCGCCCCGTGCCAGCCCATCGAGTAGGGAAAGTCGACCGCGAAGAGCGCGTCGTAGCCGCGGAGGAGAGCCTGCAGCGCCTCGGCGAGGGAGCGGGTCTGCGGCGCACTGAGCTCCGTCATCCGCGTCGCGGCGAAACGGGGCAGGAGAAGCGTTTCGAAGGGCCAGGTCGCCCAGTAAGGCACGACGACGAGCCAGTCGGCGTTGGTCCAGACCACCCGTTCACCGCGGCGGATTTCCTCCTCCGCATAGTCGAGCAGGAGCGGGCGCCCGTGTTGAGCGGCGTAGCGGCGTTGATGCTCGTCCTCCAGCGCCGGCAGCGTCGGCACTTGATCGAGCGCCCAGACCTGGCCGTGGGGATGGGGATTCGAGCAGCCCATGACGGCGCCTTTGTTTTCGAACACCTGCACCCAGCGATAGCGCTGCCCGAGCTCGGCCGTCTGTGCCTGCCAGGTGGAGATCACGCGCTCCAGCTCCGCGGTCTGCATCCGGGCGAGCGTGAGGTCGTGCCGCGGGGAAAAGCAGATGACGCGGCACGTGCCGCGGACAGGAGTGGAGCGGAGCAGCGGGTGGGATTCGGCCGGCGCGGCGGCCCTGTCATCGAGTAGGGCGCGAAAATCGTTTTCGAAGACAAACGTGTCGCGATAGAGCGGGTTCGTTTCACCGTTCGCGCGGCGATTGCCGGCGCAAAGATAGCAGTGGGGATCGTGCGCGGGACGCGCCTCCCGTGCGACCGCCTCCTGCTGTCCCTGCCAGGGCCGGGTGGCGCGGTGGGGGGAGCAGAGCACCCATTCGCCAGTGAGCGGGTTGTGCCGCCGGTGCGGCGACGCGGCGGAGATCGGTTCGGCGGGCATCAGAGGCAAACGAGCTGGGCGCCCGGGGCGGCAGGCGTGACGAACGCGGCCGGTCGATGGCCGAAGCGGGCGTGAAAGGCATCGCTGACCCGACGCATCACGGCTTCGGCCTCGACGCCGCGGACCAGGGCGACGCACGAGCCGCCGAAGCCACCGCCCGTCATGCGGCAACCGGCGACCGCCTCCTCGCACTGCGCGGTCTCCGCGATGAAATCGAGTTCCGCGCAGCTCACGCGATAGTCGTCCCGCAGCGAGGCGTGGCTGGCATTGAGCAGTTGCCCGGCCCGGCGAAAATCCCCCTGCCGGAGCGCTTCGACGCAGGAGAGTGTCCGGACATTTTCGCTCACGACGTGGCGCACGCAGCGTCGCATCTCCTCGGTGAGGCCGGGAAACGCGAGCGCGGTGTCGAGCTCGCTGGCGGCGATGTGGCGGAGCGATGGCACGCGCAGCCGGCGGGCGGCCTGTTCGCAGGCCTCGCGGCGGCGGGCGTATTCGCCGCTCGCGAGCTCGTGCGCCACACCGGAGTTGATGATGAGGAGGCTCCACTCGCTCGAAGCGAGCGGAGTTTGCACGAATGTTTCCGCCTCGCAGTCGAGGAGCAGGAGGTGCCCGCGTTCGCAGCAGAGCACGGCGGCTTGGTCCATGATGCCGCACGGGACGCCGGCGTAGGTGTGCTCGGCCTGCTGGCAGAGCTTGGCCAGTTCGAACCGCTTCATGTCGGCGCCGGCCAAGGCGAGTCCGGCCAGTCCGGTTGCGGCTTCGAGCGCCGCGCTGCTGCTCAATCCACCGCCGACGGGAATGCTGGAGGCGACGCAGGCGTCGAAGCCGGGCACGACGTGTCCCGCCTGCGCCAGGCCGGCGATGACGCCGCGCACGTAGCGGCTCCAGTCCTTGGCTCGTCCGGGCGCGAGGTCCTCTCGTCCGAATTCCAGCACGCCCTCGAAATCGGCGGTCGCGAGCCGGACGCGATCGCCGTTGCGCGGCGCGACTGCCATGACGAGCCGGCGATCGATGGCGGCGGGCAGAACCCAGCCGCCGTTGTAGTCGACGTGCTCGCCGATGACGTTGACCCGTCCCGGGGCGCTCGCGAGGAGAACGGGGCGACGCCGGTAAAGGATTTCAAACTGCCGGCAAACGCGATCGGAGAGATCGGGTGGCGAGAGGGAAACGGACGTCGCATCGTTCATGGCGGGGTAAGGAGTGTGGCGTGGGCGGGAGTGCCTCAGTTCTTCTTGGCGCGGGAGGAGAGCCAGAGCATGAGGGAGCCGAAGAGGGAGAAGATGATGCCCCAGGTGAGGTTCACGTTCTGGCCGAGGGAGTGCCGGGCGTAGATGGCGGGATCGGCCAGGAGGCCGTAGCCGACGAGGATGAGGCCGAGGGAGAGGAAGAGCAGCCCCATGGGCAGGCGAACGTCGAGTTGTTGCATGGTGGGATGGGGTTGGCGGTTACCAGAAGAGGAGGTTGAGGCCGACGGTGAGGGCGAGGACGATGACGCCGAGGGTGGCGGGGCGCGCATACCAGGGGGTCTCGTGGTGATCGACGACCTTCTCGGTGAGCGAGTAGACGAGGCCGCGGAGCTCGTTGTCGGTGCGGTTGGGCGCCGTCGCGAGGGAGATGACGATGGTGCCGAGGAAGCAGCCGGAGAAGGCGAAGATCGCCATCCAGAAGTTCTGGGCCATGGAGCTGGCGAAGGTGTGCTGCACGGAGATCCAGCCGCCCTTGTAGATGCTGGCGGCCTCGCCGACCGGGAGCGTGTTGCCCTGGAAGAGGGCGGCGGAGAGGGTGCCGAGGAGGAGCCCGAAGAAGGCGCCGTGGCCGGTGGCGCGTTTCCAGAACATGCCCAGGAGGAAGATGGCGAAGAGCGGGGCGTTGACGAAGCCGAACACCAATTGGAGCATGTCCATGATGTTATTGAACTTTGTCGCCGCGTAGGCGCAGGCCGCGGAGATGAGCAGGCCGACGACGGTGGTGATGCGGCCGACCTTGATCAGGTGCGCGTCGGAGGCGTCGGGCTTGAACCAGCGCTGGTAGAGGTCGTAGGTCCAGACCGTGTTGAAGGCGGTGACGTTGCCGGCCATGCCGGACATGAACGAGGCCATGAGGGCCGTGAGGCCGATGCCGAGCATGCCGTTGGGGAAGTATTTCGCGAGCATGGCGGGGACGACCATGTTGTAGTCGGGATTGCCGTCGGCGCCGGTGGGCAGCGCGATCTGGGCGGTGCCGCCCTTGTGGTAGAGGGCGATGGCGAGCATGCCGGGCAGGATCACGAGCGCGGGGAACATCATCTTCGGAATCGCAGCGATGAGCGGGGTGCGGCGCGCGGAGTTCATGTCCTTAGCCGCCATGGCGCGCTGGATGACGAGGAAGTCGGTGCACCAGTAGCCGAAGGAGAGGACGAAGCCCAGGCCCGCGATCATGCCGAACCATTCGATGCCGATGGGATTGGCGGAGGCGTTGCCCATGTGGGCCCAGGAGTGGCTCCAGGCGCCGGGCATGCCCTTCGTTTCCGAGTAGGCGCCGAGCTGCTGCATGAGACCGTCCCAGCCGCCGATGTCCTGCAGGCCGAGGATGACCAGCGGGAGGAAGCCGAGCACGATGAGGAAGAACTGCAGCACCTCGTTGTAGATCGCGGAGGTGAGGCCGCCGGTGTAGATGTAGACCAGGACGATCGCCGAGGAGACGAAGATGCACGCATCGAAGTTCCAGCCGAGGATCGCGTTGAGGAGCTTCGCCAACGCGAACATCGAGATGCCCGAGGAGAACACCGTCATCACCGCGAACGACAGCGCGTTGAACGTGCGCGTCTTCTCGTCGAAGCGGAGCTTGAGGTATTCCGGGACGGAGCGGGCCTTCGAGCCGTAGTAGAACGGCATCATGAAAATGCCGACGAAGACCATCGCGGGAATCGCGCCCACCCAGTAGAAGTGACTGGTGGCGATGCCGTATTTGGCGCCGGAGGCGGCCATGCCCATGACTTCCTGCGCGCCGAGATTGGCGCCGATGAAACCGAGCGCGCAGATCCACGCCGGCAGCGAGCGACCCGACTCGAAGAAGTCGGTCGAGGTCTTCAGGTGCTTCTTCAGCACCCAGCCGATCCCGAGCACGAAGGCGAAGTAGGTAACGAGGATGAGGTAGTCGACCACGCCGAGTTGGAAGGCGACGGAGCCGATCGGCGCGGTGCTGGCGCCAGCCATGGCGAGAGGCGGAGTGAACGAAAAGGCGGTCAGGACAGCCTGCGAAGCGAGGACACTCATGGGGTAGGAGGGGGAAGCCGGACAACGCCTCAGCCGAGGGGGACGAAGATCGGGGCCGGTCCAGCACGGTATCAATGCGGCGGTTTTCGCGCCACCCCTCGGACGAGTGAAAAGCCGCCACCGCGACGTTGCCCTGACGGCGCGACGTCGCGCGTCAGTCGAGCTTCGTCAGCGGGTCCCAATCGTCGGTGCGAAACGGACTCGCCGGCAGCCCCGCTCCGTTGAAGAGGTTGCAATCGGGATTGTCGGCCCACCCGTAGCGGGCCGCGCTCGGAGCGGCGATCTGTGGATGGGAAAGCACGACGGTGTCGCCGACGATGCGTGCATCCGCGGGCAACCAGTGGCGGTCGGCTCCAGCGAGGAAAAATCCCCGCACGGCGCCGTCGCGTGCAATCAGTCCGCCGTCGGTGTGACTGAATCGGACGACCAGGCGGTCGCCGATGATGGAGTAGTCTTTGAACAGCGGGCCGGACCAAGGGATGTCCTCTCCGTAAACCTGGGCGCGTGCCCAGAGCGCGAGACGGTGGCCGACCTCGCGTTTGTTCTTCGGGTGAATGTTCTTCGCGTCGCCCACGTCGATGGCGACCGCCATGCCGGTGTGCGGCACGGTCAGGGTGCGCCGCATCGCCTCGCGGACCAGCGGCCACTTCGCGGCGGCCGAAGACTTCGGTTGGAAGTTGGGCAGCTGCACCCAGGCGAACGGGAAGTCTCCCTGGCCCCAGCGTTGGCGCCAATCGCGGATCAGGACCGGCAGTTGCAGCGCATAGAGCTCGGGGTGGTTCGAGTTGGCGTTGTTTTCCCCCTGATACCAGATCGCGCCCCGCAGCGCGTAGGGGATGAGCGGGGCGATCATGCCGTTGAACAGGTTGCCGGGGTAGTTCTTCGAGCGCTGCAGCGGCTGGACGTCGCCGCCTTGCGGCGGGCGGTGCGGGTCGCTCCACTCGGCGAAAAGGGGAGCGAACTCCGGCCGGCTGGCCAGGGCGGACGGACTCGTCCACGCCTCGATCGGGTGGCGCCCCACGAGGAGTTGATCACTCCGACCGGCACGGCGCGGCGGGCATGCAGCTCTCGCGCGAAATAGAATCCGGCGGCGGAAAACTTGCCGACCGTGTCGGGCTGGCAGACGATCCATTGCCCGTCGCAATCCGTCGCCGCCGATTCCGCCGCGCGCCGGGCCACCGTGAACATGCGAACCTGCGGCAGATCCGCCGTGGCGACGGCTTCGGCGGCCTCAGCCGCCTCGTCGATGCGCAGCTGCATGTTGGATTGGCCGGCGGCGAGCCAGACCTCGCCGACCAACACGTCCTCAATCAATCGCTGGTTGGCTGCCTGGACCGTCAGCGTGCCGCGGGTGCCGGCGGCCAGCGGGTCGAGCTTGAGACTCCATTGGCCGGCGCGGTCTGCGGTCGTCTCCTTGGTCTGGCCGGCGAACGCCACCCGCACGCGCTCGCCGGGAGCCGCCCATCCCCAGACGGGAACGGCGGCGTCGCACTGCATGACCATGTGGTCGGAGAAGAGGTGGGGCAGGGAGACGTCCGCTCGCGCCGAGGCGGCGCCCGTCAGGGCGAGCAGCGCCAGCCCGAGGGGAGGGGACGGAGAAGCGTGCGCCAGGGCAGAAATTTTCCGGGCATGGTGGCTGGGGCGGAGTTGATCGGAACGGGTTTCCGGGGAGGGGATGACGGCGGCCTCGTGACGGCAACATACCTTGAGAAAATGCGAGGCGCCGGCCGAGCATAGCGCACGGCGGCACTCGCTCCCCATCCCTCGAACGGGGGAATCGGCGCGGGGCCAGCGGCGCGGGCGCGCGCCCGGACGCTTTGGGCTCGCAATTTTTCCCGCCATCCGAAAAGGTCGCCGCGTGCTCACCCCGCCCCCAACGATCGCGCCGTTTCTGGCGTTGGCCTTGGCGTTGGCAGCCATGCCGGTGGCCGGGGCCGAGTCGCCGCCCGAACTGGACAACGCGGCGGCCGTGCGGGCGCTCGCTCCGGAAGTGGCGGCGCAGCGGCGGCCGGTGCATCTGCGCGGGAACCTGCTGCTGGTGACGGCGCCGCGCAACGCCCTCGTGCTGCTCGACCGCACCGAGGGCATCTACGTCGAACTCGGCGAGGTGGTGGAGAACCGCTTCCGCCTCGGCGACGAGCTCGACGTGAGGGGCGAAACCGACGCCGGCGATTTCGCGCCCATCGTGCGCGCGCAGCGCGTGGAGCGCCTCGGGCCGGGGGCCCTGCCGCTTCCGCGGCCCACCACGATCGCCGAGCTCAACGCCGGTGGATTCGACGCCGCGTGGGTCGAGCTCCGCGGCATCGTGCGGGCCTGCGTGCCGACGCCGAAGGAGCGGATGCCAGTCTCGCGCGGCGGCACCGGCGGCATCGCGCCCAATCCCGGCGAGAGCTGGCTCGTCACGTTCGCGCAGGGGGACGACAAGATGGAGGTGCAGATCAACGGGCAGCTGCAGCCCCAGGAGCTGGTCGATGCCGAGGTTCGCCTGCGCGGCGTCGTCTTCAACGTCCACAACGCCAACCGGCAGTTCGTGCGGGCCAATTTGCAGGTGGCGAACCGCGCCATGGTCGAGGTCATCGTGCCGCCGCCCGCGGATCCCTTCGCACTGCCCGTGCAGCCGATCAGCGAGGTGCTGCGCTTCTCCCGCAGCGGATTCACCGGCCGACGCGTGCATGTGCGCGGGGTCGTGACCGGGCACAAGGGCGGACACACGCTCTGGCTGCGCGAGGGCGAGCGCGGCATGCAGATCGACTCGGCGCAGCCGGGCAACCTCACGCCGGGCGACTGGGTCGATGTCGTGGGATTTCCCGACCACGGCAGCTACACGCCCAGCCTGAGCGATGCGGTGTTCCGCAAGATCTCGTCCGGTCCCGCTCCGCGGGCGCAGCCGCTGCGCCGGCCGGAGGACATCGCGCGCTTCGACGCGAACCTGGTGCAGATCGACGCCGAGTTGCGGGAACTGCGGATGACACCGGAGGGGCTGCTGCTCGTGCTTCGCTGGAACGGCATCGAGGTGAACGGGCGGCTCTCGCAGCTCGCCGGCGAATCCGCGCCGCCGGCGTGGGAACCCGGCAGCCTGCTGCGGGTGACCGGCATCTGCCTGACCGGCCGGACCAATTTCCTCCGGCCGACCGGTCTGTGGGTGGCGGAGGACCTCCAGCTCTGGCTGCGAAACGCCGCGGACATCAGCGTGCTCCGCCCGGCTCCCTGGTTGACCCTGCACCGTGCCCTCGGCCTGGTGATCGCCGTCCTGGTGATCACGCTGCTGGCGCTGGTCGCGATGGCGGTCGTGACGCGGCGGCAGATCGCGCAGCGCGAGGAGGCGCGGAAGCTCGCGGAGGTGGAGTTCTCGGCGATGCTGGCGGAGCGCAACCGGCTCGCGCGGGAGATCCATGACACGCTCGCCCAAGATTTGAATGCCGTCTCGATGCAGCTCGAGCTGGCGCGCAACGCCGCCCGCGCCGGCGGCGCCGAGGCGGTCGGCGGGTTTTTGTCCGCTGCCCATCAGATCGTGCGGCAGTGCCTGGCCAGCGCGCGCGAGTCGATCTGGGACATGCGCTCGCACATTCTCGAGCGGCACGACTTGGTCGGCGCCCTGAAGACCGTGGCGGAGCAGCTGCGAGGGGCATGGCGTGCGAGATCCGCGTGCGGGTGCAGGGGCAGCCGCGCCGGCTCGCGCCCCAGGTGGAGAACAACCTGCTGCGCGTCGGACAGGAGGCCGTGTCGAACGCCCTGAAGCATGCCCGGCCCGCGACCATCGACCTGGAGTTCGTCTTCGATGACGCCAGCGTGCGGCTCGCCGTGAGCGACAGCGGCGCGGGCTTCGATCCGGACCAGGCCGCCGGAGGCAACAGCCATTTCGGACTGCGCGGCATGCGCGAGCGCGTGGCCCAGATGGGTGGCCGCCTCACCGTCGGGCCGGGCGCGAGCGGCGGCACGCGGGTCGAGGTGGTGGTCGAGGCGCCGATTTCAACCTGACGGCTTTTCCTCCCTCATGAACAAATCCAACGATCCCCTCATCAAGGTCATGATCGTCGACGATCATCCGACCTTCCGCATGGGCCTGGCCGCGCTGATCGACAGTCAGCCGGGCATGAAGGTGGTGGCGCAATACGCCTCCGGCGAGGAGGCGCTGGCCGCCTACACGCCGGGGACCATCTCGGTGGTCCTGATGGATCTGCGCCTGCCCGGCATCGGCGGGGTGGAGGCGATCATCGGATTGCTCGGGCGCGATCCCGGGGTGCGAGTGATCGTGCTCACGACCTACGACGCCGACGAGGACGTTTTCCGCGCCATGCAATCCGGGGCGCGTTCCTACCTGCTGAAGGACATGTCGACGGAGGAGATCGCGGGCACAATCATCGCGGTGCATCGCGGCAGCACGGAGGTTCCCCCGCGCATCGCGGAGCGGCTGGCCGAGCGCGCGCAGCGCCAGGCGCTTTCCCAGCGCGAGCAGGAGGTGCTGCAGCTGCTGGCCCGCGGGCGCAGCAACAAGGAGATCGGCGCGCAGCTCTTCATCTCGGAGGAAACGGTTAAGTCCCACCTCAAGACGCTTTTTGCCAAACTGAGGGTCCGCGACCGCACCGAGGCGGCGATCAGCGCGGTGCGGCACGGCATCATCCATCTCGAGTAGTGCTGATCGCGCAATCCACCCCAATGGGGGGTAGCCGCTCGGGCGCAGCGCTGGTAGTCTAGGCGGAGTCACTCCGATCGCACCCCCACTCGGCGGTCTGGCTGCTCACGATCCACCCCTCGCAACCGGTGACCGTGAAAGGCCTAGGCCGGCCGGTCCGTCGAACCCCTGCACCATGTATCCAAACTCCCCCATCCCCTCACTCGCTGTGTCGCGCGTCCGCGCCGCGGATTTGATTGGCTGCCGTCTCGCCCTGTGCGGCGCGATGTTCTCGGCGCTGATGCTCCCGGCTTTCGCGCAATCGACCTCGGCGCCCGCCACGCCACCGAAGGATGATGACGTCGTCACGCTCAGCCCCTTCGTGGTGAACTCCGAGCAAGACAACGGCTACCAGGCGACGAACACGCTGGCCGGCACTCGCCTCAACACCGACCTCAAGGACGTCGGCGCGGCCGTCTCGGTCTACACGAAGGAATTCCTCGACGACATCAGCGTCACCAAGCTGCAGGACATCCTGACGTTCAC
This sequence comes from Oleiharenicola sp. Vm1, assembly GCF_047777955.1. Lineage (GTDB taxonomy): Bacteria > Verrucomicrobiota > Verrucomicrobiia > Opitutales > Opitutaceae > Didemnitutus. Next base: position 2,191,109 of record NZ_CP180537.1, read on the forward strand.
CGCCTCGACGGAAGCCGCCGGCCAGAACGGCAACTTCTCCGGCGTGACCGGCGAGAATGCGGCCGAGGTGCGCGATGACCCCTCGAGCGTCAATCGCGTGCGCGCCTTGGCGGCCGCGACCCGCACCCGCGACTTTTTCCCGACGGACATCCCCGGCGACACCTACAACTTCGACACGCTGACGGTGAGCCGTGGCCCGAACGCGATCCTTGCCGGCGTCGGCAATGCCGGTGGCGTGATCGATTCGGCGATGCGCAAGGCGACGTTCAAGGACAGTTATCGCTTCGCCTCGCGTTTCAGCTCCTACAACTCCCACCGGGAGGAGGCGCACTTCAACAAGGTGATCATCCCCAAGAAGCTCGCGATCCGCGTCGATGCGGTCAACGACGACAAGAACTACCGCCAGGATCCCGCCTACGAGTCCGACCGCCGCCTCTACGTGGCGATGCAATATCGGCTCATCGAGCCCAAGCGCGGTTCGATCCTCGGCAGCGGCACGCTCCGGGGCAACTTTGAGCGCGGCCAGATCGAGGGTGTTCCGCCCGATCCGCTCACGCCCACTTTCACGATCGACAACTGGTTCAACCCGACGACCGCTTCGGGAGTCAGCAATCCCGCCAACGCCAAATACCAGTGGTGGGGCTACGGCACCCAGTCGGCCGTTCCGGGACTCCCGACCACGCTCGTGACCAACGCCACCGCGGCCAACGTGAACAACTCCGCGCTGCGCACCGCGACCGGCGCCGGCATCGTGCTCAATCCGAATAATTCGTCCGTGGTCCAGGGTTTCCCGCTCTACGCGCAGATGGCGCTGATCTACGCGGATCCGACCTCCAGCACGGCGAGTGTCGGTTTCTCCGACCCCTCGCTGGCCGGCATCCAGGGCTTCCAGGGAAGCATTCCCGCCACCCTGCCCGGTGGCACGGGCGGCTCGCTGCGCTCCTCCGGCGACTTCAACCGTCTCCGCACCGGCTATGTCCGCACCCGCCTGCAGGACCCGAATATTTTCAATTTCTACGACCACCTGATGACCGGCGCCTTCGATCATCATGACCACAAGTTCCGCGCGCTCGATCTGCGCTACGAGCAGCTGCTCTTCGGCGGCAAGGCGGGTGTGGAGGTCGCCTACAACAATCAGAGCTTCACCAAGCGCCGCGACTTTTCCATCCCCACCGGCGGCAACGACGAAGGCATCATGGTCGACGTGAACTACTACCTCAGCGTCAAGTCCAGCACCGGCCAGCCGATCCTGAATCCGAACTTCGGTCGCCCGTTCATCTCCACCACCGATGTCTTCCGCGATCAGATGAATCGCATCGACCGCAACTCCGGGCAGTTGACCGCCTTCTTCAAGCACGACTTCACGCAGAGCGAGTCCAAGTGGGTGCGGATGCTCGGTCGGCACACGGTCTCCGGGCTGCTCTTCAAGACCGATATCGACCGCTCGAATCGCACCTACTCCAGCACGTGGGACACGACCGCTTCGCCCAGCCCGCAGGCCAGCTTGAACGGAGCGGCGCCCGGCACCTTCGGCACGCAGGTGAACGGCTGGTTTTACCTCGGGCCCTCCCTGGTGAACGTGGCCAACGTCTCCGACATCCGTTTGTCCCCGATCACGGCGACGCGTCCGCAATACGGCCAGACCTACAAGGTCCAAGTCTACGATCCGGTCTCCAAGACCTTCGTGACCGCGAACGAGAAGCCGCTGCGCATCATCCAGAACCTGACCGACCAGCGCGAGAATCTGCGCTCGACCGCGGTCGCGCTCCAGAGCAACTGGCTCAACGATTACCTCGTCACGGTCGTCGGCTGGCGTGAGGACATCGACAAGAACTTCATCGGCACGGCGCCCACCACGCGTCTCGCCAACGGCAGCCTCGACGAATCGGCGGTCACCTTCGCCCCGTCGGTCGCGCAGGGGAAGCGCAGCTGGACGAAGAGCGTCGTCGGCCGCCTGCCCGTCAAGCTGCCCTGGGGGACGGAACTGCGCGCGTTCTGGAACGAATCCGGCAACTTCAATCCGATCGGCCAGCGCCGCAACATCTGGAACGAGGAACTCGGCTCCCCGAATGCGAAGACGACCGAGAAGGGCATCACGCTCTCCGCGTTCAACGGCAAACTCTACCTCCGCATCAATCGCTACAACACCCAGATTCAGGGCGACTCCGTCTCGAATGTGGGCAATCCCTACACTTACATCAGCACGGAAATCGGCCGCATGCTGGCGGCCCGCGATGCGGGCCTCAACCCGGCGAACTTCAACTACGTCTACCCGGGCTGGAATTCCTTCGCCGACGTCGCCCAGGCGATCTACAACACGATCCCGGATCGGCTGAAGGCCAACATCGGAGCGAGCAAGAACTTCAACCCGAACTTCACCGGCAGCGGCAGCACGCTGCAATGGAACCCGGCCTCGATCATCAATCTGGCCTCGGTCAGCAACACCGAGTCCCGGGGCACGGAATACGAGATCGTCGCCAATCCGGTGCGCGGCTGGCGCATTGCCTTCAGCGCCGCGCGCAACGAGGCGGTGAAGTCCGACGTTGCCGCCCAGGAGCTCGCCTTCGCCGACGCCTGGTATGCCAACCTCTCGACGATGTATGACGGCAAGCTGCTCCCCGGTGCGCGCAATCCCGCCGCGAACGAAACCGGCACGTTCTGGGCGCAATACCAGTCGGAGACCTTGCCCTCGATCCGCTCGGCGGCCGCGCTGTCGGGCGCCGCGACCCCGGAAATCCGCAAGTGGCGCATGAATTTCGTCACCAACTACGAAATTCAGCGTGGCTTCCTCCGCGGCCTGAGCATCGGCGGCGCCGTGCGCTGGCAGGATAAGATCGGCATCGGCTATCCCTACATCACCCAGAACGGCCTCCTGGTGGCCGACGTCACCAAGCCCTATTACGGCCCGAGCGACACGCAGGTCGACGCCAGCCTGGGCTACAAGCACCGGCTGAAGATCCTCGGCGGAAACGTCATGTGGGCCATCAACCTCAACGTTCGCAATCTGAACGCCAAGGATGAGCTCATTCCGATCGCTGCGAACGCCGACGGCACCTGGGGCACGTTCCGCATTCCGCCGGAACGCACCTGGAGCATCACGAACTCGTTCTCCTTCTAATCGCGCGCCGATTCGCGTATCGACTGTCCCGCCATGATCGCTTCCTCACGCCTGCCGGCTCACTCCCGAAGCTGCGGGCGTGAGCTTTTTCTCCGCCTCGCCCTTGGCCTCGTCATGGGCGGAGGACTGCTCACCCGTGCGTCCGCCGCCGACGCGCCGCCGCCTCGCCCGAACATCGTCTTCATCGTGGCCGACGATCTCGGCTATGGCGATCTGGGAGCTTACGGCGCCACGCGCATCAAGACGCCCCATCTCGATCAACTCGCCGCCCAAGGCGTGCGCTTCACGAACGGCTACGCGCCGTCGTCGACCTGCACGCCGACGCGCTACTCGATGTTCACCGGCGAGTATGCCTGGCGGCAGTCGTCGAAGCGCACGGGCATCCTGCCCGGTGATGCGCCGCTCTGCATCGAGCCCGGCCGATTGACCATGCCCGAGGCGCTGCGCCGCGCGGGCTACGTCACCGGCGCGATCGGCAAGTGGCACCTGGGACTCGGCGATGGCACGAAGGCGGTCGATTTCAACGGCCGCATCGCCCCCGGTCCGCTCGAGGTGGGCTTCGACTACGCGCACATCATTCCGGCGACCGTCGACCGCGTGCCGTCCGTTTGGATCGAGAATCATCGCGTCGTCGGTCTCGATCCCGCCGATCCGATCACCGTCAGCTACGAGGCCGACCTGCGGGTCGAGCCGAACGGCACCGACCATCCCGAAGCCCTGCGCTACCGGGCGGACAAGCAGCACTCCGGCACGATCATCAACCGCATCAGCCGCATCGGCTACATGGCCGGCGGCAAGTCGGCTCGTTTCCGGGACGAGGAGCTGACGCCCACCGTCGTGCAGAAATCGGTGCAGTTCCTCGAGCGGAACGCCGGCAAACCCTTCTTCCTCTACGTGGGACTCTTCGAGCCGCACGTGCCGCGTGTCGCGGAGCCGCCCTTCGAGGGGAAGAACGAACTCGGGGTGCGCGGCGACGTCATCCAGCAGATGGATGCGGCCGCGGGCGCGATCCTCCAGACGCTCGATCGGCTCCATCTCGCGGAGAACACCCTCGTGATCTTCACCAGCGACAACGGCCCGGTGCTGTTTGACGGCTACTTCGACGGGGCAGCGGAGAACGTGAAGGACCATCGTCCGGCCGGCGGGCTGCGCGGCTGGAAATACCTCGTCTACGAGGGTGGTTGCCGCGTGCCCCTCATCGCCCGCTGGCCCGCCCGTCTGCAGCCGCGCGTGACGGAGCAGATGTTCAACCTCGTCGACCTTCCCGCCACCCTCGCGCACCTGACCGGCGCCACCCTCTCGCCGGCGCAGTCTCCGGACAGCATGGACCTCAGCGCCGTCCTGCTCGGAGCCACGACCGAGAACGTCCGCGACTACACGGTGCTGCACGGCATTTCCGACACGCTGGCCCTGCGGGCCGGCGACTGGAAATACATCCCGGCCACCGTGCAAGGCAAGGCTTCCGGCACCGGGGGCGCGAATCCCTCGGATGCGAGGTTCGCTCCCAACCGGATCCCCGAGCCGCTGCTTTTCAATCTCCGGGAAGACCCCGCGGAGCAGACGAACGTGATCGCCAAGTTCCCCGAGAAAGCGGCGGAGCTGCAGCGGAAGTTGGACGAGATCCGCCAGCGCGCCACGCACGTCGCCCCTTGATCCCGGCGTCGTGCCTTGCGACGCTCAGCCCCAGAATTCCCTCCGATGATGTCGCGACTCCGTGCGGTGTTCGTCGTGACGCTGCTTTGCGTCGGCTCTGTCGCCGCGCGCGCCACGACTTACTACGTCGATCCGGTGCAGGGCAATGATGACGCCGTGGGCACGGCCGTCGGCGAAGCCTGGAGAACGCTGGCGCGCGCCCAGCGCGCACCGCTCCAGACGGGCGATCGCCTTTTGTTGCTCGCGGGGGTGCGTCATGCGGGCCGGCTTCTTTTGGAAAATCTCGCGGGCACGGCGAAGCAGCCAATCACGATCGGCAGCTACGCACGACCGGCAGGGGACCGGAACGCGCGGGCGCTCATCGACGGCCGCGATACCCGCGCCGCGGTGGAGCTCCGCAACTGCAGCTACGTCGTCGTGTCGGACCTGGTCGTGTCGGCGGACGGCGGAGCGCCGACCGGCGACATGCGCTGCGGCGTGTTGGTCGTGGCGGATCGCGCCGGCGAGCATCGCGGCATCGCGTTGATGCGACTGCACGTGAAGTCCGTGTCCTTCGAGAATCCCGGCTTCCGGCGTCCGGCGGCGGATGTGAAGACCGCCAACGGTGAGGGACGTTACGGGTGGGGCATCCGTTTCCTCGTGCACCAGAGCAGTGGTGCGGTCATGGAACAGATCATCGTCCGTGACTGCGTGATCGAGCGCGTCGACCACACCGGACTGAAATTCACGGGCCCCGCGGACAGCATCCGCGATTTGACGGTGCAGGACGTCAGGATCTCCCACAGCGGTGGTCCGGGCGTGCAGATGTCCGGCGTCGCCGGCGGCCGTTTTTCCCAGTTGTCCGTCGACCACTCGGGCAGCACCAGCGATTCGCGGAATTGGGGGCGGGGGAGCGGGCTGTGGACGTGGGGCACCCGGGATGTGGTGATCGAGCGCAGCCGCTTCACCCATGCGAACGGTCCCGGCGATTCGGCCGGCGTGCACATCGACTTCAACTGCCGCAACGTCGTCGTCCAATACAACTTCAGTGCGCACAACGCGGGTGGCTTCTGCGAAATCCTCGGCGACAACTACAACTGCGCCTACCGCTACAACATCAGCGTGAACGACGGCCAGCGCGTGAAGGGCCGCGACGGTGCGTTTCAGGAAGGGAAAACGTTTTGGCTCAGCGGCTACGTCGGGGCGAAACGGAAGCCGCACGGGCCGTTCAACTCGTATTTCTACAACAACACGATCTACGTCGGCGAAGGCCTCACCGCGAAGTTCGCGGTCGCGCCGACCGCGCAAGGCGTGCTGGTGGCGAACAACCTCTTCTGCGTGGTCGGATCCAGCGCCAAGGTTGCCGGCGACCAGGCGCGCGGCGAGCAGGCCGCGCTGCAGCCGGTGGAGCGCGCGTTCGTTGCCCACAATCTCTTTCTCCGGGCCGACAACTGGCCGGCGGGGCTGGGCCTGGCCGATCAGGCTCCGGTCATCGGCAATCCCGGATTTGCGCAGCCCGGCGGCGAGCGCCTCGAGGATTACGTGCCCGGCAACCGCGCGTTGGTCCACGATCGCGGCATCGCGATCCCGCCGCTCCCCGGGGACAACGTGGGGCTGGCGCTCGGCCTGACCGTGGCGACGGACATCCGCGGCCAGCCCATTACGGGTGCGCCGGATATTGGTGCCATCGAACTGCCGTAGCGCCGTTCCACCCTAACGGGGGGTAGGACCGGCGGGGCGATGCTGGTATCCTCTGCGACCACCCGACAAATCGGCCGCCCCTGGCTGCCTTGGCTCCGAAAATTTCCCTCTATGCCACGACTTCTTGCATGCGTCCTTTTCCTGGCTGGCGTCGCTAGCCTCCTCCCGACGGCTCGGGCCGTCACCGCGCTGGCCCCCGGCGAGGTGTGGCGCGATACGGATGGCCGCCCGATCAACGCGCACGGAGGCGGGATCCTCTTCCACGAGGGCGTCTATTACTGGTATGGCGAGTTCAAGGAGGGGCGAACCTATCTCCCGAAAGTGAACAAGGCGTGGGGCGGCACACGCGTGCTGGCGGGCGGCGTCTCGGTGTATTCTTCCCGTGACTTGGTGACGTGGAAGAACGAGGGCCTCGCGCTGCCGTCGGTGCCGGAGAACCCGGATCACGACCTGGCGCCCGAGAACGTCATCGAGCGTCCCAAGGTGATCTACAACGCCCGCACCAAGAAGTTCGTCCTGTGGTTTCATCAGGACAGCCCGAACTACCAGGCGGCGCGGTCCGGCGTCGCCGTCAGTGACACTCCGGTCGGTCCGTTCAAATACGTCGGCAGCTTCCGCCCCAACGCCGGAGTCCGGCCGCTGAACGCCACCGACGCCGATCTCGCGGCCGCTCCGGGCAATTTTCTCGCGCGCGACCTCGAGGGCGGACAGATGGCGCGCGACATGACGCTGTTCGTCGACGACGACGGCACGGCCTACCAGTTCTACGCCTCGGAATCGAACCAGACCATGCACGTGTCGCAGCTCAGCGAGGACTACCTGCGGCCGGCGGGAAAATACGCGCGGATCTTCGTCGGGCGCTCGATCGAGGCGCCGGCGGTCTTCAAGCGCAACGGACGCTATTACCTCATCGGCTCCGGCTGCACGGGCTGGGATCCCAATCCGGCGCACGCGGCGGTGGCGGACTCGATCTTCGGACCCTGGCGGGAAATCGGCAACCCGTGCCGCGGGGAGGGCGCCGAGATCACCTTCGGGGCGCAGAGCACGTTCGTCCTGCCGGTTGCCGGGCGACCGGACCTGTTCCTCGCGATGTTCGATCGCTGGAACAAATGGAATCTCGAGGACTCGCGCTACGTCTGGCTCCCGATCGAGTTTGATGCCGCGCAGAACCCGATCATCCGCTGGCAGCCGCGTTGGTCGTTTCCGGAGTGATGACGGTCGAAGCCACGCCCGTGCTCCGCGCCGGGGGCGCGCGCCGGCGCCGCCTGGTCGCCCTCGCGTTCCTGGCGGTCGCGGGATTCCTCCCGGCGGCCGAGCCGGCCGATGACCGGCCGAACATCGTGCTCATCCTCGCCGACGACCTCGGCTACGGGGACGTGGGGTTCAACGGCAGCGTGCAGATCCCGACGCCGAATCTCGACCGTCTCGCGGCCTCGGGCGTCGTCTGCACCCAGGCCTATGTCTCGTCCCCGGTGTGCAGCCCGTCCCGGGCCGGCCTGCTCACGGGCCGCAATCAGGTGGGCTTCGGCTACGACAACAACCTGTCGAACCCGCAGCCCGGATTCGATCCGGAGTTCAATGGACTACCCGTCACCGAGCGCACCATCGCCGACCGGCTGCGTGCCGCGGGTTACGTCACCGGGATCGTCGGCAAGTGGCACTTGGGCGACCGTCCGCAGTTCCATCCGCTGCGGCGCGGCTTCGACGAGTTCTGGGGCTTCCTCGGCGGCGGACACAGCTATTTCCCCTCGCACGGCGGGGCAGGCTCGAACGGGCAGCTGGAGTGCAGCTTCGGTCCAGTCGGCCCGCGCGGCTACCTGACGGACGACATCACTTACCAGGGAATCGCCTTCATCGCTCGTCACCGGCGGCAACCGTTCTTCCTCTACCTGGCCTACAATGCGCCGCACGCGCCGCTGCAGGCTCGGGACGAGGACCTGTCGCAGTTCACCCACATCCCCGATGTGCGACGACGCACCTATTGCGCGATGGTTTCGCGCCTGGATCAGCAGGTCGGCCGCCTGCTGGATTCGCTGCAGGCGGAGGGCGTGGCGGAAAAGACCCTGGTGGTGTTCCTCAGCGACAACGGAGGTCCCGTGGACCAAAACGCCTCGCTCAATGCGCCGCTGAACGGCCAGAAGGGCATGCTGCTCGAGGGCGGAATACGCGTTCCTATGATCTTTAGCTGGCCGGGGCACCTGCCGGCGCGGAAGTATGAACGCGTCGTGTCCGCGCTGGATCTCGCGCCGACCTTCCTGGCCCGCGCCGGGGTGGGGCGGAAAGCATGGAGCGGCCTGGAGGGCGTCGATCTGTGGACGCGTCTCATGGGAGCCGACGACTCCGCGCCGCACGACTCGCTCCTCTGGCGCTTCACCGTCAGCGCGGCGATCCGGGAGGGCGACTGGAAGCTGGTGCGGCTGCCGGATCGGCTGCCGCTGCTGTTCCACCTGAGCGACGATCTTTCCGAGCAGCACGATGTCGCGCTCGACCATCTGGAGCGCACCCGAGCCATGCTGGCTCGTCTCGGAGACTGGGATGTGCGACTGCCGCATCCGGTCTGCCTCGAGGGCGCCGAATGGAAACGCCGCCAGCTCAATCTCTACGACGCGACCTTTCCGCTGCGGCAACCGGCTCCGAACGAAGTGCCGCACCTGATCTCGGACCGGGAGACCAACGCACCGCATTGAAGGCGCCGCGCGCGGTGCCGTGGCGGCTTAGCGCGTGGTCGCCGCCGGCGGGTTGGGCCGGGGCAGGCGCGCGCCGACTTGCTGGCGCCACGCGCGCAATTCCGCGAGCAGCGAGGCGGTGCGGTCCGGCTCAGCGGTCGCGAGGTCGTGGGCTTCGCCGGGATCGGCGGCGAGGTTGAAGAGCTCTGTGCGTCCGTCCTCGAACCACTCGATGAGTTTCCAGTCTCCGCGACGGACCGCTCCGTGCGGGCGGCCGCGCTGGTTGCTGTAATGCGGATAGTGCCAGAAGATGGCCCGGTCGGGCTGCTTCCGCTCCGGCTGGGCGAGCGTCGCGGCAAAGGACACGCCGTCGACGTGGGCAGCGGGCTGCGGTGGCAGCCCGGCCAGCTCCAGGAGCGTGGGGAAGAGATCGGGCGAGGTGACGATCGCGTCGGTCACCGCGCCGGCGGGCAGGTGGCCGGGCCAGGCTACGAACAACGGCTCGCGCACGCCGCCCTCGTAGGCCCAGCCCTTGCCGCCGCGCAGGGGCAGATTGGAGGTGGGCCAGCCCTCGGAGGTGGCGAGGCCGCCGTTGTCGGAGGTGAAGACGACGACGGTGTTGTCGGCGATCCCGAGCGCGGCGAGCTCCGCCAGCACCGCGCCGACGCTGGTGTCGAGGCTCTCGACCATCGCGGCGTAGATCGGATTGGTCTGGCGCACGCGCACGCGTCCGTCCGGCGGGCCCTCGGCAAAGTCCGCGCCGGCGGGGAGCGACTTGAGCTTGGCGGTGTATTTCGCGATCAGCTCCGGCTTCGCCTGGAGAGGGATGTGCACGGCGTAGTGGGAGAGCTCGACGAGGAACGGCCGACCCTCCGCGTGCGCCGCGCGGATGAACGAGACCGTTTCGCGGGTGAGGCGCTCGTCGAGGTATTCGCCGGGCGGTCCGTCGGCGAGGTTGGGCAAGCGGTAGGGGCTGAAGTAGGAGGGCGTGCTGCCCTTGCCGGAGCCGCCGCGGTTGAGCTCGAAGCCGTGGCGATCGGGGGCATTTTCCGGTCCGTCGCCGAGATGCCACTTGCCGATGAAGGCGGTCCGGTATCCGGCGGCGCGGAACGCGTCGGCAAACGTCATGGTGTCGGACCCGAGATGGGGCGCCAGCTCCGGACTGAGCAGACGGTCGCCCGGGTGCGGGGCGCGTCCGGGCAACCAGTCGGTGATGCCGAGGCGGGCCGGGTAGCGGCCGGTCAGCAGGCTCGCCCGGGTGGGGGAGCAGACATTGGCGGCGGCGTAGGCCTGGGTGAACCGGACCCCGCGTCGCGCGAGCGCGTCGAGGTGCGGGGTTTCGTAGAACGAGCTGCCGTAAACGCCCAGGTCGCGCTGCCCGAGATCGTCGGCGAGGATGAACACGACATTGGGCGGCTGCGCCGTGGAGGGTTTCGCGCGGGCGGTCTCGGCCGCATTCAGCGGGCCGGCGGCCACCGCCGCGAGGAGCAGCAGCCGCGGGAGGAATTCGCTCTTCATCGGACGCGAGAGGAAAGCGGACCGGCCGCGAGAGACGAGCCCCCAATCGGGGGAATCCCGCGCCGGGCGCGAATCGGCACTCGTCAGCCGCGGGCGAATTTCTTGCATGGTGGGGTGCGTCCCTTCCCGGACATGATGCGAAACGGATCCCGTGACCTTGCGGCCGCCCTTGCCGTGGCCGTCCTACTCCTGAGCGGTTGCCGGGATGCAGCGCCGGCGTCGCGCCCGCCCTCGGTGGCGGCGGCGACCCGGCAGACGTCGGCCTCGTGTCGCGAGTGCCACCCGGCGGAGTTCCAAGCCTGGGCGTCGACCGATCATGCCCTGGCCAACCGCCCGGTGCAGTCCGCCGACGCGGATGCGCTGGCCGGTCTCGCCCGGCTCGATCCCGCCGTGCGGGCCGAGGCCATCCTCGGCCACCGCCCCCTGTGGCAGCCGCTCATCGCGGCGCCCGGCGGCCGCTGGCAGCCGCACGAGCTGGCCTACGATCCCGCACGACGCGAGTGGTTCAGCGTCTTCGGGACGGAGCAGCGCCGCGCCGGCGAGTGGGGTCACTGGACCGGCCGCGGCATGAACTGGAATTCGATGTGCGCCCAATGCCACATGACGGGTTTCCAGCGAAACTACGATGCCGCGACGGACCGCTATCGATCGACTTGGGTCGAGCACGGGGTCGGCTGCATCCAGTGTCACGGCCCGACGGCCGAGGGGCATGGCGCGCCCGGGGCGACGGCTGCGCGCGGACCGCAGCCGCCGTTTTTCGGCGACCGGGCCCGGATGATGCAGACCTGCGCTCCCTGCCATGCGCGCAACGAGCTGCTCACCGACAAATTCCAGCCGGGCGATGCCTACGCCGATCATTATCGCGTCGTGTTGCCGGTGGACGCGGCGACCTTTTATCCCGACGGTCAGCAGCGCGACGAGGACTTCAACTGGACCTCCGTCCTGCTCAGCCGGATGGGCCACGCGGGCGTGACGTGCCTCGACTGCCACGATCCGCACACCACGAAGACGATTCTTCCCACCTCGGACAACCAGCTCTGCCTGCAATGCCACGCGGCCCCGGGCCGGAAGCTGCCCAGCGGCGTCGTCGCGGTGCCGATTGATCCGCTCGCGCATTCCAAGCATGCCGCCGGCAGCCCCGGCAATTCCTGCGTCGCGTGCCACATGCCGACGACCACCTACATGCAGCGCGCCCCCGCCACGATCACGGCTGGCTGTCGCCGGATCCGCTGCTGACCAAGGAGCTCGGCATCCCGAACGCCTGCAGCCGCTGCCACGAGGACCGCGGCCTCGAATGGAACATCGCCCAGGCCGACGCGCTGTTCGGCACCAAGGTGCGGGCGCGGCAGCGGGCGCGGGCCCACGCGATCGCCGCCGCCCAGACCGATGCCGCCGGCGCCGCCGAAGGACTGGTGGCGCTGCTGCATCAGGAGGACGTGCCCGCCTGGCGCGCCACCTACCTCTCGCTGCTGCCGCAGACTGCCGGTGCGTCTGCCGGCCGCGAGGCGGCGCGCCTCGCCCTGACCGCGAGCGATCCGCTGGAGCGGGCGGCGGCCGCGCGTTTCTTTGTCGGTGCTCCGGACGCGTCCGATTTGCTCTCGCCGCTGCTGAAAGATCCCGTCCGCCTGGTGCGACTCGATGCCGCGTGGGCGCTCTCCGCGCAGCTGCCGGCCGATGCGCCGGCGCGCCGGGAGCTGGACGAGTATCTCGCCCTGACGCTGGACCAGCCGTCGGGCCGGTTGCGTCTCGGGCAAGACAAGGCCAACCGCGGCGACCTGGCCGGGGCCGAATCGGAAATGGCGCGGGCCGCGCAGTGGGACCCGTTTTCGCCCGCCATCCGCGATGCCCACGGCATGGTGCTGGCCGCGCTCGGCCGCGCCAACGAGGCCGGAACGGAGTTCCGACGCGCAGCGGAATTGTCCGGCCGCGGCGGTGGCCCGAGTGCGTTCCGGGCCGGGCTGGCTTTTGCCGAGACGGGCCAGGCGGCGGAGGCGGAGAACGCCTTTCGGCTCGCCGTGCAGTGCGACCCGAAGCTCCACCGCGCGTGGTATAACCTCGGGTTGCTGCTCGCGCAGCAGCAGCGCCTGGCCGAGGCCACGCAAGCGCTGGAGCAGGCGGAGCGCGCGGCGCCCGGCGAGCCCGACTATCCCTACGCCCTCGCCACGGTATGCCTCCGCGCCGGCGACTCCGCCGGCGCCCGGGCGGCCGCGCAGCGCGTGCTGCGCCTCGATCCGACGCACGAGGGCGCGCGACAGGTGTTGCGCGCCCTGGGGCGCTGACGCACCGGCGCGGAGCGCTCAGGAAAGGCGGGCGCGCTGCTGCTCGGCCTGCCGGCGGATCGCGGCGCGATCCGCGGCGGAGAGCCGGGCGAGGTTGCGCACCTGCATCGCCATGCGCGGATTGCGCCGCAGCAGCGGCTCGTGGCGCAGCAGGAAATCCCAGTAGAGCGTGGTGAACGGACACGCCCGCGGCCCGGTGCCTTGCGCGGGATCGAAGCGGCAGCCGGCGCAATAGTTGCTCATGCGCTGGATGTATTTGCCGCTGGCGACGTAGGGCTTGCTGGCCATCACGCCGCCGTCGCCGTATTGCGACATGCCGAGCGTGTTCGGGAGTTCGACCCACTCGACGGCATCGACGTAGACCGCCAGATACCATTCGTGCACGCGACGCGGATCGACGCCGTAGAGCAGTGCGAACAGCCCGGTGACCATCAGGCGCTGGATGTGGTGGGCGTAGCCGTGGCGCAGGGTCTGGCCCAGGGCGTCGCGCAGGCAGGCCATCTCGGTCTCGCCGGTCCAATAGAACGCCGGCAGCGGCTGCGCTGCGCCCAGCGCGTTGCGCTCGAGGTAACCGGGCATGTGATGCCAGTAGACCCCGCGCACGAACTCGCGCCAGCCGAGGATCTGCCGGATGAATCCCTCGACGGCGGGCAACGGCGCCGCGCCGTCGCGCCAGGCCTGCTCCGCGGCCGCGAGCACGGTGCGGGGATCGAGGAGCTTAAGGTTCATCGCGGCGCTGAGCCGCGAGTGGTAGAGCCAGGGCTCGTGCGTCCACATGGCGTCCTGGTAGCGGCCGAAGTCGGCCAGCCGGTGGGCGATGAAGTCTTCCAGCGCCTCCCGTGCCTGCGCGGCGTCGACCGGCCAGTCGAAGTCCGCCAGCGAGCCCGGGTGGCCGGCGAAGTGCCGCTCCACGTCGGCAAGGGCGCCGCGAGTGACGGCGTCGGGGGCGAAGCGGCGCGGCGGCACGCGCAAGCCGGGACCGTCGCGGCCGAACGATTCGCGGTTGTCGGCGTCGAAGTTCCACTGGCCGCCGACCGGTTCGCCGTGCGCCATCAGGATGCCGGTGCGCGCGCGCATCTCGCGGTAGAAAAATTCCATGCGCAGCTGCTTGCGCGACGCCGCGTGGCGGCGGAATTCCTCCCGCGGGCAGAGGAAGTGACGGTCCGGCCGCACTTCCAGCGGCAGGCCGGTCGCGCGGGCGACCTCCTCGATCGCGCGCGCCACGCTCCATTCGCCGGCCTCGACCAGCACCAGCGCCTGCGGCCGGAGGCGGCGGAGCGCGTCGTGCAGCTGCGCGGTGAAGGTTTCGCCGCCGGCGCCGCCGAGCGCGCGATAGTCGACGGGCCAGCCGCGCGCCCGCAGCGCGTCGCGGAAGTGCCGCATGGCGGCGAGGAACATCGCGAGGCGCGGCTTCGTGCTCCAGACCTTCGCCCCCTCATGTTTCACCTCGGCCATCCAGACGGCATCGTGCGCCGGATCGAAGCCGTCGAAGGCGGCGGATTGCGCATCGAGCTGGTCGCCCAGGACGAGGACGAGGTGGCGGAGGGAAGGCACGCGGATGCTACGCGTGGCAGGAGGCCGCGGATGCAGGCTCGCCGCGGCCCTACTGCCAGAGGAGCAGCAGCTGCGCGAAGTAGGTCGTGTCGAACTTCTCGATGCCGATGCCGACCTGGGAATTGTAGTCGTTGGTCAGGCCGAGGCGCAGGCGGAGGCGGGTGAGGCTGGTCGGGAGTTCGAAGTAGCTCTCGTGCGTGAGGCGGTAGGTGCGCGCCTGGTCGAAGGCCTGCACGTAGGTGACGCGGTTGACCAGCGAGTTGCCGCGCAGCTGCATGACGTTCGCGAGGCCGAAGTCGCCGCCCAGGGCGGCGAGGTCCTGCGTGGCGGGGTTGGAGAAGTCCTCGTAGCGGTAGGAGAGGCCGGCGCGCGCGGTGACACGGACGGCCGGACGCTTGATCAGGTCGTAGCCGAAGCCGCCGGCGGCGATGTCGTAGAACCGCAGGTCGCGGACGTGGTCGTAGCCGCCCTCGTCGCGCAGATACCAGATGCTGCGCGCGGCGAGGTTGCGCTGGTAGTCGACGCCCGCCTTCAACTGGTCGGCGGAGCGGATGCCGGCGGTGGACTGGCGGTCGACGCTGATCCGCGCGGTGAACGTGTCCTGCGCGCTGACGCGCGAGGCCCGCGCGCCCACGGTGGCGCCGAGCTGGTCCTTGAGCCCGCTGCGGCCGTTGACGTTGGCGTTCAGCTCGAAGCTCCAGGTGCGCGCGTGCTCGGTGCCGACGGGCCCGGCGCGATTGGCGGTCGATTCCCAGAGCCCGCGCACGTCGGCCACCTTGGCGGTGACGGTGCGGATCGGGGTGACGATGAGAAATGTGCCCGGAGCGATGCCGGCCGAGACGGTGCCCTCGGCCTGCGTGCCGTCGGCGAGCTGGACGGCGAGCGGGCGCTGGGTGGAGATGCCGGTCACGGCGGCCTGCAGGACGCTGATCGGACCGGCGTAGGCGGTGGTGACCTCGAGGCGGCCGTTCTTCACGCCGGTGATCTGGCCGACGATCTGGGCGCCGTTGTTGGTGTAGATCACGTCGGCGCGGGAGCGCGGGGCGAGCGCGAGGCCGACGAGCGCCAGCCAG
Source organism: Oleiharenicola sp. Vm1 (assembly GCF_047777955.1). Taxonomy (GTDB): domain Bacteria; phylum Verrucomicrobiota; class Verrucomicrobiia; order Opitutales; family Opitutaceae; genus Didemnitutus. The sequence continues at coordinate 2,206,650 of NZ_CP180537.1, forward strand.
AGAAGCCGGGGTGCGAACGGCTGAATTTTCATCGGGAGCAGTGGGCGGTCGGAAGTTAGGGGTTGTCGGTGCCGGGCACGCGGTGGCACGTTGGCGCATGGCTTACCTCCGCACCTACTCGACCCTCGGCAGTCCGGCGCTCGGGCTGGAGGACACGCTGCGTCTCGCGGCGCAGCACGGGCTCGACGGCGTCGAGCTGCGCGCGCTCGCCGGCACGATCGACCTGCCCGCCCACCTCGAAGCCGCCTATGGCACGCCGGCCGCGCTGGCCGTGCGCCTCGCCGGGCATGCGCTGAAAATCTTCTCGCTCGATACGTCGCTGCACCTCGCGCACAGCACCGCGGAGGAACGCGCGGCGTTCCTGAAATTCGTGCCCTGGGCCGAGGCGCTCGGCGTGCCGCGGCTGCGCGTCTTCGATGGCGGCAAGGTCGGCGATGCCGCCACGCACCGCGCGATGGCGGAGACGGTCGCGTGGTGGCGGGCGCTGCGGGCGGAACACCGCTGGCGGACCGACCTGATGGTCGAGACGCACGATGCGCTGTGCACCTCGGCGTCGATCCTGGGCTTCCTGGCGCTGGCGCCCGGCACCGGTATCCTGTGGGACACGCACCACACCTGGAAGACGGGGCGCGAGGATCCGCTGGCCACGTGGCGCGCGATCCGGCCGCACGTCGTGCACCTGCACGTGAAGGACAGCGTCAGCATCCCGGGCCCGAAGCACCCGTTCACCTACCGCCTGCCCGGGGAGGGCGAGTTTCCGATGGCGCCGCTGCGGGAGGTGTTGCGCGCGGAATTCCGCGGACCGGTCAGCCTCGAGTGGGAGCGCCTCTGGCACCCCGAGCTCGGTCCGGTGGAAGAAGCGCTCATGGCGGCGACGCGGCATGGGTGGTGGTGATCAGGGCAGCAGGCCCTGACGCGCGAGGAAATCGCGCAGGAGCGCGCGGGACTTTTCCTGCCACGCGGGAACGTCCTGGCCGAAGTTGTGGCCGCCGCCGGGCACGAGGTGCAGCTCGCAGCGGTTGCCGCTGGCGAGCAGGCGGTCGCGCAGGGCGAGCGCCTGCCGCGGCGAGACGAGCTTGTCGGCGTCGCCGTGGAACACCAGCACGGGCGGCATCTGCGGATCGAGCTGGTGCACGGGGAAAGCGCGATGGCGTCGGCGCCGAAGCGCTGCGGCGTGTAGCCGGTGGCCGGCGAGGTGTCGGACACGGCGCTGAACAGCACGAGCGCGGCCGGCTTGGGCGCTGGCGATTCCGCGGGCGCGGAGCCCGGCGGGGCGTGGGCGATGGCGGTCCAGAGCGCGACGTGACCGCCGGCGGAATTGCCGCCGACGACGATGCGCGCGGGATCGAGGCCGAGTTCGCCGGCGTGAGCCTGCACCCAGTGCAGGGCGGCGCGGGCGTCGGCGACGGAGGTGAGCGGCGAGACGTCGTGCCGGCCCTTGGTGCGGTAGTCCGGCGCGATGCCGACCAGGCCGAGGCCGGCCGCGAACTTGGCCCAGAAGACCGATTTCGCGGGCGTGCCCGTGGTCCAGCCGCCGCCGAAGAAAAACACCAGCGCGGGCCGGCGATCGGTCGCCTTCCAGCCGTCGGGCTTCACGACGAAGAGGCGCAGCTCGGGCGGGCCGGCGCGGTAGACGAAGGCCTCGGCGCCGGGCAGGGCGACCGGCGTCTCCTCCGGCGTCGCGGGCTGCTGCGCGAGTAGCGCGACGGGCGCGAGGAGGCAGAGGAGCAGGGCGGGGCGGCGCATGGTCAGCTCCGGCCGGCCTCCTCGTTGCTGACCGGCTTGAAGTCCGGGCGGCCGTAGCGCTGCGTGGGCGGCGTGCCGACGGGGTTGTGGCGGAACTCGTCCACACCGCGGCACAGGTAGGTCTTGAAGTTCGGGTTCACCGCGAGGTCGTTCTTCACGTTGGTGCCGGAGTAGCGGATGGTGAGGCCGGCGCGGCGGCGGTCTGAGGGATTGGCGGGCGAGCCGTGGATCGCCCGGTCGTCGTGCAGCGAGCATTCGCCGGCGCGGAGCCGGAACTGCACGGCGGAGTCGGCGCGGAAGTCGCTGCCGTCCTCGAGCTCGAGCGTGAGCACGGAGCTCGTTTCCTTGGAGCGCTTGTGCTTGATGACGCCGCCGCGGTGCGAGCCGGGGATGAGCTTCATGCCGCCGTTGACCTCGTCGACGTCGTCGAAGGCGAGCCAGACGGTGACGGAGTTGTGCGGCGCCATCGGCCAGTAATAGGAATCCTGGTGCCAGCCGACGGTGGCGAGCGAGCGCGGCTCCTTGATGAAGAAGTTGCTCGCCCAGCAGTAGAAGTTGGGTCCGAGCACGCCCTCGACGAGGTCGAGGATTTTCGGGTTCATGCAGATCTCGAACAGGTAGGTGCTGGTCTCGTGCCACTCGCGGATGTCCTTGGTCGTCTCGCCGGGACGCAGGAGCGCGAGGAGGTGCGGCAGCTCGGCGTTGATGCGGTCCATCTCCGTGCGAGAGTAGATCGGCGGCAGACCGAGGAGGTAGCCTTGGTCGTGATAGAATTTCTGCTGTTCGGGCGTGAGGCGGTGCGTGGAGCTCATGGGGTCGGGGTGATCAGGGAGCGGGGTGGAAATTCAGCGCGATCGCGATGGCGCCGTGACTGCCGATGGTGGCGCCGAGCTCGGCGGGCAGGATTTGGCAGGCGGCCGCGGCGTGGGGCAGGGCCTCGCGCTCGAGGGCGGCGCGCAGCGCGGGCGCGAACAGTTCGCGGCAATGGGGATAAAAGCCGCCGAGGACGATGCGCTCGGGGTTGAGCGTGTCGACGATCACGGCGAGCGCCTCGCCGAGCTTCGTGCCGGCGACGTGCATGACGGCGAGCGCGAGCGCGTCGCCCTGTTTGGCGGCATCGGCGACGGCCTTGGTGGTCGTGGTGCCGTCGGCGGCGAGCCACGCCGGCGGCGGGCCGCGGCGTTCCGCGGCCATCGCCTGGGCGAGGCGCGCGATGCCGCCGCCGCTGCAGAAGCCCTCGAAGGAACCGGCCTTGCCGAAGCCGACGGGCCCGGTCGGCGCCAGGCGCAGGTGGCCGACCTCCCCGGCGTCGCCGGTGGCGCCCTCGTAGAGCTGGCCGTTGAGGATGAGGCCGGCGCCCATGCCGGTGCCCGAGGTGAGGAAGACCATGTGCCGGCAGCCGCGGCCGGCGCCGAAGCGCCACTCGGCCAGCGCGCAGGCGTTGGCGTCGTTCATCAGGAAGGCCCGGCCGCCGAAGCGCTCGGTCAGGCGGCGGCAGATGTCCACGCCGTGCCAGCTCGGGTCGAGGTTGGGCGGCGAGGTGATGATGCCGCGCGCGGCGTCGAGCGGACCGCCGCAGGAGACGCCGAAGAGCAGGCCCGGCCGGGCGACGCGCTCGATGGCGGCGGCGAGGAGGGCGAAGGTCGTCTCGAAGTCGGCGGTGGGCACGCGCACCAGTTCCTCGAGGACGCCGCCGTGCACGCGCGCGACCGCGCACTTGGTTCCGCCGATGTCGAGGCCGACGATCTGCGCCCAGGCGGAGTCGGGCAGGAGCGGGGAAAAGCGGTCGGCGGCGGGCGGATTCGAGGCCATGGCGTCAGGCGGGAAGGGCAAGGAGGGCGGCGTAGAGGGCGACGGCGCTGGCCAGCTCCGCGCGGTGCAGCCACTCGTCCTTGGTGTGCGCCTGCGCGATGTCGCCGGGGCCGAGGACGAGCACGGGGGCGCCGGCCGCGGCGTAGTGGCTGGCGTCGGTGGCGTAGGGGCGCCGACGGCGGCGGGATCGAGACCGGTGGCGACGAAGGCCGGCTGCATCCAGGCGTGCAGCGCGGCGGAGTTTCCCGGCGGCAGCGGCGGCGCGAGGTATTCGCGGTCGTGTTCGACGGCGAGGCCGGCGAGCGCGGCGTCGCGCTCGGCGCGGACCTGCGCGGCGGTCTCGCCCGGCACGAGGCGGCGGTCGCAGAGGATCTCGCAGGTGTCGGGGATGATGTTCACCGCCGAGCCGCCGCGGATGACGTTGATGCTGGCGGCGGCGCGGCCGGTGAGCGGGAAGGTGCGCGTCGCGAGCGGAATGAACTTGGTCTCGAGCGCGGCGATCACGGGCAGCATGGCGGCGATGGCCGAGCGGCCGCGCGTCGGGTCGGAGGAGTGGGCGGCGAGGCCGCGGGTGACGCTGCGCCAGCGCAGGGCGCCGTTGTGCGCGACGACGGGACGCAGGCCCGTGGGTTCGCCGACCACGATGCCGCGCAGGCGCGAAAACTCCCGCAGCGCGCCGGCGGCGAAGGCCTGGGCCCCGGTCATGCCTGCTTCCTCGTCGATCGTGAAGAGCACGCCGGCGTGGCGCGGCCGGACGGGCCGCGCGGCGTAGTCCCGCAACGCCCAGAGCATGGCGGCGCCGGAGCCCTTGGTGTCGCAGGCGCCGCGGCCGAAGAGGCGGTCGCCGTCGGCGGTCAGACGGAACGGCGGCACGGTCATGCCCTCGACGGCCACGGTGTCGAGGTGGCTCTCGAGAATCAGCCACTCGGCGTCCGCTACCGTCGCGGCGCAGTGAACGAAAAGGTTGAATCGTCCTCCGTCCACCGCATAGCGGCGCGACGACAAGCTCCACGCCGCGGCGAGGCGCTCTATTTCCTCGGCCAATCGGCACTCGCCGCCGGCGGGGCCACCGAAGTCTGGGTTGACGGTTTCGAAGGAAACCATCCGGGCGAGGAGTTGCTCGGGCGAGAGGGGAAGAGTTAAGTTCATGGTCAGCGGAGCCATTCGTCGCGGTGACGGGCGACGAAGTCATTGTCCACGAGATCAGGATACGCGGTGGCGACGCGCGTCAATTCCTCGGCTTGGCCGCGAGAGAGAACTTCGGCGGGATTGAGGCAGAGATTGGTCTCGATCAACCCCTGGCGGCGAAGCACCTCCAGAATGCCGGGGATGCAGCCGTGGAAGCGGTTGGCGGCGTCGAAGAGCGCGGCGTTCATGTCGGTGACGGCCGCGGCGGTCGTGAGCCAGGAGACGTCGATCGTGGCGCGGCCCGCCGCGGCTTGCACGCGCTGGAAGAGCTGCACGGCGGCGTGCGTCCAGACGCCCCAGTGGCCGAGCAGGCCGCCAACGATGCGGCGGGTGACGCGGCGGCCATCGATGGCGAAGGTGAACGGGGTGAGCAGGTCGGTGACGATGGTGTCGTCGTTGCCGGTGTAGAGCGCGATGTCGTCGCGGCCGGCGGCGGCGAGCGCGCGCACGACGTCGAGGGTCTGGTAGCGGTTGAACGGCGCGATCTTGATCGCGACCACCGCGGGGATCTCGGCGAACTGCCGCCAGAAGGCGTAGCTGAGCACGCGGCCGCCGACGGCGGGCTGGAGGTAGAAGCCGACGACGGGCAGCACCTGCGCCACCGCCGCGACGTGGGCGAGAATGTCGGCCTCGGGCTCGTCCTTGAACGCGGCCATGCTGACCAAGCCGGCGTGGTAACCGAGGGAGCGCGCGAGTTCCGCCTCGGCGAGGGCCTGGGGCGTTTGGCCACAGACGCCGGCGACGAGCGCCACGGGACGCGGGCGCGCGGCGAGTTCGGCGCGCGCGGTCTCGGCGGCGAGCTCGAGCACGGGCCGCAGCAGGCCGTGCTCGGGCCGGCGGATCTCGAACTGGGTCGAGTGCACGCCGACGGCCAGGCCGCCGACGCCGGCGGCGAGCTGGTAGCGCGTGAGGGCGCGTTGGTGCCGCTCGGAGAACTTGCGGTTCCGGTCGAGGGCCAGCGGGTGGGCCGGGATGACCTGGCCGGCGAGGAAGTGGGCGCGGAGGTCCATGTCAGAATTTGCCGTCGCGGGTTTCGAAATGCGTCGGCTTGCCGAGCAGCCGGCCGCCGGATTGGAGGTGCGCGACGATGCGATCCATCATCGTCGCCACCGAAACGCTCGGCGGGCCGAAGAGGCGGACGGATTCCGCGGCGTCGGACAGCCAGGCGGCGTCGGCTTCGGTGCCCGTGAACACCGGCGGACGGCCGAGGCGGCGGCCGAATTCCTCGGCGAGGTCGCGGATGCGCAGCTTTTCCGGGCCGGTGATGTTGAGGATGCGCGGCGGGCAGGCGGCGAGTTCGAGGCATTGGATGGCGCGCGCGCAGGCGTCGCCCTGCCAGATGCAGTTGAGCCAGCCCATCGTCAGGTCGATGGGTTCGCCGCGGGCGACCTTCGCGGCCACGTCGACGAGCACGCCGTAGCGCAGCTCGACCGCGTAGTTGAGGCGGTAGAACAGCACGCGCGTGCCGAATTCGCCGGCATAATGCGTGAACACGCGTTCGCGACCGACGCAGGTGGTGGCATATTCGCCGAGGAAGGCGACGGGCTCGCGTTCGCTCGCGCCCGGCCCGGTCACCGGCACGAAGGGATAGACGCAGCCGGTCGAGAAGACGACGAGGCGCGCGTCGCGGAAGCGCTGGGCGACGAGGGCGGGCACGACGGTGTTTTGAATCCAGGCGAGGCCCGGCGCGTCCTCGGTGCCGAACTTCTGGCCGGCGAGGTAGAGGAGGTTCGGCACGTCCGGCAGGGCGGCGAGGGCCGCGGCGTCGGCGAGGTCGCAGGCGAGGGTGCGCACGCCGAGCGACTCGAGCTCCCGGCGCGCCTCGGGGCGGCTGAAGCGCGAGACGCCGTAGACCTGGGCGTCGCGGCGGCCGGCGGCGTCGAGCGCGCGCCGCAGCATGACGGCGGTCGTCGTGCCCATCTTGCCGCCGACGCCGAGCACCATGAAGTCGCCGGGCAGGTTCTTCACCGCGGCGATGGCGCCGGGCGTGGGCGTGGAGAGCAGCAGTTCGATGTCGTGGTCGGTCGTGGGAGCGATCGTCATGAGGAAGCGGGGAAAATTCTTCAGAGGCCGAGGAAGCGGCGGAGATTGCCGGCGGCGACCTGCGCGCGCCGGGAGGCGGAGAGCGTGGAGGAGTCGAGCTTGGCGCGGGCGGCGGCGGTGATCAGGAACGGCGTGTGGGAGGCGAACGCGAGCTGGCGCGTGGGCACCCGGGCGGCGAGGTGCTCCATCGTGTCGTGCCATTCGGCGAAGGACAGGTCGGCAAGCAGGTGCGGGTGGCGGCGCGCGAGCTTGATCAGGTCGGGCCGCAGGAGGCCGCTGGCGAGGATCGGGCGGGGGCGGTGGCGCCGGAGCAGCGCGTCGAGGTCGTCGGCCGGGACGGGCTTGAGCGACAGCGCGTGGTATTCGTGCCGGTGGTCGATGAGCTGCATCTGCACGATGAGCCGCAGCCGGCGGCGCGCCAGCGCGGCGAGCAGCTCGTCCACGGCGGGGGCGGACAGGCGGTAGGCGTGGTAGTTGGGCAGCAGGCGCACGGCGCGCACGCGGCGGTCGGCGGCGACCTCGGCGAGATCCTCGCGCCAGGAGGCGAGAGCGGGATTGATCACCGGCACGGGCAGGAGGCGGCGGAGGCCGCGGGTGCCGGCGAGCAGGGCGCGGTTGGCTGGTTGCGGCGCGGGGGCGAAGACGGCGTCGAGCGGGGAGACGAGCGCCGGGCCGATGCCGTGGCGCGCGAGGTGCGCCGCGAGCGAGCGCGGCGTGTGGGCGGGGGCGAAGGAGAACGGCCATCGGCCGATCCAGGCGCTGGCGTCGAAAGGGTTCATGGGAGGCCGAGCAGGGTGGCGGCGTTGTCGTGGAGGATTTTTCGCTGCGTCGCCGCGTCGAGGGCGGAGCCCGTGATGCGGGCGATGGCGACGCCGAAGTCGCGGATCGGCGCGTCGGAGCCGTAGACGACGCGGTCGGCGCCGAGCGCGTCGACGGCGAACTCGACGATGCCCGTTTCGGGCGCGGCGCCGGAGGTGTCGACGACGACGTTGCGGTGTGGCTTCACCGCGAGCACACCGCGGACGCCGCAACCGGTGAGGTGCGCCATGATGATGCGGACATCGGGGAAGCGCGCGGCGAGCGTGGCGACGTCCTCCGGGTCGGTGTGGAAGGCGCGTTCGCCGATCTTGGTCATGCTCCAGGCGTGCTGGAGGACGAGGAGCCGGTGCCGGCGTGCGGCTTGCATGAGCGGGCGCATGCAGGCGTCGGCGGCGTTGTTGGCGATCTCGAGCTTGAGGCCGCGGAAGCCGCGGGCGACGCAGCGCGCGATCTCGCGCTCGACCGCGCGGGCGCCGAGCGTCGGATTGAGGTGGCAGAAGCCGGTGACGAAGCCCGGGTGGCGCTGCATGAGCGCGTGCGTCTCGTCGTTGATCGTGCGGATCTGCGCGGCGGTGGGCGAGCGGCCGAAGCCGAGGACATCGCCCAGCGCGACGACGTGGCGGATGCCGTGCGCCCGGGCGCGTGCGATGAGCTGGGCGGCGCCGGCGAAGCCGCGGCGGTCCTCGCGCAGGATCGGGTGGGTGTGGATGTCGATGACGCGCATGACGGGTCAGGCCGCGAAGTGGCGTGCGACCTTGGCGATGGCGGCGGCGGTCTGGTCGACGATCTCGTCGGTCAGCGCGGGGCTGATCGGCAGCGAGATGCCGGTGGCGAGCAGCGCCTCGGCCGCCGGGCAGCGGACGGTGCGGTAATCCATCGTGGTGAGGCCGGCGTCGCGCAGCGGCCAGCCGCCGCCGAAGAAGTTGTGGTTCTGGAAAAGCGGGTAGCCGTAGACGGGCTTGGGAATGTAGCCCGCCTGGGCGGCGACGCCCTCGGCCTGGAGCGCGGCGACGAACTCGTCGCGCGGGCAGCGGAAGGCGGCCGGATCGAGCCGCAGCAGGCAGAACCAGAAGCTGTGCGTGTCGCGCGGGTCGATGGCGGGGAGCGCGACGCCGGGCAGGGCGAGCGCGCGCAGATGCGAAAGCAGGCGCGAGCCGAGGCGGATGTGCGCGGCGACGATGGCGTCGAGCTTGGTCAGCTGCGCGGCCGCCACGGCGGCCTGCGGCTCGCTCAGGCGGTAGTTGGGCGAGAGCGCCTCGGGGTTGCGGCCGCCCGCGACGCGGTCGTAGTGCTTGTCGCCCCACTTGGCGAGCGTGGGGCCGAAGCGTTGATCATTCGTGCCGACGATGCCGCCGTCGCCGCAGCTGACGTGCTTGAACTCGTTGAAGGAATAGCAGGCCAGGTCGCCGAACAGCCCGACGGCGCGGCCGCGGTGGGCGGCACCCCACGACTGGGCGCAGTCCTCGATCACGGCGAGGTGGTGCTCGCGCGCGAGGGCCAGGATGGCGGTCATGTCGCTCGGGTTGCCCGCGAGGTGGACGACCATGATCGCCTTCGTTTTCGGCGTGATGGCGCGGCGGATGGCGGCCGGGTCGAGGTTGTAGGTGTGCGGGTCGATGTCGGCGAAGACCGGCACCAGCTGCTGATAGAGGATGCCGATCACGGAGCCCATGTCGGTGACCGGGGAGGTGATGATCTCCGAGCCCGGCGGAAACTGGAGCGCGGCGACGGCGATGTGCAGCGCGGCCGTGCCGGAGGAGCAGGGCATGCACCATTGCAGCGGGTAGGTGCGGCGGAACTCGGCGAGCAGCGCGTCGGTCTGCGGGCCCTTCCAGTAGAAGAGCGAGGGCTGGTCGACCATGGCGGTGAGGCGCGCGAGTTCGGCGGCGCCCCAGCGGTGATGTGGCGGACGGGTGGCGGTGACGGCCTTCGGGCCGCCGTGGAGGGCGAGCAGTGACGACTGGCTCATAGGGAGGTGGCGCCGGCGAGGCGCGGCAGAGTTTTCAGCGCGGCGAGGAAGTCGGCGAGCCCGAAGACGAAGCCGAATTCCACCGCGACACGCCAGAGCGCCTGGCGCTTCTCGGCTTCGGCGCGCGCGGTCTCGCGGTTTTCGACCGCGGTGGTGGCCTCGGCGAGGGTGGAGCAGAGGCAGCCGTGCCGCGCCATGTCCACCATGCCGCCCGGGGACATGAGCAGGCACCAGTTGAGGGCGAAGCCGACGTAGATGAGGTGATTGACGGCGTGGGCGCGGCAAAGCGCGGCCAGTTGCGTGCCGTCCTCGGCGATGCCCTCGTCGCCGAGCGGACGGGCGGCCTGGGCGAAGTCCAGGCGCGCAAAGCCGGCGGCGACGTCGGTCTGGTTGTGCACGCCCGGCGTGCCGTGCGCGTGGCGCAGGCGCTGCAGGGCGAGATAAGCCGGGTCGGGCGACACGCGGGCCAACTGCGGCGTTGCGCCCGCGAGGCGGCGCGCGCGCTGGCTGCCGGGAAGGTGGGAGTAGTAGTCGCGGCCGCCGACGACGTGGAAGACCGGCAGCGGCGAGGCGCGCGCGGCGGCGAGCAGGGGCGGGAAAACCTCGGCGAGGATGCGCTCGGCCCGGGGGATGTATTCGACGGCGCGGCGCCAGCCGGGGAATTCGTGCGGCGCGCCGCTGTCCCAGGCGTGCATGACGACCAGCGCGGTGTGCGCGGGCGCGAGTTCGACGTCGAGCGTCTGCCAGCCGCCGTAGCCCTCGGCGGGGACGGCCCGCGCGAGGTCGGCGTCGAATTGCCGGTAGAGCTGGGCGGGCAGGCGCATGTCAGGAGGCGGCGGCGCGCGGCCGGGCGACGCGGCGCAGGCCGAAGCCGAGCAAAATGAGCAGCACGCCGGCGAGGAGGTTGTGGGTGGAGGGCGCGAGCGGCGTCGACGGCAGGGCGGTGCAGGCGATGAGGACGAGGCCGAGGAGAATGGAGATCGAGCCGATGACGCCGTAGACCTGCAGGCCGCCGGCGGGGGCGACGGGCGCGTCGGGCACCGGCGTGCGCAGGTCGCGGTCGAGCTGGTGCAGGGCGGCGTGCCGCGGGTCGTCGGCGCGATAGCAGCGGGCGGAGAGGAAGAAGACCACGGTGGCGGTGACGGCCTCGCTCAGGACGTTGCGCGCGAGGGCGTCCTCCTTCCAGACGCCGGCGAGCATGAGCGCGATGGCGACGATGAAGGCGGCGCTGCACGAGGCGATGCCCGACCACCACGGCGTCTTGCGGTAGAGCATGCCGAGGGCGACCGGCATCATGAACGCCGCGACGAGCGAGTAGTATTGCAGCGCGAAGTCGAAGGCGCCGCCGAAGCGCGGGATGTAGAAGGCGACCAGCACGCCGAGGACGCCGATCCCGAGCATGGCGAGGCGGGCGACGCGCATCTGCTGCGGCTCGGTCGGCGTCTGGCCGGTCGCGCGGCGGCGCAGCGGCACGTAGATGTCGCGCGTGACGGTGACGGAGAGCCAGTTGCAGGCGTCGTTGGCCTGGCCCAGCGTGGCGGAGAGCACGGCGGAGACGACGAAGCCGACGAGACCGTGCGGGAGCAGCAGCAGCGCCAGGCTGACGTAGGAGGCCTCGGACGGGTCCTTGAGCGAGGGCCAGAGCGAGTTGAGGTCGGGGAAGATGACCTTCGAGGCCATGACGGGCAGGATCCACATCAGCGGGGCGAAGAACGAGAGCACGGCGCAGAGCAGCGCCATCTTCCGCGCGCCGCGCTCGTCGGGCACGCTGTAGTAGCGCTGCGCGAGGTGCCACGCGACGTTGTAGCCGAGGATGGTGTTGAGGAAGTAGCTGAACAGGAACCACGGATCCGCCGCCATGCCGCCGGGGCGCAGGTAGGCCTCCGGGACCTCGTGCAGCATGCGCTTGAACCCCGCGAGCACGCCCGCGCCTTCGCCGAGGTAGTGGTAGGAGACGGGAAAAATGATCACCGTCATCACGATGATGATGATCGACTGCACGGCGTCGGTCAGCACCGCGGCCCAGAGTCCGCCGATGACGGTGTAGAAGACCACGACGACGCCCACGACGAGGATGGAGGCCTGCAGGCCGTTGAAGGAGACGCCGGCCAGCTCGAAGGTGCGGTCGCCGAAGCCGAGCGCGGAGGAGACGAAGATGCAGAGGATGTAGAGCCCCTGGCCGATGCCGACGATCTGCGGGACGATGGACGTCACCGAGTAGAAATAGGTCGTCGAGGGCGAGTAGCGCTTGGTCAGGAACTGCAGCGGCGAGTCGAGCCGCGCGCGCCGCCACATTTTCGCGAAGTAGAAATAGCCCAGCAGGTAGGCCCAGGTGGCCGAGGTGAAGATGATGATGGCGCCGACGCCGACGCGGTAGGTGAAGCCCGCGGCGGCGACGAACATGAAGGCGGAGAAGCCCGTGACCCAGTTGGAGAGTCCCGCCAGCACCCACGGCACCTGGCCGCCGCCCTTGAAGTAGTCGTCGGTGCCGCGGTTCTTTCGCGCGGCGTAGAAGCCGACGAAGATGACGATGGCGAAGTAGAGGGCGATGAGCCCGTAATCGATCGCGTTGATGGTGTTGAAGGCGGGCATCGCGGCGGGCTCAGGCGAGGTTGAGCGCGGGCACGGCGCCGGCGGCGTCGAGGGTGAGGTCGACGCGCTGGCCGCGATGCGTGCCGGCGATGCGCCAGGTCCGGCCCGCGCGGCTGACGGCGAGCGCGCCGTGCGCCTCGCCCGCGGGGGCGACGGTGCAGGCGGTCACGATCTCGTGCTCGGTGGCGCGGGCGGACACGGCCTCGACGAAGGGGAAGACGCCTTCGCTTTCCGGCAGGTCGAGCCGGCCGAGGGACGTCTGCACCGCGCCGGTGGCCGCGAGCGTGGCCCGGAGGGCGGAGCGCGGACGGTCGATGCCGAAGGCGGCGCCGGCGGCCGTGCCGCGGCCGTTGCCATCCTCGTTGAAGATCTGGAAACGCAGCTGGATCGGCGCCGCCTGCTGGAGGCTCACGCGGTCGAGGATGACGAGCACGTCGGGCTTGAGGAAGACGAGCGTGCGCGTGACCCGCCGTGTGTCGGGCAGCACGAGGGCGTAGGCCTCGGTGGCGTCGCTCGTGACCGTCATCCAGTCCGGGCCGGTGCGGAAATCCGTGACGGCGGCGCTGGCCCAGGAGGAGTTGGTGCCCTCGCGGCCGTCGTGATACTGGTGGCCCTGGCCGTCGATGAGGAGCGCGGTGTGCGCGGAGGTGAGGCGCAGGCGCCAGCGCGGCGTGGTGTAGGAGTAGCCGGCGTGGAACGGGTCGTGGAAGAGGCGGTCGCCATGCGCCTTGAAGACGATGCTGTTGCGGTCGGCGTGCTCGTGGTTGGCCGGTCCGCCGCTGCGGAGGGCGACGACGGTGTCGGCCGGGGCCCAGCCGGTGCGCGAGACGACCCAGTCGTTGCTCAGGCGGACGTCCTTCAGCGCGGCGCCCGGAGCCTGCTCGGCGGCGTCGGGGTGATACCAGATCGCGCCCTGGAGCTGACGGAACGTGCCGGTGTGCGTGGCGACGTAGTTGCTCAGCGGATCGTTGGCGGCGGTGCCGACCCAGGCGGCGACGGTCACGTCCATGCCGACGCCCGAGTCGGAGAAGTTCACGAGGTCGAGGGCGGGGATGTAGTCGCCCTTCGGCGTGGCGTTGTAGGCGGTGCCGAGTTTCGGGTCGGCGACGCGGTCGCCGCCGCAGGGCATGGCGAGCGAGAGCGCGTAGCGGATCGTGCCCGGGTAATTGATGAGCTTGCGATCGTCGAGGCCGAGGCGCCGGTGGATCGCCTCGGCGAGCATGGCGAGGTGCGTGGTGGTGTAGCCCCAATAGCCGACGCCCTCGTCGTAGGCGCCGTCGCTGCCATACATGACGGCGAAGGCCTGGGCGCTCTGGCGCGAGAGCTGGAGCCACTTGCCGGCCTCGGGGTGGCGGCCGTGCAGCCAGAGGGCGGCGATGCCGAGGCCGCAGGTCGGGATGATCTTGAGGTTGGTGGCGTTGAGGATGAGCGGCCAGCGCGCCATGCTCACACGATAGGCCTGCGGGTAGTCGTCCTCGGGGTCGAAGGTCCAGCCGCGGACGCGGTCCGGGTATTTCATGCCGTAGAGCGAGCGATAGCACGCCGGCGCGCCCTCGGTGGCGATGCGGTGCTCGACCGCCGCGACGAGGTCGGCCGGCACGGCGTCGCCGAGCCAGTCGAGCGCGAGGCAGCAGGCGATGGTGGCCTCCGGGGCGCGCTGCAGGCCGATGGTGTCCTTGCCGCCCTCGAGGAAGTAGTCCCACCGCGGGTAGTCGCAGAGCCGCCGCATCGCCAGGAGCGCGAGGTCGAGCTGGCGGCGGTCGCCCCAGACCGTGTAGGCGAAGGCGCAGTTCTCGACCAGCTGCCAGGCGCGGAGGAAATCCGCCACGTGGTTGTTGAGGCGCAGCTCGTGGAGGAATTTCGTTTCCTGGGCGAAATCGACCTCTAGCAGCTTGGCGCGCACCTCGGCGAGGCGCGGGAGGTCGAGGTTGGCGCGGATGCGCGGCAGGTCGGCGGCGTCGAAGAGCAGGCCGCGCCGGCCGGCGGCCGGAGATTGCGCCGGCGCCTCGCCGGCGGAGAGCGGGAGGCGGAGCAGCGGGAGGGCGGCGAGGGCGGCGGTGGTCTTGAGGAAGGTGCGGCGGCTGGGTGTGTTCATGGTGGGAGGTGACGGAGGCGGGATTCAGGGCGAGGCGGGAACGAAGCGGAAAAGGTAGCGGCCGGAGCCGAGGGTGAGCGTCGTGGTGTCCGCGCTGGAGCGGAGGGCGAGGACGCCGGCGGCGCGGGCGGCGGGCTGCCCCGATTCGCGGATCGCCGCGGCGTCGCGGACCGGAAGACGCAGCCGGGCGGTCGCATTCACCGGAACGGTCGCGCGCAGCTCGACGGAGTCGCCGTCGCGATGCCACGCGCAGGCGACTTCACCCAGTGGCGTCTGGCGCGAGCAATCGACGAAGGTCAGGGCGGAGAGCAGCGCGGGCTCGAGCTGGATCTCGCGATAGCCTGGCGCGGCGGGGCGGATGCCGCCGAGGCGCGAAAAGAAGGTGGCGTCGGCGCCGGAGAACATCGCGTGGTCGTGCGTTTGCATGCCGCCGCGGAAGGTCCACTGCTCCCACGTTGTCGTGGCGCCCTGGGCGACCTGATTGGCGAAACCCGGGTAGCCGGGCGCGGTGAGCACGCGATGGGCGAGGTCGGCGTGGCCGTGGTCGATCAGCGTCTCGAAGAGGTAGCGCGTGCCGAAGATGCCGGTGTCGAGATGGCCGCGGTCGACCGTCTCGATGCGCCGCGCGAGGGCGGCGACGACGGCGGACCGGTTTTCCGGCGGCACGAGATCGAAGGCGAGCGGGAGCACGGAGGTGACCTGGCGGCCACTGCTGTAGGTGGCGGTGTCCGGGTGGTAGAAGCGCCGCTGGAAATCCCCGTGGAGCTGGTCGGCGAGGGCGGTGTAGCGCTGCGCCTCCTCGACGTGGCCGAGCAATTGTGCGGCCGCGGCGACGATGCGGGCGGAGCGGCCAAAGAACGCCATCGCGACGAGCGGGCCCTCGCTGAAGCTGCCCTCGTAGGAGCCGCCGGGGTTCGGTGCGCACCAGTCGCCGAAGCCGTCGGCCCAGTATCGGCTCGACTCCGCCGCGGCGGCGAAGCGGTCGACGACTTGTTTCATGTTGTCGAAGTGCTGCGCGACGATGCGGCGGTCGCCGTAGTGCTGGTAAAGCAGCCACGGCAGCACCACTTGGTCGGCGGTCCAATTCGGAAGCGTGCCGCCGTCGCCGGCGATGTCGTGCAGCCATTTCGCGTAGTAGCCGGAGAGGCCGAAGTTGGCGATGGCGGCCTCCTCCACGGCGAGCGAATCCATCTGGCAGGGCGTGCGCTCGTCGCGCGTCGGCGTGTCGGTCGGGATGCCGTAGAGATTGTTGGCGAGGGAGCGGCGGAAGTTCTCGTGCAGCCGATTCACGAGCGGGTCGGAGCAGCGAAACGCGCCCGCGTCCTCGAGCGCGGCGTGCACGGCGAGGCCGGTGAGCGCGTCGAGCGCGGGCGTGCCGGGATAGCCGGTGACCTCGACGTAGCGGAAGCCGTGGTAGGTGAAGCGCGGGGCGTAGGTTTCCTCGCCGCGTCCGCCGAGGATGAACGTGTCGGTGGCGCGGGCGGCACGATTCGTCGTGTCGTCCAGCGTGCCGTCGGGGTGGATGTCCTCGGCGTGGCGGAGCACTAGGCGGGTGCCGGCGGGGCCGCGGGCCTGGAGGCGGACCCAGCCGGCGATGTTCTGGCCGAGGTCGAAGACGAAGACGCCTGGGCGCGGCTCGGTCCGTTTCACCGGACGGATTTCGGCGGCGACGGCGAGGCCGGGAAAAGGGCAGGCGCGAAGCGGTCCGGCCGGTGCAGGGCGGAGCGCGACGGGTTGCCAGCTGCGGTCGTCGAAGCCGGCGGCGCTCCAGCCGGGGAGCTCGCGGCGCGCGTCGTAGGTTTCGCCGTGATAGATGTCGCTGGCGAGGACCGGGCTGTCGGTCCACTTCCAGGTCTCGTCGGTGCCGATGACCGCGGTGGAGCCGTCGTCGAACTCGAGCTGCAGTTGCAGCCGGGCGGCTAGGGGAGCGTCCCAGCGGTAGCCGTATTTCGAGTAGCTCTGGTGGTAGCCGGGGGCGAGCCAGAGGCCGAGGGTGTTGGCGCCGCGGCGCAGGAGCGCGGTGACGTCGTAGGAATCGTAGAAGAGGCCTTTCGGGTAGTTGGAATTGACGGGCGAGAGGACGCGCTCGGTCAGCTCGGTGCCGTTCACGAGCAGGCGATACCAGCCGACGGCGTAGGCGTGGGCGGTGGCGCGGCGGAGCTTTTTCTCCAGGGGGAATTCGCGGCGGAGCAGGGGGCTCGCGGCCGCGGTGGAGGCGCCGATCCAGCGGGCGTGCCAGTCTGCCGGCTGCAACAGGCCCATCTGCCACCAGGACGGCGCGGCCCACGCGGAGGCGCGGTCCTGCGCGTCCCAGACGCGCACCGACCAGTAATAGCGCGCGCCGGAGCGCAGCGCGGGGCCGGCGTAGCTCACGCCGAAGCTGTCGGCGGCGGTCACCTTGCCCGAGTCCCAGAGGAGGGCGTCGCCGGCGGCGAGGGCGGCGGGCGTGGCGGCGACGCGGACCTGGTAGGCCGTTTGCCGCTGCGCGCGCTCGGCGGCGGCGAGCTGCCAGCCGAAGCGCGGTTGCGCCACGTCCAGCGCGAGCGGCTCCGTCCGGTATTCGGTGTGCAGCGGTCCGACCGTGAGCGCGCGGGCGAGCGCGACCGGGAGGAGCACGGCGCCGACGAAGCGGACGAGGCGGCTCAGGCGCATGGTCAGGCGGGGCGTTTCACTTGTAACCGGCGAAGTGCTTCGGATCGGCGGGATCCTGGTAGCGCGTGGTGTAGGTCTTGGCGCTGGCGGCGAGCTTCAGGAAGACGTCGAGCGGCACGATCTCGACCGGGCCCTCGAGCTGCTTCGTGACCTCGACGAGGCTGTTGACGTCGTTCGACTCGCGGACGTGGACGAGGAGGAAGTAGGGGCGCCGGGCGTTGAGCGCGATGAGCTCGTTGAGGTCGGCGGCGACCTCGGCGCGCGGGCGGCGCGGATCGATGTAGTATTCGTAGGAAAGCATCGGCCGGGTGTCGCGCAGGTCGCGGGTGCGGGCGGGGCCGTAGCCGTTGATGAAGCCGATGACGTGGGGGAAGGCGGCGTAGTAGCGGTCGACGGTCTCGCGGGTGAGGTCGGCGTTGCCGACGTTCCCGTCGGCGGCGGAGTTGTCCATGATCTCCAGCACGCACTCGTCGAGCTGGGCCATCATGGTGTTGGCCTCCTGCATCAGCGGGCCGAAGCGCTCGGCCGGGATGTGGTTGGGATACATGTAGCCCGGGCCGGAGAGGCCGCCGATGAAGTAGTCGTTCGGCGTGGCGCTCTCGTGGAAATACTCGAGGGCGGCGGGCGAGAACTTCGTCCAGTTCATCGTGACCTGCCAGCCGAAGGGCAGCTTGCCGCGGCCGGGCTTGGTCCACACGCCGATGCCGATCGAGTCGGATTGCACGAAGCTGAGGTAGACCTTCGGCTCGGCGGTCAGCTTGGCGTCGCGGGCGACGTGGTGGTTGTTGGTGAAGCGGAAGCCGGGCGTGAAAGTGAACTGGCAGTTGAAGGAGAGGTTGGGGAGGTTGTGCAGCCCCTCCATCTTCAGGCCGTAGCTGGAGAGGAGCGTGGTGTGCTGCTCCTCGGTGTCCTTGCCGTAGGAGTGCCAGCCGAAGACGGTCGCGCCGGGATGGAGTTGACCGAGCAGCTCGCGGTTGAGCGCGAGCTCGGCGGCGTGGACGGGATTGGCGGAGAGGTCGTGGAAGAACATCCGCTCGCGCACGCCCCAGTCGGCCATGCCGGGCATGCGGATCGCGCCGGCGTGGCCGCCCATGAGCATGATCTCGTCCTTGTTGCAGCGGGCCCAGTAGCGCTGGCGGGCGTCGCCGTAGATCTGGGCGTCGGTCTGGCCGTTGTAGCGGCCGCGCAGATCGTCGATGCGCCGGAGGCCGTGGCGCTCGACGAAGGGGATCTGCGCCTCGGTCACGACCAGCGCGTCCTCGAGGCCGGCGATGGTGAACGCGACGTTCATCGTCGCGGGCACGGCGGGATCCCACACCACGTAGCCCTTGGCGTAGCGGGCGAAGGCGGTGAGCGCCGCCTCGGCATCCTTGATCTCGGTGAAGCGGACGCCGTGCTTGCGCTGGTAGAAATCGAAGAGCGGCTGGGTGATCTCCCACTGGTAGTCGCGCGGGTGGATGGCGTAGAGGCGCGGCTCGGTGCGGTTGGCGAGGCCCTGCAGGCTGAGCAGCAGGACCTTTTCGGGCAGGCCGCCCTTGACCTGCCAGTCGGAGTCGAAATGCATCACCCAGGCGGCGCGGCCGGCGGGCGCGGCCGGTTCGGCGGCGCGCGTCACGGCGCAGGCCAGGGCGAGACAGGAGAGGAGGAGGGAAAGGGATTTCATTGGGCGGTGACCTTGCGGAAGACGTAGACGAGGGGACGATTGCGCGTGGAGTGCAGCTCGATCACGGTGAGGACGGCGCCGTCCTCGCTGACGCGATACTCGCTGGTGATGCGCAGGCGGGTGTCGCCCTGGGAGACCTCGACCGGCGTGATCGCCTCGGTGCGCAGCGTGCGGCCGTCGTCGAGCCAGGCGGCGGTGGCGTGGGTCGTGCCGGTCTTGGCCGGGTAGACGGCCATGTGCCGCTGCTCGATGCGGAAGAAGGCGGGGATTTCCACCGGCGCGGCGGTGTCGAAGGTGTTCGTTTTCGTGACCTTGGTGCTGCGCCAGGACATGCGGTGCTCGACGGCGACGCGCGTGCCGTCGGTGCGGATGGCCAGGTCGATGCCGGTCCAGCCGTCGAGGGCGGTGCTGGCGGCGGGGTCGAGGCGCCAGACGCCGTCGAGGCGGCCGGCCGCGGATGCGGCCACGGCGAGGGTGCCGAGCAGGAGCGAGGAGAGGAGGAGTCTGCGGATCATGGGAAAGTTCAGGCGAGCAGGATGGCGCCGGTCCGGGCGTCGAGGACGGTGGTGCTGCGCGGCGCGAGGTTGATCGCGATCTCCGCGCCGCCGGGGAGGCGAAGGCGGCGCGCGCCGCCGCGGAGCGTGTGCACCATCAGCAGCCCGTCGCCGAGCGAGGTGGCGTCGTTGTGGTCGTTGAGAATGTGGCAGCCGGCACGGCGGCCGAGGGCGCGCAGGAGGTCCGGGTTGACGGGACACACGGCGAAATTCCACCACGTCGCCGCCGCGGTCGGGCGGAACGCGGCGCTGATGGTGCCGTTTTTCCAGCGGCCGACGACCTGCGCCTCCGGCGCGAGGTAGGCGGGCGCCTGCTTCGGCGGTTCGAGCTGCTGGTCCTCGGTCGCGCCGTCGAGCGCGAGCTGCGACCGCGGGTCCGGCAGGTCGGTCAATCGGGTGTCGATGCCGCTGACCTCCGTGGCGAGTTCGGGAGCGACGCGGGCGCCGTCGCCCCAGCCGGCGAAGCCGGTGAGCACGACGTGGCGGCCCGACTGGGCGACCCGCTGGGCGAGCGTGCGACGCGCCTCGGGCGACAGGATCGGCGTCGAGCCGAAAATGATCAGGCGATACGCCGCGAGATCGATCGTCGCGAGTTCGCCGATCAGCGCCTCGTCGAAGATGAGGCCGGAGTGGAAGAGCCCCTCGAGCAGGCCATCCATGCCCTTGCCGGAAAATGGATTCGGGCCGGGCGGCGGCTGGTCGCCGAACTTGAAGCCCTCGAGCGACCAGCGCCGGGCCACGGTGTGGCAGAAGGACCAGGGATCGTGGACGACCAGCGTGTCGGCCGGGCGCCGGTAGGCCTGGTCGTGGCGGCTCTGCGCGAGCGCATGCACGGCGCGGATCTCCTCCGCCAGGCGGGGATGGTCCCACCAGCCGACGTTGCCGTGCGAGACGAACGCCGGGGTGCCCGCCACGATGCCGAAGTCATACCACCACTGGCCGCCGCCGCGCAGCACGGGCTGCAGCGCGTTGCGGCGGATGTAGGCGATGTCGTCCTCGAGCGTGCTGTGGAACTCGCGGTCCCACGGGCAGCCGACGAGGAAGGTGCCGTGGTCGTTCTCGTCGAGCCAGAGCTTCCCCGCGCGGCGCACGGCGCCCATGATGCCGCGGCCGTGGCCGGAGCCGCCCATCGCCCGGACGCCGGCGGTGTAGGAGGCGGGCGAGCACAGGCAGTCGAGATGCGGCGAAGCGAGCACGCGATCGTGCGCGAGGTGGCTGCCGGCGGCGTTGCGCCCGAACTGCCCGTAGAAATAGCCCTGAAAGGCGGCGGTCACGATCGGGCGCGGCCAGTAGCGTTTCACGTCGCCGGCGAGGGCGAGCAGCGCGTCGGCCATCGTCTCGTGCAGCCAGCGGAAGTAATCGATGATGTCCTGCTGCTCCCGCGGATCGCGCAGCACGCCGAGGTTCGCGCGCTCGCGTTCGGCGGAGCCCGGCGCGACGACGGCGTCGAGCTTCGCGGCGGGGCGGTGCCACGCGCGCGCCAGCCCCGCGTCGTCGTGGTAGCGGGCGCGGAGCCAGGCGCGGAAGGACCGCGTGGCCGCGACGCCGGTGTCGGGGTCATGATGCAGGAAACCGAACTGGTGCCATTCGCCGTAGAGCCCGTTGGCGAGCTGGAGGGCGAAGACCGCGCCGCCTTCCGGCGTTTCGCCGAGCTCGCGGCAGAACGTCGCCAGATGTCCGCGCGCCCAGGTGAGCCAGCGCACGGAGGCGAAGCTGGCGCGCAGCGGATTGCCGCCATCGGTGCCGACGGGGCGCTGGAGGCCCCACAGCCGGTCGGGCTGGGCGGCGATGTCGGCGTAGCCGACGCATTCGTCCGGATGCGCCTCGCACCAGGCGGCGGGCGGATTGACGTGCAGGCGAATCATCACGGCGCCGTCGGGGCATTGGGCGGTGACGCCGGCGATCTGGCGGCGGGCGAGCGCGAGGTCGAGTTTCCCTCCGCGGTGAGCAGCTGGTCGAACCAGAGATCGCACTGGAAGAGGCGGACGCCCTGCTCGCCGAAGAGCCGGATGTTGCGGGCGGGCACCTCCTCCCACGTCCAGCGCGCCCCGGGGCAGTCGGACAGCGCGTAGATGAGCGGGGCGTGCGGCCGGCCGTTGAGCACGAGGGTCGGACGGTCGCCGCGCATTTCGACGGACGAGCGGAGGGGCGTGGAACTCATGGGGCGAATTCGAGGTGGATGGCGCCGTTGGCCGACACGGTGTGCAGCTGGCCGTGCCAGGAGACGTGATGCAGCCGCGCGGCCGGATCGAGCGGGACGAGGCGCGGACGGGCGGAAAGCTCGCGGTAGCCGAACTCGAGGCCGAAGAGGTCGAGCAGGATGGCGTCGAAGAAGCCGCCGGCGCAGAGGACGGTCCAGTCGTTGATGTAAGGCCACTCGGTCGGGGCCTTGCGCGCGCCGCCGGCGAGCGGGGGCGCATAGGTTTCGACGAAATGCGCCTGGGAGAAGGGCCCCTGCCGCGCCGAGGCGGCGAGGCCGGGCAGCCAGCGGGCGAGCACGTCGCGCCGTCCGGCCTTGGCCAGCGCGCCGATGGCGAGCGCGACCCAGCCGGGATAGGAGCCGTTCCACTGGTGGTCGGGGCGGAGCGAGAACCCGGCGTCGGCGTCGAGCGGCGAGAGCGCGGCGAGCCAGGTGGGGCTCATCAGCTCGCGGGTGAAGAAGGCCACCATCTCGTCGATCTGCGCGGCGGGCAGGTCGTGGTGCAGGAAGTGGAGCGTGTGGATGAAGTCCCAGACGTGGCGGACCGGCACGAGCGAACCGTCGGGCCGGCGGCAGTTCCAGTAGCCGGTTCCGGGGCGGTAGAGCGCCTGCACGCGCGGGACGAGGGCGTCGGCTTCCGAGCGCAGCTCGCGGGCGGCGACGGGCTCGCCGAGAAACTCGAGCAGCTCGGCGACCTCGCGCAGGATCCAGACGTTGGCGGCGTTGAGGGAGGCGACCTCGTGTTCGTAGGTGCCGACAGCCTCGAGGAGGCTGTTGCGGTCGCCGTAGTCGGCGAGGCCGGAGGGGCCGGCGAGCTGGCGGTAGTGCGTCGCGAGGCCGAGGAGGTGGGAGCGGACGGTGCGGCCGCCGACCGCGCGGTCGAGCCAGGCCAGGTCGCCGGTGACGCGCAGGTAGGTCGTGATGAGCCGCGTCATGGCGTAGTCGTTGCAGGAATACCAATTGCCGGTGCTCTCGCCGCTGACGTATTCGACGCCGAAATGCCGGTGGACGTCGCGCTCGAGCCAGACCTCGAGCATCTGGCGCACGCAGGCGGGATCGAGCAGGACGAGGAGGAGGGCGGTGAGCGACCAGTCGTTGATGAAGCTCGTCGTGACCCAGTAGCGCGGCATGAGCGTCGTGTAGGTCCGGCGAAACTTCGCGGCGGGGTGCTCGCGCTTGAAATAGACGACCGTGACGACGGCGTTGAGGTAGAGGGCGCGGAGGGCGGCGTCGGTCGTCGCGAGCAGGGGCAGGTGGCCGCTGTAGCGATCGTTGCCCGGGGTGAAGACGGCGGCGAGCTCGCGCCGCCAGTCGGCCTCGGCAGCGGCGGTCAGGTGGCGGCCGTCGGCCTGCCAGCGGGCGAGCAGGTCGAGCGTCTCGGCGGCGGTGGCGCCCAGTGCGATGAAGTAGACCAGTTCGCGCGTCTCGCCGGCGGCGAGGATCCAGTCGAAGTGGAAGAACCGGTCCTCGATGCGGTCGGGCGCGGGAGCGGTCGCCTGCAGCAGGGCGGCGCGGCTGGTGCGGGAGGTGAAGAGGAGGCCGTCGCGCGCCGGCGTGGGCGCGCGCTCGTTGCGCACGAGCGCGGAGAGGGGCGGGGTGCCCTCCCACGGCGTGGTGGAGATCGCCGGGCATTCGCGCGGCGAATACGGCGTCTTCCAGCGATCGGGCGAGTGGATGACGCCCTCGCCGGCGAGCAGGCGCAGGCGGGCGGCGCGGGGCGCGGCGGTCGGGTTGGTGACGCGGAGGCGCACCTCGACGGTGGCGGCGCGCACGCCCATCGCGGTGATGCTCTCGAGGGCGAAACCGTCGAGCGAGAGGCGCCGTTCGATGCGGTCGGGGCGCCAGACGAATTCGATCTCGTGACCGGCGGCCATGACGGCGCGGTCGTTCAGGGCGAGGGTGCCCAGGCTGCTTTCGCCGCAGGAATACGGCGCAAACGTCACATGCTGCACGGCGACGGCGTCGAACGCGGCCTGCAGGCAGCCGAAGAAATTGGTGAGGCCGGGGGATTGAAGAGTTCACCGACCCGGGCGCGCAGCGGGGCGCTGGTGAAGTCCTCCAGTCCGGGGCGGGCCGGGGCCGGTCGGCGGGGCGATGCCTCCGCGTCGAGGCGGGGCGAGGTCGGGCTCATGAGTCGGGAGCGAGCGGGGCGCGCGACGATGCGCGCCGGAGAGGTCCTGGAGCAAAAGAGGCGGAGGCCGGACCGGCCTCCGCCTCAGATTCCTAACGAACTGAACCCAAGATCAGAAGGTCAGCGTGTTCGTCAGCAGCCACGTGCGCGGCGGCGACAGAACGGTGGTGGGGCCTTCGATGTAGTCCTTGTCGGTGGCGTTGTAGATGCCGAGGTTGGTCTGGAGCTTGTAGCCCAGGACCTCCCACGGATACGACGCGGTCACATCGAACACCAGGAAGTTGCCGGAGGTGAGACCGCCGCGGCGGGGGTTGTAGTCCGCCGTGCGGCTGATGATCGTCTCCGAGCTGTAGCGGGTGCCGAGGCCGACGGAGAGGCCGCGGACGATGCCGTCGCGGAACGTGTATTTGTTCAGCATGTTGAGGCGGAACTCGGGCACGTTCTCGATGCGCTCGCCGTATTGGAGGTCGGCGTTGATCTTGGCGACGCCGGTGAGGGCGTTGTAGGCGGTGGTGCCGGGGCGCGGCACGGTCGGGTTGTCGACCGTCTTGGCCGTCCACATCCAGGCGCCGTTGAGCACGGTCTGGAAGTGGCGGGTCGGGGTCCAGATGACCTCGAAGTCGGCGCCCTCGATGCGGTTCTTCAGGCCGACGGTGCGCCAGCGCAGCACGCGGGTGTTGGCGTAGGCGTTGGTGCCGGCGGGGCCGAAGATGCCGAGGTTGTTGCCGTAGTTCAGGTTTTCCGCGACCTGGCGGGCGGAGTCGTCATAGCGCTGGTCCTTGCGCTCGGCGCGGAACACCGAGAGGGTGCCGACGAGCTTGTTGTCCCAGAGGCTGGTCTTGACGCCGATTTCCATGTTCGTGCCGGTCTCGTTCGGGACCTTCACGAGCGCGCCGGTGGAGGCGATCGCGGAGCGGAACTGGTCGAGCGACGTGATGGTCTGGCCGTTGTAGACGAAGCTCGAGCTGCCGACGCTGCGCTGGTAGGCCATCGCGGCGTTGTAGATGTCGGGGAGCGCGACCTCGCCGATGCCGCCGGCGTTGCCGACGTTGAGGCGGAAGGTCTTCGAGAAGGAGGCGAAGACGTTCACGTCCTTGACGATTTCAAACGAGGCGCCGCCCATCCACGACGTGCCCGCCTGGCGGGTGAACATGTCGTAGCTGCCGGAGTAGCTCGGCGTGTAGTTGTAGACGCTGGGCGGGTAGGCGGCCTGGTCGGCGAAGGCGTAGGGCGGCGGAGCGAACCAGGGGAAGTTCGACGTGAGGTATTGGCCGCTGTCGCGGTTCATCTCGCGGCGAACGCCGGCGAGGATGTTCAGGCGGTCGTTGAAGAGGCTGCCGTTGTAGTTGACGTAGCCGGCCTGATACTGGGTGTAGTAGCCGTCGAGCAGCGTGCGGTCGTAGAGGAACACGCGGCTGATGTCGGGCTGGATCTCATAACCGGGGTCCCACTGGGTGAAGACCTGCTGGACCGTCTTGATGTTGCCGTAGCGGTCGCGGATGACCTGGTTGACCGGCACATCGGCGGTGGAGACCCAGGGCGCGAACTGGCCGCCCGTGCCGACGGAGCCCGTGATGACCACGCCCGGGTTGCCCGCGGGATTGGTGGCGCCGGGGATCTGGGAGTAGTTGGGCGAGAGCGGCGCGTTGGCGTTGTATTGCTGCAGCTGCTCCTGGAACAGGCCGCCGACGAGCAGCGTGTGCTTCATGCCCCACAGCTCCTTCTTGAAGATCGCGTCGAACTGGTGGGTGTTGAGCTTGCGGTAGTAGCCCGAGGTCGAGTTGCCGGTGAGGGCGTTGAACGTGCGGCCGTCGGCGGTCGGGGTCTGCGTGCCCTCGAGGCTGTCGAAGCGCGCGTTCTCCCGCACCATCACGTAGCGGAAGTCCATCCAGCTGAAGGGGGACATCTCCACCGTGAGGCTGGGCGTGTTGACGACGTTGTTCGAGAACGTGCCGCGGTTGGTGTAGTTGAAGCCCTTGTCGAGGACGCGGTTTCCGTTCTTGTCCTGGTAGTAGGCGCCGCGGGTGGCGGACGTCCACAGCGGGATGCCGTAGTCGTTGGCGGCCTTGCGGACGTCGGCGATGTAGTTGCCCGGGCTGGAGAGGATGCGCGCGCGGTAGGCGTCGGCCGTGGCGGAACCGGCGGCGGTCATGAGGGCCGCGGACGGATTCGCGTAGGCGTCGAACCAGCCTTGCGGCCAGATCCAGGAGCCCTGGTTCTGGTTGAAGCGCGATTCGAGGTGCTCCATTTCGAACGTGAGCTTCACCTTGCCGCTTGCGAAGGGCACGAGGGCGAGGTTGCCGGTGACGCTGTTCGTCTTGTTCATTTCGAACACGGCGGCGCCCTTGGAATCTTCCCAGGAGCCGACGATGCGCATCGCGGCCTTGCGGCCCATGTTCGAGTTCATGTCGACGACCACGCGCTCGAGCGACTCGTCACCGACCGTGTAGCTGATCATCGTCGGCGACTTGCCGAAGACGGGCTGCTTGGTGACGTAGTTGATGACGCCGCCGGGATAGCCGGCACCGAAGAACACGGACGCGGGGCCTTTCACGACCTCGACGCGATCGACGTTGTTCACGTTGTAGCCGATGTAGCGCGGCACGCCGTTGCGCAGGACCGTGTTCACGCCGAAACCGCGCATGGTGAAGCCGCCTTGCGGCGTGGCGCTGTTGGCCGGACGGCGCATGGCGTAGTTGTTGTCGCCGGCGCCGGACGAGCTGTAGCGGAGAATGTCGGTGAGCGACCGGATGTTGGCGTCGTCGAGGAAGTCCTTCGAGAGGACCGAGACCGACATCGGCGTCTTCTGGATCGGCATGCCGATGCGCGTCGCCGTCATCGAGTTGGTCTTGAGGTAACCGTAGTCCTTGTCCGAGCTGACCTCGAAGGGCGAGAGGACGAGGACGCCGTCTTCGCGCGTGGTGGTGGCCGTGGCCGGCGCGGCGGCGGGAGCCTGGCTGGACGTCGCGGGTGCGGTCGCGGCGGCCGAGCTGGCGGACTTGGCTGGAGTCTCGAGCTCGGCGAGGCGCTTGCGCAAGGCGGCGTTCTCCTCCTGCAGACGGCGGAGAGCGTCACTGTCGGCGCTCTGCGCGGAGGCAGAGACCGTGAGCAGCGTCGCGAGACCGATAGCCAGGGCAGATCGAATGCGATCCGCCGGGGTAGTTGGGGTCGGTTTCATGCTGTGGTTTGTAGTTTCCGGGTTGAGGACCGGTGATTCCGGTTCAAAGGAAAGGGTCAGGAGGCGGCGGGGCGCGGCGCACCCGAGGTGAGCAGGCGCGGAGAGACGCTGATGCCGATGCGCCCGGCGACGGTGGGATTCTCGATGCGCCAGAGGAGGTGATCGATGACCTTGCGCACGAGGGTGCCGAGGTTGATGTCGATCACGGCCGGGGAGTGGTCGAGATTGTGGTAGATCATCGGGTTGTAGTTGCCGAGGATCGTCTCGACGTCGCGCTCCGGCTTGCGGCCGGACTCGCGCAGCGAGCGGAAGAAGGAGCCGCAGAAATGGTCGACGGGCAGGTAGAGTCCGGTGACCTTGCCCGGCGCGGCGGCGAGGCGCTTCACGAGCACGTCGCTCTCCGCCTGCAGCGGGGAAATCTCGAGATAGCTGACGCCGGGATTGGCCTGGCCGAGGATGGTGTGCGCGGTGAGGCCGATCTGCTTGGCGCGGGCGAGGAAGGCGTCGGTGCGGCGGGTGATCGCGCTGTATTCCGGGTCGGTCGAGATCACGGCGACCGTCTTGTGCCCGCGGGACTTGAGGTAGTCGGCGGCCATGATGCCGTTCTCCTCGTTGTTCGGCTCGACGTAATCGCCGGGATAAGTGTCGGAGCGGCGGGTCATGAACCAGACGTGAGGGATCTCGCGCAGCTGGGCCAGGCACTGCGCGGACGGCTCCATGCCCTGGACGATGACGCCGTCGAGCCCCTCGCTGCCGAGCGTGCGCGGCAGTTCATCGGGCGTGTTCGAGAAGAGCACGCGCAGGTCGACGCGGTAGCGCGGATCGGTCGACTGGACCTGGAGCAGCTGGTCCTGAAACCAGTTCAGGCTGGGATTGTTGGCCTTGGCGCCCACGAACCACACGCCGATGCGGCGATGCTCCGGCAGCCGGGCCTTGGGCCCGCGGCGGCGATTGAGCGGAGCGGGAACATAGTTGTGCTCCTGCATCACCGCGCGGATACGGGCCAGGCTGTCGGTCGCGACCAGCTGAGGCTGGTTGATCGCGCGAGAAACCGTAGCGGGAGAAACGCGCGCCTTGCGGGCAATTTCGGTGATCAGCATGGGGTGGGGTGGCCCGAAATGAAATTTTCAGGAAAAGGCATGAAAGAAGCGGTGAAACGTCAAGCGATTTCTGGCGTCCGCGAGGCACGCCGCCGCGCGCGCCCCCACGCCGCCAGCAACTCGGTGCGGCAGCGCACCGTGTCCGGCCACACGGGCGGATTGGTGCTCACGTTGTAGCCCACCGTGGTGCCCAATTCGGGGCAGACCCAGAGCTCGCCGCGCGGGGCCGGGCCCTGCAGCCAGACGGTGAAGAGGTCCTCGACGAAGCGGATGTAATCGAGGAACTCCGGGGTCAGCCGTCCGCGTCCGTCGGTGACCGGAACCTGGCAGTGCTGGCTGTTGAACGGGCGGCAGTGGAACATCCGGGAGTGCTGGATCAGCCGGGGCTGGTCCAGCAGCCGCCGCGAGTAGTCGGCCGGCAGCATGTGCTTCATTACGCACAGGTGGGAATGGTCCCAGGTGACGGGCAGAAGCTCGCCGGTTTCGCGCCGGTAGCGGCGGGCGATTTCAGAGAGCTTTTCCGGGGTCTCCGTGCAGGAGTCGCGATGCGTCTCGACGTGCGCCTCGAGGCCGAGCGCTCGCGCTGCGCGGATCGTCTGCCGGATGAGCCGCACGGCGGCGGCGGGGCGGGTGTCGTGCTCGCCGAGCAGACAGTTGACATACTTGGCGCCGCCCGCCGCCTCGATGCGCAGCAGCGGCTCCACGTCGCGTCCGTCGCGGGAGAAGACGCGCCCGCAGATTTTCAATCCGTGGCGGGCGAGGTGCGGCGCGAATTCCGGACGGAACATCTCGGCGATGCCGTCGAAGCCGGCCTCCTTGATCAGGCGCATCTTGGTCGCGAGCGACCACGGGCGGGCAGGCGCGGGCTGGCCCTCCATCGACCAGAGCGAGGCGCACAGGATCAGGCGTGGGGTGGCGGCTGAATTTTTCATGCAAAGATATGAAAATACATGAAAACCGACTTGAAAAGCTTGTTCTTGCTGGCTCAGTGTTGGCCGCCCTTGGGTCGCGACTGCGGCGATCCGAGCTCCACCCCTTGGCTTGTCCCGTTACCCCATGAGCTACCTCCCCTTCGTTCAGCGCGCGGCCTGGATCTGGTCTGCCGAGGGCAGCCACGCGGCGCCGACGGTGGCGCCGGCATCGCATTATCCGGTGCGCTACTTCCGGCGGGTTTTCTCGGTCGCGAAGGGAAGCGGAGCGCAGCTCACGGTGCATGTCTCCGCCGACAGCCGCTTTCTATTCTACTGCAACGGGCACCTGGTCGGGCGCGGTCCGGCCAAAGGCGATGTGAATCATCATTTCTACGACCGCTTCGACCTCACTCCGCTGCTCCGCGCCGGGCGCAACGTGGTGGCGGCGCTCGTGCTCGACATGTCCCGCGTTGCGCACCGGCCCTCGGCGCTGGGCGCGCCGTGCTCGGTGATGACCTACACCGGCGGCTTCGTCCTCGAGGGGGAGCTGGCGGGGGACGCGTCCGAGCGGATCGACACCGGTCTGGCGGGTTGGAGGGTCGCCGCGGACCGGGGATTCCGCTTCCAGAACATCGGCACGCGCTTCGAGGGATATCACGGCTATTTCGAGCACCGGGTCTCCGCGGAGATACCGGCCGGATGGACGCAGCCGGAGTTCGATGATTCGGCGTGGAGCGAGGCCACGGTTCTCTACACCGCCGAGCGCTTGGAGAACCGGCGTGACCCGACGAGCCCCTACGGCTTGATGCCGCGCATCATCCCGCAACTGGAGGAGGGACCGGGGGCGCGCTTCGCGGACGTGTTCCTGCCTGGCGGGGCGCTGGCGGGCGAGGCGTGGAGCCGGCTGGTCGCCGGTTCCGGCCCGGTGACAGTGCCGCCGCGCACCACGGTGCGGGTCGTGCTGGATGCGGGGAAGCTCACGACGGGCTATCCGAGCCTGCAGACGGCGGGCGGCGCGGGCGCCACGCTCACGCTGACTTATGCGGAGGCCCTGCGGTTGCCGTGGTCCACGCCCGGTGCGCGCCTCCTGGGCAAGCCGCAGCCGCTCGCGAATCTCGCGTCGCATTTCGCCGACGAGTCCTCCGGCTGGACGTTCGATCGCCGCGGCACCGTCACCGGCTGGTGCGACGTCTGGGAGCCGGCGGGCGCGCCGGACGAGGAGTTCGAGCCCCTGCACTGGCGCGCGTTCCGCTACATCGGCCTCGAGATCAAGACGGGCGACGCGGCGCTGCAGCTGTGCGCGCTCGGGCATCGTTTCTCGGCGTATCCCTACGAGGTGAAGGCCGAGTTCGCCTGCTCCGACGCGCGCCTGGAAAAAATCTGGCGCGTCGGTCTGCACACGATGCGGCTGTGTTCCCACGAGACCTTCGAAGACTGCCCGCACTACGAGCAGATGCAGTATGCCGGGGATACGATGATCACGTCGAAGATCGCGATGCTCACGACGGGCGACTACGCCCTGAGCCGCCAGGCGCTGCTCCAGTTCGACTGGTCGCGCCTGTCGGAGGGCCTCACGCAGAGCCGGTATCCGTCGCGCCTCGTGCAGGTGATTCCCTCGTGGTCGCTGCACTGGATCACCAACATTCGCGACTACCTCTTCATCACCGGCGACCGCGAGACGGCGCAGCAGCTTCTCCCCGGCATGACGGCGGTGCTCGATTGGTTCCGCCGGCACGGTGATGCGGACGGCCTGCCGGCGAAGCTGCCGTTCTGGAACATCACCGACTGGTGCCCGTGGTGGCCGCGCGGAGTCGTGCCGGGAGCCGACACCGGCCCGACCTGCATCATTGCGGCGCAGTTTATCCAGGCGCTCGACGACGTCGCCGATCTGGAGCGCAGCCTCGGACGCGCGGCGCGCGCGCAGGCGCTGGCCGACGAGGCGCACGGCCTGCGCGCCAGCTTGCACCGTCGCTTCTGGTCGGAAGGCGAGGGGCTCTACCTCGACCGTCCGGGAGGCCCGGAAGTGAGCCAATACGGCAATGCCTGGGCGATCGTCTGCGGCGCCGCCGGAGAGCGCGAGCGCGCGCGGGTGCTGAAACGCTTCCCGTCCGACGCCGCGCTGGCGCCGGGATCGTTCTTCTGGTGGCACACCGGTTTCCGCGCCCTCGAGCGGGCCGGAGCCTACGACCGCATGCCGGAGTTTCTCGGCCCGTGGCACGAGATGGTCGAGGCGGGGCTCGACACCTTCGTCGAGGAGAACAGCTACTGGCGCTCGCTCTGCCACGCCTGGAGCGCGCACCCGGCGCTCGAGTTTCTCGAACGCGTGCTCGGCGTCACGCCGCGTGCGCCGGGCTTCGCCGAGATCGCGGTGCAGCCGCACCGCTGCGGCCTGCAGCACGCGCGCGGCCGCGTGTGCACGCCGCGCGGCCCGGTGACGGTGGCCTGGCGGGTGGAGGGGACGCGCTTCCACCTGGAAATCGACTCGCCCGCCGCCACGCCCGTGCAGGTGACGCTGCCCGACGGCAGCCGCGCGCAGGGCGCG
Organism: Oleiharenicola sp. Vm1; assembly: GCF_047777955.1. Classification (GTDB taxonomy): domain Bacteria; phylum Verrucomicrobiota; class Verrucomicrobiia; order Opitutales; family Opitutaceae; genus Didemnitutus. The sequence goes on from NZ_CP180537.1 coordinate 2,237,845, forward strand.
GGCGGAAAATTCCACACCGCGGTGACCCTGTCATGAGCGAGCTGCGTTTCACCCTCGAGGCCGACGAGGTCCTGGAGTGCCGCACCGGGGACGGCCGGGTGCTGCTGCGCTACGTGGCCCGCCCCGACACGCCGCGCGACGAGGCGCCGCGTCCCTACGCCCATCCGGTGTGTTCGCTGAGCGGCGAGGTCCTGAGCAACTTTCGGCCCAACGACCATCCGTGGCACCACGGCCTTAGCCTCACGATCAACAATCTCGGCGGATGGAATTTCTGGGGCGGCCCGACCTACCGCAAGGGCAGCGGCTACCACTTTCGCGCCGACCACGGCGTGCAGCGCCACGCGCGCTGGATCCAGCTGGAGCCCGGCTGCGTCGTCGAGCATCTCGACTGGCTGGGCGGCGGCGAGAAGCTGCTCGAGGAGGAGCGGCGGCTCACGGCGCGCCAGGAGTCCGCGCAAGCGTGGTCGCTTCGCTGGCAGTCGCGGTTGCGCAACGTCACGCCGCGCGCGCTCGCCTGCACGAATTATCATTCGGCCGAGGGATTGGTCGGCTCGCACTACACCGGACTGCAGTTCCGCGGCGCCCGCGAGCTGCTCGACGAGCACGGCGACCGGAGCATCACGCTGCTCAGCGCCGACGGACGGGAAGGGAGAGCCAGGTGCACGGCGCGGCGGCGGACTGGATCGAGTGGCGGACGCAGAAGGACGGCTCGCTCCGTCGGGTGGCGATCCGTTTTGCGAACGCCGGCGGCCCGCTGCACTGGTTCGTGCGGCGGCACAATCCCCTCGTGGCTTTTCCGTTTCACTACCAACGCGACCTCGAGCTTCCGCCGGGCGGCGTGCTCGAGCTCGACCACACCCTGACCTTCACCGACACATGAGCATGAATCGGCTGCAGTTCATCCGCCGGCTGGGATTGGGTGCCGGCGTGTTTGCCCTCGGCAGCGCCCGTGCGGAAAGCGAGCAGGCGCCCAGCGGCTGGCCGCCGAAAGCGGAGGCCGGTTCCGCCGCCTTCTGGGAGGCCGTGCGCTCCCAATACGTCACGGACGACGATCTGATCTACCTGAACTGCGGCGGGCTCGGGCCCTCGCCCCGACCGGTGCTCGACATGCTGGATCTCAGCTCGCGCATTCTTCAGCACCGCGTCGAGACCGGGCATTTCTACTTCGAGGAGGCCCGCGCTGTCGTGGCCGGCTTCCTCGGCGCCCAGCCGGAAGAGATCTGCTTCACGCGCAACGCCACCGAGGGGAACTCCATCATCGCGGTGGGGCTCGGACTGCGCGCGGGCGACGAGGTGATCTTCGAGACCCACGCGCATCCCGGCGGCTCCCTGCCGTGGCTGAATCGCGCGCGCCAGATCGGCATCGTTGTGCGCACGTTCGAGCCGGATCCCGCCTCGCCCGAAGGGAACCTCGAGCGCATCGCCGCGCTCGTCACCCCGCGCACGCGCGTCGTCCAGGTCAGCCACATCACGGCGCCGACCGGCCTGGTGATGCCGGTGAAGCAATTGGCGGAATTCACTCGCGCCAAGGGACTCTGGCTGCACGTCGACGGCGCACAGTCCGCCGGCATGATCCCGTTCGACCTGCATGCGCTCGGCTGCGACTCGTTCGCCACCAGCGGGCACAAATGGCTCGGCGCGCCGCGCGAGACGGGCGTGCTCTACATCCGCCGCGAGCGCGTCGACGAGGTGGCGCCGCTGCACGTGGGCGCGTATTCGAGCGGCGATTTCGATCTCTGCGGCCAACTCGTCTACACTCAGGGCGCGCGGCGCCACGAATACGGCACGCGCAACGCCGCCTCCGTCGTCGCGCTGGCGGAGGCCGCGCGCTTCCAGAACACGATCGGCCGCGAGCGCATCGCCGAGCACGGGCGCGTGCTGGCGGACTATCTCCTTGCCGCCCTCCAGGGCCTGCCCCGCGTCAAGGTCCTGACCCCGACGCGCGCCGACATGCGCGCCGCCATGGTGACGTTCGCCGTCGAAGGCCGGACGGCCGGCGCGGTGTTCGGCCACCTGATGGAGACGCAGCGCCTGCGCTGCCGTCCGGTGAACGAGGCCGGGCTCGAGGCCGTCCGGGTCTCGTTGCACGTCTTCAACACCCTCGAGCATTGCGAGCGCGTCGCCTCCACGCTCGCCCGCTACACCCGCGCCTGAGCCGCCGTTCCTCTTCGTGATTTTTTCTACCCCTGCGTTACTGCCCATGATTAGAAACCTCCTCCGCCTGCTGGGTTTCGGCGTCGGTCTCGCCGCCGGCGCCGCGCCGGTCACCCACGATCTTTATCTCTGCGCCGCCTTCAACAACGGCAGCCGCGTCATGGGCTCGAAGGACGGCACCGCCAACGGCCTGTTCCTCCGCACCGGCCCGGACGCGTTCAAGCACGTCGGCCTCAACTACCCGCTGGCCATCTCGACGACGTTCGATCCGCGCGATGCCAACGTCTTCTACGTGGCCTGCCTCAGCGGCGTGCTGCGCACGCTCGACGGCGGCAAGTCCTGGCGCCTCGTCACCGGCTGGGACGAGACCGAGCCGAAGTCCGTGGCCGTCGATCTGCTCGCTCCCGACCACGTCTACGCCGGGTTGCCGGACGGCATCGTCGTCTCGCGCGACCGCGGCCAGACCTGGCAGCGCAGCGAAAACGGCCTGCCGCAACGCGGCAAATACACCCAGGTCGTGCGGGCGGACCGCACCGCCCAGGGCCGCCTGCTTATCGGCTGCGAATCGGGCATCTATCTCACCACCGACGGCGCCCAATCCTGGCAGCGCGTCCTCGTCACCCAGGACACGGTCGACGACATCCAGCAGTCGCCGCACGATCCCAAGCTGTGGATCAGCGTCACGCAGAGCGCGGGGGCGCTGATCTCGCGCGACGGCGGCCAGACCTGGCAGCCGATCGCCGGCGTGCCGTCCGAGAAGGCGCTCTACAACGTCGCCTTCGACGCCCGCGACGCCCGGCGCCTCGCCATCGCGAGCTGGACCTACGGTCTGCTCGCCAGCGAGGACGGCGGGGTCACCTGGACGGCGCGCAACGCCGGTCTGCCGACGCCGGCGCGCGTTTGGCGCACCGCCATCGATCCCGACAGCGGCGAGCTCTACGCCGCGGTGTTCGGCCAGGGACTCTACGCCTCGGCCGACTTTGGTCGCACCTGGCGTGCCGTGCCCGCGATGCAGGGCGCCTCGATCCAGACCTTCACCTTCGTGCCCAAGTCCGCCCGCTGAACCGGGATCACGTCCATGAACAAATTTTCCGCTTTGCTTTCCCTGTTCAGCGTCCTGGCCGTCCTCGCGCCGGCCCAGCCCGCCACCACCGGCCCGATGCCGACGCCGCCGAGCGATTACCGGGCCGACGCCCGCCGCGCCGCCTACCTCGCGCGCGCGAACGAGGTGCTGCAATGGTATGTCGACTCGGTGAAGCCCGGCGACCCCGCGACCTTCGGCTCCGGCCAGATCGCGGCCAAGCTCGCCCGGCACGAGGACGCCGCGGCGGTGTCGGCCCGCGTCATCGAGCTCATGCGCGGCCCGCAGAGCGCAGACATGTTCTGGATGTTTCCCTGGACGGCGATCTCCTACCTCGGCCGCGATCAGCTCACGCCCGAGGCCAAGGCCGCGATCCGCGACGCCTGGCGCACGTATTTCCCGATGCGCGGCGACACGGAGAACCATTGGGCGATGTATTACACCTCGCTCTACCTGATGACGGAACTCTACCCGGATGATCCCGCGGAGAGCTGGTTCAACGGCAAGAGCTCGGCCGAGAACCGCGCCGAGGCGCGCGACTACCTGATCCACTGGATGGACCTGGCGACGACGATCGGGCAGGGGGAGTTCAACCCCACGCACTACATCGGCGAATACGCCATCCCGATGCTCTATCTGTCCACCTGGGCCACCGACCCCGCGATGCGGATCCGCGGACGCATGAAGCTCGACTGGATCCTCGCCGACCTCGCCGAGAACACCCTCAACGGCGTCCTGCGCGGCCCGAACGCCCGCACCGACGACACCTCGGTCATCCAGCGCTGGTTCGCGCTCTCGTCTTATTTCAGCTGGCAGTGCTTCGGCAACACGCCGCCGCCGCCGAGCTACGGCGGCTTCGGCATCTGGTTCGCGGTCGCCGCGGCCAATTACGACGTGCCCGAGGTGATCTTCCGCCTGGCGAACGACCGCAGCGAGGACTACCTGCAGCACGACCTCAAGCGCAGCCGCCGCCGCTGGCGCTACAGCGACGTGCTGATGGCGCCGGTCTACAAGACCAACTACATGCGGCGCGACTACGCCGTCGGCTCCTACCAGGGCGGCATGACCGATCCGATCCAGACGCACGTCTGGGACGTGACCTGGGCCGTGCCCGATCCGCGCGGCGTGCACAACACCCTGTTCTCCGCCCATCCCTATGCCTCGGAGCGGATCATGCAGACCTACTTCACCGAGCTGCCCGACCACATGCTCGAGCTGCTCGCGAGCCAGGGCAAACCCTCCTACGACGTGCCGGACAAGATCCTCGGCGGCTCGCCCTACGAACGCGTCTTCCAGGACCTCGACACCGTGATCGCGCTCTACGACATCCCCGCGGGCACGCGCTTCCCGCGGGTGAACGGGTTCTTCTCGAAGGACCTGGTCAACGTGACCGAGGACGCCTCCGGCTGGATCTTCGCGCAGGGCGGCAACGCCTACCTCGCCTACCGGCCGCTCGCGCCGTTCCACTGGGAACACCTGCTCGGCTATAAGCAGCTGCCCTCGCCCACGGGCGGCTACAAGTGGGAGCGCGTCGACCGCGGCGACAAGGGCGACAAGCTTCTCGTGAGCCCGCACCTGAAGAACGGCACGATCGTGCAGGCCGCCAGCGCGAGCGAGTTCAAGAGCTTCGAGGACTTCAAGGCCGCCATCCGCGCGCTGCCCCTCGCGTTCAAGCTCGAGCCCGTGCCGACCGTGACCTTCACGAGCCTGCGCGGCCATGCGCTGGCCTTCACCTTCGGCGAGGCGCCGCAGGTCGACGGCCGGCCGGTCGACTACTCGAAGTGGAAGCTCTTCGAGGGCCCGCACCTCAACGCCGAGAAAGGCTCGCGCAAGCTGACCATCACCCAAGGCCGCCTCGAGCGCGTGCTCGACTTCAACACCCTCACGATCACCGACCGCGTGCGCGAGCGCTGAACGCCATGGCCCGCCCGACCGTCATCCCGCTGCACGAGGTCCGCTTCCATCGCGGCTATCTCGCGGACCGCGCGCGCCTCGTGCGCGAGGTCGTCATTCCCTACCAGTGGGAGGCGCTGAACGACCGCGTGCCCGGCGCGGAGCGCAGCGGCACGATCCACAACTTCCAGGTCGCCGCCGGCGAGAAGGCCGGCGAGTTCTACGGCCTGTGGTTCCAGGATTCCGACCTGGCGAAGTGGATCGAGGCGGCGTCCTACCGGCTGGCGACGCATCCCGACCCGGCGCTCGACGCCGAGCTCGATCGCCTCATCGCCACCATCGCCCGCGCGCAGCTGCCCGACGGCTACCTCGACACCTACATCCAGCTCGTCGAGCCGGACAAGCGCTGGGCCAACCTCCACGAATACCACGAGCTCTACATCGCGGGGCATTTCATCGAGGCGGGCGTCGCGCACTTCCAGGCCACGGGCAAGCGCTCGCTGCTCGACGTCGTCGGCAAGCTCGCCGACCTGATCGAGCGCACCTTCGGCGACGGCCCCGGAAAAATTCCCGGCTACTGCGGTCACGAGGAGGTGGAGCTCGCGCTGATCAAGCTCGCGCGCGCGACCGGCGAGGCCCGTTACGCGCGGCTCGCCGCGTGGTTCGTCAACCAGCGCGGCACGGCGCCGCTCTACTACGAGGAGGAGATCAAGCGGCTCGGCCTGAAGAAACTCCCGGTCTATTTCTACCACGATCGCTGGGCCTACCTGCAGGCGCACCGCCCCGTGCGCGAGCAGACCGAGCCGGTCGGACATTCCGTGCGGGCGATGTATCTCTACACCGCGATGGCGGACCTCGCGCGCGAGTTGCCCGACGCCGGCCTGGCCGAGGCCTGCCGCACGCTCTGGGAGCAGATCACGCGGCGCCACCTCTATATCACCGGCGGCATCGGCTCGGAGTGGATGGGCGAGAAATTCTCCGAGCCCTACGATCTGCCCAACGACCGCGCCTACGCCGAGAGCTGCGCCGGCCTCGGCCTCGTGTTCTTCTCGCGCCGCATGCTCGATCTCGAGCTGCGCGGCGCCTACGCCGACGTGATGGAGCGCACGCTCTACAACAACGTGCTCGCCGGCATGGCGCTCGACGGGAAGACGTTCTTCTACGTCAACCAGCTCGAGGTCCGCCCGGCCGAGGCGCACCGGCGCTACGACCATCATCACATCAAGACGCAACGCGTGCCGTGGTTCGGCTGCGCCTGCTGTCCGCCGAACATCGCGCGCACCCTGGCGTCGCTCGCCCACTACTCGCACTCGCTCCTGCCCGACGGCATCGCGCTCCACCTCTACGCCGCCAGCGAGGCGCGCGTGACTGTCCACGGCGTCGCCGTGCGCCTCGAGGTCGAGACCGACTACCCGTGGGACGGGCACATCGTCATCCGCGTCAAGGCCGCGCGTCCGACGCGCTTCGCGCTCCGGCTGCGCATCCCCGGCTGGTGTTCGGGGGCGAGCGCGACCTGCGACGGCGAAACCGTCGATCTCGCCGGCGGCGTGCGCGACGGCTACCTCACGATCGAGCGCGACTGGGGCGCGGCGCACGAGGTGCGGCTCGAGTTCCTCATGCCGGTGCTGCGCGTGCGGGCCAACCTGCGCGTGCATCACGACCGCGGGCGGGTCGCCCTGCAGCGCGGCCCGCTCGTCTACTGCCTCGAGCAAGTCGACAACGGCCCGCAGCTGGACCAGCTGTTGCTGCCCCGCGACGCCGAGATCGCCGCGCGCTTCGATCCGGCCGTGCTCGGCGGCGCCGTGGTGCTCGAGGCGGGGGCGCGCCGGTTGATCGCGGCCGACGATGCGCTTTACTCGACCAGCACGCCGGCGACGGAGCCGGCGAAGCTGACCGCCGTGCCCTACGCGCTGTGGGCCAATCGCGGCGAAGGAGAAATGTCCGTCTGGATCCACGAATGCTGAAGTCCCTTACCGCTCTCGGACTCGCCCTCAGCTGCCTGGCGGTCGGACCCGCCCGCGCCGAGGACGCCGCGTCGGCCGGCCAGGCCGCGCATGCGATGCTCACCCGGCTGTGCGACGACTTCGGCGGACGCCTGACCGGCTCGGCGCAGAACGCCGCGGCGCTGGAAGCGCTCGCCGCCGAGCTGCGCGGGCTCGGTTACGCGCCGCAGGTCGATGCGTTCGAGTTCCCCGGCTGGAGGCGCGGCGATGACCGCGTCGAACTGCTCGCGCCGTTCCCGCGGCGCCTGCGCGTGGCGGCGCTCGCCTACAGCCCGGCCACGCCGGCGTTCGAGGCCGACGTGACCGACCTCGGCGGCCTCGAACCCGAGCGCGCGCTGGGCGGCACGGCGGGCAAGGTCGGCTTGCTCAGCCCGTCGACGCTGCTGACCGCGCGGCAGATCGGGCAGCGGGCGGCCGAGCTCGGCTTGCGGGCCGTGCTCTTCATCAACCGCGAGGCCGGCGGCCAGTTGCTGGCGCGCACGGGCAGCTTCATCGGCGAGACCCTGCCGGTGCCGGTCTTCTCGCTCACCCAGGAGGAGGGCCAGTCGCTCCAGCGCCTGCTCGCCCGCGGCCGCCCGGTGCGGGTGCGTTGCGCTACGACCTCCGCGCCGGTTCCGGTGCGGACCGCCAATCTCGTGCTGCGCCTCCCGGGCCGCTCGCCCGAGCGCGTGATCGTCGGCGCGCATTTCGACAGCTGGGACCTCGGGCAGGGCGCCCTGGACAACGGCCTGGGCGTCGCGCAGCTCTACGCGCTCGCGCGCCTGCTCCGCGGTGCTGACCTCGCGCGCACGGTGGAGCTGGTCTGGTTCAACGGCGAGGAGCAGGGCCTCTGGGGCTCGCGTCACGCCGCCGCCGGCCTCGGCGACGCGCCGGTGGTGGCGATGATCAATCTCGACATGGTCGGCGTGCCCATCGCGGTCAACGCGCTCGGCGATGCGGACCTCGAGGCCGCGCTCGGCCGCTGGCACGCGCGGCGCGCCCGGCCGCTGCCTCAGGGCGTGCAGAACGTGAACTGGTTCGGCAGCGACCACACGCCCTACCAGCTCGCCGGCGTGCGCGCGGTCACCTTCAACGCCCCGATCCCGCGCGAGTCGGTCCGCTACTATCACGACCGTGCCGACACGATCGACAAGCTGCCGGAGCCGATCGTGGTCGATTCGACGCGCACGATTGCCGAGGTGCTGCAGGCGCTGGTGGAGGACGCGGCGCTGACGCCCCGGCGCCGTTCGGCCGAGGCGACGGAGAAGCTTTTCACGACGTTCGGCCTGGAACCTCGCATGCGCGCCATCGGCTACTGGCCCTTCGCGGCGCGCGTCCCCTAATCACCCCACCACCACCCCATGCATCTGCTCGGACTCCACTGGCTCGACGCGCTCGTCGTCGTCATCTACGTCATCGCCATCCTCAGCATCGGCAAGATGCTGTCGCACGGCGTGAAGGGGCAGGGGGACTTCTTCCTCGGCGGGCGTTCGCTCGGCAAGTGGTTCCAGTTCTTCCTCAGCTTCGGCACGATGACGGACCCCGGCCAGGCGACGACCACGGCGAGCTCCGTCTATCGCCAGGGCGCGGGCGGTGCGTGGCTGGCGCTGATCACGCTTTTCCTCACGCCTTATTACTGGTTCAGCACCGTCTGGTTCCGCCGCGTGCGGCTGACGACGATGGCGGACCTGTTTCACGACCGCTTCGGCGGGCGCTTCCTCGCCACGCTCTACGCCATCACCACGATCCTGATGGCGGTGGTCGGCATCGCCGGCGGCAACGTCGTCGCGCTCAAGACGCTCCAGCCCCTGATGGTCAAGGAGGCGGCGATCTACACCCCGGCCGAGAAGCAGCAGGTCGACGGCTACTACGAGTTCGTGCAGCTGCGGCAGCAGCGCGCGGGCGCCACGACGCTGAATCCCGCGGCGGAGGCGCGCTACGCCACGCTCAAGGGCTACTATGACCGCGGCGAGCTCCAGCCCTACATCACCTACCTGCATCCGGTCACGTTCTACGTCGCGTCCACGAGCCTCGTGGCGCTGTTCGTCATGCTGGGCGGATTGAAGGCCTCGGCGATGGTCGACGCCATCCAGGCGATGCTGGTGATCGTGATTTCATTCGTGCTGATCCCGTTCGGCCTGCACGCCGTCGGCGGCGTCACCGGCCTGCACGCGAAGGTGCCGGCCGTGATGTTCAACCTGTTCGGCGGCGACTCCGCCTCGGAATACACCTGGTATTCGATCGCCGCGCTGCTGTTCGTGCAGTTCGTCGGCATCGTGGGCTCGCAGGCCAACATGACCATCGCCGGCTCGGCGACGAACGAGTTCGCCGCGCGCATCGGCGCCGTGACCGGCGGCTTCAGCAAGCGCTTCGTCACGATCTCGTGGGCCTACTGCGGCCTGATCGCCATCGCGCTCTTCGGCCTGAACCTGTCCGACTCCGACCAGGTGTGGGGCCTGCTCACCAAGCAGCTGCTGCCGGTCGGCATGATCGGCGTGATGATCATCGGCATCCTCGGCGGCAAACTCGCGCTGCTCGGCGCCCAGTCGGTGGTGCTGTCGGGCCTGGTGGTGAAGAATCTCTACGAGCCGCTCTTCCCGGGGAAATCGGAGCGGCACTACATGATCGTGGCGCGCGCCACCGTGCCGGCGGTCCTCGCCGCGGGCGTGGCGGTCGGCCTCTACCTCAACAGCGTCGTGGCGCTGCTCAAGTTCGCGATTGTGCTCCTCGTCATCTGGGGCGTGCCGATCACCTTCATCTTCCTCTGGCGCCGGGTGACCGAGGTCGCGGTCAAGGTGCAGGTGCTCGCGACCGTCGCTCTGGTGGCGGTGATCCCCTGGGGCGTCTCCGCGATCCCGTCGCTCTCCCAGTCGCCGGCCCTCACGCTCATGACGCGCGAGCGGGTCGTGACGGTCACCACGGCCGCGGTCTCCGCCGACGTGGCGGCCGGGCGCGCGCGCGCCGAGGGCGAGCGGATCACCAAGCAGCGCCGCATCGAGCCGGTCTCGGTCTATTTCGAGGAAGGCGTCGCGCCGGTCGATCCGTCCCGGCCGGATTCGCCGCGGCAGGGCCGCGGGCTGTTCCGGGCTGAGATCTACCTGCTCAAGCTCCTCGGCTTCGACGTCGCGTCGTTCACGCCGGCGCAGCTGATGGCCGGCCGCTACCTTGTCGACGGCCTGTTCCCGATCGTGCTGCTGATCGCGGTGAGCCTGCTCACGCCGCGGACCGACGCCCGCCGCGTGGATCGCTTCTATGCGCGCCTCAAGACGCCGGTCGCGGCCACGCTGGCGGAGGATGAGGTCGAGGTGGAGAAGAGCTACGCGGAGCCCACGCGCTTCGATCACCAGAAGCTCTTCCCGCGCACCGACTGGGAATTCACGAAGTGGGACCGGCAGGACTGGCTCGGTTTCATCGCCTGCTGCGGCCTGGTCGGACTGGTCCTGATCGTCTTCAAGGCCGTGCTCATGCTCGGCAGCGCCTGATCCTTCCTCTCATTTTCCCCATGCGAAACCTCTCCGTCTCCCTCCTGCGCCGTTGCCTGCTCCCCCTGGTCGTCGGCTTTCTCGGTTTGCTCGCCGCCGCCCGGGCGGCGACCGCCCCGCTGCCGTCCGTCATGGTCAGCGGCGGCACGATGATGAACGGCGATCACTTCGCCGACAGCAACCTGCCGGCGCTTCGTGAGCATTTCGCGGGCTGCCACCGCATCGCGATGGTGCTGCACGCCACGCCGGCGAAGGACCTCGACCACATGGAGCAGCGCCTGCAGAAGGCGTTCGAACATCTCCTCGGGGCGAAAGCCGAGTCGCTGCACCACTACGACGCGGCCGGCCAGCGGGCGTTGCTGGAGTCGGTGGACGGCATCTTCGTCGGCGGCGGCGAGACGTTCGTGCTGCTCGCCGAGCTGTATCGGCTGGACCAGCTGTCGGTCATCCGCGCGCGCGTCGCGGCGGGGATTCCCTATCTCGGCACCAGCGCCGGCGCGAATGTCGCCGGCCTGGTCATCGGCACCACCAACGATTTCCCGGTCGCGGAGATCCCGTCGCGACGCGCGCTCGGCATCTTCCCGGCGGTGATCAACCCGCACCACCCGCTGCCGGCGGAGGCGGAGTTCCGGGGACGCGCGGGTAAGATCGGCTATTACCTGAAATTCAATCCGAAGGACCGCGTGCTGGGCATCGGCAACGCCTCGCTCGTGCGCTTGCACGGCGGCCAGGTGAAGGTCGTGGCTGGCGCGGCCTGGCTGTATCAGGCGGGACGCACGCGCGAGCTCCATCCCGGCGATTCCGTGCCGGAGCTGCTCGCGCCGGCGCCCTGAGGCGCCTTCAGCGCGGCGCGCCGAAACCGTAGCGGAGGTGCCACTCCAGCGTGGCGCCGGGCGCGAGCGTGGCGGCGAGATACGGCTCGATGGAAAACGTGTGGCCGTTGCCCCACACCGCGCACTCGCTCGGCACGAAGCTCGTGGCGAAGTCGACGTGCGTGAGTGGGGTGGCTCAGGCGGCAGCGCAGCGGCTCGCCTGCGGGCAGGCCCAGCAGTTCGAACTGGCCGTCGTGCAGGCCCTGGAAGACGCGCTTCTGGGTGAATCGTCCGGCGGCGAGGGCGAAGCCCGGGTTCTCCGGCAGCGTGGCGCTAGGCGGGAGATCGAGCGCGATCCGGCCGTCCGTCAGGGCGAAGAACGGGTGGACGAACCACTCGAGGGCGAGCGGCGCCCCGCCGTGGTTGGTGAGGCGCGAGGTCGAGCGCAGCTCGCGGCCGAAAAGTTCGACCGTGCGCTCGAGCTGGTAGTCGAAGCCGGCCGCCGCCTGGCGTGTCCGCCAGCGCGCGCCGCAGGAAAACGGGCTCACGCTCCAGGCGCAGGGGGTGACGACGCGCAGCGCGCCGCCGTCCTCCGCGATCTCGCCGGCGCCGCAGGCCACGCCCCGCGGACCGTTCCAGGTGAGCGGCGCGCCGCCGCGCGTGCGGTGGCGGAACGACTCCGGCGCCCCCTGGCCGTTGAACGGCAGCGGCGTGGGCGAGGGCCACTCCGGGCCGGTGAGCAGCGGGCCGGCGGAGCGGTCGTGGACCTGCCAGATGTAGCCGCCCCAGGCGAAACGCGGACCGAGGTGTGCGCGATCCGTCTCGGGATCGAGGAACTCGACGCGCAGTTCGCCGTTGCTGACTTCGAGCATGTCAGCGCAGGCGGAAGACGCGGATGGCGGTGCTCTTGCCGTCGAGGACGAGGACGAACTGGTTGTTCGGCCGCGCGTGGATCTCGATGTCCTTGCCCGGAAGATCGTAGGGAATGGACTCGGTGCCTTCCCAGATCTGGCCGTTGTCGAGGCGGAAGCGGTTCGACGCCTCCCAGGCCACGACCTTGCCCTGGAGGGGCGGCAGGCTGCGCCAGTCCTGATCGTCGAAGAAGGGCAGGCCGAAGCGCTCGAGCAGGTGTTTTTTCTGGGCCGGCGGGAGCGCCGCGGCCGCCAGCGCCGGGGCGGCGGCGCGGGCCTGCTCGACCGCGGCGCGCGTTTGCGCGGCGTCGGCGCGAGCGCGGCGGATGAGGGCGGCGTCGATCACACCGATCTGGTCGGGCGTGAGGCGGTCGAGGCCGGCGCGCTCCCACTCTTCGGGCGTGAGCACGGCCTTCAGGCCGGGGAACGAGGTGTCGGCGCGGGCGGGGCCCGCGGCGAGCGCGAGCGCCGTGAGGAGGAGGGCGAGTGTCTTCATCGGGCGGAGGGGTTAGATGAAACCGTCACGGGAGGTCTGGGCGCTGACGAGGCGGGCGAACGGCCCGCCGCGGGCGGACAGCGCGGCGAAATCTCCTTCCTCCACGATGCGGCCGTTGTCGAGGACGATGATGCGGTCGGCGTTGCGGATCGTGCTGAGGCGGTGCGCGATCGTGATGACGGTGCGGCCGTGCGCGAGGCGGTCGAGGGCCTCCTGGATGAGCCGTTCGCTTTCGTAGTCGAGGGCGGAGGTGGCCTCGTCGAGGATGAGGACGGGCGGGTTGCGGAGGATGGCGCGGGCGATGGCGAGGCGCTGGCGCTGGCCGCCGGAGAGGCTGACGCCGCGCTCGCCTACGAGCGTGTCGTAGCCGCGGGGCAGGCGGAGGATGAACTCCTCGGCGTTGGCCTGACGCGCGGCCGCGCGCACCTCGGCGTCGGAGGCGTCGGAGCGGGCGAAGCGCAGGTTGTCGATGATCGACCCGGAGAGCAGCAGGCTGTCCTGGAGCACGACGGCGAACTGCCGGCGGATCCAGCGCATGTCCCAGTCGCTTTGCGGGTGGTCGTCGATCAGCACCCGGCCCTGGTCGGGCGCGTAGAGGCCGAGCATGAGGTTGGCCAGGGTGCTCTTGCCGGAGCCGGAGGCGCCGACGAAGGCGAGGTGTTCCCCGGGGCGGATGTGCAGGTTGATGTCGTGCAGGACGCGGCGCTCGGGCGCGGTCGGGTAGGCGAAGGCGACGCCGTCGAAGCGGATCTCGCCGCGGAGGGGCGCCTGGCGGCGGCCGTTCCAGTTCTCGACGTAGGTCGAGTCGACCAGCTCCTTGATGCTGAGGTAGCTCTCGCGGCCGATGAAATACTGCTCGCTCAGCGCGACGAAGGCCTGGATGGGGCCGAGCATGATCGGCAGGCCGGCGACGAAGGCGAAGAGCGTGCCGTAGGAGATCGTGCCGCGGATGGCGAGGGTCGCGCCGCCGCCCATGACGACGAGGGCCATGACCTGGGTGCTGACATACCAGAACGTGCCGAAGATGGCGTTGACGTAGCTCTGGTGCACCCGGGTGCGGGCGAAGTCATGGCTCCAGCGCTCGAGGTCGGCCTGGGCCTGGCTCTCCTCGCCGAAGCTCCGCACCAGGCGAAGGGCGGAGATGTATTCGCTGGCGGTGCCGGTCAGGCGCTCCTGCGCGAGGCGCGCCTCGGTGTTGGTCGACTGGATGCGGTGGAAGAAGTAGTATTTGGCGAAGGAGTAGGCCGGGAGGATGAGCGCGAGGACGAAGGCGAGTCGCCAGTTGAGCAGCGTGAGGATGACGAAGATGCTGCCGCCGTAGAGGATGTTCGGCAGAAACTGGTTGAGGATGTTGTAGAGCAGGGCCTCGACCTTCTGGGTGTCGAAGGCGTATTTCGAGAGGAGGCGCCCGGTCTTCTGCTGGTCGAGGTAGCCGAAGTTGAGGAAGTGGAGCTTGAAGAAGATGCGGCTGCGCATCTCGACCATCATCTGCGCCATCGCCTTGGCGATCTCGTTGGCGCCCCAGACGGAGAAGACGTAGTGCACGCCGAGCAGGACGAGGAACACGCCACCCAGCTCGAAGATCTCGGCGGTGTCGCGCTTGGGCACGGCGACATCGATCATGCGCTGGAACAGCCAGGGGCACGGGGCCACGGCGACAGAGCGCGCGAGGGCCAGGAGCAGGCCCTTGGTCAACCGGGCGCGGCTGAGCCAGAGGTAGCCGGTGAGCGAGCGGGCCGAGAGCGCCTCGCGGGGCATGGCGGGATTCACCCGAGTTCGGGCGGCTGGCCCTTGGTCCGGCGCGGCGCGCGGTTGCCGTGCAGCGCGGTGTAGAACGAGTCGCCCGGGTGGATCGAGCCGCGCAACACGATTTCGCCGGTGTAAGCGGACTTGTAGATCGCGGTCAGCAGCTCGAGGGTGCGGCGCGCCTCCTCGCCCGAGGTGAGCGGGCGGCGGTTGGCGTCCATGTCCGCGACGAGTGCATTGAGCTGCGCGCCGTGGGTGGAGCCGACGTCGGGCGGGAAGCTCTGCCAGGTCTGCAGCAGGCTGTCGTTCTCCACCGGCGGCACCGGCGTGAGGCTCCAGTTGTCCCGCGTGTAGGCGTAGAGGTGCTTCAACTCGAGCGTGGCGCGCTGGTAGTCGAGGCGGATGTAGGTCTCCTGGCGCGGGCTGAGCGCGCTGTTCACGATGGAGCCGAAGGCGCCGTTCTTGAAGCGCACGAGCGCCATCGAGATGTCCTCGACCTCGATCGCGCGGTCGAGCGTGCCGGCCATCGCGCGGACCTCCGCCCAGTCGCCGAGCAGGTGGAGGAAGTGGTCCATCGCGTGGATGCCGAGGGCCGTGGTCGGACCGCCGAAATCGGTCTCCCAGCGGCCGCGCCACGGCACCGCGTAGTAGGCGGGGTCACGGAACCAGAGGGTGTTGCACACGCCGACCAGCGGCCGCCCGAGCTGGCCGCTGGCGGCCAGGCGCTTCACGTGCGCGGTGGACGAGGCGAAGCGCATCTGGAAAATGCAGGCGGTGTAGCGTCCGGTGCGGCTCTCGGCGGCCTGGATCTGGTCGAGCTCGTGGAGCGAGGCGCAGAGCGGCTTCTCGCACAGCACCCAGGCGCCCGCCTCCATCGCGGCGATGCTCATGTGGGTGTGCTCGGCGGGCGGCGTGGCGATGAGCACGATGTCGGGCTTCACCTCGCGCAGCATCTGCGGGAAATCGGTGAAGGCGTGCTTGATCTCGTGGCGCTCGGCGAAGGCCTTGACACGGGCGGCGTCCAGATCGACGGCGGCGTCGAGCGTCACCCGGCCCTGGGTGGCTTCGACCGCATTGACGTGCGCTTCTCCGATCGAACCGGTGCCGACCAATGCGGCGCGATAGACTTTGTTCATGCGTCTGGAGGACGGAAAGCGAAGCGCGACGGGAGGTCGTGCGCGATATGAAAACGCATGAAAATTTCCCGTCGCCGGTCGGGTCAGGCGAGACCGGCCAGCCGCCGGAGCTTGTTGCCCGTCAGGCGGTGCTCGCGCGGCAGCGCGTGCGGGGTGCGGCCGCCGTGATGCTGCGCCAGCTCGGCGAAGCGGGCCTGGGTCGCGCGCACGAATTCGTCGACCGGACGGGTCTCGCCGAAGAGCGCCATCATCGTCGGCAGCCAGTGGTGGCCGTAGCGGACGTGGTTTTGCTCGTCGTTGCGGTCGAAGGCGAGGAGGGTGTCCGCCTCGAAGTCGTTCAGCTCGCGGATGCGATCCATGACCGTGGCCTTGGTCGGGAAGCTGCCGGCCTCGAATTCCATCGTCATCATCGCGTAGCGCTCGTGCGGCGCCATCTGGACGAGGATGTTGTAGAGATCGAGCGAGTGCTCGAGCGTCATCAGGTCGACGCCGAGCTTCGGCAGCTGGCGGTAGCCGAAGGCGCTGTGGCGCGACTCGTCCCAGAGATGCCGGGCCAGGTCGTGGTGGAGATCGAACGGCGCCGTGGGCGTGTCGAAGAACACGGTCGCGAGGTAGTCGACCGCGTCCATCTCCATCATCAGCCAGACGTAGACCATGAGGCGGATGATCCGCGCGTCGGTCTGCGGGTCGACCAGCCACGGGCGCACGATCGGCGTCTCGTCGGGGTCGTGGCTGAAGACGCTGGAACAGGTCGGATAGATGCCGCGGTTGCAGGTGGCGGGATGCTGGTAGGTGCGGAGATGCGATTCCCAGGCAAAGTCGCTGGGCAGCGGCACGCGGGGCCGTTCGCCGAGGAGGCCGCCGTGCGCGGCGACGATCGCGGCCAGGTGCTGTTCCCACAGGGGATGGTCGTGGCCGGCCAGAAACGGGATGATCTCGCGGGCGTGGCGCTCCTCGTCGGCGACGAACTCCTCGACCAGGCGACGCGACGGCCAGTCCGCGAGGTGGTGCGTGACCTCGAGGTAGTGGCGGTAGCCGGCGAGCAGCGCGGGCTTGAGCACGCGGTAGAAGCCGGCCAGCGCCGCATAGGCGTCGGCGGGCATCACGGCCTCGGTGAAGAGAGCGCGCAGGCTCTCGCGGACGTTTTCACCCGCGCCGAAGCCGCTCATCTCGCGGCCGCGTTCGCGCAGGAAGCGCGCGTGCCCGGCGGACTCCCAGACGTGCTGGCAGAGGAGGTATTTCAGCTCCGGTTCGCCGACGCGGTAGATCAGCGTCGTGGCGGTGCGGAGAAATTCGCGTTCGACTTCGAACAGCAGGCGCTGGAGCCGGGCCATGTCCTGCACGGCGGCGAGGCGCAGCGCGCTGGCGGCGGCGGGCGCGGTCGGGGTGGAGCCGGGGGCGACCATGGCGTCAGCAGATGCGGCCGCGCTTGCCGGCGAGGGTGTGGCCGGGCGGGTTGACGCCCACCCAGCGCTCGTCGATCGGTTCGCTCGCGCGCTGGTAGCGCGAGTCGCTCGAGATGCGCAGGCGGTTGGTGGTGCGGTTGTCGAGCGACGCGTGGACGAGGAACATGCCGAAGGTGAGGAAGTCGCCGGCGCGGAACTCGGTCGTGAGCCAGCGGCCGCCGAACTTGTTGCGGACCACGGGCGGGTTGTGCGAGAGCGTGCCGGTGAAGGTCCACTTGCCGGCCTTGGCGTTGGCGGCGTCCTTGGGCTTGTTCTCGCAGAAGGTGTCGACGTCGCGGTAGACGTAGTTTTCCAGGAGATCCATGCGCTGGTGGGACTTCTCCAGGATCATGAGGCCGCCGAGCTCGAACGAGATGTCGCCGTAGGGCATCCAGCAGGTCATGTGGCGGTGCGTGCCGCGCCCCATGTAGGGCAGGTCGCAGTGCGGGTTGGTGCCCTTGCCCGGGCCGATGGCGCGCAGCCAGGTGAAGTCGTAGTGGCGGATCGGTTCGGCGAAGAGGTTGGCGTAGAACTCGACGAGGCGGCCGGAGTAGAGGAGGTTCTGGATCTCGGGGTTGCCGTTCGTGATCTCGGGCTTGAAGACGTAGCCGGAGCCGGGCTTGCAGATGCCCTCGATGTTCGGGTAGGCGGGATCGAGCACGCCTTCGGCGGCGAGCCGGTCGGTCAGGCTGGCGCGGGCGCGCAGGACCTCGTCGCGGTCGAGATAGCCGCGCATGTAGAGATAGCCGTCCTCCGCCACGCGGCGGCGGAGTTCCTCGAAATCGTCGGCGGCATCGCTCGAGTCGCGCAGGAGGCCGACCTTGTCGTCGGTCATCTCCAGTTCATGGCCATAGGAAACCAGTTGGGGCAGGGTAGTCGTGGAAGCCATGCGCCCACTCTACACGCGCCCGGCGGGGCACAAAATAGTTGAAATGGTAGAAGTCATGTAAAATTTGGGCGCGTGCCGCCGCCGCAAAAATACCGTTCCGAACCGTGGCTGAACGAACCCGTCCGCACCTCGGTCGGCGAGATCGAGTCGGCCGGACTGCTGGTCAACGTCGCCGGCATCGACCCGGGGGCGATGCGGGTGCTGCGGCGCTTCACCCTCGTGCTGATCGTGTCGGGACGCGTCTACTACCGGGACGCGCGCGGCACGCGGCTGGAGCTGGAGGCGGGCGACGTCATCCTCGTCTTCCCGGAGATCCCGCACGCCTACGGGCCGATGCCCGGCTCGGACTGGACGCAGATCTACGTGGTGTTCGACGGCCCGCAGTTCCAGCTCTGGCGCGCGCAGGGGCTGCTGGCGCCGGAGCGGCCGGTGCTGCGCTTCGGCGTCGTGGATCACTGGCGGCGGCGCTTGCAGGAAGTGGTGAAGGCCGAGCCGCTGCACCGCGCCGGCGCGCCGCTGCGCTCGATCGGGCGCTTCGTGCACGTGCTGTCGGACATGATCGCGGCGGATGCGGACAGCACGCGCGTGACCGGGCGCGACGCGTGGCTGGACAAAAGCCTGCAACTTCTGGGACGCCGCGGCGCGACGGGCTGGCTGAACCCGCAGGAGGTCGCGCCGCAGGTGGGGCTGACCTACGAGAACTTCCGCAAGCGCTTCGTGGCGCTGACCGGCGAGTCGCCGAGCCGCTACCAGAAGCGCCGGCGGCTGGAGTGGGCCTGCGCCTCGATCTGCCACGGGGAGTCGTCGTTCAAGGAGGTCGCGGACGCGCTCGGCTTCTGCGACGTGTTCCACTTCTCGAAGGCGTTCAAGCAGCAGTTCGGCTTCACGCCGTCCGACTACCGCAAGCGCGTGCGCGGGCACTGAACGCGGGCAGCAAGATGCCGCGCCGGGAGCCCGTTGCTCCAGTGTCGGCGCGGCTTCCCCCAAAAAATGGGCGGGCGCTCAGGCGCTCCAGCCGTCGGGCCACTGCGTGCCCGGGATCGGGCGCCAGTAGATCGAGCGGTCGATGCGCGGCTTGTTGTGGCGGTATTTCTCGGTCAGGCGCAGCTTCGTCCGGAGGTGCGTGACGAGGTTCTCGCCGTAGAGGAACGTGTTCTCGCCGACGCCGTCGAGGACGAGGACCTCGTGCGGCGTGGTCTCGAGCAGGTCGATCAGGCCGCGGATGTTGGCGAGCTCGAGGTCGATCGCCGCCTGGAGATTGCGCTCGCAGGTGTCCTTCGTCGCCTGGTCCGGCGCCTCGAGGTAACCGTAGACGTTTTCGCACCACGCGCAGACGTTGCGCAGGCTGGTGACCCAGTGCAGGTAGGCGCGGACGCGGTCGCGCAGGTCGGTGAAGACGACGCGGGCGGACTCGCCGGCGGCGCTGATCGTCGGCTCGAGCGCGGCGATGAGCTGGCGGAGGCGGGCGATGACGTGGCGGTCCATGTCCGCCGCCATCTTGGCGCCGGACTCGCGGGTGATGAGGTCGAAGAGCACGTCCTTGCCCAGATCGTTCAAGCCGGGGTTGTTGTGCTGGAAGCAGCCGTGGCGCTCGTAGTAATCGCGCTCCGCGGCGGGCACGGCCTCGATGTCGGGCACGAAGGGGCGGTCCCACGTGCGCTGCCAGCAGAAGCCGAACGCGCAGTAGAGGCCGACGAGCGGCTGCCAGCTGAGGGCCTCCTCGAAATCCGCCCACGCTTGCGTGAGCTTGGGCGCAAGGCCGGAGCCGACGAGCCGCGCGGCGTATTCGGAGAGGACCTGGTCGATCGGCTTCTCGGGGAAGAACTGCGCGGCGCGGATGGCGATCGGGTTGGGCCAGTAGGGCGCCCGGGCCGTGTTGGTGAGGCCGCCGAGCGCGCTGATGCGGTTGAGGCCCGTCTCGCGCATCGCGGTGAGCTTGGTATGGATGAGGCGCGGGAAGGGCAGGCCGAGCAGCGGCTCGTGGTTCATCACGCCGGAGGCGGAGTAGTGCAGCACCGGATCGACGCCGCCGGCGCGGGACTGCGCGAGCGTCTCCTTTTCGGAGGCGTCCATCGTGGTGTGGAAGATCGAGCCGGCGACGGCCTGGTTCTCGGGATACTTCGGATGGGAGTAGGGGACGTGGTAGCCGCGGACGAGGAGCGACGGCGCCTCCCAGGTGACGCGGCCGCCCATGCCCTTCTTGATGTATTCGTGCTCCACCTTGAACGGCTCGATGCGGAGGATGACGTCGAAGTCCGGGTTGATCTCGGCGGCGGCGGTCTGGAGGTTGCGCAGGTAGCGGACGATGCTCTCGCCGGCGGCCTGGGCGATCTTCTCGTGGTTGCGCCACTCGCGGATCATGTAGGGACCGCCGTTGCGGCCGACGTAGAGCGAGGCGGTGTGCTCGAAGCCCGCGCCGCTGTCGTTGGTCCAGACCGACATGTAGCTGAGGTCCGGCACGGCGCGCATGAGTTTCTGCAGCGCCTCGCGGTAGTGGCGCTGCACGATCGGGTGGTCCTGCGCCATCGTGTAGCGCGGCAGGCGGGAGCGGAACGGATGGTCGACGCGCGCGCCGCGGAGCGTCGGATACTTAGCGAAGAAGCGCTCCGGCATCGTGCGCGGCTCGAACATGCACACGCCGGGCTTGAGGCCGTAGCGGCGGCCGGTGTCGGCGAGCTGGCGGAGGTGGTTGAGATTGGCGTCGAGATAGAGCGCGGGCCAGATGCCCCGGGTCAGCGGCGTGTCGACGAAATGATTGAAGCCCGGCGCGTAGGTGTAGAACTGCGGGTAGTATTCCCAGGCGACGCCGTCCTCGAACGGCATGTGGGCCTGCAGGCCGTTGACCTCGAGGTGGGTGAAGCCGGCCTCGGCCAGCGAGGCGGCGTAGCGCTCCGGGTCGAAGTTGCGCGCGTCGCGCCAGTATTGGGTGTAACAGGCGTCCCAGTGCGGGCGGTGCCAGCCGAAGGTGGCGGGCAGCCAGAGGCCGCGGGCGAGCTTCTCGCGGGTGAAGTCGCTGATGCCCTCGGCGAGCAGGCGGACGGCGGCGTAGAGGAACGAGCCGTGCGTGGCGCAGATTTCGCCGCTGCCGTCGTCCGCGATGCGCAGCCAGATCCAGGCAGACGAGTCCTTGGCCGCGGTCGGCAGGTTGCGCGCGCGGCCGTGGCGGGCGAGGCCGACGAAGACGCCGGCGGTGGCGCTGGCCCCTGGAGTGGCGCGCCGGTCAGGCGGGCCAGCTCGCGGGCGGCGGTGATCTCACCGACCTGGGCGTCGGCGGCGTGGAAGACGGCGGGGATTTTCGGGGTGGGGAGAGCCGGGGTGGACATGCCGCCAATGCGTGGAAACCGCGGACGGCGACGCAACCGCATTCCGAGCCGTCCGCCAAGGGACACCAAACAATTCCCAAAATGTGCATTTCCGGGGCCGGGCAATGGGACTAGTATCGCCCCACTGTTGTGTCGGCGGAGGGCCTGCACCGCGGCGATCAATCCGGCGCGGTGCCCTCCGTCCGCGCAGCGCCACATCATTTTGCCGCTATGCCAGTCGATCTCCTTCAACTCGCCGATCTCGAGCCGCCGATGGGCGACCTGTTCGTCAACCGCCGGCTCGACGCCGGGCGCGCGGTCTGGGCCGGCCGCACCGCCGGGGAGGACGAACTGCCCAAAAAACGCATCCTCCACCAGCGCGTGGTGCGTCTGCCGGGGCGGGCGAAGCTGCACCGCCTGGGCCTGCGCCGCGGCCCGGGCTACCACAAGTGCGGCAGCCGCCAGGATCTGGACTGGGTCACGTCGTTTCGCGTCCTGGCCTGGCAGCGCGGCGAGTGGCAGGAGGTGTGCGCGCGCCGCGGCCTGGCCCCGCAGGTGCCCGGAGCGGTGCAGTGGTTCCGCCTGCCGCGGATCGAAACGACCGGCGTGATCATCGAGCTGCGCTGCTCGGGGATCGACGGCGGCTGGACGCCGTGGAATCTCGCGATGTCCGCGTGCGTGCTGGAGGGCGAGCTGATCGATCCGACCGCGCCCCGGTGCGAGCAGCTGCTGCGGCGCGGACGCGTCGAGCTGGCGCGGCTGCCGCGCGGCGTGACGGCGGCAGAGCGCGACGGCGAGGTGCGCTACCGGACAAGGGACTTCGAGGTTGGCTTCCGGCTCTCGCGGCCCGGGTTCTCCTTCCTCGGTCTGCACACGGAGGACGACGCCAACCGCGGGACGAACGTCCTGCAGGTGCGTGTGCCGCAGTTTTTCCAGGGACCGCAGCTGCACGAGGTCGGCGCGGCGCCGGCGATCGCGCCGGTGGTGCGCTGCGCCCTCGCGGGCGAGTGCGAGGTGCGCGGCGCGACGGTGCGCTACCGGTTCACGGCCGGCGGGCAAAACTACCGGCTCACCTGGCGCGTGACGCCGCGCGGCCTCGAGTGCACCGCCGAGCGTTCGGCCACGCGCACCGTCCACGCCTGGCACAGCGCGGCGTGGATGATCGGGCTGCGCAACAGCGTGACGCCCTCGCAGGTGCTGGCGCGGCTCGAGGAGGACGGCGAGACGGGGCGCTGCGTCTGCCGGCGCTGCTGGTGCTGCCGCGTTTCGGCGCCTGGCGGGTTTCCGCCTCGGCGAAGACCGGCTGGGCGCGCAGCGACTGCTTCCGCGCGCAGGACCTGAACGTGCTCGAGCTCAAGGTCGGCGAGCAGCGCACGCCGGAGGGCCTCTATCGGCTGCCCGCGGGCACGCACCGCGCGGTGTTTCGCCTGGAGCCCGCGGCGCCCGCGCTCCCGCTCCGCCGCGGCGCTCCCGCCGTGGTGCGCCGCGCGCTGGCCCGCACGCAGTGGACCGCGCTGACGTTCCGCGCCGACACGGCGACCCTGAGCAACAACGGGGCGTCGATGCACTGCCCGATCTGCCTCGACACGTGGTCGGCCGTCGCGCTGCCCGCGCCCGATCCGTTGCCGGGCTTTCCCGCGGCCGAACTGGTGCGCTACTCCCTCGAACGCTGGCTCACCGGCGGCCCGGGCTACGCCGCCGGACGGCTGCTTCAGGACGGCTCGTCGCACGACGCCGACGACGAATACCTCATGACCGGCGCGTCCGCCCTGCGCGGCCTCGGCGACTATCTTTGCGCGGCGGCGACGCCGCGGTGGTATCGCGCGTTTCGCGGCGACATCCGGCGCAAGCTCGCGGCGGCGCGCGACCGCGACCTCGACGGCGACGGCCTGATCGAGAGCCCGCACCGCACCGGCGTGTCCGGCACCGCGCAGTGGAGCACGTGCTGGTTCGACGTGATCTCGTTCGGCTGGAAGGACGCCTTCGCCAACGCGATCCTGCACGGCGCGCTGCGGCGGCTCGCGGCCGGACTGCAGCGCTTCGGTGACGCCGCCCCGGCCCGCGAGCTCGGTCGCTGGGCGGACTGGCTGCGGCAGAATTACCGCCCCGCGTTCTGGAACGAGCGGACCGGCTGGCTCGCGGGCTGGCGTTGCCGCGAGGACCGGTTGCACGACCACGCCTTCCTGCCGGTCAACGGCGCGGCGATCGCCGAGGGCCTGCTCGAGGTCGCGGAGGGACGCGCGGTGCTGCAGCGCCTCCTCGCCGAGGCGAAACGCGTCGGCATGCCCGACGCGGCGCTCGGATTGCCGGGCAACCTCTGGCACATTCCGGATGCGGACCTCGCCGACATCACCCAGGGTTATCCGCTCGGCTATTACCAGAACGGCGGCCGCACGCATGCGCAGACGCGGCACCTCGTCATGGCGCTCTACCGCTGCGGCCTGAATCGCGAGGCGGATCATTTGCTCGAGCGCCTGTGCGCCGGCTTCGCGGAGGCGCGGGTGTTCGGCGGCAACCAGAGCGGCGTCGACTGGCGCTACTGGGACGACCGGCCGTGCGGCTACGAGGGGCTGCTCACCGACCAGTTCGGCGTGCTCGAGGCGATCTACGCCCGCTGGGGGAAGCCGGCGGCGCGGCGCTGAGGCGGGCCTGGCGCCACGCCAGCGGGCTCGTGCCCTCCGCCGCCTTGAACGCCCGGTAGAATGTCGTCAGGTCCTCGAAGCCGCACTCGTAGCCGATCGAGGCGACCGAGCGGCGCGTCTCCTCGAGCAGGCGGCGGGCGTGGGCCAGGCGGTGACGATGCAGGTGCTGGAGCCACGACTCGCCCGCCGCGGCACGGAACAGCTGGGTGAAGCGCCGGCGGCTCAGGCCGAGCCGCGCGGCGGTGGCATCGAGGCTTTGCGCGTGGAAGAACGTGCGCTCCATCTCGCGCAGGTAGGCCGCCACCCGCGCCTCGGCCGGCGTTCCGTCGCCGCGCGACACGAGCGCCGCCTCGCGCGCGCCGTGGGCGGCCCGCACGACTAGCCCGAGGGCCTGGAGGGCGAGGCCGCGCAGGAGCAGCTCGTGTCCCGGGCGGGACAACGTCTGCTCGTGCAGCAGCTGCCGGATCAACGCGCGGAATTCCCCGTCCAGGCCGGGGCGGGGAAGTGGCGCAGCGCGCGCGGGCCGGCGGGACCGGGATCCGCCACGCAGAGCGCGTAGAGCGAGAGCGGACGCGCGCCATCGTCCTCGAGGTGGTGGCTCTCGCCCGGCGGCACCACGACCACGTCGCCCGCCTGCAGCAGGATGCGCGTGTGCCGGCGGACCAGCCAGCCGCGGCCGGAGAACGGCAGCACCAGCTTCACGAAATCGTGCTGCATCGGGCTCATGCGGAAACCGCGCTCGTGGCGGCTCTCGAGCACGAACACGCCGCAGGGCGGGATGCGGACGGCGACGGGCTGGAGCGCGTGCGGATCGAACATGCGCCCCGATCATCGCCCGCGTTGCCCGAATTGCCAGCCGCAATCGCCCGGGGTGCCACGACAGGCCCGGACCGGTTGTGCTAACCTTCCGCACCCCATGCCCCTCACCGAGGATCACGTTTTCTCCACGCTGCGCCGGACGTGGCAGCCGGTGGCTAACGCGGCGGATCTGCCGGCCGGCCGCGTCACCGGTTACACGCTGCTCGAGACCGACCTCGTCGTTGCCCGTTTCGACAACGGAAAGCTGCTCGCGGCCGACACCGCCTGCCCGCACAAGGGCGCCCGCCTCTCCGCCGGCTGCCTGCGCGACGGCGCGCTGATGTGCCCGTATCACGGCTGGACCTTCGGGCATGACGGCGCGTGCCACTCGATCCCGTCGCTGGTCGAGCCGAACCCGGAGAAGCTCGCGCTTTCGCACCTGCGGACCTACGCGGTGCAGGAGCGCTACGGCCTGATCTGGGTGAAACTCGACGCCGCGCCGCTCCCGGACGGCACCACGCACGAGCTGCCGGCGGTGCCGGAGTTCGAGGACGCCCGCTGGACCTACCGCATCGGCGCGCCGATGCCGTTCGCCGCGGGCTGGCGGCGCGAGGTGGAAAACTACCTCGACATGACCCATTTCGCCTTCGCGCACAGCGCGACGCTTGGCGTGTGCGCGGATCCGCGCATCGCCGGCATGGACGTGAAGGCGACGCCGGATGGCGGCTTTCAGATGGACGCGCCGTTCCCGGCGCTGCAGACCGGCCATGAGCTGCCGGGCAAGCTGCAGAGCGCGCACCACCGCTGCCAGCGCGGCTGGCTGCCGAACTTCACCACGATCCGGCAGTCGTTTCCCGACGGCGACGAGCGCGTGCTGGTGCACATCCCGTCGCCCAACACCCGCGAAAGCTGCACGTGTTTCTGGGCGCTGGCGATCTCGCCGGGCTTCCGCGGTCCGCCGCCCGAGGCGCAGATGGAGTTCGCGACGCGGGTGCTCAACGAGGACCGGCTGATGTGCGAGAACCAGGTGCCGCGCGAGGTGCCGATCAATCCCGGCCGCGGCGGCTGGGGCGTGCTGGTGACGCCCGGCGACACGCTGGCGAACACCTTCCAGAAGCAACTCCGCCGCTGGCTGCGGGCGGAGTAACGCCCTTTCTCCATGAACGCGCTGCAACAACCCCACGCCTTGCCCCTGGTGGTCCTGGCGAGTCCGGTGTATTGGCGCATCCCCGCGCAGCGGGACGCCGTCGTAGCCCAGGTGCGGGCGGAGCTGGAGCGGGGAGTCCGGTGCCGCTGGAGGTGCACGTGGTCACGGCGCCCGAAGGCGTCGATCCGGTGGCGGCGGCGCTGCGCGGGCGCACCGCGGTGCTGTTGCCGCTGAGCGGCGCGGTGCAGCCTTGGATGGTTGCGCTGGCGCAGTCGCTCGCGCACGTCGGGCTCGCGAACGCCTATCTCCCGGGCTTCCTCCCGCCGGCGCTGGCGGCGCAGTTGCTCGACCGCAACGCCCATCCGGCCTGCACCGATTTCTTTGCACACCAGCGGCGCGTGGGGCGGCCGGCGCACTGGCTGGCCACGGTGGCGGAGGTGCACGCCCTGGGCCGGGCGCACCAGGCGGTGGCGCGGCTGCGTCGCGCCCGCATCCTGAAGATCGGCGAGACCGAGCCGTGGGTGATCAACAGCACGCGCGATCCGGCGCGCTTCCGGGCGGCGCTCGGCTGCGAAATCGTCCCGGTGGCCGCGGAGGATCTCTATCGCGAGTTCCGCGCGGTGCCGGATGCCGAGGCCGCGCGCATGGCTGAAGACTGGGTGGCGAAGGCCTCGACCCTCGCCGGGCCGGCGCCGGCCGACGTGGTGCGCGCCACGCGCGTGCTGGTCGCGATGCGCCGGCTGCTCGACCGGCACGGCGCGGACGCGTTGTCGATGGCGTGTTTCGCGATGATCGGGGAACTGGAGACCACGAGCTGTCTCGCGCTGTCGACGCTGAACGATTCGGCCGACGCGATCGGGGCCTGCGAGGGCGACCTCGACGCGGCGGTGACCCTTTACCTGCTCAAGGCGCTCGGGGCGGACTTCGTCTGGATCGCGAATCCGATCATCCACGTGGCCAACTGCGTCGATCTCGCGCACTGCACGGCGCCGCGCTGCGCGTGCGGCGGCGATCTGTCCTACCGCCTGCTGCGGCACCACGAGAGCGGCCGCGGCGTGGCGCCAGAGGTCGTCCTGCCCGCCAGCCGGGCGGTGACGCTGGTGCGCATCGGCGGCGATCTGACCGAACTCTGCGTGCACCCCGGCCGCACGGAGCGGACGGCGAAACAGCCGACCTGCCACACCCAGATCCGGGTGCAGATCCCTTCGTCGCGCGATTTCCTCGCCACGCTCAACGGCACGCACGTGGTGCTGACCTACGGCGACCGGCGCGCCGACCTCGCGTTCTGCGCAGCCCTGCTCGGGCTGCGCCTGACCGGCGCCTCCGCCGGCAGCGTCGCGGCGGTCGAAGCCGCGGGACCGGCCCCGCTGCCGGTTTGCGCGTGCGGTGCGACCAATCTCGTTCCACAAACCTCCACCCCTAACTGACTCCACGACTCCTATGTGCGAAAACTGCCTCCCGTCCCCGTCCCGCTCCGCCTCGAAACCCCGCGCGATCGCCGCGGCCGCCGGCCTGCGTCCCGCGACCGTCAAGTCGCCGCCGGTTCCCGCGATCCCGAAGGCGCCGCGGATTTTGACGACGACCGTCGGCTCCTATCCCGTGCCCGAGTGGCTTTCCGCGCTGCCGAGTGAGCAGGCGGTGGTCGATGCCACGCGCGTGGTGTTCGATCTCCAGCGCCAGGCCGGCATCGATCTGCCGACGGACGGCGAGCTGTATCGGTTCGACATCAACCACCCCGACACGAACGGCATGATCGAATACTTCATCCGTCCGATGGCGGGCGTCTCGGGAGTGGTGGGGCGCTCGATCACCGAGGAGTTCGCGCGCCACTCGCCGATGGGTTTCCGGCGCAAGCCGGCCGGCGTCGTCACCGGCCCGCTGGGCGAGGGCTCGCTCAACCTGCTCGCCGACTGCCAGCGCGCGGCGGCGGTGGCGGGCGGTCCGTTCAAGTTCACCGTGACGAGCCCCTACATGCTCTCCCGCACGCTGCTCGATCACCACTACCGCGACTTCCGCGCGCTCACGCTCGCCGTCGCCGACGTGCTGGCGGCGCAGATGCCGGGCCTGCCGGCCGCCTGCGTCCAGGTCGACGAGGCGAACATCCCCGGCAATCCGGAGGACGCGCCGCTCGCCGCCGAGGCGATGAACCGCGTGCTCGACGCCATCGACGCGGGCACCGAGCGCGCCGTGCATTTCTGTTTCGGCAACTACGGCGGCCAGACGATCCAGTCGGGCCGCTGGGCGGCGTTGATCAAGTTCCTCAACGCGCTGCACTGCGATCATCTCGTGCTCGAGCTGGCGCATCGCCCGGCGTCCGACCTCAACGCCCTGAAGGCGATCGACCGGAAGATCGCGCTCGGCGTCGGCGTCGTGGACATCAAGGTCAACCACATCGAGACGGCCGACGAGATCGCCGCGCGCATCGAGGCGGTCGAGAAGAAGGTCGGTGCGGGCCGCGTGCGCTGGGTGCACCCCGACTGCGGCTTCTGGATGCTGAAGCGCTCCGTCGCCGACCGGAAGATCGAGGCGCTCGTCCGCGGCCGCGACAAGTATCTCGGTCGCTGAACCGCGCGTGGCCGCGGTGACGGTTTCAGCCGCGCGCCGGCAGACGGCGCGCGGCCGCTTGGGCGCGCAGGCAGAGCTCGGCGGCGTGAAAGGCGTGCGCCTGTGTCATGGCGCGCTCGGTGCGGTTGAGGCAGTCGAGGATGAACTCGCCGAAGAAGCGGTAGCCGACCTGGCCGTCGACCGGGAGGTGGTGTTCGCCGCGCTCGTCGACGAGGTAGACGTGGTTGCCCGCCGGGTCGCGCGCGACGTCGATGTATTTGCGCAGCTCGATGTAGCCGCGGGTGCCGAGGATGAAACTGCGGCCGTCGCCCCAGATCCCGAGGCCGTCCGGCGTGAACCAGTCGACGCGCACGAAGTTTGTCGCGCCGTTGTCGCCGACCAGCGAGGCCTCGCCGTAGTCCTCGAGTTCCGGCTTGTCGGGATGGGTGTGGTTCGCCACGGCCGCGTGCGTCACCTCGGCCGCGCGGGCGCCGGACCAGGTCAGGAACTGCTCGAACTGGTGCGAGCCGATGTCGCAGAGGATGCCGCCGTAGCGCTCCTTCTCGAAGAACCAGGCGGGGCGCCCGGCTTTCCCGAGGCGGTGCGGGCCGAGGCCGATGACCTGCAGCACGCGGCCGATCGCGCCCCGGGCGACGAGGTCGGTGGCGTGCATGGCGGCCTCGCTGTGCAGGCGCTCGCTGAAATACACCGCGTATTTGCGTCCGGTTTCGGCGACGGTCCGGCGCGCCTCGGCCAGCTGGGCGAGGGTGGTGAACGGCGTCTTGTCGGTGAAATAGTCCTTGCCCGCGCGCATCACGCGGCAACCCAGCGGGCCGCGATCGCACGGCACGGCCGCCGCCGCGACGAGGCGCACCTCCGCGTCGTCGAGGATCTCGTCGAGCGCGCGGGCCAAGCGGGCGGTTGGATGCTTGGCGTGGAGCGCGGCGGCCTTCTGCGGGTCGGGATCGAAGATCCACTTCAGCTTCGCTCCCGCGTCCACCAGACCGTCGCACTGACTGGTGATGTGGCCGTGCTCGAGATGCGCGGCGGCGAAGACGAATTCGTCGCCGCGCGTGACCGGGCGGGGTTTGGCGCCCGGCGCGAGGTCCGGCGGAGTGGGGCGGTGGCTCATGAGAAAACGAGGACAGCAAAGCGGACGCGGGGGCGCGCCACAATGCTGCGATCGTGCCCGGACGCGTTGACGGCACGCGAGAACGGCGAAATCGAACTGTCTGAGGGGCGGGCGATTTGTCTGCGCCCGCCGACAGGTGCACAAAGATTGCGCACCTCGCGCGTCCCCTTCGACACAACGCGCGTCCAGACCCCAAGCACTTCGCTCCCCAAAAGGCGAAAAGACCCCGCACCCTTATGCTGAACCTACCCTCGAGGCTCCGTCATGGAGTTCGCTCCCTCGCGCCGCTGTTTGCCGTCTTGCTCGCCCACCCGAGCATGGCGCAGCAGGCGGTAGCACCCAGCGCTGCCGAGCGGCAGCCGGACAACCGCAAGCCGATCCCGGTCGAGACGACGAAGGACGACGCCCAGGAGAAGAAGGACGAGCCGCTGATGCTGTCCCCGTTCACCGTCACCACGACCAACGACAAGGGCTACTTCGCGGCCAACACGCTCGCGGGCAGCCGCCTGAACACGAATCTCGCCGACCTCGGCGCATCGATCTCGGTCATCACCAAGCAGCAGATGGACGACACGGCGTCCACCGACATCAACGACATCTTCCGCTACGAGGTGAACACCGAGGGTTCGCTCACCTACACGCCCGGCACCCAGAGCTTCCGCAACGACGGCGTGCTCGACGTCATCGCCGGCGGCACGCAGGGCAACGCCGTGGCCTCGCTCACCAACGCCGGCGCCAACCGCGTCCGCGGTCTCGGCTCGCCCAGCGCGGCCATCAATTACTACCCGACGAACGGCTCGCTGCCGTTTGACTCCTACAATACGCAATCGGTGGAAATCAGCCGCGGCCCGAACTCGATGCTCTTCGGTCTCGGCAGTCCGGCCGGCATCGCCAACCAGAGCACGGCCGCAGCGCTGTTGAACCGCAACACGGCGGGCGTGGCCTTCCGCACCGACCAATACGGCTCGTTCCGCAGCTCGTTCAATTTCAACAAGGCGATCCTGCACGACAAGATCGCGATCTACGGCGCCGCCCTCTACGACGACCGCAAGTTCCAGCGCGAGCCCTCCTACGACAAGACGGAGCGCTACTACGCCGCCATCACGATCAAGCCGTTCTCGAAGACGACGATCAAAGCGAACTTCGAGCACTACGATAACCGGAACAACCGTCCGAATTCGCTCACGCCGCGCGACTACGTCACGCAGTGGAATCTGGCCGGTCAGCCGTATTACGACCCGATCTCGCACAAGATTCTGAGCCTGAAGACGGGGGCGACCCTCGGCATGATGATCAACAACGCCTCGTCGCCCTACGCCCAGTCCCTGCGCGACTACATCCGCTCGATGCCGAACTACAACCCGGCCCTCCGCGGCACGTCGGCCACGAACTTCAACGGCACCGATACGAACTTCACGTTCTACAACGGCGTGGCCATCTTCGGTAACGCCAACTGGGGCGTTCCGGCGAACTGGAAGGCGGGCACCCAGGCGGCCAATGTGCTCTTCGTCCCGGGCATCGGTGAGGTCAACCAGGCCCGCAGCATCATGCAGATCGCTGACGGCCAGCTCGTGAGCTGGTTCCGCCCGACCTACAATTATCGCTATTTGACCGGCTTCGGCACGTCCACGAACCCGGCCGCCAATCCCGCCGTTTACCCGGCCGAGTCGGCGATCTGGGCGAACTCGACTTGGGCCGATATCTACACCCGCACCTACACCTCATCCGCCGCGTGGACCGCCGCCGGCAATGGCATCCTCGCTTCGAGCTACCGCTATCCGAGCGTCACGGACCAATCGATCTACGACTGGACGAGCATCAACCTCAACTCGATGAACTTCGGCTCGGCGAAGAACAAGAACTACAACATCGAGATCGAGCAGGAGCTCCCGTGGGACCTCCACGCCAGCGGAGGCTGGTTCCGTCAGGACTTCGCTCAGCGCACCAACTACACGGTCGCGCAGCTGAACGTCGCCACGCTCTTCGTCGACACCAACAAGTATCTCCCCGACGGCTCCGCGAATCCCTACTTCGGCAAGCCCTACCTCGAGGACCAGGATCCGGATAGCTACTACAACGCCTCCCTCGACGACCACTACCGCGGGATGCTCGCGTGGACGCCCGACTTCACCCGCAACAGCGGTTGGACCAAGTGGCTCGGCCGTCACCAGGTGCTCGGCCTCTGGTCGCGCGACGAATACATGGCGACGTCCATCCGCCAGCGCCTCCATTACGTTTCGAGCACGAGCGACACCGGCCGCTACCGGTTCATGAACAACCCGAACAACAATGCCGACGGCACGCCCACGGGTTGGAACTTCAACTCCACTTCGCTCCGCCGCACCTACTACCTCGCCTCGCCCACCGATCCGAACGGTGTCGTCACCCGCTCCGCCGGCACCTGGGACTCGATGTCCTACACCGGCGACATCCAGGTCTACGACTACGACCAGAGCCGCTTCGTCCCGGTGAACATGACGACGCAGTTCATCGATTTCGACTCCGGCACCGGCCGCAACCAGCGCATCGTCGATTCCCTCAGCGGCGGCCTCACCAGCTACCTCTGGGAGAACCGCCTCATCGCGACCTTCGGCTGGCGCGAGGACAAATACAAGGCCCGCGTGACCAACACCGGCCTGCCCGCGGTGAAGGATTCCGCCGGCAACATCATCGCTCCCGCGATCACCAACGCGCAGAAGTGGATCAACGGCGTCTATCAACGCGACTTCCTCTTCAATCGCTGGGGCCCCTACAACGAGCTCACCGGTCGCACCAAGACCCTCGGCGGCGTTCTGCGTCCCTTCCAGGGCTGGAATTCGATCGACCGTCGCGCCGATAACGGCTCGCTCCTCTGGCAGTTCGTCCGCGACTTCGGCATCAGCTACAACAAGTCGGACAACTTCAATCCGCCCTCCACCGCGCTCGGCGACTTCTACGGCAAGGCGCTCGCCAAGCCGGTCGGCGAAGGCAAGGACATCGGCGTCCAGTTCTCGCTCTTCGACAACAAGCTCTTCGCCCGCGTCACGTGGTTCGAGGCCTCCAACCTCAACGAGAACATCGCCGCCCCGGTCGTGTTCGGTCGCCTCTCGAATAACATCGACCAGACGCTGTTCCGCAACTGGGCCCGCACCATCGCGCTCATCAACATGGGCCGCGACCCGACCTCGACGACCTTCGGCGACGCGCTCAGCACGACCGAAGAAGCCCAGGTCCAGGCGGCGGCCGCGCAGATCTGGAAGCTGCCCTACGACTACTACAGCACGCTGCCTTACTCGACCGGCGCGACCCGCAACGCCGAGGCGAAGGGCATCGAGGCCGAGATCAACTACAACCCGACCCGCAACTGGACGCTGAAGTTCACCTTCGGCAAACAGGACACGAAATATGCCAGCGTGCTGAAGGAATTCACGCCGTGGGCGGAAGATCGCCTCGCGGTCTGGAAGGCGGCCAAGGCGGTCGATTACCTCCTGCCGCAATACCGCCAGTATGCCACCTACACGACCTCCGGCGGCCGCGCGGTCGACCTCACGAACTTCTGGAGCTCCTACGGCTACAACAGCGCGCTCTTCCCGGAGAACGCGAACGCCTTCGCCAATCCTGAAGCCAACTGGAACGGCGTGGTCGTCCCGCAGCTCACGCTCGACCGCGACCTCCAAGGCCAGTCGGTGCAGGGCCAGCGCAAATACCGCTGGTCGTTCCTGACGAACTACACGTTCACCACCGGCAAGCTCAAGGGCTTCACCATCGGTGGTAGCCAGCGCTGGGAAGACAAGGCCGTCATCGGCTACGCGGGCAAGGCGAGCGGCGTGAACACCTACGCCGGTCAGCCGGTTCTCGATTACGCCGACGTCACCAAGCCGTATTACGACAAGGCGCACTTCTACACGGATCTCTGGATCAGCTACCGCTTCACGACTTGGAGCAACAAGGTCCGCGCCAAGGTGCAGCTGAACGTCGCCAACGTCTTCGAAAACGGCGGCCTGCGTCCGGTAGCGGTCAACTACGACGGCTCGCCGTATTCGTTCCGCATCATGGATCCGCGTCAGTTCACGCTGACGACGACCTTCGACTTCTGATCGCCGGTCGAATCTCCCGCCGAAACTCTCAGCCCTCCGGACACCCCGGAGGGCTTTTCATGTTGTTCGGGCGCCGTGGGTCGCGGACACTCGGTGCGCAAAGCATGGCCTACGCGCTCGCATGACCCCGTCCGCTCTCCTGGCTCGCCTGCGCGATTGGTCCTCGCGACCGGTTGTCGGGATCGCGGTGATCGTGGTCGCGGTCGGCCTGGCGTGGGCCAACACTTGGAACGCCCCGTTTGTTTTCGACGACACGTCGTCCATCGTGGAGAACCGCAGCATCCGCGACCTGGCCTCGTGGTCGTGCTTGAACCCGCCCCACGGCGCCGGCGAGACCGTGAGCGGGCGGCCCGTCCTGAACTTCACCTTCGCACTCAACTACGCGCTCGGTGGCCTGGAGGTCCGCGGCTATCACCTCGCGAACATCCTCATCCACGTCCTGGCAGGCCTGGCGCTTTTCGGGATCGTGCGACGGACGCCGGTGGCCGGTCAGCGCGACGCGGGTTTCGCGCTCGTCGTCGCGCTCACTTGGCTGCTGCACCCGCTCCAGACCGAAGCGGTGACCTACGTCGTGCAGCGGGCGGAGTCCCTGATGGGACTCTTCTGCTTCCTGACGCTCTACGGTTTTGTCCGCGCGACCGCGGCGGGCGACCCCGCTGCTCCACCGTCGGTAGCGCAGCGCCGGGCCTGGCTGGCCCTGTCGTTCCTCGCGTGCCTGCTCGGTATGGGCACGAAGGAGGTGATGGCGCCCGTTCCCGTGCTAGTGCTCTGCTACGACCGTGCCTTCTGGGCGGGCAGCTTTGCCGCGGCCTGGCGCCTGCGGCGCGACTACTACCTCGGCCTCGCCTCGACCTGGCTCGTCCTGGCGGCGCTCGTGGCGACGACCGGCGGCGATCGCGGCGGCACCTTTCGCCTCGCCGGCCTGGAAAATTGGGGCGCTTACTGGCTGACCCAGTTCAAGGCGGTCGTCACTTACCTCGGCCTCGCTTTCTGGCCGAGTCCGCAGGTGTTCGAATACGGGACCTTCTGGATCCAGGACGGACGGACGGTGCTGCCCCATGCGCTGCTCGTCTTCGCCTTGGGATTCGCGGCCATGCTCGCTTTGTGGCGCTCGCCGGCCTGGGGATTTTTGGGTCTCTGGTTTTTCGGCCTGCTGGCGCCGAGCAGCGTTCCCCCCGGCACGATCCAGATGCTCGTCGAGCACCGCATGTATCTGCCCTTGGCCGCGGTGGTGGTGGCGGTCGCGGCGGCGTTGCGCGCCGGGTTGCGGCGCTGGGCCCTGCCACCGTGGATCGGGGCGGCGCTCGCCGCGGTGGTCATCCTGTCCTTGGGCAGCGCCAGTTTCGCTCGCAACCGCGTCTATGCGTCGGAGGTCTCGCTGTGGGGCGACACCGTCGCCAAGCGTCCGAACAATCCGCGTGCGCGCTACAACCTGGGCGCGGCGTTGGCCAAGGCCGGCCGGACGACCGAGGCCGAGCGGGAATTCCAGCGGACTCTCGCGCTGCAGCCGAATCATGCCTTCGCGCACTTTGAACTGGGCAAGGCCGCGCTGGTGAGCGAGCGCTGGGCCGAGGCGGCGAGCCGTTTCGCCGCGGCGCTCCAGGCCGACCCCCACTACGTCGATGCGCGGGTCAACCTCGCGCAGGCGCTGGCGCGGCAGGGCCGGAGCGAGGAGGCGGTCGCGCAGCTGCGGCAGGCCCTGGCCGAGCAGCCCGCCGCCGATATCCGCGCCGCCCTGGCCGGCCTGCTGATCCAGCAGGGCCGGCCGGCGGAGGCCGCTCCACTGCTGCAGGAGGCGCTGGCCCAGGATCCCGATCTGCCCGAGGCGCACTATCACTGGGCGCGCCTGCGGGAGCGCGCCGGCGACCCGGTCGCGGCGGAGCGCGAGTTGCGCGCGGCGGTGCGCCTGCGCCCGGACTACACCGCGGCGACGATGGCGCTGGGCAACCTGATCGCCCGCCAAGGGCGGTTCGCCGAGGGGATCGAGCTCTTCCGGCTCGTGCTCGCGACCGAGCCCGGCAATCATCAGGCGCGCAACAATCTCGCCAACTGCTTCCTCGCCCTCGGCCGCTTCACGGAGGCGATCGGGGAATACGAGCGCATCCTGCAGGCGCAGCCGGACAATGCCGCGGTGCGACGAAACCTGGAGATCGCGCGCGCGATGCGCGCGCAACGCTAGCGCCGGCGGCGCTGAACTGTCCGTTTTCGCCTCAATTGTTGCGCCGCGCCTCCGCTGCTTTATCGAACCCTGTCGCTCACCCCATGACCCTGCGCCGCCTCGCTCTCGCTTGCTGGCTCGCTTTCCAGGCGCTCGTCCGTGCGCCCGCCGCTGACGGCGACGCGTATCTTTTCGCCTACTTCACGCGCAACGGCGAGGACGGCCTGCACCTGGCCGCGAGCACCGACGGTTACGCGTGGGAAAAGCTCGCGGACGGCGCGAGCGTGCTGCGGCCGGCGATCGGGACGAAGGAGAAACTCATCCGCGATCCCTCCGTCGCCCGCGGTCCCGATGGCACCTACCACGTGGTGTGGACCTCGGGCTGGTGGGAGCGGGGCATCGGCTACGCGTCGACCCGGGACTTCATCCACTGGAGCGTGCCGAAGGAGATCCCGGTCATGGCCCACGAGCCGGCCGCGCGGAACTGCTGGGCGCCGGAGATCGTGTGGGATCCCGAGCGGGCGGAGTTCCTGATCTTCTGGGCGACGACGATCCCCGGGCGCTTCGCCGCCGGCGCCGACAGTTCCGAGGACAAGCTCAATCACCGCATCTATTTCACGGCGACGAAGGATTTCGCGGCCTTCACGCGCGCGGAGCTGCTCTTTGATCCGGGCTTCAGCAGCATCGACGCCACGCTGGTGCGCGCCGGTGGCGCCTGGCACCTCTTCGTCAAGAACGAGACCCGTTTCCCGCAGCCGGCGAAGCATTTCGTCCAGGCGCAGGCCGCGAGCCCGCGCGGCCCGTTCAAGCGGTTCTCCGCGCCGATCTCGCCGCCGGGACTCTGGGTCGAGGGCCCGTCGCTCGTGCGCATCGGCGAGGAATACCGGCTCTACTTCGACGCCTACACGGCCAGGCACTACGGCGTCCTGCGCTCCCGCGACCTGGTCCACTGGGAGGACGCGACGCGTCAGCTCCGCATGCCCGACGAGGGCACGCCGCTGCGGCCGCGCCACGGCGCGATCTTCGTCGTGCCGCGCGAAATCGTCAGCGGCCTGCAGGCGATCCGGCCGGCGCCGTGACCTGAAAATCCGCGATCTCGATCCGGCTATGCACGGTGCGAAAACCAAACCAGCCCTCGCGCAGCGGTTGCGGATCGGTGAAGTCGAAGCACACCTCGCCGTCGCGCGACCAGCGCACGCGGCCGTCGGCATCGACGCGGATTTCGATCTGGTAGGTGCGGTCGCCCTCGAGCAGGAAGCGCCGCTCGCGCCGGTCGTGGTCGGCGCGCAGTGGCTTCGCGCCCGCGCCGTCGTAGCGGCGGAAGCGCGTGGTCGTGTTCTCGTTGCCGCCGCAGCCGACGTAGTAGGTGGCGAGCCGGTCGTAGTCCTCGAACTTGCCCGTGCGCCGCGCGGCATTCGCGATCAGCGCCCCGGGATGCGCCGGATCGCTCGCCATCCAGAAACAGTTCAGATCGGACACACGGCTGCGCGCGCTCACCGTCGCGCGATAGCGGATGGTCACCGGCGCGCGGAGCGGCGCGCGAAACCAGACGGTGCAGCCGGCGGCGTCGTCGATCACCAGCCGGCCGCGCTCGATGAACACCCGCCCGCCGGGCATCTGCTCGACCGCCCACTGGGAGAGGTCGCGGGAAAAGTCGTCCGCGTGCACGAGGGCGTCTTCCGCGCGCGCGCTCGCCGCGAGCAGCACCAGTCCGATCAACCAGCGAACCTTCATCCTCCCAGCGAAGGCGCCCGCTCGCGCCGACGCGAACCGTTTTTCCCATGAAATTCATCCGTTGCCTCCTTTTCGCCGCCTTCGCCGCGACCGGTGCCGCCGCCACCGAGCCGCCGCGCGAGCGGCTTCCGTTCAACGACGGCTGGAAGTTCACGCGCGGCGACCATCCCGACACGGGCAACGCGCTCGATTACGAGCGCGTGCGGCTGTGGGTGCTGCCGACCGGCGACGAGCTGCTCAACTACCTGCCGGTCCCCCGCGCCCGCAGCGACGGGATGCCGGGCGGACGGCCGATCCAGTATGCGCGGGCCGATTTCGACGACGGCGCCTGGCGCGCGCTCACGCTGCCGCACGATTGGGCGATCGAGGGGCCGTTCGACCAGCAGCTCTCCGGCGACACCGGCAAGCTGCCGTATGCCGACGTCGGCTGGTATCGGAAGAAATTCACCCTGCCGGCCAGCGATGCCGGCCGCCGCGTCCACCTCGAGTTCGACGGCGCGATGTCCTACGCGCTCGTGTGGTGCAACGGCGAGTTCGTCGGCGGCTGGCCCTACGGTTATACCTCGTGGCGCGTCGACCTCACGCGCTTCCTCAAGCCCGGCGCCGAGAACACGCTCGCGGTCCGGCTCGACAACCCGCGCGAGTCCTCCCGCTGGTATCCGGGCGCCGGCCTCTACCGCAATGTCTGGCTGAGCAAGTCGGGCGACGTGGCCGTCGCGCGCTGGGGCGTGGCGGTAACGACGCCGCAGGTGAGCGCCGAGTCCGCGCTGGTCAACGTGGCGGTCACGCTCGACAACCTCACCGCGGAGCCGGCCGAGGTGCAGGCGGTCGTGCGCCTCTTCGCCGCTGATGCCGATGGGCGCGCCGTGGGCGAGCCCGTGGCCGAGAGCGCGCCGCAGGGGCACGCGTGCCCGCCGGCCGGCAGGCGAACGTCGCCCACGCGCTCGTCGTGAAGGCGCCGAAGCTGTGGAGCCTGCGCGAGCGCCACCGCTACGTCGCCGAGACGCGGGTGCTGCGCGATGGCAAGGTCATCGATGGGGTGCGGACGCCGTTCGGCATCCGCTCGATCGCGATCTCGCCCGAACGGGGCTTCCTGCTCAACGGCGAGCACGTCGTGCTCAATGGCGTCTGCAATCACCACGACCTCGGGGCGCTCGGCGCCGCGATCAACGTCCGCGCGCTCGAGCGCCAGCTGGAGATCCTGCAGGCGATGGGCTGCAACGCCATCCGCACGAGCCACAACCCGCCCGCACCGGAGCTGCTCGAGCTGTGCGATCGCCTCGGCTTCGTCGTCATGGTCGAGGCCTTCGACGCCTGGCGGCTGGGCAAGAAGCGCGACGATTACAGCCGCGTCTTCGACGACTGGCACGAGAAGGACCTGCGCGCCATGGTCCGCCGCGATCGCAACCACCCGTGCGTCGTCCAGTGGAGCATCGGCAACGAGGTCCGCGAGCTCTTCGAGGCCGACGGCTGGAAGCTGGCGGCGCACCTCGCCGCCATCGTGCGCGAGGAGGATCGCACCCGCCCGGTGGTGGCGGGCATGCACAACGTCAACGCCCCCTACATGGGCTTCCAGGGCGTCCTCGACATCGTCGGCTACAACTACAAGCCCGGCGACTACGCGAAGCTCCGCGCGCGCTACCCGCAGCTGGTGATCGAGGGTTCCGAGACCGCGTCAACCATCAGTTCGCGCGGGGAGTATTTCTTCCCGGTCGCGGACGACAAGGCGCTGGGCCGTTCCGATTTTCAGGTCAGCAGCTACGATCTCTACACCCCGCGCTGGGCGCTGCCGCCGGACGTGGAGTGGAAGGGGCTCGACGAAAACCCGCCGGTGCTGGGCGAGTTCGTCTGGACCGGTTTCGACTACCTCGGCGAGCCGACGCCGTTCAACGCCGACGCCACCAATCTCCTGAACTTCGCCGACCCGGCCGCGCGCGAGCGGGCAGCCAAGGAGCTGGCCGAGCTGGGGAAGATCCGCGTGCCGTCGCGCAGCAGCTACTTCGGCATCATCGATCTCGCCGGTTTCCCGAAGGACCGGTTCTACCTCTACCAATCGCGCTGGCGGCCGGACCTGCGCATGGCGCACATCCTGCCGCACTGGAACTGGCCCGAACGGGTGGGGCAGGTGACGCCGGTGCAGGTCTACTCCTCGGGCGACGAGGCGGAGCTGTTCCTCAACGGCCAGTCCCTCGGCCGGAAGCGGCGCGGCCCGTTCGAATACCGCTTTCGCTGGGACGATGTGAGATACCAGCCGGGCGAGCTGAAGGTCGTGACCTACAAGCACGGGCAGCCGTGGGCCGACGCCGTCGTGCGCACGACCGGGCCGGCGGCCGCGGTGCGCCTCAAGGCCGATCGCACCGCGTTGCGCGCCGACGGTCAGGACCTCGTGTTCGTGACCGCTGAGGTGGTCGATGCCCAGGGACTCGTCGTCCCGCGCGCGAAGTCGCTGTTGAAGTTCTCCGTTGAAGGCCCCGCCGACCTCGTCGCCACCGACAATGGCGATGCGACGAGCCACGTGTCGTTCCAGAGTCCCGAGCGCGCCGCCTTCAACGGCCTTGCGCTCCTCGTCGTCCGGCCCCGCGCCGGTGGCGGTGGCGCGATCAGGATCCGCGCCGCCGCCGAAGGTCTGGCTCCCGCCGAAATCGAAGTCACTGCCCAATGAAAATCACCACCCTCCTCCTGTTCGCGTTGGGCGCCGGCCTGGGCCTCGCCCAGACGCCGCCGCCCGCCCCGCTGTCCAACGAGCCGCCGGAGAATCCCGGCCGGATCGATCCCGCCTTGCCCACGATCTTTGTCGCCGGCGACTCGACGGCCGCGCGCGCCAAGGCGCCGCAGCAGGGCTGGGCGGTCGCCTTCGCCCCGTATCTCGATCTCACGAAGGTGAACCTGTCCAACCGTGCGCTCGGCGGCCGCAGCTCGCGGACCTTCATCACGCAGGGCTGGTGGGAGAAGCTGCTCGCTGACGTGAAGGCCGGCGACTGGGTGCTGATCCAGTTCGGCCACAACGATGCCAGCCCGGTGAACGAGGATCCGTCGACGCCCCGGGAAAAGATGCGCTCGCGCGGCTCGTTGCCGGGCTTGGGCGAGGAGACGCAGGACATCGTCAATGTCCTGACGGAAAAGCCCGAGACCGTGCGGACCTTCGGCAGCTATCTGCGGCAGATGATCCGCGACGTCCGCGCGAAAGGCGCCACGCCGATCCTCCTTTCGCCGACCATCCGCTGCGAGTGGAAGGACGGCAAGATCGAGCGCGGCGGCCCGCACCGCCGCTGGGCCCGCGAGGTCGCGCAGGCCGAGGGCGTGTGGTTCGTCGATGTCAGCCGGCTCGTCGCCGACGCCTTCCAGCGGCTGGGCGAGGAGAAGGTGCGGACGTTCTTCCCCAAGGATCACACGCACACCAACGAGGCCGGCGCCGACGCGGTCGCGCAGCAGGTCGTCGCCGGGCTCGCGGGATTGAAGGAGGCGAATTTCGCGCGCTGGCTCGCGCCGGCCGGCGCGGCGCTCAAGGCGGATCCGATCGGCTGGCTCAACCTGCCCGAGCCGCGCGACCCGAAGCTGCCGACGCTGCTCCTGATCGGTGACTCCACCGTGCGCAACGGCCGCGGCGACGGGGCGGGCGGCCAGTGGGGCTGGGGCGAGCCGCTGGCGGCGCATTTCGATCCCGCGCAGGTCAACGTCGTGAACCGCGCCATCGGCGGCCTGAGCAGCCGCACGTTCCTCACCCAGGGGCACTGGGAGCGCGCGCTCACGCTCCTGAAGCGCGGGGACGTCGTGCTGATGCAGTTCGGTCACAACGACAACGCCCCGCTCAACGACACCACGCGCGCGCGCGGCACGATTCGCGGCACCGGCGAGCAGACCGAGGCGATCGACAACCTGCTCACCCACGAACGCGAGACCGTCGGCACCTACGGCTCCTAC
This sequence comes from Oleiharenicola sp. Vm1, assembly GCF_047777955.1. Classification (GTDB taxonomy): domain Bacteria; phylum Verrucomicrobiota; class Verrucomicrobiia; order Opitutales; family Opitutaceae; genus Didemnitutus. The sequence goes on from NZ_CP180537.1 coordinate 2,279,326, forward strand.
CTGCGCCGCTACATCCGCGAGGCCAAGGCGGCGGGCGCCACGCCGGTGGTGTGCACGCTCGTGCCGCGCAAGATCTGGAAGGACGGCAAGATCGTCCGCGCGAACGACGGCTACGCCGCCTGGGCGCGCGAGGTGGCCCGGCAGGAGGGCGTGCCGTGCATCGACCTGAATGAGCGGGTGGCCGCCCGCTACGACACGCTCGGCGAGAAGGCCGTCGAGGCGCTCTTCGCCGACGAACACACGCACACCAGCCGCGCCGGGGCGGAGCTGAACGCCTCGATCGTCGCCGCGGAACTCGCGCGCCTGGCCGGTGCCGAGCCGGCGCTCGCGGCCTTCCGGCCGAAAAACTAGCTTGCGGCGCTCGCGGTGCGGCGGCGCGCGGCGGCGGGCTTGCCGCCGTCCGCCCCGCGGGCGCGGAGGGTGGGGCCCTCGACCAGGCGCGCCGGGATGGTCGTCAGCGACGCCTGGGCGGGAATGCCGAATTCGCTGTGCATCAGGTGGCCGGTCACCAGCTCGGTGGCGCGCGCGCCGAGTTGCGGGGCCTGGAAATCCATCGCCGCGCAGGCGCCGTCCGTGCGCAGCGAGTTGAGGCAGACGAAGCTCTGCACGCGCGGGATCCGGGCGCCGCAGCGCTTCATCCAGCCGACGGCGTCGGGGAAATGGCCGAGCACGACGTCGGGCTGGTATTTCTCGAACCAGGGCTGGAACGTCTCGAAGGTCACGTGCTCCGGGCGCAGGATCGGCACCTTGTCGATGTCGGGCAGGTAGTGCTGCAGCGCCAGAAACGCGCCCTCCCAGCGGAAGTGGAGGCGCTCGTCGAGGGAGGTCTCGATGAAGAGTCCGGGACGGCGGAAGCCGCGGGCGTGGAGCTCCCGGAGCAGGCCGATCATCGAGCGGTAGTGGTCGGAGCAGACGCAGTGCATCGGCGGACTGTCGACGAAGTAGTCGACATAGACCGCGGTGTAGCGCGACCAGCTCAGGCCGGTGAGATCGGGAAAGCCCGCGGCCGGCAGCACGATCAGGCCGTTGATGCCGCGCGTCTGAAGGATCGAGTCGAGGCGGCTGAGCTTGAGCCCGGTGGCCCCGAGCTGGAAACGGTCCACCTTGAAGCCGAGCTGCTCGGCCTTGTTCGAAACGCCCTCGAAGACGGCGTCGTTGTAGCGGCGGGCGTTGGGCGACTGCTCCTCCGCGACGATCTCGAGCACGCCGAGGACGCCCCGGAACTTCTGCCCGCAGGAGCGGCGCAGGAAGGACATCACGGCGCCGGCGAGGGGATTGCGGTCATAGCCGGCGGCCTTGGCGGCGGCGCGCACGCGCTCGACCGTCTCGGGTTTCACGCGCGGCGAGCCGCGCAGGGCGTCGGAGACCGTCGTGCGGGAGAGACCCAGCTCGCGAGCCAGGGTGCGCAGGGTTGGGGTGGCCATGGGGATCCGGTGGTTCAGGGAGCCAGAGCGCGGGCGCGGTTCAACGAAAATCCTCGGACGGTCCGAATTTTAAGCTCCGGCAAACTCGGTGACCGTGTCCATAGTTCTGCCGTCACCTACCTCCCGCGCGCTCCCCTCGCGCCCACCGGAACATACCCCATGGCACACTTCACACGTCGGGAATTCGTGCGCCGCACCATGCTTGGTGCCGCCGCGCTGCAGCTGGCGGCGCAACTCAAGGCTGAGGAAAAAACGCGCCCGCGCCGGCGGGACCGTCGCGTCCGCTGCCGCCGGGCGCCGCGCCGGTGCGCTGGCTCGAAGGCGAGCCCGGAGGCCATTTCCCGGGCGGCACTTGGGGCGTGGCCTGGCCGCGCGGGACGCATCCCGCGGGGACGACGTTCGCACTGCGCGCCGAGGCCGGCGAGAGCGTCCCGCTGCAGAGCTGGCCGCTGGCAATCTGGCCGGACGGTTCGCTGAAATGGACCGCGCACGCGATGGCGCCGGGCAAGGTGGCGCCCGGCTATGAGATTTCCGCCGGCACGCCGGCGGCGCCGACGACGCCGCTGCGGGTGACGCAGGACGCGGATGCGGTGACGGTGGACACCGGCGTGATGGTCTGCCGTCTCGGCGCCCGGGGCGATCGCCTGATCGAGAGCATCGCGCGCGGCGGGGTGGAGGTGACCCGGAACGGGCGCCTCGTCTGCCTCCGCGAGGATCGCAGCGATCCGGAGCATCCTCGCCTCGAGGATTTTCGCGGCACCGTGGCGAAGGTCACGGTCGAGCAGGCCGGTCCGGTGCGCGCCGTCGTGAAGATCGAGGGCCGGCACACCCACGCCGGAGCGTCTGCGCGTGCGTGGCTCCCGTTCGTCGTGCGGCTGTATTTCTACGCCGGTGGCGACTCGATCCGGCTGCTGCACACGATCGTTCATGACGGCGACGAGAACCAGGATTTCATCCGCGGCCTCGGGGTGCGTTTCGAGGTGCCGATGCGCGGGGAGCTGCACGATCGGCATGTGCGTTTCTCCGGACAGGGCGACGGTCTCTTCGCCGAGGCGGTGCGCGGGATCACGGGATTGCGGCGCGATCCCGGCCGCGAGGTGCGCGAGGCGCAGCTGGCCGGGGCGGCGACGCCGCCGCTGGGCACGTGGCGCGCGCCGGTGCCGGAACTGCTCAAATACGTCCCGGCCTACGCGGACTGGACCCTGTTCCAGTCAAGCTGCGACGGCTTCGAGATCCGCAAGCGCACGAAGGCCGGCCGCACCTGGCTGACGCCGGCGCGCGGGCAGCGCGCCGGTGGCCTGGCCTACGTCGGCACGCCCGGCGGCGGCCTCGCGCTCGGCCTGCGGAATTTCTGGCAGAGTTATCCGGCCCAGCTCGACGTCCGCGGCGCGACCGGCGATGCGGCGGAGCTGACCGCGTGGCTGTGGGCGCCGGACGCCGCGGCGATGGACCTGCGCGGCTACCACGACGGGATGGGGCAGGACACCTACGAGAAGCAGCTCAAGGGCCTCGAGATCACCTACGAGGATTACGAGCCCGGATTCGACAAGCCCGAGGGCGTGGCGCGCACGAGCGAGCTTTTCCTCTTTCCCGCCGCGGCCACGCCGACGCGCGAGCAGCTGGTGCAGTTTGCCGCGGTCGTGCGCACGCCGCCGCAGCTGGCGACGACCCCGGAGCACCTGCACCGCTGTGCGGTGTTCGGTGATCTCTGGGCGCCGGTGGACCGGTCGCATCCCGGCCAGGAACAGGTCGAACAACGCCTCGACTGGCTCTTCCGCTTCTACGAACAGCAGCGCGAGGAGCGGCGCTGGTATGGTTTCTGGAATTATGGCGACGTGATGCACACCTACGACGCCGACCGCCACGAGTGGCGCTACGATGTGGGCGGCTTCGCCTGGGACAATTCCGAGCTCTCGACGGATCTCTGGCTTTGGTTCTACTTCCTGCGCACGGGACGCGCCGACGTGTTCCGTTTCGCCGAGGCGATGACGCGGCACACCGGCGAGGTCGACGTGCACCACCTCGGGCGGTTCGCGCCGCTCGGTTCCCGGCACAACGTGCTGCACTGGGGCTGCAGTGCGAAGCAGCTGCGCATCAGCACGGCGCTCAACCGGCGCTTCTACTACTATCTCACGGGCGACGAGCGCGTCGGGGACCTGATGCGCGAGCAGATCGAGGCGGCCCGCGCGCTCGCGACCATCCAGGCAAACCGCAAGGTCGCCAAGGAGCGCGTCACGGCGCCGGATCCGCACGCCACCGAGGTCTATGCGGGTTTCGGCACCGATTGGGGCTCGCTCGCCGGCGCCTGGCTCAGCGAGTGGGAGCGGACGGGCGACGCGAAAATGCGCGCGCGGCTCGTCGCGAGCATGCGCACGATCGCGGCGCAGCCGCAGGGGTTCTTCACCGGCGGGGCGCGGATGGAGCTGGCCACCGGCGCGTTCGCGCCGTCGCCGTTCAAGAAGCCCAACGTGTCCCACCTCTCGGCCGTCTTCGGGCTCGTCGAGGTTTGCGCCGAGCTGGTGCAGCTTTTGCCGGAAGTGCCGGAGTTCAAGCAGGCCTGGCTCGATTACTGCCGCCTCTACAATGCTCCGAAGGAGGAGCAGGCGGCACGCTTCGGCGCCCCGCTCTCGGGCATCGGCTTGGAGCAGGGACATTCGCGGTTGACGGCCTATGCGGCCCGCCAAACCGGGGACGCTGCGCTCGCGGCCCGCGCCTGGAATGAGTTCCTCAATCCGCCGGGCTACGGGCGCGGGCGTCCGCGCCCGAAGAACCAGGCCGTGCATGTCGCGGGGCCCGCCGTGCTGCGGCCGATCGACGAGGCGCCGGGCGTCTCGACGAACGACACTGCGCAGTGGGGGCTGGCCGCGATGCAGTGCCTCGCGCTGGTGGGCGACCGCCTGCCGCGCGGCTGAGCGCGGACGTTCTTACCGCGCCGTCTCGCGCCGCGGCGCGCCGAAATCCGGCGTGCCGTCCGCGCGCCAGGCGATGGCCTGCACGCGCGCGTGGCGGTTCGGATCCTTCAGCGGATCGCCGGGGATGTTCCGATAGCTGCGCGCATGATAGACGAGCACGTCGGTGCCGTCCGGCGCGGTGGTGAAGCTGTTGTGGCCCGGCCCGTAGATGCCGTTGGCCTCCCTGGTCGCGAAGACCGGCGCGGGCGACTTGGTCCACGATCTCGGGTCGAGCAGGTCGGCGTTGGCGTCGGCGGTGAGCAACCCGAGGCAATATTCCGCGCCGGTGCCGGCGGCGGAGTAGGTGAGGAACACCCGGTCGTGGCGCACGAGCACCGCCGGGCCCTCGTTGACCCAGTAGCGGACCTGCTCCCACGGCAGTTCCGGGCGCGACAGCCGCACCGCGGGACCGGCGAGGCGCGTCGGCGAGGCCAGCGGGGCGATGTAGAGGTTGGTGTTGCCCTGGATCACCGGATCCTTCTGCGCCCAGACGAGGTAGCGCCGGCCGCGGTGCGCGAACGTGGTGGCGTCGAGGGCGAAGGATTCCCAGCCGGTGTCGAGCTGACCGCGCTCGATCCACTCGCCGTCGAGCGGGTTGGCGGCGGAGTTCTCGAGCACGTAGATGCGGATGTTCCAGACCTTCTCGGCGGCGCCAGCGGCGAAGTAGACGAACCACTTGCCGTCGATGAAGTGGAGTTCCGGCGCCCAGATGTGCGCCCCCATCGGTCCGGTGGCGTGCCGGCGCCAGATCACCTTCTCCTCGGCCGCCGGCAGCTCGGCGAGGAGCGCGCGCGACGCAGGACGAGCCGGTCGTATTCCGGCACCGTGCCCATGAAGTAATACCAGCCGTCGGTGTGGCGGAAGATGTGCGGGTCCGCGCGCTGGCGGATGAGCGGGTTGGGCAGGTCAAGCGACGCCGGCGCGGGCGACGCAGCCGGCGCCATGAGCACGCCCGTGGCGGCCAGGACGAGGAGCGGGAGAAAGCGCGCGAGCAAGCTCATGGCTGGGGCAGCGGCGCGGAGGGCGTCAGGGGCTGGCGGGGCGCGGCGCGGAAGGAAGCTCGTCCGCCGGGGCCAGATCGCGGTCGAGCGCCGCGCCGTCGAAGGGGATAACGATGACCTTGTTGCCGTGACGATCGCCGCCCTTCTCCTGGTCCTTCGGCACGTCGAGCACGGCAAGCGTGACGGCCACGACGTGGCCGTTCTCCAGCACGACGCCGGGGCGCTCGAGCTTTTCCCAGCGATTGATGGTGCCGTCGGTGTAGCGGACGAAGTCGACGCGCGGATCGTAGGCGACGCCGCGCAGGGTCCAGCCGGTGATCCCGTCGCGTGAGGTGAGATGGAACGCGCGGCGCTGGCTCCAGCTGTTGACGATGAGGTGATACCGTCCGCCGCTGAACCACACGCAGGGATCCTCGAGGTCGCGCTGCTCGAGCCCGGCGATCGTCGGATAGATGCTCGGCCCTTGCGCGACATAGGGGCCGAGGATGCCGGTCTTGCTGATCAGGATCTGACCCGAGCGTGGCACGATCATGAAGTCGCCGTCGGGGCGGACCATCACGCTGTAGTTGGAGGCGCGTTTGCGGACGTCGCCGTGCGTGACGATGCTGCCGAGGTGCGTCCACGGGCCGTCGGGGGATGCGGAGACAAAGACGTCGCCCGGGCGCGTTTCGCTGACCACGACCGCGTAGCGCCCATCGGGCAGGCGGAGTGCGGTGACGTTGTGCCCCTTGCCGCCTTGGTTGTCGGGCCACATCGGGCCGCGGTCGACGTAGGGTCCGAGTAGGTGATCGCTGACCCCGCTCACGGCGATGGAGTCCTTCCAGCCATTGTGGCCGCGCGCCTCGTCCCAGCGGCTGGCGAAGAGCCGGTATTTGCCGTCGTCGCCGCGCAGGATCTGGCCGTCCCAATAGCAGAAACGGTTCGCGATGTCTTCGAGGCCGTTGCTTGTGTCGCGCGGCAGCACTCCCGGCGCGCCCCACGTGTCCGCCGTCAGCGGCGCGCGTGCCGGGATCGGCAGGAAGTAGTCGATGAAGGATTTCGGCGCAGGTCCGGTTGAGGCGCTGGCGGCCGGGGATTGCGCGCAAGCGGCAAGCGCGGCGAGTGCGAACAACGGGCGGGAAACGAGGGTGGGGAAATGCATGGCGGGGCAGGAGTGAGGACGTTGGCGAATCAGCTCACGCTAGTTGCGCCGGATCGGCGACCGTTTCGAGCGGCAAGGAGGCGGACCGTTTGAGGGCATGGCGGTTTTGAGCGCGGGGGCGTTCGCGGATCAAAGCGCTGCCTTGAACACGAGCGCGGCGTCGTGGGCAGGTCTCGCGTCCAGCGGCTGGATGACGAGCTGGTCGGCGGACTGCGTCCAGCGCACCGGAGCGTCGCTGCCGAGCGCGGTGAGCCGGACGATGCGCGGGCCGCCGGCGCTGCCGAAGGCGGCGAGGCGCAGCGGCTCCGTCGGCACGCCGAGCACGATGATGTAGAGCGTGCGGCCGACCTTGCCCATCGTGTAGCGGACGTCGGCGGCGGTGAACGGCTTGCCCTTGCCCTCGTTGAAGCCCTGCGCGGTGAGGGCCGCGCCTTCGCTCGCCGGGCCTTCACCGAAGATTTTCCATGGGCGCGTGGCGTGGATGGCTTCGCCATTCACCGCCATCCAGGCGGCGATGTCCTCGAGGATGGCGGTCTCCTTGTCGTCGATCGATCCGTCGCCGCGCACCGGGACGCTGAGGAGCAGGTTGCCGTTCTTGCTCACGATGTCGGCGAGCAGGTGGATGACGGTGCGGGCGGACTTGTAGCCGTTGCGGTCGTAGATCGCGCGGTCGTAGTGCCAGCTGCCGAGGCAGGTATCGGTCTGCCACGGGAACGGCAGGATGGCCGCCGGGACGCCGCGTTCGATGTCCCAGGTGATGGCGCGGCGTTGTTCCTCGTCGAGGATCTTGCCGAAGAGCACGGCCTCCAGGCGGCCATCATGACGCGTCTGGTTGGAATTGTAGAAATGCGCGGCGATCTTCAGGCCGGCGTCGGAGACGGGCCAGAGCGGCAGCGCGGTGTCGTCGAAGTAGAGCAGATCGGGTTGATAGCGGTTAATCAGGTCGAGCGTGCGGCGGTAGAATCGTTCGCAGTAAGCCTGGTCGGGCGTGGTTGCGCCGTGGTCCCAGTTCCACCGGCGGTGGATCGAGTTCAGCTGGTCGAAGTCCGGACTCGGCGCGTGGCGCTGCTCGTAGAGGTCCTGCGGGTCGAGCCCGTCCCACCACTGGCCCTTGCCGTCGCGGGCGGTGAGTTTGCCGTCGTAAGGCGCGCCGGCGAACGGGCCGCCGCGATCGGCGCCCTGCGCGACTTCATACCAGCTCCACGCGTGGGCGGCGTGGACGCTGACGCCGAAGCGCAACCCGTGCTTGCGCGCGGCGGCCGCCCAGCCGGCGATGAGATCCTTGTGCGGACCGACGCGCACCGCGTTCCACGGTTGGTAGCGCGAGTCCCAGAGGTCGAAATTGTCGTGATGGTTGGCGAGAGCGAAAAAATATTTCGCCCCGGCGCGCTGGTAGAGCGCGAGGAGCTGGTCGGGGTTCCAGTTCTCCGCCTTCCAGCGATGAATGACGTCCTTGAAGCCGAACTGCGACGGGTGGCCGTAGTGGATGCGATGCCACTTCCCTTGCTTGTGATCCTCGGCGTAAAGCTGGCGGGCATACCAATCGCCCTGCTCGGGTTCGCATTGCGGCCCCCAGTGCGCCCAGATGCCGAACTTGGCATCGCGAAACCACTCCGGCACGCGGTAGTGCGCCAGCGATGCCCAGGTCGGGGCAAATCGTCCCGGGGCCATCGGCTCGATTTGCGTATCGACGATGACGGCTGGGGTGAGATGCGAGGGAATGGAATCCGCCGGTGAGAGCGTCGCGGCAGCGAGCGCGACCAGCAGGAACGGAGGTAGTCGTGATCGGTTCATCGGTGCTTGGCACCGAGTTCAACGAAGGCCGGCGCGTCGCGGTCGCAGGAAAGGAGGCCGTCCCTTTCGTGTAATTCGACGACCTGGATCGAGCTGCGACGCAGCGCGAGCGAGTCCTTGTCCTCGGGCTTGATGGTCCCGGCGCGGCCGGGATGGGTGAAGTAGAAGAGGAAGGCGCGGTCGCCGTTGACGACCACGCAGGGATGCCCGCCGTTCACGCCGTCGTCGCGGCCGCGGCCCGGTTGCGCGAGGAGATTTTCCGCCTGCGCGGTCCAGTGTTCGAAGTCGTCCGAGCGATAGACGCCGAGCCCGCGCCAGAGGTCGACGAGCATCCAGTGGCGTCCGCGCCAGGAGAAGACGAAGGGCCCCTCGCCGGGACGCTCGCCCACGCCGGTGCACTTGCCGCGGTCGGTCCAGGTGAAGAGGTCCGGGCTGTCGGCGTAGTAGATCGATTTGCGGTCGCGCTCGTTGTTATACCAGAGGCGCCACGTGCCGTCGGGCAGGCGGTGCACGCCGGCGTCGATGACGCGGTCGGAGGCGAGGGCGAGGGTGGAGCGATAGCGCCAGTGGAGGAGATCCGTGCTCGTGAGGTGCACGATGCGGCGCGGATGCTGCCAGTCCTCGAAGATGCCGGGCACGACGGTGAGGAACAGGTGATGGGTGCCGTCGGGCGCGGTGACGATTTCGGGCGCCCAGTGGGTGGTGGTCTCGGGTGGGCCGCCGACGCCGGCGGGCAGCTCGATGGCGGCGGTGCCGACATATGACCAGGTCGTGCCGTCGTCGCGCGACTCGGCGATGCCGATGCGCGTGCCGTGCACCCAGGCGACGCCGGAGAGGCCGGGGACGTTGGCGCGGCGGTTGGTGTAGAACATCCACCACGTCCGCGTGTGCGGGTTCCAGACGACGACCGGATCGGCGGCACCGTCGCAGATCGGATCGCGGAAGAGGGGCTGGGGCGCCCGCTGGGGCTCGGTGCGCGCGAAGACGGGCGAGTCGGAGGCGAGCGCAAGCAAGATGAGTGCGGCGAACAGAAGTCGCTTCATGGTTTCACGGGTGTGAGAATGATTCGGTCAAGCACGACGCCGTCGTCGACGCCCCGGACGGTGAGTTGGTGGGCACCGGCACCGGCGAGGCGGATGCGCGTGGTGAGCGGGCGGTAGCCGTTCAGGACGCCTTGTGCCCACTCCGGGCCACCGTCGCCTACGGGCAGGGCGAGCGTTTGCGGCGCGGCGTCATCGAGGGAAAAGGCGAGGCGGAGCGAAGCGCCGCGGAGTGGATGGGTGGGGAGAAGTTCGAAGGTGAGATCGCAGTCCCCCATCGGTGCATCGAATTCGTAGCGATAGCTCTCTCCGGTCCTGAGCGGCAAGGCTGCGCCGTAGCGGCCGAGACCGAAGATCAGTGGAGTGTCACGTGACGCCTCGTTGGCGAAGGATACCGGCAAACTAATTTCGCCGCCCGGCCGATTCCAAATGGGTATGGGCTGCTGCGAAGGCTGCCAGGGTGCGATACGCATGGATTTCCACTCTGCATCGGCGGGTTCAAGGCGCATGAAACCGCGCCATTTCCCGTGCGCGATGTCGTTGCTGAAGCGCACGGTCAGCGCGCGGAGTTCCGTGTCGGCGTCGCGGGCGGCGTCGAGATGGATGCCTTGCTCTCCGAGAATGTAGCGGCGATTCGCCAAGGCGGAGCCCTTCACGGGATATCCGACCAACTCGAAGAACGCGTCCTTGCGGTCGGGCGCAATGTCGGGCGCTAAAGCGTCTGCATCCGCTCGGAGGTCATCGAAGGCAGAACGGCGCGCTTCCAAATCGCTCCAGCTCCAGTCGCTGTGGCGCGGCGGCTGTCCCGGCAGCCACCATTGGAGGTGTTCCGGTTTCCGGGCGAAGTTGAGCGTGTAGTAACGGTCGAGAATCGAGGCGATGCGATCGGCATGCGCCTCGCCGAACTCGCGCGCGGCGAACTCGCGGAGGAATCTCGGCTGCGCATCGGAGCCCCACGGTTTCACGTCCCAGGCGAGACGCAGGAAAAACTCGGTGCCGATCTCGGCGGGTTTCAAGTCGCCGACGTTGGCGATCCAGACGCGGTCGGCGCCGTGGGCGTAGGACTTGGTCATCTCCTCCCAGATCAGCGCCGGCGGCGTCGTGCAGAGCCAGAGATAGGCGAGCGGGCGGCCGAGATAGGAGAGGTGGTAGTAGACGCCGAACCCGCCCGAGCGCCGGCGCTCCTCGGGCGAGGCGAAGTTGCGCACGTAACCGAAATTGTCGTCGGGCCAGACGATGGTGACGTCGTCGGGCACGCGCAGACCGCCGCGGTAGAGGTCGAGGACTTCCTTGTAGGCGCAGAAAATTTGGGGAATGGACAGGGTGGGGTTGTTCGCGGCGGGGTCGGGAGACCCCGCCCTACATGGCGCGACGTGTGCGGCGAGCAGGGCGCGCTGGTCGGCGAAAACCTGCTCGAGGACGGCGATGCGCTCGGCGTCGGTCTTGGCGCCCTGGATGGCGCTGTCGTGGACGCCGCGCATGCCGATGGTCCAGAGATTCTCGTAGCGGCCGTTGGTGCGGACGCGCTCCTCCCAGTAGGCGCGGACGCCGGCGCGGTTGGTCACGTAGTTGTAGTCGGCCGCGCGGTCATGCGGCCACTCGCCGACGTTGTTGCGGAGCAGCGGCTCGGCGTGCGAGGAGCCCATGACGATCGCGTAGTCGTCGGCGAGCGCGGCGTTGCGCGGGTCGGCGTTGAACGGCTTCGTGCACGCGTGCATCGCGGGCCAGAGGGTGTTGGCCTTCAGCCGCAGCAGCAGCTCGAAGACGCGCGCGTAGGTCTTCGGGCCGATGCCGCCGTTTTCCGGCTCGAAGGTCGTGGCGGCCCACGGCTGCAGGCCCCAGTCCTCGTCGTTGAGGAAAATCCCGCGATACTTCACGGACGGCGGGCCGAAGCGGCGCGTGCCGTCCGCGATGAGCAGCTCGCTTTTCCTCTCGGGCGTCGCATCCGCCCACCAATGCCAGGGCGACACGCCGATCTGCTGCGAGAGCTCGTAGACGCCGAACGCCGTGCCGCGCCGGTCGCTGCCGACGATCACGAGCGTGGGCGCGGGCACCGCAGGCGGAGCGAGTGTGGCGATGAGGAAGGATTCCCAGGCGCCGCGGAGATCGCCGATCGCGAGGGCGCCGGAGGCGACGAGCGCGTCGATCTCGGGTGCGCGGCCGAGTGTGCCGATGAGGACGCGGGGAGCGGCGGGAGGAGGGCGGTTGGGGGCAACCGTCCCTCCCACGGAGGGCGTCACGCCGGTGACGGTGGCGATGTCGTGCGCAAGGTCCTGCGCGGCGATCTGCACGACTTTCGCATCGCCGGGCGCGACGACGAGCGAGGCGGCGCGCCCGGCGCGCACGAGTGGGAAGTCGGCCGCGCACAGGGCAGCCGCTCCGGCGAACATGCCGAGCGCGGCGAGCAGAGCGCGAAGGCGACGGGGTGTCACGGGAGCGGGCGGCGAGGTGCCGGGCCGGCGCGCACCTCAGAGTTCGAGCACGACGACGGATTTCGCCGGCAGGGCGACGGTGAGCTCGCCGTTCTCGAGCTGGGCGCCGGTGAACGGGGCGGGCTTCACGGCGTCGGGGGCGGCGAAGGTGTTGTGCGCGTCCATCGTCGCGGCGGTGAGGATGCGGCCGGTGACGGACTTCGGCTCGACGCCGGCGAGCGCGCACGCGACGGTGACGGCGTGGTGCGGGTCGGTGTTGACGAGCGAGAGATGGACCTTGCCGGCGGCGTCGCGCGAGGCGGAGGCGCTGACGGCGGCGATCTTCTCGTCGCCGAAGGAGTAGTCGGGCGAGAGCAGGTCGACGCGCAGCGAGGTGGCGTCCTGGTGGACCTTGAACATCTCGAAGGCGTGGTAGGTCGGCGTGAGGATCATCTTGTCACCCTCGGTGAGGATGGCCGCCTGGAGGACGTTCACCATCTGGGCGATGTTGGCCATGGTGACGCGGTCGGCGTGGCGATGGAAGATGTGGAAGTTCAGCGCGGCGACGATCGCGTCGCGCAGCGTGTTTTGCTGGACGAGGAAGCCGTCCTTGCTGCCCGGCGTCTTGTCATACCAGGTGCCCCATTCGTCGACCACGAGCGCGACCTTCTTCTCCGGGTCGTATTTGTCCATGATCGCGGTGTGTTTGGTGATCAGCTCCTCCATGCGGAGGGTGTTGCGCAGGGTGGAGAACCACTCCGCCTCGGGAAAGTCCGTCGCGGCGCCCTTCTTTTTCCAGTCGCCGGTGGGGAGCGTGTAGTTGTGCAGGGCGAGGCCGTTCATGTTCTTGGCGGCCTTCTGCATGAGCACCTCGGTCCAGTTGTAGTTCGAGCCGTCGGGGCCGCAGGCGACGCGGTAGAGGCGCGTGCTGGTGTAGTTTTTGACGAAGGTGTTATAGCGGCGGAAATTGTCGGCATAGAACTCCGGCGTCATGCTGCCGCCGCAGCCCCAGCTCTCGTTGCCGATGGCGAGATACTTGACCTTCCAGGGTTCCTGCCGGCCATGGGCGCGGCGCAGGTTGGCCATCGGCGAGTTGGCGGGGGAGGTCATGTATTCGACCCATTCCATCGCCTCCTGCACGGTGCCGCTGCCGACGTTGAGGCAGACGTAGGGTTCGATGCCGAGCATCTCGCAGAGGTCGAGGAATTCGTGCGTGCCGAAATGGTTGTTCTCCACCACGCCGCCCCAGTGGGAGTTGAACATCGAGGGGCGCGACTCGCGCGGGCCGATGCCGTCCTTCCAGTGATACTCGTCGGCGAAGCAGCCGCCCGGCCAGCGGAGGATCGGCACGTGGAGCGTCTTCAGGGCCGCGAGCACGTCGTTGCGGTAGCCCTTCGTGTTCGGGATGGGCGAATCCGGTCCGACCCAGATGCCCTCGTAGATGCAGTGGCCGAGGTGCTCGGCGAAATGGCCGTAGATGTTCCGGTTGATGATCGGGCCGGGCTGGTCGGCGCGGAGCGTGAGCGTGGCGTCGGCAGCGCGCGCGACGGAAAGCACGGTCGCCACAGCGAGCGCCGCGAACACGAGCAGGGGGCGGGGTGTCATGGGGCAAGGCAGCCGGAGAACGCCGCCGCCGACAACGCCGCCGCCGCTTGACCGTTCGATTCGGCCCGGGGCGGCCGGCGCCCGCTCAGCGCGGCAGGGGCAGCTGATTCTCGAAGGGAACCTCCTCCGGCGCGGTGCCGTCGGGGGCCGTGATCGTGAAATGGCCGCGCAGGCGGATGTCCTCCGAGGACGCGCCGATCATCACCGTAAAGCGGCCGGGCTCGACGACCCACTCGTAACGGGCGTTGAGCAGCTGCAGGTGCCGGCGGCTGAGCGTGAAGGTGACGGGCTTCGTCTCGCCGGGGGCGAGCGAGACGCGGGCGAAGCCGCGCAGGGCCTTGTCCCAGGTCGTGACCGAGCTGAAGTCGTCGCGCAGGTAGAGCTGCACGACGTCGTCGCCCGCGCGCGTGCCGGTGTTGGTGACGTCGCAAGTGACGGTGATCGGCGTGTCGGCGCCGGCGCGCTCGGGCGCGAGGCGGAGGTTGGCGTAGGTGAAGGTCGTGTAGCTCAGGCCGTGGCCGAACGGGAACAGCGCGCCCGCCACCTGGCCCTCGTCGCGCGCCTGCGCGCCGGGGCGGGTGGGGAAGTTGAACGGCACCTGGCCCGCGCTGCGCGGGAAGGTGATCGGCAGGTGGCCGCTGGGGTTGACGTCGCCCAGCAGCACGTCGGCGAGCGCGGCGCCGGCCTCCTCGCCGGGGAACCAGAGCTCGACGATCGCAGGCACGTGCTTCGCGGCCCAGTTCACGCTCAGCGGGCGGCCGTTGCTCAGCACGAGCACCACGGGCTTGCCGGTGGCGTGGAGGGCGCGGAGCAGGTCGTCCTGATAACCGGGCAGGTCGAGGCTGACGCGGCTGGCGGACTCGCGGCTGATGTCGTCCGTCTCGCCGAGCACGGCCACGATGACGTCGACGTCGGCCGCCGCGGCGACGGCGGCGGCGATGCCGTCGCGCACGGCGCCGGAGGCGGGTTCCTTGAAGAGATCGCTTTCGGGGAAGTCAGCGTCCTTGGCCTCGACGCCCTTCGCGTAGCGCACCTCGACGCCGGCGGCGGCGAGCCGCGTGCGCAGGCCGGCGAGGGGCGTGATGAAGGCGAGCTGCTGCGGCGCGTAGCGCGACCACCAGCCGTGGGCGTTGTCGGCGAGCGGGCCGGCGACGAGGACCTTCCGGAGCTTCTTCACGTCGAGCGGCAGCGCGGCGCCCTCGTTCTTGAGCAGGACGATCGACTGGCGCGCGGCCAGGTGCGCGGCGGCGAGGTGGGCCGGGGCGCGCACGGTGCGCTCGGCCGCAGCCGGGTCGCGATAAGGGGCGTCGAAGAGACCGAGGCGGAACTTCACGCGCAGGATCTCGCGCACGCGCTCGTCGACGACCGCCAGCGGCAGCTTGCCGGTGCGGATCTGCTCCCGCAGCGGGCCGACGTAGACCTGCGGGGGCGTGAAGGTCGTGCGGATGTTCAGGCCGGCCTCGACGGCCTGGCGCACGGCGTCGCCGTAGGTGGGTGCGGTGCGGTGCTTGGTGTGGATGAACTCGACGGCGTCGCTGTCGGAGACGACGTAGCCCTTGAAGCCCCACTCGGTGCGGAGAATGTCGGTGAGGAATTTCTTCGAGGCCTCGATCGGCACGCCCTCGTAGTCGTTGTAGGAGGCCATGACGCCCATCGCGCCGCCTTCCTTCACCGCGCGGCGGAAGGGCTCGAGGTAGATTTCCTGCACGTCGCGCCAGGTCGCGGCCGGGTCGGTGCGCACGTGGCCGTCGCGGCCGCCCTTGGGGATCGAGTAGACGGCGAAGTGCTTCAGGGTCGACGCGACGCGCGACTCCTGGATGCCGCGCACCTGCTCGAGGCCGAGGGTGCTGACGAGGAACGGATCCTCGCCGTAGGTCTCGGTCGTGCGGCCCCAGCGCGGATCGCGGGCGAGGTCGAGGATGGGCGAATAGACGTTGCTGTAGCCGAGCGCGTGCGCCTCGCGGCCGGTGATGCGGCCGATCTCGCGGACGAGTTCCGGGTTGAACGCCGCGGCGACGCCGAGCTGGGACGGGAAGCTCGTCGCCTTGGCGTGCAGCAGGCCGCGGATGCCCTCGTTGGTGAAGTCCGCGGGGATGCCGAGCCGCGTCTGCTCTACGAACCAGCGCTGGATCTCGTTCAGCTGGCGCGTGTGGTTGGCCCAGGGGAGGTCGAACTTCGGATTGGGCAGGTCGCTCTTCCAGCCGAGGTTGCCGTTGGATTGTTCGTCGATGTTGCCGATGCCGTCCTTCCACAGCTCCTTGTCCCAGGCCGGCGTGGGCAACTCGTCTTTCAGCACGCGCGGGTAACCGTAGAGCGTGACCATCTGGGCGGTCTTCTCCTCGAGCGTCATGCGCGCGAGCAGGTCGGCGACGCGCGCCTCGAGCGGGGCGGCGGCGTCCTCGTAGGCGTCCTTCACGCCGTTCTTGTTCAGGTCGATCCAGCCGTCGTGATAGATCGCCGCGGAGGGGCGCGCGTCGATGAACTGGTCGGGCGTCGGCGCGGCGGCCAGGGAACCGGCGAGGGCGAGCGGAAGCAGCGCGAGGAGGCGGTGGGTCATCATGGGAAAGCGCACAAGGGAAGGGACGCCCGGGCGAAAGGCAACGGCGGCCCTGTCACTCCAAAGAGGGATTGCTTTCGACCAGGTCCCGCGCGCGCGCGTGGTGCGGATCGCGCTGCAGCACGCGTCGCAGCAGGCGGCGGGCCGGCGCTTCCTGCCCCAGGCCGAGGCGCGCCTGCGCCTCGAGGAACAGGGCGTGCGTGCGTTGCCGGGCGGCGAGGTCGTCCTCGAACAGGAGCATGGTCGGAAGCGAGGTGGCGAAATAGTCGATCTCCGCCGGCGCGCGGGCCAGCCGGCGGGCATGGGCGAGCAGTTCGCGGAACATCCGCTTGGACTTGGCCGGATGACCGAGGCGCTGCCAGGCCAGCGCGGAGAAGTAGGTCATTTCGGAGAACGCCCGGACGCTCATCGCCTGGAAGTCCCCGCGGAACGTCGCGGCCCGGCGCCAATGCCGGCGGGCGTCGGTGCGCAGCCCGGCGGCGGCAAGTGCGTCGCCGAGCCAGAGGTGGATGTCGCTCGGGTTGGCGAGCAGGTGCCGGGCTTCGCCGAGGTTCCCCGGCACGTCCAGTGCGGCGTCGAAGTGGGCGATGGCGGCGGGTGCGTCGCCGCGGGCGAGGGCGGCCCGGCCGAGGCGGAGGTGGGTGCGCGCGTGCTGGCCGAGCACGAGGCCTTCGCCGCCCTCCCAGGGCTGGAACCGGCGCGTGCGCAGGAGGGCGAGCGCGGCGTCGGAGCGTCCTGTCTGATTGTAGAGCGCGCACAGCTCGACGCTGAGGTCGTCGCGGCGCTGCACGAGGGCGAGGTTGGCCTCGAGTTCGCGCAGGCGTCGCACGGGAGACTCGCCCAGGCGTTTCCATAACTGATCGCGCTCGAACAGCAGGCGGGCGTCGTCGGGGGCCGCGCGGCAGGCGGCGGCGTAGGCCCGGCGGGCGAGCGCGGGACGGCGCAGGATGTTGAAGGCCGCGAGACCGAGGTTGCGCCAGGCGACGGCGTTGCCGGGCTCCCGGCGGACGGCGCGCTCCCAGAGGGCGATCGCCTCGCGGTGCCGGCGGCGGTCGTAGAACAGGTTGCCGAGGTAGAACGCCGCCCGGGCGTCGTCGGGCGCGGCGGCCAGGGCGGATTCGAGGATGGCGATCTCCTCGACGCGGGCGGGGAAGCAGTAGTCCGGCGCCGCCGCGCGCGCGGCGGCGAGATGCGCGGGTGCGGCGCGGCGATCGAGGCGCTGACTGAGCCACGCGCGGTAGTAGCCGAGCAGCGGTGCGGTCCCCTCGGCGGCGGACGGCGCGGCGTCCGCCAGCACGTCGAGGGCCTGGCCGAAGAAACCGGCGCGGGCGTAGTCGAGCGCGAGATCGAGGCGGACCTGCGTGTCGCCGGGCACGCGCTCGCCGAGCAAATGCCGGCTCCAGGCATCGAGCGGGTCGAGCTGCAGCGTGGCCCGGAGGACGGCGTCGGCCTCGGCGTCGCGCTCGAGCTTGCGCAGCACCAGCGCCTGGAGATTGCGCGCGCGGAGATTGTCGGCGTTGAGGCGGAGGCTGCGCTCGAGGTGCCCGAGCGCGGCGCCCCAGTCGCGCCGCAGGCAGTCGATCTCGGCGAGCGCGTGGAAGCCGGCGGATTGCCAGGCCTGGTCCCAGGTCGCCTTGTGCGCGGCGGCATAGGCGTCGCGGAGGAGGGAGACTGCGTGTCGTCCGGCGCGGGGGCGCTCGCGAACCAGCGCAGCACGTGGCAGCGGGCCAGCTGGTAATGCGCCTCGCCGTCGGCGGGATTGGGATTGCGGGCAGTGAGGCGGGCGATGCTGGACCGGAGGTGGCGCTCGGCGGCGGCCCATTCGCCGCGGCGCAGGTGCCAGCGGCCGAGGGCCAGGTGGCAGCGCGAATCGCCGGGATCGCGCCGGAGCGCCTCGCGCCAATAGGCCTCGGGGGCGCGGGTGGCGTGGCGGTATTGCTCGAGGTGCAGGCCGGTGAGATAGAGCTCATCGCCGCTCGCGATGGCGGCGGGCGAGGGCGGCTCGGTCGCCGCGTGCGCGGCGAGTTCGGCCGGCGTGACGCGCCGCGGGGCCACGGGGCGATAGGAAATCAACTCGCGGCCCGCGGCGGTGAGGGAGAGCGCGAGTTCCTCCATCCGCGCGCCGCGCGGCAGGGACACGTGCTCGACCAGCGGCTGGGCCGGCGCGAGGTCGCGGGTGAACTCGGCCAGCGTGCGTCCGCCGCGCGCGAGCCGCACGCGGGCGCCGGGCTGCGCGGCGGTGACCGCGGCGCCGAGGCGCACGCGACGGTCCTCGAGGCGCAGGCTGAGCGCCGCTTCGGTGTTCGCGGCGTGGGCGGGACCGATCTCGCGGATCGGATACCAGTGCTGCGTCCAGGTTTTCGTCTCCCCGGGATGGAGGAAGGAGAAGTCGGGCTGGTTGTCGGTGTAGACGCCGGCCATCAGCTCGATGTAGGGGCGGTGCTCGCCGTGTTCGTCGGCGTCGGTGAGGTTGCGGTCCCAGGCGTAGCCGAACTCGTGGTTGCCCCAGGTCCACTGCTTCTTGCCCGGCGCGATGTGGTGGTCGGCGACGTGCACGAGGCCGGTGCGGGCGCGATGGTCGTAGCCGCCGAAGAAATCGCCCTGCGTGCCCATGCACATGTAGGACGTGGGCACGGGGATGTTGGCATACCACGAGAGATCGGCGGGCGAGTAGCCGCCCGGGGGACGGTAAAGTCGCGGCGCCTCGTCGGGCGGCACGCCGTGCCGTCCGCGCGCGGCGTAGTCGACGCCGTAGTAGCGGCCCGCGCAAAGGGGAACGTGCTCATCGCGCGCTTGGCGTGGTCGGCGACGAAGGTGGCGTCGGGCGGGAAGAACGATTGGTAGTGCTCGTGGACGCGCGTGGCGACGTTGGCCCACCAGAGGAAAGTCTGCGTGTCGGCGGTGCGATTGTAGACGCGCGCGCGGAGCTCGAGCACGGCGCGGCCGGGGCGCAGGCAGACGCCGTGCATGCCCTTCATGCGCGCCATCGGGTCGTGCTCGCTGAGCCAGACCGTCGCGGCGCCGTCGGCGTGCGATTCGACGTGCACGTCGGCGGGCATGAAGGTCGAGGGTCGGTGGTGCTGCGGCCAGTTGAACTCGATGCCGCCGCTGATCCACGGGCCGGCGAGGCCGACGAGAGCGGGCTTGATGACCGGCTGGTGATAGATGACGTCGGTGCCGTTCGTCTTGTCGATCAGCCGGTGGATGCGGCCGCCGAGCTGCGGCAGGATCATCACGCGCAGGAATTCGTTCTCGACGAACACGGCCTGCCATTCGCGCGGCGCCGGCTTCTCCGCGATCCGGTCGCAGACCGGCAGCGGGTAGACGCGTCCGCTCGAGCCCTGGTAGACGCGTTTCTCGAGAAACATCGGGTTGCGGTCGGGCGGCTGCGGCTCGTAGGTGGGCAGCACGACAGTTTCGCAGCGGACGGAAACGGGGCTCATCAGGCGGGGCGGGGGGCGCGATGGAGCCAATCGCACGCAGCCCATCCGAGCGACGCGCCCGCTGCCGGACAGTCCTGCAAATTTGGGCGGGTTTCGGCTTCCGCGGCCGGGCGGCGCGCGCATCGTGGGTGGGTCAAACCACCGATGGCGACACTCTCACTTCATGGCGAATGGCGGCTCGCGCTCGATCACAGCGACGCGGGCGTGGCCGCGCGCTGGTTCGCCCGCCCACTCGGGGAGGAGCGCGTGCAGTTGCCCGGTTCGCTGTCCGCGCAGCGACAGGGCGAGGCGGTGACCGCGGAAACCCGGTGGACGGGCACGATCTTCGACCGCAGCTATTTCACGGCGCCCGAGTATGCGCCCTTCCGTCCGCCGCATCCGGTCCGGCTGCCGTTCTGGCTGACGCCTGAGACCGTATATGTCGGCGCCGCGTGGTATCAGCGCGAGATCGAGGTGCCGGAGGCCTGGGCCGGACGGCGGGTGCGGTTGCTGCTGGAGCGGCCGCACGGACAGACGCGCGTCTGGCTCGACGGCCGTGAAGTCGGCGCCGGCGACAGCCTGAGCACGCCGCACGAGTTCGACCTCGGCGCGGTCGCGACGCCCGGGCGGCACACGCTCACCTTGCGGGTCGACAACCGCCTCGCCATCGACGTGGGGGAGAACGCGCACAGCGTCAGCGACCACACCCAGGGCAACTGGAACGGCGTCGTCGGCGCGATCGCGCTGCGCGCGACCGATCGCGCGTGGATCGAGGACCTGCAGGTTTATCCCGACGTGGACGCGCGCGCCGTAACGGTGCGAGGATGGGTGAAGACCGGCGATGGTGCGGCGGCGGCGGTGGGCGTGCGGCTGGCGTGCGGCGCGGTGGCGTCCGAAGTGCCGGTGGACGCGGACGGCCGTTTCGTCGGCCGCCTCGCGCTGGGGGCCGATGCCGCGCGGTGGGACGAGTTTGCGCCGGCGCTGCACACGCTCCGCGCGCAGCTGCCGGGCGGTGAGGAGCGGAGCGTCCGCTTCGGCCTGCGCGAGGTGCGGCGCGACGGACGGCGCCTGTTGTTCAACGGCCGGCCGCTCTTCCTGCGCGGGACGCTGGACTGCGCGGTGTTTCCGCGGACCGGATTTCCGCCGACCGACGTCGCGGAGTGGCGGCGCATCCTCGGCGCGATCAAGGCGCATGGGCTGAACCACGTGCGCTTCCATTCCTGGTGTCCGCCCGAGGCGGCGTTCGTCGCCGGGGACGAGTTGGGCCTGTATTTCCAGGTCGAGGCGGCGACCTGGCCCAACGCCGTCGCGGTGCTCGCCTTCAACTCGCCGCGCGGCATCGGCGACGGCGAGGCGGTCGATGCGTGGGCGCTCGCGGAGGGCGAGCGCATCCTGCGCGCCTACGGCAACCATCCGTGCTTCCTGCTCTTCGCCGCCGGCAACGAGCCCGGCGGACCGAGGCACCGCGACTACCTCGCGCGCTGGGTCGAGGCGATGCGCGCGCGCGATCCGCGCCATCTCTACACCGGCGCGGCCGGCTGGCCGGAACTGCCGGAGAACGATTTTCACGTCCTGCCCGAGTCGCGGGCGCACCAGTGGGGCGACGGCCTGGCGAGCCGGATGAACGCGACGCCGCCCGCCACCGTCGCCGACTACCGCACGAGCGTCGAGCGGCGGGAGGCGCCGCTGCTCAGTCACGAAATCGGGCAGTGGTGCGCCTATCCGGCACTCGAGACGGCGCCGAAACACGATGGCCATTTGCGGGCGGGCAACTACGAGATTTTCGCGGCATGGCTGCGCGCGCGCGGGCTCGCAGAGCGCGTCGGCGATTTCGGCCGCGCGGCGGGACGCCTGCAACTCGCGTGTTACAAGGAGGAGATCGAGGCGCAGCTCCGCACGCCCGGGCTGGCCGGATTTCAACTGCTCGGCCTGCAGGATTTTCCGGGGCAGGGGACCGCGCCGGTGGGCGTGCTCGACCATTTCTGGGAGTCGAAAGGCTACGCGAGCCCGGCGGAGTTTCGCCGGTTCTGCGGTCCGACGGTGCCGCTCGCGCGCCTGCCCGCGCGCGTGTTCGCGGCCGGCGAGATCGTGGAGGCCGAGATCGAGATCGCGCATTTCGGCCCGCAGCCGCTCCGCGGTGCCGTCGTGCGCTGGCGGATCGAGGAGGCGGACGGCGCGACGCTCGCTGCGGGCGAGTTGCCGCCCGGCGACGTGCCGCTCGGCAGCGGCCACCGGCTCGGGACGATCCGCGTGCCGGTGACCGCGAGCGCCGGGGCGCGCCAGGTGCGCATGGTCGTCGGAGTGGCCGGCACGGCCATCGAGAACGACTGGTCGCTGTGGTTCTATCCGGCCCGGCCGGCCGTGGCGGCGCCGGACGGGGTGCACGTGACGCGTGCGTTCGATGCGTCGGCGGAGGCGGTGTTACGCGGCGGCGGGCGGGTGGTGCTGTCCGTCGGTCGCGGCCGCGCGCGCGGCGACCACCGCGGACGGGTCGAACTCGGTTTCACGCCGATCTTCTGGAACACCGCGTGCACCCAACGGCAGGCTCCCCACACGCTCGGCATCGTGTGCGATCCCCGGCATGCCGCGCTCGCCGGTTTCCCGACGGAGGCGCATTCCGACTGGCAATGGTGGCACGTGCTCGCCCGCGCGGACGCCTTGCGGCTCGACGGGTGGCCGCCCGGTCTGCGGCCGGTCGTCGAAGTCATCGACGATTGGTATACCTGCCGCCGCCTGGGGCTGATCCTCGAGGCGCGCGTCGGTGCGGGCCGGTTGCTCGTGAGCGGCGCCGACCTCGAGGGCGATCTGGCGGGCAACCCGGTGGTCCGGCAATTGCGGGCGAGCATGCTGGCTTACGCGGCGAGCGAGGCCTTCGCGCCGGCGTGCGAGGTCACGCCGGACGCCGTCCGGGCGCTGTTTTCCTGACCCCGGCGCCGGACTATCCGAAAGCGACTGGCTTTGCTCGCGCGGCACGCGTGTAATTCTCGACTCCCGGCCGCGCCCAGCGGCCCCGTCGCCCCAACCTCCGCCATGAACACCTGGATTCGCCGCCTCGCCGTCATCGCCCTGCTCGCCGCTTCGTTGATTGGTCCCGCTGCGCGTGCGGCCGTGGGGCAGGGGACGAAGCTCTACCATGGCGCCGCCTACTATCCCGAGCTCTGGCCGGAGGCGGACGTCGCCCGCGACATCGCCGAGATGAAAAAACTCGGGATCAACGTGGTGCGCGTCGGCGAATTTGCCTGGGCGAAGATGGAGCCGGACGAGGGCAGGATGGACTTCAGTTTCTTTCAGCGCGTGTTCGATCAGCTCCACGCCGCCGGCATCGATGTCGTGCTCTGCACGCCGACCGCCACGCCGCCGATCTGGCTGAGCCACGGGCATCCCGAGCGCGCGTTCATCGACGCCGAGGGGCGGGCGATGATCCACGGCGCGCGCCAGCACATGTCGTATGAAAACCCCGAGGTTCGCGCGGCGTGCCTGCGCATCGTGGCGGCGGAGGCGACGGCGCTCGGCCGGCATCCCGCCGTCATCGCCTGGCAGATCGACAACGAGCTGAAGTGTCACGTGGCCGAGGATTTCAACCCGTCCGCCATCGCCAACTGGCAGCGCTGGCTGGAGAAGCGCTACGGCACGATCGAGGCGCTCAACGCCGCCTGGGGCACCGAAATCTGGAGCCAGCGTTACCAGCGTTTCGACCAGGTGCCCGCGCCGCTGCGCACGCCGTTCCTGCACAACGCGTCGCTCAGCACGGCCTACCGGATGTTCAATCGCGAGCGCACGGCCGATTTAGTCGCCGAGCAGTGTGCGGAAATCCGCCAGCACTCGTCGGCGCCGATCACGCACAACACGATGCGCTGGTTCAGCGTCGGGCTCGAGAGCCTGCACGCGCCGCTCGATTTCGCGTCGTTCGACGACTACCCGTCGAGCAAGGACTGGCGGAATCTGATCGTGGATTACGACCTGTTCCGCGGCGCGAAACCCGGCCGGGCGTTCTGGGTGATGGAAACCAGCGTCGCGCACAACGGCTGGCTGAGCAACCACGAGCCCGCGCATCCGCCGGGCTTCCTCGAGGTTGAGGCCGTGGCGGACTACGCCCTCGGGGGCGAGGCCTTCTGCTACTGGCTCTGGCGCCAGCAGCGCACCGGCTGCGAGCTGCCGCACAGCGCGATTCTCAGCGCGTGGGGCAAGCCGACGCTCGGCTACGCGCCGGTGGAGCGCGTCGAGGCCGCGCGCCGGCGCCTCGAGCCGCTGCTCGCGGCGAGCCAGCCCGCGCCGAGCGAAGCGGCCGTGACCTGGTCAGACCTCGCCCGCGCCATGTGGCAGACCGAGCCGCTCGGCGCCAATCGCACGCACCCCGTCGACTACCAGAAGGCGATCGGCGACTGGCACTCGCTGCTGATGGACGCCGGCATCCCGCGCGACATCCGCTTCGAAGGCGCGCCGCTCGACGGCTTGAAGCTGCTCGTCACGCCGATGATGCCGCACGTGAGCGTCGCGTTCCTGGCCAAGGTGGAGAAATTCGTCCGCGCCGGCGGCGTGTGGATCTGCGGCCCGCTCACCGGCGGCCGCACCGCCGAGCACACCGTGCCGACGGACGCCGCGCTCGGCGCGCTGGAGAAGCTCGCCGGCATCGAGGTCGTGTATTCCTTTCCCGTCAACGGCATCGACGCCCAGGCCGAGGCCGCCGGCGTCTCCGCGCCCCTGGCGGGCTGGTGCAACGCGCTGCGTCCCGCGGCTCCCGAGACGCAGATCGTCGGCACGCTGCGGACCGACCGGGTCGAGCCCGGGCTGGCGTTCGCCACCGAGCGGCCGCTCGACCGCGGCGCGATCGTCGTGCTCGGCGCGGAGCCCCAAGGCGACGCGGGCAAGACGATGCTCGCGAAGCTCGTGACGCACTACGCCGGACGCGCGGCGCTCGGCAGCCGCTACACCGCCACGCCCGGCACGCTGGTCGCGCCGCGCGTCGCCGCCGACGGCCACCGCCTCTGGATCGCAGTGAACCTGGACGGCGCGGGCGGCGAGGTGCAGCTGCCCACGGCGGCGACCGATGCGCTGACGCACGCGGCGCTGCCCGCCGGCGCGCTCAAGCTCGGCCGCTACGAGTGGCGCGCCGTGCGTTTCTGAATTTCCTCTCCTTCCCTCGATGAGCCACACCCTCGATCTTTCTCACGGTGACTTCACGCTGCCCGGCGAAGCCGGCTACGAGCAGCTCACGCTGCGCCTCGCCAAGAAATGGGGCGCCGACACCATCCGCGACTCCGACGGCACCCAGCTCTCGCCCGAGATCGTGCAGTCCGGCTACGCGATCTACTCGACGCTCTGCCTCGTGCGCTCGGTGCAACCCTGGGCGCGCGTCAACCGCGACAAGCTCCAGCAGAACTTCCTCATGAGCTTCCCGGTCGTGGCCGAGAAGGCGAAGACGACGATCACGCTGCTCGCCGGCTTCTACACCGAGCAGTTCGTGGTGAACTTCGGCGACAGCCCGAAGCGCTGGTGGCAGGTCTTCGACCGCACCACGGGCAAGGAGGTCGCGAAGACGAAGTGGTCGTTCAACGCGAAGAAGGGCACCGTCACCATCGACGGCACCGTGCCCGGCCATCGCTACACCGTGAACTTCCTCGCCTTTCGCATCTGGGAGGAAATCTCGATGTATAATCACCTCACCAACAACTGGGGTGACCGCGAGCATCTCGCCGCCGTCGATCCGATGCAGCCCGAGACGCAGAAGGTGCTGCTTGCCTATCTGGACCGGTGGCTGCGCGAGCACCCGGACACCAAGGTCGTCCGCTTCACCTCGATGTTCTACAATTTCTCGTGGTTCTGGGGCGCCGACCACGCGAAGCTGCGCGACATCTACTCCGATTGGGGCGACTACGAGATGACCGTCAGCCCGCGGGCGCTGACGCTGTTCGAGAAGAAATATGGCTACCGGCTCACGTCGGAGGACTTCGTCAACGGCGGCCTCTACAACTCCACGCACAACGCGCCGTCGCGCCGCTACCGCGACTACATGGATTTCGTGCACGACTTCGTGATCGAGTTCGGCCGCCAGTGCATCGATCTCGTCCACCAATACCAGAAGCTCGCCTACGTGTTCTACGACGACCACTGGGTCGGCGTGGAGCCGAGCAGCCCGCGCTTCAAGGAGTTCGGCTTCGACGGCCTGATCAAGTGCGTCTTCAACGCCTTCGAGGTGCGTCTCTGCGCGCACTCGACCGGCGCGAAGACGCGCGAGCTGCGCCTGCACCCGTATCTTTTCCCGACCGGCCTCAAGGGCGAGCCGACCTTCAAGGCCGGCGGCAACCCCACGCTCGACGCGAAGAACTTCTGGATCGACGCCCGCCGCGGCCTCGTGCGCGCGCCGATCGACCGCATCGGCCTCGGCGGCTACCTGTCGCTGGTCGAGCCGTTCCCGGATTTCCAGGACTACATCGAGGGACTCGCGCAGGAGTTTCGCCTCCTGAAATCCTTTCACCGCGGCGACCGGCCCTGGAGCGCGCCGTTCAAGGTGGCCGTGCTCACGGCCTGGGGCGACCTGCGCGCGTGGACTTGCTCGGGCCACTTCACGCCCGGCGTCGCGCTCTACGACGTGCTCGAGTCGCTCGCCGGTCTCGCGCTCGACGTGCAGTTCATCAGCTTCGACGACCTCGTGGCCAAAGGCGTGCCGAAGGGCGTGCAGGCGATCATCAACTGCGGCCGCGCCGGCACGGCGTGGAGCGGCGGGCATTACTGGGACGACCCGCGCGTCGAGGCCATCCTCACGCAGTTCGTGCAGAAGGGCGGCGGCCTCGTCGGCATCGGCGAGCCCAGCGCGCGCCCCACGCCCGGCCAACAGTTCAAGCTCGCCCGCGTGCTCGGCGTCGACCGCGAGACCGGCGAGCGCGTGGCCAACGGCAAATACAGGTTCGCCGTCCCGCCCGCGCCCGTCGCCCCGCACTTCATCACCGCCGACGTCACCGCGCCGCTCGATCTCGCCAAGGAGACGGACGGGCTCTTCGTGCTCGGCGGCGACACGCAGGTGCTGGCGGAACGCGACGGCGCGCCGCGCCTGGCCGTGCATGCTTTCGGCCGCGGCCGCTCGATCTATCTCAGCGGGTTCAAATTCACCTTCGAGAACACGCGCCTGCTGCACCGCGCGCTCTTCTGGGCGGCGTCCCGGGACGCCGCGTGGGGCGCGTGGCAGTCGGGCAACGTGAAGACGGAGGCCACGTATTTTGCGAAGGCCGGAAAGCTCGTCGTGATCAACAACGCGGGCACCGACGAGCGCACGACCGTGACGCTCGCCGACGGCCGGACGGCGAAGTCCGTTTCGCTGGAGGCCCACGGCATCGCGATCCTCGACGTTTAGGGCCGAAGGGCGTGCGCCGGGCAGGCCGACCGGCCGGGGGCGGCCCGCGCTGCGGGCTTGCGCTCAAATTGCGGCTAAGAAAGCTGGCGCTCGCTCGTCGGACATTCGCACCCTGCCTCCGCTCCATGCGCCGTTTCCACGCCTCCTTCGCCCTGCTTGTCTCATTTGCCGCCCTGTTCACCGCCGCCCTGGCGGCGGACCAGGAGGCGCTCGAAAAGCGCTTCAAGGACGCGAACGCCAAGCTCGACGCCGGCGAAACCCAGCCGGCGCTGGAGATCTACAACGAGATCCTGGAAGCCGAGCCGAAGGCCGGCAACGTCTGGGTCATGCGGGCGATCGCGAAGTGGAAGCTGAAGGACCTGAGCGGTGCGCGCGCCGATCTCGCCCAAGCCATCGCGCTGCATCCCGACAACATCGACGCCTACCGCGTGCGTGGTCAGCTGCGCTACGAGGCCAAGGACTATGCCAACAGCCTCGCGGATTTCACGCAGGCTATCGACCTGGTGAACGACAACGCGAAGTCGCTCGCGGCCGCGGGCGACAAGGCCGCGGCGAGCGCCCACGAGAAGGCGAACGTCGAGCTCTGGGGCATGCGCGCCGAGGTGGAGAGCAAACTTGAGGACCGTGCGGCGGCCCGCAGCGACCTCACGCGGGCCCTCGAGCTCAAACCGGAGTATGTTGCCGCGCGCTACCTCCGCGCGCAGCTCTACGAGGCCGACCAGCAGGTGGACGAGGCGGAGGCGGATTACACGAAAACCATCGAGCTCAGCCCGCAGCACGCCGACGCGCTGAACAACCGCGCGTGGCTTCGCTTCCACCAGCTGAAGTGGGACGAAGCCATCGCCGATGGCAGGAAGGCGCTGGAAATCGTGCCCAAGGCGGCCCCCGCGCTGCGGGTGGTGGGCTACGCGCAATTTGCGAAGGGGACTACGCCGCCGCGGCGAAGACCCTCGCCGCGGCCGCGGATGCCGAGCCGACCACGGGTGCGGCCTACCCGCTCTTCGTCCGTCATCACGCCCTGCTGCGCGTCGGCGAGCCCGACAAGCGGGTGGCAACCTCCTGGGGCAACTGGAAGGACGAGCCGTGGCTGCAGGCGCTCGCGAAGTTCATCACGGGACAAATCGACGAGGAGGCGCTCGAGGCCGTCGCGAAGGACACGCCGGACGACGGCGAACTCATGGGCCGGGCGTGCGAGATGCATTTCTACATCGGTCTCGCGCGCCGGCAGGCCGGCGACAAGTCGACGGCGCGTCTGCGCTTCCAGTCGGCGTTGAAGACCGAGCAGAAGACCTATGTCGAGGACGCGCTCTCGCACGCTGAACTGGCGCGCTTGAAGTGAGGCGATTGTGGAGTTGAGCGATGACGTCGCTCCCGGCAGCTTCGCCGCGCATGAGATGGTTGCCCCGCGCCTTTGTCCCGCTGCTCGCCGCCGTGCTGGTGGGTGCGCAGGTTGGCTGTTCGCATCTTGCGCCGGTGCCGGCACCGATGACGTCGCCGCCACCGGAGGTTTCGGAGCACGAGGCGAACGAGGCGGCCCGTGCCGAGGTCGAAGCTCGCGCCCGCGCAGAGGCGGAACGAGCTCAGCGCCGCGAGTCCTTCGCGCGGACGGGAGCACCCCGGCCGACGCCGGCGGCGAGCAGGAATCCCAATGTCGCACGCGGCTTCGAATTCGATCAAGTGCGGGTGTTCTTCGCGACTGATCGCAAGGAATCAGCCATCGGCGAATTCGGGGGCGACCGCGGCGCCGCGATCACTTATGGCAGCTTGTTCATCAGCGTCCCCCGTGGTCATCAAATTGGCGCCACTGACCGGCCGTCGATGTGGCGGCTCGAATTCTCCGAGGATCCGCGCAAACACATGGTCATCGTGCGTCGCTCGACCTTTCCCCGCGACGACTTCATCGCGGACATTCGCGAAACCCTCGCCCGGGGCGGCAGCGAGGCGTCTTTCGTCTTCGTGCATGGCTACAACGTCGCCTTCGACGACGCCGCACGCCGCACGGCGCAAATAACCTACGACCTCGATTTCCAAGGTGCGCCGGTGTTTTACAGCTGGCCGTCGCAGGCCTCGCTCGAGGGCTATACCGTCGATGAAGCGAACGTCGAGTGGTGCACGCTCAACCTGAAAAACTTCCTGCTCGATTACGCGCAGAACTGCGGGGCGAAGGACATCTACCTCATCGCGCACTCGATGGGCAATCGCGCCCTGACGCGCGCGGTTGCCGCACTCTTTACCGAACACCCCGAGCTGAAAGGGCGATTCAAGGAAATCATCCTCACGGCGCCCGATATCGACGCCGACGTCTTCAAGCGCGAGATCGCCCCGAAGCTCGCCGCCGGCTGCGACAAGATCACGCTCTACGTCTCCGACGGCGATAAGGCGCTGCTCGCGTCGAAGAAAGTCCACGGTTATCCACGGCTCGGCGACGCGGCGACGGGCATCGCCGTCGTGCCCGGCGTGGAAACGGTCGACGCCTCCGGCCTGGACACGAGTTTTCTCGAACACTCCTACTTCGCCGAGAGCGGCTCCGTGCTGAAAGACATCCGCCGCCTCGTGCTCGAAGGCCTGCGCGCCGCGCAGCGCGGTTTGACGGAAAAGCAGGTAGGCGCGGACGGGCGTTATTGGAAGTTCGAGCTGAATCCAGTGCCGTAACCCGCGTTGCCGAAAACAGCCGCGGAGTCAGCGCAGAGCGACATGCGCTCGGGGCGATCGCGATTCTCGCAGCCTACAAAGTTTGCGCGACCGTCGAACTCAGAACCCGGGCATGCCCATGCCGCCGCCCTTGCCGCGCATGGCTTCCATCTGGCGCATGAGCTTCTTCTGATTTCCGCCCTTCATCATCTTCATGAGCTTCTGCATCTGCTCGAACTGCTTCATGAGCTGATTGACCTCGACGACTTTCACGCCCGCGCCTTGGGCGATGCGGATGCGGCGGTTGCCATTGAGGATGGCGGGCTTCCGGCGCTCCTGCACGGTCATGGAGAGGATGATGGCTTCGGTGCGCTTCATCTGCTTGTCGGCGTCGCCGGGCAGTTCCACGCCGCTCATGCCCGGCATCATGCCGAGGATGGACTGCATCGAGCCCATCTTCTTCACCTGCTGCATCTGCGCGAGGAAGTCCTCGAGGTTGAAGTCCGCCTTGCGCAGCTTTTCCGCCATGCGCTCGGCTTCCTTCTGGTCGATCGTCTCCTGCGCCTTCTCGACCAGCGACACGACGTCGCCCATGCCGAGGATGCGCGAGGCGAGACGATCGGGGTGAAACACCTCGAAGTCGCCCGTCTTTTCGCCCGTGCCGACGAATTTGATCGGCACGCCGGTGACGCTCTTGATCGAGAGCGCGGCGCCGCCGCGGGCGTCGCCGTCCATCTTCGTGAGGATGAGGCCGGTGAGGGAGAGCGCGTCGTGGAAGGCCCTCGCGACGTTCACGGCTTCCTGGCCGAGGGCGCCGTCCGCGACGAGGATGATCTCGTCCGGCTGCACCTTCGCGCTGAGCTTTTTCACTTCCTCGATCAGATCGGTGTCGATCTGGAGGCGGCCGGCGGTGTCGAAGAGGATGATGTCGGCGTTCGCCGCAGTCGCGGCGTCGAGGGCCTTCGCGCCGATCGCGGGCACGTCCTTCGACGTGCGGTCGCAGTAGAAACCGAGTTCTTCCTGCTTCGCGAGGATCTCGAGCTGGTCGATGGCGGCGGGACGATAGACGTCGCACGCGACGACGAACGGCCGGGCGCCTTTTTTCTTCAGCAGCTTGCCGAGCTTGGCGGTCGAGGTGGTTTTGCCGGAGCCGTGCAAGCCGACCATCAGGATCTTGAGCGGACGCTTGGCCGAGAGTTCGGTCGTGCCTTCGCCGAGGAGCTTCACGAGCTCGTCGTGGATGATCTTGATGACCATCTGGCCCGGCGTGACGGACTTCAGGACCTCTTGGCCGACAACGGCCTGCTGCACGCGCTCGATGAATTCGCGGGCGACCTTGAAGTGGACGTCGGCGGCGAGCAGGGCGGCGCGCACTTCCTTGAGCGCGTCGGCCATGTTTTCCTCGGACAGCTTGCCGACGCCGCGGAGGTTGCGCAGCGCGTTGGTCAGTTTGTCGGTCAGGGATTCGAACATCGGAAGGGGCAGGGAAACCAAGTCGCGGCGCTAGGCCATCCCAAATTTATGCCACAAGCCCGAATGAATTAAAGGTGGCGTCGGGCGCGCCCGATTTGCCAGCTTCCTGCTCCCATGAACCCTGTTCTCAAGCTGTTGCTCGAAGGCGGCCAGCTCTCCACTGCCCAAATGGCGCAGGTGGCGGGCTTGTCCGAATCCGTCGTCCATCAGCACCTGGAACAGTTGAAGAAAGATAAAATCTTCCTCGGCTGGCGTCCGGTGCTCGATCTCTCGCGCGACGCCGCCGCAGCTACCGTGCGGGCCGTCATCGAGGTCCGCATCACTCCGGAACGGGGCGGCGGTTTCAACCGCCTGGCCGAGCGCATCAGCCGGTTCGACGAAGTCGAGTCGTGCTTCCTCATGTCGGGCGGTTACGACCTGCTCCTCTTCGTCAAGGGCACCACGCTCCAGCGCGTCGCGGCCTTCGTCTCCGAGAAACTGTCGACGATCGAGGGCGTGCTCTCGACCTCCACGCATTTCCAACTCCGCTGCTACAAGGACCAGGGCTTCATCCTCGATCAGGCCGAGTCCTCGGGCGAGCGGTTGAACGTCGCGCCTTGACCGGGAGGACAACTCAATGAGCACCGACCCGAAACGCTGGGTGGCGGGCCACGTGGCCGCGTTGCCCAAAAGCGGTATCCGCGACTTCTTCGAACTCGTCGCCAAAATGAAAGGCGAGGGTGGCGTCATCTCGCTCGGCGTGGGCGAACCCGACTTCGTCACGCCCTGGCACATCCGCGAGGCCGCGATCTACGCGATCGAAAAGGGCAAGACCTATTACACGTCGAACCTCGGCATGCCGGAACTCCGCCGCGCGATCGCCGACTACGTGGCGCAGCACTTCCACGTCAGCTACCGCCCCGAAGATCAAATCCTCGTGGCCGTCGGCGTCTCCGAGGCGCTCGACCTCGCGTGCCGCGCGTTCCTCAATCCCGGCGACAAGGTGCTATTCCACCAGCCGTGCTACGTGTCGTATTCGCCGAGCATCGCGCTGACGCACGCCATCCCGGTCGCCGTGCCGACCTACGCGAAGGACAACTTCGCGCTCACCGCCGAGTCGCTGCGCGCCGCCTGGCAGCCCGGCTGCCGCATGCTGATGCTCAACCTGCCGTGCAACCCGACCGGCGGCACGTGCACGCGCGAGCAGCTGCTCGAGATCGCGGAGTTCTGCCGCGAGAAGGACCTGCTCGTGCTCTCCGACGAAATCTACTCGGAGCTCACGTTCGACGGCACGCACACCAGCATCGCCAGCCTGCCCGGCATGGCGGAGCGCACGATCTTCCTCCACGGCTTCTCCAAGGCCTTCGCGATGACCGGCTGGCGCATCGGCTACGCCTGCGGCCCCGCCGTGCTCATCGACGCGATGATGAAGGTGCACCAATACTCGATGCTCTGCGCCTCGATCATCGCCCAGGAGGCCGCGCTCGAAGCACTGCGCAACGGCTGGGATTCCGTCGTGAAGATGCGCGACCAATACCACCGTCGCCGCGATCTCGTCGTCCGCCGCTTCAACGAGATCGGCCTGAAATGCCACTCGCCGCGCGGGTCGTTCTACGCCTTCCCGGACGTGAAGAGCACCGGGATGAGCGAAAAGGACTTCGCCGTCGGCCTGCTCAAGGAGCACAAGGTCGCCGTCGTCCCCGGCACGGCCTTCGGCGACAACGGCCTCGGCCACGTCCGCGCCTGTTTCGCCACCAGCTACGAGCAGCTCATCGACGCCTGCGACCGGATGGAGAAGTTCGTGGCGACGCACGGGAAGCGCTGAGTTTGGTGTAGGGCAGGGTCTCCCGACCCCGCCGCGGGTGCGGCATGCGCAGAAAGGCGGGGTCGGGAGACCCCGCCCTACATTCCCGAGTATCGGCGCATGTGGCCTGTTTCGGCCCTTCCCGAATTAGCTGGCTTGAGCCGGGCGCTTCCTGCTTACAGCTTAGCGCCTATGTCACGCACCGTCGCCATCGTTGGCCGCCCCAATGTGGGCAAGAGCCGCCTGTTTAACCGACTGGCGAAGCGCCGCGTTTCCATCGTTCACGATCAGCCGGGCGTCACGCGCGACATCGTTTCCGTCGAGGTGAAGGACGGCGGCTACACCCTGCTCGACACCGGCGGCCTCGGCCTGCAGGACGCCAACACGCCAGCTAAGCTCATCAAGGCCTCCGAGGCGCAGGTGGAATTCGCGATCCGCGCCGCGTCGGTGATCCTCTTCGTCGTCGACGCCAAGGAGGGCCTCACCTCGCTCGACGAGCGCGTCGGCCAGCTGCTGCGCAAGGCGAAGAAGCACGTGATCCTCGTGGCCAACAAGGCCGATCACGGCGAGGAAAAGGTCGGCGAAGTCGGCGAGCTGTTCCGCCTCGGCTTCGGCGAGCCGCTCTTCATCTCGGCCGAGCACGGCAACGGCGAGGCGATCCTCCGCGAAAAGATTCTCGAGAAGCTGCCCGCGGCCGAGCCCGAGCCGGAGGACCACGACAAGAAGCGCCTGACGATCTGCTTCGTCGGGCGGCCGAACGTCGGCAAGTCCTCGCTCTCGAACCGCCTGCTCAAGAGCGACCGCCTGATCGTTTCCGACGTCCCCGGCACGACGCGCGACTCCGTCGAGCACGCGTTCGACTACCAGGCGCGCGACGGCCGGGTCTGGCCGTTCCGCCTCATCGACACCGCCGGCATCCGCCCGGCGACCAAGCTCTCGTCCTCGGTCGAATATTTCTCCCGCGTCCGCTCGATCGACGCCATCCACACCGCCGACGTCGTGTTCATGGTGCTCGACGCGATGGACGGCGTGACGCAGCAGGACAAGGCCATCGCCGGCGAGATCGTCAGCGCCGGCCGGCCGATCGTCGTCATCGTCAACAAGTGGGACCTGGTCTACGCCGCCTTCCGCCGCGGCGACCTGAAGCAATACGACAACGAGCGCGATTTCCGCGAGAAGTTCGAGAAGGCGCTCTACGACCGGCTGTTCTTCACGCCCGGGGCGCCGGTGATGTTCGTCTCCGCGCTCACCGGCCACGACATCGAGCGCATGCTGAAGTCCGCGCGCGCGCTCGACGAGCGCCTCGGCCGCAAGATTCCGACCGGCAAGCTCAACGCCGCCATCGTGGGCCTCACCGATCGCATGCCGCCGCCGGCGATCGGCGGCCAGCGCTTCCGCGCCTACTACGCCACCCAGACGGGCAACCGTCCGTTTCGCATCAAGATTTTCTGCAATCGCGAGGGCAACCTCACGGAACAATACCGCCGTTATCTCGAGAGCGGCCTCGTCGAGGAGTTCAACCTCGACGGCTGCCCGATCCACTTCGACCTCGTCGGCAAGAAGAAGGTCTCGATCGACGAGCGCCTCGCGCGCCGCGGACAGAAGCGCAACGAGGCCGGCGGCGGCGGCGACGACATCGATACCGATTTCGCCGGCGAACCGGTGGTGCTGGACGACTGAGTCATGCTGAAGATCGTGTTCATGGGCTCGGACGCGATCGCGCTGCCGATGCTGCACTGGCTCGCGGGCGAGGGAGCGGTGCGCGCGTCGTCGCCGTCTTCACCCAGCCGGACCGCCCGGTCGGCCGCGGCCAGAAGGTCCAGGCGAACGCGATCAAGTTGTGGGCGCAGGAGCACGGCATCCCCGTCCATCAGCCGGAAAGGCTCCGCGAGCCCGAGCTCGCCACGCTCGCCGGCTACGCCCCCGATCTCGCGTTGGTGATGGCCTACGGCCACATCCTGCGCGATGCTTTCATCGCCGCGCCCCGCCTTGGCACGCTGAACCTGCACACCTCGCTGCTGCCGAAATACCGCGGCGCGTCGCCGATCCAGACCGCCGTCGCCGCGGGGGAGCGCGTGACCGGCGTCACCCTCATGCGCATCGTGCCGGAGCTCGACGCCGGGCCGATCGCGGACGCAGAGAGCGTCGCCATCGCGTTGCGCGACACGGCGCTCGACGTCGAGGCCAAGCTCGCCGCGGCGTGCGTGCCACTCGTCGCCCGCGCCCTGCCCAGGCTCGCCGCCGGCACGCAGGCCTTTCGCGAGCAGGATCACGCCGCCGCCACCTTCTGCCGCAAGCTGGAGAAGAGCGACGGCGGGCTCGATTTCGCGCGCCCCGCCGCCGAGCTGGCCGCGCGCATCAACGGCCTGTTTCCCTGGCCGGCCACGGCGGTCGAGATCAACGGACAGCCGGTCAAGTTCGGCGCGGCCGATGTCGGGTCGTCCGACGGGGCGGAATCCGCCCGCCCCGGCGATGTGCTGGGCGCCGACGCCGAGGGCCTGCGGATCGCGACCGGCGCGGGCGTCCTGCGCATCCTGCGCCTGCAGCGCCCCGGCGGCCGGATGCTTGCCGCGGGCGAGTTTCTCCGCGGGTTCCCCATCGCGCCCGGCACCGCGCTGCCGTCGGCCGCGATGCCCCCGCTGGTCGCCGCCCGCCCGTTCCCGCGTCCGGTGCGCTGACGGGTCTTCGCTTGTTTTCGACCGGCTTTTTTCCAAGCTGCGGACATGCGAACCTGGTTTCTCCTCGGAAGTCTCGCCGCCGTCACCGCGCTGGCGCAGCCGGCGAACAACACGGCGTTCGAGATGGCGAGCCTGCGGGAGGACATCCGCGAGCTGAAGCAGCGGGTCGGCGAGCTTTCGCTCACGGTCGAGCAGCTGACGCGTGAGAATGCGGCGCTCCAGTCCAAGGCCGGCCAGAACTACGCCACCATCGATCAGCTGAACAAGGCCATCGGCGAGCTGAGCCGCTCGCTCCAGGGCGATCTCGCCGAGCAAAAGCGCGACATCCTCACGCACGTCGCCGCCCAGCTGGAGAAGATGGGCAAGCAGACCAACGCCGCGCTCGAGGCCCTGGCCAAGAACCAGGCCGCGCGCCCGGCGGTGCAGACGAGCTTCGCCGAGGATTTCCCGAAGCAGGGCATCAACTACACGGTCCAGCCGGGCGACACGCTCTCGAGCATCGCGCAGAAGAACGGCGCCCGCCTGCAGGATATCGTCAACGCCAACAAGATCTCCGATCCGACCAAGATCCGCGTCGGACAAACTCTCTTCATCCCCCTCGGCAAATAACATGGCCAAACCCCCTCCCTCCCGTCTCGGTCGCGGTCTCGGTGCCCTCATCGCCAGCGGCACGCCGGCGTCCGCCAAGCCCGCTGCCGCGCCTTCCGCTCCCGTCGCCGCCGCCGGCGCGCCGTCCCCGTCGATCGAGGGCCTGCCCGGCTACCGCGAGATCCCGGTCGCGCAGGTCGAGGCGAATCCCTACCAGCCGCGCAAGGAATTCGATCCGGCCGCGCTCGCTGACCTCGTCGACAGCATCCGCGCCGAGGGCTTGCTCCAGCCGATCGTGGTGCGCCCGGTGGGCGATAAGTTCCAGCTCATCGCCGGCGAACGCCGCTGGCGCGCGTTCCAGCAGCTGAAGCTCAAGACGATCCCGGCGCGGGTGATGACGTCCAACGACGCCTCCTCGGCCTCGCTGGCGCTGATCGAGAACCTGCAGCGCGCGGACCTCAACCCGATCGAGGAGGCGCACGGCTATGCCAGCCTCATCCGCGATTTCGACCTGACCCAGGACGCCGCCGCCCAGCGGGTTGGCAAGGGGCGAGCGACCGTGGCGAATTCGCTGCGCCTGCTCGCGCTCGATGCCGAGATCCAGGGCTACCTCGGCAAGGCCATGCTCAGCGTCGGCCACGCCAAGGTCCTGCTCGGTGTCGACGACGGGGCGGAGCGCGTCGTCCTGGCCCGGCGCGCGATCGAGGACGGCCTGAGCGTCCGTGCCCTCGAGCAGATCGTGCAGGGCCATCGCGGCGGGGCCGCGGCCGGTCCGGGCAAGAAACGCAAGATGCCCGCGGCGGAGGCGACGGCTCTGGCCGATGTGGAGAAGAAGCTCACCAGCCACCTCGGAGCCCGCGTGACCTTGCGGCACGCACCGAAGAACGGGCGCATCATCGTGGAATACCACGGCAACGACGACCTCGCCCGCGTCATGGAGCGCATGGGCGTGCGGCTCTGAGCCGCGGCGCGCCTACTTGGTCTTCGGCGCGGGGAATCCCCGCACGAGACCGGTGTCGGCCACGCGCTTGAACAGGTCGCGCATGGCCTCACTGGCGGTGTCCTCGAGAGCGTCGGCGATTTCGAAGTGGCGGAAGCCGTAGCGCCCGCGCTCCTGGATCCAGGTGATCTGGGTCTGGGTGACGATGCCGAGATCGCGGTTCGGGCGGCCCGAGGCGGCGAGCTCGGCGGTGAGCGTGCACTCGGCGTTGCCGACGCGATCGATGCGCCACTGCATGAGGTTGAGCGTGAGGAGCGGGAGATCGGGGTTGGGCGCGCGGCGGTCGGCCTCGAGGTAGTCGATGACTCCGGCGTAACCGCGGCGCTTGAACGTGTCGGTCAGGATGTTGGCGAGGGCCTGCGCGATGTCGTCGTCGAGGAACGGGCGCCAGGTCGGCGGCACGTTGATCTGCAACTGGAGGTCGGCGACCTTGGCGCCCTTCGCCTCCGACGCGGCGGCGCGGGCGGAGGCGGCAAACAGTCCGAGCGACAGGACGGCGGCCACGGCCAGGCCGCGCAGGAGGAAGGACGACGTTTTCATGGGAGTGGAGGAGGGTGTGACGACCGGATGCACTCCGCGGTTCCATTCCGGCCGGGACCGGCTGCCGGGGCCAGAACTTTGGTTGACAAAGCAGGTCGGAATCCGTTCGTTCGGCCCTTTCATGAACCTGCTCATCAATCTTTTCACGGTGGTCCTGATCCTCGTGTCGCTGTTCCTGGTGCTGGTCGTTCTCATGCAGAAGGCCAAGTCCGATGGCGGCGTGGCCGCGATGGGCGGCGGCGTGGCGGAGTCGACCTTCGGCGCCGAGACCGGCAACGTGTTGAGCAAGGCCACGATCTACGCGGCCGTCCTCTTCTTCGTCCTCAGCTTCGGCCTTTATCTGGCTCACATCTACCAGTCGAAGCACCAGGCCGCCGCCGACGCCAAGCTGCCGACGGTCACGGCCCCCGCCGCCAACCCCGCTCCGAGCACTCCGGCCCCGGCGCAAGGTGAGCCCAAGAAGCCCTAAGCTCCTTCGAAACCCGGCTCGCCGGGTTTTGTTTTTTGCGGCGCTCGCGTTTGCCGGTGTCGCGTCCGCCTCGGCCGTGGGTGCGCCCCGGCCCGAGCCCAAATACCTCGGCAGCAAGCCAGACCAGACTGAAGGCGCCCAGGTGCTGGCGGGTTTCCGCAATGTCGGCATCCACGGTCCTTACTGGCTGAAGTTCGAGCTGCGTGTCATGCCGCGCCGCGGCGACGAGCGCGTGCTCACGGGCGAGATGTTCGGTCGCCAGGGCGAAGCGGGACCGCTCACGCGGCTGGCGGTCGACGATCCGGCCAACCCCGGCGGCAACCACGGGCAGCTCTACCTGCTCCACGGCGGCGCCAATCCCGCGGCCTGGACCTGGAACCCCGGCGAGCATGGCGTGACGGCGCACCCGATGGCCCCGGCCGACTGGCTGCGCCCGGTGCAGGGCACCGACCTGACCCTCTTCGACCTTCAGATGCCGTTCCTGCGGTGGACGGATTTCGTTTACGAGGGCGTCGCCAACGTGCGCGGACGCCCCGCGCACGCCTTCCTGCTTTATCCGCCCGAGTCCTTCGCTGCCGCCACTGCCGGCGAGACCGCGCCGGCGGCGGTGCGGGTGTATCTGGACACGCAGTTCAGCGCCCTGACGCAGGCCGAGTGGCTCGGCGCGGACGGCAAGCCGCTGAAGACGGTCACGGTGCTCGATCTCAAGAAGATCGGCGAGCAGTGGCTGGTGAAGTCGATCGACCTCCGCAACCACCAGACCCGCGCCAAGACCCGCTTCGCCGTGACGGCGGCCGCGCTCGACCTCGAGCTGCCCGCCGAGGCCTTCGCCCCCGACAGCCTTTCGCAACCGGCCCCCGCCGTGCCTGGCGACAAGGTCGAGCGCCTCTGATCGGCGGCGCGTGGCCATGAGCAAGGACAACCGCCCGTTTGCGATGCAGCTCGAGGTCGAGTTTCTCGACCGCCTGAGCGAGCCCGTGCGCGAGGGCAAGGCCCGCTCGGTCAGCGAGATCATCCGCACCGCGCTGGAGCGCTTCAATCTCGAGAACGTCGTGGTCGTCCGCCCCCCGCAGCTGACGATCTCCGTGCGCCTGCCCGGGGAGGTCCGGCGCGACCTCCGGCGGGTTGCGCGCGAAAAGCACACGAGCGTCGGCCAGCTCGTGCGTTCGGCGGTGGAGGCGTTTCTCCCCCAGCTGGAATCGGCCGCGGCCGGCCAGCTCGAGATGGAGATGCCGACCTCGGTTGCCGCTGCGGAGCCGGCGCCGGCGGCGCGCGCCAAGCCGTCGCGGAAAAAGCCCGCGCGAAAAAACCGAAGGCCGGGGCGAGCGGCCGCACCGCGAAGCGGGCGGCGAAGAAGCGGCGGAAGCGCTGAGGCCGCGCGGCGCCTGCGTCGGACGGCCTATGACCGAACTCGCGCACGGCTGACTTGCGTTGGCGAATCGCGCGCCCTTAAGTCGGCCACCGATTATGAGCCAACCGCCTCCGCTCTCCGTCTGGGCCCGCAATGTCTCGCCTTCGCCGACGCTCGCGATCGATGCGAAAGCGAAAGCGATGATCGCCGCGGGTGAGGACGTGTGCTCCTTCGCCGCGGGCGA
Source organism: Oleiharenicola sp. Vm1 (assembly GCF_047777955.1). GTDB lineage: Bacteria > Verrucomicrobiota > Verrucomicrobiia > Opitutales > Opitutaceae > Didemnitutus. Next base: position 2,318,777 of record NZ_CP180537.1, read on the forward strand.
GCCGGACTTCGACACGCCGGAGTTCATCAAGGAAGCCGCGATCGCCGCGCTGAAGTCGGGCAAGACCAAGTATGCGCCGACGCCCGGCATCGAGCCGCTGCGCGCCGCCATCGCCGAGCGCTACGCGGCGGAATACGGCTACAAGATCACGCCCGCGCAGGTCGTCGTCTCGCCGGGCGGCAAATATTCCTGCTACCTCGCCGTGCTCGCGACCTGCAATCCGGGCGACGAGGCCATCGTGCCCGCGCCGTATTGGGTGAGCTATCCGGAGATGGTGAAGCTCGCCGGGGCGACACCGAAGTTCGTGTTCTGCGACGACCGGGCCGGCTTCAAGCTCACGCCCGCGGCGCTCGAGGCGGCCATCACGCCGAAGACGAAGCTGCTCATCCTCAATTCGCCGTCGAACCCGACCGGCGCGGTCTACACGCGCGCCGAGCTCGCCGCGCTCGCGGAGGTCTGCGTGAAGCACAACCTCTACGTGCTCGCCGACGAGATGTATGAGCACCTGATCTACGACGGCAACCAGCCGGTGAATTTCGCCATGCTCGGTGCCGAGGTGGAGAAGCGCACGATCACCGTGGCGGGTTTCTCCAAGACCTACTCGATGACCGGCTGGCGCCTCGGCACGCTCGTCGCGCCGGCGCCGATCGCCAAGGCCTGCGGCGAGCTGCAGAGCCAGATGTCGTCCAACGCCACGACGTTCGCGCAATACGGCGCGCTCGCCGCGCTGAAGGAGAAGGCCAAGGCGGAGGCCGCGCTGGCGGAGATGAAGTCGGCCTTCGATCGCCGGCGGAAATACCTCCACGCCGAGCTGAACCAGATTCCCGGCATCTCCTGCCTGCTGGCCGGCGGCGCCTTCTACCTCTTCCCGAACATCTCGAGCTTCGGCCTCAAGGACTCCGAGTTCTGCGCCAAGCTGCTCGAGCAGGAGAAGGTCGCGGCGGTGCCCGGCTCGTCCTTCGGCGCCGAGGGCTACCTGCGCCTGAGCTACGCGACGTCCGACGAGATCCTGCGCAAGGGCGTCGAGCGGCTCACGCGCTTCTGCGCGGGCCTGCGCAGGTAATCCCGGCGGGCATTCGCGCGGCCGGGTGCAACCGGTCGCTTTACTCGGGCGTCACCGGTGCGATGAATCTCCGCATCGCGCGCGGGTGGCCGGTCTGGGTGTCGCTTCTGTTCGCGTCGCTGGCGGTTGCCGCCGGGGCACGGGAACCGATCACGCGGACCTGGGAGGTCGGCGGCGTCAAACGCGAGGCCCTGCTCTGGCTGCCGGCGCAAACGCCGGAGGGCGGGGCGCCGGTCGTCTTCCTGTTTCACGGCCACGGCGGCACTGCCGCGCAAATCGCGCGGAGCCTGCCGGTGCCGCAGCTCTGGCCCGAGGCGCTTGTCGTGAGCATGCAGGGCCTGCCGACGCGCGGGCAGCTGACGGACCCGGCCGGCCAGAAGGCGGGGTGGCAGGCGCGGCCGGGAGCGGAGGGCGATCGGGACCTGGCGTTTTTCGACGTCGTCTGGGCGACGCTGCAGCGGGATTACCGCGTCGATGGACGCCGCGTCTACGCGACGGGGCATTCGAACGGGGGCGGCTTCACCTATTTGCTGTGGGCGACGCGGCGGAGCGTCTTCGCGGCCTTCGCGCCGTCGTCGGCGGTCGCGCCGCGCGACGCGCTGCCGCGGGAGCCGGCGCCGGTGCTGCACCTGGCCGGGAGCGCCGATCCGCTGGTGAAATTTGCCTGGCAGGAGCGCCTGATCGGCTGGCTGCGTCGGCTCGATCGCTGCGAGGGGAGGGCGTGAGTGAGGGGCGTTCGTGACGCGCTACCCATCGGCGACCGGCAATCCGGTCGTGACCTACATCCACCCCGGCGGCCATGCGCTCCCGGCGGACGCGGCGGCGACCATCGTCGCCTTCCTGCGCGCGCAGACGCGGCCTTAGCCGTTGGCGCGGAAATGGCCGCGGGGTGTCCGGTCCGGGCGGATCGGTTCGTCGAAGAGTTGAATCCTCATGATCGCCACGCTCGTCATTCTCGCGGCCCTTGTCCTCGTCACCGGCTGGGATGCCGGCGAGGGCTCATGACTTCAGCTGCGGCAGCGCTGCCGTCCACTCCTCCGCGTCGAAGCCGAGGAGGCCGACGCTCGCGCCGAGCACGAAGGGGCGCTTGACCAGCCGGCCGTCGGAGCCGAGGAGCGCGAGGGCGTCGGCCTCGGTCAGGGTCGGGAGCTTCGCGGCGAGGCCGCGTTCGCGGTATTGGATGCCCGAGGTGTTGAAGAGGCGGCGCAGGTTGCCGCCCTGGAGCTTCAGCATCCGGCGCAGCTCGGCCGACGTCGGCGGCTGCTCGTAGATCGGTCGCTCGCTGAACTCGACGCCGTGCGCGCGGAGCCATTTCGCGGCGTCGCGGCAGGTGGAGCATTTCGCGTAGGCATAGACGGTGAGGGAGGGCTGCGCCATGCGCCCGACTCAAAGCCGGCGCCGGACGACTGCAATTGCGTTGTGTCGCCGCCGCCGGGCGCAACGCTGCGGCCATGAAGAAGACTTTCCCGCTCCAACAGGCCGGCCGCGACGACGCCCGCGTGCGCGACAAGATCCGGCACGAGGTGAACAAGTTCCTCCGTCGGGCGCGCCAGCGTCCGCCCGCGGAGGGATTTCGCGGCTGGGACTTCACCTGCCGGGTCGGCCCGAGCGAGTCGGAGGCCGAACCGCGCACGCTCAAGGAGGTGGCGGGCGAGATCGACGCGATCGCCGCGCGTGGCGCGGCGCATGTCTACATCGAACTGATTCCCGTCCCCGCCCGGCGCGTGCCTGCGACGGACGAGGCGGCGGACGCCTGAGGGCGCCGCTCAGGCCTTCTTCACGAAGCAGGCCTTCAGGGCGAGGGCGACGCCGTCGATCCGGCAGTCGATCTCGTGATCGCCGTCGACCAGGCGAATGTTCTTCGCCTTGGAGCCGGCCTTGAGCACCTGCGCGCCGCCGAGCTTGAGGTCCTTGATCGTGATGATCGTGTCGCCCTCCGCGAGGACGTTGCCGTGGGCATCCTTCACCACGCGCGCCGCCTCCGGGGCCTCTTCCTTGGGCCATTCGTGGCCGCAGGTCGCGCACTCCCACTTGTCGGGGTGGCTGAGGACGTCTTCGAGGGTGCAGGCAGGGCAGGCGGGCTTCGACATGAGGGTTGAAGGTGCCGGCCGCGGTCCGGCGAGGGCAAGGGTTTTTGCGGCGATCAATGCTCGTCGACGCGCGCAGTCTTCGTGTCGATGACCGGGTCGCCGACGCCGTTGATCACGTGGGCGATGCCGCTGCCGGTCTGGCGATTGAGGCGCAGCGTGACGAGGTGGTGGAATTTCACGCCCGGCGCGGCGGGCGACTCGACGGCGTTTTCCAGGATGACCGGCGTCTGGTGGAACACGGCGTAGACGCCGAGGCCCCACGCCTCGTGCGTGCGCACGTGGCCGGCGACCTTGTAGGAGGCGAAGCCGCGCTTCGCGCCGTTCATCCACGCGGCCTGGCTCGGCGGGTCGTAGGGCAGCTCGGATTGGTAGAGGTAGGTGCGGCCGCCGTCGCCGTTCCACAACGTCTGGTAGTCCTGCGTGTGCTCGACGAACAGGCCGTAGGCGGTGACGTCGCGGCCGTTGACGACGAGGCCGTGGGCGTTGCGGTTTTTCTCCCACCCGGCGCCCGGTCCGTGGTCGGCCCGCCAGAGCCAGAGGTTGTCGAGGAGGGTGTCGTGGCTGTTGACCTCGACGAAGGTGCGCGTGCGTCCGGCCACGCTCGAGCCGGCGCGGGCGAAGAGATCGTGCAGCACGATCGGGTTGCGCGCGTGGGCGGCGGTGCTGCCCGGCGGTCCGACCTGGAGGAGCAGCGGGGACTCGGTCTCGCCGGCTTCGAGCAGGAGGCCGCTGAGGACGACGCCGTCGACATCCGCGACCGTGAGAACGGGCTGTCCGGTGGCAGAGATGAGCGTGGGGAATCCGAGGCCGAAGACGATGGTGTCGGGGCGCGTGACGACGACGGGGCCGTCGAGGCGGTAATTGCCCGGCGTGAAGAGCAGGTGCCGGCCGGCGGCGAGCGCGGCGTTGAGCGTGGCGGCGGTGTCGCGCTCCGGGCGGGCGATGTGGAACTGCGCGATGGGGAGGAAACGCCCGGGCGTCGCGCTGCGGGACCACGAGCTGCCGGCGGAAGCGCCGGGCACGAAATCGGGCACGAAGACCGCGAACTCGTCGCGGGCGTCGACCGTCAGGAAAGGCTTCTCGCGCACCAGGGGCGCCTGCGCGACGACGGTGTAGGCGGGGTCCGGCCAGCGCCCCTCCGGCGGCCGATCGACGCCGACGAAGACCATGTTCCAGCTGCTGCCGACCCAGCGGCCCCAGGTGTCGTTGCGCGAGAGCCATTGCTGCTGCGTGCCGGAGTTGACCGTGCCGTCGACCTTGCAGTCGGCCATGAAGCCGCCGCTGGCCCAGCCGCCATCCCAGAGGTTGATGTTGCCGCGCACGTGGACGCGACGGATCGACGTGCCTTGCGACACGGCCCAGATGTTCACGCCCTCGTCCTGCGTGGGCGTGACAGCGAGATTTTCGACGCTCCGCCAGAAATTGATCGTGGCATTGTTGTTCCTCATCCACGTCGCCTTCGAGCGCACGGCGCCGGTGATGTGCACGTCATCCGGCGAGCGGCCGAGGCCGGCGACCTGCATGTAGTAGCCGACGCGGACGTCGGCGCGGTATTCGCCCGGACGGAAGAGCAGCGCGTAGCGTCCGGGCCCGAACTCGCTGCGCTCCTGCGCTGTGTAGACGGCGTCGATGCGCGCCTGGATGTCGGGGTCACCGGGCGAGAAAATGAGCACGTGCGGGCCGAAGTCGGGCGCAACGGCCAACGAAACGACGGGAAGCGGGAGCAAGCCCGCGAGGAGGCGCAACAGCAGCGATTTCATCAAGGGTGCGGCGATGATGGGGAGAGGCTGCGCGCCCCGGCAACGCGGGACTGGCTCCGGTCCGGCGGGCTGTGCACCGCGCCGCGAATGGTGGCGAACTTGCGGCATTTTGGTGCACGCCTTGACAGAGAAAGTTGCGGCCGCCCGGCAGAGCTCCTGGCAGGCGTCGATCGTTCACTGCGGCGGCGTCCGCGCCGGCGACCGTCCGGCGTCGCGGTGCGGGCGCGTCCGGCGAGAGGGCCGCGCCCCGAGCGACGATCACGGCGCGCGCAGCGCGATGAGCGGATCGACCTTGGTGGCGCGTCGCGCGGGCAGCCAGCAGGCGAGGGCGGCGACCGCGAGAATCGTCAGCGACAGTCCGGCGTAGATCAGCGGGTCGTGCGGCTGCACGCCGAAGAGCGCCTGCTGCATCAGCCGTGTGACGGCGAAAGCGACGCCGAGGCCGACGACCACCCCGAGCAGCGCGAGGCGCAGGCCCTGGCCCAGCACCATCGTCATGACGTTCTCGGGCGAGGCGCCGAGCGCCATGCGGATGCCGATCTCGGCGGTGCGCTGGGCGACGAGGTAGGCCATGACGCTGTAGACGCCGATGCTCGCCAGCAGCAGGGCCAGGCCGGCGAATCCGGCGAGGAGCAGCATGGCGAGCTTCCGGTTGGCGACGCTTTGGGCGATGCGGGCGGTGAGCGGCTGCGGGTTGAGCAGCGGCAGGTCGGGGTCGATTTCCTTCAGGGCCGCGCGCACGAGCGACGCCGCGCCCGCGGGATCGCCGGCGGTGCGCACGAGGATGTTGGTGAAGTTTTCCGGACGCTGGAGGGCGGGGAGAAAGTAGTCCGGCTCGGGCGGGGTGTTGAGGGTGGTCGAGCGGACGTCGGCGACGACGCCGACGATCTGGGAAGGCAGCTGGCCCATGCCGGTGATGAGCGTGCGGCCGAGCGGGTCCTCGTCCGGGAAATGTTTCCGGGCGAAGGCCTCGTTGATGATGGCGACGTGCGGGACCTTGCTGCTGTCGCGCTCGTCGAAGTCGCGGCCGGCGCGCAGCGGGATGCCGAGCGTGGTGAAATAGCGCGGCGAGACGAGGTGGCGGTTGGCGTTGGCGCGCTCGCTCAACGCGGGCAGCGGGCGGCCGGCCACGGCGACGGGCGCGGGCGTCTGGTTGCCGGTCAGCGGCACGCGGTCGCTCACGGCCGCCGCTTGGATGCCGGGCAGGCCCTGCAGTTTCGCGTAAAGCTGCTCGTAGAACGTGACCAGCTTCTCGCCGTGATATTTCTGCGGGGAGGGAGCGATCTGGGCGACGAACACGCCGCGCGGTTCGAAGCCCGGTGCGACGCCCTGCAGGCGGGCGAAGCTGGTCAGCAGCAGGCCGGCGGCGATGAGGAGGACGAGCGAGAGCGAGATCTCGGCCACGAGGAGGCCGGAGCGCAGGCGCTGGCCGGATCCGGACGAGCCGCGCGTGGCGTCCTTGAGCGTGTCGTTGACGTCGACGCCGGCGGCCTGGAGCGCCGGGAGCAGGCCCATGCCCACACCGGTCGCGAGGGCGACGAGGAGGGCGAAGCCCAGCGCGCGCGGATCGAGACCGATCTCCAGCGCGCGCGGGATGAGGTTGTCGCCGAGCGTGACCAGCGCGCCCAGGGTCCATTGGGCGAGCAGCACGCCGAGCACGCCGCCGGTCACGGCGACGAGCAGGCTCTCGATCACCAGCTGGCGGACGACCTGGGCGCGGCGGGCTCCGAGGGCGAAGCGCACCGCGATCTCCTTGCGGCGGCCGACGAAGCGCGCGAGCAGCAGATTGGCGACGTTGGCGCAGGCGATGAGCAGCACGCAGCCGACGGCGCCGAAGAGCAGGAGGTAAGTGCGGCGCTGGTCGCCGACGGCGTCCTCGAGGAGCGGCACAAGCTCGGCGCGCGAGGGCGCGTCGACGTTTTTCGGATTCGCCGCGCGATAGGCGCCGGCGATGACGTCGAGGTTCTCCTGGGCCTGCCGGAGCGAAACGCCGGGCTTCAGGCGGGCGATGGCCTGGAAGAAGAACCCGCCGCCGTCGAGCTGCGCGGGCACGAGGAAGGGCACCTCGGCGGGGCGCGGCACCCACACCTGCTGCTGGTTGAAGGGGAAGGCGGACAGCGCGGGCGGGAGGACGCCGATGATCGTGTGCGGGCGGCCGTCGAGCACGAGCGCCTGGCCGAGCACGGACGGGTCGGCATTGAACTGCTTCTGCCAGAACGCATGGCTCAGCATCACGACCGGCTCGCCGCCGGGCCGGTCCTCGTCGGCGTTGAAGTTGCGCCCGAGAAGCGGCTGGACGCCGAGGACGGGAAGGAAGTTGGCGTCGATGTGCATGCCCGCGACCTGCTGCGGATCACCGCGGCCCGTGAGGGTGAAGCCGTTGAAGACGCCGAGGGCCAGCTCGCTGAAAACCTGCTGCCCGCCGCGGACGGCGAGGTAGCGCGGATAGGAGAACCCGATGCGGGTGAAGTTCTGCTGCTCGTTGGTGGAGCTGAGGCGCACGATCCGGTCCGGCTCGTGGTAGGGCAGCGGACGGAGAAAGACGGAGTTGATGACGCTGAACAGCGCGACGTTGGCGCCGATGCCGAGGGCGAGCGCGAGGACGGCGACGAGGGTGAAGCCGGGAGACTTGGCGAGCTGGCGCCAGGCGTAGCGGAGGTCGGTGGTCATGGGTCAGGGGAAACGAAATGCTTTGCTCCGCGCGGCCGCCGGGGCGCTGGACTCCGGACAAGCGAGGGCGCGGGGCGGGGAGCGAAAAGCGTGGAGAGGGGCGGGAGGCAGGTCTGGCCGCGCCGGCGGGGTTGAGGGGAGGGACTGGGCGAGGCGAGTGAGCGGCGGAACCGCGTGGCGAGCGCGTCACTCGGTGCGCAGCGCCTCCATCGGGTCGATGCGAGCGGCGCGATGGGCGGGCAGCCAGAGAGCGAGCAGGCCGACGAGCGCGGTGAGGACGGCGACGACGAGGTAGACCAGCGGGTTGTTCGTCATGCCGGCGCCAAAGAGGCTTTGCACCGGCCGGGTGAGCAGGAAGCCGCCGAAGAGACCGATGACGAGGCCGACCGCGATCTGGCGCCCGCCCTGCGCGAGGACGAGCCGCAGCACCTGGCCGACCGTGGCGCCGAGCGCCATGCGCACGCCGAACTCGCGCGTGCGGCGGCGGACGGCGAGCGACATGACGCCGTAGACGCCAATCGAGCCGAGGAAGAGGGTCACGAGGGCAAAAATGCCGGCCATGACACCGACGATGGTGAAGCCGCGGGCGGCCTGGGCCGTGACGGTGGTCAGCGTGCCGATGGAGTGAATGGGCTGGTTGGGATCGAGCGAGGCGATGGCCTTGCGGACGGGCGCGACGTATTGGAGCGGGTCGCCCTTGGTGCGGATGAAGATATCGAGCCAGCCCCAGCCCATCTGGTCCTGCACGAGGTAGAAGCCCGCCTCGTCGATGCCCGGGGGCGCGAACAGGCCCTGCATCTTCAGGTCGGGCACGACGCCGACGACGGTCAGCCATTCGCCCTCCGGGGTCTGGGCGCTCAGGAAGCGGCGGCCCACGGCATCCTGGCCGGGCCAGAACTTGCGGGCGAACGATTCGTTGACCACCGCCGCGCGGACCTTGAGCGAGTGTTCGCGGGCGTCGAAGAGGCGGCCGCGCAGCGCGGAGACGCCGATGAGCTTGAAGTAGTCGGTGGAGACGACCTCGAGCCACGTGGACGGGCGGTCGTTGGGGTGGGCGAACACCATGCCCTCGGGGGCCACCTGGGTGGGGACGCCGTTGCCGATGAAGTTGCGGCTGGTCACAGCCACGGAGTCGACGCCGGGCTCGCTCTGCAGGCGTTGCATGAGCTCGCGGAAGAACTGCGCGCGCTTCTCGACGGACGGATACACCGCGTCGTGAATTTCGATGCGGCCGGTGAGCAGGCGGTCGGGCTCGTAGCGGAGGTTGGCCTGCCGGATGTCGAAGACCGTCCAGCCGACGACGCACGCGGCGACGAGGAGCGCGGACGAGAAGGCGATCTGGGCGGTGACGAGCCAGCGCGCGAGGCGGCCCAGGCCCATGCTGGAGGCCGCGCGGGCATCGTCCTTCAGCGCGGTGTTGACGTCGAGGCGCGAGGCCTGGAGGGCCGGCATGATGCCGGCGAAGAGTCCGGCCAGCACCGTGAGGAGGATGGTCGCGCCGATGATGCGATAATCGAGACGGAAGTCGAACCAGTCGGGCGTGTAGGGCTGGTGCGCCAGGTGGGTGTTGAGCAGGTCGACGCCGATCAGCGCGACGACGAAGCCGCCGAGCGCGCCGAGGGCGGCGAGGACAAAGGCCTCGCCGAGGAGCTGGCGGACGAGGCGGAAACGGCTGGCCCCGACGGCGGCGCGGACGGCGAGCTCGCGCGTGCGCTGGGCAGCGCGGCCGAGGAGCATGTTGGCGACGTTCACGCAGGCGAGGGCGAGGATGAACACCGTCATGGCGAGCAGCAGGGCGAGGATCGGGATCGTGCCGCCGCCGGCGTAGGCGAAGGCGATTTTCTCGATGTCCATGCGGTTGTAGCCGCGGTTGCTGTCCGGCCACTGCTGCTCGAGCAGGGCGGCGATGCCGTCGAATTCGGCGCGCGCCTGCTCGACGGTGACGCCGCGCTTGAGGCGGCCGATCAGCTCGGCGCGATCGACCGGCGTGGTGCGCGGGTCGTTCGGGCCCGGGCGGAGATTGACCCACAGCCGCTCGGAGCCGGGGAACGAGAAATACGGCGGCATGACGCCGATGATCGTGCCGGCGACGCCGTTCACGCTCAGCGGCTGGCCGAGCACGCCGGGGTCGGCGGCGAACTCCTCCTGCCAGAGCTTGTGCGAGAGCACGATGAGCAGCGGCTGGCCGATTTGGTCCTCCGCGGCGGTGAACCAGCGGCCGAGCATCGGCTGGACGCCCATCAGTTCCGGGACGTTGTAGGTCACGAAGCCGCCCGGATGGTGCGACGGGATGCGGCCCGGCGCGCTGAGGTTCATGCCTCCCGAGGTCGACCCCACGAGGACGTCGAAGGAGGTCTGGCGCTCGCGGAAGGCGAGGAAATCGCGGTAAGGCAGCGATTCCCAACCGTCGCGTCCCTGACTCGCCGGGCTGAGGCGGCCGATGTGCATGACGCGCTGGGCGTCCGGCGCCGGAATGCCGCGCAGCAGGATGCCGTCGATCAGGCTGAATTGGGTGGCGACCAGCCCGATGCCGAGCGCGAGCGAGGCGGCGGCGGTGAGACTGAAGCCCGGCTGCAGGCGGACCTGGCGAAATGCGAGTCGGAGGAACTGCATGGGGTAGGTGCCGGCGGGCCGGCCGGGGGAGCGTTATTTCGACACGATCATGCCGTCGGCCAGGCGGATCACGCGCGAGCCGTAGGAGGCATTTTCCTCGGAGTGCGTCACCTGGATGATGGTGGTGCCTTCCTCGTTGAGCTTCTTGAAGAGCTTCATGATCTCGCGGCCCTGGTCGCTGTGCAGGTTGCCCGTCGGTTCGTCCGCGAGGATGAGCGAGGGCTTGGCGATGAGCGCGCGCGCGACGCCGACGAGCTGCTGCTGGCCGCCGGAGAGCTGGTTCGGGTAGAGGTCCTTCTTGCCCACGATGCCAAAGCGGTCGAGCACGTCGCAGACGACGGACTCGCGTTCCTTTTTCGGAATGTCGCGGTAGGAAAGCGGGATCTCGAGGTTCTCGTAGACGGTGAGGTCGTCGAGGAGGTGGTAGCTCTGGAAGACGAAGCCGATGTGTTTTTTCTGCAGCTCGAAGCGCTTCTTTTTGTCGAGCTTGTGGATGGGCTCGTCCAAGAGGGTGAACTCGCCGTTCCAGGCGCTGTCGTGCAGGCCGAGGATGTGGAGGAGTGTAGACTTGCCGGAGCCCGACGGGCCCATGATGGAAGTGAATTCGCCCTCGCGGATCTCGAGGTTGACGTTGCGGAGGGCGTAGAAGACGCCGCCTTTGAGCGGGTAGACTTTTTCGACGTTACGGAGGGAGATCATGAACAGGAGAATGTCGGAGCGACGAGGGGCGCCAAGCGCTTAGGAGATGAGCTCCGGCGGCGGCGGCCAGGCGGGACGTTGCTTGGCGGCGGGACGCGTGGGCTTGGCGGCATCGCGCGCAGGCGCGGCTGCGGCTGGCGGGACCGCGGGTGCGCTGTCGTTGATCGTGCTGCCGTCGTTCGGCGCGGGCCGGTCGGCGGGCTCGGCAGGCTTGGACTCGTGGCGTCCGAGTTCAGGGCGGGCGTCGTTACCCGGCGGTTCGGTCGCACTGGCGAGCGTCAGCACCGCGAGAGAGGCGACGAGGGTGAGGGAGCGGGCGACGGGAAGACGCAGGGGCCTGACGATCCGAGTGCGGCGACGAAGCGTGAGCGGGCACGATTCCTGGAGCGGGGCTTCCATGGTGCCGCCGGGTTTGCACGGTGCATGCCACGAAATACGAGGGATGTGGAGTGTTGGTGTAGAGCGGCTTGCGCGGGATGGTGGCGCGGCAACTCGCGCGCGAAGCTCGGAAGCGAAATTTGGCCGTCCCAAACTCGGGACGGAAATTATGACAACAGGCGCTCCGCGGCGTTGATGCGATCGCCGTCGCGCGTCCACCGGTAGACCAGCGGTCCGCTGGCGCGCTTGAGGGATTTGAAGAGATCCTTGTCGGCGCGCTGCTGGAGCATCAGCTCCTCGACGCCGCGGGCCGAGCAATTGAAGATCTTGGCGTAGCCCTTGTAGACGCGCGGCTCGCCCAAAATGCGCGAGGCGTCGGCGGGCGGCGGTGCGGCGCGGCGATCGAGGACCAGGAAGCTGTAAGGCAGGGAGCGCAGGTCGATGCCCGCGCGCTGGCCGAATCTCACCCATTCGGAGTTCGCGAAAATTTCCGGAGGCGGCGCGGCGAAGAAGTGACACCAGTCGCGCTCCCGACCGGGAGCGAGCAGGCCGCAGGGGGCGTCGTGCGGACAGGGCGCCACGGTGGGCAGGCCGTCCGCGCGCAGGCGCTCGCGCCAGCCGGCGAGTGCGCGCGAGACCTCGTGCGTGCCGGGCTCGACCCAGAGGACGGTCTGGGCGCGGGCGAGCAGGCCGGCGAGCTCGGCGCGGCCGGTCTCGTCGAGCTCGTTGAGCACGTGGCTGACGACGAGGACGTCGATCGTTCCCTCCTGGAGAAAACGATAGCTGGCGCGCTCGACGGCGAGGGCGGGGAGGCGCTGCTGCGCGCGATGGAGGGCGAAATCGACCGCGAGGGGCGAATGATCGTGGAGGACGAGGCGGGCGACCTGACCGAGGCCGAGAAACGCGGCGACGCGCCGGCCGGCCACGCCGCTGCCGCAGCCCCAGTCGAAGACGGTGGCGTTGGCCGGGGCGCTCCAGCGGCGGAGCCGCAGCTCGCGCAGCACGGCATCCCATTTCCAGCCGATGCGCTCGGCGTAGGTGAGGTCGTAGGCCTCGAGGTCGGTGATCGTGTGCCAGTAGGGACCCGCGGCGCGCGCGTCCGTGAGGAACGTCTCGCGCAGGCGATCGAGCACTTCCCAGTCGAGCGAAGTCAGGTCCATTGGCGATAGGGACAGGCGTGCGTCAGGCAAGGTCGATCGGATCTGCTGCTCATCGATTGAGCAACAGGCCGGGCAATACCGAGAAGCCGACATAGGCGAGCGTCAGCGCAAGGAACCAGGCGACGCCTTTCCAGCGCCGGGTAAGAAACAGGTAGATCGGCAGAACGAGAGGGAAAAACATAAACGTGTAGTCAGCCGGCCACTCGCGGGCATCCTTTCCGGCATCACGCGCAATCCAGCAGGCGACGCAGAAGCCGAGCAGCACGCGTTCAGTGAGCGAGGGATCGACCGGCGCGCCAGACGCGATCGCAGCATGAGCGCGCAAGAATGTTGCCGTCACGACCGTGGCGACGAACCACCAGAGCGGATTGTGCAGCGGCCGAGCCAGGTCCGATTCGCGCGGCATCGGCAGCGGCTGGCTCCTACTTCGTCACCGTCACCGGCACGGAGCTTTCGCCCGCGCTGCTCTTGAAGAAGAGCGAGCCGGTGCCGGGTTTGCCGCCCTGCACGGCGATCGTCACGCTGGTCTGGCCGGCGGGGACGATGACCTCGGGCATGATGATGCTCTCGGGGGCGTCGGTCTGGACGTCGATGAGCATGCCGCCGGCGGGCGCGGGCTGGGGAATGGTGAAGGTCATCGCCTGCTGTTCGCCGGCGCGGAGCGTGAGCGCGCTGGGCGAGACGGTGAAGTTGATGGCGTCGACACGGAAGGAGCCGACCGCGAGCGCGGTGCCGCCGCCGGCGACGCGGAGCGTGTAGCTCTTGCCCGTGGCGACCGCGGGGACGAAGAAGCTGATCGAGCTGGGCGATTCGAACACCGTGCGCGTGGGCTGGTTGTCGAAATAGACGACGTCGTTCGGCGTGAAGCCGGCGCCGAGGACGCTGACGCGCGCGCCGACTGGGGCGCGGCCGGCCTCGGGACGGAGCACGTAGCGGCCCGCGATGCTCATGTGCTGCAGCTCGGAGTGCGCCTCGGTGGGGATGGCGCCCGGGGGCGCGTCCTTGCCGAGGTAGGAAACGATGAAATAGTAGTTCGCGTTCGTGCGGCCGGCGGGCAGCTGGTAGTCGAACTCCCAGAGCTCGGCGGCGCTGCTCTTCGTCATCGGGTAGATCTGGCCGTCGATAACGATGCGGGGCTTGATCGACGCCTCGTCGATCGAGAACGACGCGGGCTTGAACGTCGCGGTGATCGTGTAGATCTGCGAGGGGTTCGCCGGCACGTTGTCCGGCGTCATGTTGGTGATCGTCATCACCTGGCAGCCGGTCAGGAGCCAGAGCGCGCCGGACGCGCTGACGAGCGCCGCGAGGCGACGGAATCGGGAGGAGAGGAGTTGCATGGGAAAAGGTTGCGCCGGGCCGCGCAGGCCGTTGGCTGGTCGGAAATTGACGCATTTCTAATGGCCGGGTTCCCCGCAGGGCAAGAAAAGTCTCGGAACGGCGCCGACGCCGCGCCGCCGGCCGTCGTGCCGGCGTTGGGCGTTTACGTGCACGTGCCGTTCTGCGCGACGACCTGCGATTTCTGCGCCTTTTACCAGACCGTGCCCAAGGCCGACGCCGTGCCGCGCTACCTCGCGGCGATCCGGGACGAGATGGCGCTGGTGCCCCGGGCCGGGCGGCGGGTCGACACGGCGTTCTGGGGCGGCGGCACGCCGGGCTTGCTGCGGGCGGGCGAGCTCGAGCAACTCGGACGCGCGATGGTGGACTTCTGCGGCGGCGCGCCGGCGGAGTGGAGCGTCGAGCTGGCGCCGGCCACAGTGACGGCGGAGCGGCTGGCCGTGCTGCGGGCGCTGGGCGTGACGCGGATTTCGCTCGGCGTGCAGAGCTTCAACGAAACCCTGCTCGACGCGCTCGGCCGCCAGCACACGCCCAAGCAGGTCTACCGCGCCTACGACCTGATCCGCGCGGCGGGTTTCCCGAGCGTGAACCTCGACCTGATGTTCGCGCTGCCGAACCAGGACGAGGCCCAGTGGCGTGCGGACCTCGCCGAGGTCGTGCGGCTCGCGCCCGACCACCTGTCGACCTATTGCCTGACCTTCGAGGAGGACACGGCGCTGTGGGTGAAGCTGTCACAGGGCAAGGTGAAGCTCGATCCGGAGAAGGAGGCGGCGTTCTACCTCCGCACGTGGGAATTCCTCGAGGGCGCCGGCTTCGCGCAATACGAGGTCTCGAATTTCGCCCGTCCCGGCCACAGCTGCCGGCACAATCTGAACACCTGGCGCATGCACGAGTGGATCGGCTTCGGGCCGTCGGGCGCCTCGCAGTTCGCCGGCTGGCGGGCGAGCAATCCGCCGGACCTGACGCAGTGGCACGCGGACGTCGCGGCGGGGCGCCGCGCGACCGCGGACCGCACCGCGCTGACGCCCGAGCTGCTCGCCGCCGACAGCGTGATCTTCGGGCTGCGCATGAACGAAGGCGTGTCGCTGCCGGAGCTGCGCGGCCGCTTCCCCGGCGCGCCCTGGGATCCGCTGCACGAGCTGCTGCCGCGCCTCCTGCTCGAGGGCCTGCTCGTCGATTCGCCGGCCGGGCGCATCCGGCTGACGCCGCGGGGGCGCCTGCTCGCCGACGCGGTCGGCGCGGAAGTGCTTGAAGCCTTTTCGTCGGATCCAAAGGCTGCGGGGCAATGACGTTGCCTCCGGTCGCCTCGCTCGCGCTCAGTGCCGGCCTCCTGCTCGGGGGCTGTGCGACCGCGCCGCAGACGCCGGCGGATTACGCGCCGCTGCGCGCGCGGTTTTACCTGGAGGCGAAACCGGACGAGGCCGGCGTCGCCGTGACGCTGCCGCAGAGCGGCGTCACGATCACGGTCGCGCCGAAACCCGTCGTGGGAGAATACGATCTGGTCGGGGCCGAGATCGCGCAGGTCGAATTGGGCCGCTGTCTGCTGGTGCAGCTGAACGCGGCGGCGGCGCGCGACCTCTACCGGCTGTCGGTCGGCGCGCCGGGCCGCCGGCTCGTGCTGGCGCTGGACGACCGCTTCGTGGGCGCGCGGCGCATCGACGGGCCGATCGAGGACGGCGCGATCCTCACCTTCGTCGAGTTGCCCGATGAGCAGCTGCCGGCGGTGGTCGCGCGGTTGAAGCGCACCTCGGCCGACCTGGTGGCGGCGGCACGAAAGGCCCGGCCATGAAGCGCGCGCGCCTGATGGCGTTGCAGTGCGGGCTGGCCGCCGTGGTGGCGACGGTCGCGCACGCGCGCATCGACCTGGTTTTTCCCACCCCGCAGAAGGCCTGGACGTCGGGCCGCATCGAGGAATTCATCCAGCCGACGGTGTCCGGCGATCCGGAGTCGGGGCTCTTCGGCTGCGTGCGCAGCGGGGGCTCGCAGTTCCACGAGGGCCTCGACCTCAAGCCGACGACGCGCGACCGCCGCGGGGAGCCGGCCGATCCGGTGTTCGCGGCGATGGACGGCGTGGTGAAGCAC
Source organism: Oleiharenicola sp. Vm1 (assembly GCF_047777955.1). Classification (GTDB taxonomy): domain Bacteria; phylum Verrucomicrobiota; class Verrucomicrobiia; order Opitutales; family Opitutaceae; genus Didemnitutus. The sequence continues at coordinate 2,334,627 of NZ_CP180537.1, forward strand.
GTCAGCCAATCGCCCGGCTCGAGCAATTACGGCCGCTACATCGTCATCGAGCATCCCGAGCAGACCCCGGCAGTCTACACGCTCTACGCCCATCTGGCGCGGATTGAGCCGGGCATCCGCCCCGGCGTGCGCGTGCAGAAGGGTCAGACGATCGGCCTGATGGGGCGCAGCGCGGGCGGCTACGCAATCCCGAAGGAGCGCGGGCACCTCCATTTCGAGATCGGCCTGCGGGCGACGGACAACTTCGAGGCGTGGTATGCGATGCGCCGCTTCGGCAACCGCAACGAGCACGGCGATTTCAACGGCATGAACCTGATGGGCATCGACCCGCTGGACTTCCTGCGCGCGTGGCGCACGGGGCGCGTCGACTCGTTCCAGGAATACTTCGACAAGCTGCGACCGGTCGTGACGCTGCGCGTGGCGACGACGCGGGTGCCGGACTTCATCCGGCGCTATCCCTCGCTCCTGCGGAAGCCGATCAACGGCCTCGTGGCCGGCTGGGAAGTCGCCTGCAACGCCACCGGCCTGCCGTTTGCGTGGACGCCGCTGTCCGGCAATGAGGTCATCGGCATGCGCGCCGGCGAGGTGCGCGTCGTGTCGGCCGACACCGCGCTGGCGCGGGCGCACCGGTGCAAGGACCTTGTGCGCGTCCGCGGCGGCAGTTACGCGCCCGGCGGCGACTTGCGCACGATGATCGAGCAGGTCTTCGGCATCCGCTAGCGCCGGCCGCGGTCAGCGCCGCCGGGGCTTGGCGCCCTTCGCGGCAGTCTTCACTGCGGCGAGGAGACGCTGGAACTCGGGATCGACCTTCAGGCTCGCGAGGTCCGGATCTTGGCGCATCCACTCGTGGTCGGTGTAGCCGAGGGTGAGCGCGACGCGCAGGCTGTCGAGCGCGTCGAGCGGGCGGTTGCTCAGCGCGAAGCTGCAGGCGAGGTTGTAGTGCGCGGTGGCGTTGGTCGGCTGGAGCTTGACCAGCTTGCGATCCATGCGCAGGCCGTCGGCGATGCGGCCGGTCTTGGTGTAGAGGCCGCCGAGGAGCTCGATGACTTCGGCGTAGCGCGGGCAGCGGCGGTGGACGGACTCGAAGAAGGTGATTTCGAAGGCGGGATCGCTCTTCGGCGGGCGGGACATGGGCTACTTGGTGCGGTTCGGGCAGGCGTGGCGCTCGCGGAAGGCGATGCATTGCGCGCTGACTTGGAGGCGTTGGGAGATCGGCTTGAGGCCGAGCTTGGACGAGACCGTGCTGCCATACCATTCCATGAACGGCGCGCTGATCTCGAAAATCTTGTCGCAGTCGACGCAGACGACCTGCGCGACCTGGGTGTTGCCGGAGGAGGGGAAGTAGAACTTCTCGCCCTTGCCGATGTCGACCTCCCGCAGGAGCGCGCTCTCGGTCATGATCGGCAGCGTGCGGTAGACGGTGGCGCGGGACACGGAGTCGTCGATCGCCCGGGCGTGATCGAGCAGCTCCTCGGCGGTGAAATGCTCCTTCTGGGCGAAGGCCGCGTCGAAGATCGCGAGGCGCTGGCTGGTCACGCGGAGACCCTTTTCGGTCAGGTAGGATTGGAATTTTTCGCGGGCAGCCTCGACGCTCACGCCGGCAGCATCGGGGACGGCGTTTCCGAGTGTCAACGCGGAACGCGGCGCGTCCCTTGGCGGCGAAAACGCATTGCCTCACACGCGGCGCGGGCATCGTCTCAGGCGATGATCGTGGCCGTCCAGCCGCTCGCGGGTTTCGAGAAGCTCCTGCACTACCGGGTGCCGGAGTCGCTCGTGGACGCCGTCCGCGCGGGCTCGCTCGTGCGGATCTCGATCGGCCACCGCCACGGCATCGGCCTGGTGCTGGAGCTGAACGCGTTGCCCGACGTGCCGCTGGAGAAGCTGAAGCCGATCGCGGCGGTGCTGCACGAGTTCCCCGCGCTGACCCCGGACCTGCTCGGCCTCGCGCGCTGGATGAGCAGCTACTACGCGGCGCGGATGGATTCCGTCCTCGAGACAATGATCCCCGGCGCCGTGCGCGCCGGCGCGCGGCTCAAGCACGACAAATACCTCGCGGTCGCCCGCGCGCTGACGCCGGAGGAGCACGCCGCGCTCGTGCGCAAGGCGCCGAAGCAGGCGAAACTCTACGATTTCCTGCAGCAGCAGTTCCGTCCGGTGAAGAAATCCCTCGTCCTCCACCGCCTCGGCGCCACCGCCGCGGTGGCGAATGCGCTGCTCAAGCACGGCGTCATCCGTGAGGAGCTGCACCACGTCGAGCGCGTGGCCTACGCGGACAACTGGAGCGGCGGGGAAGTGGTGGCGACGCGCCCGCCGGAGCTGAACCCGGAGCAGGCCGCGGTCGTGGCCTCCGTGGGCGCGAGCCTGGAGCAGCGGAAGTTCGCCGTGCACCTGCTCAACGGCGTCACCGGCTCAGGCAAGACCGAGGTTTACCTGCGCGCCGTCGAGGCGGTGCTCGCCGCCGGCAGCAGCGCGATCTACCTCGTGCCCGAGGTGGCGCTGACGCCGCAGACGGTGGCGCGCCTCCGCGGACGCTTCGAGGCGGCGGGCCACAAGACCGTCGTCTGGCACAGCCACTTGAGCGAGGGCGAGCGGTTGGACGGCTGGACGGCGCTGGCGTCGGGGCAGGCGCGTGTCGTGGTCGGCGCGCGCTCGGCGGTGTTTGCCCCGGTGCAGGACCTGCGGCTCATCGTCGTCGACGAGGAACACGAGCCCGCCTACAAGCAGGACGAGACGCCGCGCTACCACGGCCGCGACGTCGCCGTCTACCGGGCGAAGCTTGCCCACGCCGTCTGCCTGCTCGGGTCGGCGACGCCGTCGCTCGAGTCGATCGCCAACGTCCGCGCCGGCAAATACGTGCAGGACCGCCTGACCAAGCGCGTCGACGACAAGAAACTCCCCGACATCCAGATCGTGGACATGCGCATCGAGGTGATGCGCACGCGCGGGCTCACCACGCTCTCGCGCCTGCTCGTCGACCACATGCACCAGCGCTTCGCGCGCAAGGAGCAGACGATCCTGTTCATCAACCGGCGCGGCTACTCGTCGTCGATGCAGTGCCGCAAGTGCGGCCACGTCGAGGAGTGCCCGCACTGCAGCGTGGCGATGACGTATCACCGCGCGGACGAGACGCTGAAGTGCCACCTCTGCGGCCACCAGCGCGGCGCGCCGGCGGTGTGCCCGGCGTGCGCCGCGCCGGAGATCCGCTGGCGCGGGCTCGGCACGCAGCGCGTGGAGGAGGCGGTGCGTCGCGTGCTGCCGCGCGCGCGGCTCGAGCGCATGGACGCCGACACGATGGCGAAGAAGCACCGGTTCCGGCAGATCCTGGGCGACTTCCGCGCCGGCAAGATCGACATCCTCATCGGCACGCAGATGATCGGCAAGGGCCTCGATTTCCCGAACGTCACCCTCGTCGGCCTGATCGACGCGGATCTCTCGATGCACGTGCCGGATTTCCGCGCCAACGAGCGGACCTTCCAGCTGCTCGTGCAGGTCGCCGGCCGCGCCGGCCGCGGGGACCGCGCGGGCGAGGTCGTCGTGCAGACGTTCACGCCGCAGGCGGACGCGATCCAGTTCGCGAAGAAGTCGGATTTCGACGGGTTCGCGGAGGCCGAGCTGACGATGCGCAAGAATTTCGCCTACCCGCCGTATCGCCACCTGATCCATCACATCTTCCGCGGCCCGAATCCGGAGAAGATCATGTTTTTCGCCCAGCAGTGGGCGAAAAAAGTCGAGACTACGCTCGGCGGGGAGATCGAGATCCGCGGCCCGTCGCCGGCGCCGATCGAGAAGGTGAAGGACGAGTATCGCTTCCAGATCTGGTATTTCACCCAGCGGACGGCGAAGGTCGTCGCCGAACTGGTGAAGCTCCAGCAGACGATCGAGTGGCCGGCGGATGTGACGCAGGTGCTCGACGTCGATCCGATGAGTTTGGTGTAACCGCGCGCATCGGAGAATATCCGATGTGGCCGACCGGCGCCGGCACGATGGCGGACGCTCCCGTTCGAGAGTAGCTTGCGGACGCGTCCGTCGCGCCGTGCGGAAAGTGAGGAACGGCGGTCGCATTCCCCGCTCTTTGATTTTCCCGGGAGGTGCCGTTGCGCGGCGGCTTCCCGGCCAGTTTCGACCGCAAGTCGGCCGGTGGCGCTGGGGCGCATCACCGCACCGACGGGCCACGCCATTCACGCGCGCGGAACGTTTCCGCACAAGCGTCCGCGCGTTGAATGACATCGCGGTCGTGGCCGCCGTTCGGCAGAGCGAGCGCAAGCTGCCTGCCGAGCGGCGGCCAACATTTTCCCGGCTCAGACGCCGCACCGCCTGCGGCCGCCAGGGGGCGACAATCCGGAAGGTTGAAATGGATCCGCGACTCGCCACTGTCGCGCCCGTGCCCACGCCCCGCCGTCCATCGCGCCATCCGTCCGTCGAAGTGGAGGATTTTTTCTCCCGGCTCGATCATCCGCTGAAGCAGGAAATCCTCGCCCTGGACCGGGCGGTGCGCGCGTGCGACGCGTCGATCCGGTCGGGCCTGAAGTGGAATTCGCTCAGCTGGGCGACCCACGAATATTTCGGCACGGTGTTCCTGCGTTCGACCGAGAGCGTGCAGGTCGTGCTGCATTTCGGCGCCAAGGGCCACCGCGCGGTGCGGCCGTCGATCGCCGACCCCGCGGGGCTGCTGGACTGGCGCGGTGCGGACCGCGCGATCGCGTCGCTGGGGCGGGGCGCGGCCTTCCGGCGTGCGCTGCCGGCCTTCGGTGCGATCGTGCAGGACTGGGTTCGCGCGCTCTAGGCGCGGCGGCTCACAGGAAGCGCTTCAGCTGCTCGTAGGCCATGATGGCGATGCCCATCAGGCTCTCGCCGGCGATGAAGCCGGAGGCGATCGGCACGACCGATTTCTCGGCCAGCACCGGTTTCCAGCGGCGCATCAGCTCCGCAAACGCGGCGCCGAGGAACATGGCGATGCAGTTGCTGCCCGGCAGCACCATCGCGATGCCGATGCCGGCGGGCGAGGGCAGCAGCGGACGCAGGCGCTTCGGGGCGAACTTGTCCCACAGCGCCATCGCGACGCCGAGCACGAGGCCGACGATGATCGCGGTCTTCGAGGTCGGGTGGAGCGCGGCGAGGCCGCCGGAGAAGGCCTTGGACACGCCGGCCCAAACCACGCAGGACGGCGCGGGCCAGTCCTCGCCGCCGAGCACGGACGGATCAGGGATGAGCAGGCGGAACGCCGGCACGATCACGATGGCGCCGGCGACGACGCCAAAAGCTGCGCGTAGAACTGCTGCCGCGGCTTCGCGCCGAGGAGCCAGCCGGTCTTCAGCGTGGTGAGCAGGTCCGCGGCGTGCAGGCCGATGCCGCCGGTGACGTTCGCCGACATGATGTTGCCGGTGAGATTGCCCGGCGACATGACGCCGTAGATCACCTGGGTGACGGGGCCGAGCGCCTTGGTGGGCGTCACGTCCGTCTCGCCGGTCACGCGGGCGGCGACGAAGCCCATGATGATGGCCAGCGGCACGGCGATGAGCGAGGCCCAGAGCGGAATCTGGAACAGCCGTGTCATCAGGAAGACCACGATCGGCGAGAGCACGACGAAGCCCGCCGGGAACCACCACTCGGGGCATTCGAGCGCGGCGATGCCCTGCTCGGCTTCCTTGGAGCGGCGGAAGATCCGTCCCATGCCGGTGAACGCGCGCACGATGCTCTGGTAATCCAGCACGAACGACGTGATGCCCGACGCGACTAGGATCGCTGCGCCCGGCCAGAGCGTCCAGGCGACGATGCCCTTGTAGCTGACCGAGGTGACGATGCCGCGCTCCACGAGCGCCGGGGCGAGCACGCCGTAGGTCAGCACGCCGCCGAGCAGCAGGGACCAGCCGACGCGGAAACTCGTCAGCGCGCCGGCGCCGAAGAGGACGACCTCGACCTTCAGCGCGATCGTCCACTCGGCGAGCGAGCGGCCGCCGAGCTTGGCGAAGGGAATGGAAACCTGCGTCGGCAGCAGCTTGAACGCGTCGCGGAAGAGCGTCAGCACGGCGCCGAACGCCGCGGCGAGGCCGAGCCAGGTGGCCTTGGAGGCGCCGCCGCCCGCCGCCGCGCCGTGGATCGAGCTGATCGTCTCCGCCGTCGCCGTGCCGGTGGGGAAGGAGAGCCCCTCCTGGTTGATCAGCTGGCGCTTGATCGGGATCGCGGCGAAGACGCCGAGCGCGGCGATGACGGCGAACCACGCGATCATCGGCAGCGGGTCGGGGCGGATGGTGGTGACCATGAGCAGCGCGCCGAAGGCCGCCATGTTGCCGCCGCCGGTCATGTAGCCGGCGCCGGAGGCGACGGTGCTGAGGGCGTTGTTCTCGAGTGCGGTGAGCGGCTTCTTCGTCAGGCGCAAGCCGTGCAGCGCCTGGAAGACGGCGAACGCCACGATGCAGGCCGTGAGGGTCACGCCGATGCTCCAGCCGGTTTTGAAGAACACGTAGAGGTTCGAGAGGCTCATCGCCGCGCCGATGAGCATGCCGACGACCACGCCGCGCACGGTGAGGTTGATGGCGCCGGGCTGGTAGGTCTGCCGCAGCCAGTCGGCTTCGCGGGGGGAATCGTGCGGGGCGGGGCGGGGGGCGGCGACGGAGTCCGGCATGGGGAGTTTTCCGCCGACGATGCCGCCGCCGCGCACCCGCGCAAGCCCGGCCCGCCGGACGCGGCCGGAAATAAGACGGCCGGTCCGCGCGAGCAGACCGGCCGATGGACACCCGCGGACGGAAGGCGCGGACTACTCCGCCGTCTTGGGGCTGATGATCGTGTTCACCTTGAGCACCGAGTCCGCCGGGAAGCCGCCGCGCTTGGCGTGTTCGCGGACGAGGGCCTCGCTCGGGGCGAGGTAGACGCAATACATCTTGTCGCCGGTGCAGTAGCTGTGGAGCCAGGTGACCTGGCCCGCGAGGTCGCGCAGCACGCCGCACGAGGTCTGCGAGGCGGACTTCAGCTCGGCGGGCGTGAGTTTGCCGAGGCCGGGCATGGTGCGCTCGATGACATACATGTTGAGCCCGGCGGGCAGCGACTCGGGCCGGGGCTGGTCGGCGGCGGAGACGGAGCCGAGCGCGACGCAGGTCACGACGGCGAGCAGCAGGGAGCGGAGGGAACGTGGCAGTGATTTCATGGGAGCGGTGGTTGGTGGATAAAATTTTCCGGGTCGGCTCAGTCGCCGCCGGTGGTGGGATCGATGATCGCCTTCACTTCGGAAACGCGATTCGCGGGGAAGCCGCCGAGGCGCGCGTGCTCGCGCACGGCCTCCTCGTTCGCGGCGATGTAGATGCAATACAGCCGGTCGCCGGTCACGTAGCTCTGCACCCACTGCACGCGGGGCGCGAGCTGGTGCAGGACGTTGCAGGACTTGCGGGAAGCTTCGCCCAGCTGGGCCGGGGAGAAGCTGCCGATGGACGGGATGTCTCGTTCGATGACGTATTTGGGCATGGGTGGAGGGATGAGCCCCGACGTTAACAGAATCGCGGCGCGCGGCATCGGGGCGGCTCCCTGATTCGCGCTTCGGGCGGTTCCTGAGGGAAAAGTGCCACCGGCGGAAAAATTTCCGGCGATTGGTTGTCGCGCGGGGCGCGGGCGCTTCGATACGCGCGCATGTCCGTCTCCGCCCACGATCCCTGCTCGCCTCGTCTCACGATTGCGGTCGCCGACGAGTGCCCGGCCCTCCGGGAGGGGCTCGTGCGGCTGATTGCGGACGAGTGCGACTTGGAGGCGATCGACAGCGCCGCGACGCCCACGGAGCTCAAGGCGATGGTGCTGCGCCGCGCCCCGCAGGTCGTGGTGATGGACCTCATGCTGGGCGAGACCGACGGGCTGGCGCTGATCAAGGAGCTCGGCGTGCTCGCGCCCGACGTGCGGGTCGTCGTGTTCACGCTCGAGCCGGAGGACGTCTATGCGCTGCGCGCGTTCCGGGCCGGCGCGCGGGCGTTCATTTCCAAGCGCGACGCCGTCTCGTCGCTTTTCCGCGCCGCCCGCGAGGTGGCGGCGGGCGGCCTGGTCGTGCCGGCGATCGTCTCGAGCCTGATGTTCGCCGACGCCGCGCCGGTGCGCCGGGCGGGGGACGGCATCGACGCGCAGCTCACCGATCGCGAGCTGCAGGTTTTCCGCCTCGTGGGCCTGCCGCTGCCGACGCGCGTGATCGCGGAGCGGCTCGGCGTCTCGGTGAAGACGGTCGAAACGCACCGGGAGAACATCAAGAACAAGCTCGCGCTGAACACGCATCAGGAACTCCTCGCTTGCGCCTCGACCTGGCTGCGCGAACGCTGCTCGTGAACCCGTGCGCCGCCCGTCCACGCTTCCCGGAGTCCTCCTGGTGCTCGCGTGCTTCGCCGCGAACAGCCTGATCACGCGCTTTCTGGTCGGCCAGCGCTGGCTCGACCCCGCGGCAGTGACGCTCGTGCGCTTCGCCGCCGGCGCCGGGATGCTCGCGGCGCTCGTGGCGGCCCGCGCCGGCCTGCGTCAGGCGCTGCCGCGCCGCGCGGACGCGCCCGCCGTGTTCGCGCTGGCCGGCTACGCGCTCGCGATCGCGTATGGCTACCGGTTCATCACCGCCGCCGCGGGCACCTTCGTGTTCTACGCGCTGGTGATCCTCACCATGACCGCGGGCGGCGGCGCGCGTCCGACCCGCCGCGCGCTGGCGGGCGCCTTGCTGGCGCTTGTCGGCGTGGGCGTGCTGGCCTTCGGCCGGGTGCGCGGCTCGACGCCGCTGGGCGTGGCGCTGCTGGCGCTCACGGGAGCGACCTGGGGCGTCTACTCGCTGTTGCTGCGCCGGGGCGGTGCGCCGCTCGCGGCGAACGCCCGCGCCTTCGTCGGCGTGGCGGTGCTGCTGCCGGTGCTCGCGTGGATCGAACGCGATGCGCTCGTCTGGTCGCCGGCCGGCCTGGCGCTGGGGGTCTTCATGGGCGCCGTGACGACGGCGCTTTCGTATGCGCTCTGGGCGCGCTTGCTGCCGGAGCTCTCGCCGATCGAGGCGGGCACTTTTCAGCTCCTGGTGCCGGTGCTCACGGCCGGCGGCGGGGTCGTGTTGCTCGGCGAGGAGGTCTCCTGGCAACTGGGGGGCTCCGGCGCGCTGGTGCTGGCCGGCATGTGGCTGACGGTGCGACGCGGCGGACGGGGCTGAGGGTGAAACCCAATGCATGTGACCGCGCAGGCTCCTGACACGGGGTTGTCAGGAACGCGTGTTAGGATCGCGGCGCAATCACGCTTCAACCTCCGACCCGTTCCCATGACCACTCCCGAAATCGCCCAGAAACTCGTCGCCCACTGCCGCCAGGCCAAGTGGGAGGCCGCGCAGCGCGAGCTCTACGCCGACGACGCCGTCAGCCTCGAACCCGCTCAGACCCCGGCCTTCGCAAAGGAGACCCGCGGGCTCGCCGCCATCATCGAGAAGGGGCGCAAGTTCGACGCCATGATCGAGACCCTGCACGCCCTCAGCGTGTCGGAGCCGGTCGTCGCCACGAATTCCTTCGCCTGCACGATGAGCCTGGACGTGACGATGAAGGGGCAGGGACGGATGCAGATGAAGGAGCTCTGCGTCTACCAGGTGAAGGACGGCCGGATCGTCTCCGAGCAGTTCCACGTCTGAGCGCGGCTCAGGACTCGGCCGGCGGCTGCGCCGCGGCGTGCCACGCGATCATGTCGCGCAGGCGCTGGCCGATCTCCTCCGCGGTGCGGATCATTTCCTCGGCTTCCGCGGCCGGAAGCTGCACGCGGCAGTTGCGGCGCCACAGGTCGAGCCAGGCTGCGAAGTGCCGCGCCTCGAGCCCGAGCGGGAAATGCTTCCGCGGCATCCCGCCGCCGTAGCGGACGGGGCCGCCGGTGACGTTCGACCAGAAGTCCGCGATCTTCTCCAGGTGCGCCGGCCAGTCGTCGATCTGCGCGAGGAAGATCGGCCCGATCTCTTGGTGCTGGCGCACGTCGGCGTAGAAATGCCGCAACAGCTGCAGCAGGCGCGGGCGGCCGCCGAGGCGCGCGAAAAGGGAATGGGCCGGTGCATCCATGCGGCCAGCGAAGCCAATTCCGGCGCGTTGTCATGGCCAAAACCGGCGGCGGAGGCGCGCGGACGGAAAATCGCGTTTCCCGCGCGGTCAAAGTATGGCAGCTTGCCGTCAACCCCCGAGATTCCATGTCCAATCCGCTGCTCATCCTCCGCACCAGTCCGCAGACCGTCGACGCCGCCTGCGCGCGTCTTCAGGAAGTTTCCGCCGCGCACAAGTTCGGTGTGCAAGCCTACCACAACCTGCGCGAGAAGATGGAGAGCAAGGGCGTGCCATTCGCGCGCGAATGCCGCGTGGTCGAGGTGTGCAACCCGAGGCACGCGGCGGCCGTGCTGGGACAGGACATCGCGATCTCCACCGCGCTGCCGTGCCGCATCTCGGTTTACGAGGAGAACGGGCGCACCGTGCTCGCGACGATCAAGCCGAGCTCGATGCTCGGGATGTTTCACGCTCCCGGCGCCGCCGCCACGGCGCAGGAGGTCGAGGACACGCTCGTCCGCATCATGGACGAGACCTGCCGCGCCTGAGCGCTGGCGCCGCCCGGCCCGGCGGGCCCGGGATCCGCCGTGGGCGAAGATCGACCGGTCCGCCGCCGAGCTTTGCCGTTGCGGGACGGACGCGGCGGCGCATCCTCGGCCGGCATGATGCGACGTTTCTTCTTGTCGGCCGCCGTTGCGATGGCGGGTATGTCTGGACTGGTGCGAGCGGATGATGCGGCGGATCTGGCGGCCTTGAAGGCCGAGATCGCGAAGAACCACGACCGCTCGCTCGCGCGTTTGCGCGAGTGGATCGCCCACCCGGCGATCGCGGCGGAGAACCGCGGCTTCCCGGACGGGGCCGAGCGCATGGCCGCGATGCTGCGCGAGGTCGGCTTCCAGCACGCCGAGAGCATCGCCACCGACGGCAAGCCCGGCGTGTTCGCCACGCTCGACGCCGGGGCGCCCAAGACCGTGGGCATCTATTTCATGTATGATGTGAAGCAGTTCGACCCGAAGGAGTGGACCTCCCCGCCGCTCGAGGCCGCGCTGGTCGACAAGCCCGGCTACGGCAAGGTGATCGTGGGCCGCGGCGCGGTGAACCAGAAGGGGCCGGAGTCGGCCTTCCTCGCGGCGCTCGATGCCTTCCGCACCGCGGGCAAGAAGCTGCCGGTGAACCTCGTGCTGGTGGCCGAGGGCGAGGAGGAGATCGGTTCGCCGCACATCGGCCAGATCGTGCATCGGCCGCAGGTGCAGGCGGCGCTGGCGAAGTGCACCGGCGTGTGGATGCCGCACGCGACGCAGGGTCTCGACGGCGCGGTGACGGTCAACCTCGGCGCAAAGGGCGTGATCGAGGTCGAACTCACCGCCAGCGGCGCGGCGTGGGGCCGCGGTCCCACGCGCGACGTGCACTCGTCGTTCAAGTCGATGGTCGACAGCCCGGTCTGGCGGCTCGTCGCCGCGCTCAACACGCTCGTCTCGCCCGACGGCAACACCGTGGCGATTGACGGCTGGTTCGAGCACGTGCGTCCGCTCACGGCCGAGGAGAAGGCGATCATCGCCGAGGCGGCGAAAAAGCTTTCCGAGCGGCAGTTCCGCGTCGGCGCCGCGACGAGCAAGTGGATCGACGACCTGCCGTTCCTGCCCGCGCTCGAGCGCTACGTTTCCCAGCCGACGGCCAACATCGAGGGCATCTACGGCGGCTACACCGGTCCCGGCGGCAAGACCGTGCTGCCGCACCGGGCCGCGGCCAAGCTCGATTTCCGGCTCGTGCCGGACCAGACGGCCGAGGAGGCCGTCGCGAAACTGAAGGCGCATCTCGCGAAGCGCGGGTTCGGCGACATCGAGGTGAACTTCACCGGCGGCTACAGCCCGACGGCCACGCCGGCGAACGCGCCGCTGATCCAAGCGCAGATCGCCGTGCTGAAACGCAACGGCATCGAGGCCGTGCTTTGGCCGCGTCTCGCCGGCTCGTATCCGGGCTACGTCTTCACCGACGCCCCGCTGCACCTGGCGGCGGGCCACTTCGGCCTCGGCCACGGCGGCGGCGCGCATGCGCCCGACGAGTTCTTCGTGATCGAGTCCGCCAACCCGCAGGTCCGCGGCTACGATGGCATGGCGCTGTCGCTCGCCGAGTATCTCTACGAGCTGGCGAAATAGGCGGCCGCTCCTCGCCGCGTCGCTCTCTTCTGCCGCGGTTTCACCGCGCGCGACGTGGCGATTTCGGGTCGGATCGGGCCAGGGATCTTCTTCGCTTCCCGGCCCACGGCGGGAGGCGAAGACGCGCGGCATTTACTCGCGCGACCGCGTTTCCACTGTCGCGGCATGGAACCATCCACGAATCCGAACCAGGCCCTTTGGGAAAAGGGCGATTTCACCGCCATCGCCGCCACGATGCGCGAATCCGGCGAAGCCTTCGTGCGCAGCCTCGGCGTGCGGCCGCCGCTGCGCGCCCTCGATCTGGGCTGCGGCGACGGCACCACCGCGCTGCCGCTGGCGCGGCTCGGCGCCGAGGTGCACGGCATCGACATCGCGCGCAACCTGGTCGAGGCGGGCAACCGCCGCGCCGTCACCGAGGACTCCCCGCGTGGTCTTCCGGCACGGCGATGCGTGCCAGCTGCACGGCGTGCCGGACCAGAGCTTCGACCTGACGCTGACGGTCTTCGGCGCGATGTTCGCCCCCAAGCCGCTCGAGGTCGCGCGGGAGATGGTGCGGGTGACGAAACCCGGCGGCCGGATCGTCATGGGCAACTGGATCCCGGGCGATCCCACCTCGTTCGTCTCCCAGTTGCTGCGCATCAGCGCGGCGTTCACCCCGCCGCCGCCGGAGGGCTTCATCAGCCCGATGCTGTGGGGCGTGGAAGCGCACATCGGGGAGCGCTTCGAACAAGCGGGCGTGCCGCGGGCCAGCATCACGACCGCGCGCGACACCTTCTACTTCCGCGCCGCCAACAAGTCGCCCGAGGAGTTCATCGACAGTTTCCGCCTCTACTACGGACCGACGATGAACGCCTACGCGGCGGCGGAGAAGGCGGGGCGCGCCGACGAGCTGCACCGCCTGCTGGTGGCCGAGGCGCGGGCGCACAACCGCTCCGAGAACGGCGGGACGCTGATCCCCGCGACGTTCCTGCGCGTCACGGTGCAGCTCTGATCTCCTCCCCGGCTGGGCGGCGCTGCCGCCGCCTAGTCGGCGTTGCGCTGGCGGACGATCTCCGCGGCGATCGCGGTGGCGAGGCGGGCGTTGTTCAGCACGAGCGCGATGTTCGCCTCGAGCGAGCGTCCTTGCGTCAGTTCGAAAATCCGCTGGAGCAGGAACGGCGTGACGGCCTTGGCCGCCACCTGGCGCTGCGCCGCCTCGGCCAGGGCCTGCTCGATGACGGGCGTGATGACCTCGCGCGGGATCTCCGCTGCGGGCGGGATGGGATTGGCCACGAGCTGCCCGCCGGAGAGTCCGAGGCGGCCACGCTGCAGGTGGGCCGCGGCGATCTCCGCCGCGCTGTCGAGCCGCAGCGGCGCGCGCAGGCCCGAGGAGCGCGACCAGAAGGCGGGGAACTCGTCCTGTCCGAACGCGATCACGGGCACGCCGAGGGTTTCCAGGACCTCGAGCGTCTTGGGCAGATCGAGGATGGCCTTCGCGCCCGCCGCCACGACGGTGACGGGCGTTTCCGCGAGTTCGCGGAGGTCCGCCGAGACGTCGAAGCTCAGCTCGGCGCCGCGGTGGACGCCGCCGACGCCGCCGGTGGCAAAGACCTCGATGCCGGCGCGACGCGCGCAGATCATGGTGGCGGCCACCGTGGTGGAGCCGGTGCGGCGGGCGGCGACGCAGAGGGCGAGGTCCGCACGCGAGAGCTTCATCACCGCCGGGGCTTGGGCGAGCTGCTCGAGCTGGGCGTCGGACAGGCCGATGAGAATCTCGCCCTCGAGCACAGCGATGGTGGCGGGTGTGCCGCCCGCCTCGCGCACCTGCGCCTCGACGCGGCGGGCGGTGGCGACGTTCTGCGGGTAGGGCATGCCGTGAGTGATGATCGTCGACTCCAGCGCGGCGATCGGACGGCCCGTGCGGCGCGCGGCTTGGACTTCCGGGGAGAATTTGACGAGGGGAGACATGCGGCGAATGGCCAATCAGAGGAAAGCATCGGCGGAAGCCAAGCCCATCGTCGCCTTAGGTGCCGGTTTCGCCGGCCACGTGCGCGCGCGCGGCCCGGAGGGCGGCGACGAGCGCGGTGCGGCGGTCGGCGCCCTGCCGCTCCGCCACGATATGGGCGGCGAGGAAGGCATCGCCCGCGCCGGTCACGCGGCTCACCGGGACCCGTTCGGGCGTGCCGACGAGGAAGTCCGCGTCGGCGCAACCGTCGCAGCATTCGCGGCCCCCGGCGGTGACGATCACCCGGCGCGCCCCGCAGGCGAGCAGTGCGGCCGCGGCCGCGCGGGCGTCGGCGAAGCGCGTGGCGCACAGCAGGCCAGCCTCCTCGAGGTTCAGGTAGAGCGTGGCCCGCGGGTGGGTGAGCAGCGGGCGCAGCCGTTCGGCCTTGCCGGGACTGGCCGGTGCGATGCGCAGGTCGGCGGCGGCGAAAGCGGCGAGCCGGCGATCTCCGCCAGCAGAGCGGCGGTCAGGTTGCCGTCGAGGGCGATCAGGCCCGCCCAGGGACGCTCGGCGCTGCCGAGGCGCCCGTCGGCGAGCGGTGCGAGGATGCGATCGCCCGCGGCTTCGAGCGAATGGGCATCCGCGATCGCGGCCACGAGGCCATGGCAGTCCTCGATGGCGAGGTAGCGGTCGGTCGGCAGCTCGGCCGAGCGGAAGACAAACGCCGTGTCGATGTCCAGCCGGGCGCAGGCGGCCAGCAATTCCGCGCCGGCGTCGTCGCGGCCGAGGGCCGTGAGCAGCGTGGGGCGCAGGCCGAGCCGGCGCAGTGTCACGGCGATGTTCATCGCCACGCCGCCGGGAACGCGGGAGACGCGTCCGGGAACGTCGCCGCCGCGCGCCACGGGCAGCGGGCTCTGGCCGATGATGTCCCAGAGGACGGAGCCGATGCAGAGGATATCGATGGCGGGACCGGGCATGGGCAGGGCAGAGACGAGCGGGGCTTCAGGTCCCCCAGGCGCAATCGCGCGGGACGCGAGCGTTTCGCGCCGCGGGGGCGGATCACGCCTCCGCGGAGCGCCGGCGTTTCGGAAGGTTGGCCGGCATCTCGAGCGTCGCGGGATTCCAGCCTTCGAGCTTCAGGACGTCTTCGAGACACTGCTCGAGCTCGCGGTGCGCCTGCTCGGCCGCAGCGGCGATCCGGCGGTGCACGGCGTGGTCGGTGTCGCTGGCGGTGAGGCAGTCCTGCTGATACCGGTGCAGCTCGCGCATCTGGCCGATGGCCTTGCACACCTGGGCGGGGCAGGCGCACTGGTAAATCATGGCCTGCTCGACGATCTTGTGCAGGGCCTCGCGAGGGTAACGCAGTTGCATGGCCCCAGTATCCAATTCACCCGGGAAAATGCTAGAGTGAAGTCGGCCCGGCGGAGCCGACGCCAACAATTGAGCCGCGCGGGAGCGCGATGGACCTGGGGAATGGCGGGGCATCACGCGCAACGACGGTGCGCGGCTGAGACCGTGGACGCGGTTGCGCGCTAGGGCGGGAGCTGGAGCGAACGCTTGATGACCGCGGTGGCCACGGAGACGCCGATCTCCTTGGCCACGTCGAGGGCGAACTTGCCGGCGGATTTCAAGGCGGCGACGACCTTGTTGGAGTCGGATGCCCGGGCGGCGATCTGGGCCTCGGCGACCTTGCCGGCGGCCAGGGTTTGCTCGGCGGTCTGGGCGCGGCTGAGGAGCGCGACGCGCAGCTGTTCGAGCTCCGTGGCGAGCTGGGCAAACTCGGCGGGAGCGAGCGCCAGGTTGACCTGCGTGACCGTGTTGCCGCTGACGGTGGCGTGCGGCCCGACGGAGAGCTGTTGCCCGCCGGAGATGTGGTAGGTGTCCATGGTGATCGTGCAGTTTTCGATGTAGGTGGTGACGCGCGTCAGAATCTGCCGGCGAATGTCGAGCGCGCGGATGGCGCCGATCAGGGTCGCGCTCTGCGTGACGCTGAGCGCGTAGAGCGCGCGGCGGACGTCCGGCAGCGCGTCCGGATCGAGGAAGGGAATCGCGGCATCGCTCGCGCCGTCGAGTTTCTGCAGCGCATCGATCAGGTATTGCTGCACGGTATCGGAAACCGGGCTGCGCGGCGGCACGACGAGGCGGTTCGTGGCGATGCTCTCGAGCACGAGACGGATGCATTCGTGCTGAGCGTGGAGACGAAGCAGGGCGATGCGGACGGCGCGGGCGCGCGGCAGGTCGGTGTGCGGAAAGGCATCGCTGCTCAGGCGGAGGACATACAGCGGCCACGCCGGTCCCTGGGGCGGCTGGAAGGACGACACGATCAGTTCATTGGGGCCGCGGTTGATGGGCGTCGTGCGGTGAAAGAACGGCCAAGGCGTCGGCAACTCCTCCGCCTGCGCCTCGATGCAGAGTGCGGGCCGCCCGGCGATCAGGCGGGCGGTCGTTTCCGGGGCACGGGGGCTCTGATGCCGGGTGGTCGCGCGCTCGAGGCGGGCGACGAGGTGAGGTCCGGCCCGGTCCAGTGTCGTGGCGTGAACGCCGTCCTCCAGGGGAATTCCCAGCCGGCTCTGGGTGATCGTCGAGAGCAGGACCTGCCAGTCGACGGTGGGCAGCGACGAGTTGCTGCGCCGCGGGAAGCTGAACCCGACCTCGATTTTCCCCAGCGCGAGACCGTCGCTGTAGAAGCGGCGGAACGCCACCTCGGCGCGGACGGTCGCGGGCGGATTTCCGCGGCGCCGGGCGGGAATCTTGAAGGTGCGCGGCAGGCCGGCGGCGAAGCGCACGCAGCCGGCGGCCTCGCAGTGCACGTCCTCGCCGATCCAGCCGGCCATGCCGCCGCGGCGCCGCTGCTTCACGCCGCCGACGCTGCGCACGAAATCGACGTCGGCCTGGGCGGCGGGCCATACCGGCCGCTCGATGCGGCCCTCGCCGCCAGGGATGAACGTGCGCAAATCCGCCAGCGGGAACTGGAGCGTCAGCAGCACCGCGAAAAGGGGCCCACCATCGACAAGCGACGGCAGGCGAGTCTTTGACCCGCACGACGGGAATCGAACCCGTGTGGGCGGCATGCCTGCCGCTGCTCGACCGCTAAGCCACGTGCGATTACTGTATTCATCAACACAGCAGTTACTCTGTGTATCCGGCCAGTCCGGTGCCAGCCGGCGACAAAAGGCTTATGCCGCCTGACGGGACGGGAGTCAAACGCTTAGCCGGACGAGGCGTGGCGCGCCGTCCGGCAACCTTCGTCCGCCGTCGCGGGACGCTGCTACCTGCGGGTCAGCGTTTGGGCGATGGCGTCGCGGACGGGTGTCGTGGGACGGCCGATCAGCCGGCGCAATTGGTGGGCGTCGTCGAAGAGCGCCCCTGCGCGGCGCCCGCATCCCAGCTGGCCAGACCGTGCGCGAGCGGCGGGGGCAGGCCGGCCTGCAGGAGAACCTTGGCGTAATCGGCTTCGGGAAGATTGACATACGGGATGGCTTGCCCGCTCTGACGCGAGAGCTCGGCGGCGAAATCTGCGAGCGTGTAGGCACTATCGCCGGCCAGCTCATAGGTATGATTGACCTGGGCGCCGCCGGTGAGAGCGACGACGGCGGCGGCGGCGTAATCCGCGCGCGCGGCCGACGCGATGCGGCCGGTGCCGGCGCTGCCGACGAAGGCGTGGTGCGCGAGGGCGGACGGCACGGAGGCGGTGTAGTTCTCGTGATACCAGCCGTTGCGAAGGATGACATGCGGCAGGCCGGACGCGCGGATGACCCGCTCGGTGGCCGCGTGCTCGGGGCCGAGGTTGAGCGGCGTGGTGTCGGCGCGCAGCAGGCTGGTGTAGACGAGGAGCTTGGCGCCGGCGCGACGGGCGGCTTCGACGACCTGGGTGTGCTGCTCGAGCCGGCGCCCGAAGTCCGTGCCGGAAATCAGCAGGACGCGCTCGACGCCGGCGAAGGCGCGGGCGAGAGCCGCGGGGTCGTCGTAGTCGGCGGCGCGAACGATCACGCCGCGGGCGGCGAAACCGGCGGCCTTGGCCGGGTTGCGGACGACCGCGACGATCTGGGACGCGGGGACTTTGAGGAGGAGCTGCTCGGCAACGAGCTGGCCGAGGTGGCCGGTGGCGGCGGTGATGGCGATCATGGTGAAGGGAAGCGGGACGAGAGGGCGGCCGGTTCCGGGCTTGCACCCAGGTTCAGAATCGGCCTTTGGTTACGAAAGAATACCGACAACGCGACTCCCGCACAAGAGGGGTCTTTTCCGTCACCAGGTTACCGCGCGGTAACCGTCCCACCATGCCCGCCGCACTCTCCCTTCCTCCCGTCGCCCCCGGCTCCGGCCACGAGACCCGCTGCCCGGTGCGCGACGTGCTCGACTGCATCGGCGACCGCTGGAGCCTGCTGACGCTGCTCGCCCTCCGCGACGGCACGCGGCGCTTCACCGAGCTGAGGCGCGCGATCGGCGACATCTCGCCGCGCATGCTGGCGCAGACGCTCCGCGCGCTCGAGCGCGACGGCTACGTCACGCGGGTGGTGCACGCTACCGTGCCGCCGAAGGTGGAATACACCCTGACGGATCTGGGTGAATCCCTGCTGGTGAAGCTCGAGCCGCTGATCCACTGGGCCAACGCGAACCACGCGCGCGTGCGGAAGGCGCGCAAGGCCTACGTGCCGCCGGTGGCCGCGCCGGCACTCTGAGCGCTACCGGGCGGGAGGCGCGGGCAGCGCGGCGAGCAGCTGCTCGAATTCGCGCTTGGCGCCAGCGTCGACGGCGAAACGCGCGCCCATGCGGGCGATCGCGGCGGCGATGTCGTAGGCGCCGATGCTCGCGTAGAGCCGGGCGCCTTGGAGGACGAGCGCGCTGTCGCGCGGGAAGGCCTTCAATCCCTCGTCGAGCACGGCGAGATTGGGCACCTTCGGCGGCGCGGCGCTCGCGGCCCAGGCATCGGCGGTCACGTGATAGGTCTCGGGAATGAGCGGCGGGTATTGGCGCGCCTCGAACACGGGGGCGAGCACGGCGGCGAGTTGCGCGGGGTCAAGCTTGCCGTCCGGTCCGGCGGGATGGGCGAGGGCGGCGTCGAGGCGGCGCCGGGCGAGGGTGGCATGGGCCGAGGGCCGGGCGACGTGCGCGGCGCAGGCGGCGTCGAGGAATTTCGCGGCGCGATCGGCGTGTCCCGCGGCCGCTTCGGTGGCCGCGAGGCCCGCGAGCAGCGCAGGATCGCGGCTGCCGCGAAGGTAAGCGTCGCGGTAGGTCTGCGCGGCAGCGGGGAGGTTGCCGGCGAGACGCTGGGCGTCGCCGAGCAGCACGCCGATCTGCGTCGGGCTGGCGTCGGCGAGTTCGATGCTCTTCGGGTCGAAGCGGTCGCCGGGTTTGATGTCGTAGGTCTGGTAGCGGTGCTTGAGGAAGCGGAGGTAGGCGCGCAGCTCCTCCTCCATCTGGGCGTAGCCGACTTTGAAGCAGTCGCGGAAGAGCGCCTCGCTCAGCGACTCGCGGCCCAGGCGGCCGACAAATTGCACCAGTGCGTCGCGATGCCGCAGGTTTTCGCCGAACAGGCAGAAATGCACGAAGAGGTAGGCCTGCTTCGCCCAGAGGTTGTTGCCGAGCGGAGTGCGGGCCGCGGGCGAATCGGCGGTGGTGGCGAAAAACTCCCCGAGCGGGAGCAGCTTGCGGTGGCGGAGCACGACGTTGAACGGTTGCTCGCCGACGATGGCGGTGGAGTTGGCGGACGCATCGGTGTCGTCGGTTCCGGTGCCGCTGCCGCCGGTCGCGCTGCCCTTGAAGGTGTCGATCTTGCCGTAGATCAGCCAGCGGTCGGTCACCTCGGCGTCCATGACGATCTGGGCGAGGCCTTCGGCCATCCAGGCGGGCGGGCGGGTCTCGGTCTGGTTGAGGAGGGAGAAGATGTATTCGCGGGAGAGGAGCTGGGCGTGGTCGACGTCCAGTTCCACGCTGGTCGCGCCGGTGGCGGAGAGGGTGCTGGCATCGTCGATCAGCAGGCGCTCGGCGGCGAGGTTGACGGCGATGGCCAGCGCTTCGCGGTCGCGCAGCAGGCGGCTGGGCATCGCGTCCGGCGTGGCGTTGGCGTCGGCGGGGTGAAGGAGGCGAATTCTCCGGGGCGCGCGCAGAGGATCAGGGTCGAGCTGGCCAGCGGTTTGGGCGGCGCGGGCCAGAGCAGCGCGAGCGCCTGCTGGAATTTCTGGAAGTCGGCGAGCAGCTTGCGCGTGCGCGCCTCCGTGGTGCTGGAGAGCACCTCGAAGCGACCGACGCGGCCGTAGTGCCAGGGCGGGGCCTCGGGCAGGGCGCGGCTGTCGGTGACCTTGAATTCGGGCAACTCGACGGTCTTGCCTTCAACCTTGAGTTCCTCGGCGGCGCGACCGAGAAGCGCGAGGAAAGCGACGGTGGCGAGGCCGACGACGGGACCGAGGCGGATGTTCATGCGGGGGCGGGGTTCGTGGGATTGAACCCGTCGTCCGCCCGGGCGGCAATCCGGGAACGTGTCAGTCGTTGCGCAGGGCGACGAGCGGATCGACCCGGGCGGCGCGGCGGGCGGGCAGCACGCACGCGGCGAGCGCCACGCCGCCGAGCAGGAGCACGACGGTGGCGAAGATCAGGGGATCGTAGGCGGAGCCGCGGAAGAGCAGCTGCTGGAGCAGGCGGGCGGTCGCGAGGGCGCCGGCGAGGCCGAAGGCCAGGCCGAGGGCGACGAGGGCGCCGCCTTCGCGCAGGACGAGGCGCAGCACGTCGCCCGGGTTGGCTCCGAGCGCGGTGCGGATGCCGAACTCGCGCGTGCGCTGGGCCACGCTGTAGGCGACGAGGCCGTAGAGGCCGATGCCGGAGAGGACGAGCGCCAGGGCGGCGAACACGCCGAACAAGGTGAGGTAGAGGCGTGGCTGCGTGGCGGTGCGGCGGACGACCTGATCCATCGGCACGACGTCGGAGACGGGGATGTCGGGGTCGACGCGCCAGAGCGCTTCCTGGACGGATTTGGCGAGAGTGGCGGGCGGAAGCGAGGTGCGCACCATCAGCGTGGCGAAGGCCGTGGGGCGCTGGCTGAGCGCGCGGTAGACCTGCAGCGGCGTCGCGGACGTGAGTCCGGTGCGGGCGATGTCGCCGACGACGCCCACGATCTCGAAGCGGACGGCGTTGGTCGGATCGGGAGTGAGTTCGCGGCCGACGGGATTCTCCTCGCCGAAGAAGCGGCGGGCGGTCGACTCGCTGATCACGACGACGGGTTTGGCGCCGGGCACGTCCGCGTCATTGAACCAGCGGCCGGCGCGCAGCGGGGTGCCCATGGTCTTGAAATAGTCGCGGCTGACCGAGTCGTAGAACACCTGGGGCAGGTTGCCCGCGGGCGCGACGCCCTCGCGCGGCACGGGCTGGAGCGTGATCGGGATGCCCCAGCGGAACGGGGAGGTTTGGGTGTAGGCGGCGCTTTGCACGCCCGGCACAGCGGCGACTTCGGCGAGCGTGCGGCGGTAGTAATCGGCGCGCTTCTCGGCGCTGTCGTAGCGCTTTTCGGAGGGCGTGAGGGTGAGGGACAGCACGCGCGACGCCTCGATGCCCGCATCCCGGTTGAGGATGCGGTGCAGATTGCGGCCGAGGAGTCCGGCGCCGACCAGCAGCACGAGGGCGAGGGCGATCTCCGCCACGACGAGCGCGGAGCGGAGGCGCTGGGCGGAGGCGCCCGAGGCGCTGTGGGCGTCCTTCAGCGCGTCCTGGGCGTCGATGCGGGTCGCCGTCACGGCCGGGGCGAGGCCGAAGGCCAGACCATTCACCAAAGTCAGCGTGAGGGTGGCGAGCAGGACGGGCGTGTTCAGCGCGATCTCGTCGCTGCGAGGCAGCCAGCCGTCGCCGACGGTGGCGAGCAGGCCGGCAAGGCCCCAGTTGGCGAGCAAGACGCCGCCGATGCCGCCGGCGAGCGCGAGGAGGAGGCTCTCGGTGAGCAGCTGGGCGCTCAGCTGGGCGCGGGTGGCGCCGAGCGCGACGCGGATGGCGAGCTCCTTGCGGCGGCTGGCGGCGCGGACGAGGCAAAGTCCCGCGAGGTTGGCGCAGGTGATGAGCATCACGCAACCGACGGCGCCGAGGATGATGAGTAGCGCCTCGCGGTAGTCGCCGACGACGAGGCCCTGCAGATCGGCGGCCTGCATCGTCCAGTCGCGGTAGTGGTCGGGAAATTGTCGCTCCAGCTGCGCGCCGAGCGCGGCGAGTTCCGCCGAGGCGCTGGCGACGGTGGCGCCGGGCGCGAGGCGGGCAAAGGTGCTCCAGTAGCGCTGCGAACGGTTCGTGAGGGTGTCGCCGCCGAGCGGCATCGGCATCCAGAGGGAGCCGTTGCCCCAGGGATCGTTGAAGGTCTTCGGCATGATCCCGATGACGGTCGTCGGCGTGTCATCCATCAGGATCGTGCGGCCGATGAGGTCGCGCCGGCCGCCGTATTGCGTCTGCCACAGCTGCTCGCCGAGGACGACCACCGGTGCGGCGCCCGGGCGGCACTCGTCGGGATTCCAGGTGCGGCCGAGGAGCGGGGCGACGTTGAAGACCTTGAAGTAGTCGGCGGTGGCCTGCACGCCCGTGACTAGCGCGGGCGTGCCGCTGCCCGTGAGATTCACGTAGTAGTAGGTCTGCGACGCGGAGGCGGTGAGCGCGTGAACCTGCGTGCGGACGTCGCTGGCGGTGGCGGGGGCGAGCGTGGAGACGCCCTGCCGCGGATGGACGGCCTGGACCTGGACGAGGCGGCGGGCGTCGTCGTAGCGCAGCGGCGAGAGCAGCAGCGCATGCACGACGGAAAAGACGGCGGTGGAGGCGCCGATGCCGAGGGCCAGGATGAGGACGGCGATCGCGGCGAAGCCCGGGTGCTTGGCGAAGCCGCGGCCGGCGATGCGGAGGTGCGAAAACATGGTGACGGGCTCAGTCGTTACGCAGCGCGACGAGCGGGTCGATGCGGCTGGCGCGGTGGGCGGGCAGCCAGCAGGCGAACGCGGCGACGAGCACGAGGAAGAGCGAGACCCCGGCGAAGACGGCCGGGTCGGTCGCGCTCACCTCGTAGAGCTGGGCACTCATCAGGCGGGTGAGCAGGAGGGAGATGGCCACGCCCAGCGCCAGCCCGAGCAGCGTGAGGCGGAGGCCTTCGCGCAGGACCAGGCCGACGATTGCGGAGCGCGAAGCGCCAAGCGCCATGCGCACGCCGATCTCCGCCGTGCGCTGGGCGACGGAGTAGGCGATGACGCCGTAGATGCCGAGCGCGGCGAGCACGAGCGCGAGGGCGGCGAAGCCGCCGACCAGGCCCATGACGAGGCGGCGGTCCGAGATGGATTGCGCCATCAGACTCTCCAGCGGCTGGATCTGGTCGACCGGAATGCCGCGGTCGAGGGAGTGGATCGCGGCGCGGATCTCGTCGCGCAGGCTGGCAGCCGGCCGCGTCGAGCGGACGACGAAGCTGAAGAAGCCGTCGCCGAGCTGCGCCTCCGGGTAATAGAGCGCGTCGCCGGCGACCTGGTCGAGGCCGAGCGCGCGGACCTCGCCGACGACGCCGACGATCTCGCGCGGGATCGAACCGAGGCCGGTGATCAGGCGCCGGCCGAGGGGATTCTCGCCGTGGGGGAAGAGCCGCTTGGCGGTGGATTCGCTGATGAGGAGAACGTTGGTCCGGTCGGTGCGGTCGCGCCAATCGAAGTCACGACCCTGCTTGACGGCGATGCCCATGGCGGCGAAGTAGCCGGGCAGGGTGTTGCTGCGGATCGCGAGCTTGCGCTCGTTGACCGGCGGCAGCGCCTCGCCCTCGAGGGCGAACGGCGAGCGGGTGTTGCCGCCGGCGACGACGGGGAGATTGTTGATGCCGGAGACGGCGGTGACGCCGGGGATCGCGCCCAGCCGCTGGACGAGCTGCTCGTAGAAGGCGGTCTGCGCGTCCGCGTCGGGATACTGCGCCGGCGAGAGCTGGACGTTGAAGGTGGTGACCTGGGCGGCGTCGAAGCCCGGGGAGACGCCCTGCAGACGGACGAAGCTGCGCAGCAGCAGTGCGGCGCCAATGAGAAGCACGAGGAAAGGGCGACCTCGCCGACGAAGAGGCCGGCGCGCAGGCGGTTGGCGGCGCGGCCGCCGGTGTTGCCGCGCGTGGCGTCCTTGAGCGTCTCGTTCACGTCCGCCTGCGAGGCCTGCCAGGCCGGGAGGAAGCCCATGCCGAGCCCGGTAAGGAGCGAGAGCAGCACGGCGAAGCCCAGCACCGGTGCATCGACGGAGATCTCCTGGGCGCGCGGGATGAAATCGGCGGCGACGCGGGCGAGCGAGTCGACGGCCCAGATCGCCAGGAGCGATCCGGCGACGCCGGCGGCGAGGGCGACCAGCGTGCTCTCGGTGAGGAATTGCGCGACGATGCTGCGGCGCGTGGCGCCGAGCGCGGCGCGGATGGCGATCTCCTTGCGGCGCGAGGCGAGGCGGACGAGGAAGAGGTTGGCGACGTTGGCGCAGGCGATCAGCAGCACGAAGCCGACGGCGGCGAGGAGCACGAAGAACGTCGGCCGCTGTCCGCCGACGAGGTCGGCCTGCAGGGAGCGGGCGAAGATGCCGCCGTTGGCGTCGACCTTCTCGGGGTGGGCGGCGCCGTAGGTGGCGGCGGCGCGCTTGAGCTGGGCGTCGAGCGTCTCGAGCGTGGCGCCGGGCTTGAGGCGGCCGTGGACGAGGAGGTAGCCGGAGCCTTGGAGCATGAGTTCGCGCGGGAGGCCCTCGAGCTCGAAGGGCTTGGCGGCGAAGACGTCGATGCCGCTGAAGGGGAAACCGAACCGGTCGGGCAAAATGCCGACGATCGTGTGCGGGACGTTGTTGAGGGTGAGCGTCTGGCCGATGGCGTTCGGCGCGCGGTTGAACTGGCGCTGCCAGAAGCCGGCGCTGATCAGCACGACGGGGGCGCCGCCGGAGCGGTCCTCCTCGGCGAGGAAATTGCGGCCGCGCTGCGGCTGGATGCCGAGCACGGGGAAGAAGTTCTGCGAGACGCGGGCGGCGTTGACCTGGAGCGCGTCGCCGCGGCCGGTGAGGGTGAAGGCGGTGCCCGTGAAGGCGGAGAGCGACTCGACGGCGTCGAGGTTGTCGCGGAAGTGCTCGTAGCGCGGGTAGGAGAGGTTGGCCTGGTCGAGGCCGCGGTCGGCGAAGGCGCCCCAGACGCGCACGAGGCGCGACGGCTCGGCGAAGGCGAGCGGGCGGAGGAAGAGGGTGTTGATCGCGGAGTAGATCGCGACGTTCGCGCCGATGCCGAGGGCGAGCGTGAGGAGCGCGACGGTGGTGAAGCCGGGGGACTTCGCGAGCGAGCGGAGCGCGAGGCGGAGATTCGTGGTCATGAGGGCGGGCGGGGAACGCGAAAACCGGCGCCCGGGGAAGGGCGCTGCTACCGGGAAGAGAAGGAGCGCGGCGCGACGCGCCGCCTCGCGAAGAAAAAACAAAAGCGGAGGGCGCCGGGGGATCGCCGACGCCTCGAGAGCCCGACCACTGAGAAGGGCCGTTCGAGGCGGGGCGAAAATGCGTGGGGGGGCGCCGCTCCGCTTGGGTGAGCTACGAACTGAAGCTCAGTGGGTCGGATCGGACTCGACCTGCTCCTCGACGACGCGGCCGTCGAAGACGTGGATCGTGCGCTCGGAGTGGCGGGCGAAACGGGCGTCGTGCGTGACCATCACGATCGTCGAGCCGGCCTTGTGGAGATTGTGCAGGAGCTCCATGACGGCGTCGCCGTTCTTGGAGTCGAGGTTACCGGTCGGTTCGTCGGCGAGGAGCACGGCGGGCGAACCGGCGAGGGCGCGGGCGACCGCGACGCGCTGCTGTTGACCGCCCGAGAGCTGCGAGGGGAGGTGCTTGGCGCGGTGGCCCATGCCGACCTTCTCGAGCGCCTCGGTGACGCGCTGCTTGCGCTCGGCGGCGGGCATGCCGCGGTAGGTGAGCGGGAGCTCGACGTTCTCGTAGACCGTGAGGTCGCCGATGAGGTTGAACGACTGGAAAATGAAGCCGATCTCGCGGTTGCGGATGCGGGCGCGCTCCGGGAGCGTGAGGCCGTGGACGGGGCGGCTGTTGAGGTAGTAGGTGCCGTCGGTCGGCGTGTCGAGCAGGCCGAGGATGGAGAGGAGCGTCGACTTGCCGCAGCCGGAGGGGCCGGCGATGGAGACGAACTCACCTTTGAAGATCTCCATGTGGATGCCGGAGAGGGCGTGCGTCTCGACCTCGTCGGTCAGGAAGACCTTGGTGACGCCCTCGAGTTTGATCAGCGATGTGTTTTCAGTGGTCATGTGGGGAATTGCGCGTGGCAGTGGGGAGGGAAACACGCGAAGCGTGCGTTGGGTTACAGAAATTTCAGGCGGTCGCGTCGCCATCGGTGGCGATGACGACGCTGAGCAGGGAAAGGACGACGAGGGCGGCGAGCATGGGACCGGTGAGGGGAGAGCGTCGCACGAGGGCGGATTAGTTCAGGCGGATGCGGTCGTTGGCGTCCCACTGCGACATGTCGGAGAGGATGACGCGGTCGCCGGGCTGGAGGCCGCTGACGATCTCGATGGTGTTGACCGAGCTGCGGCCGAGCTGCACCTGGGTGCGGACGGCGTCGTTGCTGGCGGGGTCGAGCTTGAAGATGCCGACGGTGCTGCGTTCCTGGCCGAAGGCCGGGCGGCCGACGTAGACGACGTCGTTGAGGCGTTCGAGCTCGATCGTGCCGTCGACCGAGAGGTCGGGGCGGGCGCCGCGGGGGAGCTGGCCCTCGATGCGGACGTCGACGAGGACGGTGCCGTTCTGCACGGCGGGATCGATGCGCGAGACCTTGCCCTCGACGACGCCGTTGCGGGTATCGATGGAGGCGAGCTGGCCGATGGCGATGTCCTTGGCCTGGGTTTCGGCGATGCGGACCTCGGCCTTGAGCTTGGTCGGGTCGGCGACACGGGCGAGGTTGGTGCCGGGCTGGACCTGGGCGCCGACCTCGACCGGGAGGGCGGAGAGGACGCCGCTCATGGAGGAGCGGACCTTGAGCGCGTCGAGTTCCTCGGCGCGGAGCTTGGCGAGGAGCGGAGGCGCTCGACCTCGGCCTGCTGCACGGCGAGCTGCGGGGCGATCGACTCCTTGGCGAAGGCGAAGCGCTTTTGCTCGATGGCGTTGGTGTTGGCGGCCTGGGCGGCGGTGGCCTGCGTGAGGCGGAGCTCGAGCTCGGAAACCAGGCCGTCCTTGAACAGCTGCTCGCGGACCTCGGCCTGGAGCTTGCTGGTCTCGTAGTCGGACTTGGCGCGAGCGGCCGTGGATTCGGACTGGAGCAGCTGGGATTCGAGCTGCACGCGGAGGTTGGAGAGCTGGGCCTCGGCGGCGCGGAGCTGCGAGTCGGCGTTGGCAGCGGCGGAGACGACGTCGGGGTTGGTCAGCTCGAGGATGAGGGTGCCGGGCTCAACGACCGCGCCGGGGCGGAGGATGATCTTGTCGACGCGGCCCTGGGTGCGGGCGGCGATCCAGCGGATTTCCTCCGGCACCAGCGTGCCGAGGCCGCGAACCTGGCGGACCATCGGGCCGCGCTTGACGGTGTCGATCCACACGAGGTTGCGTTCGACCGTCGGGGCGGCGGGCTTGAGACGGGCGAGGACGACGGTGATGCCGATCAGCACCACACCGGCGATCGCTCCGTAAATGATGCGCTTTTTGCGCTTCTCCTTGGCGGCGTTGGGGCGGGGAATATCCATTGCGAAGTTCGGGAAATCTGCCGCCCTATCGCACCGCACGTGCCAAGTTCGGCGGAAGGTTTAAGGCGCTGGGGAGCAATCGAATACGAATTCGACTCGATGCGCGCGCGGGTGGCCGGAAGTCGAAGGCGGGATGTGGCTGTCCCGAAAACGGGAAACTGCCGCGGGCGCGGTCCGTCAGGCCGGCAGGCGCAGGCGAGCGACGCAGCCGGTGGTGTCCGGGCGATTCTCGAGCGTGAGCGAGCCGCCGTGGTTCTCGGCGATCTGGCGGCAGAGAACCAGGCCGATGCCGGAGCCGGACGGCTTCGTGGTGAAGAACGGCACGAAAAGATTCTGGGAGTTGGCGATGCCCGGGCCGTCATCCTCGACGAAGACCTCGATCGCGCCGGGCAGCGCGCGCCAGCCGGTGCGGACGCAGCACGTCGGTTGTCCGGGCTGGCCGGCCTCGGGCTGCGCTTCGACGGCGTTTTTGATCAGGTTGATGAACACCTGCTCGAGCTGCGCGGCGTCGGCGTTGAGCACGACCTCCGGTCCCTCGACGACCTGGACGCTCGTGCGGGTCTCGAGCGAGGCGACGCGGCGGAGCAGCGGCCCGAGCTGCACGGGCAGCTTCGTGGGCGGCGGGAGCTTCGCCAGCCGCGCATAGGACTGCATGAAGCGGTTGAGGCCCTCGGCGCGCGCCTCGATGATCTCGAGGCCGCCGCGCATGTCGTCCTCCCAGTCGGGTGCGCGCTTGTCGCGGCGCAGCATGGCGCCCAGCGAGCCGGCGATGGACTTGATCGGGGCGAGCGAGTTGTTGAGTTCGTGGCCGATGACGCGGACGAGGCGCTGCCAGGCCTTCAGCTCTTCCTCGCGCAGCGGCTGGCTGAGGTCGGCGATGACGAGCAGCGAATGGGGCAGGCCGCCTTCGCGGAACATGGTGCGGCGCATGCCCCAGCGGCCGGCGCCCCCGGGGAAGGTGCGGTTGAGCACGCGCGTCGGCTCGCCGGTCAGGCAGTCCGCCATGTCCATGTCGCTGGCGGCGCGGCCGAGGATGCGCTCGGCCGGCTGGCCGAGCAGCTCCTGGCCGGCGCGGTTGACGAGGCGCAGCGTCTCGTTGCCGTCGAAGGCGAAGATGGCGACGTCGATCTCCTCCATGACGGTGCGGAGGAGCGCCGTGGCCTCGAGGGCGCCGAGGCGCTGTTCCTGGAGGACGCCGCCGAG
Source organism: Oleiharenicola sp. Vm1 (assembly GCF_047777955.1). Taxonomy (GTDB): domain Bacteria; phylum Verrucomicrobiota; class Verrucomicrobiia; order Opitutales; family Opitutaceae; genus Didemnitutus. The sequence goes on from NZ_CP180537.1 coordinate 2,363,578, forward strand.
GAGGTTGATCTCGGACATGACGTCGCCCAGCGGTTCGTCGCGGTTGGCGCCGCGGGCGCGGGTGGAGAAGTCCCCCTCGCGCAGGGCGGTGAGGAGGTTCGCCATCGTTTGCAGCGGGCGCATGACGATTTCGCGCACCGCGAGGGCATAGCCGATCCAGAAGCCGACGATGATGAGGCCGAAGGTCCACTGCTTCTTCGCGTCCATCTCGATGTCGCGATCGACCATCAGCCAGACGGCGATGAGCACCGCGGGCAGGCCGGAGAGCAGCGTGTAGACGAGCACGCGGTTCTCGTGGGCGAGGCGGGATTTTTTCGGGGGAGCCATCGGCGCTCAGTCGAGCAGACGCCGCCTCAGAGTCCGTAGCGTTCGAGGCGGCGGTAGAAGGCGCTGCGGCTGAGGCCGAGCTGTTCGGCGGCCTTGCGGGCGTTGCCGTCGCAGCGGGCGAGGGTCTTCTTGATGAGGAAGCCCTCGACCTCCTCGAGGCTCATGTCCTCGAGCCGCGGAGCGGCCTGGCCGGCGTTGAGGCCGAGGTCGGGGCCGCGCACGACCTTGCCCTGGGCCATGAGGACGCCGCGCTCGACGGCGTGGTCGAGCTCGCGGACGTTGCCCGGCCAGGCGTAGTCGCGCATGGCCTCGAGCGCGCTGTCGTCGAAGCCGGTGATCGGCTTCCGGTAGCGCTCGACGTGTCCCTTGAGGAAGTGCTGGGCGAGCAGGGCGATGTCCTCGCGGCGCTCGCGCAGCGGCGGGAGGTGGATGTGAATCGTGTTGAGCCGGAAGAGGAGGTCCTGGCGGAACTTGCCGGCGGCGACCTCGGCCTGGAGGTCGGCGTTCGTCGCGGAGATGAGGCGGACGTTGACGCGGTAGGTGCGGGAGGAGCCGACGCGCTCGAGCTCGCCGGTCTCGAGCACGCGCAGGATCTTCGCCTGCTGGCTCATCGGGATGTTGCCGATTTCGTCGAGGAAGAGGGTGCCGCCGTCGGCCAGCTCGAAGCGGCCGGCGCGGTCGGTCTTGGCGTCGGTGAACGCGCCGCGGACGTGGCCGAAGAGCTCGCTCTCGAACACGCCCTCGGGCAGGCCGCCCATGTTGACAGAGATGAACGGCTTGCCGGCGCGGACGGAGACGGCGTGCAGGGCCTGGGCGACGACGCCCTTGCCGGTGCCGTTTTCGCCGGTGATGAGGATGTTCGCGTCGGACGGGCCGACGCGCGAGATGACCTCGAGCACCGGGCGCATGGCGGGCGACTGGGCGATGAGGTTCGGGCCGCCCTTGCCGCGGAGAATCTGGTTTTCCTGCTCGAGGCGCTGGTAGGCCCGGACGGCGCTGGCCAGCTCGATCTGGTTCTTGACGATCGCGATGAGGCGCGGGTTGTCCCAGGGCTTGGTGATGAAATCCTTCGCGCCGCGGCGCATGGCCTCGACGGCGACCTCGACGCTGGCCCAGGCGGTCATGACGACGACCGGCAGGGTGGAGTCGGCCTGCTGGAGCTTGGCGAGGAGATCGAGGCCTTCCTGGCCCGAAGTCGTGTCGCGCGCGTAGTTGAGGTCGATGAGCGCGAGCGCGTAGTCGCGCTGTTCGACCGCCTTCATGACCGAGCCCGGCGACTTGGCGGTGTCGATAAGATAGCCCTCGGCCTTCAGGAGGAGGCGGAGGGCTTCAAGGACGTCGGGCTGGTCGTCCGCAACGAGGATGCGGTGGGGCGCGGGATCGTTGGCTGCCATTTTTCTGAAAGTGACTCGCGGCGCCTCGAAAGAGTCAAGAGCCCGCTGCCCGTGTGCCGGCGCTCGCGCACGGCGGGCCGGGAAGCGCGCGGTCGCGGGACCGCGCGCGCGGGATCAGGCGGCGACGCGTTCGACGATGGCGGAGCGGCGGCGGATGCCGTAGGCTTGGCTGCGCTTGCCGGTGGGCAGCTCGACGCGGGCGAGCGGCGCCTTGACGGTGAGCGGGCGGACGTTGCGCGTGTAGTCGGCGATCGTGATGCCCACGATGGCGAGGCTGGCGGCGGCGGCGAAGACGATCTCGCCGGGGACGTTCGCGAGGAACGCGGCGTTGGAGAGCTTGGCCACGACGGAGCCGGCGGTCGCGGCGGCGAGGATGATGGAGAGCGTGGTTTTCATGGGAGAATCAGTGGATTGTTGTCCCCCTCATTGCACCGCGCGTGCCAACGGTCGTCCGGTGCCGTTAAGCGCTCTGGCCTCAAGCAGATAAAAACTCGGCGCGAATTTCCGCCGCGGCGCACAGGGTCGATTCGAGCCGATTTTCCGGCGCGGGCGGGATGCGCCGTTCCCGCGAGTGGGACGGCGCGACCTAGGCGAGCGGCCAGGGGCGAATCACTCGTAGCGCAGCGCCTCGATCGGATCGAGCTCGGCGGCCTTGCGCGCCGGATAGAAGCCGAAGAAGACGCCGATGGCCGCGCTGAACGCGAACGAGCCGATCACCGCGCTGCTCGAAACGAGGACGGGCCAGCCGTTGAGCTTCGAGATGAGCTGCGAGCTGCCGACGCCGAGCAGGATGCCGAGGATGCCGCCCATCATGGAGAGGATGATCGCCTCGGTCAGAAACTGCAGCAGCACGTCGCGGCCGTGCGCGCCGACGGCGAGGCGGATGCCGATCTCGCGGGTGCGCTCGGTGACGGAGACGAGCATGATGTTCATGATGCCGATGCCGCCGACGATGAGCGAGACGCCGGCGATGGCGCCGAGGAGCACGGTCATGGTCCGCGTCGTGGCGGTGGCCGCCTCGGCGAGTTCCTGCTGGTTGCGGACCGTGAAGTCGGGGTCGCGGCCGTTGCGGCGCTGCTGGAGGAGATCGGTGATGTCCTGCTGGATGCGCGCCATCTGATCGGCGCTCGCGGCCTGGATGGTGATCGAGTTGAGGTAGGGCCGGCGAGCGATGCGCTTGAGATGGCTGGTGTAGGGGACGATCACGACGTCGTCCTGGTCCTGGCCGAAGAAGTTGAAGCCCTTGGGCGCGAGCACGCCGACGACCTTGAAGGGAATGTTGCGGATGCGGAGGGTCTGGCCGATCGGGTCGTCACCCTGGAAGAGCTGGTCGGCGACGGTCTTGCCGATGACGCAGACCTTGGCGCCGCTGCGCACGTCGCTGTCGCCGAACATGGTCCCCTCGGCGACGTTCCAGAGGCGGATGTCGAGGTAGCTGACGTCCTCGCCCTGGACGGTGGTGCTCCAGTTCTGGCCGTTGGCGAGGATCTGCGAGCGATCGCGCATGTCCGGGCTGAGGTTGGCGACGCCGGCGACCTCATTGCGGATGGCCATGGCGTCCTCGACCGTGAGGGTGCTGGCGCTGCCGAAGCCGCCGCGCACGCCGCCCTGGGTGAAATTGCCGGGGAAGACCGAGATGATGTTCTGGCCGAGGCTGGCGATCTGGCCCTCGACCTGCGACTTCGCGCCGTTGCCGATGCTGACCATCGCGATGACAGCGCCGACGCCGATGATGATGCCGAGCGCGGTGAGGACGGAGCGCAGGAGGTTGCGGCGCAGCGCGCGCAGGGCGACGGTGATGGTGTTGAGCAGGCGCATGGTCAGTCCGTCAGTTTGGCGGCGGCCTCGGCTTCCTGGATCCGGCGCAGCTCCTCCGTGGCGATCAGGCGGTTCGTCACCGGCACGTCGCTGACGAGGCGGCCGTCGCGCATGATCAGGTTGCGCTTGCAGTAGTGGGCGATGTCGAGCTCGTGCGTGACCATCACGATGGTGATGCCCTGTTCGTTGAGTTTCTGGAACACGCCCATGATCTCGACGGAGGTCTTGGAGTCGAGGTTGCCGGTCGGCTCGTCGGCGAGGAGGATCTGCGGATCGTTGATCAGCGCGCGGGCGATGGCCACGCGCTGCTGCTGGCCGCCGGAGAGCTGGCTGGGGAAGTGGTCCGCGCGCTGGCCGAGGCCGACGAGCTCGAGGTTCCGCTGCGCGCGCTCGCGCATCTCGCGCGACGTGAGTTTGCGGGCGCCGTAGAGCATCGGGAGCTCGACGTTCTCGAGCGCGGTGGTGCGGGACAGGAGGTTGAAGCCCTGGAAGACGAAGCCGAGCTTCTGGTTCCGGATGTCGGCGAGCTGGTTCTTCTCCAGCCCGGAAACGTCCGTGCCGTCGAGCAGGTAGCGGCCCTTGGTCGGCCGGTCGAGGCAGCCGAGCAGGTTCATCAGCGTGGACTTGCCGGAGCCGGACGCGCCCATGACGGCGACGAAGTCGCCCTTGTGGATCTCCAGCGTCACGCCGCGGACGGCGTGGACGGGCACTTCGCCCGAGTTGTAGATCTTGTGGATCTCCTCGAGATGAACGACGGCGGGCATGCTCAGAAACGACGTCCGCCGCCGAAGGGATTCGCGGCCGGGCGGCCCGAGGGGGCGGCGTTCGGCACGCTGACGCTCGTCACGACGACATCGCCTTCCTTGAGGCCGTCGATGACCTCGGTGGCGGTGCCGTCGGTGATGCCGGCCTTGATGGTCAGCTCCTCGAGCGACTGGTTGGGGGCGACGCCGACGAGCTTGTAGACCTTGCGGGTCGTGACGACGGCCTCGCCCGGGCGGGCGCTGGCGGAGGATTCGGGCACGGGGAGGCCGCGCTCGGCCATGAGCTTGCGGATCTGCTCGCGCTGTTCGGGCGTGGGCGGACCGTTGCGGAAATCGACGCCGACCTCAGCCATGATCTCGCGCATCTTCTGGCGCTGCTCGGGCGTGAGGTTGCCGAACATGCCGCCGCCACGGCGGCCGCCGCTCGGGCCGGCTGCTTCGCCGCTGCCGGACGGCGCGGAAGCGGCCGGGCCCTTGGCCGGCTCGTCGTTCCGGGCGGCGTGCTCGCCCTTGGGCGCGCTCGCGGGCTCGTCGCGCTTCACGGTCACGCCGTCGGGCACGCGCAGACGCAGGGCGGCGTTGGCGAGGCGCAGGACGCCGTCGCGGCGGGCGACGATGATGGCGACGTTCGCGGTCATGCCGGGGCGGAGCTTCAGGTCGCGGTTGTCGACGGAGATGATGGTGTCGTAGGTGACGACGTTGTTGGTGGTCTTGGGGGCGTTGCGCACCTGCACGACCTGGCCGCGGAACGAGCGGTTGGGAAACGCGTCGACGGTGAACGTCACGCTCTGGCCCTCGGCCACGCTGCCGACGTCGGCTTCGGCGACGGCGGCGGTGATCTGCATCTTCGAGAGGTCGTTGACGATGGTGAAGAGCACCGGGGCGTTCAGGCTCGCGGCGACGGTCTTGCCCTCCTCGGTCTGCTTGTTGATGACGATGCCGTCGATCGGGGAGTTGATGGTGCAGCGCTCGAGGTCGACCCGGGCATTCTCGACCGCCGCGCGCGAGGTCACGAGGGCCGCGTTGGACTGCTGGAGCTGGGCGACGGCCTGGTCGTATTCCTGCTGGGTGACGAGCTTCTGGGCGAAAAGCTCCTTCACCCGATCGGTGTTGACCTTCTGGAGCTGGTTCGAGGCCTCGGCGCTGGCGAGGTTGGCCTCGGCCTGGCGGAGCTTCTGCTGGTAGGTGGCGGGGTCGATCTCGGCGAGCTTGTCGCCCTTTTTGACCGGCGAGTTGAAATCGACGTAGAGTTTCTGGACCAGGCCGGAAATCTGGGAACCGACATCCACGCTGATGACGGAGTCGAGCTGGCCGGTGGCCGTGACCTGCTGGAGGATGTCGCCGCGGGCCACCGTGGTGGTGATGAACTCGGGCGCGCTTTCGGCGCGGCTGCGGGCCGCATAGTAATACCAGCCGGCGCCAGCGACACCGAGCACGACGAGGAGCAACAGGAGTTTCTTCATGCGAAGCGTAGAGGAGGGGAGCGAAGCGATTCGCCGGGGGGAAGGCAACTTCCCGCCGCGAGTTCACGCCGCCAACTCCAGAGACGCCGCGGTCGGCGCAAAGGTTTCACCCGTCACGGCTTTCCTGTTGCCTCGACCGGGCGCCGCGCTTCTGTTCCGCGCACCCCATGAAATCCCTGAAGCACCTCCTCTCCACGCTGGTGCTGGCGGCGACCGTGGTCGCCACAGCGCAGGAAGAACCCAAAGACAAGCCGGGCGCCGATCGCAAGGGACCGCCCGAGGCCGCGAAACCGGCCCCCGCCGCGCCGGCGGAGAAGGACCCGGCGCCGTCCGTGACCGAGGGCGAGGTCACCATCGGCGGCAAGGTCATCCGCTACAAGGCGACCGCCGGCTACCTCGTGCAGCGCGACGAGAAGGGCGCGGCCAAGGCCAACATCTTCTACGTGGCCTACACGAAGGCCGACGAAAAGGACCCCGCGCGGCGTCCCGTAACCTTCTCGTTCAACGGCGGCCCCGGCGCCGCCTCCGTCTGGCTGCACCTCGGCGGCCTCGGCCCCAAGCGCGCGGTGATGACCGACACCGGCGGCCCCGTTTCCGCGCCGTATCGCTACGAGGACAACGCCTTCTCCTGGCTCGACGAGACCGACCTCGTGTTCATGGACCCGGTGTCGAGCGGTTTCAGCCGCGCGGCGAAGGACCAGGACCCGAAGCAATTCCACGGCTTCACCGGCGACCTCGAGTCGCTCGCCGACTTCATCCAGGTCTGGACGACCCGCAACTCGCGCTGGCTCTCGCCGAAATTCCTCGTCGGCGAAAGCTACGGCACCACGCGCGTCACGGCGCTCTCCGAGCGGCTGCAGCAGAAATACGACCTCTACGTGAACGGCGTGATGCTCGTCTCCTCGATTCTCAATTTCCAGACCGCGCGCTTCGCGCCGGGCAACGACGACCCGTATCCGCTCTTCCTGCCCACCTACACGGCGACGGCCTGGTATCACAAGCGCCTCCAGGGCGAGTGGGCGAAGACGCTCGCCGGGGCGCTGAAGCGGGCCGAGGCGTTCGCGGCCAAGGACTACACCCTCGCCCTCCTGCAGGGCGACGCGCTGCCCGCCGTGGAGCGCGAGCGCATCGCGGCCGAGCTGGCGGCCCTCACCGGCCTGTCGCTCGACTACGTCAAGAAACAGAACCTGCGCGTCAGCATCGGCGAGTTCATCCGCGAGCTCCGGCGCGACGAGGGCGTCGTGGTCGGCCGCCTCGACAGCAGCGTGGCAGGCATTCTCGACGAGAGCGGCGACGGCGAGGGTGGCCGCGGCGGCTTCTTCGATCCGAGCATGGAGGCGATCCGCGGCCCCTACGCCGCCGCGATGAGCGACTACGCGCGCAACGTGCTGAAGTTCGAGACCGACCTGCCCTACGGCGTGCTGGTGAACGTGCAGCCGTGGAGCTACAAGAACGTCGAGAACACCTACCTCGACACCAGCGTCATGCTGAAGAACGCGATGGTGCGGAACCCGGCGATGAAGGTCTGGGTGGCGAACGGCTACTACGACCTCGCGACGCCGTATTACGCGACGGACTGGACGTTCCGCCACATGCACTTGCCGGAGGCGGTGCGGAAGAACGTCACGATGACCTACTACGAGGCCGGCCACATGATGTATACGCACCTGGACTCGCTGAAGAAGCTGAAGGCCGATTTTAGCCAGTGGTTCCGGGCGACGCTGGCGAGCCAGCAGCAGCGCTGAGACGCCCCCCGGTCGGGAAAAGCAGAGGGCGAGGCGGTCAGCCTCGCCCTTCGCTTTGGGGGGACGCGGGCGCGCTCAGCTCTTGGGCGGCGTCCAGGTCTTCAGCGTCTTGTCCGGCAACGCGGGCGGCGTGGGGACGAGGTGCTTCGGATTTTTCGCGATCAGCTCCTGCAGGCGCTTGATGGCCGCGTCGAGCTGCGCGTCCTCGCCGTGGAAGGCGCGGACTGGATTGTTGTCGACGATCACGTCCGGCGTGAAGCCGTCGCCCTCGATCACCCAGCCTTCGCCGGGGATGAACGAGCCGAACTCCGCCGCGCGAGCGAGGCCGCGGTCGACGAGGAAATTCGAGCCGCTGAGCCAGATGCCGCCGCCCCAGGTGCGGACGCCGATGGTCTCGCCCAGCTTGAGGTGGCGGATGGCGTTGGCCATCGTCTCGCCGTCGGAGGCGGTCCACGCGTCGACGAGCACGACGAGGTGGCCGCGGAAGGGGCTTTGGAGGTGGGGGAAGGCGACGCCGTCGCGCGTGCTCCACCACATCCAGGGCTGGCGCATGAGGCGCGAGACCATCCAGCTGTCGATGTTGCCGCCGCGGTTGTGGCGCAGGTCGAGGATCAGGCCGCCCTTGTTGGCGGCGGCGTAGTATTGGCGGACGAACTCGTAGAAGTTGTCCGTGCCCATCGCGCGGATGTGCGCGTAACCGATCGCGCCGGCGGACTTCTGATCCACCGCGAGGCGGCGGGTGTATTCCCAATCGGTGTAGCGCAGGCCGGAGGCGGCCGCGGCGCTGACCGGGGTGACGACGCGCTGGAAGGGCTCGCCGCCGGTCGCGGGCTTCAGCGTGAGGAGGACCTGCCGGTTGGCCTGGTTGCGGAGCAGCGCAGCGGCGTCGGGCACGGAGAGGGTGGGGGTGCCGTTGATTTCGGCGATGACGTCGCCGGCCTTGATGCCCAGGCCGGGTTTCAGCAGCGGGCCGCGCCGCTCGAGGAACTCCGGGTCGCTCTGGTAGATGTAGTCGAGGCGGTAGCCGCCGGCGGGCTCGTCGCGCGTCCAGCGTGCGCCGAGGGAGGCGACGGCGATCTGCGGGTCGATCTCGCGCAGGACGCCGCCGCGGGCGTCGGTGTGGAGCGCGGAGAGCTCGCTGATGAGGTAGTTGAGCACGTCGTCGAGCTCGGCGCGGTCGGTGACGCGCTCGACGAGCGGCAGGTGCTTCTGGAGATTGGCCTTCCAGTCGACGCCGTGCATGTTTTTCGCGTAGAAGTAATCGCGGTGCAGGCGCCACGCGTCGGTGAACATCTGGCGCCAGCTTTCGCGGGGCGAGTAGGGGAAGCGGAGGCCGGCGAGGTTGACGCGGGACTTGGCCACGTCGCTGGCGGCGCGGGGCGCGGCGTCGATGATGGCGAAGTTCTCCGCCTGCCGGACGAGGAGCTTCTTGCCGTCGAGCGAGAGGCGATAGCCGCCGACGCCGCTCAGCACGGTGGTGGTCTCGACGTCCCGGTTCTTGATCTCGATGGCGAGGAGACGGTTGGCGTTCGGGCCGTCGGCCCCGGCGTCGGAATCGGTGACGAAGAGCGCCTTGTCGCTGACGGCGAGGTTGCCGTAGTTGCCGGCGGCGACGGGGACCTCCCAGAGGCGGTCCGCGAGCCCTTCCAGGATGACCTTCACCTCGACCTTCTTCTTTTCGTCCGCGGGTTTCGGGTCGCCGTTCGCGGGCTTCTTCCCGTCGGCCTTCGCGACCGTCTTCTTGTCGTCGGCTGCGGGCTTGTCCTCGTCGGATTTCTTCTCGTCCTTCGCCTTCTTCTCCTCGGCGGCGAGCTCGTCGTTCGGCTGGAACGGCGAGCGCTTCTCGTCGGCGAGCGCGAGCAGGTAGATCTTGGTCGGCTTGTCGAGGAAGGGCTCCGGCTGGCGCGGGCCCCAGGGCGCGCCGACGAGCGACTTGAACTCGCGGTCGGACAGGAAATACAGCCACTTGCCGTCGGGCGAGAACGCCGGGCTCGAGCTGATCACGCGGTCGCTCGTGGCGGGCGTGGACGTGCCGGCGTCGAGGCTGTAGAGCTGGATCTGGGCGTTGCCGGTCTCGGCGGTGAGCGCGTAGGCCAGCCACTTGCTGTCGGGCGACCAGTCGAGGTCGGGGCTGGTGAAATCCTGGTAGTTCGAGTGCGCGACGAGCTTGGTCTGCCGGGTCTCGAGGTTGAAAAGCAGCAGGTCGTTGTCGCGTTCGGTGTAGGCGATCCACTTGCCGTCGGGCGAGAGCACGCCGGTCATCCGCAGCGTCTCGCCGCCGGTCGTGAGCTGCGCCGCGGCGCCGCGGTTGTTGGCGGGGAGCTTCCAGAACTCGACTTCGCCCGACTCGTCGGAGAGCACGACGAGGGACTTGCCGTCCGGCGTGAAGCTCACGGTGCGGTAACGGACGCCGCTCTTGCGCGCGACCTCCACGAGGCGCCCGGGGCCCGCGGGTGCGACGAAGACCTGGCCGCGCGCGACGAGGGCGAGGCGGTCGCCGTCGGGCGAGAGCGCGAAGTTGGTGACGAAGTCCATCGGCTTCGTGACCCAGGTCTCGCGCGTCTGGTCGAAGTCCGAGGTGAGCGTGAGCTCGAGGCGGCGCGACTGGTCGGTCTGCGTGTCGTAGAGCCAGAGGTCGGCGCCGTTCTGGTAGACGATGTGCGTGCCGTCGCCCTGCGGGTTCTTGACGCCGAAGTCGGCGTGGCGGGTGTGCTGGCGCAGGTCGGAGCCGTCGGGCTTCATCGACCAGAGATTGCTGGTGCCGTCGCGCTCGGAGGCGAAGTAGACCCGGTCGCCGAGCCACATCGGCCAGCGGCTGACGCCGCGGAACTCCGGCGCGTATTGGACGGCGTCGGCCGCGCCGGCGTCGAGGCGCCAGAGGTTCTGCGCGGTGCCGCCGACGTAGCGCTTGGCGTGCGAGCCCTGGAAGGAGTAGCGGGTGAAGACCAGCGTGCGGCCGTCGGGCGAGTAGGCGCCCTCGTCGGCCTGCGCGAGCGGCACGAACGTGCGCGCGCCGGACTTCGGGTCGAGGGCGACGAGCTGGTTGTCGGGCAGGGTGGCGAAGGCGCGGGTGGCGTAGAGCACCTTGCCGTCGGGCGTCCAGCCGCGCACGAGGGCCGCTTCGCCCTCGAAGGTCAGGCGCTTGGGCAGGCCGCCGGCGAGCGGCATGACGTAGACCTCGGTCGGACCCTCGTATTGCGCGGAGAAGGCGACCGACTGCCCGTCGGGGGAGATCGCGGCGTTGGTCTCGTAGCCGGGGTGCGTCGTGAGGCGCTGCGCGGCGCCGCCGTCGAGGGAGGCGCGCCAGAGGTCGCCCTCGGCGGTGAAGGCGATCGTGTTCCCGTGGATGGCGGGGAAGCGGTAGTAGCCGGGCGTGCCGGCGGCGCGGGCGACGAGCGCGAGGGCCGCGAGGAGGACCGGACCGAGGAGGCGGAGGAGCGTGCGCATGGGGAAAGGGAAGCGAAGCGTGGACCGGGGGAGCGTCACGCCAACCGCGCGGGGACGAAACGCGTGAAAATTACGGGCAAGGCGGCGGACGGACGGACGCGCGAGGCGCTCATCCCCGCCGATGCCAGCCGCTCTTGGCGCCGGCGCGGGCCTGGCGGGGCGTGGGATGCTCGAAGACCTCGCGCAGGGCCTCGGCGACGGGGGCGGGGACGAACTTCGTCACGTCGCCGCCGAGCCGCGCGATCTGCTTCACCAGGGTCGAGCTGGTGTAGCTGTAGCTCTCGTTCGGCATCACGAAGATGGTTTCCACCTGGGGCTCGAGGTGGCGGTTCATCAGCGCCATGTTGAACTCGAACTCGAAGTCCGACAGCGCGCGCAGGCCGCGGATGATGGCGTGCGCCCGCTGCTTGTGGGCGAACTCGACCAGCAGGCCGTCGAAGGCGACGACGTCGACGTTGGGCATCTTGCCCACCGTGGCCTTGATCAGGGCGACGCGCTGTTCGGCGGTGAAGAGCGGCTCCTTGGTCGAGCTGAGCGCCACGGCGACGGTGACGCGGTCGAACAGCTTCGCGGCGCGCAGCAGCACGTCGAGGTGGCCGTTGGTGAAGGGGTCGAAGGTGCCGGGGTAGATGCAGAGTCTCATGCGGCGTCGGGCGGGCCGGAGCCAACGGCAGCGCCGGCGGGTTGGCGAGGAGAATTCGTGCGCGGCGCGGGGGCCTTCCGGACTAGACGGCGGGACGAAACCTGAAACCGGCGTGCGCCGGGCGCGTCTCTCCCTCCGCCGGAGGCGGCACTCCATGGTTGCCAAGGATTGGGGCGGCCGCTCGACTCGCTCCCAGCGCATGAACCTCCCCAACATCCTGACCATCTCGCGCGTGCCACTGATGTTCATCGTGGTCGGCCTGATGTATGCGGAGTTTCCCAACGCGGCCACGGTCGCGTTCTGGCTCTACATCGCGGCGGCCCTGACGGATTGGTTCGACGGCATGCTGGCGCGCCGGGCGAACCAGGTCTCGCAGTTCGGGCGCTTCATGGACGCGGTGATCGACAAGGTCATGGTGCTCGGTCTGATGGTCGCGCTGATCAACGGCGGTTATTTCAAGTTCCAGGGCCACGACTACGCGCTCGTGGCGATGGTGCTCTGGATGTGCATCCTCTCGCGCGAGTTTGCCGTTTCGGGCATGCGCATGGCGGCGGCGATCCGTGGCGTCACGATCGAGGCGGACACGAGCGGCAAGGTGAAGACCTTCGTGCAGCTCAACGCCATCGGCTGGATCCTCGGCGCGCGGATGCTCGATCGCGACTGGGTGCCGCCGGACCAGAGCATCATCGTGCACACGGTGCACACCATCGGTCTCGGGCTCTACGTGCTCTCGGCGGTGCTGACGATCACGTCGGGGCTCTCGTATTTCAAGCGCCACGGTCACGTGGTGATGAACTGATGCGCTGGAGCGAGCCGCGCTGGGCCGGCGCGCTGCCGGGCAAGTTCGTCGTGGCGCTCGCGACGCTCGGTCCGCTCGGCACGCGGCTGCCGGCGCCCGGCACCTGGGGCGCGGCCGCGGGGGTGTTTTATGTCCTGCTGTTTTTCCGCGCGGTGCCCTGGCCGACGACGGTCGTCGTCACGCTGCTGGCGAGCTACCTGGCGGTGGCGTTCACCGGCGAGGCGGCGCGGCGGCTGGGCAAGAGCGATCCGGGCGAGGTGATCCTCGACGAGTTCGTGGTCATGCCGCTGGTCTACCTCGGTGCGGCGCGGGCGTTCGCTGGCGTGTGGCCGGAGTGGGCCGTGCTCGCGGTGGGTTTCGCGTGGTTCCGGGTCTTCGACATCCTGAAGCCGCTCGGCATCGCGCGGCTGCAGCGCTGGCCGGGCGGGTGGGGGATCGTGGCGGACGATTTCGCGGCGGCGCTCGCGGCCTGCGCCGCCTTGCATTTGACCGGCTGGGTCTGGCTGCGGTTCTGAGGATGAGCGAGGGCGCGCACGTGCAGGACGAACTGGTGCGGCTGGAGAACCAGGTGCACTGGCCGCAGGCGGGCACGTCGCGCGCGGCGATGGCGCAGTGGTTCGCGGAGGATTTCTGGGAGGTCGGTGCGTCCGGCCGGAAGTTCACGCTAGCGGTCGTGCTCAACGTGCTGGAGAAGCGTGCTGCGGCCGGCGCCGCGGCCGAGCCCCGCACGCTGTCGGACGTGGCCTGCCGGGCGCTGGCGGCAGACACTTTCCTGCTCACCTATTTGCTCGAGCAGCCCGGGCGCTTGACTCGGCGGAGCAGCGTCTGGCGCCGGACGGCGGATGGCTGGCGGATGCTGCACCACCAGGGCACGGTGGTGCCGGTGGCGTGAGCGGAATCAGCGGCGGTAGTTGACCGCGCCGCGGAGCTTTTCCATGGCCTGCCCGAAGGTGATCTCGGCGCGGACGCGCGTGCCGGTGGAGAATTCGTAGCCGTCGGGGCCCCAGGTCGAGCGGGCGCCGAGGCCGATGATCCACTGCGTCTTCGAGTTGAAGGTGAAGCGCCGCGGCACGAACCAGAGCACGCTCGGGCGGATGGTGAAGAAGTTGTCGTCGGTGTCGCTGAGCAGGAGCGTGGTGGTGTAGGTCGCCTGGACCGTCCACTTGAGCTGGCCCAGGTCGTAGACGGCGCCGGTGGTGACGGAGAGGGAGTCGTCGTGCGGCGTGTTGATCCCGAATCCGCCGCGCACGTGCGACGGGGTGATGAAATCCGCGCTGAGGCCGACGAACTCGGTCCAGCGCGGGTGGGCGTCGTCGTGATGCTGCACGACGAGGAAGGGCGAGTAGTGGTTGTGCCCGTCGGTGAGGTCCTCGGGGGGCGAGCCGGTGGGCAGGTCGAGGTTCAGGCCGACGCTCGTCTCGTATTCCGCCAGCGGCCAGCGGGGCAGGAGGTATTTGCCGCCGAGGCGCAGCGCGCCGACGCCGAAGTTGGAGGTGCCGCCGCCCAGGCCGTGCGTGGCGTAGGCCTCGGCCTCGACGTTCATGCCGAAGCGCTCGTTCAGCGTCCAGCGGACGCCCGTGGGCAGGCGGATGTAGTCGCGGTGGATGAGGTCGCCGAAGCGCGGGTTGAACGTGACGTTGAAAGTGCCCGGCGGATCGAGGTGCGGCAGGTCGATGTCGAAGAGGCCGCGGATGCGGTTGAACAGCCCGGGCGAGGCGCTGTCGCGGACGTTCTCGGCCGCCGGGGCGGGGGCGGCGCCGCTTTGTGCGTGCGCGGCGACGGCCGCGGCGGCGAGCAGCGCGAGGAGGGGGAGCGGGAGCGGACGGCGGGTCACGGGAGCGGTTGGAGGCTTTCCAAGGGCAACCGGACCAGCAGGCCCTGTTGCAGCACGTCCACCGACACCACGATTCCCTTCGGGTTCACCGGATCGTCGACATAACCCTCGAGGCCGTGCAGCGGGCCGCCGCTGACCCGCACGCGCGTGCCCTTCTTGATCAGCGGGTGCAGCGCCGCCTCGAAGCCCGAGGCGCAGACCGCCTTCACATCCTCGAGCTGGCGGAGGAACACGGCCTCGTTCTCGACCAGCAGGGCGCGCACGAGCAGGTCCTGCTGGTAGACGCGGGTCTTCCGCTCGGGGATGATCTGCGCGAAAACGTAGCCGGCGAACAGCGGCTTGGTGAACACCTTCTTCTGCGTGCCGTAGCGGCGGACGCTCTCGATCAGCGCGAGGTAGTGGTCGAATTTCTCCCGCGCGAGCAGGTCGGCGAATTTCTTTTCGCAGCGGGGCTTGGTGTGGCACACGAACCAGCGCGGCTCGGTGAAATCGGGGAGGTGTTGGCCCATTGACGGAGAACGAAGGACGGACGCGGCGCGTCAGCCGTGGGCGGCGAGCCGCTGCAGCGCCTCGAGGTAGCCGGGGAAGCCCTTGCCGCTGATCATCGCGATGCACGCGGCGGCGGTGTAGGAGTGGCGGCGGAATTTCTCGCGCTTCGTGATGTCCGAGATGTGGACCTCGACGGCCGGGAGCGGCGCGACGCTCTTGAGCGCGTCGTGCAGGGCGATGCTGGTGTGCGTGTAGGCGCCGAAGTTCACCACGAAACCGGCGACGCCGCGGTCGGCCAGGGCGTGGATGCGGTCGATCAGCGCGCCCTCGTGGTTGGACTGGAAGAACACGACGCGCACGCCGAGACGCCGGGCCTCGGCGCGGATGAGCCGTTCCAGGTCCCGCAGCGTCGCGGTGCCGTAGATCTGCGGCTCGCGTTTGCCGAGGCGGTTGAGGTTGGGGCCGTGGAGGATGGCGAAGGTTTTCATCGCGCGGGAATCAGAGCGGGTTTTCGGTGTCGATGAAGACCCAGGGGAGGCGGAACTTCTTCGCCAGCTCGGCGGCGAGGGCCTTCACGGCGAGCGTCTCGGTGGCGTAGTGGCCGCAGCAGTAGACGTTGAGCCGCTGCTCCTGGGCGAAATTGAACCACTCCTCGCGCAGCTCGCCGGTCACGAGCGTGTCGACGCCGGTGGCGGGCAGGGCGGCGATGGCGCTGTTGCCCGAGCCGCTGCAGAACGCGACCTGCTTGGGGTGGGCCGAGCCGAACTCCAGCGCCACGACGCGCGGGTAGAGCTCCTCGAGGCGGTTGCGGAGCTGGGTGCGCTTGAACTTGTTCGGCGCGGTCCAGCCGATGAACGCATCGTCGTGGGGGAGGAAGCGCCCCTTCGGCCGCAGGCCGAGTTGGCGGGCGAGTAGGACGTTGTTGCCCAGGTCCGGGTGCGCGTCGAGCGGCAGGTGTGAGGAGTAGACGGCGCAGTTGCCGCGGACCAGCGTCGCGTAGCGCTCGTAGGCCGGGCCGACCAGCGGCTGCGCGCCGCCCCAGAACAGGCCGTGGTGCACGACGAGGAAATCCACGCCGCACTCGACGGCCTTCTCGAACGGCACCAGGCCCGCGTCGACCGCCGCGCCGATCTTGGTCACGCGTCCGTCGTTGGCCACCTGGAGGCCGTTGACGGCGCCCGGGTAGTCCTTGAACGCCGAGCGGCGGGTGCGTCGGTCGCAGTAGTCGGCAAGTTGGTGCAGCGAGGCCATTCGCCGCAGGTTGAGGCGTGCGGCGGGCGCGCGCAAGACGCAGGTGAGGCTTGCCAGGGTGCGGGGCTCGGACACCGTGGCGGCATGGAGGCTGGCCCGAATCCTACCGCTCCCGCCGCCGCCCCGCGCGGCATCGCCCATCCGAGCCCGATCGACCTCATCGCCGAGGCGACCGACCGCTTCGACCACCGGCCGAGCTGGGACGAATACTTCATGGCCACGGCCACGCTCATCTCGTCGCGCTCCAACTGCGAGCGCCTGAACGTCGGCTGCGTCATCGTCACGGGCGGCGAGCGCCGCAACCGCATCGTCGCGGCCGGCTACAACGGCTGGCTGCCGGGCACGCCCCACGTCTCGCGCATCCGCGACAACCACGAGACCGCCACCGTGCACGCCGAGCAGAACGCCGTGGCCGACGCCGCGCGCCGCGGCTCCAGCGTCGAGGGCTGCACGGCCTACGTGACGCACTACCCGTGCATCAACTGCGCGAAGATCCTCGCGGCGGCCGGCATCGCCGAAATCAAGTATCACGCCAACTACAACAACGACCCGTTCGTGGCGCCGATCCTCGCCGACGCGGGCGTGAAGATCACCCAGCTCTGAACCGGCGCCGCGGCCGATCGCCCGCCCGCGCTGTCCTTCCTCGCATGAAAGCCCGCCGCAGTCCCCAGGCGAATCTCGCCGGCAGCCTGTTGCTCGCGCATCCGGCGATGAAGGACCCGAATTTCGGCCGCACCGTCGTGCTCATGTCCGCTCACGACGCCGACGGCGCCCTCGGCGTCGTGATCAACCGGCCGCTGCGCCGCCGGCTCGACGAGATCAGCCCGGACTTCGCGCTCGGCCCGCTGGCCAAGGTGCCGGTCTACTCCGGCGGTCCGGTCGAGACGGAGAAACTGATCCTCGCCGCGTGGCGCTGGCGTGACGCCGCCGAGGAGTTCGAGCTGCAGTTCGGCCTCGATCCCGAGCGGGCCGCCGCGATCGTGGCGGAGCCCGGCTACACGCTGCGCGCATTCCTCGGCTACGCGGGCTGGGGGAAGGGTCAGCTCGAAAACGAGATGAAGCAGCACACGTGGTTCGTCGCCGGCCCAGCCGACTACAACCTCGGGGCCGAGGACGGCCCGGCGCTGTGGCGCATGATCCTCGGCTCGCTCGATCCGGAGCTGAAACTGCTCGCGGACGAGCCGGAAGATCCTTCGCGGAATTGAGCTGCCGGACGCGGGGCTGACGGCCTCGTCCCGTCGCGGTCCAGTCTCCCGCGCGTCGCGCGCCGCGAGCGGCGGCGGCGGGCCCGGCGCGTTCATGCGAGTTGGTCGCGCCGAGGGCGGTCGCATGAAATTTTTCCGGATGACACGCGCGCTGCGGCGCGGTTGGCACGGGCTCTGCGTTAGCCGACCGGGTCACATACCCCATAACACACATGAGACACACCAACCCACTCCGGAAGCTCGCGGCTGCCGCTGCGCTGCTCTCCTTGCCAACCCTCGCGCTCGCGCAGTCCGCGACGCCGCCGGCGCCGACGGTCGATTCGGGCATCACCGCCTGGATGCTCGTCTCCACCACGCTCGTGCTGCTGATGGTGCCCGGCCTGGCGCTGTTCTACGGCGGCCTTGTTCGCACGAAAAACGTGCTCGGCACGATGATGCACTCGTTCATCTCGATGGCCGTCGTCGGCGTCCTGTGGGCGGTCGTCGGCTATGCCCTGAGCTTCGGCTCGAACGCCCTCGGCGGCTTCATCGGCTGGAACCCCGGCCTGCTCTTCCTCAAGAGCATCGATGAGACGATCATGAGCTCGAACGTGCCGGAATACGTCTTCGCGATGTTCCAGGGCAAGTTCGCCATCATCACCCCGGCCCTCATCGCCGGTGCGGTGGCGGAGCGCGTCAGCTTCCGCGGTTGGATCGCGTTCATCACCCTCTGGATCCTGTTCGTCTACTGCCCGCTCGCCCACTGGGTCTGGGCCTCGGACGGCTACTTCTTCAACCTCGGCGCCAAGGGCGCGATCGACTTCGCCGGCGGCACCGTCGTTCACATTTCCTCCGGCGTCTCGGGCCTCGTCCTCTGCATGCTCATCGGCCCCCGCGTCGGCCATCCCAAGCTCTCCACCTCGCCGAACAATCTCACCATGGTGCTCCTCGGCGCCGGTCTGCTCTGGGTCGGCTGGTTCGGTTTCAACGCCGGCTCCGCCGTCGCCTCCAATCTCGACACCGCCCGCGCGCTCACCGTCACGCAGGTCGCCGCCGCCACCGGCGCGCTCACCTGGGTGCTGATCGAAGCCATCGCGCACGGCCGCGCCACCAGCCTCGGCTGGGCCTCCGGCGTCCTCGCCGGTCTCGTCGCCATCACGCCCGCCGCGGGCGTGGTCGCGGTCCCCGGCGCCATCGCGCTCGGCGCCATCGCCGCGCTCGGCTGCTTCTTCGTCATCACGCTCAAGAGCAAGTTCGGCTACGACGACACGCTCGATGCGTTCGGCGTGCACGGCGCGGGCGGCATCATCGGTGCCATCGGCCTGACCTTCTTCATCCGCGACGCCTGGTGGGCGGACGCCGGCACCAAGGTCGCCGGCTGGGGCGTGGGGCAGCAGCTCCTCGTCCAGCTCAAGGCCGTCGGCGCCACGGTGGCGTTCGCCGCCGTCATGACGCTCATCATCGGCCTGGTCGTGCAGAAGACCATCGGCCTGCGCCTCAGCGAGAAGGCCGAACGCGCGGGCATGGACCATGAGCTCCACGGAGAGCGCGGTTACGGCCTCAACAACCTCAACTAAGGAGCGCCCCGACCATGAAGCTTATCACCGCCATCATCCGCGAAGAGAAACTCGACGAGGTCCGCCAGGCCCTCATCGACGCCGAAATCGAGCGCATCTCCGTCAGCCGCGTCTCCGGCCACGGCCAACAGCAGGAAATCGAGTTCCACCGCGGCCAGAAGGTCATCCCGAACCTGATCCCGCGCATCCAGATCATGATCGCCTGCAACGACGCGTTCGAGGACATCACCGTCAACGCCATCCTCAAGGCTGCCAAGTCCGGCAAGGACGGCGAGGTCGGCGACGGCAAGATCTTCATCCAGGAACTCAAGGAGTGCATCCGCATCCGCACCGGCGAGCGCGGCGGCACCGCGATTTGACCGCCACACGGCGTCACTGACACACCTAACACCAACAAGGGCCGCGCGGCGTCCAACGCCGCGCGGCCTTTGCCTTTGGGCCGCGCGTGGCAACGAGCGGCGCGCGCCTCCGGCACAATGGGGGAATCCCCCATGCCGTTTGGCTTGCCCGTGCAGAAGTCGCAGCCGTTCAATGCGCTTGCATGAAGGCCACTACGCCCATCGAAGGCGGCACTGCCGCCTCTCACGCCCCGGCGGCCGCGAAGAAAATCCTGCTGGTCGACGACCATCCGATCACGCGCCAGGGCTTGCGGACGCTCATCAGTCAGCAGCCGGGCCTGACCGTCGTCGGCGAGTCCGACAACGCCGCGCAGGCCATGGAGCTGGCCACGAAACTCGAGCCGGACATCGCCATCGTCGACATCGCGCTGCGCTCCGCGAACGGCATCGAGCTGACCAAGAACCTCAAGGCGCACTCGCCCGGCCTGCTCATCCTGATCGTCTCCATGCACGACGAGGACCTCTTCGCCGAGCGCGCGCTCCGCGCCGGCGCCCGCGGCTACCTCATGAAGCACGAGGCGAGCGAGAAGGTCGTCGAGGCGCTCGAAAAGATCGCCGCCGGCGAGCTCTACATCAGCGAACGGGTGCGCGCGCGCATGCTGTCGCGGCTGGTCAACAACCGCACCGGCGAGGTCACGTCCCCGGTCGAAAGCCTCAGCGACCGCGAGATGGAGGTCTTCCAGCTCATCGGCAACGGCTACGCGACGCGCCAGATCGCCGAGCGGCTCAATCTCAGCGTCAAGACGATCGATTCCTACCGCGAGCACCTGAAGTTGAAGCTCAACCTCGACTCCGGCGCCGATCTCGTGCGCTACGCGATCCAGTGGGTGAAGTCCCAGGACAGCGTCTAGCCTGCCGGGGCGCGGCCGCGGCGCGCCCGCGGACCGCCGGGCGGTCCGGCGCCGCCGCGCGAAACCCGAGGTGCAAAACGGGACGATTGTGCTACCGTCCGCCCGGTCGCCGACCCGCGCCTGCTCCCGTCCGCCGCGGCGCGCGTCCACGCCTTCTCCCTTGAACCCGCCGTTGAACCAACCGCTGCCGCAACCCGCGCCCGTGCCGGCCGCTCCGCCGCTGCGCGTGCTCGTGGTCGACGACGACGAGCACGACTTCCACATCGTTTCGCACCTGCTGGGGCGCAACACCTTTGCCACCTACCAGCTCGAGTGGGCGCCCAGCTACGTCGCCGGGCTCGAGGCGCTCGAGCGCGGCGGCCACGACGTGGCGATCCTCGACTACCGGCTCGGCATGGAATCCGGCCTCGAACTGGTGCGGATGGCGCAGGCCAGCAATCGCGACCTGCCCGTCATCCTGCTGACCGGCCACGACAGCGCCGAGATCGACCTCGAGTCCACGCGGGCCGGCGCCGCCGACTACCTCTGCAAGAACGGACTCACCACCGGCCAGCTCGAACGCTCGATCCGCTACGCGCTCCGGCATCGCAACACCCTGAACGAGCTCCGCCAGAGCCAGAGCCAGTTCGAGCTCTTCATGCACAACGTCCCGTGCGCCGTCGCCATCTGTGACGCGGAGGGCGCGCCGCTGTTCCAGAATCGACTCTTCGAGGAACACATCCGCGACTTCGACGGCGACCTGCGCCGGCGGGAAAGCGCGACGCCGTGGATCCTGCGCCACCAGGAGCGCTGCTGGCTCGTGACGACCTTCCCCATGTCGCTCGGATCCGACCGGCAGCTCCAGGGCCTGGCGGCGATCGACATCACCGAGCGCGTCCGCTCGGAGGAGGAGCGGCTGCGCCAGGCGCAGCTGCTCGACAACATCATGCGGAACCTGCCCGTGATCGTCGGCCGGCTCGACGTGTCCGGGCGCGTGATCGAGGCCCGCGGCCGGCTGGAACACTGCGGCATCGCCGCCGAGACGATCTCCGGCGCCGTCTTCACCGACGTGTTCCCGCAGAGCCGGGAGGCCGTCGAGCGCGCCCGCCGCAGCGAGGAGGTGAGCTTCACCCTGCGCGGGCAGGCCAACGAGCGCGAATGGCACGCCGACTTCTACGCCGTCGGCAGCCCCGGCGTGGGCGTGATCTTCCTCGGCCGCGATGTCACCGAGCGCCGCTGGCTCGAACAGCGCCTGCTCACGGTCATCGATGCCGAACAGCAGCGCATCGGCGCCGACCTCCACGACGGGCTCGGCCAGAAGCTGACCGGCCTGGCCTGCCTCGCCGCCGCCCTCCGCGACCGGCTGATGCGGAGCGACTCCGACAGCGCGGAACAGGCGCGCGTCATCGCCGCGCTGTCGAACGACGCCACGCTCGAGTCGCGCGCGCTCGCCCGCGGCCTGTGCCCCGTGCAGCTGGAGCAGGCCGGGGACTGCTCTCCGCGCTGCAGGAGCTGACCGACAGCACCGAGGCGATCCAGCGCGTGCGCTGCCGCTTCCGCTGCCCGGCGCAGTTCGAGTGCGATCACCTCACCGGTGTGCAGCTCTACCGCATTTCGCAGGAGGCGATCAACAATGCGGTCCGCCACGGCGAGGCGAAGAACATCGAGGTCACGCTCGCGGCGACCAGCCCGGACGAGTATCGGCTCACGATCGCGGACGACGGCCGGGGCTTCGACGCGGACGCGCGCCCGCTGCGCAAGGGCGGCCTGCGGCTGATGGAATACCGTGCCAACATGATCGGCGGCGTCTTCGTCGTCGACTCGCAGCCGGGGCTGGGCACGCGCGTGAACTGCGACTTCTCGATCGCGGCGGACCGGCTCCCGCGCTGAGGCGGCGCCCGGCGGCCGCTTTTTGTTTCCCTCGCGGAACGAAAAGCCTTTCAGTGCCGGCGATGTCCCTGCCGTCCCCCGGTTCACATCGCTGCTGTTCACCCCCGGCACCCGCCCCGAGCGCTTCGAGAAGACTCCCGCGAGCGGAGCCGACGGCATCATCATCGACTGGGAGGACGCCGTCCCCGCGCCGGAGAAGGATCGCGTGCGCGCCGGGACGATCGCCTGGCTGGCCCAGCGCGGACGCGTCGGCCTGCCGCCCTTCGTGACCGCCGTGCGCGTGAACGACCTGCGCTCGGCTCACGGCCGCGCCGATCTCGACGCGCTCAACGCCGCCGCGCTGCGCCTCGATGCGGTCGTGCTGCCCAAGGTCGAGTCCGCCGCCGAGGTGCACGAGGCGGGGCGGAAACTTTTCGGCGCGCCGCGCCTGGTCTGCCTGATCGAGACCGTGCTGGGCGTCCGGCACGCGGCGGAGATCGCCGCCGCCTCGCCGCAGGTGGCGGCGCTGGCGTTCGGCGGCTTCGACCTGTCGGCGGAGACGGGCGGCGAGCCGACCTGGGACGCGCTGCTCTGGCCGCGCACGCAGGTGGTGCACGCGGCGGCCGCCGCCGGCGTGCTGGCGCTCGACCAGCCGTTCATCGAACTGGAGAACGAGGCCGGCCTGGCGGAGGAGTGCGCGCGTGCGCGCCCTGGGCTTCGCGGGCAAGCTCGCGGTGCATCCGCGGCAGTGCGCGGCGATCAAGGCCGCGTTCCAGCCGCCCGCGGCGCAGGTCGAGCGCGCGCAGCGGATCGTCGCCGCCTTCGCCGCGGCGCAGGGCAACGTGGCTGCGATCGACGGCCAGATGATCGACGTGCCGATGTATCGTTCCGCCCAGCGCGTCCTGGCCCGCGCGGGCCTCTGACCCATGAACCCGTTTTCCGCCTACGTGCCGACCGGCGAGAAGCGCTACCGCGAGCGCTTCGGCCTCGACTTCGAGCAGTTCGTCGCCGGCCAGAAATTCAAGCACCGCCCGGGGCTCACGCTCTCGCAGCAGGACAGCCGCGACGAGTGCCTCGACACGCTCAACCAGCAGATGCTGCACTTCGACGAGCAGTTCGCCGCGCACGGCGAGTGGAAGAAGTGCCTGATGGATTCGACGCTGACGACGAAGGTGGTGCTCGGGATGACGTGGAAGACTTTCGCCAAGCGCGTCCAGCTGCTCGGCTTCGACGAGATCACGCTGCCGAAGCCGACCTTCGGCGGAGACACGCTCTACGCCGAGTCGGAGATCCTCGAGCACGCGGCGAATCCCGACACGCCTCACGCCGGCCGCGTGAAGGTGCGCACCCTCGGCCGCAACCAGCGCGGCGAGACCGTCGCGATCCTCGTCTGGGAGGCGCTGATCGCGCGGGCCGGCCACGACGACTTCACCCGCCTGGACTACTGACCATGGAACCGCGCCACGCCTCGCACATCGAAGTCGCGCCGGGAGTCTTTCTCGAGCGCATGGGCCTGTTCTTCGAGGACGTCGTCGTGGGCGAGACCTACGAGCACCGCCCCGGCAAGACCTTCACGGCCGACGAGAGCATGCAGCAGACGCTGCGCGCCCTCGACCAGTCGCCGGCGTTCACCGACCTGCACTTCCACGCGCAGCTCGGGCGCGGCCCGCTGCCGATCAATCCCACGCACGTGCTCGCCGTGCTCACCGGCATGATGACGAAGACCTTTTCCAAGATCGTCGCGAATCTGGCGTGGAAGAACGTGAAGTTCCACGGTCCGGTGCGGGCGGGCGACACGGTCTACGCGGAGTCGACCGTGCTGGAGAAGCGGGAATCCAAGTCGCGGCCCGGCCAGGGCATCATCCACGTGCGCACGTCGGCGCGGACGCATGACGGTCGCCTCGTCTGCACGTTCGAGCGCATGATCCTGATTTACGGCCGCGGGCAGGGCCCCTACGACGCAGCGGGCTATTGATGTCCCGGCGGCCGGCGGGCATCATCCGGCCATGAAATTCCTGGCCGTTGTCCTGTTGTCCGCCGCATGCGGCGTGGCCGCCCTGACGGCCGCGGCCGTCGATGTCTCCTCGGTCGAAACCCTGCGTCCGGCGCTGCCTGCGATCCCGGCGCGAACCTTCCGGCTGACGGATTACGGCGCGGTCGGCGACGCCGCGACGATGAACACGGCGGCGTTTCAGCGGGCGATCGCCGCCGTCGCCGCGGCGGGTGGCGGGCAGCTCGTCGTGCCGAAGGGCACGTTCCGCACCGGGCCGTTCAAGCTTTGCTCGCAGCTCGACCTGCACCTCGAGGAGGGCGCGGTCATCCAGGCGCCGGTGACCTTCACGGAGCTCGGCCTGCCGGAGCCGGAAAGGCTGAAGAGCCAGGCCGAGGCGCGGGAGAAGTTCCGCACGCCTGATCCGCTGATCAGCGGCAAGAAGCTGCACGACGTCGCCATCACCGGCCCCGGCACCATCGACGGCAGCGGCGCCCACTGGTGGAAATGGTCCGAGCGCGCCGCGCGCAATGCCGCGAAAACCGAGCCCGGCCGCATCGTCTACCGCCGCCCGCACCTGATCGTGATCGAGGACTGCGAGCGGCTCCGGGTGGCGGACGTCACGCTGCGGAACTCCTCCATGTTTCACCTCGTGCCGAAGCGCACCAACGACCTCACCATCGAGCGGGTGAAGGTCTTCGCCCCGTGGGACGGCAGCGCGCCGAACACCGACGCGATCGATCCCGGCCCGGGCCGCAATTTCCTGATCCGCGACTGCGTGATCGACACCGGCGACGACGACATCGTCATCAAGTCCGGCGGCGAGAACATCCTGATCGAGAACTGCACCATCCGCCACGGCCACGGCATCTCCATCGGCTCGGAGACCACGGTCGGAGTGCGCAACATGCTCGTGCGGAACTGCACGCTGGAGGGCACGGACAACGGCATCCGGATCAAATCCATGCGCGGCGCCGGCGGCCCCGTGCGCAACGTCCGCTACACCGGCATCACGATGAAGAACGTCGAGAACGCCATCGTGCTCCAGCTCGACTACACCGACAACAACCGGCCGGACTTTCGCGGCGACCCGACCAAGGTGCCGTCGATCCAGGACGTGCTGATCGACGACGTCACCATCACCGGCTCGCGCCGGGCGGGCAAGGTCGTCGGCCTGCCGGACAGCCCGATCCGCGCCATCACGTTCCGCGACGTCGCGCTCAGCGCCGAGCGCGACTTCGAGGTGCGGGATGCGGACCATCCCGTCTTCGAGCGCGTGACGAAGGACATCCGCCAGGGTGTCGCGCCGCCGGAGCGCCCGGGCGAGCACTGAGCGCCGGCGCTCAGGCGATCTTGCCCCCGCAAACGACCAGATCGACGGGATTGCCGCCGAGTTCGTAGGCGAGCTGGCGCTCGTCCTTGTGATGGAGCAGGATTAGGTCGGCGCGCTTGCCGACCTCGAGGGAGCCGCGATCGGAGAACCCGAGCAGCTGCGCGGGGTTGTAGGTCGCCGCGGTGATCGCCTCGGCCGGCATCAGGCCGCAGAAGCGCACCGCGGTGGCGATGGCCAGCGGCATCGAGTGGGTCGGCGACGAGCCGGGATTGCAGTTGGTCGCGAGCGCGAGCGCGCCCCGCGGTCGACGAAGAAGCCGGCCTTGGCGAAGCGCTGGTCCGTGTGCAGGCCGGTGCAGGGCAGGATGACGCCGAAGGTGTTCGACTCGGCCAGCGCCGTCAGGTCGGCCTTGGTCGCCGCCTCGAGGTGGTCGACGCTGCGCGCGTGCATCCGGATCGCCTCGGGGATCATGCCGAGCGAGTTGAACTGGTCGGTGTGCACCCGGATCGGGTGGTGCTTGCGCGCCTTCTCGAAGAGCCGCACGCAGGCCTCGACCGTCCACGCCTCCTTCTCGCAGAACGCATCGACGGCGATGTCGGGGAACTCGCGCGACACCTCGGCGAGCATCTCCTTCGTCACCATGCGCGAATAGTCCTCCACGTCGCCCTCGACCGCGTGGCCCAGAAGCGCGGTCGGCACGACCGTGCCCGGCCAGTCGCTGGCGGCGCGGCGGATGGCGCGCAGCATCTTCAGCTCGGCCTCGGTCTGGAGGCCGTAGCCGCTCTTCACCTCCACGGTCGTCGTGCCGCCGCGCAGCATCTGACCGAGGCGCTCGCGCAGGCTGGCGGCGAGCTGCTTCTGCGTGGCCTCGCGCACGGCCCGCACGGTGGAGTGGATGCCGCCGCCGGCCTTCAGGATGTCGAGGTAGGGGACGCCGTTGAGCTTCTGCTCCCACTCGTCGAGCCGGTCGCCGGCCCAGCAGGCGTGGGTGTGGCAGTCGACGAAGCCCGGCAGCAGCACGCGTCCGGCGGCGTCGATGACCTGCGCGTCGGCCGGGGCGTCGACCTTGGCGCCGATGGCGGCGATCTTGTCGTCGACGACGAGCACCTCGCCCTGGGGAATGACGCCCAGTTCGCGCAGCGCCTGGCCGCGGCGCGGACCGGCGGGGCCGGCGAGGGTGAGGAGGCGGGCGTTGCGGACGAGGATGCTCATCGGCCCGGACGCCTAGCGAAGCCGAGCAGGAACGTCAGGAACAAATGCGCGGCGACGCGCGCGGTGCGTCCGTCGGCGTCGTGCGCGGGGTTCAGTTCCATCAGGTCGAAGCAGCGCACGGTGCGGTTCGCGCCGCAGGCGTGCACCCAGCGCTCGGCGTCGGCGACGGACCAGCCGGAGGGATTCAGCGCGCTGACGCCCGGCGCCTGCGCGGCGTCGAGGACGTCCAGGTCGAAGCTGACGAAGAGGTGCTTCGCCCGCGGCAGCGCGACTTTGGCGCGGTCGGGGTGCGCGGTTCCGCCGTGCGCCTTGAACCAGGCGAAGTGCTCGCGCGAGTTCACCAGCGGGCGGAAACCGTGCAGGTGCAGCCCGCGGACGCCGCAGTCCTCCACCAGGCGCCGGAACGGCATGCCGGAGCCCGTCGTCTCGCGCACGTCGAGGTGCGCGTCGAAGTAGACGCCCACCGGCTTGGGAAAGCGCGCGGCGACCGCGCGCACGAACGGGTAGGTGAGGTCGTGCCCGCCGCCGACGGCGATGGGGAACAGGCCGGCGTCGAGCAAGGCGCCGGTGACGGCCGTCACGCGGCGGTGGGTTTCCTCGAGCGAGTCGGAGACCTCGACGTTGCCGGCGTCGAACACGCGCGGCAGGTCGCCCGCGGCCGGTTGGGCGGCGCCGTAGCGGCCGAGGGCCTCGCGAAACGCCGCCGGCCCGCGGTCGGCGCCGGGGCGGCCGTTGTTCATCCACACGCCGCGGTCGTCCGGGAGGCCGAGCAGCGCGACCGCGCAGCCATCGGGACTCTCGGTGCGGAACGTCGACGCGAAGCGGGCGGCGGAAAGCGAGGCCGGCCACTGCGCCGGGATGAGGTGGGGGATCGGTTTCATGGTTCCGTTCACCAGGGCTTCATCGGGATGGGGACGTTCAGCCGCTCGGCGCACTCCTGCGCCTGCGCGTAGCCGGCGTCGGCGTGGCGAAAGACGCCCATCATCGGGTCGTTCGTCAGCACGCGCTCGAGGCGGCGCGCGGCCTCGGGCGTGCCGTCGGCGACGACGACCTGCCCGGCGTGCTGGCTGTAGCCGATGCCGACGCCGCCGCCGTGGTGGAAGCTGACCCACGACGCGCCGCTGGCGATGTTGACCATCGCGTTCAGGATCGCCCAGTCGCTGATCGCGTCGGAGCCGTCCTTCATCGCCTCGGTCTCGCGGTTCGGGCTGGCGACGGAGCCGCAGTCGAGGTGGTCGCGGCCGATGACGATCGGCGCCTTCACGCGGCCGTCGGCGACCATCTGGTTGAAGAGCAGGCCGGCGCGGTGGCGCTCGCCGAGGCCGAGCCAGCAGATGCGCGCGGGCAGGCCCTGGAAGGCGACGCGCTCGCCGGCCATCTTCAGCCAGCGATGCAGCGCCTGGTCCGCGGGGAAGAGTTCCATGATCGCGCGGTCGGTCGCCGCGATGTCGGCCGGATCTCCGGAGAGCGCGACCCAGCGGAACGGCCCGCGGCCGAGGCAGAATTGCGGGCGAATGTAGGCCGGCACGAAGCCCGGGAAATCGAACGCGCGCTTCACGCCCTGGTTGAGCGCGTGCTGCCGGAGGTTGTTGCCGTAGTCGAAGGTCTTCGCGCCGCGTTGCTGGAGCTTGAGCATCGCCTTCACGTGGCGGGCCATCGAGGCGAGCGAGAGCTTCTGGTATTTCTTCGGGTCCGCCTTGCGGAGCCTGGCGGCGGCCTTGAGGTCGTAGCCGACGGGGACGTAGCCGACGAGCGGATCGTGCGCGCTGGTCTGGTCGGTGAGGACGTCGACCGCGATCTTGCGCGCGAGCAGGCGCTCGAGGAGATCGGTGATGTTGGCCACGACGCCGACGCTGAGGGCCTTGCGGTGCTCGGCGTAGAGCACGGCGCGATCGATCGCCTCGTCGAGCGAGGGGGCGATCTCGTCGAGGTAGCGGTCGTGGACGCGTTTTTGCAGGCGGGACTTGTCGACGTCGGCGATGAGGCAGGTGCCTTCCGCCATCGTGATGGCGAGCGGTTGCGCGCCACCCATGCCGCCGCAGCCGCCGGTGACGCAGAGCCGGCCGGCGAGCGTGCCGCCGAAGTGCTGACGGCCGCACTCGGCGAAGGTCTCGTAGGTGCCCTGCAAAATGCCCTGCGTGCCGATGTAGATCCACGAACCGGCCGTCATCTGGCCATACATCATCAGGCCGCGTTTCTCGAAGTCGTCGAAGCGCTCCTGCGTCGCCCAGGCCGGCACGATGTTGCTGTTGGCGAGGAGCACGCGCGGCGCGTCGACGTGCGTGCGGACGACGCCGACCGGTTTGCCGGACTGGACCAGCAGCGTCTCGTCGGGCGCGAGCTTCGGCAGCGCGGCGAGGATGGCGTCGAAGCAGGCCCAGTTGCGCGCGGCCTTGCCGCGGCCGCCGTAGACGACGAGGTCGTTCGGGCGCTCGGCCACCTCGGGGTCGAGGTTGTTCTGCAGCATGCGCAGCGCGGCCTCCGCGGCCCACGACTGGCAGGTGCGCATCGTGCCGCGCGGGGCGCGGACGGGGCGGGGACGGGACGCAGGGATCTTCGTTTGGGGTTTCGGCATGGGGTGTTCCGAATCAGAGGAGTTTGCCGGCGCGCTTTTCCGCGGCAGCGACGAGCTGCTCGCTGCGCACGAGGGCGAGCGCGGTCTGGACGTCGTCGTGGAAGAGACGGTCGGCCTGCGCGAACGGGATCACGCGGCGCACGGCGGCGAAGGCCGCCTCGACGCCGCGGCCGGCCGTCAACGGACGGAGGAATTCGAGGCCCTGGGCGGCGCACATGAACTCGATCGCGAGGACGGTCTCGGTGTTCTTCACCACCTCGAGGAGCTTCGTGGCGCTGATCGAGCCCATCGAGACGTGGTCTTCCTGGCCGAGCGAGGACGGGATCGAATCGACGGAGGCGGGATGGGCGAGGACCTTGTTTTCCGACACGAGCGCGGCCGCGGTGTATTGCGGGATCATGAAACCGGAGTTCAGGCCGGTGTCCTTCATGAGCAGCTTCGGGACCTTGAGGTCGCCGATGGTGTCGCCGTGGAGCAGCATGTAGATGCGGCGCTCGGAGATCGACGCGAGCTCGGCGGTGGCGATGGCCAGGTAGTCCATGACGAACGCGAGCGGTTCGCCGTGAAAGTTGCCGCCGCTGACCACGTCGCCGTTCTCGAAGATGAGCGGGTTGTCGGTGGCGGAATTGATCTCGGTTTCGACGACCTGGCGGGCGTGGGCGTAGGCGAGGCGGACGGCGCCGTGGACCTGCGGCACGCAGCGGAGCGAGTAGGGGTCCTGGACTTTGCCGCAGTTCGCGTGCGAGGGCAGGATCTCGGAGCGGGCGAGGAGCGTGCGGACGTTGCGGGCGACGTCGCGCTGGCCGGCATGCGGGCGCGCGTCGTGGATGCGGGCGTCGAAGGGCGAGGCGCTGCCGCGCGCGGCCTCGAGCGTCGTCGCGGCGGCGAGGTCGGCGGTCTTGAGCAGGTTCTCGACGCGCAGCAGGCAATGGACCGCGTAGGCGGACATGAACTGCGTGCCGTTGATCAGGCCGAGGCCCTCCTTGGACTGGAGCCTCAACGGCGCCAGGCCGAGTCGCTTCAGGACGACGCGCGCAGGCTGGCGGCGGCCGCGGAAAGTCATCTCGCCGAGGCCGAGCAGGGGCAGGACGAGGTGGGCCAGGGGCGCGAGGTCGCCCGAGGCGCCGAGCGAGCCCTTGGTGTAGACGACGGGCAGCGCGTCCTCGTTGTAGAAGCGCGCCAGGGTGTCGACGACCTGGGGCGTCACGCCCGACATGCCGACGGCGAGGCCGTTGACTTTCAGCAGGAGCATGAGCCGCACGATCTCGGCGGGCACCTCGTCGCCGACGCCGACGGCGTGGCTGAGGATCAGGTTCTCCTGGAGCTTCTCCAGATCGCTGGCGGGCACGCGCTGGTGGGCGAGGACGCCGAAGCCGGTGTTGATGCCGTAGTGCGGCGTCGGGTCGTCGTGGAGACGGTCGACGATGGCGCGCGAGGCGCGGATGCGGCGACGGGCGGCGGCGGTGAGGGCGATCTTCTCGCGGCGGGCGAGCGCGCGCCGCAGGCGGGCGAGGGTGAGGTCGCGGCCGGAGAGGGGGAGGGTGCCGGGCATAGCGAAGGTCGTGTCATAGAAGGCGTCGCCGCGGCGTTTGAAAACCGAAAAGGCTTACTCCGTTCGGACCATTAGCAACGATACCGGGCGCGTGGCGGTTTCTGCTTTCGGACGCGGCGCGCGGCACAAAGAAAAAGCCCGCCGGGCGGCGGGCTCGAAGACGGGACCGCAGGAGCGGCGGTCAGATCGCCTTGGGCAGCGAGACGTCCTGCCACTCGACGGCGTGCGGGTGATTGCGCTTGTCCTTGGCCATGCCGTGGCGCTTGCGGAGGGACTGGTCGAGCTTGTCGACGAGCAGGTCGATGGATTTGTGGCAGTCCTCCGAGCTGACGGTGGCGTTGATGTCGGGGCCGCGGACCTGGATGTGACCCTTGGCGATGAACTTGTTGTCGTTGAGGTGCTGCCGGTCGCACTCGAGTTCGACTTTCACGCGCACGATGTGGCTCTCGTGTCGAAACAATCGCTCCATTTTCTCTCGAACGTAGAACTTCAGGGACGGGGTCAGATCGAGGTGAATGCCGGTAACGATAACTTCGTGGGAGCCGTGGGAGCTATTCATGGGTATCCTTTTTGGGTTGGGGAAAAGCACGACGGCCGAGTCCCTCTCGGCGGTGTGCGGTATGTCGAAGGTGCCGCCCGAGCGGGCCGGCGATTCTTTCCTTGTGGGAAAGTGCTTCATTCGACACCCACACGCATAGCCCATGCCGGCGCGGAGGCAACCTCGAGGTGTCGGTTATAACACACAATAATTTTGAACGTCCCCGCATGTCCCTCCTTGACGGCCAACCGCTCCCACCGCCCGAGGCGCCGCTGGTAAATCCCGCGGATCTGCCCGGCTGGGTGCGCTTCGAGGACGCTCGGCTGCTGGTGATCGACAAGCCCGGCTGGCTCGTCGTCCACCCGTCCAAGAACGGACCGTGGTCGAGCCTCGCGGGGGCGCTGCGCGAAGGCATGGGGCTGCAAACCATCCGTTTCGTGTATCGGCTCGATCGCGAGACTTCTGGAGTGATTATTCTGGCCAAGGACGAGGCCACCGGCAGCCGGCTGCAAAAGGCCGTCGGCAAGCGCCTCGTCGGCAAAGCCTATGTGGCCCTGCTCGAGGGGGAGCTCGCCGCCTCGGTCGAGGTGAACCAGCCGCTTGGCCCGGAT
The DNA here is from genome assembly GCF_047777955.1 of Oleiharenicola sp. Vm1. Taxonomy (GTDB): domain Bacteria; phylum Verrucomicrobiota; class Verrucomicrobiia; order Opitutales; family Opitutaceae; genus Didemnitutus. The sequence continues at coordinate 2,395,221 of NZ_CP180537.1, forward strand.
TCGAGCGCCAACGTCACCGTGAAGCAGCGGGTGGTCGAGTCGGGCTCGGCGGGCGCGCAGGAGGCGCGGACGATTTTCCACCCCTCGCCGCACGCGGGGGCTTCACGCTGGCCGGGATCGAGCTGCACACCGGCCGCAAGCACCAGATCCGCGCCCACGCCGAGTGGCTGGGCCGGCGCGTGGTGGGCGACAAGCTCTACGGACCGGATCCGGCGCTCTATCTCGAATTTGCCGAGCAGGGCTGGACCGCGCGGCACAGCGCGCTGTTGCCGCTCACGCGCCAGGCGCTGCATTGCGCGGCCATCGACCTGCGCCCGGCGCGCATGGATTACGTGCTCACGGCGCCGTGGCCGGCGGATCTCGCGCGCTTCGCTGAGCGGCGCCTGAACCTGCCGGCCGCCGAGGCGCAGGCGCTGATCGACGCGTTCGTCGCGCGCACCTTCGCGGCTAACGCGACGGCGTGAGCAGCGCGTCGACCGCGGCTCGCAGCGCGGCGCAGTGCGCGGCGACGCGGGCGGGGAGCGGAAGCATGGTCGGCGACTCGAAGGTGTAGGTGAGGGGCGTGTGCTGGTGGCGCAGGTAGATCGCCTCCGGCCACTGCTCGCGGAGCAGCGGATCGCTCACCGGCCGGATGATGCCGGGCGCCGCGGCCTCGCGGCCGTCGATGACCGCCGCGTGCTCGATCGGACAATGCCGCGCGGCGCCGGCGAGGGCGGCATCCGCCAGCGTCGGACGCTGCTCCGGATTCAGCTCGTAGAGGTAGAAACCCTGCGCCTCGTAGTCCTCGTGCAGGCAGAAGGTCGCGTGAAAGTCCGGCTGGCGTTCGAGCCAGGCGACGTGCGCGCGGATCTCGGCCGAGGCGGGCTGCTTGTAGTCGCGGTTGAGATCGACGCCGGCGAAGTTCTCGCGTTTGCCAAGGGCGAGGCCGGTGGGATTGAGGATCGGGCAGATCCACCACGAGGCACGGGAATCGAAGAAGCCGCGCTCCACCAGCTCCAGCACGGCCCAGGGCGGAGCCGGTTCGTCGCCGTGCATGCCGGACGAGACGTAGAGACGCGGCGCGTCCGGGGCGGCGAGCTTGGTGTAGGCGTTGAGCGCGTAGCCATGGATTTCGCCGAACGGCTCGGCGGTGAAGCCCGCGCGGCGCGCGGCGGCGTCGAATTGCGGAATGAAGGTGGCGGGATCGAACGGCGGCGTGGGCGTCATCGCGCCGAGCAAGGCAGTCAGGATTGCGCCGGAGGCAACTCGAATGGAAGCAGGCTTGGAAATTTGTGTTCCCTTGTGTCCACTGGTCGCTCTCCCTTTTCCCATGTCCCAGGTTCGCGTCCGCTTCGCACCCAGCCCGACCGGCTTCTTCCACATCGGCAGCGCCCGCACGGCGCTGTTCAACTGGCTCTACGCCCGCCACACCGGCGGCACGTTCATCCTGCGCATCGAGGACACCGACCAGGCGCGCAACAGCGAGGAGTTCCTCCGCCTGATCTACGACAGCCTGACCTGGCTGGGCATGGACTGGGACGAGGGTCCGAATCCGAACGGCGTCGGCGAGCGCGGCGCCTACGGCCCGTATCGCCAGAGCCAGCGCGGCGCCCTCTACGAGGAATACAAGCAGAAGCTCCTGGCCAACGGCCGCGCCTACGAGAAGGACGGCGCGATCTGGTTCAAGATGCTCGGCGAGCGCTACCGCGTCTTCGACGACCACCGCAAGAAGGAGGTCGAGAAGGTGAAGAGCGACCCGGTCGTGATCGACGACCAGATCCGCGGCCGCGTCGAGCGCATGGAGGACGAGGATTTCGTGATCTTCCGCTCGGACGGCAACCCCGTGTTCCACTTCGTGAACGTCGTCGACGACATCACGATGAAGGTCACGCACATCATCCGCGGCGAGGATCACCTCTCGAACACCAGCAAGCACGTGCGCCTCTACGAGGGCTTCGGCGTCACGCCGCCGATCTTCGCGCACATCCCGCTCATCCTGAAGTCGCCCGAGATGGGACAGGGCAAGATGTCGAAGCGCGACAAGGGGGCGCTGATCGAGGAATACCAACAGCGCTTTTTCCTGCCCGAGGCGCTGGTGAACTACATCTCGCTGCTCGGCTGGAATCCCGGCGACGATCGCGAGAAGATGTCGGTTGCCGAGATCGTGCGCCTCTTCGACCTGCCGGCGGTGAACAAGAGCGGCGCGAAGTTCGACCACAAGAAGCTCGCGAACCTCAACATGCAGTATCTGCTGGAGCTGCCGGCGGAGAAGTTCCTCGCGCAGGCGAAAGCCTACTTCGCGAAACAGCCGAACGGCGCCGCGGTGCTCGCGCACGAGGCCTACTTCCGCGAGATCATGCTGCTGGCGCAGCCGAAGATTAAGTCCATCGACGAGCTCGCGGCCTACACCGTCTACTTCTTCACCGACGACTTCCCGATCGACGCCAAGGTGAAGGAGAAGCTCATGGCCAAGGGCGACCCGAAGGCGCGCCTCGCCGAGCTGATCGCGGCGCTGCCCGCGATGGATTTCTCGACCGATGCCGCCATCGAGGCCACGCTCAAGGCGCTGGCCGAATCGAAGCAACTCGGCTTCGGCGACTACCAGGGCATCGCCCGCCTCGCGGTCACCGGCACCAACGCCGGCCCGAGCATCACGAGCATCTTCCGCGTGCTCGGGAAGGAGCGGGTGCTGGCGCGGCTGCAGAAGTTCGCCGGCGCGTGAGCCCGGGCGCCATGAGCGAGGTCTTCACTCTGGAATCGGCGGTGTCCTACTGGGACGTCGACCGCGACCAGGTGATGACCCTCGCGGGCGTCTTCAAGCTGCTGCAAGAGGCGGCGATCAAGCACGCCGACGTCTACGGTCTCGGCGCCAAGGCGATGACGGCGCTCGGCGAAAGCTGGGTGCTGAATCGCATCGCGGTCGAGATCGCGCGCTATCCGCGCTACGAGGAGAAAGTGACGGTGCGCACCTGGTCGGCCGGCATCCGCGGCTTCCGCGGCTATCGCGACCTGCGGCTCTACTGCGGCGACGAGTTGGTGCTGCGCGCCTCCACGCTCTGGCTCTACATCAACCTGCGCACGAAGTCGCTCACGCGCGTGCCGGGCGACCTGGCGGAGCGTTTCCCCGTCGGGCAGGCGGAGGTGTTCCGGCCGGACTTGGACAAGCTCCGCTTCGAGCCGCCCGCGGCCGGCGCGGCGGCGACGGAGGTGTCGCTGCGCTACTCGGACTTCGACGGCAACGCGCACCTGAACAACACCGCCTACCTCGACTGCCTGCAGACCGCGCTGAGCCGGCAGGCGCTGCCGGTCCGGCCGCGGGCGGTCGAGATGCAGTTTCTCAAGGAAGTCTCGCCGGGAGTCGCCGCCGTGCAGGTCGCCCTCGAGCGGGCCGGCGAGCGCGGCGTCTTTGCGGTGCGGAGCGGCGCGGAGCTGCACGCGCAAGGCGCGGTGGGATTTTGACCCGATGGCCTCGGCGTCCGAGCGATCCGGCCGTCCGCTCGTGCACCTGCTGTGCGGGCTCCCGGGCTGCGGCAAGACGACGCTGGCGCGCCGCCTCGCGGCCGAGCGCGGCGCGGTGATCCTGGGGCATGACGAGCGGATGGTGGCGCGGCACGGCACCAATCCGCCCGCGGAGAGATTTGCGGAGTTCGCGCGCGCGATCACGAAGGAGTTGTGGCAGGAAGCGGCGCGGGTCGTTGCGACCGGCGGCGAGGTGATCCTGGATTGGGGGTTCTGGACGCGAGCGGAGCGAGATGACGCCCGGCGGCGCGCGGCGGAGATCGGCGCCGCGGCCGTGCTGCACGTCGTGCGCTGCGAGGACGCGGTCGCCCGGGCGCGGACGCTCGCGCGCACCGCGGCCGGTGGGCGCGTGCTGGAGATCAACGGCGCGGCGTGGGACGGCTTTCGAGCGCGCTTCGAGCCGCCGGCTGCTGACGTAGTGGCGGTTTCGTCGCAGAGCGATTGACGCCTCGCAACTCGACGCGCTCACTTCGCGCGCATGTCCACGCCATCCCAGCCGATCTCGCGCTACATGCTGCTCTTCCGCAACGCCGGCCCGGAAGCGCATGCGCACCTGACTCCCGAAGGCCGCGCCTTGCTCGCCCGCCAATGGAACGACTGGTATGACGGCCTCGCCGCGCAGCGGAAAGTTTCGCACGGCCAGCCCCTCGCGCTCGACGGGCGCGTGGTGTCCGGGCCGGAAGGCCGCGTCACGGACGGACCGTTTGCCGAGGCGAAGGAGGTCGTCGGTGGCTACATCATGCTCACGGTCGAGTCGCTCGACGAGGCGACCGCGATCGCGCGGCAATGTCCCGGGCTGCCGCACGGGTTGACCGTGGAAGTGCGGCCGCTCGCGGCGGTGAGCCCCGTGCTGGCCGAGGTGCGCGGACGGCCGCCGCAGGCTTGATCGCGTAACCCGTAACCGTTTCTGCGCCGCGGCGTCTTCGGCACCCATGAAGAAACTCCTCTCGCTCGCAGTGGTCGCGCTCAGCCTCCTCACGGCCTCCGCCTTCGCGGAAACCGTCACGGCGCCCGTCACCTCCACGCCGCAGGTGGCCAAGAACGGCGGCAAGAAGCACCACAAGCACCACAAGCACCGGAAGCATCACAAGAAGCACTGAGCTTCCGGCGGATTCGACGGTTTTCGGGCCCGCGCGTCGCGGGCCTTTTTTATTCGAACTTCTTCCGGAAGTCCTCGAACTCGCGACGCAGGTCGGCGAGTTGGCGTTTGAGGTCGGCGTTGTCGGCCTCGAGCTGCGCGAGGCGTGCGGTGTCGGACGAGAGCGGGGTCACGGGCGCGGCG